>CAWFYC010000026.1:0-151791 GCA_963819855.1 uncultured Alphaproteobacteria bacterium
CGGCCTTGCCGCGGCCATCGTCTATTCTGGAACCCTGCGCCGTCGCCTGTAACGGGACTCCGCTAAGGCCTATGAAAGGTTTGGTTTCACGGCGGGATGTCGGCCTCACCAGCATCGATGGCTCGGAGCACGTCTGGTTTCGAGGTGTTGGCCGGGCGGGAAGAGCGGACGATCACGCACAACCTGACCTGCATCATGACCGGATCATTGCTGGACCCGACACCGCTAGCGCGCGGGTTGCGCCGGTTGCGCGGGTTGGTGCGCAAGAAGGTCGAGGGGGAGATTAGGCGCACCGGTGATTCGGCCCGCCCGCCTTCCCACCTGCCGGCATTGTCCGGTGATTCGCGATATCTCCAGGTGCCGTGGAATGAGGACCCATCAGCGGCGGCATTGAATACGCCGCGTCCGTAGTTCCGAGCCCACTCCCACTCGAAAGTAAGTGTATTGCCAGCGACCCGGCCATGGATGCTTCCGACGCCAAGACCGAAGCTGTATTCGCCATCCACCTGATCGCCACGCCGCCGAATGTCACCGCGATCGGATAGGGTGTCGGCTCGTTAAACTGCAGGCTCTGGCCGACATAGCGACCCTGGAACGCGGAACCAGATAGCACGCCGGCCGCGGGGCTGGTCCTGGCTCGAGGTAGTTCGCCAGGCCGCCGCGGAGCAAGGGCAGCCAGAATTCGCGGCAAGGCCCGTGGCGGCGAAGCCAGCGCGAATCTCGGGATCGTCCAGTAGGCCGCCCAGCTTGCGTAGGGCCGCGGCCAGCCCCATCCTCGACCAGGCCTGCCAGGGCCTGGAGCCGCGCGCCGCTCATTGGGTGGGTGTCGGCAGGCCCTGGCGGGTAGCTCGACCAATGTGCGTCGAACAGGAAGAAGACGATAATGCCAAGCGGCGGCAGCGGTGTCCGCGCCATCACCTCGGCGGCGAAGCGATCGGCCTGCTCCTCGTTGGCGATCGTGCTACCGCGGTGGCGGTAATAGACGTGGCCCAGCTCGTGCAGGAGGATGAAGGTGCGGGCGGTGACGACGAAATGCCCGAGCGCCAGCTCGTCCACGCGCGGGTTGCGCAGCGCATCGGACGGAATGCGCAACGCCAGCAGCGGCCGTGGGTAACGCCCGTCCGGAAACGACTGGTAGCGCAGCATCGCCGCATATTCGGAAATAGTTTCCAGGCCGTAGCCGTTGATCTGCAACCAAGCGTAGGCGGTGCAGAGATCGTCGAGAAATTTGAGCGAGGCGATCGGGGCGCACGATGCGGAATCCGTCGGCGACTGCATAGGATTGCAGTGGGTGCTCCCGACTGCTCCCCTCGCCCTGCAGCCGGAAATCGAGCCGTACATTGCCGAGCCTTTGTTTTTCCTCTGTCAGCAAGGCAGGGCTGACGATCTGGTCGAAGATCTTCGTGGTGGTGCGCTCGTAGCTGGGTCGCGTGGCCTCCAGCGTGGCGGGATCGTAAAGGCTCGACAGACTCAGCGCCGCCTGCCGCCGCCGGCGCGAGGCAAAGATGGTCAGGGCGCAGCGGAGGGCATGCAGGGACCCACGGATCACGGCGCACCCTCCTTCTGTCCATAACGGTAATAGGCAATCGCCTCGGCCAGATCGTGGGGCGGCGGCAGGGGTTCACCGTGGCTCATCCATTGCTCGAAGTCGGGTGGCGAGCCCCAACCCTCACCCTCTCCCAGACCGGTTTCATTAGCGCCAGCTTGATCCTGGAAATCGCGCGCTCCATCGGGTCCCGTTCATGCTCGGGCAGGTCCGGTCTGAGCATCTGGACGATGTTGTTCAGGACGGCGATGTCGCGGCGCAGCAGCGCGCGGGCGTCGGCGCGCGCTGACGCATCCGCTGCCAGCGGCGCGGATGTGGCGTAGGAGAGGCTGGTGACGGGTGTGCCCACCTCCAACCCTTTGGCGATAGAGAGGGCGACTACGCCGGCACCGAACAGTGCGAAGAAAACGCCGGGCCCGACACGAGTGAGAACCACGCTTATATTCCAGGGCAGGACGATCCGGCCGCTGCCGTCCCGGCTTTCCGGGATCTTCAGGAACATCCGATAGCCGAGGAAGATCGCCATGCCACCGATACCGACGGCAAGGATGCGCTCCAGGAAGCGGAGGATGATGGGATCCATGCAGTCTCCGCCGCAACGAATAATCAGCCCGCGCACTGGAATGCGTATACGTCGCCCCTCTCGGTGCGCAGTACGAAGCCAGCCCGGTTGACGCCTATCCAGACGCGATCAACGCGGGTGCCAGCATAGCGTTCAACCAGAGAGACGAACCCCTCGTTCCCGCCGAACAGCGTCCCGCTGAAAAGATAATCGGCGAAGGAGCTGCCGATGCGGCCGGCGACACCTGGTCCTTCGGTATAACGGCGGCCGCGTGCTATTTCCAGCATGGCCTGGTTGGTCATACCGGAGACGCTTCCAGCACATTGAACGCATCGAGCGCTTGCTTGTGCATTGGCGATAACGACAGCGAACATGAGGACAGCGCGGCCAGGAATGGCACGACGACATTGCGACCTTGCATGGCGATACCAACCGATCTGTGGAATCCGGGCATTTTCGAGGCATTGTCGTATGTGGCCAATATAGATATGCATATCTGACAGGATATGACTCAGATCACACTTTCTCCGTACCAGCACCTAGTCTCGGCAAGGTAACCGCAATTTTTTTCTGCTGCACACGCAAAATTTCACTAAAGCCGTGACAAACGTAAAAGTAGTCAATTGACAAATACCCCTAGCAGTAGTTGGTTGCCGCATACGGCAATATTGCCAATTGCCAGTTTTCAGCGCACTGGCTTGACGCCTCTCGGTTGCGCTTTCGATATTTTGACGCCGGGCGTCACCTAACATTTCCGATAGCGGCACGCGATGTACCCCGACAACGTTGCCGAACGACGCTGTAGGCGATCCGGTGCCGAAGCCGGCCAGCATGGCGCTGCTCAGCGTAGGGGTCTTCGGTCTTGGCTTCATCCGTCAGGGCGCGGCCGCTGCTGCACCCGCACCAGCGTTGCCGCCGTCTCCCGCGCCCTGTGCAGCTCCCGCCGCGGCATTGAGCGGTCGCCGTCAGCCGCCTGGGACCTCTCCGGGGGGAAGAGCCCAGCATTCCGGATGAATTGTCATATGAGCAGTGAAACATTTCACACTGTTCCGTTCAAAGCTTGACCATTCTACCCCTGGTGCTGACCAGGAGTGAGACTATGAGGATCATGCTTCTTGCAGCTGCCGCAGCGCTCAGTCTTGGCGTCGGTTCGGCCTATGCCGATAAGGAGCGCACCGCACCGCTACCGTCACCCAGTGCCGAAGTCGCCGATAACACGCTGGACTCGGGAGCCAAGGCCGTCATCTCAAACTCAGTTGACCTTGCACCCGTACAGAAAGCTCAGCCCGTTGTGCCCGCGGCGAAGGGGAGGCGGCAGGATGGGCCTTGGATCCTGCGCTACTGACCGGTTTTGACGAGTCGTGATCGACGGCTGAAACGCTCGAACTGTCACGTGCGCCAGGGAACCCTGTGGCCTAATTTATTGCGCGTTGGGTAAAGGGCTTGAGAATCTGGGGTTTGCCCAGAATTTTCTCTCAAGCTGCGAGTTGGAATCCCTGCATTTTATTGGTATCGGCTCGTTTGGCGAGGAATTTCGTGAAGATGTGGTGTTTCGGGGTATCCAGGAGAAATTCGGGAAGCCGCTGGCGTAGCGCGGTTGCGACGACGAGTTCGGAAGGCGGATCCCGGGTCGGACGGTGCGCAGCCAGGATCCGAAGGAGGTCCAGACGAGCCGGGGATGTGCGACGGCGAGGTACTGCAGCAATCCTTGGCAGATGAGACCGGTCTGGATGAAGACATGATAGGCATGCAGCTTGCGTTTGACGTCGTCGCGGTATTTGGGTGATGCCCGGTGGAGATGCTGGTTTCCGTCGTTGCGGCGCCGCGCCTTCATGTCGAACATCCAGAAATGATAGGCGAAGGTGCCGATCTGGTGCACGGCCTGCTTGAAGCTGAGCTCGATCTTGAAGCGCAGACCGTAGAGACGAATGATGTCGAGGGCGTCGAGGGAGGTGTCCGTGCACATGAGGAGGAGGGAGCCTCTTGTTGGATGGATCACCGCGACGAAGCGCACCATGCGGCCGGCAGGGCGCCACAGCAGGTCGCGGACGCGATATTGGATGGTCAGCTTGTTCTCGCCGTAGACGGGGCTGTTGGCCTTCTGGAAGGCCGTGGGATCATTCAGCAGCGACTTCACTTTGAGCTTCTTGCCGTACTTCCTGGGCGCGCCTCGCTTGCGCGGCCCGCGATGTTGGTAGGCGGTGTACGCGACGGCATTGGACTTCACGCGGGTGACCAGGTGGTTGTTCTGCTTGAGCAGGCCGGCGACGATCTTTTGCGCGCCATAGTAGGCGTCGGCGACGAAGTAGAAGGGTTGATCGACATCGGTGATGCCGATGAGGGAGATCATCTTGTCGAGCAGGGTCCGGCGGTCGCGGTTGGACCATACCACGCCCTCATGGATGCGCGCGGCAAGCGGCACAGCGAAGACGGAAGAGGCGGCCTGAACGAGCAGACTTACAGCTTGCAGTGAGTGCCCCGTGATGTAGTCCGGCTTGGTGTTCGATGCCGATTGCTGATGCAGCAATTTGACCGCCGGCATCTTGCGGCCGCACTTGGGGATCTTGATGCCGTCGCCGACCAGGACGTACCTGCCGTTGACGCGCAGCGCCTGGGGCAACAGGCGAAGCACCAGCGAGGTCCACAGCGCGGTGAGCTGGTCGAGCTTGACGGCGGAGGAGTGGAAATAATCGCGGAGCGCATTGTA
Organism: uncultured Alphaproteobacteria bacterium; assembly: GCA_963819855.1. Taxonomy (GTDB): domain Bacteria; phylum Pseudomonadota; class Alphaproteobacteria; order Acetobacterales; family Acetobacteraceae; genus JAMXLO01. The sequence goes on from CAWFYC010000026.1 coordinate 4,816, forward strand.
GCGACGCGGATCGAGGTTCAGCGCGCGCACGATAGAGGTGACACCGAGCTGCTCGGTGCGCACCGTGAGGCCGGCCACGGCGGTGGCGAACCACAGGAAGGTTTGCAGGCGGGTGAACGCCGGGCGCAGCGACCGGATTGCATTCCACCAGAGTATCCACAGTGACATTGGGTTGGCTCGTAGCGTTGTAACGAACGATGCCGTTACCCGGGGACTTACTATGCCCGCGTTGAATCTCGCGTGATCTGCGTTAGACTCTGGCGTGAGCGACGCGACAGCGGTGAGCCGCCGCGCTATTCTGATCCGATGGGAAAGCGACGCGAGCCAGACATCTTCGACGACAACCCGCTCACCGAGGACTTCCTCGAATGGATGGTCTCGCCTGACGGACAAACCGCCGGCGAGGTGTCCGGCCTTGTGTTCGCCATGCTGGAAAACGCCAGTGTCGATGCCAAGCGGCGCAAGGTCATCTGGGCCGATGGCGAACGGCTATCGATCGAGCAATCGGCAGAGCGCATCCATGCCGAGGATCCGGACAGGCCCCGCGAGCTGATCGAAATTTCCCTGTGCAGTTGGTTCGAGCACTGTGTGCCGGAATCCGGTTCCGAACGCCAGATCAACGAACTTGACCGGCTATTCGGGCCGTGGATTCGCGACCGTGAGCGAAAGTCACGGGCTGCAAAAAAGTGACCGAGAAGTCCGCACTCTCAAGATACCAGGTGGACCACTGATTATAAATCCGGGATCGGTCGGTTGCCCGGTGTTCGGCGACATCCCTCGAGCCAACTGCATCGAGCCGCGTTCGCCACACGCGCGTTACGCCATCCTCACGCGGCACGGCCGCCGGTGGTCAGCGGAATTTTTCGCTCTCGAGTATGACTGGGACCAAGCCGCTGTTCGTGCGCGAGACAACGGCTTCGCGAACTGGGCTGAGGCGCTTGTCACCGGAGCCGTCACCTGACACGTACGAAAATGCAGTATGACACCACCAAGGCCGCACAGCGCACCATGATGAAGCGCCCTGGCAGGGCCGAGGAGGTCGCCGCCGCGATCCTGTTTCTGGCCTCCGACGATGCCTGCTACGTCACCGGCGCCCCGCTGTTCGTGGACGGGAGCATGAAGGCGATGTGAGGCAGGCGCCGAGTGGGCCCTATCAGCGCAGTGGCAGAGTCGCAGATTGCCCGCTCATCGTCGGCGCATTAGTCCCTTACGGGCGAACTCTTCTCGCTTGCTGCGTTGAATCGCACCGTCTGCTAAATCCCATCAAATCATAGCCGGAACGACAACCGCCTCGGTGATCCGTTCCGCCGCTGCGGTCGCGGCACGTCCGGCCTTGGTGAGGTAGTAGCGGTAGCTTCCGATGACGCGTTTGATGACCCCGAGGTCGAGCATCCGGCGCAGTTGTCGTGACAGTCGGGTTGGCGAGAGCATGCCGAGGTCCACCAACAGGTCGCGCCGGCGAATGCCGGCGATGTTGACCTTCGGGTTCTGCAAGGCGTGCAACAGGGCGTTGTCTAGAGGAGCGAAGAAGTTGATCCCCTGCACCGTCTTGCCGTCCACCTCGCGTGGCTTGGACAGGCGTCCCAGCGTGCGGATCCCGGCGGAGAAGTCGTCCAACGCGGACAGGTGGGCGATATAGCGCCGGTTGCAGCCAAACAGGATCTCACGCAGGTCGATCAGACTGTAGATCGATTTCTTGACCGGTGCGAGTTCCCGGGTCGCCGGGCCTGTGCGGTGTTCCACCTTTCGGTGGTGCTTGAAGAAGGACACATCGTTGGCGGTGGTCTCGATACGCAGCACGATGCCGTGCTTGTCATACATCTTGATGGAGCACTTGCCGAAGCGGTGCTTGATGCAGGTGCCCTCGATGCGGGTGGAGAACTGCGAGCCGATCTCCTGCGCGAGCAACGGCGTGATCGGCCGGCCGAGGAACGTGGCGACCTGCTCGGCCTTCACGTTCAGCACCGACTGGCGGACCAGTTGCTCATAGAGCGGACCGAGCGTGGCAGCGGAACGGAAAACCAGATCGGTAGCGTATTCCACCTGCATCAGGCTCCAGTGGTAGGACTGCCCGAACACATCGGATACCGGGCAGTACAGCTTGGCATACCGATCCAGGGTGCGGTGCAACTGGTCAGGCGACAGCGTGTCGGCCAAAGCCTGGGCAAGCGCCCAGTCGTCGATGCGCACGAACGCATTGTCGGCCATGCTGTAGCCGATGCCCGCCGCGGTCAGCTTGCGCGCCAGCCAGCTGTGGCCGTTGCAGTAGAATTGTAGGCGGAACGGCGCCCAGGTCGGCACGCGAAGATAGACCAGCCCAAACTTCCAAACCTGGCATCCTGAACGTAGAAATAATAGTGCAGGCACTTGCCGCTGTCCGGCCGGATGAAGGTCCTGTGTGTCTGCTTGTCGTGCCAGAGCCTGCCCCCGCGAAGGCGGGGGGCTTGTAGGCATCGCAGGCTTCCATCGCCGAGATGATGTGCACCGGACCAGGGTGGTCGCCACGCTGGCGGAGCACCCGCGCAACAACATCTTCCTTGCGGACATGCGGCTTGGCGATGTGCTCGATGGTAACGCCCGCCTCAGCGGCCAGCGTTACCGCACGGTCACGCACGCGGTCACGCAGCGTCTTGGCAAATTCCGGGTAGTCGAAGATGCGGATGCCCTTGGCATTCAGATATCCGGTCATCCCGGCGGCATAGCACACCACCGGCAGCGTCCCGGTGATCACCAATCGGTCGTAGCACGATAGCATCCCCGCGATCCGGTCGTCGTAGCGATCCGTCAGTGACTGGCTCATGTTGCCCCCGGCGACAATCCGCAGGGTAGGCTACTCCAGATTTATTGGTTCCGGCTCCGCCGGCTTAGGTTATAGCCGCGGGGCTGGGTCAGTCGGCGGAGTAGTAATAGTACGGGTAGCGCGGGTAATAGCCGTACGGTGGGTAATAGTACGCATAGCGCCGCATCCGCCAAGGTGGCATGGCCGGCGGATATGCGATCACATAAGATCCGGATTCGTTATCGGTATGAACGCCGGTCCCGCGCGCGACGACAAACCGCGGATATCGATGTGTCGGTGCCTGGGGCGCGACTTTCTGAACGGGCTGGGACTTGCGTCCAGCAATCCAGGGTTGCGTCGCGCCGTTGACAGCCAACCTCGCCCCCCCAGTTTGCCGAGGAACATGCAACTGCGGCAGCGTCGCCGTACTTGACTGAGGAGGATGCAACTCCGGCGGCGCGGCCTCACCCTGAGATGTGGCTGGCAGTGTCTGCTGAAGGTCCGCGACCTGCTGCGACGGCGGTGATGCCTCGGAGGGCGATGCGGCAACCGCTGCAGTGTCCGCATTCTTTCGAATTTGGATACCATACCACATGCTGGCACCAGATGCGGTCACAACCGCGACGGTCATCAGATACCAAGTCAGGAACCCTCGAACGGTCATCAGCCAAGTCCCTCCGATTGCCGCGCCGGAGTCTATGCTTCGATGTGATCTGTTGCAACGCGACGGGGAGCAGGGAGAACGGGAGAACAATCATAAGACGACGAGAACAAAGGTCGCTCTGCGGCCCGGACCTCCGACCCGGCGAGGGCTCGATCCCATGATTATTGCCGCGGGTAGCCGCCTGACCCGGCGGCATGAAGTGGACGGCAAGGTCGTCAAGGCGATCAACTGCCTCGAACCAGACGGTGCTGGCCCGCAGAACCCTCGCGTCAACATCGCGAATCCGCTGCGCCGACCTCTACCGCCGCAGCGGCCCGTCTAATATGGGCGATACTCGGTGGCTTGAAGAAAGACCGTATTAGCTGGGGCACGCGCTTCATTGCATTGAGCTGTGCTTCGATCTTCTCGTGCAGCGTTTCGCCTCGCCGCGGCGGTGCTCAGGTCACCCCCGTGCACGATGCTGAAGCGCCCGGACAGGGCCAAGGAGGTCGCCGCCGCGATCCTGGCCTCCGATGATGCCTCCTACGTTACCGGCGGGCCCTGCTGTTCGTGGACGGCGGTATGACGGCACTGTGAGGAATCTTCCCCGCGGCGCTCACATACCGAGTTCATCGTCATGGCCGGCGAAAAATTGGCAAGGTTGTGCCGGCAGTAAACAAGGAAAATGGAACCGCAAAACACGCAGAACACGCAAATGGATACCGGCGAGGATAGGGTTAACCTCCTGGCCAAACGAATCATCGGCTGTGCCCTGACGGTGCTCCACTCGCTGGGAACCGGATTCCTTGAGAAAGTCTATGAAAACGCATTGGTGTACGAGCTCCGCAAGTCCGGGCTCGCGTCTCGCAACAACATTCCATGGTCGTTCGATACGACGGGATCGTGGTCGGGGAATATACTGTTGACCTACTCGTCGAACACATCGTCCTCGTCGAATTGAAGGTAGCCAGGGCGATCGACGAGGTTCATCGCGCGCAGCGCCTGAATTATCTGAAAGCCACAGGCTTGCATCTCTGCATGCTGCTCAACTTCGGCAAGCCTCGCCTCGAGATCAAACGCATCGTCCTGGCCCTGGAAGTCACCGCCTCCCCTTGCGTGTTCTGCGTGTTTTGCGGTTCCATTTTCCTTGCGATCGGACAGACCGCGCTGCGGGGAGCCAAGGCACACGTGTACCCAGTTAAATTCATCCTGCTCGATCTCCGCCTTCGGTGCCCGCCGCAACGATGGCCGCAGCCACTGACAGTTCAGATCGCTCCGTTCGATCCAGCACATCCTCAAAAGGCATCCGACGAACCCCCTCGTGAATGCGTGCCCGGTCCATCCTTGTGCCCCTTCCCCAAGGGGCGACTCGACCGGAAACTTCACGAGCTACAAACACCGGACAAGCCAGGAGCTTGATCCTCTTTGCCGCATCTAGCGGCACCCGCCGATCGAGTGCCGCCTTTTCCACGCTCTTCACGTTCTGGCTGTCGAATATCGCCGCCGTCGGACTGGCCTCGGGGCCAGTCCGTTCGCGACACTGCACATTGAGGGCGGGATGGGTGCGATCCAACGTCCGGTCGTCACCCCAGCGCCGCAGATAGTCATTGACCATGCTGCGCGGTGGCAGGTCCTTCGGGAAAGCCGCCCACTGACAGCCCGTGCTCGGGATGTACAGCACCGCGTTGACCACTGCGCGAAAAATCCAACGTCGGCGGGTTGCCGCCCCAGTTCGCCGGCGAGATCAGTGGGCCGATCAGCGCCAACTCCTCTTCGATCACGTCGCTCGGATAGCGCAGGTTGCTCCGGTCATACCGAGGCCAATTCTCCAGCGTCCACATCTCGCCTCCCGCGAACCGCGGAGGCGCAACCGAATTACAGGTTATTCATTCAACTCAAGATGTTCCCGGATGGACACTTAGCGCGATTGGAACAACTCAGAACTGTCTGAGGAACCCACACCGGCGGCGGGACATTTGCTGCAATTCGCTCCGAGGTGGCGGCTTACTAGCTGACTGCGTAAACTTCGCATTGGCTCCCCCGACCAGATTTCCCGAAAGCGTTGGGTATGCAGGTTGCCCATAGGAGGACCAGAATGCCACCAACCACACGGAACAACTGAGCCATCAGGCTGGATAGCAATGAAGTGCCAAGGAAACGGACAACAGCTATTGGCTTCGTCCGTGGCGAACCGTTTAGGCAAACCATGAGCTTCGCGCGCTTGGTCTATGTCAGCCAGATGACTGGGCTGCTGTTCTTGAGTTGACTTACGTGGAAGAGTGAAATTGATGCCGACCTGTCGCATGCGTGGAAGAACGGCATGTATGCCGTACTGTCGAGCCAACAGGCGAGCTCTGTCAACATATTGCTCGAACTCATCTAAATTCGTTCCCAATGATTCGGTGATCGTTCCCAATGTATCATATGCAACCAAGTGTGTAATATAAACCACGACCGCGCCCAACTCTGCTGCAAGCTCAACAAATTGCGGCAGTTCCTGAATGTTTGATCGCATCAGCACAAATGACAAATGAAGTCGCGGCCGGCTAACTTTAAGGGCCGCCTTTTGGTCTCGTAGAGACTTCAGATTACGAACGACTGTATCCCATTTGGCGCCTCGCCGGATGCGCTCAAAGGTCACTTTACTGGCAGAATCGAGCGAGACGTTGAACTCATCGAGACTTGCCTCGATCAGAGCTCCAGACAACGCGGGCGTTAGCTTCATCGCATTCGTGCTAAAGTAGACATTCGGTACACGATACTCTTTAGCTATCCTGACGAAGGATAAAAGGTTCGGATTTAAGGTCGGTTCGGTGCCAAACATTAGCCCAAGGGAAGCGGCCCAGCTAAACATATCATCCGCCCAGCGTAAGAAAGTCTCCTCACTCAGGTCGCTCCTTTTACGGCGCCCAATGACCGGATCGCTAAAGGGGCACATTATGCATCTGATGTTGCACTGATTCGTTATATCCATCTCGATTTTGAGCGGTCTTATTGCCAATCGAGCGCGAGCGGCGCCGTCAGTGCGAAACAAAGAGATCACCTCGTCGTCGGTACTGCAGGTACCTCGGAAAGCCTGCACGTGGTTGTAAATCTCTGCTTGAGTTGGCGCTCGGTCAAACAAGAGATGATATGCTTTTTGCACCTCCTTGATCGCAGGTTGGACAACCGTTAGGTATTCCGGGCTTTCGTGTGCTATGTCGACGAAGCGGGCGAGGTCGATTTCCCCATTCGTCAGGAAAGTCATGTAATGACTTAACCCGTCCGCATCTGCGGGTCTGCAAAGCACTGTTCGGTAAATTTGGTCTACTAGTGTCGGGAGGAGTTGCTCAAATCGGGAGGAGCTGTCGACCGGATGCGTCATGTGGATAACCTTAGTTGTAAGGCAACAAGGTGCGTGCACCGCGGCGAGCTGCGGAAGGCCGAAGGACGCTACAAATTAGGTAGACCGTCCAGACTTTCGTCGTACTTAGTGGTGGCTCTGTCACCTTACTCTTTGATAACATATTTATCGAGACCGCTCAAGTTACCTGGAGCAGCCGAACCGCCCAGCCGCGCCGTCGGCGTGGCAATCGCTTTGAGCGCTTCCTCACCTACGAGAAGACCGGCAGGTATCCACCCAGGCTCGAAGCTACGCAACTCGATTGGAGGACCGAGACCGGCGCGAAGCTGACGCGGGACGGCCGACCAATTTGCCGGCCGGTGCCCCACCATCAACCAGGTCCGCCCCAGAGTTTCGGATCGGCCGGCTGGATCGTGCCGCCCTCGTAGCGCAGCCCCGCCCCACGATCGAGCGCCAGGCGCAATGGTCCGTCGAGATCGACGATATCGGCCTGCTGTGCGACGAGCAGCGCCGGCGCGATCCCAAGCGACGTGCTGATCACGCCACCGACCATGATCCGCAAGCCCCGCCGCTTCGCTGCCGCCGCCAGCGCGAGCGCCTCGGTCAGCCCACCCGCCTTGTCGAGCTTGATATTGATCGCCTGGTATTTCCCGTCGAGCCGGTCGAGATCGGCCAGCGTCCGGCAGGATTCGTCAGCGCAGAGCGGGATCGGATGCGCCAACCGCGCCAGCGCGTCATCAGCGTCGGCCGGCAGCGGCTGCTCTATCAGTTCAACCCTGCAATCGACGAGCATCGGCATGTATTCGCCAAGCTGGGCCGCATTCCAGTTCTCGTTGGCATCGACGATGAGGCGCGCCGCCGGCGCCGCTTGCCGCACCGCCCGCACCCGTTCGACATCGCCGTCGCCCAAACATTCCAATTTGAGCAGCGGCCGGGTGCGATTGGCGGCAGCAGCCTGCTCAGCCATCTTGTCCGGCGTATCGAAGGCGAGCGTGAACGCCGTCATCAGCGGCGGCACCGCGCCGAGCCCGGCCAGCTCCGCGACGCTGCGATAAGCGCGCTTCGCTTCGATGTCCCAGAATGCGCAGTCGAGCGCGTTGCGCGCCGCGCCCGGCGGCAGCGCGCTTTGCAGTGTGTCGCGGTTGAGCCCCGAGAAGACCGCGCCTTTCATCGCATCAATCGCGGCGACGACGCTGTCGATGCTCTCGCCGTAGCGCCGAAGCGGCACGCCTTCACCGCGGCCGCGTCCCTCGCCGTCGGCAATTTCGGCGACAACGACGTCGACCGTGGTCTCGACCCCGTGCGCGGTCGTAACTGGTCGCGCGAGCGGCCACGCACGGCGGGTGACTGTCAGTCGTTGAGGATGTGGCGCCATGTCCGTCCCGACCCTTTCGGCAAATCTCTACGCAAGCGATTATACCGATCATCGGCAGTGCCGGGCATTGGCGCCAGGATAAGGACAGCACGACGACCGCAGCCTGCACATTCCGTGCGCCTTAACAGTCGGCCGGTCCCGAGAGCAGTTGTTCGCCGCGGTGGAACGGAGGCATCTTCGCGCCATTACGGCCGGCAGGGAATATTCTGAGAAGGGGCTGGCGTTCGCGATGGCACGCACCCATCGTTCTGAACGATGGTTTCTGGCGGACGTGCTCGGCGCGGACCCAGGGCCGGGCCCCGTAGGCACCCGCATAGGCCCAGTGAATGTCAGGTCGGCTATTCATCATCATGGCCGGTTATCTCCCGGCTGACGTGTCCGTACTCCAAAGCAACGCGCGGCAATATTGAGGTTGTGGTCAACCTGGTCTGAGTTGCCCATCAACCGTCAGAGCGCGCAAAGCAGCGCAGCGATCCGACCAATGATCACCCCATATTTGAGAGGCCCCGTATGAGACCGAATATTGGCGTGTCGGTTGCAATCGCGGTTGATATCCGTGGCCCACCAAGAAGCCAACCTCAACGATCGGCGCGCCATTCCGGGCATCTTTTCATTCCCGCTGCCCAAGGCTAGCGTCACCCAACAACGCGATGGAGGAAACCCATGAAGGCCGCCGTTTTTCACGAGCCGCACCAGCCGCTCACGATCGAGAACGTGGAACACGCGCCGCTGAAGCGTCGCGAGGTACTGGTGCGCACCGCGTTTGCCGGCCTCTGCCACTCCGACCTGCATTTCATGGAAGGCCTGTATCCATTCCCCACGCCGTGTGTGCTCGGCCACGAGGCGGCCGGCGTGATCGAGGCGGTGGGTGACGATGTGACCTACGTCAAACCCGGCGATCATGTGATCACCTGCCTGTCGGTGTTCTGCGGCGAGTGCGCGCAATGCATGACCGGCCATCCGAACCTGTGCGAAAACACCGAGGTGAAGCTGCAGCCCGGCGCCGCACGCCGTCTGACCTGGAAGGGCGAGGTGCTGAACCAGGCGATGAACCTCTCCGCATTTGCCGAGAAGATGCTGGTGCATGAACATGCGGTGGTGAAGGTGCGCGAGGACGTGCCGCTGGATCGCTGCGCGCTGGTCGGCTGCGGCGTGATGACCGGGGTCGGCGCGGTGTTCCATGCCGCCAAGGTGGAACCTGGCTCCACCGTCGCGGTGATCGGTTGCGGCGGGATCGGGCTGTCCGCGGTGAACGGCGCGGCGATGGCGGGTGCCTCGCGCATCATCGCAATCGATACCGTGGCCACCAAGCTCGACGTGGCGAAGCAAATGGGCGCCACCGACACGATCAACGCCTCGAACGCCGATCCGGTCGAGATGGTGAAGGAGATGACAGGGGGCGGCGTGCCGTATTCCTTCGAGGCGATCGGCACCAAGACGACCGCGGAGCAGTCGTTCCAGATGCTGCGTGCGGGCGGCACCGCCACCATCATCGGCATGATCCCGTTGGGCACCAAGATCGAGCTGCACGGCGCCGATTTTTTGCGCGACCGCAGGATCCAGGGCACCTCGATGGGCGGTAATCGGTTCCGCGTCGACATGCCGCGGCTGCTGGAACTTTACGTGCAGGGCAAGCTGAAGCTCGACCACATGATCTCCGGCCACATCAAGCTGGCGGAGATCAACCAAGGCTTCGCACAGATGAAGCAGGGCACGATGGTGCGGCAGCTCATCGACTTCTCCGCCGGGTGAGTGGTCTGCTCCGCCGCTGGCGGACCGCATTCGGCTTTTTGCTGTTGTTCCTGATATGGGAAGCCGGCGTCCACGTGTTCGGCGTGCGCGAGTACATTCTGCCGCCGCCGAGCCAGGTGGTGCGCGCGCTGGCGAAAAACTGGCAGCAGGTCACGGCAAGCGCCGGCATCACCACGCTGGAGATCGTCGCCGGCTACGCATTGGCGATCGCGGTGAGCATACCGCTCGCGATCGCCATCGTGTTTTCGCGCACGATGGAAGAGACCGTCTATCCGGTGGTCGTCTTCCTGCAGATCGTGCCCAAGATCGCGGTGGCGCCGCTGTTCATCATCTGGTTCGGCTTCGGCTTCACGCCGAAACTGCTGCTGGTGTTCCTGCTATCGTTCTTTCCGATCGTGATCGCCTCGATTGCCGGCTTCCGCGCGATCGATCCCGAGATCATGGACTTCGTGCACACCACCGGCGCCGGCGGACTGCGTGCGTTCGCCAAGATCCGGCTGCCCTACGCACTGCCCGAGATCTTCACCGGCCTGAAGGTCGGCGCGGCGATCTCCGCCACCGCGGCGGTGGTCGCGGAGTTCGTCGCCTCGGATCGCGGCCTTGGCTACCTGCTGCTGCAATACAACGGCGACCTCAACACGCAGATGGTATTCGCCACCGTCATGGTGCTGGGCGCGATCGGGCTGGCGGTCTATTTCGCGGTGGAGTTGCTAGAGCGACTGATCATTCCCTGGCATGTATCGCAGACTGACCGGCGCGACGAACCGGGGCTCGCCTGAACCACAAGAATTGGGGGAAACGTCATGCACCGGATGCTTGCGGTGTTGCTGGCCATCATGCTGGCTGGTCCTGCCTGGGCCGAGGACGCGGTGTCGCTGCGGCTCAACTGGTACATGGGCGGCGTGCATGCGCCGTTCTTCCTGGGCAAGGAACGCGGCTTCTATCGCGATGCCGGTCTCGACCTGACCATCAACGAAGGCCGCGGCTCGGCCAACACCGCGCAGGTGGTCGCCGCCGGAACGGACACGTTCGGCCTGGCTGATTCGTCGTCGGTGATGCGGCTGGTGTCGAAGGACGCCGGCATCCGCACCGTGATGTCGTTGCTGAACACGTCGAGCTTCGGCGTGATCTCGCTGGCGGAGACGGGTATCCGGACGCCGAAGGACCTGGAAGGCAAGAAGCTCGCCATCACCGCGGGTGATGCGCTGACGCAGCTGTTCCCCGCCTTCGCGGGCTTCAACAAGCTGGACACCGGCAAGATCACGCTGGTGCAGATCGATCCCGCCGGCAAGGTGGTGGCACTGCTGGAGAAGCGCGTCGATGCCATCCTGGGCGGGCTCGATGACCAGTATTTCCTGGTGAAGCAGAAAGGGTTCAATCCGGCCGGCATGGGCTTCGCGAAGAACGGCATCAACACCGTGGGGCTGACGATCATGACGCAGGACGCGACCATTGCCGGCAAGCCCGACCTGGTGCGCCGCTTCGTCGCCGCGACGCAGAAATCCTGGGAGGCGGCGAAGGCCGATCCGGATGCGGCGATTAAGGCGCTGATGAACGCCAAACAGGGTCTCGATTTCGATTCGCAGAGGAACCAACTTGGCGCCGACTTGCCGAATCTCGCCTCGACGGCGACCGAGGGCAAGCCGATCGGCTGGGGTGCACTGTCGGACTGGGAGGCGACCGAGGCCCTGCTGAAGCAGTACGGCAACCTGGAGACCGACAAGCCGGCGAGCGCGTTCTTTACCAACGATTTCCTGCCGAAGTGAGCGCGGCGCCGGCGGCGATCATTGCGCGCGGACTGGCCAAGACGTTCCAGCGCCGCGCGGTCACCACCACGGCGCTGGCCTCGATCGACCTCAGCGTCGCGCAGGGCGAGTTCGTCGCCATCGTCGGGCCGTCCGGCTGCGGCAAGAGCACGCTGCTGCGGCTGATCGCCGGCCTGCTGCGGCCAAGCTCGGGCGAGGTGATCACCAACGGACAAGTGGTGACGCGCGCGGTCACCGATATCGGCATCGTGTTCCAGAATCCGGTGCTGCTCGACTGGCGCAGCGTGCTGGATAACGTGCTGGTACAGGTGGAACTGCGCGGCCTGCGTGCCGCCAGCTATCGCGAGCGGGCGGTTGCGCTGCTTCAATCGGTGGGATTGGGCGACTTCCTCGCCAGCCTGCCGCGCGAGCTGTCGGGCGGGATGCAGCAGCGAACCTCGATCGTGCGCGCGCTGATCCACGATCCGCCGCTGCTGATCATGGACGAACCGTTCGGCGCGCTCGACGCGCTGACGCGCGAGCAGATGCGCATCGACCTCGAGGCGCTGTGGCTCCGCACCGGCAAGACCGTGCTGTTCGTCACCCACAGCATCGACGAGGCGGTGTTGCTGGCCGACCGCGTGGTGGTGATGTCGCCGCGGCCGGGCCGGATCGAGCAGGTCATCGACGTCGATCTGCCACGGCCGCGCGGGATCGAGGCGCGCCAGGCGGCGGACTTCGTGGAGATCACGCAACGGATAACCCAGATCTTTCTGTCGCGCGGTATCCTGCACGGGTCGCGCGGTCTGTAGGAGTGCATCATGCGAATTGGCGTGCTTGGAGTTGGTCACTGGCACGCGGGCATGCACGCGAAGGGCGTGCTGGAGGCAGGCGCGCAGATCGCCGCCGTTTGGGACCCCGACCCGCAGGCCGTCGCGCGGTTCGTGGCACAGAGCGGCGGCGTGGCGCGCCCGGATGCTGCCGCGGTGCTGGACGATCGGCCCGATCTGGTGATCGCGCTCGGCCGCGGCCCCGAGGCGGCGACACGCCTCGCCTGGCTGATCGAGCAGGACATCCCGATCCTGGCGGACAAGCCGATCGGACTGTCGCATGCTGACGTGGCGCCGCTGGCCGATGCGGCGCGGCAGCGCGGCCGTTTCGTCGCTGTGGCGCTGGTCAACCGCATCGCCGGTGTCGTCGAAGCGCTCGGCGACGCCGGCCGACCCGCCCATATCCACTTCCGCATCATCAATGGTCATCCGCGGCGGTATCGCGACTGGGGCGTGCCGTGGATGCTCGACCCGCGGCAGAGCGGCGGCGGCGCGTTGCGCAATCTCGGCGTTCATGGCGTGGACGCGTTCCTGACGCTCGCCGGCGAGCAGGCGGTGCGCGTGGACCATGCGGCATTTCACAGCATCTTCGGCGAGGCCGTCGAGGACTATGCCTGCGTCGTGCTGCGTGCCGCCGACGGGATGCTGGGAGTGATCGAAGCCGGCTACACGCATCCCGACACGAGCGGGAGCTACGAGTGGCGGATCAACGCGCGGCACTGCGCACTGGTGGACACCGGGGCGCGACTGACCGCGACGCCCGATCGGGCGTTGGATCCGGCGGCCTATGTGCCGTCCAGCCAGCGCTACAGCATGTTCGTGGCCGATACGCTGGCACGCATGACCGATGGCCGCCCGCCGGCGGTCTCGCTGGGGGAATTCGCCCGGGCGACCGAGATCGTCGATCAGGCGTACGGTTTCGCGGGATAAGTCCCACTCGGCTGCCCACTTCCCGAGTGGGCACGATTGTGGTTGACGCACCGCCCACCGCGTCGCTCACTCCCGACAACAGCAATTCGGGAGATCGTCCGTTGAGCGAAACGCTCCTGCGCGACATCGCCGAGTTCTGCCGCAGCGCCCGGATGGCGGAATCCACCTTCGGGCGACTGGCGGTGAACGACGGCAAGCTGGTCAACCGCCTGCGCCTTGGCGGGCGGGTCACCACCGATACAGTGGAGCGCGTCCACGCCTTCATCGCGCGCGAGCCGCATCGCGCCGTGAACGGCACGCCGGCCCGCGTCGCGGCCGCGCTGCCGGAACCCCCCGCCGGCACCGTCCACAACTTCCGCTTCTACGACAACCGACAGAAATATCTGCTGTTCGTCACCACCTGCGGCGAAAAGTGGGTCATCGCCCAACGCGTGGGCATGGAGCTGGCCAACATCCATCCGCGCCCGCCGGCACTGCGGTTGTTCGACGCCGGCATGGGCGACGGCACCGTGCTCGCACGCACCATGCGCGCCATGCACAACCGCTTCCCCACCATGCCGTTCTACATCGTCGGCAAGGAGATCAGCCTCGAGGACGTGCGCCTGGTGCTGGAGAAGATGCCCGACCGGCTGTTCGAGCATCCCGCGACCGTGCTGGTGATGACCAACATGGCCTATTCCGAGGCGCCATGGCTGAAGCCGAATTCGGTCAATGCCGCCACCAGCCTGGTCTGGCACGAGTTGTCGCTCACCGGTAACACAGCGCACGAGTTCGAGACCCAGATCACCGATCTCGGCCCGTTCCTTTCCGATCACTGGCGCGCCCGCATGAGCCGCACCAGCGGCAATCCGGTGTACGAAAAGCCGGTCGTACTGGTGATCTATCGCGAGGACCACCGGTTCCTGCTCGACCAGGTACGCCCCCGCCGCGGCTTCACCGACGCCGAATACGATCTGGTGATCGCCTCGCAGCCGTATCGTGCGCGTGCGACGCTGGAGTTCAAGGCACGCCGCGTGGTGGCGCCGCTGGCACGTGCGCTCGCCCCGGGCGGGCGGCTGATCGCGATCCACTCGCACGGCGACGATCCGGGGCTGGAGATCATCCAGCGCATCTGGCCCGGCGAGGACCCGTTCACCACCGATCGCCACGCCTTGCTGCGAGCGACCAAGGCGGAACTCGGCAGCGCCGGGCGGGACCTGAATTTTTCGGCGTACGCCGATGCGCGGTCGCTGTTCCGTTACGACATGCACACGTTGCCGAGTGAGATCAGCGACACGATCGGCACCTCGACGCTGTTCGCCGCGTGGAACGCCGCGGTGTATGTCGCGCAGATCGAGGACCAGCGACTGTCCGAGGCGATCAGCAGCGGCGCCTATCTGGACGCCACCAAGGCGGTGCTGCGCGATCACGGCGGACTGTGGTTCTGGGACGAATCCTACGTGATCTCGCGCAAGCGGGATTCCGGCTGATGGACGCAACCACTCTCACCACGGCGCAGCGTCAACGCGCGGCGACGCTGATCGGCGACTGCTCGATCGAATTGTCGCCGCGCGACGAGTTTGCCGGTGAGGCGCTGCGCAAACTGCTCGCCCCCGGCACGTCGGTGTTCGTCAACCATCCGTCGAGCGTGACCCACCACGATATCGTCGCCGCCTGCGGGCGGCTGCATCGCGCCGGGTTCGTTCCGGTGCCGCATGTCGCGGCCCGGCGGCTGGCGAGTTTCACCCAGGCAAGCGATTTCCTGCAGCGTGCGGCGGGTGAGGCGGGGGTCGATCGTATCCTGCTGATTGGCGGCGACGACAGCCCGGTGGGACCGTTCCGCGCGAGCCTCGATCTGCTGGCCACCGGCGTGCTGGAGCGGCACGGCATCGGCCAGGTCGCGTTCGGCGGCTATCCGGAGGGCCATCCTGCGATCGACGTGGCCACACTAGACGCGGCGCTGCGGGCCAAGGTGGCGCTGGCACGGCAGGGCGGGCTCGCGGTGTCGCTGGTGACGCAGTTCAGCTTCGAGGCCGGGCCGATCCTGCACTGGATCGCCGCACAGCGGACGCTTGGCATCGACTGCCCGGTGCATGTCGGTGTCGCCGGGCCGGCCAATGTGGCGACGCTGGCGAAGTTCGCGATCCGCTGCGGCATCGGTGCGTCGCTGCGCGCCCTGGCCCGCGGTCACACGGCGTTCGCGCGTATCCTGGTGGAGGCTGGGCCGGATGCGCTGATCGGCGACCTGGTGGCAGGCGAAAGCGCACATGCGGCGATCGCTGGGCTGCACGTGTTCACATTTGGTGGCGTACGGCGTGCCGCGGAGTGGATCCGCGCCAACGCCTGATTGCGGCAACACTGCGGAACAAAACAGGAAGTTGCGAAGCCGGCTGCCGCAGTGCCGCCAAATTACCCGTGGAAACTTACCGAAAGGACGCAGGGTGTCCTTCCTATTTGGCAACATGTCGATTGCGGATAGGTTTGCGTCACGAAGTCTGGAGGTGATGGGGACCAATGATCAGGACCGGGTTCGTTCTGGCAGTGCTGGCAGGCTTCAGCGGCGCTGCACATGCCGGGCACCCCTCTCGCGGGATTGACCTGGTGAACCGCTCGCACGCCACCGTGTCCTCTTTCTTTGTGTCGAATGCCGGCAGTGAGCGGTGGGATGAGGACCTGTTGGGTCGGCGAGGACTGCAACCGAACCACTTCGTGCAGCTTGACCTGCCGGATCCGGGCGGCCTTTGCCGTCTCGACTTCAAAATAATGTTCATCGACGGGACCAGCGTGATCCGCCGCGATATCGATGTCTGCGAGCTGCGGACCTACGCACTCACCGATTGATCGCCGGTCCCGACGTTACAGCGTCGCCTGCGTCCCGAGGATCACCGTTGCCTGCGCCGACAGCACACCGCCGTTGCCATGCACCAACGCGGTCTCCGCCTGCGCGACTTGGCGCACACCGCATTCGCCGCGCAACTGGCGCACTGCCTCGATCAGCAGGAACAGGCCGTACATACCGGGGTGGCAGTACGACAGCCCGCCACCGTTGGTGTTCACCGGCAGACTGCCCTTCGGTCCGATGCGTCCCCCGCTCACGAAGCGCCCGCCCTCGCCCTTCGGGCAGAAGCCCAGATCCTCGAGGAACAGGATCGTGTTGATGGTGAATGCATCGTACAGCGCGAGCACATCGATGTCGGTCTCGCGCAGCCGCGCCATCCGGTAGGCTGCGGCGCCTGATTCGCGCGCGCCTGTCACGGTGAGGTCCGGCATCGAGGAAATCGACGCATGCGTGATCGCCTGACCGCAGCCGAGAACATAGACCGGGGGCCTGGCCATCGCGCGCGCACGATCGGCGGACATCATCACGATGGCACCGCCGCCGTCGGTGATCAGGCAGCAATCGCGCACGGTGAACGGATGACTGATCGGCCGTGCCGACAAGACCTCGGCGATGGTGAGCGGCTGTTTCTCCCACGCAACCGGATTCAACAGCGCCCACTCACGCGCGGCCACCGCCACCTCGGCCAGTTGCTCGCGTGTGGTGCCGAATTCGTGCATGTGGCGCGACGCGGCAAGCGCATAGGCGGTGGCAGGCAGGAACGGCCGGAAGGGCGTTTCGTACGGGTTGTACTCGCGCGCCGAGGCCTGGCGGCGACCGACAGTGCGCTGCGTGCTGCCATAGGCGATCACCGCGACGGAACACAGGCCGGCCGCGAGCGCGGCCTGCGCGTGCGCGACGTGCACCTCGAACGACGAACCGCCGACGATGGTGGAATCGGTGTATGCCGCAGGCAGGCGCAGATATTCGCACAGCGACATCGCCGAGGTGCGCGCCTGAGTGGCGGCGCAGAAGATGCCGTCCACGTCGCGCAGTTTCAGGCCGCAGTCGGCGAGCGCGCGATGGATGCCCTGCGCCATCAGGTCGAGCGGGCTCATGTTGGCGGCGACCGCGCCGATGTCGGATTCCGCGGCGCCGACGATGGCGGCGCTGCCGCGCGTGAGACCGTTCATGGCGTGCCGTCCGCCGGCGTGAACACCGGAGAGGGCGGTTCGTCGCCGACTGCTGGGTGCACACGAAACTTCACCCGCATGCCGATGCGCACGTCGAGCGGCGCGATGTCCTCGACGCGGCTCATCAAACGGAAGCCTTCGTCGACGTCGATCAGCGCGACATTATAGGGATCGCCCTTCTGCGGGGTCACCACTGTGGTCGCATATACCGTGCCCAGCCCCTGACTCACCCGCCATTGCAGATTGTCGTTGCCGGTGGTCGGACAGATCACGCGCGGATAGAACACCGCGGCGTTGGCGTCAGGGCTGAACTGATACGCGAGTTCGCCCTTCCCCAGATGCTCGAGATAGACGCCGAGCGGTGAAGCCGGTGCGTTCGCCATCACACCGGCCTGTCGCCCGCCACGGTGACGCGGTGACCGGAGCGGGTGTGCGGCCAGTAGTCCCACATCGCGCGATGCTGCACGCAGCGATTGTCCCAGAACGCGATGGAGTTTTCCTGCCAGCGGAAGCGGCACTGCCACAGGGGGCTTTCCGCATGGTCCCACAGGTAGTTCAGGATCGCATTGCTCTCGTCGCGCGGCACGCCGACGATGCGCTCGGTGAAGCCGCGGTTGACGTAGAGCGCCTTCTTGCCGGTGACCGGATGCGTGCGGATCACCGGATGTTCGGCGCGGGGATAGACCAGCTTATCGGCAACGCCGAGGTTGGCATAGGTGCCGCGATAGGCAGCCTCGCCGTCGTGGATCGCGGTGAGGCCCTCCAGATAGCGCTTCATGCGATCCGACAGCGCCTCATAGGCGGCGTACATCGAGGCAAACAGCGTGTCGCCGCCGCGCGGCGGGCACTTGCGGATATACAGGATGCTGCCCATCGGCGGTTCCACATCGCAGGAAACGTCGCTGTGCCAGCCTTCACCGTTGGCGCGCGGCGAATCCTTGTCGGCGTGGATGATCATCAGCTCCGGATGGCCGGGCTCGTGTGGCGCGGCCGGATGGATATGCAGCTTGCCGAAGCCGCGGCCGAATTCGAGGTGCTGTTCGTCGCTGATGTGCTGGTCGCGGAAGAAGATCACAAGGTTCTCCGCCAGCGCGCGATGGATTTCCTCGAAGGTCTGGTTGCCAGGCGGTTTGGCGAGATCGACGCCGCCGATCTCGGCGCCGATGATCGGCGTCATTTTGTCAACGGTGATCGACTCGTAAGGCGCCGACTCATCAGCGTTGTGCTTGTAGCGTGGACCGTTGTTGCCGCGCAGGACGCTCATGAACCATCTCCCTCGGCCGAATGCGGGCCGAAATTGTAGCGCAGATTTATTCAGGTGCGTAGAAGGACTGGTTGGGAGTCCCTGGACGACCGAACAACCTCTCACCGCGCCAGCCAGCGATTACCCGAGCAGTAATGCGAACCAAGCTGGCGCACTTCGACAGCCCTACACGCCCCGCGCCACATCCGGGTAGAATTGCGGGGCCTCGCGCCGATCCATCATGCCATAATCGCGGATCACCCGAACGCAGCGGTGACGCACCGACGCAGGTACCCGGCGGTCCTCCGCGACGGCCGGATCGCCCCACGATATCAGGCGCAGCAGCTTCCCCGGCGTGGTGATGCTTTCGTACAGTTCGGAGTCATGCACGCCGGTACCCGGGGACTCGGGCACCTGGTCACCTTCGTAGATGCTGACCACCTTCGCCGCGCCGACGACGGTTGCGTCGAGCCGCTGCTGCTCCAGAGTGCGGCCAGGCGGAAGCTGGGTGTCTGCCGTGATCTCGCCGACGCGCAGATGGTAGTCCTCGAACACTTCGAAGCGACCCTTTTCCTGCACGCCGTGGTGCATCGCATGGGTGCGCCAGCGGATCACCGATTTCTCATCAGCCCAGGTCGAGAGCGACAGCAGCCGTCCCTCCGTTCGGCGGCTCCGGTAACGCTCGTTTTCGACGAAGCCATCGATCCGCTCGAGTTCTGGGCGTAGCTGCTTCGCCAGCGCAAGATATTGATCCCAGCGATCCGCCTTAGGCTGCACTTCGAAGATCACGGCGAACATGGCGCTCTCCTTTTCAGTTCGCGCAGGGTGGCTCATCGCCGCCCGTGAGGAAATTCTGCGCTTCGCGATACAGCGCATAACGGCTCGTCTCGAGATGCATCAGATGCGTGCCGCGGCTGACCTTCACATCGCGCTTGATCGGCGCGGTGAAGGCGCGGAACAGCCAGGCGGCATCGCTATCCGTGCACATGCTGTCCCACTCGCCGCGAATGATCGCCACCGGTGCGTGCACCCGGGCAGGGTCGTAGGCGAGGTCGCCCGCCCAGGCGCGAGCTATGTCGAACCATGGTCCGCTTGGTGTTTGCACGCTGGGTGGTGTTCGCGTCCGGCTGGCCGGATCGCTGTCCAGGTAGCCCTCGCTCCATTCGGCGAAATGACGGCGCGACAACACTGGCAGCTCACCTTGAGGTACCTCCGCGGTGAAGCGCTGCCACTGGTCCTGCAGCGAAACCAGGCGCCATGCCGGATAGTCTTGCGCGGCGCGACCGTTGCGGCGCGCGATGGCGCCGAACAACACCAGCCGCCGCACCAGCTTCGGGAACAGTGCAGCGAAGCAGCACGCGACGATCGTGCCCCAGGAATGCGCGACGAGGGAGATCCGTTCCGTGCCATGGTGCTGACAGATGAACCGCACGGCCTGCTCGAGCTGCCGGCTGGCATCCTCGACAGTGCAGAGCGGATCGCGACATTCCGGCGGTTCAGCCATTGCAGGGTAGTGGTCGGAATGGCCGTAGCCGTGGAAGTCGAAGCCCCAGACGTGGAAGCCGGCCTCGCACAGTTCATCGCGCCAGGAACGGCCATCGAAGCGATGCGCGATCGACAGCGCGGACGGGAACGTTGCGCCGTGCACATACAGCACGACATCCGCTGCGGGAACGCCGGTGGGCGGCGGCAGATGACGCAGGAACAGTGACAGCCCGGCGTGACTGCTCGGAATGCGGAAGTGCGTCTCACGCGGATCGAGCAATGCAGGCATTGGCGGGTCTCCATCGGTGTCGTCCCGATATGCGTCGCCAAACGCCGTGCGGCCACGCGCGTTGCTTCGGCCGCGGCCGAAGCGTCACACCACCGCGATCGCGCTCATCTCGATCAGGTAGTCGGGATGGGTGAACTTGCTCACCTCGACCAGCGTGGAGGCCGGCGGCGGCGAGGCGAAATACTCGCGCCGCACTTTATGGATCGGCGCCAGGTTCTCCATGTTGCGCACATAGACATCGACGCGGCAGACATCGGCGAGCGTGCCGCCGGCGGCTTCCACCGCGGCCTTGACGTTCTCGCACACCTGCCGGGTCTGTGCCTCGACGTCGCCGATGCCGGCGATGGTGCCGTCCGGCCGTTGCGCGACCATGCCGGAGATGAACACCAGCCTGCCGGTCGCTTCGACGGCAATTGCCTGTGCGAAGTGCCCGCCCGGTTTCGGTGCCTTGTCGGTGGTGATCGCCTGTCGCGGCATGGTTTCCTCCCTGTCGGTCAGTGGCACTTGAAGGCGTCGAACGGTTCGCGGCAGGCGCGGCAGCGGTGCAGCGACTTGCACGCGGTCGAGCCGAATTCGCTGATCTGTTCGGTGTCGGCGCTGCCGCACAGCGGGCAGGTGGGGTGAGCCTCGCCGAACAGCGCGCGGCGCGACGCGGTGTGCTCCGGTGGCGCGATGCCGAACGCCTCGAGCTTGCGGCGCGCCGCATCGGTCAGCCAGTCGGTGGTCCAGGCGGGTGACAGGCTGGTGCGGATGTGTGCCTCGATGCCGGCGCGGGCGAGTGCCGTTTCGATCTCCAACGTGATCAGGTTCATCGCCGGGCAACCGGAATATGTGGGCGTGATGGTGACCTCGACGGTCTCGTTATGCACCGACACGTCGCGCAGGATGCCGAGATCGGCGATGGTCAGCACCGGGATTTCCGGATCGCAGACCGTTTCCAGCGCGGCAAGCGCACGCTCGCGCAGCGATGCGGCGGCTACCATGTGGCGCCCGGATAGGTGCGTTGGAGGAACTGCATCTCGGCCAGCAGGTGGCCGAGGTGTTCGGTATGGCGTCCGTCGCGCCCACCTGACTGCATCCACCCGTCGGATGGCCGCTCCAGCGTGGCGCGCGCAAGGATGCCGCTGACGGTGGCATTCCAGGTGTCGCGCAGTGAGTTTGGATCCGGGGCGATATCGGCTTCACCGGGCAGGCTGGTGAACAGTTCGCCGGTATAGGGCCACAGATCATCGAGCGCGGTCCGCGCCCGGCGGTGACTTTCCGCTGTGCCGTCGCCAAGCCTGATCAGCCATTCCGCGGCGTGCCGCAGGTGATAGGCAGTCTCCTTCTCTGCCTTGGCGGCGACGGCAGCGATCGTGCCGTCGGTCGACGCCATCGCCGCACGCCAGAACGGATCGGCGAACGCCGAGACCAGCAGCAGGCGCGCGATGCTGAACGCGAAATCGCCGTTCGGCAGCTCGACCATCAGGCAATTCCGCCATGCCGCGGCGTCACGCAGATAGGCGAGCTGGTCTTCGCTATGACCGGTGAGCGTGCCGGCGTAGCCATAGAGCGCGCGCGCCTGGCCGATCAGATCGAGCGCGATGTTGGCGAGCGCCAGTTCCTCCTCGAGCGTCGGCGCGTGCCCGGTCCATTCCGACAGACGATGGCCCAGGATCAGCGCATCGTCCGCCCGGTACAGCAGCTGCAGGACGAGCGGTGTCGCTACGACAGCGATTGAGGTGGTTGTCGCCACGTCCTCAGTGCACGGGGATGCGCACCGGCATCGCGGCAATGCTGCGCAGGATGTTGGAGTAGGCCCGCGTCGGCGGCTCCAGCACCTCGATCATCGGGAAGCGTTGCAGGACCTCCTCCCACAGGATCGACAACTGCAGCTCCGCCAGGCGATTGCCGACGCAGCGATGGATGCCGAAGCCGAACGACAGATGCTGGCGCGGCCGCGCGCGATCGATGATGAACTCGTTGGGGTGCTCGATCGCCTCTTCGTCGCGGTTGCCCGAGATGTACCACATCGCGAGCTTGTCGCCCTTGCGGACGTGCTTGCCGCCGAGTTCCGCATCCTCGAGTGCAGTCCGCCGCATATGGATCACCGGCGTCTGGTAGCGGATGATCTCCGGCACCATGCTGGTGACCAGCGTGGGATCGGCCATCAGCTTGCGATACTGGTCGGGATGGTTGTGCAGCGCCCACAGACCGCCCGACATCGAGTTGCGCGTGGTGTCGTTGCCGCCGACCAGCAGCAGCAGGATGTTGCCCATGAACTCCTGCGGCCGCGACGGCAGGTCGCGCGTCGCCTCGCCGTGCACCAGCATGGAGATCAGGTCGGGTCGCGGCGGCTGCGCGGCGCGCTCGTGCCAGAGCGCGACGAAATACTCCATCATCTGTTGCAGCACCGCGTCGCGTTTTTCGTCGGAGTCGATCTCAGTGCCGGCGCGCGTGTTCACTGTCGCGACGTTCGACCAGTAGGTGAGCTTCCGCCGCTCCTCGAACGGAAAGTCGAACAGCGTGGCAAGCATCTGCGTGGTCAGTTCAATCGACACGCGATCGACCCAGTCGAACGGCTCGCCGCGCGGCAGTTCATCCAGCACCCGCTGCGTCCGCTCACGAATGGTGCCGGAGAGCCGTTGCAGATTCATCGGCGCCACCACAGGCGACACGACCTTGCGCTGTTCGTCGTGCTTCGGTTGGTCCATCGAGATGAAGCTCGGTCGGCGATAGTCCATCGGCGTGTCGCGCAGCGCGATGCCGCCCATCAGCGCGTCGGACGAGTAGGTCTTCTGGCTGGTGTCGACCTGCATGATGTCCTTGTACTTGGTCACCGACCAGTACGAGCCGTACATGCCGTTCTCGCACCAGTGTACCGGGTCGTCGCGGCGCAGGCGCTCGAAATACGGATACCAGATGTCATCCTGGTACAGCCGCGGCTGGCTCACGTCGATCTTGTCGAGCGGAATCGCATAGGCGTCTTCGCGCGGGTCGATACTGACGGGAGCGTTCATCGCGTTTCTTCCCTGCTGTTGGCCGGGACACTGCACTACGGCGCTACATGTTGTCCACTTCGTCAGGCACTTCGTAGAAGGTGGGGTGCCGATAGATCTTGGAAGCGGCCGGTTCGAACAGCATGTCCTTGTCCGACGGATCGGAGGCGGTGATCGCCGCCGACGGCACCACCCAGATGGAAAGCCCTTCGCCACGGCGGGTGTAGACGTCGCGGGCTGCCTGCAACGCCATTGTCGCGTCGGCCGCATGCACCGAACCGACGTGCCGGTGCGCGAGCCCGGTCCGGGCGCGGATGAACACCTCCCATAACGGCGTGGTCTGTTCGGTCATGCTCAGGCCGCCGCGCGCTGCGTCGTGGACTGATGCTTGGCCGCGTAGGCCAGCGCCGCCTCGCGCACCCACGCCCCATCATCGTGGGCTCGACGCCGTGCGGCGAGGCGTTCCCGGTTGCACGGGCCGTCACCCGCGAGCACGCGACGGAACTCGTCCCAGTCGATCGCGCCGAATTCCCAGTGACCGGTGGCATCATCGAGGCGAAGCGCCGGGTCGGGGAAGATCAGCCCGAGATAGTGGCCCTGCAGAACGGTGGCATCGACAAATTTCTGGCGCAGCGCATCGTTGGTGAAGCGCTTGATCTTCCAGCGCATCGACGCATCGGAGTGCTGCGACTGCGAGTCCGGCGGGCCGAACATCATCAGGCTTGGCCACCACCAGCGGTTCAGCGCGTCTTGCGCCATCGCCTTCTGCTCGGCCGAGCCGCGCGACAGCATGGTCATGATCTCGAAGCCCTGGCGCTGATGAAACAATTCCTCCTTGCAGATGCGGATCATCGCCCGCGCGTAGGGACCGTAGGAACAGCGGCACAGCGGGATCTGGTTCATGATCGCGGCGCCATCGACCAGCCAGCCGATCGCGCCGATATCCGCCCAGCTCAGCGTCGGGTAGTTGAAGATCGACGAGTATTTCGCCCGACCGGTCAGCAACTGCTCGACCAGCTCCTCGCGCGTCACCCCCAACGTCTCCGCCGCGGCATAGAGATACAGCCCGTGCCCGCCTTCGTCCTGCACCTTCGCCAGCAATGCCGCCTTGCGCCGCAGCGTTGGTGCGCGCGTGATCCAGTTGCCCTCCGGCAGCATGCCGACGATTTCCGAGTGCGCGTGCTGGCTGATTTGGCGGACCAGCGTACGGCGATAGGCCTCCGGCATCCAGTCGTTCGGTTCGATCCGCTCCTCGGCGTCGATGCGGGCCTGGAACGCGGCCGCGGCCTCGCTGGTGTCGGCGGTGGCGGTCGGGGTGTTGAGTGCCTGGCTGTACATGCTTACTCCGGCCAGAAATCGGGGGCCATCGCCTGGTCGTAGTTGTATGGGCATTCGGTAGGAAATGCGGTCCGGGGAAAACCCGTCTCAGCCACCGCTTCGTTGACCGCCCGGCGGTAGGCGCTTCGCATCGCCTCAACCAGTTGCGACTTCAGGCTTGGGTTGTCGTTCAGGTGATCCTCGAGTTGCAGCCGGGTGTTCTCGATGCTGAGCCGCCAACTGGTGCTGTGCCGCCCGGGCTGGAACTGCCATTTCAACAGATGCTGCAACAGGATCGTGAGCCGGCTGACCAGCTCGCGCTTCTCGCTCCGCCCCATGCTCTCGATCTCTTCCGCGATATTCTCGATGTCCGCCTCGGTCAGCTTGCCGGCGCGCAGCAGCGCCGCCTGCTCGTTGGCCCAGGCATAGAAATCTCGATCGTAGAGACTGTTCGACATCGTCGGCCTCCTCGCCGCGCCGTCGCGGGGGTGTTCAGCATATGGCTGGACATGGGACAAATATGGCCTGCCCAGCCCGCGCCTGAAAGGCCCACCAATGGACTTCGCCCTGACCGATGCACAGCAGCAGATTCGCGACGAGGTGCTGAAGCTCTGCGCTCGCTTCGACGACGGGTACTGGCTGGAGCGCGACCGGACCGCGACGTTCCCGGACGCATTCTTCGCCGCCATGGCCGAAGCCAACTGGCTCGGCATCGCGATGCCGGAGGCATATGGCGGCGCCGGTCTCGGCATCACCGAGGCGACGATCCTGATGCAGGCGGTGGCGGAATCGGGCGCCTGCATGTCGGGAGCATCGGCGATCCACCTGAACATCTTCGGCCTCAATCCGGTGGTGGTGTTCGGCACCGAGGCACAGAAGCGCCGCATGCTGCCGCCGGTCATCGCCGGGCGTGACAAGGCGTGCTTCGGCGTGACCGAGCCGAATGCCGGGCTCAACACCACGCAGATCACCACCCGTGGCGAGCGGCGCGGCGACCGCTACGTGATCAACGGCACCAAGATCTGGACCTCCACGGCGCAGGTCGCCACGAAGATATTGTTGCTGGCACGCACCACGCCACTCGATCGGGTGCAGCGCCACAGTCATGGGCTAACCTTGTTCTACACCACGCTCGACCGCGCGCATGCCGAGGTGCGGCTGATCCACAAGATGGGGCGGCACGCGGTCGACTCGAACATGGTGTTCTTCGAGGACATGGAGGTGCCCGAGGAAGACCGCATCGGCGAGGAAGGCGAGGGGTTCCGCACGCTGCTGCACGGCCTTAATCCCGAACGCGTGCTGGTCGCCGCCGAGGCGATCGGCATCGGTCACGCCGCGCTGGCACGTGCGTCGCGCTACGCGCGGGAGCGCGTGGTGTTCGGCCGGCCGATCGGCCAGAACCAGGGCATCCAGCATCCGCTGGCAAAGTGCTGGGCCGAACTGGAGGCCGCCAACCTGATGGTGATGAAGGCCGCCTGGCGGTACGACCAAGGCCTGCCGTGCGGCGCTGAAGCCAATGCCGCGAAGTATCTCGCCGGCGAGGCGGGCTTCCGTGCCTGCGAGCAGGCGGTGATGACCCACGGCGGAATGGGCTATGCGCAGGAGTATCATGTCGAACGCTATCTGCGGGAAGTCGCTGATTCCGCGGATCGCGCCGGTCAGCCCGCAGTTGATCCTGAGCTATCTTGCCGAACGCGTGCTGGATCTGCCGAAGTCGTATTGAGGAGTCGCGGCGATCCGACACGCCGTCTCGGTGTGAAGTCGATTGCTGGCACGGCGACGAGGTCGGTGGGGCCTGACACCGTCGCAACGGGTTGGCAGAAGCGGCATTTCAGGCAGACGAATCGGGCCAATCAGCTAGGAAGGCGTTGCGACGCCCACGAGCAATCTATCAACCGTCAGTTGGGTCAGGACGATTGACGGAGTCCAGAATTTGGTGCACAATGGCACAAATGGTGAACAAATGACAACAATCCAATGCTGATATATCATCGTACCAGCATCCTGGAATCCCCTGCGCAGACGGTGGTAAACACCGTCAATTGCGTCGGGGTCATGGGAAAAGGGATCGCGCACGCGTACAAGCGGCGTTATCCTGATATGTTCAAGGCATATAAGGGGATCTGCGAAAAGAGACTGCTTGCGCCGGGCAAGTTGTGGCTTTGGCACGCGCCTGACCAGTGGGTTCTAAACTTCCCAACGAAGGAGCATTGGCGCAATCCCTCCCGGCTGGAATGGATCGAGTTGGGGCTGCAAAAATTCATCCAAGAATATGCGAGGCGGGGGATCGTAGAAATCTCCTTCCCTCGCCTTGGCTGTGGCAACGGCGGCTTGGAGTGGGACGATGTTCGCCCTTTAATGGAGCGATGTTTATCTAAGATTCCGATCCACATATATCTGCATGACTATGAGGTCGATATCGGGATGCCCGAACACATGGAGGCGGTGACCCGGGAGCTCTCCAGTGTGACCGGGGCAATGCGATCGTTCGACATTTTTGTAAGCGTGATACAGGAAGCAATAAGGAGGGTCGGTGGCTCGCTCATCGATCTGCAGTCCCGTGCTCATTTCAGCGCTTCCTGTGACCAGGACGCGGCTCTGGCAATCGAGCACAATGGAGAGCGTCGTTGCGTAGATCCCGAAGATCTACGCGGGATTTGGCTTTCACTTGCCAAGGGGTTGCTGACGCGTGAGACCGTCGAATGGTCGGCTGGCGAGAGCGCGAGCAGTGTGATGTCGGTGCTGAGTATGCTTCCAGACATCCGTGCTGTGCAAGTTCAGCGCCCTACGAGCTCAACTCCAGAGATCGCCTTGGAGTTTCGGCGTCAATCCTTGCGGGAACCCGCAAATAGCGAACGCGAGGAGCAATTCGCGCTTTCATGAGTCTGAGCTTGAGTTTCCTAAACGCGCACATCGCGGAATGGGAGCGAATACTCAACGGACCTGTGTATTCTCACCGGGCCAAGTGGCCAAGCCAACTCTTCCACCACACGGCAATCGAGAACGCGGAACGTATTTTGCGTAGCAGAACCTTGCTCTCACGCGATGATTCTGAGAATTGTCGTAGTCTTGACGTCGCAGGTACCGAAGTCATTCAGAGCCGCAGCCGTGCGCACCGGTTCGCTCGATTATACTTTCGCCCTCGTACTCCCACGCAGTTTCACATCGAGGGAATTCGGCGATTGGATGAGTATTATCAAGGAGCACATGCCCCGGTCCTGGTTATGCTCGTATTTGATGCACGGATGGTTCTCACGCTGGATGAGGTTCGCTTTTCAAACGCCAATATGCAGTCCGATTGGACAACCGATGATGACACAGAAGATTTCTTCCGAGAGATCGACTGGGCCAGCGTCTATCACGAAGGTCCCGCGCGTGATCGTTCGATATTTTCGCGCCGCTGTGCAGAAGTGTTGGTGCCGTCTCCGCATCCGATTGGAAACACACTGCAGTGGATTTATTGCAGGTCGGCGGCAGAGAGGACAATGCTACTTCATGCTCTCGGAAGCCACGGACGGCGATGGGCGCAGAGAATCGTTATCTCCGACGACATTCGTGTTTTCGAGAAGAAATACACGTACGTCGAGGATGTCGCTATCCAAGCGGATGGAGTTGTGTTGCGGCTGCATCGCCGCTTCGATGGTCAGCCTATCGCCGTCAGGATCGACGTTTGGGACCACGGGGGATTACCTGTCAGGAACTTCTATAGTTCCTCGATGAACCCGGTTCCTCGAACGCTGAGCGTTGGATTGTCAAGAGTGCGCTTCGACCAGGCTCCTATCGTGTGCGCATCGAATTAGAGGGTTGCCGCGCATTCGATGCTCATCTTGTCCATGGCGATATCCCGTTCTGAGGTTGCGTGCTGGCCTGCCATGTGCCGTGAGCATTGCGTGAATCGCTCATCCCGCGCATCGCACCGGTCACCCCGCAGTTGATCCTGAGCTATCTCGCCGAACGCGTGCTCGACCTGCCGAAGTCGTATTGAGCTACTTGAGCTGATCGCGGATCTTGTCGAGACCGGCGCGCGCGCAGTCGTCATCCAGATTGGCGCCCGGCGCGCCGCCGGCGCCGATCGCGCCCACCACCTCGTCGCCAACCTTGATGACGATTCCGCCGCCGAGCAGAATCAGGTGTGGCAATTGCGTGAACAGGTTGGCGAAGCCCGGCGCCGTCTTCGACCGTTCAAACAGCGCACTGGTGTCGGTCTTGAACGACGCGGCCGTGTAGGCCTTGTCGTAGGCGCTGTCGAGCGTATGGCTGCCGGCGCGATCGCCACGCAACACGGCCTGCCGCACGCCATCCGCATCGACCAGCACCGCGGTCTCGGCATAGCCCTGCTTCGCGCAACTCGCGACAGCTTCCGCCACCGCCTGGCCAGCAAGCTCCGCGGGAATGCGGTGGGTCGGCAATAGTCCCTGAGCGCCGGCGGTGACTGGCAGCAGCACGACGAAAGCGAGCGGCGACAGATACCGGATCATCACGTGGCTCCTTGGTGAACAGCAGACGTTTCACGCGGCCGTCATCGACCTCGCGGCTCCGTGATCGCTCCATCGGTATGACGCAGCGCACGCCGCCTCGGCCCGGTTTTTACTGACGTGGTCCGTTCGGAATGATATGGTACCATGAAGGCGCGGGTGTCAAAAATCAGGGCCGTGGCGGTGCAGCCGACGCAGGCTTGGCAAACAGCGGAGGACTACGTCATGCAATCTCCATCCATCCCGGGCCGTGGATCGTGCGGCTGCTGCTTCGTGATCCCGACGCGTATCCTGCGACGTCTCGCGTCGCACAGCGATCCTGACGTGGCGGCGGCCGCGGGTCGTACGCTGAGGATCACCAGAAGTCTCAACGCATTTCGTTCGCAACTCCGTACCGGCGCGCCGATAGGCGCCGCGGTCCGCTCCGGACTCCGACGGCAGGTGTTCAACTGCAACAGCACCGAGGACCTGCCCGGCGATGCGGCTCGAATGGAAGGAGCGGACCCGGTCGCCGATGCGGCGGTGAACCAGGCCTACGACTACGCAGGCACGACCTGGCAGTTCTACAAGGATGTGTTCGGACGCGAGTCCGTTGACGCACACGGCCGAACCCTCGTTTCGTCGGTACATTATGCGCAGAACTACGACAACGCATTCTGGAACGGCCAGCAGATGGTCTACGGCGACGGTGACGGGAAGATCTTCCAGAACTTCACCAGCGCACTGGAGGTGATCGCCCACGAACTCACGCACGGTGTAACCCAGTTCACCGCGCAGCTGCCGTATCAGAACCAGTCGGGCGCGCTGAACGAGCACTTCTCCGATGTGTTCGGCGTGCTGGTGAAGCAGTGGTCGTTGCAGCAGACCGTCGACCAGGCGGACTGGCTGGTCGGCGCGAACATCCGCGCGCCGGGGTTCAAAGGCCGCGCGCTGCGCGACATGGCGAACCCGGGCACGGCCTATGACGATCCGAATTTGGGCAAGGACCCGCAGCCGGCGCACATGCGCGATTACGATCCCACGGAAGAGGATTCGGGCGGCGTTCACACCAATTCAGGCATTCCCAACCGCGCCTTCGTGCTTGCCGCCAAGGACATTGGCGGCAAGGCGTGGGAGGTCACAGGCAAGGTCTGGTACGTCACGCTGACGGAGCGGCTCACGCCGACGGCGGATTTTGCGAAGGCTGCTGCCGAAACGATATCGGTGGCGCGCGACCTGTTCTCCAACGACGCCAGTGTTGCCGCGAAGATCGCGAAGGCCTGGGCCACGGTCGGCATCGGTGATGCTGCGGTGGCCTGAGCCGGATAGCCCGCCGCGATGAAGGTCATCGTCGAGCGACATGGCGGCTTTGCCGGACTGAAGCGCCGGGGTGAACGGGATGGCGCGTCGCTGTCGTCCGAGCAGCACGCCGCGCTGAAGCAGGTGATGGCGGCCGCACCGGGCGCGCACGATCCAGGTGCCGATCGCTTTGCCTACCGGATCGAAGTGCACGACGACGCCGGCCAACAGGTTGTGCACGTGTCGGAGTCGGCGATGCCCGCCAGTCTCGCGGGCATCGCCACGGAATAGCTCAACCGGCCTCGCGCATGAACATCAGGTTCTTCACCCGGCCGCCGTCGGCGTGCAGACCGCTGATGCGGCCAGCGGCATCGCGCAGCACGCGGACATCGAGCCAGGCACGGAACAGGGTCATCGGCGAGATGATCCTGATGAAGTCGCCCTCGATCGGTTCGATCTCCCACGGTCCGGCGGAACGCAACGGTCCCGCGACGCGCATAGTCATCCCGGTCTCGCACGCGACGATGGTCCAGGTCGCCGCGATATCGGGATTATAGAAGCGACCCGGCAGATCGGCCGGCAGATGGGCGCCAGATGCGACACGATCCAGCGTCTCGCGCACGCCGGCGTCTCGCTCGACCGCAAGTCCGCCGTCTGCCGTGGGCCGCATGGTGAAGTCGGCCGACCCTCGGCTGGTGGCGAGGCCGCCGTCGTTGGTGGGAATGGTGGTGAACGCCCCGCCATGGGTGCTGGCTGTGACGCAGCCGGTGTCGTCGATCGCCACATCCACCGTCGCGCCGCTATCGCGGTTCAGATACCGGCCGGCCAGTCGATCCGTGGGTGGCATCGGTGGCACGGCAGGCACACCCGGTTTCCCCTCAATCAGCGTATCGACGACCTGGAACGCCAGGTCGTGCGGGTCAGCGGTGGCATCGTTGCTGATGCAGATCACCGCGGCATCGTGATCCGGTATGCGGACGAAGCTGGTCCTGTAGCCGGGCCACAACCCGTCATGGCCGATCGTGGTAACGCCACGGTGCGTCTTGACGCGCAGGCCGCGCGCATAAGTGTTTGGCAGGCCATTGTTGAACGGCGTCATCGTCGCAAGCGCATCCGCCAACACGGTGCCGCCAACCCGCGGCGAGGCAAAATGCGCGTGCCACAGGGCGAGATCGGCAACGCATGAAACCAGCCCGCCTTCGCCATGCAGCGGGAAATTGTGCTGCGCGCGCATCCAGCCGCCGCCAGGTGCCGGGAAATAGCCGGTTGCCAGATTCGGCACCACCTCGGTGGTGCGTTCGACATGACGCGTTGCATTCATGCCGAGCGGCGCGAAGATGCGCTGGTCGAGGAAGTCGCGCAGTGACTCGCCGCTGATCAGTTCCACGATGCGGCCGAGCAGCATGAAGTTGGAATTGCTGTAGAGATAGCGCGACCCCGGGATGAAGTTCAGTCCGCGCTGCCGGCAGACGCCGTCCAGCAGGTCCTCCGGCTGGCACGGCTGGCCGAGGTCGGCGCCGCCCAGACGCATGATCTCGAGCATGTCGCGGATGCCGGAGGTGTTGTGCATCAGATGCGCCAACGTGACGCGATGGCCGAAATCGGGCAGGGCAGGGATGTGGCGGCGGACATCGTCCTCGATCGCCAGCCGACCTTCCGCCGCGAGCAGCAGAACAGCGGCGCAGGTGAATTGCTTGCTGACCGAGGCGATGCGGAATGTCGTCCGGGCCCCGATCGGTACGCCGAGTTCCAGGCTCGCCATGCCGGCGCTGTCGTGCGCGACAAGCTCGCGTCCGAACACCACGCCAAGCGTCACGCCTGGCCGATCGGTGCGCCGCCACGGGGCCAGCAATCGCTCGACTCGACCCCGTATCAGCAATTGATCGAGACTATTCATTGGCGTATCTGCTCAAGGAGTGTTGCACCACAAAAACACAAAGGCACGAGGGGAATAACCCCCTTCGTGCCTTTTGTGTCCTTGTGGTGAAGATTTTATTCTGACTAAGCCTCGATCTCCTCGCGATCCACCCCGCCGTCGCCGTCCTCGTCCGGCTTCGGCAGTGCCGGCAATTGCGCCTCGATGATCTCGAAGTCCAGCTTGCCGTCGCGCAGCGTGACCTTCACCGAGCCGCCCTTCACCAGCTTGCCGAACAACAGCTCCTCGGCGAGCGGTTTCTTGATGTACTCCTGGATCACGCGCGCCAACGGCCGTGCGCCGTACAGCTTGTCATAACCCCGCTCCGCCAGCCATTCCTTCGCTGCCGACGACAGCTCGATCGTCACGTTGCGGTCGGCCAACTGCGCCTCGAGCTGCATGACGAATTTTTCCACTACGCGGCCGACGATCTCCGGCGTCAGACCGGCGAACGCGATCGTCGCGTCCAGCCGGTTGCGGAACTCCGGCGTGAACAGGCGCTTGATCGCGTCCTCGTCCTCGCCTTCGCGGGTATCGCGGCCGAAACCGATCGCCTCCTTGGCCATGTCGGAGGCGCCTGCGTTGGTGGTCATGATCAGCACCACGTTACGGAAATCGACCGTCTTCCCGTTGTGATCGGTCAGCTTCCCGTGGTCCATCACCTGCAGCAGGATGTTGAACAGGTCCTGGTGCGCTTTCTCTACCTCATCCAGCAGCAGCACCGCGTGCGGATGCTGGTCGATGGCATCGGTCAGCAAGCCACCCTGGTCGAAGCCGACATAGCCGGGCGGGGCGCCGATCAGCCGGCTCACCGAGTGCCGCTCCATGTACTCCGACATGTCGAAGCGGATCAGCTCGATCCCCATGGTGGCGGCCAATTGCCGCGCGACCTCGGTCTTGCCGACGCCGGTCGGGCCACAGAACAGGTAGTTGCCGATCGGCTTCTCCGGCTCGCGCAGCCCGGCGCGCGCCAGCTTGATCGCCGCCGACAGCGCCTCGATTGCCCTGTCCTGGCCGAACACCATCGACTTCAGGTCGCGCTCGAGGTTGCGCAGCGTCTCCTTGTCGTCGGCCGACACGCTCTTCGGCGGGATGCGCGCGATCTTGGCAACGATCTCCTCAACGTCGCGCAAGGTCACTGTCTTCCGCCGCTTGTGCTCGGGCAGCAGCATGCGGCTGGCGCCAACCTCGTCGATCACGTCGATCGCCTTGTCCGGCAGCTTGCGGTCGTTGATGTATTTCGCCGAGAGCTCCACGGCGGCGCGGATCGCCTCATCGGTGTAACGAACCTTGTGGTGGCGCTCGTAGTTCGTCTTCAGGCCGCGGAGGATCTTGATGCTGTCTTCGAGATTCGGCTCGTTCACATCGATCTTCTGGAACCGGCGGACCAGCGCGCGGTCCTTCTCGAAATAGTTGCGGAACTCCTTGTAGGTGGTGGAGCCGATGCAGCGCAGGTTGCCCGACGCCAGCGCCGGCTTCAACAGGTTCGATGCGTCCATCGCGCCGCCGGACGTGGCGCCGGCGCCGATCACGGTGTGAATCTCGTCGATGAACAGGATCGCGCCCTGCTGGTTCTCCAGCTCGGAGACCACCGCCTTCAGCCGTTCCTCGAAGTCGCCGCGATAGCGGGTGCCCGCCAGCAACGCGCCCATGTCCAGCGCATAGATGGTGGAGCGGGCCAGCACCTCGGGTACGTCGCCCTCGACGATGCGCTTGGCGAGGCCCTCGGCGATTGCCGTCTTGCCCACGCCCGGGTCGCCGACATAGAGCGGGTTGTTCTTGGTGCGCCGGCACAGGATCTGAATGGTCCGCTCGATCTCCGGCTCGCGCCCGATCAGCGGGTCGATCTTCCCAGCCATCGCCTTCTTGTTCAGGTTCACGCAGTAGTTCGACAGCGCGTCCTGATTGCGCCGGTTGGGCTTCTCCTCCCGCTCCTGCTCAGGATGCGCCTCCGGCTGGCTGCCCGTGCCCTGCACCGGGCGCTGCGCCGAGCGGCCTGGGGCCTTGGCGATCCCGTGGCTGATGAAATTCACCGCGTCGAGCCGGGTCATGTCCTGCAACTGCAGGAAATACACAGCGTGGCTCTCGCGCTCGGAGAACAATGCCACCAGCACGTTCGCGCCGGTCACCTCGTCGCGACCCGACGACTGCACATGGATTGCCGCCCGCTGCACCACGCGCTGGAACCCTGCGGTCGGCTTCGGATCGCCCGCCCGATCGGTTGCCAGGCCGGCAAGATCCTTGTCGAGGAACTCCGACAGATCGCTGCGCAGCTTGTCGAGGTCCACCCCGCAGGCACGCAGCACCGTCGCGGCATCGGTGTCATCCGCCAGGCCCAGCAGCAGGTGCTCCAGCGTTGCATATTCGTGGCGACGTTCACTGGCGAGCGAAAGCGCGCGGTGCAGCGTCTGTTCCAGGTTCCGTGAAAGCATTGTCGTCGGCGCTCCTACGCGCTGAAGGCTGTGAGCTGGACCTGATCATCCCCGGCGGTCCGACCGGCAGTCAACTCAGGCAAGTTCCGTACCTGTCTCCGTTCAGCCATCTGGGGGCTAAAAGCCGAATTCTTGCAATCATTCCTTCTCGATCGTGCATTGCAGAGGATGCTGGTTCTGCCGCGCCAGGTCCATGACCTGCGTCACCTTCGTCTCAGCGACCTCGTAGGTATAGACGCCGCATACACCGACTCCGCGGCGGTGCACGTGCAGCATGATCCTGGTGGCCTCCTCGCGCGACTTCTGGAAGAATCGTTCCAGAACATGAACGACAAACTCCATCGGGGTGTAATCGTCGTTCAACATCAGCACCTTGTACATCGCGGGTTTCCTGGTCTTCGGGCGTGCGCGGACGACGACCCCGGTGTTCGGGTTCTCGGTATTGCTGTTGCCGCCACGCCTGTCGCCGTCGCTCATCGTTCTTCCGCGCCCATCTGTCGCGACATCCTCGCCAACCCCGGACGATCCTGCCCAATCGAGCGGCAGCGAAGACCCTCGCCGCTGCCGATCGAAGCACGAACCATATCGGAAGGCGGTGCCGGGTTAAAAGAGCATTGACGCGCAAACATTAAGCGCGCGTGTCACGGCATGAAAAAAGGCCCGGGCACGGGGCCAGGGCCTTCTTCCACCCGATGAGGGTCTGCCTGGGGGGAGGAGGCCGGCAGGCCCGTCGGTAGTCCGTGCCAGCGGCCGATCAGGCCGCCTTGGCAAACTTCTCCATCGCCAGGTTGACGCGAGCGGTGAGCGGCGCCAGCGCCTGTTCGGTCAGCTTCATCGACGCGTCGGTGAGCTTGCCCGATTCGGCAACCGTCTTCTCCAGCGTCGACCGCGCCAGGCTCGCCTGCAGGTCGAACGCATCCTTCAGCGACTTCACCGAGGACATCGCCTTGAACGTCGACATCGTGTCGTCGAACGAGGCCTGCGCGGTAGCCGCGATCTGCTTGCCGATGTCCTGCACGCCGGCGGCCCAGATCTGGCCGCACTTCACCATCGCCTCGAGGTTGCCCTGGCTGAACGCCATCAGTTCCTCAGCCGTCTTCATCGCCTTTTCCATGCCTTCCTTCACCTTTGCCTGTGTGTCTGCGAATCCCGCGGTTGCCCGCGTCATGCCGTCCTTCAGCCCTGACACTGTCGCTTCAAAGCCTTTCGCGGCCGTATCCGCTGCCTGGTCTTCCAGCGCGGCGGGTCCTTCGATCATCTTTGGCTTGTTCGCCATGCACGTTATCTCCTGGTGACCGGCCGCCTCGCGGACGACAGCACCTTCGAGTGGGTTGCCGAACGATTTTGCTGCAATGCAGCACGAACCCGGATATAGGGCACAACCGCCGGTGGATCAAGCGACTTTTGTGCAGTGCACAAAAATTCTTGGAAGCGACTTCTCCACCGGCTTCGGGCACCGTTCGCAGTGCCAGCAGTCGCATGTAACCCGTTCAATTTTTTCTGTTTTCGGCCGGATTCCGGCTGGACAGGCGCGCGCCCTGGCTTCTAGAGTCCGTGCGAACCGCCGGAGGTGAGCAACGAATGGCCGGAACGGACCGCCCAGGACGCAAGTACATAATGCGTCTGTCCGCTCTGGCGGGCGCGGCCGCTGCCATTGTCGCTGCGTTTCCAGCGCAGGCCAGGGCGCAGATCGGCTCCGACCGATACAGTTCCATCGTGGTGGACTCCGGCACCGGCAATGTCCTCGAGGCTGCCAATCCGGATGCGCCGCGCCACCCGGCAAGCCTCGCCAAGCTGATGACCCTGTACATGGCGTTCGAAGCCCTGCGCGACCGGCGCATCAGCACCGAGCAGATCGTACCCGTGTCGCCACGCGCCGCCGCGATGGAACCGTCCAAGCTCGGCCTCACGCCGAACACCCGCCTGACGGTGCAAGACGCAATCCTCGGCCTGGTGACCAAGTCCGCCAACGACGCGGCGGCCGCGCTCGGCGAACTGCTGGGCGGATCGGAGGACCGATTCGCCCAGATGATGACGCTGCGCGCCCGTGCGCTGGGGATGAGCCACACCACATTCACCAACGCCTCGGGCCTGCCGGACCCCGATGCCTGGACCACAGCCCGCGATCTCGCGATTCTGGCGCGGCACTTGGTCACCGACTTCCCGGGCTTCTATCCCTATTTCAGCATCCACAGCTTCTCGTTCCAGCGGCGCGTGATCTTCAACCACGACCGAATGTTGGAGTCCTATCCTGGCGCCGACGGCATGAAGACCGGCTATACCGAGGCGTCCGGGCACAACCTCGTCACCAGCGCGGTGCACAGCGGCGTCCGGCTGATCGGCGTCGTACTCGGCGCCGGCTCCAACCCCGAGCGCGACGCTCACATGGCAACGCTGCTCGATCAGGGCTTCGAGCAGATGGACGTTCCGCCGGAACGCCGCACCGCGGTGGCGGGCCGGCTGCCCAGTCTGGTCGGTACCGCGCACGCTGCCAGTCTCGCCGTGCAGCCGGTCCGGCCGACGGCGCAAATGCGCGCTGCGGCGTCGGCTGCGGCGTGGTCTATCCAGGTCGGCAGTTTCGGCAGTGAGAAGGTGGCGCGCGAGGCGGCGTCGAATGCCCGGCGCGCCGCCGATGACGGCGAGGCGCGGGTCGAGCCCGCCAGTCAACATGGCCGCACCATCTGGCGCGCGCAGGTCACCGGACTCACCGCCGCCGAGGCACAGGGGACCTGCTCGGCGCTGATGCGCCATCGATCGCCGTGCATGGTGCTGCGTCCCGACCAGCGCCAGGTGGCCAGCCGCTAACCAACCTCCAGCCGGCGAACACCGTTGTCGCCCGCCACCAGCGCCAGCTTGGCGATGCCGATGAACAGGCCGGTTTCCACCACACCCACGGTCTGACCGATCGCCAGGTCCAGCGCGGCAGGATCGCCGATCGCGCCGAATTGGCAGTCGAGGATGCGGTTGCCGCCGTCGGTGCAGAACAGCTTGCCGTCAGCATCGCGCCTGGGCTGGGGTTCGGTGCCGAGCCGGCGCAGGCGATCCGCCGTCGTCTCCCAGCCGAACGGCACTACCTCGACCGGCACCGGCACGGTGGCGCCCAGCCGGTCCACCAGCTTCCTGCCGTCTGCGACGATGACCAGCCGGTCCGATGCCACGGCGACGATCTTCTCGCGCAGCAATGCCCCGCCGAGACCCTTGATCAGGCTGAGCGAGCCGATCTCGATTTCGTCCGCGCCGTCGATCGTAATGTCGAGTCGGCGGTGCTCGGTGAAGCTGGTGAGCGGAATCCCACCGTCTCGCGCCTGCGCCGCGCTCCGTTCGGAGGTAGGAATGGCGCGGATGCGCAGACCTTCGCGCACCCGTCGGATCAGCGCCTCGATCGCAAACCGGGCGGTGGAGCCAGTGCCGAGACCGACCACCATGCCGTCCTCGATCATCGCGGCCGCGGTCTCGGCGGCAGCACGCTTCTGTGTGTCGCGGTCCATCAGCCCGGCACCGCGTTAATGATCTCGTTGGTCATGGCTGGCACGCAATAGCCGCTCCTGCTCCTTCTGGCCACTGTGTCGGCCTTGCGTCGGGGCATCGGGTTGCGCATCTTGGCAGCCTACCAGACGGTATCGAGGCGACGGAGACCAAGGGCGATGGACGGCGGAACCGACGCGAGACGCATCACCATCCATGCGCCGGAGGATTTCCAAGGGATGCGGGTCGCTGGCCGCCTGGCGGCCGAGGCACTGGACATGATCACCGAGCATGTCCGGCCGGGGGTATCGACCGGTGCCCTCGACGTGCTGTGCCATGAGTTCATCACCACGCACGGCGCGGTGCCGGCGCCGCTGAATTATCGCGGCTATCCAAAG
Organism: uncultured Alphaproteobacteria bacterium; assembly: GCA_963819855.1. GTDB lineage: Bacteria > Pseudomonadota > Alphaproteobacteria > Acetobacterales > Acetobacteraceae > JAMXLO01. The sequence continues at coordinate 43,478 of CAWFYC010000026.1, forward strand.
TCGATCTGCACCTCGATCAACCACGTCGTCTGCCATGGCATTCCGGGCGAGCGAAAGCTGGAGAACGGCGACATCCTGAACATCGACGTTACGGTGATCCTGGACGGCTGGCATGGCGATTCCTCGCGCATGTATGTCGCCGGCACCGCCTCGACGCGGGCGCGCAACCTGATGGACGTGACCTACGAGGCGATGATGCGCGGCGTCGATGCGGTGAAGCCCGGCGTGACGCTCGGCGACGTCGGCCACGTGATCCAGAATTTTGTCGAAAACCAGCGGTTCAGCGTGGTGCGCGACTTTTGCGGCCACGGCATCGGGCGGCGCTTCCATGAACCGCCGAACGTGCTGCATTTCGGCCGGCCGGGCGAAGGTCCGCTGCTGCGCGCCGGCATGTTCTTCACCATCGAGCCGATGGTGAACGCCGGCCGGCCCGAGGTGAAGGTGCTGGACGACGGTTGGACCGCGGTGACACGCGACCGCAGCCTGTCGGCGCAGTTCGAGCACATGATCGGCGTGACCGAGACCGGCTGCGAGATTTTTACCCTTTCGCCAGCCGGTCTCAGCAAGCCACCGTACTCGACCGCTACAGCTTGACGAACGGGCAGCCGCCGTCCGCCAGCGGGCGGAACGACTGCTCCGCCGGGATTGTCTCGGTGACGAACTGGTAGTCCCACGGCTTCTTGCTGTCCTCGGGCTTCTTCGCCTCGAACAGATAGGTGGTGTGGATCTTCCGGCCGTCCACCCGCACCTTTCCCTTGCCTAGCACGTCGTCGTCGGTCGGCAGCTGCTTCATCATGTCCACCGTCGCCTTGCCGGACGCCTTCGCCTTGTCCACCCCGCCGATCGCCTCGACCGCCTTCAGGTAGTGGTAGAGACACGAATACGCGCCGGCGTGCGTCACACTGGGATAGGCGGTGGGAGTCTTCGGCAGCACCCGCTGGGTGAAGGCCCGGGTGCGGTCGTTCAGGTCCCAGTAGAACGGCAGGCACATCAACGATCCCTGACCAACCTCCAGCCCCATGCCGTGCAGGTCCGTCGTCTGCGCCGCCAGCGCCACCATCTTGACCCCGCTCTGCGGCAGCCCGAATTCGCGCGCCTGCTTCATGCAGTTGACAATGTCGGCGCCGCCGTTGGCCAGCGCGATGACCTGGGCACCGCTCGCCTTGGCGGTGAGCAGGAAGGAGGAGAATTCCGTGGTGCCGGGGAACGGATACCTGGCCACGCCCACGACCTTGCCGCCCGCTGCCTCCACGGCGGCCGAGGAGTCGCGTGTCAGCGACACGCCGAAGGCATAGTCCGGTGCGACATAGAACCAGGTCTTGAACCCGGCCTTGGTGACCGCCGTCGACGAGCCGTGTGTCAGCATCCAACTGTCGTAGGTCCAGTGGACCATGTTGGGCGAGCACGATTTGCCGGTCAGGTCCGCCGTCACCGCACCGGAGTTCAGGTGCACCTTGTCCTTCTGGGTGCAGAGCGTGTTCAGCGCAAGCGCGATAGCGCTGTTGTTCACCTCCAGCACCGCGTCCACATCACCGCGGTCGAACCATTCGCGGACGATGTTGAGTGCGACGTCGGTGTTGTTCTGGTGATCGCCCACCAGGTACTCGACCGGCATGCCCTTGGCGGCCGGATTGAAGTCCTCGATCGCCTGCTGCGCGCAGGCAATCGACACCGCGCCTGAGTTGGCGCTGTACGGGCCGGAGACATCCGTCAGATGGCCGATCTTGAGCGTGCCGGCGGCCCGCGCCGAGCCGATCACCCAGGGCGCCGCCATTCCTGCCAGGACTGCGCGCCGCGACAGGTTTTGTATCGTTGTCATCCGCGTGTTTCCCCCGAGCTTAGTTGCCGGGCAGCTTCCACCGGCTGGCGTTGGGGCGCAACGGCGAGCGATGAGAGGCGGAACCCAGGGGATCAGCAAGGGATCTGCGGCCGGGTTCCCACTCGCGCGGGAATGACGAGAAGAGCTGTTCCGTCGAAGCATCAGTTCAGAAATAACCGCGAGTGCGGGGTTGCCGGGCTTGCCCGGCAACCACCAACGCACACGGACGCACGTCGTAAGTTATGCTATAGAAATAAACTATCGTTGCGTCAAAACGGTGCTCAGGCGGCAGCCCTCGCGGACTCACCATCGTCGAGATATTGCGTTGAACCGCCGAGCGTCAGCATCAACATGCAGGGGCCGTTAATGCTGGCGAACAGATCCGCCGGCACGGTCGCTAAGCCGTCGGTCCAACGGATGCCATTGTCCGGCTCGAACGCATGATAGCCGTCGATCAGCGACGGGGCGTCTGCATCGATGGTCGATCGCCGTCTCGGCTGCGCCAGCACGATCTGGCGTAATGCCACACCGAGTGATCGCGCATCCCGTGCCAACCCAAGCTCCTGGGGGACAGCAGCGCGCGAACGTATTTGAACGGTGTGCGGCCGTGCGCTCAGGCGGAAAACATGCATGTCGTCGCGCCGCTCGATCGCATCGACCCGCTCGCCATCCACAACCAGATGCAGATCTGCATCGCTGGTGAGCGGTAGTCCCTTGAGCGGGCCCGCGCGTTCCAACAGCCGTCGCCAGGCAGCGTCCACAACGGGGCCCCCGGTCAGCACCGGCGCACAAGGCGGCTGCGGCGGCAACGTCCAGCCACAATTCTTGTTCTGAAACAGCCAGCGGTTGCCATCGTCGCGATAGCTCTCCGCTGGCGCTCCATTGGCCACCAGCACGTCGTGCGTCTCGAGTTCGATGTGATAAATCGTCACCTCGTTCGCGTGGTCATCCCACAGGATCGTCCGGTGATTGACCAGGAATTCGACCGGGATCAACACGTCGTCGATAAACAGCGAATGGCCCTTCGTCACGCGCAGGTCGCGGGCCGGCACGTTGTCCGCCAGCGCGCCCTTGCGTACGATCACCGGCGTGGCTGCCGAGCGCCGCCCACGGGCAGCCATGACCCGGCCGGTACCGATCCACACGATCGGTCGGATCTGGCCACTTGCCGTGCGCACCCGATCACCCACGACGAGTTGCTCCACCGGCACCTCGCCCGAAACCGTGGCGATGCGCGTGCCGGCGAGAAAACAGACAACGAGTTCGATTCCGTTGCCCGCCGCGGTCAGCGCAACCGGGCCAGACGAGGACGCGAAGCCCGGAATATTCAGGTCGATCGTTACCGGGTCACCGACGGTGATCGAGAGCACCCCAGTGGTGATGTCGTAGGAGCCCGTGGTCGCAACGCCAGAGACATTGGACGGGACATTTGGCAGCAGGATGGTATCGCCAGGCAGGTAGCCGGTGATCGTGCCGCCGAACGCCGCAGGGGTGAGCTTCGAATCCCCGTCGATCTCCAATACGTTGCCGGTTGCGTCGTTGAAATGGAAATCGATGGCAGCGGCAACGTTGCCTGCGACATCGATTGATGCGCCTTGGCCGAGATCGATGGTGCCACCACCGGTTGCTGCGGCGGAATTTATCGGGCCTATGGGAGTGTTGATCGTCGGGAAGGTCACGGACCCGGAATCAAGGATACTGCCGCCAACTGTCAGGGTGGCGCCTTCGATGTCGAGGGTGGGAAGCTGCGCCGGGGCGCTACCAAGACCAAAAAAAGCGAGGTTGGCATACTGGTTGAACCCGGCAAGCAGCAGGTTGCCGAGCGCGACGCTGCCGGTATTGAGCAGCACATCGACAGGATAAACATTCGAGGCGATGAAGGGGTCGCCGCTCGCGGGGTTGGGGCTATACAGGGCGAACGCCCCGGGTGCGATCGCACCCGCGATAAGTCCGACATTTGCGCCGCTGCCTGGAACCGTACCGGTGGTGGTCGTTGCGCCAATCGTCAGCGTCGAGAACGACGTGACCGATGTCCAATCGGTTGGAGTGGCAAAGTTGATGGTTCCGAGATTCCAGGTGTAGGCCGTTCCCAACGTCAGCCCGTCGCCGGTGACCGGGTAGAAGACATAATCCGCCACGCTGACCTCCCCGAGCTATTTGCCAACGATCACGTTAGTGGGGCACGGTCTGACAGTAAAGCAGCGAGTGATATTTTTGCCCCGCTTCGCGCACAACTGCGGTTTGGCGCCGTCCAGTGAGCCGACTGCCAAGAGATGCGGTGCAAGGACGAAAACGGCGTATCTCGACGCCCTGACGCCGACGGGATCGAACACGGTGCGCAGGTCCTTGAGCCAGCAGGCCGGCCCCGCTCTCCCTGCGCCCGCAGCGTTCGATTGTGGCAGACCGCGAAACCGGTCGCCGCCGTCACGTCGGCATAGGAAGGAGGGCGCCATGTTCCCCAGTCCAACCCGCAATGAATTCGGGCGCCACGTTTACGCCAGCATTGGCCTGGCCACGTCGGCGGATCCGGAGATGTATGGGTATATTTCAGAGCAACACGGTTTTGGCATGACCGCCGAAGCGAGCGATGAGCAAGCCGAGGACCTCGCCGCGACCATGCTGGCCTCGACACACGGTCTGGATTTTGATCCCGATGCCGGGTGGAATGAACGCAACCAGAAATATGAGCACAGCAGCGTGGTCATCGACAGCACGTCGATCGCTGCGGTGGCCGGATGCGGCCCCGGCAATCATTGGATCTGTGCGATCGCCGCCGCGCTCTTTAGCGCAAATTCAGATTGACTGAGGAGCCAGCGCTTGCCGCCTTCGATCTGCCAGCGCATGGCGGGATCGTCTACGTTTTCCAGGTCAGGGTTGACCCTGGTGCCAGGCTGCGAGGCCTTCTAGGCTGGCAAGCTGGATGCCAGGAGGATCGCCATGAACGACCAGCCGATGACCACGCCGACGATGAAAGTCGCCGTGGCCGACAAAGACAACGCCAACTACGTCGCCGGTCGCCGCGCCTTCTTCAAATATCGCGACCTCGGCGTGACCGAGGGCACCAACGGCTTCATGCGCGCCCAGGTCACCTCGGCCGAACAGGGCATGTCGAAGCCAACCGGCTGGCACGTCCACAAATGCCAGGCGCAGCTTGTCTACATCCTGAGCGGCTGGATCGATCTGGAATTCGCCGACCGCAAGGTGCGCGTCAAGGCGGGTGACTCCATCATGATCCCCGGCAACACGCCGCACAACGAGACCGGCACCTCAGACACGTTCGAATTGCTGGAAGTGTCGGTCCCTGCGGAGATGGGCACCGAGCCCTGCGACCCGCCGCCCGGGCATTAACCTCGATTCAAGCTGCTTCGGCCACTCTGGCGGGGTGGCAATCAGGCATCGTACCCCGCGTCTGGCCGAACCGCCCGGACTGTTCGACGCTGGCCCGCCGGAGACAGCGGACAGCGTGCTCGGTGTCGCCGGTCACCGGCTGCGCCTGCGCGAGCGCTTTCTGGCGGCGGGGCCCGAGGCGCTGGCCGACCACGAGATGCTGGAGATCGTGCTGTTCGTGCTGCCACGGCGCGATACCAAACCGCTCGCCCGTGCGCTGCTGTCGCGCTTCGGCAGCTTCGCCCGCGTGATCGCCGCCCCGGTGCAGGACCTGCTGGCGGTCGAGGGGCTGGGCGAGGCGGGCGTGGCGGCGCTCAAGTCGGTGCACGCCGCGGCACTGCGGCTGCTGCGGGCCGAGGTGATCGACCAGCCGGTGCTGAACAACTGGGATCGGCTGATGGCCTACCTCGGTGCCGAACTGTCGCGCGAGCGGGTGGAGCAGTTCCGTGTGCTGTTCCTCGACAACCGCAACCACCTATTGGCGGATGAGGCGCAGCAGCGTGGCACGGTGAACCACACGCCGGTCTATCCGCGCGAGGTGGCGAAGCGGGCGCTGGAGCTGCACGCGACCGCGCTGATCGTGGTGCACAACCACCCAAGCGGCGATCCCACGCCGTCGCACGACGATATCGCGATGACGCAGCAGATCAAGGCTGCCGCGGCGGCATTGTCGATCGTGCTGCACGACCACATCGTGATCGGCAGCGGGCGCTGGCTGAGCTTTCACAAAGAGGGGTTGCTGTAGCCGTCACCGAAACTCCTCGACGAGCGTCAGCGTCTCCCTCGATGGCTTCCCGTAGCTCACAACCCTCACATCGAGACCGAAGCCGCTCACCAGTTCCAAGGCCCGCCGCATGGCGGCATGGATCCATTCGGCGTGATTGCCGAATGCGCCTCCGTCGTACGCCATGTTCCGGCGTCACATCGGGCGAAACCATCTCGAGCAGATTGAATTGCGAGGCCACCTGGAACAGCGCGCCGGCATTGTCGTCAGACCGATGCATACGCCGGACATCGCCGTTCACCACGCTTACCTTAAGCCGGCTGCCAACCCCGCCCGCGGATCTCGCCCTGACGCGAAGATCCCGCAGCGACGCCAGTTCAAGCTCGCCGATGCCATAGTTCGCGCCATTGCTGCGCGAATGCAGTCGTTTCCCGTGTATCTCGAGCCGGGTACGGGTTTCCGAATAGCCGGTTTCCCGAAACCCCGTGAGCTTCTCGAACTAATCCATGATGTTCTCCAGGGCTCACGCCCCGCTTGTGCCGACGCCCAACACGTAGCGTTCCTGCTCGGGCGTCTCGATCGCACCTGGCCGTGCGGCGCGCACCTGCCTGATCGCGGTCGCCGGATCCATGCCGAGCTCGATCAGCAGCCGCGCTGCGATCGTTCCCGTGCGCCCGAGCCCGCCCCGGCAATGGACCAGAACGTCGCGCCCGCTGCGCAGCATGGTGCGAAGCTCATCGCCGGCCGCGTCCCATTGCCGTTCGAATGCCTCGTTGGGCGTCGATACGTCGACGATCGGCAAATGGAACCACAGCATCCCGCGGCGGCGCACCTCCTCGCCAAGACGTTCCACCCGCAGGAGGGTCAACTCCTGCCGCTCCATCAGGGTGACGACGGCGGCCGCGCCCCAGTTACGAATGGCATCCAGATCGAGCGCCAGGTCGCGGTCCCAATACCCGGTCATGGCGCCCGGGTCATGTTTGCCGGGGCAGAAAATGATCCCCACACGTCCGTAGGTGGATCCCGCGGATATTGCTGCAATCTGCAACGGATGGGTGAGGGAGGTCCTTTTCATGCTGAACCCTGGGCGGTCAGCGCGGCCGATCGCCTGCGAGCGTGATGCGCTGCATGATCCTACGCTGGCCGGCGTAGTCGTTCACTGCGTAGTGCTGCGCGCAGCGATTATCCCAGATCGCCAGTGAGCCGGGCGTCCAGCGAAACCGGCAGGTGAACTCGGGACGGATCTGGTGGCGGAATAGGTATTGCAGCAGCGGCGCACTCTCTTCCCGGGTCATGCCGGCGAAGCCGACCGTGTGCGCGCGGTTGACATACAGCGCCGGGCGCCCGGTCTCGGGATGCGTGCGCACTGCCGGATGTTCGGCCTCCAGCAGCTTGCGCGCCTCGGCGCTGCCGTCGGAGCGGATGCGGTCCTCGCGGGTGCGGCTGGCGTCCGCCTTGGCGGAACTGGACACACCACGCAGGCCGGCGAGCAGTCCGCGCAGTTTCTCGGATAGCGTCTCGTACGCGAGGTACTGGTTGGCGAACAGCGTGTCGCCTCCGGCCTCGGGCACCTCGCGGGCGACCAGCAGCGTCGCCATCGGCGGTTCCTGCAGATAGGTCGTGTCGGAGTGCCAGACACCGCCGAAGTTGACCGACTCATGCTCGAGCTTGGTGACGTTGATGATCTCTGGAAAGCCCTCGATCCCCTTCACGAACGGATATTCGATCGGCGCGCCGAAGCGGCGGGCCAGCGCCAGGAAGCGTTCCGGCGGCAGGTCCTGGTCGCGGAAGAAGATCACCAGGTGATCGAGCAGCGTCTGACGGATCGCGCCGACCGTGGCATCCGACAGATTGCCGGCCAGATCGATGCCATGCAGTTCCGCGCCAAGCGCGCCGGCGATCGGCCTGATCTCGAACGGTACGTTGCGCATGTCGCTCCTTGGTGTCCGCTACGGGCAAGCCTAATGCTCCGACCCAAACAGGTGAAGTATCGCCTCCTGTGTCATTCCCGCGGAAGCGGGAACCCAGGGGTCGACCCCGCGCTGATACCCCTGGGTTCCCGCTTGCACGGGAATGACGTGATTTGCCGCGCCGGCGAATCCTAGCCCAGCAGGCCAAGGCCGGAAACGCCGCCCAGCACGCCGGTCACGGCGGTCAGCGCGCAGACGGTCAGCACCAGCCAGAGATACGCCCCGCGCAATCGTTGCTTGGGCGGCAGCGCCATGACCGACAGCGCGATCAGCACGCCGAGCAAGACCGGCAGCATGAACGCGTTCATCACCTGCACGCCGATGTTGAGCGCAATGAGATCCGGCCACAGCGTGACGGCGGTCGTTGCGCCGACAACGATGATGACATAGGCGCCGTAGAACCAGCGCGCCCGCAGCGGCTGCTGTTCGAGCGTGTGGCGGTAGCCGGTGACCTCGCCCAACCCCCACGCAAATCCCAGCGAGCAGACGATGGCCGCCACCATGCCGGCGCCAAGCACGCCGGCACCGAATACGAACCGCCCCAGGCCGATGCCGAGAAACGGTGTCAGCGTCTGGGACATATCGCCCACTGAAGTCAGCGTCACGTCAGGCCTGCCGCCGAGTGTCGCGGCGCAGGCAACGATGACGGCGGCCATGACAAGTTGGGTGACCACCGCGCCGACCGCGGTATCGTAACGTGCCATCGGATAGTGTTCCGGCAGCAGCTTCTTGTCGGCAATGGCCGATTGCTGATAGAAGATCATCCATGGCATCACGATCGATCCGATATTGGCCGCGGCCAGATAGCGGTAGTTCCGATCGCCAAAGGCGATGTCGAGACTGCCGCTGAGCAGTTCGTGCATGTCGGGCCGCGCGGCCCAGGCGACGAAAAAGAACGCAAGCTCGAAGAATCCGATCGCGACGACGAAACGTTCCACCCGGCGATAGGAGCCGGTCAGCACCACGGCCAGCAGGGCGGCCGCCGCGATCGGCAGCGTGGCGATGCGCGGCAGTCCGTACAGTTCGCCGACTCCGGCGACACCGGACAGTTCGGTGAGCAGCGCGCCAATGGTGGCGACGGCGAGACCAGTGATCGAGATTGCGGCCCACACCGGCCCGAGCACCAAGCGGACCAGTTCCCCGTGGCCTCGGCCGGTGAAGATGCCGAGACGGACGGCAAGCTCCTGCACAATATACAGGATCGGCATCAGCACGAATTGCAGGCCGAGCAGGCGATAGCCCCACTGCGCGCCCGACTGTCCGGCAGTGATGATCGAACCGACATCGCTGTCGGCCAGCATGACCACCAGGCCGGGACCGAACACGGCGAGGAAGCGCGCGCGCCTGCCATGGCGGTGCGGCGCCTCCACCTGGCTCACGCAGCTGCTCGCCACGCCGCGTTGATTCGCCGGTCGCTTTGGTCGAGAACACCGCTTACCTGGAGTAGGACCCCATGCACGCGCTCTTTCTGCACAACAGCCTGAGCCGCCGCAAGGAGCGGTTCGAGCCGCTCGATCATCAGCATGTGCGGATGTACGTGTGCGGACCGACTGTGTACGACCTCGTGCATGTCGGCAATGCGCGCCCGGTGGTGGTCTACGACGTGCTGCTGCGCCTGCTGCGGCTGCTGTATCCGCGCGTCACCTACGTGCGCAACATCACCGACATCGAGGACAAGATCAACGCGCGCGCCAAGGAGCTGAACGAGCCGATCGCGGCGCTGACCGCGCGCACGATCGCCGACTATCATGCCGACGTGGTGGCGCTGGGCGCACTGCCGCCGGATGTGGAGCCGCGAGCGACCGAACACATCGAGGAAATCGTCGCCATCATCGACCGGCTGATCGCATCCGGTCACGCCTATGCCGCGGAGGGCCACGTGCTGTTCTCGGTGCCCAGCTTTCCGGCGTATGGACGTCTGTCGGGACGCAGCCCGGACGAACTGTTGGCCGGCGCCCGGGTCGATGTCGCTCCCTACAAGCGCGATCCCGGCGACTTCGTGCTGTGGAAGCCGTCGCCGCCTGATCTGCCAGGCTGGGACAGCCCCTGGGGACGGGGCCGGCCGGGCTGGCACATCGAGTGCAGCGCCATGTGCTGGCGCCACCTCGGCACCGACTTCGACATTCACGGTGGCGGCACCGACCTGATCTTCCCGCACCACGAGAACGAGGTTGCACAGAGCGTCTGCGCGTTCCCCGGCAGCGGGTTCGCGCGCTACTGGGTACACAACGGCATGCTGCTGGTGAACGGCGAGAAGATGGCGAAGAGCGCCGGCAATTTCACCACGTTGCGCGATGTCCTGGCACGCGTGCCTGGCGAGGTGGTGCGGCTGCTGCTGATCCGCACGCATTATCGCTCGACGCCGGATTTCTCCGACGCGGCAGTCACCGAGGCTCGGCGCGAACTCGACCGGTTCTATCGCGCGCTCGAGCGCTATCCTGACATCGCCGCCGTCGACGTTCCGCCGGCGGTGATGGAGGCGCTGTGCGACGACCTCAATACGCCGCTTGCGTTGTCGGCGATGCATGCGCTGGCCGACGGCGCGTTGGCGGGCGACTTCGATGCGGCCTGCGGACTGCGCGCGGCGGGTCAGGTGATGGGGCTGTTGCAGCAGGATGCGCAAGCCTGGTTCCGCGGCGGCACGGACGATACGGCAGCGATCGATGCGGCGATCGCCGAACGGCTGGCAGCGCGCAAGGCACGCGATTTCGCGCGAGCCGATGCGATTCGCGCCGAGTGGGCGGCAAGGGGGATCGCATTCGAGGATGGGCCGCAAGGAACCATCTGGCGGCGGGCGAACTGAGGAGGCTGCTATGCTCCGTCCATGTCCGCTTGCAGTAGCACTGATGTTGGTGACGGCATCGGCGTTCGCGCAGTCGACGCAAGGGATGCAGATGGGCGCGCCGTCGCCGGGCGAGCCTCCGTCAACCAAGGGCTATCGCGAGGCCATGACGAAGATGGACCAGGGCATGTCAATCACCTACTCGGGCAATGCCGACCAGGATTTCGTTGCTGGCATGGTGCCGCACCACCAGGGTGCCATCGCCATGGCAAAGGTCGAGCTGCAATACGGCAGAGACCCGCAATTGCGAAAGCTGGCGCGGGATATCGTCGTCGCGCAGCAGAAAGAGATCGCCTTCATGAAGTCATGGCAGGCGAAGCACACGCGATGACCGGCCGCGACGGTGGCGCCGAGCTGGTGCCGATCGCCAATTCGCCTGTCGTCATCCTGGTGCGGCCGCAGCTTGCCGACAACATTGGCGCCTGCGCGCGCGCCATGGCGAATGGCGGGCTGTTCCACCTGCGCCTGGTCGCGCCGCGCGATGGCTGGCCGCAGGAGAAGGCGTGGCGCAATTCGTCGGGCGCGGATCGCATCCTCGACGCGGCGACCGTGTTCGCTTCGGTGGCCGATGCGGTCGCCGACCTGCATCGCGTGTTCGCCACCTGTCCGCGCCCTCGCCACATCGTCAAACCGGTGCTGACCGCGCGTGGCGCCGCCGCCGAACTGCGCGAGATCGGCACGCGTGCCCTGCGCGCCGGCGTGCTGTTCGGCCCGGAACGCGCGGGCCTCGACAACGACGACATGGCGCAGGCGGATGCGCTGGTCCGCTATCCGCTCAACCCGGCGTTCATGTCGCTCAACCTGGCGCAGGCGGTGATGGTGCTGGCGTATGAATGGTGGACCGCAGCGGACGCCACGGCGCCGCGCGAGCTGATGACCAACGAGACGCGGGTCGCGACCAAGGGAGAACTGGAGAACTTCCTCGCCCATCTGGTCGATCAACTGGATGCGTGCGGCTTCCTGCGCAACCTGCCGAAGCGCCCGGGTATGGTGCGCAACATCCGCCACTTCTTTCAGCGCGGCGAAGTGACCGAGCAGGAGCTGCGCACCCTGCACGGGATCGTCACCGAACTGGCGATCGGACGACGGCAGATGGGGCGGCTGGAAGACGCGGATTAGAGTAATTTCAGATTGACTGGAATAGCATGCGATCACTTCGCTCGATGGGTTTCGCTGCGCTCTACCCATCCTACAAGTTGCTGCGCGCTCGTCGCCGTAGTTGCCGTAGGATGGGTAGAGCGCAGCGAAACCCATCATCACCCCTGCTGCCGACAGGCCCTCCCCTCGGGAGGCCTGACGCCAAAGCGTTCGGCCCAGGGCACCAATGCCGCCATCGCCTCCGTCCGCGGCGCGAGGCCGTGCGCCTGTGCCTCGCGCAGGCCGGCGAGCGCCTGTGCACCGGGCAGGCGCACCTTGCGGTCCAGGCCGGCTGGGGGCGTGGCACGGCAGGCATCGGCGATCCACTCGGTCTGGCGCGTGAATTCGGCGCGGCCGGCAAACAGTTCCGGATCGAACACCTGCACGAACACGGAGCCGCCCCAGGCATGCACCGGATCCGCGCGGCCATAGCCGGCGAGACCCTGGGTCAACGCCTCCACCATCCAGGCCAGACCGGTGCCCTTGTGGCCGTGGTCGAGGCCTCCCACCGGCAGCAACGCGCCGCCCGACAGCGCGTGCGGATCGTCCGAGGACACGCCGTCCGCGTCGAGCAACCATGATCCTGGCAGGCGCCGGCCTTCCCGCCGCGCCCGGGCGACCATGGCGAGCGTGGTGATCGAGGTGGAGATGTCGATCAGGATCGGGTCGGATTGCGTGGGGATGCCGATGGCGATCGGATCGGGCATGAACACCGCACGCCTGCCGCCGAACGGCACCACCTGTGCTTCCGATGGATCGCTGCAAGCGACGATTGCCAGCATACCCTGATCGGTCGCCGCCGTGAGGAACGTGGCGAGGCAGCCGATATGGTGGCTGCGCCGGATCGCGATGGCGCACACGCCATGCGTCTGCGCGCGCGACGCCGCCAGACGCACGGCGCGGTCCACCAGCCACACGCCTGGCAACGACCGCCCGTCCCAGACGCAGGCGGCCGCCCGATCGACGAGAGTTGTCGGGTCGCCGGTCCCCTGCATGACGCCCGCGGCGATGTCTTCGAGATAGTCGGCGAGTTGCGCCAGCCCATGTGTGTCGTGGCCCATCGCATCGGCGGTGACCAGCAGTCGCGCGGTGACCTGTGGCTTGTCGCCGTCCAGTCCCGCCGCTATCAGCAGTGACGCCGCATAGCCGATCAGGTCGTCGAAATCATAGATCATACGGCACTCCTCATGGCCGGCCGGTCGCGGCCAAACTCATTTACGACCGACCACGGATCCGGCGTTGCGCAATGTCCCAGGGAATGATGGCGCGCTCGGCCAGCGTAACGGCGCCGAACAACGCAAGCCCAAGTAGCGTCAAAACGAAAATGGCGGCGAACGCCAGATCGGGCCGCATGTTGCCGGTCTGGATCTGGATGTAAAAGCCCAATCCGCGGTCGCTGCCGATGAACTCTGCGATGGTCGCGCCGACCGTGGCGTTGACGGCGGCGAACTTGAAACCGACGAAGCATTGCGGCAGCGCCGCCGGCAGTCGCAGCCGCCAGAAGTTGCGCCACGCCGAGGCGCCGGTGGTGGCGCTGAAGCGGGTCAGTTCCTCGGACAGCGATGAGAACCCGGCGATCGCGTTGAGCACCACCGGAAAGAAGCAGACCAGGAACACCACGATGATCTTCGGCAGCAGGCCGAAGCCGAGCCAGGCGATGAAGATCGGTGCGAAGGCTATCTTCGGCACCATCTCCAGGCTGACGCACAGCGGATACAGCGTGCGCCGCAGCAGTTGCGAGGTCACGATGGCCAACCCGAGCGGCACGCCCGCCGCGAGCGCTGCCACGAAACCGAGCAGCGTTTCCGACGCGGTGACCATCGTGTATTCGGCCAGCCGCGGAATGTCGGCTGCCGAATTGATCACGATGTCGGACGGACGTTGCAGGATATATCTGGGGATCGAGAACCAGTCGATCGAGCGTTCCCAGAACAGGATGAGCAGCGCCAGGAAGATCGGAAAGGTGGCGAGCCGGCCAAAGCGCGCGATGACAAGGCCCATCTGCATCACTGCTCCATCTAGATCACGCCGTAGCCACGAAAGATGTCGCCGATCTCGTTGACGTAACGAACGAACTCTGGCGACTTTTTCACCTCGGCGTCGCGCGGCCAGGGCAGGTCAATGTCGATGATGCCGTGCAGCCGTCCGGGGCGTGGCGTGATCAGGCAGACCTTGCCGGACAACTGCACCGCCTCCTCGATGGAGTGCGTCACCAACAGCACCGTCGGGCGCGTGCGGCGCCACTGCTCCTGCAGGTCGGCCCGGATGCGCTCGCGCGTCATCGCGTCCAACTTGCCCAGCGGCTCGTCGAGCAGCAGCGTCGGCGGGCTATGCACGAACGCCTGGCAGAACGCCGCGCGCTGCTGCATGCCGCCGGAGAGTTCATACGGTCTGCGGTGCGCAAAATCGGCGAGGCCGACCGACGCCAGCAGCTCGTCGATGCGCCCGCGGAAGGTGTTCGGTGACAGCCCGCGCAGTTCCAGTTGCAGTTCTACATTGCCGCGCACGCTGCGCCACGGCACCAGTGTACTGTCCTGGAACATGATGCCGACGTCGGTGCGCACCTGGCGCACGCGCTCACCACCGACATGGATGGTACCCTCGGTCACCGGCAGCAGCCCGGCGATCATCAGGAGCAGGGTCGATTTGCCGCATCCGGACGGCCCGAGCAGGGAGACGAACGCGCCGGCCTCGATCTCGAAGCTGGTCGGTCCGAACGCATGCACCGCATCGCTGCCGTCGCCGAAGTGTTTGGAGACCTCGTCGACGGATATGTGTGCCTGCGTCCGGACCGCCGCCTGCGTCAAGGCAGGTAGGCGTTGGTGTAGAAGGCAGTAGCCGACTTGTCGGTCTTCAGGCCGTTGTAGGTCTTCATCAGGCTCAGCATATCGTTCCAGTCGCTGGCGACGTGAAGGCCAAGCACGTGGCCGGTATTGGCCTTGGAATACAGAACGCCGAGTGTGACATTCAGGACCGCGAGCGCCTGCGTCTTGCCGGCCTCCTCGTTCATCGTGCCGCCGACGATATCGGCCATGGCGGCGACGGCGGCCTTGGGATCGGCTTCAGTTGCCTTGTAGGATTCAATCGTGGCGGCGACGAAGCGCTTCACCAGATCGGGGTTGTTCGCCACCGTCGCGGTGTTCGCGACGATGCAGTAGCCGACCTGGTTGATGCCATAATCGGAATACGCGAATTCAACCGGCTTGGCGCCACCGGCCGCGAGGATTTCCGATGGCTTGTCGTCGAGCCCGCCCAACATGCCGACGGCTCCGCCGGTGCCCTGCAGGTAGCCGGTCACCAGAGCGCCCTCGGCAACGTTGGTGATGTGCACGCTGTCCACGGGGATCTTTGCGTTTTTCAGCACCAGCGGGAAGAAGGTGTTGACACCGGCGTTGGCGGTGGTGAGCAGCATCTTGCCGGACAGATCGCTGATAGTCTTTATCCCGGTGTCGGGCCGCACCAGGATGCCGTCGGTCCCCATCGCGTCGATCACCGCGACTGAAATCAAGGGCGCGCCGTCGGCGGCGAGATTGACCATGGAGGCACAGGACGCGTAGGCGAACTTGCTGTCGCCGTTTGCCACCAGCCGGTTGGCCGAACCCGATCCGTTGCCCGAGCGGATATCGAGGTCGATGCCGTGCTTGTCGTAGATGCCCTTGTCCTTGCCCAGCGCAAACCCGGCGTGCGAGCCGTAGTACATCCAGTTCAGCCGCAACCTGACCTTGTCCTCCGCCTGCGCCCCGTGCAGTGAGACGAAGGTGAGGGCGCCGGCGAGAATTATCCATCTGGTTGTTTTCATGCCCTGCTCCTGGTTGGCGATGATCTTGACAGAGGGTGCAGCCGCCGGATTGCCGCACCGCATCGTTCGGTTGACCATCTACGTCACGGCTACAAGTGCCGCAATAGGCCGTGATGATGGGTTTCGCTGCGCTCTACCCATCCTACGGCAATGCGTGCGCGACAACACGTAGGATGGGTAGAGCGCAGCGAAACCCATCGAGCCAAATGATCGCATGCACATTGCCAGTAGCGGCCGCAGAATACTCCGGACAGTATCGTTCCCATGTCGGATGGATAATCAAATCAGCCGGCGGAATCACCGCCCGATCGTTCGATCGGCAACACGGATAACGACCGCACCCCCTGTGCGCCATGAATGAGAACGCCTTCGATATCCGCCGTCGCGGACGGCCCGGTATGGAAGGAAGCATAGTGCCGCTCACGGAACTCGGGCCGACGATAGGCAAGGTGCAGGTTGGCGACGATGTCGGCGGGATCGAGCAGGACGATCAGGTGCTGTGCCAGATACGCCACGGCGTTGACGCGGAGATCGGCATCGCTGAGCAGTACCGAGCCCGTCTCGGCGACGGCAAAGGATGCGTGCACGATGCCGAAATCGACATCGGCCAACTCCTGTGTCGCCTTGACCTCGCCAATATCGCGGGAGCCGGCGATCTCCGGGACAACCGAGCATACGACCTTGGCACTTGCGATCTTCTCGCGGATAGGCGCCAGGGGATCGCCCGCGGCCGGCGGATCGAGGAACACGCCCCCCATCCGCTCGAGGTTGTCTTTGAACGCAGCCAGCAGCGAGGCTGCCGGGTGATCATCGAACAGCGGAACCAAAGGCAGCGGCCGATCCAGGCGCGGCAGATTCGCCCGAATCGAGGCCATGATGTCGTCGCGGCTGCTCATGGTTTCGCTCCGCGATTCGCCTGGTACCACGCATGAAACGTCTGCTTGGGCGGATGTGGCACTTCGCGATGCTTTCCCCAGGCGTTGAGGCCGTTATAGATGACGAAGCGTGGCAGATGGGCGAGGGCCGTATCGGCAACGGCGATGGCGGCGCGGTACGCCGCTGGTCGCGAGAGCAGCTCGCCGGCGGCCTTCATCGCCACTTTCTTCACGAACGGCACTTCGTGCTGCTTCACGAGTTCGCGCCGCCAGGCATAGATCTGCTCATGGATGTTGATCTTCACGGGGCAGACGTTGCTGCAGCTGCCGTTGAGTGTCGACGCATAGGGCAGGTTGCTGTACTTCCGCGCGCTGAAGGTGGGGTCGATGATGATGCCGATCGGGCCGGAGTAGGTGGCGCCATAGCTCAGGCCGCCGCTGCGCCGATAGACCGGGCAGGTATTCATGCAGGCGCCGCACCGAATGCATTTTAGCGAGGTCCAGAATTCGGCCATGCCGAGCCGTTCGGACCGGCCGTTATCCACCAGCACCACATGCATCTCGCCGCCCGCCCGCGGCCCGCGGAAGTGCGAGGTATACTGCGTGATTGGCGAGCCCAGGGCACTGCGTGACAACAGCCGGACGAACACCGCGAGATGCTCGAGGCGCGGGATGATCTTCTCGATGCCGATCGAGGCGATGTGCAATTTCGGCACGTTGGCTGAAAGATCGGCATTGCCTTCGTTGGTGCAGACAACGAAGCTACCGGTCTCCGCGACGACAAAATTGCCGCCCGTCATGCCGGCATCGGCCGCTAGAATCAGCGGCCGCGTCGCTTCGCGCTGCGCTTCCGCGAGATAGTGGACATCGCTGTTGTCTGGGTCGGTTCCGATGGTCCTGGCGAACACCTCCGCCACGTCGGACCTGAGCTTGTGCACCGCCGGCACCACGACATGGCTCGGGTCTTCGTTGTCGAGCTGCTGGATGCGCTCACCGAGATCGGTCTCGATCACCTCGATGCCGACCGAGGCCATATAAGGCCGCAAGCCGCACTCCTCGGTGAGCATCGACTTGCTTTTGATGAGCGACTTCGCGCCGTGATCCTGGAGAATGCCGTGGACGATCCGGTTGTGCTCGGCGGCGTCGCGCGCCCAGTGCACATGGATGCCGTTGGACCGGGCGTTGTTCTCGAACTGCTCGAGGTATTCGTCGAGATGGGTGAGCGTGTGCTCCTTGATCGCCGACGCGAGCGAGCGCAGTTCCTCCCATTCCGGCATGTCGTGCATTTCGCGGTCGCGCTTTTGCCGAAGGTCCCAGAGCCGCTCGTCATGCATCTTCTCGTGCTCGGGGGCGGCGATGAAGCGCGCGGCCGCCTCGGCCTGGTCGATCGGCCGGTCGCCCCATATCTTTGCGCCTCGCGGCTGCTTCTCGAGGCGGGGCCGCAGCGGCTTTGAGCTCCCTTCGGCATGATCGAGGCGGCGCCCGCTTCGGACGATCGCATCTGGGTCGTCCTGAGCCTTGATCTCTGGATGCAGCATGGGTGCCCCCAAGGGCTTTTGTTCGGCACTCATGCATCTGCTCCATTCAGGATCTGAGCGATGTGGATGAATTTGATCGGCACGCCGATGCGCTCGGCGCAACCTTGCTGGTGCATCAGACAGGACGTATCGGCCGAAACGATGTACTCGGCGCCGGCCTGGGCGTGATCGCTGACCTTGTCGTAGCCCATCTTGGTGGAGACCACTTCCTCGAAGACCGAGAAGGTTCCGCCGAAGCCGCAGCACTCGTCCGGCCGCGCCGGCGTTACGAACTCGATGCCCGCGACCTTCGAGAGCAGATCCATGGGCTTGGAAAAGAACGGTTCATGCAGCTCCGACGGTCTTGCGTGCTTCAGCCGGCGCAACGTGCCGCAGCTGTTGTGGAGCCCGACGCGGTGGGGAAACCGGGCCCATGGGAACGCCTCCGCTTTCTCGATGTCGTGCAGGAACTCGACTAGTTCAAAGGTCCGTGACCGGACCTCCTTGACGTCCCCCGTCTGCTCGATGGCGTCCAAATTGTCCCGCACGTGGTGGACGCAGCTGCCGGAGGGCGCGACGACACAGTCGAAGCCGGAAAAGTTGCGTACGAACAGCGCCTCCGTGGCGGCACAGTCAGCATTAAAGCCGCTGTTCGCCATCGGCTGGCCGCAGCAGGTCTGGTCGGGTGGGTAAACCACCTCATGACCGAAGCGCTCAAGCAGTTCGAGCGTCGCGATGCCGACCTCGGGAAAGAAGGCGTCGATGTAGCAAGGAACGAACAGACCGATGCGCATACGTCACCTTTCTAGTCAGCTGCAACGGAACGTGCATACTCTCCGCGTTATCCGCAACGCTCATGTGGCGCGGCGAGTTTACCAGGAGATGCGGATGCTCGAACTCGTCATGCTTCGCGCCCGCCCCGAACTGCGTCCGCAGCTGTTTGCTGATGCGATGCAGGGCGTTTGGCCGGAGTTCATGCAGCACGATCCCACGGCGATGCTCTACTTTGCCGAGGCCCATCTCGACGCCTATCTCGATACTGCGTTCGCCGTCATCGATCCGGCCGCACCCGACATCGCGGTCGGTCGGGCATTCGCGGTGCCGTTCGTGTTCGGCGACCTGCCCGACCGGATGGAGCTGCCCGACGCGGGCTGGGACGGCGTCATCCGCTGGGCGCATCGGGACCGCATGCTGGGGCGAACCGCCAACGCTCTCAGCGCATTGGAGATCACCCTGCTGCCAGAGCAGCGCGGGCGCGGTGCCTCGCGCGTCATCCTCGACGCGATGCGCAATCACGCGAAAACCCTCGGCTACCGCCATATGTTTGCGCCGGTCAGGCCGACAGCAAAGCACCTGGAACCGTTCATGCCGATCGGAGACTACGTGAAGCGGCGCACTGCCGATGGCCTGCCGGCCGACCCGTGGCTGCGGGTTCACGTCCGGGCCGGCGGCGAGATCGTCAAGATGGCGCCGGCCAGCATGGTGATCGCCGGCAGTATCGCCGAATGGAGCCGTTGGGCCGGGATGTCATTCACGGCTTCCGGCGAGGTCGCGGTTCCAGGCGCTCTGGTGCCCGTCCACGTGTCGCTCGAGCAGGACCATGCTGTCTACGTCGAGCCGAACGTCTGGGTACGGCATTCCGTGACCTGATCACATCGGCTCAGCGCGCGCACTCGATCACTACCGTGCCGATCTTGTCGCCGCGTTCGACCGCTTCGTGCGCGGCCGCCGCCTGGTAGAGCGGGAAGCGCGCGGCGACCGACAGCATGCGCTGCCCGCTCGCGATCCAGCTTGCCATGTCGCTCTGTGCCCGCTTGCGCGCGACCTGCGGCGTGCCCGGCAGCGACATCGGATACAGCGCGACATTGCGCTGCATCAGATCGCCGACCGGCAGACGCGGCGTGCGATCGCCATTCGAGGCATAGATCGCGATGCTGCCATTGGTGCGCACGCAGCGCATGGTCGCGGCAAGGTTGCCGCCGAAATCCACGTCCACGATGTGATCGACGCCCTCGCCGCCGGTGATGTCGCGCACGCGTGCGGCGACGTCCTCGCTGCGATAGTTGATCACGTGGTCGGCACCACCGGCGCGTGCTCTCTCGGCCTTCGCTTCCGAGCTGACCGTAGCGATCACCGTGGCACCGGCAAACTTCGCGAGCTGCACTGCATAGTGCCCGACCGCCCCCGCGGCGCCGGTCACCAGCAGCGTGCGCCCCTGCACCGGGCCGGCGACGAACACGCAGTAATGCGCGGTCATGCCGGGGATACCGAGCGTCGCGCCCTCGGCGAACGACACATGGTCCGGCAACGGCATCACCAGATCGACGTTCAGCGCGATGTACTCCGCCGCGGTGCCCATCCAGCGACCGTTGCGCTGACCGTTGTACAGCCAGATGCGCTTGCCCTCCCAACCTTGCGGCACCATCGCGCCGACGCGATCCACCACACCCGCGCCATCGCTCGAGGTGACGACGCGCGGATACTCCATCGCTGGCGCGGGGCCGCGGCGGCGTCCGGCGTCCGACGGGTTCACCCCGGCCGCTTCCAGCTTCACGCGAACCTCGTAGCTGCCCGGTTCCGGCGTCGGCAGTTCGCCGCACACCAACACTTCACTCGCCGGTCCTTGCCGGTCGTACCAGACGGCGCGCATTATCCGGGCTCCTCGATCATTGGCGACGTGAGGGTGAACCAATGAGCGGACAACGCAAGCCGGTGCTGACCGGCGGCTGCCAGTGCGGAGCGGTTCGCTACGCGCTGTTCGCGACACCGGAGCGCACCGGCATCTGCCACTGCCGGATGTGCCAAAAGGCTGTCGGCGGACCGTTCAGTGCATGGGCGAATGTCCAAATGGAGAATTTTGCCTGGACCCGTGGAGCGCCGGGCACGTTCCGCAGCTCCTCGGCGGCCGAGCGTGGCTTCTGCCCACGCTGCGGCACTCCGCTCTATTTCGCGTATGTCGGACGCCCGGGATCGATCAGCGTGTCGATCGGCAGTCTCGACACGCCCGTAGCGGTGCGGCTGATGGAGGTGGAGGGTAGCGAAAGCCGCCTGGCGAACTTTGGTCCGACAGGTACTCGCGGCCCTGCCGGTACACGCGACGAGCGAAGCCCGGATCACCAACTACCAGCACCCGGATCACGACACGCCGTCGAACTGGCGGCCGGCGCCCTAACCCGGCTCGCTCTCCAGTTTCCGCCGCGCCATCGCGAGCGCGGCCTCCTGCTCGGGCGTCGGTGCGGGCAGGCTCAGATCGAGCGCCTCGAGCGTTTCGATCATCGCGGCCACCACGATGAGTTGCGTGAACCACTTGTTGTCCGCCGGCACCACGAACCACGGCGCGTGCGGGGTGGCGGTCGCGGCGATGGCTTCCTGGTAGGCGCGTTGATAGTCGTCCCAGTAAGCGCGCTCGGCCAGATCACTGGCGCTGAACTTCCAGTGTTTGTCCTTTTCCTCCAGCCGTTCGAGAAAGCGGCGCCGCTGCTCCTGCTTAGAGTCTGTCCGGAAACCTCACGCGATTCTGCATAGCCTTCTGACCATCAGGCGGATGGATGCCAGGAGCAGGAACG
Source organism: uncultured Alphaproteobacteria bacterium (assembly GCA_963819855.1). GTDB lineage: Bacteria > Pseudomonadota > Alphaproteobacteria > Acetobacterales > Acetobacteraceae > JAMXLO01. The sequence continues at coordinate 65,114 of CAWFYC010000026.1, forward strand.
CGCGCGCCTTGTGGTTGAGGCTCTCCCAATCCTTGGCCAGGCGACGACAGCGGTTGAGCCATGCGAGGGTTCTCTCGACCACCCAACGTTTGGGCAGGACGACAAAGCCCTTTGCCTGGTCCGAACGCTTGACGATCTCCACATCCACCTGGGAGAGGATCGTTTTCATCGCCTTGCGGAATTCCGGCCCCTGATAGCCACCGTCGGCGTAGAGCTTCAGCAAGAAGGGGTAGAGCCCAAACAAAGTGGCCATCAGCATTGCACCGCCGTCGCGATCCTGAATGTCGGCCGCGTGCACGATGGCGTGCAGCAGCAATCCCTGTAAATCTACCAGGATATGCCGCTTCTTCCCCTTGATCTTCTTGCCCGCATCATAGCCATGTGGGTCGATACAGGCCCCCCTTTTTCGGCGCTCTTGACGCTCTGGCTATCAATTACCGCGGCAGTGGGGCTGGCCTCTCGCGAGGCCTGTTCCCGACATTTCAGGTAGAGCGCATGGTGGATCTGCTCCAGCGTCCCGTCCCAGCTCCAGCGGTCGGTGTAATCGTACACCGTGCTACGCGGTGCGAGGTCCTTCGGGATGGCCCGCCATTGGCAGCCTGTGCTGAGGATGTACATCAGCCCATTGACCACCTCGCGAATATTGACCGAACGCTTGTTACCGCCTGGCTTGGCAGGCGGGATCAGGGGCGCGATCTCGGCCCATTCATCGTCGGTCAGGTCGCTCTCATAGCGCAGCCCGCTGCGGTCGTAGCGGCGGCGGTTCTCTTCCGTCCACATGTGGCACCTCGCGAATTGATGCCGCACAGCGAATCACAAGGCATTCTGCCGCTTCAAGCTCCTTGCGCTAACCGATTCTAAGAACTTAACTTGTTCCCGGACAGACACTTAGACAGGTTGAGGAAGAACTTCAGCACCACCGTCCCCTGGCGCGTCAGGTATTGCTCGAATTCGGCGATAGCCTCCAGCCGATGGTTCCACAGCCGCTTGCCAAGCAACTCCGTGGGCAGGTGCTGATGCTCGAGCAATTCGGGGTGCACGCGCACCACCAGCACCTCCTCGTAGTGGCTGCGGTTGAAAATACCGATGTGGCCGCGCGGCGGCAGGGCACGGTTGGCGCGCCACAGGAAGTCGTGCGCCAGCTCCTCGGGCCCCGGCGCCTTGAAGCTGGTCACCCGCACGCCCTGCGGGTTCACGCCCGACATCACGTGATTGATCGTGCCGTCCTTGCCGGCGGCATCCATCGCCTGCAACACGCACAGCATCGACCATTCGTTCTGCGCGTACAGCTTCTCCTGCAGCGCTGCGAGACGGCGCACGTCCTCGGCGAGCATGATCTCCGCCTGTTGCTTGGTCAGCAGATGTCCCGCCGTGTCCTCGGGATCGAAGGCCTTGAGCCGGAAGCCCTTGCCGGAACTCACCCGATAGCGGTCCAGGATCCGGCGCGTCTGCTTGCGTGACAGATGCGGCGCGGCAGCGGTGGTTGCGTCCATCAGCGTACTCCTTGGCGATTTGCGCATCGTGTCCAGATGAAATCCTGGCAAACCCATGTGACGAGGCTTGCCTGCGTAGGTAGGCGCGGGTGACAATGCAGTGATGCAGCCGCGGAATGTCCAGTCCTCGGTCGACCCAGCCTCGCTGTCCGGCGAGCCGCGCCGTTTGGGCGGTCCGGCGTTCGCGGCACTGGACCTCGGAACCAACAACTGCCGCATGTTGGTGGCCGCGCCGTCGGGCGACGGCTTCCGCGTTCTCGACAGCTTCAGCCGCATCGTGCGGCTTGGCGAGGGGCTGCATCATACCGGCCTGCTGGGCCCCGACGCGATGGAACGGGCGCTGGCGGCGCTGCAGGCCTGCGCGGCGCGGCTGGAGCGCCGCCCGGTCCGCCGGCTGCGCGCCATCGCCACCGAGGCGTGCCGGCGTGCGGCCAATGGCGCCGCCTTTCTCGCCCGGGTGAAACACGAGACCGGGCTGGAGATCGGCGTTATCTCGTCCCGCGAGGAGGCGGAGCTGGCGCTGGAAAGCTGCGCCCCGCTGCTGGCCGGATGGGGGCGGCGGGCGCTGCTGTTCGATATCGGCGGCGGCTCGACCGAGCTCGCCTGGGTGCGGATCGACCCGAACGGGCGGCCGGAGCTGATCGGATACGACTCGCTGCCGGTGGGCGTGGTGACGCTGGCGGAGCGGTTCGGCCAGGTGGGGTTCGACCCCGACGGGTTCGAGACCATGGTGGACGATGTCGCCGCCCGGCTGGAGAGCTTCGAGGCGGTGCACTGCATCAGGCGTGAGATCCGCGAGGGCGGGGTACAGTTGCTCGGTACCAGCGGCACGGTCACCACGCTGGCCGGCGTGGCCCTTGGTTTGTCGCGGTACAGGCGACCACTGGTCGATGGCATGGTGCTGAGCGCGGATGCGGCGGACGAGGCGCTGGCCAATCTGCGGTCGCTGGGGCGGGCGGGTCTGGAGGCGCACCCCTGTGTCGGCCCAGAACGGGCGGACTTCGTACTGCCTGGCTGCGCGGTGTTCGCCGCACTGGTGCGGCTGTGGCCGGCGCCGCGCGTGATCGTAGCCGATCGCGGCCTGCGCGAGGGCATGCTGCTGCGCATGATCCGCGCCGACCGCGGGCGCGGGCGCGGGTGAAGGGCCGCAAGGCGCCGGCGCCGCGTGGGCTGGCAGTGCCGGTGCGGACTGCGAAAGGGCGCAGCGCCGCCTCACAGCGCTGGCTCGCCCGGCAGCTGAACGACCCCTATGTGGCGGCGGCGAAGCAGCAGGGCTTACGGTCGCGCGCGGCGTTCAAGCTGGCGGAGCTGGATGACAGGTTCCGGTTGATCCGGCGCGGGACGCTGGTGGTGGATCTCGGGGCCGCGCCGGGGGGATGGACACAGGTGGCGGTGCAGCGCGGCGCGGCGCGGGTGGTGGGGGTAGACCTGCTGGCAGTCGATCCGGTAGCGGGAGCGGTGATGCTGCAAGGGGACTTCACCGAACCGGGAGTACAGGAGTGGCTGCTCACGGAACTGGGCGGCAAGGCCGACCTCGTGCTGTCGGACATGGCGCCGAACACCACCGGACATGGCGGCACCGACCATCTGCGCATCATGGCGCTGGCCGACGCGGCGCTGGAGTTCGCAGTCGAGGTGCTGGCGGAGGGCGGCGGGTTCGTCGCCAAGGTGTTCCAGGGAGGCGCCGAGAAGACAATGCTGGACCGGCTCAAGCGGCATTTTGCCAGCGTGCGGCACGCCAAGCCGCCGGCCAGCCGCAAGGAATCCAGCGAACTCTATGTGGTGGCGACGGGGTTTCGCATCACTCGAGAGTGAGTGGCATCCCGTCCAGGTCCTCGGCGCGCTCGACCTTGACCAGCACGGCGTAGCCCTTCTTGTCCGGGTCGCGGTCCTTCTCCGGCTGCACCAGCCTGCGCCACACTTCCTCGTACTGCGGACCCGACTTCACCACGCTGGCGATGCCATAGAACCGCGCGATACCGCCCTTCGGCAGCACGCCGTCGGCACGCAACTGCGGCTTGCGGAAGTACACCGTGACCTTGGCCCCGTCCGTCATTGCCGCGTTGGTCGAGCCCTTGCCGCGCTCCCACAGCGCGATGTGCTCATCGTCGAGCACCATGGTGCTGCCGCGCGGGGTGATCTGCGCGTAGCCGTTCGGCAGTGACGGTGCCGACCAGACACACATGCTCGGGGAATGCGCTGTTGATATGCGGCTGCAGGCTCTTTGGGATCGTCGCCACGATGTCGTTCTCCTGGATGCTGGATGACGCTATGCCACCTTCGGCACGAACGGGCGACTGGTAAAGTGCTCGTCGCCCGATGCGAAGCGCAGACCGGCCGCCTTCACCGCCGCATCCGGCACCTTCTCCAGCGGCACGTAGAACCGGTCGTGATCGCGCGCCACGGTGTCGTTGTCGATACGATTGTAGCAACAGATCAGTGTCCAGCGTCGCCGCGGCGAGCGGTTCTGGTCCGACCGGTGCAGCGTGTTGGCGTGGAAGAACACCGCATCGCCGGGTTCCAGCTCGCATGGCACCACGTCCAGCCGTTCGAGGATGTGCCGCATGCGCGCCGGGTCGGCGACGTTCTGGCCCTCGCCGGGCACCGGCACGTGGTCGATGCGGCCCAACAGGTGCGAGCTCCGCACCATCTGCAGGCAGCCGTTCGCGCTGGTGGAGCGGTCGAGCGCTACCTGGCAGCTCGCGAGATGCGGGAAGATGCAGCCGTTGTGGTACCAGTAGCCGTAGTCCTGGTGCCACTCCCAGGCGCCGCCGACGAACGGCTGCTTCGCGGTGAGCTTGGACTGGAAGTGATAGACCGGGCCGCCGAGCAGCGCCTCCATGGTATCGACCATGCGGGCGCAGCGGGCGGCCATGCCGTAGACGCAGTCGCCGGCGCGGTTCCACAGCGCGATGCGCGTAGCGGCGCCGTGCGCGTCCAGCCGATCGATGCAGGTGGCCGGCGACTTCGGGGTCCTGCTCCATGGCGGAGCGCAGCAGATCGGTTTCCGCCGCGTCGAACATGGCGCGGACGATGACGAAGCCGTCGGCGTGGAACTGCGCGAGTTGCGCGGGCGCGAGAACGGAGGGCATGGCGCTTCCTCGTCGAGATGTCTCCGCAGGCTACTCCGCGAACGGAGGCCGGCGAAGAGGCGCCATGCCCGGGCTTAGATCAGCGGTAACCGTAATAGTTGCCGTAGCCGTAATAACCGCGATTGTAGCTGTAATAGGGGTAGTGGTGCTCACGCCACTCGTGCCGCCCCTCCCAGCGGCGATGGCGCCAGTACTCGCAGCGTGGGCCGCAGTACCAGTCGGCCTGCTGGACCGCCGCGGCCTGGGCCGGCGTGTGCGCCGGGGCGATGGGGGCAGCCGATGCGCCGATGGTCCCCAGGCCGATCAGTCCGGTCGCGGCCGTAAGGGCGATCAGGGTCTTGCGCACGGTAGGTTCCTCCGGTTGTTGCCGTGCGCTGATGGTGGTGGCGCGCCGCGTCCGGATGGCGGCGGCATCGCGGCGGAAGTTTGGTGGCGGGTGAAGACCTCGTGATGCGGCCCGGGCAACCGGAGCCGTGCGTCGCTCGTTTCGGCCGGGAGCAAGGAGAGCCGAACGATGCGCGCCCAGGGGCTTGCCGATACACCGTCTGTCCCACAACCGGACCCCAACCCGGTCCCGCCACCGCCGATCGAGATCCCGCCGCGGCCGGACCCTCGGCCGCCGGAGCCGATGCCGAGGCCGCTGTAGCGAAGCTGTCGGCGAAGGGTGAAGCGCGCTCGGTTTGCCGCAGCGCCACATCGGGGCGACCGTGCGCGGCCTGATGGGCTAAGACGGGCTGCGAGCACGTTCGGCGGTGTCGGCCGGCGACTGGGTGTCGTCCGCGATCGCCGATCCGAACGGGTCCGCGTTGCCGGCGATGCCCGTCCGGGTTCTGACAAATGTACTAACTAAACGACCTAGCAAAATCGCAAATCCAATAAACCCGAGCCGCTTCCTTTTGCTGGTTGGGGCGATACTCCTGCTGCGGGTACTATTCAGCGTCGGTTTCCGCGACCCCTTGTGTCGCCTCGCCTGATTCTCCCGGCTCCCCTGCCTCCAGCTTGCGCCGCGCCGCCGCTTCCTCGCGCTCGCGCAGCTTTGCTTCCTTCTTGGCCTGCTTCACGCGGTTCCGCTCGCTCCGCTGCTGGCGATAGTTCACCTTGAAGACCATGCTGCCTCCTCGTTCCTTCGCCGGCGCGGCAGTCAACGCAACGGCGATGTCTGCCATGGCACAGCACAAATATGGGCTGGCGCTTCCCGGAATGCACGTACGCCGCCACCGCCGAGGCCCCTCCCTCGGCGCTCGATCCGCTCTCTACCTCCTTCTCAAGCAGATTGCATCACGCCGGATGGTCGGCCGGGACCGGCTTCTCCGCCTGCGCCGCTACCGGACGGGCCGACGCACGCAGCCGCTCACGGATCGATTGAAAAATGACATACAGTGCCGGAATCGCGAAGATGCCGATGAACGATGCCGAGAGCATGCCGCCGAACACCGGCGTCCCGACATTCCGCCGGGCGAGTTGCGACGGCCCCACGGCGATGACCAACGGCAGCAGGCCCAGGATGAAGGCGAACGATGTCATCATCACCGGACGGAAGCGCAATCGGGCACCCTCCGTTGCCGCTTCGAGCAGCGGCATCCCCTCGGCGCGGCGCTCCTTGGCGAATTCCACGATCAGGATGCCGTTCTTGGCCGCCAGCCCGATCAGCACCACCATGCCGATCTGCGCGTAGAGATCGAGCGTGATCCCCGCGACGACGAATGCGGCAAAGGATCCGACGATGCCGATCGTGACCGACAGCAGAACCGGAACCGGGATCGTCCAGCTCTCGTACAGCGCCGCCAGGAACAGGTAGGCGAACAGCACCGCAAAGGCGAGAATGATCGCGGTCTTGCCCTCGGCTCGCTTCTCCTGGAACGACACATCGGTCCACAGACCGCGGTATCCGCGCGGCAGCGTGTTCGCGGCAACCTGCTCCATCGCCGCCAGCGCCTGACCGGACGAGATACCGGGAGCCGGGCTGCCCTGGATCGTCACGGCGATCCGGTTGTTGTAGCGGATCAGCGCCTGCGGCCCGATCACCGGCCGCGCCTCGACCAGGCTGCGCAGCGGAATCATCTGGTTGTCGGCGCTGCGGACATTGATCCGGTAGATGTCGTCCACCGACGATCGATCGTCGGCTTCCGCCTGCACCTGCACCTGCCAGGTGCGCCCGAACAGGTTCATGTCGTTGACGTAGTATCCTCCCAACGACGCCTGCAGCGCCTGGAAGATCGTCGGCCAGGTCCACTTTCAGAATCTGCGCCTTGTCGCGATCGATATCGAGGTAGACCGACGGCGTCGAGGCCGAGAACGTGCTGAACACCCGGTTGAGCTTCGGATCCTGGTTCGCCGCCACCAGCAGCCCGCGCAGCACTCCGGCCAGTGCCTGCGCGCTGCCGCCGCCGGTGTCCTGCAACACGTAGCTGAAGCCGCCGCCAGTGCCGAGACCGATGATCGGCGGCGGCGCGATCGGCACTCCGCGTCCGCCACGCACCTGACGCATTTTGCCGCCAAGCCGAGCGATCATCGCCTGCGCCGACTGCGACGCGTCCGCGCGGTCCTCGAACGGCTTCAGCGAGACGATGAAGAAGGCCGCGTTGGGCTGCGAGTAGTTGTCGATGAAATTCAGCCCGATGGTCGCGGAGTAGTCCGCGACGGCGGTTTCCTGCTTGAGGATGTCCTCGATCTGCCGCACGACCTCGGTGGTCCGCCCGATCGAGGCGCCGTCGGGCAACTGCACGACGATGAAGAACGCGCCCTGGTCGTCTTCGGGCAGGAACCCGGTCGGCGTGATCTTGCCCAGGCCCCAGACGCCGGCCATCGCGACGCCGACCATCACCAGCCCGATGAACGACATACGCACCAGCCGCGCGACGATGGCGCCGTAGCCGTCGCGCACCCAGTCGATGCCGCGCATCAACGCGCCGATCGGCCCGCGGCGCGGCCCATGATGCGGCCGCAGCAGAATCGCGCACAGCGCCGGCGACAGCGTGAGCGCGTTGATCGCGGAGAGGAACATCGACACCGCGACGGTGACCGCGAACTGGCGGAACAGTTCGCCGGAAATGCCGGGGATGAAGGCCACCGGCACGAACACGGACAGCAGCACCAGCGTGATCGCGATGATCGGCGCGAAGATCTGTCCCATCGCCATCTTGGTCGCTTCGGCCGGCGTCAGCTCGGGATGGTGTTCCATCACCTGCTCGACCGCCTCGACCACCACGATCGCATCGTCCACCACGATGCCGATGGCGAGCACGATCGCCAGCAGCGACACGGTGTTGGCCGAATAGCCGATCGCGTTCAGCACGATGAAGGTGCCGATCAGGCTGACCGGGACCGCGACCGTCGGGATCAGCGTGGCGCGCAAATTGCCAAGGAACAGATAGACCACGAGTACCACCAGGATGAAGGCCTCGATCAGGGTCTTCTGCACCTCGTGGATGGTGGCGGTGACGAACGTGGTCGGATCGTAGGTCACCTTCCAGGCCAGATCGTCCGGGAAATCGTGCGCCGCGTCGGCCATGGCCTGCTTGACGCCGCCGAGTGCGGTGAGCGCATTGGCGCCAGGCGACTGATAAACCGCGAGCAACGCGGCCGGCGCGCCGTTCAGCCGGGTCGAGCGGTCGAGATTGGCCGCCCCCAGTTGCAGCCGCGCGACGTCGCCGAGACGGAGCACCGATCCGTCTGGATTGGTGCGGATCACGATCTGTTCGAATTCGGGGACGGAGGAAAGCCGCCCCTTGGTCTGGATGTTGAGCTGCAATTGCTGGTCGTTGCCGATCGGCCGGGCGCCGATCCGGCCAACCGCTGCCTGCAGGTTTTGCGACTGGATCGCATTGATGACGTCGGCCGTGGTCAGCCCGAGACCGGTCAGCCGGTCGGTGCGCACCCAGGCGCGCATCGAATAGTCCTGCGGCCCGAACAGCGTCGCGTCGCCCACCCCGGGCGTGCTCCTGATCTGATCGAGCAGGTTGATCGTCGCGTAGTTCGAGATGTACAGCTCGTCGTGCGTCTGCTTCGGCGAGTACAGCGCGATGACGCCGAGTAGCGCCGAGGACTGCTTCTTGACCGTCAAGCCCTGCTTGCGCACATCCTCCGGCAGCTTCGACAGCGCGATCTGCACACGGTTGTTGACGTTGACCGTGTTGATGTCGGGATCGGTGCCGAGTTCGAACGAGACCTTCAGCGAATAGCTGCCGTCGTTGCCGCTTACGCTTTTCATGTAGATCATCTTGTCGACGCCGACGACCTGGCTCTCGATCGGCTGCGCGACCGTTGCTTCCACGACGGCGGCGGAAGCGCCGGGGTAGGTCGTGGTGACTGACACCTGCGGCGGCACGATGTCGGGGTACTGCGCGATCGGGATCACAAACAGCGACAGCAGCCCCGCGATCGTCATGACGATCGCGATCACCGTCGCCAGCCGTGGCCGGTCGATGAAGATGGCGGAGAACATGGCTCAGCCCTCGCTAAGCGGTGGCGGCGCCGGACTGGCGATCACCGCCGCGCCGGGGCGCAGGCTTTCCATCCCCTGCACGACGACCTGCTCGCCGCCCTTGAGGCCGTCTTCGATGATCGCGTAGGGGCCCGATTCGCCGCCCAGTTTCACCCGCCTGACCGCTGCCTTGCCATCCACCACGAGGAACACGTACGGCCCCTGCTGATCGACGACCAGCGCCGACTGCGGCACCAGGACCTTCTCGTCGGGCTTGGCCGCTTCGACCGAGACGCGGACCAGTTGCCCGTCGATCAGCTTGCCATTCGGATTGGGCACGGTCGCGCGCACGATCACGGTGTCGGTGGCGCGATCCACCGTCACATCGACGAAGTTGATTCGACCGGTCTCGGGGTAGTTCGAACCATCGGAGAAGCGGAGACGCACCGCCAGCTCCTCCTGCTTCGACCGGCGTTGTTCCTCCTCCTCGAAATTCAGGAATTCCCGCTGGCTGACCGGAAACGTCACATACATCGGGTCGCGGCTGACGATTGTGGTGAGCACGCCGCTGTCCGGTCCGACGACATTCCCTTTCGTCACCTTGCTGCGACCGATCTCACCGGCTATCGGGGCGGCAATCTCGGTGTAGCCAAGATTGACGTTCGCGGTCTTCAAATTGGCATCGGCGGTGATCATATCGCCCTGTGCGGATTTCTGTTCCGCCGTCCGAACATCGAGCAGCGCGCGCGTTGCGGAGTTCGTCTTCACCAGCTCCTGGGTGCGGGCGAGCTGCGCGGTCGCGTTGGCAAGCTTGCCCTGCGCTTGCAGCAGAGCGCCCTGCCCCTGTTGCACTGCCGCCTGGAAAGTATCGGGCTCGATGCGGTAGAGAATGTCGCCCTCCTTGACCAGACCGCCCTCCTTGAACAGGACCTCTTGCAGGAAACCTGTCACCCGGGCACGGACGTCCACCCGTTCCACGGCCTCCACCCGGCCGACGAAGTCGGCCGCCTTGGTGATCGGCCGCAGCTCGGCAGCCACTGTGCCGACGGGGATGGCGGTCGGTTGTTGCGCCCATCCCCGTGGCCCGATAGCGATCAGGCAGAGCAAGGCGGCCGCATAGATATGAAGGCGCATTCAGTAACCTCGCGTCTTGTCCCAGGGTGGCTGCTTGGTACGATCGGAGCCGAACCTGACCGCTACTTATTGTGCCGGGAGGGGGGTCTCCCTGAAACCTGCGTAGAGCACATTCAGGTCGAATGGCAATGACAGTATCGAGCGATTCCAGTCATGCTGTAGGTGCTCTAGTCGCCACTTTGATCCGGGTCAATCAGCATCAACGCTGCCTACACGTCCGCACTTCATTAGACGGTGACATGTGCGCTCGCCCGCTGGCCGTGCGGTTGATGTCGGCGATGTCGGCGGCGAACACAGTTCGCTTCGTCACGCCGACGGCTCGATCGGCAGCGTCCCGTCCGCGGCCAGCAGGCACGCGACGGCACGGCCGTCGCCCAACCTGGTCAGTTCCGGATCGAGCTCCAGGCAGCGCGGCTCGGCGAAGCGGCAGCGCGGTGCGAAGCGGCAGCCCTGCGGCACCGCGGTGGCGCTCGGCACATCGCCACGCAGCATGTGGCGATGTCGCGGCTGGTCGGGATGCGAAACCGGCACCGCCGACAGCAGCGCCCGCGTATAGGGATGCGCCGGACGCGCGAACAACGCATCCGCGTCGGCGAGTTCGACGATGCGACCCAGGTACATCACCGCGATGCGCGTCGATATATGCCGCACCACCGCGAGATTGTGCGATATGAACAGATAGGTCAGCCCCAGCTCCTGCTGCAGGTCCTGCATCAGGTTGATGATTTGCGACTGCACGGACACGTCCAGCGCGGACACCGCCTCATCGCACACGACGAACTCCGGCTTCAGCGCCAGCGCACGGGCGATGCCGATGCGCTGGCGCTGGCCGCCGGAGAATTCGTGCGGATAGCGGCGCGCGGCATCGCGCGGCAGAGCAACGAGATCGAGCGTCTCGGCCACCCAACGCGCGCGTTCGGCGCGCTCGCCGAGGCCGTGGATGGCATAGGCCTCGGCGATGATCGCACCCACCGTCTTGCGCGGATTGAGCGAACCGAACGGGTCCTGGAAGATGATCTGCAGATCGCGCCGTCGTGCCCGCAGTGCGCCGCGGCGCAGCGTGGTGAGGTCGGTGCCCTTGTGCAGGATCGCGCCGTCAGTCGGCTCGATCAGCCGCAGGAACAGCCGGCCCAGCGTCGACTTGCCGCAGCCGCTCTCGCCTACCAGGCCGAGCGTCTCGCCCTTGCGGATGCCGAGATCGATGCCGTCAACGGCGCGCACCACCGCGGCCGCGCCGAAGCCGCTGGTGCGCATGGGAAAGTGCTTGTGCACGCCGCGTGCCTCGATCAACACGGCGTCGCTCATGCCGGTACCGCAAGTTCGCCGAATGCGCGCAGGCAGGCGACGTCGTGATCGGTCGCTAGCGGGCGCAACGCCGGTGGCGACATTTCGCATGGCGACTGACAATACTGACAGCGCGGCGCGAAGCGGCAGCCCGGCGGCATGTTGAGCGCATCGGGGACCGCCCCCGGGATCGTCGCCAGTCGCGCACGCTGCGCGGCGATGTCAGGGATCGACCCGAGCAGCACCTGGGTATACGGATGCGCCGGCGCATCGAAGATGGTGCGCACCGGTGCGGTCTCGGCGACGCGTCCAGCATACAGCACCATGACACGATCGGCGATCTCTGCGATCACGCCGAGATCGTGGGTGATCAGAATCATGGCGAGCCCCGATTGCCGCTGCAGACTGCGCAGCAGATCGAGGATTTGCGCCTGCACGGTGACGTCGAGTGCGGTGCTCGGCTCGTCCGCGATCAGCAGCTTCGGGCTCGCCGCCAGCGCGATCGCGATCATGACGCGCTGACGCATGCCGCCTGACAGCTCATGGGGGAATGCGTCGAGCCGGCTGCGCGGCGAGGGGATCTCCACCTGTTCGAGCAGTTCAAGCGCGCGCTGACGTGCGTGGGTTCGGCCCAGCCCGCCGCGCCAGCGCAGCACTTCCGTGATCTGCTGGCCGATCCGCATGACCGGATTGAGCGAGGTCATCGGCTCCTGGAAGATCATCGCCATGTCGCGGCCGCGATGTGCGCGCCAGGCCTCGCGCGGCCGGCCGGCCAGTTCGTCACCAAGCACCGAGATGCGCCCTGCCTGAATTGTCAGCGCCGGCGGCAGCAGGCCCATCACCGAGAGGGCCAGCATGCTCTTGCCGCTGCCGGATTCGCCGACGATGCCGAGCACCTCGCCCTCAGACACGATGAGCCCGACATCGTCGAGAATGCTGGACCGGTCGGGGTAGGCGGCAAGGCGAACGGTCAGTCCTTCGACCGCGAGCACATCAGCCATGACTACAGTTTCATGCGCGGGTCGAGCACGTCGCGCAGGCCGTCACCGAGCAGGTTCAGCCCGAGCACGGAGATCACGATCGCCAGCCCCGGGAAGATCATCGTCCAGGGCGCGGTTTCCAGAAAATCGCGCTCGCCGGCGATGATGTTGCCGAACGTGGGTGTCGGCGGTGGCGGCCCGACGCCGATATACGACAGCACCGCCTCGGCCAGGATGGCGATGGCGAACACGTAGGTCAGGCGCACGATGAGCGGTGCCAGCGCGTTGATCAGCACGTGGCCGAACAACAGCCGCAGATCGCTGGCGCCGAGCGCGCGGCCGGCCTCGACATATTCCATCTCGCGCACCACCAGTACCGAGCCGCGCACGATCCGCGCGGTGTGCGGGCTGGTCGCGATACTGAGCGCGATCACTACGTTGACAATCGAGGCCCCCAGCACCGCGCTGATGACGATCGCGAGCAGGATGGCGGGGAACGCCATCAGCGCGTCCATCAGCCGCATCAGCGGATTGTCGAGCCGGCGGAAATAACCCGCGAGCGCACCGATCGTGGTGCCCGCGATTCCGGTGACCAGCACGACGAAGAACCCGATCGTCAGCGACACGCGGCCGCCATAGATCACCCGCGACAGCAGGTCGCGGCCGAAATGATCGGTGCCGAACCAGTGCTCGGCATTCGGGGCGACGAAGCGGGCGCGGAAATTGCTGCGCAGCGGATCGTAGGGTGCGAGCACGTCGGCGAAGATGGCGATCAGCGCGACGAACAGCACCAGCGACGCACCCAGAACGAACGAGCGGTTGTGCGCGAGCCGGCGCAGCACCGGCACGGTCAACCGCGTCGCGGCGTGGAACCAGGTGGCAGGCGGATCGATGGGTGCGGCGGTGCTACTCAAGGCGCACCCGCGGATCGACCACGGCGTACAGCACGTCGACGATCAGGTTGATCAGCAGGTAGATCACCGCGACGAACAACAGCGTGCCCTGGATCACCGGGAAGTCGCGGCTGAGCACCGCGCCGATCACCAGCCGGCCGACGCCGGGCAGCGAGAACACCTGCTCGACCACCACGGCGCCGCCGAGCAGCCCGCCGGTGACGATGCCGATGACGGTGAGGATCGGCACCAGCGCGTTCGGCAGCCCGTGCTTCGTCACCACAACGCTCCAAGGCAGGCCCTTCGAATCGGCGGTGCGGATAAAGTCCTGATGCAGCACCTCGAGCATTGCCGAACGCGTCATGCGGGCGATGAAGCCCATCTGCACCGCGGCGAGTGTGAAGGCCGGCAGCGCCATGCTTTGCCACCAACCCGAAAAACTCTCGTTGATCGGTACGAAATTGCCGGCCGGAAACCAATGCAGCCGCACCGCGAAGGTGAAGATCAGCATCAGGCCGAGCCAGAACTCCGGCACCGACAGGCCGATCAGCGCCAGCACCATGATCGACTGATCGGCCCAGCCGCCATGGCGCATCGCCGCCAGCAGGCCGGCGACGACGCCCATCAGGACAGCGAACACCAGCGACAACGCGGTCAGCGACAGCGTGACCGGCAGTCGCTCGATGATTGCCGCGGTCACGCTGCGGTTGAGCAGGATCGATCGACCAAGATCGCCGTGCAGGATGCGGCCGTACCAGGCGAGCATCTGGAGGTGGAACGGTTCGTCGAGACCGAGCTGATGGCGGACCTGCGCAAGCTGTTGCGGTGTTGCGCTGGCGTCGAGGAACACCGCCGCCGGATCGCCCGGCACCAGCCAGATCACGGCGAACGACATCAGCGAGACCAGCACCAGCACCGGCACCGAGATCAACAGCCGGCGGACGATGAATTGCCGCATCAGCGAACCGCCCGCTGCGTCACGCCTCCAGCCAGGTCCCCCACAGGCGTGGGATGCGATAGGGCGCGAAGTTCTTGAGCTTCGACGACACCACCTGGAACATTCCATAATTGCCGAGCGGAATGACTACGGCGTTCTCGTACATGTAGGTCTGGAACTGCGCGAAGATCGCCTTGCGTTTGTCCATGTCGAGTTCGGCCAGCAGATCGGCGTACAGCTTGTCGATGTTCGGATCGTCCTTGGTCTGGGAAATGCCGTTCGCCCAGATGCTCATCAGTTTCGCCGGGCCTTCATACGGCTCGATGCCGAGACCATGGGTCCAGAAATGCCAGCCCTCCGGCTTGAACCCGAGTGTCGAGACGGTCGGCCAATCGGCCACCTTGATATCGATCTTGATGCCGATCTGGCCGAGCTGCTCCTTGAGGTCGGTCGCGGTGTCCATCGGCGGGCGGGTGTTGTCGACGATGAAGGTGAGCGTCTCTCCCTTATACTTGCTCTTCGCCAGGAATTCCTTCGCCTTCGCTTGATTGTTCTGGTTGTACAGCTCGGTGCCGGCCTTGGTGTAATAGGGCGAGTAGCCGTAGACCAGGCCACCATCCAGCTTGTAGATGTCGGGGAAGGCGATCTCCATCGTCTCCTCGGCATTGAGGCAGGCGGTGACCGCGCGGCGGAAATTGACATCGTCGCAGGGCGCCTGCGAATGGTTGAACTTGGCGATCTGCAAGGCGAAGGGCAGCAGCTTCAGCACCTGCACGTTGGGATCGCCGGCGAGCTGCTTGGCGGTGGGTCCGTCGGTGGTTTCGTTGACCAGCACTTCGCCGGTCTTGATCGCCGCGGTGCGCGCGCCCGACTCCGGCATGAAGCGGAAGATCGCGCGGTCGATGAACATCTCCTTCCTGCCCGCGAAGCCGTCGCGTTTGGTGTAGTTCGGGTTCGGCACGTAGTCGGCGAAACGCTCGAGCGTGGCGTGGCTGTCGGGCGCGTATTCGACGAACTTCATCGGTCCGGTGCCGATGAACTTGAAGTCCTTCGGGTCCTTGGCAGCCTCCTCGGCGGGATAGATCGCCAGCGGCGTTCCCGGCGAGGACAGTGTGTCGAGAAAGTTCGACTGCACCTTCTTCAGCCGTACCGTCACCTCGAGCGGCCCGGACGCCTCCATCGTGTCGACGCCGCTCAACAGGATCGATGCCAACCCGATCTTGCGGAAGCGCTCGAGCGAAGCAACCACGTCCTTGGAATCCATGGTCTTGCCGTTGTGGAACTTCACGCCCGGGCGCAGCGCGAACACATAGGTCATGCCGTCCTTCGACACCTCCGCGCCTTGCGCAAGATCGGGCACCACGCCGGCGTTCTCGTCACGCGCGTAGAGCGTTTCGTACATGTGCAGGTTGATGTCGCGGGCGACCTGTGCGGAGGTGAGCTGCGCGTCGAGCGAGGGCGGTGCCTGCACCAGGGCCACGGTGACGGTGCCGCCGCGTTTCGGTGTCGCAGGCTGCGCGGACGTGGCGAGCGGCATTCCTGCGACAGATGCCGTCACTCCGGCCGTGCCGGCCTGCAACAGCCGGCGACGTGTCAAGCGTGCCATAACGGTGCCTCCTGGTCGATTGGCTGCAATGGTAACGGGATTTAATCGTCGATGCCATGCCGCGTCTGGTGCCAATTGCCGGCCCCGCCCGAGGGCGGCAAGATGTTCCGATCGACAGGAGAACACAGATGCAGCTTGCGCTTTCCACCTGGCATGAGGTCGAGGACTATCTGCGCAGCTCGCGCGGCATCATCGTCCCGATCGGTTCCACCGAGCAGCACGGGCCGAACGGACTGATCGGCACCGACCATCTGGACGCAGAATTCGTCGCCAAGGGCGTCGGCGACGAGATCGGCTGCCTGATCGCACCGACGCTCACCATCGGCATGTCGCAGCACCACCTCGGTTTCGCCGGTTCCATCACGCTGCGGCCCGCGACGATGATCGCGCTGGTCGGCGACGTAGTGACCTCGCTGATGAAGCACGGCTTCGAGCGCTTCCTGTTCATCAACGGCCATGGCGGCAACGTCGCCACCGTGACCGCGGCGTTCGACGAGGTCTACGCCGCATCCTCGATGCGCGGCCCTGGCGAGTCCTCGCCGGTACGCTGCAAGATGGTGTTCTGGTCGCAGGGACCGCGTTCCTCGGCGCTGGCCACGGAGTACTACGGAGATGCCAACGGCAGTCACGCCACGGCGTCGGAAGTGTCGCTGTCGCAGTACTACCATCCGCAGGCGATCAAGCACGCGCAGATGTCACCGAAGGTCGCGCCGAAGAGCCCCGGCTTCTACGATTGCGCCGACTACCGCCGCCGCTTCCCAGACGGCCGCATCGGTTCCGATCCGTCGCTGTCGACGCCGGAGCACGGCGAGCAGATCTACCGGGCGTCGGTCGCCGACATGGTGGAGGTGTATCGGGGGTTCATGGCTGACTGACGATCGATCGGTACTGATGCTTGGGCAAGTCCCGCACACATGCGCGCTGAGGTGTCGGGCCGATGGGTTTCGCTGCGCTCTACCCATCCTACGCGGCCATGCGACGCGCTGACGTAGGATGGGTAGAGCGCAGCGAAACCCATCGGCGTCACCCGCAATCATCGCACCGGTGGACTGGATTGTGTCGCGGCTTCCTGCTCCACCGTACGATTGAACACGACCGGACGCATCCAATCGGGCGTGGCCGAACCATGCGCCTGTTCAGCCACCGGCACTGCGACCTCGAAGCGACCAAGGAACGGCAGCACCGCCGGCAGCGTGTGCAGACGGAGCATCGCGCCACCGGTCGCCGTCCACCGTGTCGGAGCGATCGCATGGCGGATCGCGGTCTCGGCGTGCCGGATGGCCAGTGGCGTAGGGCGACCCGGCACGCGGATCACGGCCAGTGTCTCCAACTCCAGCGTCCGCAGCCGCACCCTGCCGTTACGCGCCGCGGCGGCGACCAGATCGCCGTCCACGCCTGACAGTGCGACGCGAATCCGCCATCGCCCCATCAACTCCTCGGTCTGCACGAGAGGGCGCACGACGCGCAGACGTGTCCTGCTGCGGTTCTTGCCATCGGCGTAGTTGCCTAGGCGCCGCAGCGCGGTGGCACGGGCCTGGTCTGGCTCGCCCTTGACGCAAGTTTCCAACGACCAGCCGGCCAGGGTCTGGCGGATCTCCACCGGTCCTTGGCGCGCGAAAATCAGTTCGTCAGCAGTTTCATTCGAACGAAACAGCACCCGGTTCGGGTTCCACAGCGCGCGCACCTTCTCACCGAGCCGGGCGATCAGATGGCCGGCGCCGTATGGCCGGGACGCTCGGTCGAGATCGCTCACGGCGTGCGTCGCTGCCAGAGTGGTATCGCATGTGGTGCGCTCATGGTGCCGAAAATGGCCGGAGGCGCATATAAATTCGATGCTGATTCGGCAGCGCTGAAATAGCGACCGAACCCTGCGGCATCTCGGCCGGTTACAGGTCACGACGCGCGCACTCCGACCGCGGTGCTTATATGGATTTTATATGCCCGCAGGCCCCGCCTCACATCGAATCTTTATGGCTGTCGGGCCTATTTATGTGCAGCGCAGCATGCAACCCGCATACGGCGGGTTCTCTGCTGACCCTGGAGCATCGCCATGCTTGACCTCGTCTACATCCTGATCGGTGCCGCCTTCCTGGGCGGCTGCGTCCTCTACGCCATCGCCTGCGACCACCTGTGAGGCCACTGCCATGACCCTCGACTATGCGCTGGGCGCGATCGTGACGATCGGCCTGCTGGTCTATCTCGTCTATGCCCTGGTGCGGCCGGAGAAGTTCTGATGACGTTCAACGGTTGGCTGCAAATCGCGATATACGCCGTCCTGGTGATCCTGATCGCCAAGCCGTTCGGCGGCTACATGACGCGCATCTTCAACGGTGAGCGCACGCCGCTGCGGTTGGTACTGCGCCCGCTCGAGGTCGGCATCTACAAGGTCTGTGGCGTCCGCGAGGACGAGGAGCAGCATTGGGTCAGCTACGCCGTGGCGATGCTCGCGTTCAGTTTCGCTGGCTTCGTGATCATGTACGCGATCCAGCGCATGCAGAACCTGCTGCCGTTCAATCCGCAGGGCCAGGACGCGGTCTCGCCGGATCTTGCGTTCAATACCTCGGTCAGCTTCCTGACCAACACCAACTGGCAGTCCTACGTG
The DNA here is from genome assembly GCA_963819855.1 of uncultured Alphaproteobacteria bacterium. GTDB lineage: Bacteria > Pseudomonadota > Alphaproteobacteria > Acetobacterales > Acetobacteraceae > JAMXLO01. Next base: position 83,558 of record CAWFYC010000026.1, read on the forward strand.
CCCGAGACGACGATGAGCTATCTGACGCAGATGTCGGCGCTGACGGTGCACAACTTCGTCTCGGCTGCCACCGGCATCGTGCTCGCCATCGTGCTGATCCGCGGCTTCGCCCGGCGTTCGGCCCGCACCCTTGGCAACTTCTGGGTCGATCTGACCCGCTGCGTGCTCTACATCCTGCTGCCGATCTCGATCGTCGTCGGGCTGGTGTTCATCGCCCTCGGTATGCCGCAGAACCTCAACGCCTATGCCGAGGCCACCACTCTCGAGGGCGCCAGGCAGTTGATCGCCCAGGGTCCGGTGGCTTCGCAGGAAGTCATCAAGATGCTGGGCACCAACGGTGGCGGGTTCATGAATGCGAACTCGTCGCACTCGTTCGAAAATCCCAGCGCGCTGACCAACCTGATCCAGATGCTGCTGATCTTCTCGATCGGTGGTGCCCTGACCAACGTGTTCGGCCGCATGGTCGGCAGCCAGCGCCAGGGATGGGCGGTCTTCGCGATCATGGGCGTGCTGTTCCTCGCCGGCGTGATCACCTGCTATTCGGCTGAATCGGCTGGCAACCCCGCCTTCACCGCGTTCCACGTCGATCAGACGGCGAGCACGCTGCAGCCTGGCGGCAACATGGAAGGCAAGGAGGTGCGGTTCGGCATCGCCAACTCCGCGTTGTTCACCACCGTCACCACCGACGCCTCGTGCGGCGCGGTCAACAACATGCATGACAGCCTGCTGCCGATCGCCGGCATGGTGCCGATGGTCAACATCATGCTGGGCGAGATCATCTTCGGCGGCGTCGGCTCCGGCCTCTACGGTATGCTGCTGTTCGTCATCATCGCGATGTTCGTCGCCGGGCTGATGGTCGGCCGCACGCCGGAATACCTCGGCAAGAAGCTGGAGGCGAAGGAGGTCAAGATGGCCATGCTCGCCATTCTGATCCTGCCACTGTCGATCCTGGGCTTCACCGCGCTGGCGGTAGTGCTGCCGGCCGGCACCGGTGCAATGTCGAACGCCGGCCCGCATGGCTTCTCCGAGGCGCTGTATGCCTACACCTCGGCTACCGGCAACAACGGCAGCGCGTTCGCCGGTATCTCCGCCAACGTACCGTTCTGGAACGACACACTCGGCCTCGCAATGTTCATCGGCCGCTTCCTGATGATCATCCCGATGCTCGCGGTGGCCGGCTCGCTGGCGCAGAAGAAGATTGTGCCGGTCTCGGCGGGCACCTTCCCCACCGACAGCCCGCTGTTCGTCGGGCTGGTGGTCGGCGTCATCGCGATCACCGGCGGACTGATCTATTTCCCGGCGGTCTCACTCGGCCCCATCGTCGAGCACTTCGCGATGCATGCTGGCACTCTCTTTGACACAGGCAGCTAGACCATGGAAATTCGTAACAAGATGCGCGCGTCGCAGTCCACGGTGCTGGACCCCGCGATCCTCATGCCGGCGATCGGGCAATCGTTCGTCAAGCTCGATCCGCGCGCGATGATCAAGAACCCGGTGATGTTCGTGGTCGAGATCGTCGCCGCGCTCACCACCGTGATCTTCATCCACGATCTGCTCGCGGGCGGCAGCTCACATCTCGGCTTCACCTTCCAGATCATCCTCTGGCTCTGGGTGACCGTGCTGTTCGCCAACTTCGCCGAGGCGGTGGCGGAAGGTCGTGGCAAGGCGCAGGCGGCGACGCTGCGCAAGGCACGCACCGAGACCCCGGCCAAGCGGCTCGTGTCGCTGACCGCCACCAACTGGCAGACGGTGCCGGCGCCCGAACTGAAGCAGGGCGACATCGTGCTGGTCGAGGCCGGCGATCTGATCCCGAGCGACGGCGACGTGATCGAAGGCATCGCCTCGGTCGACAAGTCGGCGATCACCGGTAAATCGGCGCCAGTGATCCGCGAGAGCGGCGGCGACCGTTCCGCCGTCACCGGCGGCACACGCGTGCTGTCCGACTGGATCAAGGTGCGCATCACCGCGACCCAGGGTTCCACCTTCCTCGATCGCATGATCGCGCTGGTGGAAGGCGCCGAGCGGCAGAAGACGCCGAACGAGATCGCACTGAACATCCTGCTCGCCGGCCTGACGATCATCTTCGTGATCGCGGTCGCGACCATTCCGAGCTTTGCCACCTACGCCGGCGGCACCGTCTCGGTGGTGATCCTGGTCGCGCTGTTCGTGGCGCTGATCCCCACCACGATCGGCGCGCTGCTGTCGGCGATCGGCATCGCCGGCATGGACCGACTGGTGCGCTTCAACGTGCTGGCGATGTCGGGCCGCGCGGTGGAGGCCGCCGGCGACGTCGATACACTGCTGCTCGACAAGACCGGCACCATCACGCTCGGCAATCGCCAGGCCACCGAGTTCCTGCCGCTGTCCGGCGTCACGGCACAGGAACTCGCCGACGCCGCGCAGTTCGCCTCGCTGTCGGACGAGACGCCGGAGGGCCGGTCGATCGTGGTGCTGGCGAAGGAGAAGTACAACATCCGCGGCCGCGAGATGGCGCCCGTCGGTGCGAACTTCATCGCCTTCACGGCGCAGACACGGCTGTCCGGCGTCGATCTCGACGGCTCAGCGATCCGCAAGGGCGCGGTCGATGCGGTGCTGGCGTTCGCACGCCAGGCGGACAACAGGGGCGATGGCGGCGATGTGGCCGTGCGCGCCACCGTGTCGGAAGCGGCGGTGCGCGAACTGACCATGAAGTCGGACGAGATCGCGCGGTCCGGCGGCACGCCGCTTGGCGTCTGCCAGGACGGGCGGCTGCTCGGCGTGATCCATCTCAAGGACATCATCAAGGGCGGCATCCAGGAGCGTTTTTCCGAGCTGCGCCGCATGGGCATCCGCACCGTGATGATCACCGGCGACAATCCGCTCACCGCCGCGGCGATCGCCGCCGAGTCGGGCGTCGACGATTTCCTCGCCCAGGCAACGCCCGAGGCCAAGCTCAAGCTGATTCGCGACGAGCAGGCGCAGGGCAAGCTGGTAGCGATGTGCGGCGACGGCACCAACGATGCGCCGGCGCTGGCACAGGCGGATGTCGGCGTGGCGATGAACACCGGCACCATGGCGGCGCGCGAGGCCGGCAACATGGTGGACCTCGACAGCGATCCGACCAAGCTGATCGAGATCGTCGAGATCGGCAAGCAGTTGCTGATGACCCGCGGTGCGCTGACCACGTTCAGCATCGCCAACGACGTGGCGAAGTATTTCGCCATGATCCCGGCGATGTTCATCGCGTTCTATCCGCAGCTACAGGCGCTCAACGTGATGCGGCTGGGCAATCCGGAGAGCGCCATCCTGTCGGCGATCATCTTCAACGCGTTGATCATCGTGGCGCTGATACCGCTGGCGCTGCGCGGCATCGCGTATCGGCCGATCGGCGCGGCGGCGATCCTGCGCCGCAACCTGCTGCTTTACGGCGTCGGCGGCATCATCGTGCCGTTCGTCGGCATCAAGCTGATCGACATGCTCGTCACCTCCATCGGTCTGGCCTGAGGAGGCCCGTCTCATGAAACACATTCGCCCCGCGATCGTGATGATCGTCGCCATGACGGTGATCACCGGATTGATCTACCCGTTGCTGATGACCGGCATCGCTCAGGCCGTGTTCCCGTACCAGGCGAACGGCAGCCTGATCGAGAAGGACGGCAAGGTGATCGGGTCCGCGCTGATCGGGCAGAATTTTTCCTCCGACAAGTACTTCCATGGTCGGCCGTCCGCGACGACGGAGCCTGATCCGAAGGATCCGACCAAGACCGTGCCGGTGCCGTATGCCGCCGACAACTCCGGGGGTTCCAATCTCGGTCCGACATCGAAGGCACTGGTGGATCGCGTGAAGGATGACGCGGCGAAGCTGGCCGCGGAAAACCCCAACACGCCGATTCCGTCCGATCTGGTGACCACCTCGGCGAGCGGTCTGGACCCCGACATCACGCCGGCAGGGGCGCTGTTCCAGGTGCCGCGCGTCGCGAAGGCGCGCGGGCTGGCGGAGGACAAGGTGCGGCAGTTGGTCGAGAACCATATCAGCGGACGGCTGATCGGGATCATCGGCGAGCCGCATGTGAACGTGCTGAAGCTCAACCTCGCGCTGGATGATATGAAGGGGTAGAGGAGCACGAAGGAGCTTAAGGGAGTCCTCCCCCTCCCCTTGCGGGAGGGGTTGGGGGGACGGGGCCGTGGGCCATTGAGCCGAGCCCTCTCCCCCCAACCCCCTCCCGCAAGGGGAGGGGGAGGAATGCGACTTGGATACACGCGAAGGACGCCCCTCACCCGACGCCTTGCTGGAGACCGCGCAGCAGGGCGCGCGCGGCCGGCTGAAGCTGTTCCTCGGCGCCGCGCCTGGCGTGGGCAAGACCTTCGAGATGCTCTCCGCTGCAAAGGCGCGCTTCCGGGAGGGGGCCGATGTCGTTGTCGGCGTGGTCGAGACCCACGGGCGCCGCGAAACCGAGGCATTGCTCGACGGCCTCGAGATCATGCCGCGCCGCGAGGTCGAATACCGCGGGCGCACGCTGGCCGAGATGGACCTCGACGCGCTGCTGGCGCGCCGCCCGCAGCTCGCCCTGGTCGATGAGCTGGCGCACAGCAACGCGCCGGGCAGCCGGCATCCCAAGCGCTATATGGATGTCGAGGAGCTGATCGCTGCAGGCATCGACGTCTACACCACGCTCAACGTCCAGCACATCGAAAGCCTGAACGACGTCGTCGCCCGCATCACCCGCATCCGGGTGCGCGAGACGGTGCCCGAACTCGATGATCGACAAGGCCGACGATATCGAGCTGATCGACCTGACACCGGAAGACCTGATCCAGCGTCTGAAGGACGGCAAGGTCTATGTGCCGCATCAGGCGGAGCGCGCGATCCGTCACTACTTTTCGCCCGGCAACCTGACCGCGTTGCGCGAGCTGGCATTGCGCCGCACCGCGCAGCGCGTCGACGAGCAGATGGTGCGCTATATGCAGGCGCACGCGATCCCCGGGCCATGGGCGGCCGGTGAACGCATCCTTGCCTGCATCGGCGGCGACGCCAGCAGCACCGACGTGGTGCGGCAAGCCAAGCGCATGGCCGACAGCCTGCGGGCGCCATGGACCGCCGTGCATGTCGAGACCGGGCGCAACCTCAACATCAGCGACGCCGAACGCGATCGAATTGCCGAGGCGATGCGGCTGGCGCAGCGGCTTGGGGCGGAGACGGTGACGCTGCCGGGTCAGGACGTGGCGGACACGATCGCCGAGTACGCGCGCGCCAACAACGTCACCCATATCATCATCGTGCAGCCGCCGCGGGCGTGGTGGAAAGAGCTGTTCTACGGCTCGCTGGCGCAACAGCTCATTCGCAAGGCCGGCGGTGCCGGTGTCCACGTGCTGGGGCGCAGCGGCGAGGCGGCGGAACAGCGCGAGCGCACGCTGCCCGCCGGCGACGCCAGGACCTATCTGGGCAGCCTCGCCTTCGTCGCGGTCTCACTCGGCGTCGCGATGCTGCTGCACCAGATGCTCGGGCTCGCCAGCGTGGCAATGACCTTCCTGACCGCGGTGCTCGTGTCCGCCGTGGTCTATGGGCTGTGGCCGGCGCTGTTCGCCAGCTTCGCCAGCGTGCTGGCCTACAACTTCTTCTTCCTGCCGCCGCTCTACACCTTCACAATTGCCGACCCGGAGAATGTCGTCGCGCTGTTTTTCTTCGGCATCACCGCAGTGATCGCCAGCAATCTGACCGCACGCGTCCGGGCGCAGGCGATCGTGGCGCGCCAGCGGGCGCGCACCACCGAGGAGCTGTACCAGTTCAGCCGCAAGCTGGCAGGTGCGGCGAACCTCGACGACCTGCTGTGGGCGACCGTGCATCAGATCGCGCTGATGCTGAAGGTGCGCGTCGTCATCCTGCTGCCCGAGGACAAAACGGTCGTGGTGCGCGCCGGCTATCCGCCCGAGGACACGCTGGACGCCGCCGATCTCGCCGCCGCGAAGTGGAGCTGGGAGAAGAACCACGTTGCCGGCCGCGGTTCCGACACGCTGCCCGGTGCGAAGCGGCTGTTCATGCCGATGAACACCGGCCGCGGCGCGGTCGGCGTGGTGGGGATCGACAGCGACGAGCCTGGCCCGATCCTGACGCCGGATCAGCAACGGCTACTCGATGCGCTGGCGGATCAGGCGGCACTGGCGATCGAGCGGGTGAACCTGGTCGAGGACGTGGAGAGCGCGCGTCTGGTGGCGGAGACCGACCGGCTGCGCGCAGCGCTGTTGACCTCGATCTCGCACGATCTGCGCACGCCGCTGGCGTCGATCCTGGGGTCGGCGACCAGTCTCAGCGAGACGCTGGATGCGGCGACGCGGCTCGACCTGATCCGCAACATCCAGGACGAGGCTGAGCGGCTCAATCGTTTCATCGGCAACCTGTTGGATATGACGCGGCTGGAATCGGGTCCGCTGCGGTTGCGGACCGGAGCGATCGAGCTGTCCGATGCGATCGGCAGTGCGTTGCGCCGTGCCGCCAAGATCCTGGTGGAGCATCGCACCCAGGTGGTGCTGCAGCCCAATGTGCCGATGCTCGATCTCGACGAGGTGTTGTTCGAGCAGGTGCTGTTCAATCTGCTGGACAATGCCAGCAAGTATGCGCCGGCGGGATCGCTGATCACCATCAAGGCGTGGCAGGAAGGCGGCCGCGTCGTTGTGCAGGTGCTGGACGAAGGGTCCGGCATTCCGCCGGCCGATCTGGAGCGGGTGTTCGAGAAGTTCTACCGTGTCGGCGGCGCCGATCGCCGGCGTGCCGGCACAGGGCTGGGCCTGGCGATCTGCCGCGGCTTCATCGAGTCGATGCACGGCAACATCGCCGCGAGCAACCGCACCGATCGATCGGGCACGGTGTTCACCTTGACGCTGCCGGTGTTCGCCGAAGCCGAGAGGCCGGTGGAGACGATTGAATGATGGCGGTTGGTGTCAGTCTGATGCCGTTATGACCACCAGTTCGGGACCGCAGCGCATCCTTGTCGTCGATGACGAACCGGCGATCCTGCGCTTCCTGCGCGCCGGCCTGGGCAATCAGGGCTACGTGGTGATCGAGTCCGCAACCGGCCAGGCGGCGCTGGATGCGGTGCGGCAGCGACGCGCCGATCTAGTGGTGCTCGATCTGGGACTGCCGGATATCGACGGTCTCGAGGTGATCCGGCGCATCCGCGACGCCGGCGCGATGCTGCCGATCATCGTGCTGTCCAGCCGCGAGAACGAGGCGGCGAAGGTGGCCGCACTCGACCTGGGCGCCGATGACTACGTGACGAAGCCGTTCGGAATCGACGAGTTGCTCGCGCGGGTTCGCGCGGCGCAACGGCACCGGCTGCAGCAGCAAGGCGAGAAGCCGGTGTTCCGCGCCGGCGACCTCACCGTCGATCTGGTGCGGCGGATTGTGACGGTGCGCGGGCAGGAGGTGAAATTCTCGCCGCGGGAGTATGATCTGCTGCGGCTCCTGGTGGCGCATGCCGGCAAGGTGCTGACGCACAACATGATCCTGCGCGAGGTCTGGGGGCCGAACACCGACGTGCAATACCTTCGTATCTACATTCGGGCGCTGCGCCAGAAGATCGAGCGCGACACCGAGAAGCCGGAATACATCCAGACCGAGACCGGCGTCGGCTATCGCCTGAGGGCCCCCGACTGATGCCGATCGGCGAGATCATCGGACCGGACCGCGTCGTGGTGGGACTGCGCGTCACGGACAAGACGCAGTTGCTGCAGGACCTGGCGGGGCGGGCGGCCACCGGGCTCGGACTGGATCGACGCATGATCTTCGATGCGTTGCTGGCTCGCGAGAACCTGGGATCGACAGGGCTGGGCAAGGGCTTCGCTCTGCCGCACGCGCGGCTGGAGGGGCTGAGCGAGACGTTCGCACTATTCGTGCGGCTGGCGCGCCCGATCGACTTTGCCGCGATCGACGATCGACCGGTGGATCTGGTGATTCTGCTGCTCAGCCCGGCGAATGGCGGCAACAATCACCTGGCGACGCTGGCGGCGCTGTCGCGGCCGCTGCGCGATGCGGCGTTCGTGCAGCGGCTACGCCAGGCGCCGGACGCGGCGGCGCTGCACGGGATGCTGGCGGGAGGGTGAGCCTGGCATTCATGCCAGCGCCGGCACCGCAATCGCGTCATTCCCGCGGAAGCGGGAATGACACAGGAAGCGATGCTCCATCCATTTGAGTCGGAGCGCTATGAGGGATCGTAGCCGGGCTTCTTGTAGAGCCTGTCCCAATTCGCTCTGATGTCCGGCTGGTAGACATCGTCGGTCCACCGGTCCGGCGCGACATCCTCGATGCTCACCGAAACCGACAACTCTGCGCACTTCGCGCCAACCATGACAGCTTTCGTCACTTCATCCGCGATCTTGGATTTCTGCTCCTCAGATCTTCCGACAAGAAGTTTTATGATGACGTGCGGCATTCCTCAGTCCTCCTGGCTTCATTCATATCCCACACGCATTGCTCAGCGCCGGTACTGCTCGTTGCTGACCTGTTCCATCCAATCGACGACTTTGCCGTCCAACCTTTCCTGGATGGCGATGTGGGTCATGCCTGTGGTCGGCGTGGCGCCGTGCCAGTGCTTCTCGCTGGGCGAGAACCAGACCACGTCACCAGGCCGGATTTCCTCTACCGGCCCGCCCTCGCGTTGGACCCAGCCGCAGCCGGCCGTGACGATCAGGGTCTGACCGAGCGGATGGGTGTGCCACGCGGTGCGCGCGCCGGGCTCGAATGTGACACTCGCGCCCGCGACACGCGCCGGATCGGGCGCAGTGAACAGAGCGTCAACTCGCACCGTGCCGGTAAAATACGCCGCCGGACCTTTGCCGGAGGGCTGTGAGCCAACTCGTTTGATGTCCATGGTATCCACCATCGTTGTTGGGGTTGGAACGTCTGCGGCAGCTTCCGTCTGCCCACCGCGGCTCTATTTAGCGCACCCTCATTATGCGATTAGATGCCAATATTGGCATAGGGCTATAAGGGGGACTAATGAATGCCGCGGGAAAACCTCAATGATCTCGTCGCCTTCGTCGCGGTCGCAAAGGAGCGCAGTTTCACCAGGGCATCTGCGCAGCTCGGCGTGTCCCAGTCGGCGCTCAGCCAGACCATCCGCGGACTTGAGGAACACCTGGGTCTCCGGCTGCTGACCCGCACCACACGCAGCGTCGCGCCGACCGAGGCGGGCGAACGTCTGCTCCGGACCCTCGGACCGAAGTTCGACGAAATCGACGTGGAGCTGGCAGCGCTGAGCGAGCTTCGTGACAAGCCTTCCGGCTCGATCCGCATCACGACGCACGAACATGCAGCCGAGGCCGTCCTCCGTCCTGCCCTGGCGAAGCTGCTGCCGGACTACTTTGACATCAAGGTGGAGCTCGTCATCGACTATGGCCTGACCGACATCGCCGCCGAGGGTTATGACGCCGGCATTCGCATCGGCGAGCAGGTGGCGAAGGATATGATCGCCGTGCGGGTCGGGCCGGACATGCGCATGGCGGTGGTCGCTGCGCCGTCCTACTTTGCAATGCGGAAACGGCCCAAGGCACCGCAGGACCTCACAGCGCACAACTGCATCAATCTGCGCCTGCCGACCCATGGCGGCCTCTATGCCTGGGAGTTCGAAAAGAATGGGCGCGAGGTGAAGGTGCGGGTCGATGGGCAGCTTGTGCTGAACAGCACGACCCTGATCCTCGACGCAGCACTGGCCGGACTCGGCCTCGCGTACCTGCCAGAGGATCAGGTGCAGACCCATCTCGACACGGGGCGCCTGATGCGGGTGCTCGCCGATTGGTGCCAGCCGTTTGCCGGTTACCATCTCTATTACCCGAGCCGCCGCCAACCAACGCCAGCCTTCGCCTTGTTGGTCGATGCGCTGCGTTATCGGGACGCCCCGAGGGCACCGCGGGTAGATCGCGGCGGCGCACAGCGGAGCCTGTGATTGACACACCTGTCCACCTGCACAACAACGCGTCGAACGCTGGAGGGCACTCGATGACCGCGCAGCAACCCCTGACCGGCCGCGCCGGCTGGTACGGCAAAGAGCTGGATCAGACGGGCGCCTGGCTCCGCACGCTGACCGACACCCACCGCACGGAGATCGACGCCGCGCTGGCGCGGGTGAAGCGCGCGCGCCTGCCGCAGTTTGGCTTCGGCCGCGACGACTTCCCGCTGCCCACCACCGCAGCGCTGCTGACCGAGATCAGCGATGAGCTGGAGAACGGCCTGGGCGCGGTGCGACTGCGCGGCCTGCCGGTCGAGCGCTATTCGGACGACGACATCCGCCAGATCTTTTGGGGTCTCGGCCGCCATCTCGGTAGCGCCGTGTACCAGAACGCCCGCGGCGAGATCATGGGCGAAGTGCGCGACGAGACCAGGTTGTCCGACAAGACCTATGCGCCGATCGAGGCCGGCAAGGTCGTGTCGTCGCGTGCCCGCGCACGCTCCACCGGCCCGCTGCGCTGGCACACCGACCGCTGCGATGTCATCGCGCTGCTGTGCGTGCGCAATGCCAAGGCCGGCGGGATCAGCAAGCTGACCAGCATCGTGACGATCTACAACGAGATTCTGCGCCGCCGGCCGGACCTGCTGGCGCTGCTGTGCCAGGACTACTGGCGTGCCCGACCGGGGGACGAGGACGGTGCGGCGTCCACCCGCGCGTTCGCGCTGCCGGTGTTCGGCGTGCAGGACGGCAAAATCACCTGCCAGTATTCCCGCACCTACGTCGAGCAGGCGCAGGAATTCTCGGAAGTGCCCCGAATCGCCGCGGCACAGAACGATGCGCTGGATCTGCTGGCCGAGGTGGCGGAGGAGGTATGCCTCTACTCGCCGTTCGTGCCCGGTGACATCCAGTTGTTGAACAACCACGTCATCTTCCACGGCCGCACCGCGTATGAGGACGACAGCGCCAGCCAGCAGGAGCGGCTGCTGTTCCGCCTTTGGCTGTCGATGCCGAACAGCCGCCGGCTGCCGCGCGGGTTCGACGAACTCTGGGGCAGTGTCGAGCCAGGCGCATTGCGCGGCGGCGTCACCCAGCCGGCGACCGGGGCGCGCATCCCGCTGAAGGCCGCCTGACCGGGTCCCCTCTCCCGCGCCGTGGGGGAGGGGCTCACTCTCCTGGGTACAACGACCGCTGATGGCTCTGCCTTCTGGTCGGGGTTGACCATCGTAAGGATTATCCTTACCTGCCGCGGTATGATCACCAGCAAGCTCACCAGCAAGGCACAGACCACGATCCCGCAGGCGGTGCGGACTGCGCTGCATCTACACGCCGGAGACGCCATCGCCTATGCGATCGACGACGCCCGCGTGATCATCACCAATGCGCGGTCATTGGCCCCCGCCGAGGACCCCTTCAAGACCTTTGTCGAGTGGGATTCCGAGGCTGACCACCGCGCCTATGACGGACTCTGAACCCGTACCGCCAATCGCGGTCTGGGACATCGTCACCGTCCCGTTCCCCTACACCGATCGCCCGACCCGCCAACGACGTCCGGCGCTGACAGTGCGAGTCGCGTCTGACCTGATCTGGGTGTTGATGATCACCAGCGCCGAGAACCGCGGCTGGCCGGGTGACGTCGCCGTCGCGGGCACGGCCACTGGACTGCCGGTGCCGTCGCTGATCCGGACCGCCAAGATCGCTACCGTCGAGGTGTCGGCGGCACGCCGGATCGGCCATGCGCCGGCGCGGCCCCGTTCGGCGGTGCTTGGTCTGCTGCGTGATTGGCTGAACCAGATCGCCGGCGAGCAATGATGCCGCCCGTCGCCAGGCATTCCTGCCGCGCATCCGCCCAGCTTGCATTTCGCCCGCCAACGCCCTCATCTAGGGCGTTGTTGGGGACCCATCCAGGAGGGAGCGGAGTGGCCGGGTTCGAGCCATGGGCGCATGAGCGCGGGGCCGAGATCATCGCCAGGGAGAGCGATCGGGAAGGCGCAACGCTGCCGATCCTGCACGCTTTGCAGGCCGTATTCGGCTATATTCATGCCGAGGCCATTCCGATGATCGCCGAAACGCTCAATCTGACCCGGGCCGAGGTACACGGCGTGGTGAGCTTTTACCACGACTTCCGACGCGAGCCGCCGGGCCGGCACGTGCTGCGGCTGTGCCGCGCCGAGGCGTGTCAGTCACTCGGCGCCGATGCGTTGGCGGAGCATGTGCGGCAGCGTCTGGGCGTTGACTGGCACGACACCACCGCCGATGGCGCGGTAACGCTGGAACCGGTGTTCTGTCTCGGCCTGTGTGCGGTTGGCCCCTCGGCGATGCTGGACGGCACCCCGCTCGGTCGGCTGGACAACGTACGGATCGATGCGGCGCTGGAGCGCGCGCGGTGACGACGCGCGTCTATGTACCACGCGATGCCGCGGCGCTGGCGTTGGGCGCCGATGCGGTCGCGGGATTGCTGCGTCAGGCAGCCGACGTCGAGGTGGTGCGCACCGGCTCGCGCGGCCTGTTGTGGCTGGAGCCGATGGTAGAGGTGGCCACCGCAGAGGGCCGCATCGCCTACGGTCCGGTGACGGTCGCGGATATTTCCGGTCTGCTCGGCGCCGGCATGCTGATGGGCGGCGCACATGAGTTGCGGTTGGGCCGGCCGGAGGAACTGCCGTACCTTGCAAAACAGACGCGGCTGACCTTCGCGCGCTGTGGCATCGTCGATCCGCTGTCGCTGGATGACTACCGCGAGCACGGCGGACTCAGAGGCATTGCGCGCGCACGCGAGATCGGACCGGCCGAAACGATCGAGCTGGTGACCAAGTCGGGGCTGCGTGGCCGCGGCGGTGCCGGGTTCCCGACCGGCATCAAGTGGAAGACCGCGGCCGACGCCAAGGGCGAGCGCAAGTTCATCGTCTGCAATGCGGACGAGGGTGATTCCGGCACGTTCGCCGACCGCATGCTGATGGAAGGCGATCCGTTCGTATTGATCGAGGGCATGGCGATCGCCGGCTTCGCGGTCGGCGCGACCAAGGGCTATGTCTATACGCGCTCGGAGTACCCGCACGCGATCGCCACGTTCAACGCCGCACTCCATGTCGCGCGGCGCGAGGGCGTGCTGGGCAGTCACTTCGACATCGAGCAGCGCGTCGGCGCCGGTGCGTATGTGTGCGGTGAAGAAACGTCACTGCTCGACAGCCTGGAAGGCAAACGCGGCCAGGTACGCGCCAAGCCGCCGCTGCCGGCGCACAAGGGCCTGTTCGGCATGCCGACGGTGATCAACAACGTCGTGTCGCTGGCCAGCGTGCCGATCATCCTGGACCGCGGCGCGGAATTCTATCGCGAGATCGGCATGGGCCGTTCGCGCGGCACGATGCCGATTCAGCTTGCCGGCAATATCAAGTACGGCGGACTGTTCGAGTGCGGCTTCGGCGTCACGCTAGGCGAGCTGGTGAACGACATCGGCGGCGGCACGTTATCGGGACGGCCGGTGCGCGCGGTGCAGGTGGGCGGGCCGCTCGGCGCCTATTTCCCGCCGGCGCTGTTCGACACGCCGTTCGACTACGAAGCATTCGCCGCGCGCGACGGGCTGATCGGGCATGGTGGGATCGTGGTGTTCGACGACACCGTGGACCTCGCAAAGCAGGCGCGCTTCGCCATGGAGTTCTGTGCCGAGGAGTCGTGCGGCAAGTGCACACCGTGCCGCATCGGCTCGGTGCGCGGCATGGAGGTGATCGATCGCATCTGCGCTGGCGAGCGAGTGGAGGCGAATCTCGATCTGCTCCGCGATCTTTGCCACACCATGAAGTTCGGTTCGCTGTGCGCGCTGGGTGGGTTCATCCCATACCCGGTGATGAGCGCGCTCGAGCATTTCCCGGAAGACTTCCACCCGGCCCATCGCGAGGCCGCGGAATGAGCACCCCGCAACCGTCATTCCCGCGCGAGCGGGAACCCAGGCCCGCAGCTACGGACATTCTCGCCTGGGTCCCCGCTTCCGCGAGGATGACGGGGTTTTGGAGAACGCACGCATGCCGCTGATTCAGGAACTCGACTACGGCACACCGGAAAGTTCGGCCACCGAGCAGGTGACGCTGACGATCGACGGCCAGCAGGTCACCGTTCCCGCCGGCACCTCGATCATGCGCTCGGCGGTCGAAGCGGGCATCCGCATTCCCAAGTTGTGCGCCACCGACTCGCTCGATGCATTCGGTTCCTGCCGCGTGTGCCTGTGCGAGATCGAAGGCCGGGCCGGCACCCCCGCCTCCTGCACCACGCCGGTGGCGCCGGGCATGAAGGTGTCCACCACCGGCGAGCGGGTGCGTCGCGTGCGCCGCGGCGTGATGGAACTGTATCTGACCGACCATCCGCTCGACGGCTTCACCTCGCCGGTCGCCGGCAACAGCGAATTCCAGGAGATGGCCGGTCTGATCGGCGTGCGCGAGGTGCGCTACGGCCAGAACGGCGTCAATCATCTGCACGCCGAGATCGACGCCTCCAACCCCTATTTTCAGTTCGATCCGGCGCGCTGCATCGTCTGCTCGCGCTGCGTGCGCGCCTGCGAGGAAACCCAGAACACCTTCGCGCTCACCATCGAGGGCCGCGGCTTCGCCTCGAAGGTCGCTGCCGGCGCGGGCGAACCATTCCTGACCTCGGAGTGCGTGTCGTGCGGTGCCTGCGTGCAGGCCTGCCCGACCGGCTCGCTGCTCGAGAAGACCGTGGTCGAACTCGGCCAGCCCGAGCATTCGGTGATCACCACCTGCGCCTATTGCGGCGTCGGCTGCAACTTCAAGGCCGAGATGCAGGGCGACACGGTGGTGCGCATGGTGCCGTGGAAGGACGGCAAGGCGAACCACGGACATTCCTGCGTGAAGGGTCGCTTCGCCTGGGGCTACGCCAACCACCAGGACCGCATCCTGAACCCGATGATGCGCGACAAGATCAGCGATCCCTGGCGCGAGGTCTCATGGGAAGAGGCGATCGGTCGCGTTGCCTCCGAGTTCAAGCGCATCCAGGCGACGGCCGGCAAGAACTCCATCGGCGTCATCACCTCGTCGCGCTGCACGGATGAAGAGACTTATCTGGTGCAGAAGCTGGCCCGCCAGGTGTTCCGCAACAACAACACCGACACCTGCGCGCGCGTCTGCCATTCGCCTACCGGCTACGGCCTGAGCACGACGTTCGGCACCTCGGCCGGCACGCAGGATTTTGACTTCGTCGAGCAGGCCGACGTGATGCTGTTGGTCGGCGCCAACCCGACCGACGGCCACCCGGTGTTCGCGTCGCGCATGAAGAAGCGACTGCGGCAGGGCGCGAAGCTGATCGTCGTCGATCCCCGCCGCATCGACTTGGTGCGCATGCCGCATGTCGAGGCAGCGCATCATCTGCCGCTGCGGCCCGGCACCAACGTCGCGGTGCTGACTTCGCTGGCGCATGTGATCGTCACCGAAGGTCTGGTGAATGAGGATTTCGTCCGCGAGCGCTGCGACTGGGATGCGTTCCAGGACTGGGCACGTTTCGTTGCCGAAGAACGCAACAGCCCCGAGGCGGTGGCAAGGATCAGCGGCGTGCCGGCGCAGACGATACGCGATGCGGCGCGGCTCTATGCCAAGGCGCGCAATGGCGCCATCTACTACGGGTTGGGCGTGACCGAGCACAGCCAGGGCACCACCGCGGTGATGGCGCTGGCGAATCTGGCGATGGTGACCGGCAATATCGGCCGGCCGGGTGTCGGCGTGAACCCGCTGCGCGGACAGAACAACGTGCAGGGAAGCTGCGACATGGGCTCGTTCCCGCACGAGTTGCCCGGCTACCGGCACATCGCCAATCCGGCCGTGCGCGCGATCTACGAGAGCGAATGGGGCGTGACGCTCGATCCCGAGCCCGGCCTGCGGATTCCCAATATGATCGACGCCGCGCTGGATGGCTCGTTCCGGGGCATCTACATCCAGGGCGAGGATATCGTTCAGTCCGATCCCGACACCAGGCACATCACCGCCGGCCTCGCGGCGATGGAATGCGTGGTGGTGCACGACCTGTTCCTGAACGAGACCGCGAACTACGCGCACGTGTTCCTGCCTGGTTCCACGTTCCTCGAGAAGGACGGCACGTTCATCAACGCCGAGCGCCGCATCAATCTGGTGCGCAAGGTGATGGAGCCGCGTGCCCGGTTCGCGGACTGGGAGGTGACGCAGGAAATCGCCCGCGCGATGGGGCTGGCGTGGAACTATACGCACCCGTCGCAGGTCATGGACGAGATCGCCCGCACCACGCCGACGTTCGCAGGTGTCTCGTTCGCGAAGCTGGCGGAAGGCTCCGTTCAGTGGCCGTGTAACGACAGGGCGCCCGAAGGCACGCCGGTGATGCACATCGGCGGCTTCGTGCGCGGCATGGGCAACTTCTGCATCACCGAATACGTGCCGACCGACGAGAAAGTCGGTCCGCGATTCCCGCTGCTGCTGACGACAGGGCGGATCCTGTCGCAGTACAACGTGGGCGCGCAGACGCGGCGCACGGCCAACGTCGTGTGGCACCCCGAGGACATGCTCGAGATCCATCCACACGACGCCGAGGAGCGCGGGGTGCGCGACGGCGATCTGGTGCGGCTTGCGAGCCGGTCCGGCGAGACGACGCTGCATGCACGCGTCACCGATCGCGTGGCACCGGGCGTGGTGTACACTACGTTCCATCATCCCACGACGCAGGCGAACGTCGTCACCAGCGACTATTCGGACTGGGCGACAAACTGCCCGGAATACAAGGTGACCGCGGTGCAGGTGTCGCCATCGAACGGGCCGAGCGAATGGCAGGAGGAATATCGCGAGCTGACCCAGCGCAGCCGCCGCATCGAGGTCGCCCCGGCAAAGTGACGGGGCGCGCGCCCGTCCGCAGCGTCGTGCGCACCGCCTGGCGCGGTGACGCAATGACGCGCGGGGTGCGTGCGCTTCCGGAAGAAATGCCGATCGCGCTGACCTATAACCGCAGTGCCTATGCGGTGATGCTGGCGACGCCGGCCGACCTGGAAGACTTTGCCCTCGGCTTCAGCTTGACCGAAGGCATCGTGCAACACCCCTCGGAGATCGAGGAACTCGAGGTGGTTCCCGCCGATAACGGCGTCGAGCTCCGCATGTGGCTTGCCCCCGAACGCGCCGACAGGGTCACGCTCCGCCAACGCCGCCTTGCCGGTCCGAGCGGCTGCGGGCTGTGCGGGCTGGAAAGCCTTGCCGATGCCGTGCGCACGCTGCCGCGCGTCACCGCGACCACCAGCTTTGACATCGCGGCGGTCCACACCGCCATGGCGGCGCTTCCCGCCGCGCAAAAACTGAACCAGCAGACCCACGCCGTGCATGCCGCAGCCTTCTGGCATCCGCAGCGCGGGCTGGTCGCACTGCGCGAGGATGTCGGCCGGCACAACGCGCTCGACAAGCTCGCCGGTGCGCTGGCCCGTGACGGCGTCGCGGTGGCGGAAGGCCTGTTGCTGTTGTCGAGTCGCCTCTCGGTCGAGATGGTGCAGAAGGCAGCAATGCTCGGCGCACCCGTCGTCGTCGCGGTGTCCGCGCCGACCGCGCTCGCGGTGCGCGTTGCCGACAAGGCCGGCATCACGTTGGTCGGCATCGCGCGCGCCGACGGCTTCGAGGTCTTCACCCATACCGAGCGGATCGTTCCGCGGAAGGTGCAGCATGTCGCCTGACAAGTTGGCCTACATGGCCAACCAGATCGGCAAATTCTTCTCCCACCAGAAGCACAACGTTGCGGTAGCCGCGATCGCCGATCACCTGCAGAAGTTCTGGGATCCCCGGATGCGCGGCACGATTCTGTCGCAATTTGACACGGTCAGCGACCG
This sequence comes from uncultured Alphaproteobacteria bacterium, assembly GCA_963819855.1. Taxonomy (GTDB): domain Bacteria; phylum Pseudomonadota; class Alphaproteobacteria; order Acetobacterales; family Acetobacteraceae; genus JAMXLO01. Next base: position 101,303 of record CAWFYC010000026.1, read on the forward strand.
GCTGGATCCCCTGGTCCGGGAAGCTATTGAACAATTACGCAAACCGGACGTATCTTGATCGCGTAAGTGTGACCAAGACGCGTTTTGCGCCGCCAATAACCAAATCACGCCCGGGAGCCCGTCCATGAGCACTACGACCCTGCCGGGGCACGTTTTCGGCATGCTCAGCCGCGAGCGCACCGTCGCCGGAATCGGTTTTAGCCGCTGGATGGTGCCGCCAGCCGCGCTGTGCGTGCACCTGTGCATCGGCCAGGCCTATGCGTTCAGCGTGTTCAACCTGCCGATGACGAAGCTGATCGGCATCACGCAGTCCGCCCCCGCTGATTGGAAGCTCACCGATCTCGGCTGGATCTTCAGCATCGCGATCTTCTTCCTGGGCGTCTCCGCGGCCGTGCTTGGCCGCTGGGTGGAGGAAGGCGGGCCGCGCCGCGCGATGGTCACCGCAGGCCTGTGCTGGGCGGGAGGCTTCCTGGTCTCCGCGCTCGGCGTGACCGTGCACAACATCTGGCTGGTCTATCTCGGCTACGGCGTGCTCGGCGGATGCGGGCTTGGCATCGGCTACATTTCGCCCGTGTCCACCTTGATCCGATGGTTTCCGGATCGGCCAGGCATGGCGACCGGCATGGCGATCATGGGCTTCGGCGGCGGTGCGTTCATCGCCTCGCCGCTGTCGGTCTGGCTGATGCGACAGTTCTCCACCGACACCCATGTCGGCGTCGCCGAGACCTTCGTCGTACTCGGCATCGTTTATTTCTGCTTCATGATGGTGGGCGCCGCGATCGTTCGCCTGCCGCCACCGGGTTGGGCACCGGCGGGTTACGTCGCACCGTCAGAGTCGAGCAAGCTCATCACCACACAGAACGTGTTCGTCTACCAGGCGCTGAAGACGCCGCAGTTCTGGCTGATCTGGTGGGTGCTGTGCCTGAACGTGACAGCCGGAATCGGCGTGCTGGGACAGGCATCGGCGATGAGCCAGGAGATGTTCCCCGGCAAGGTGACCGTCACCGCGGCGGCAGGCTTCGTCGGCCTGATGAGCCTGTTCAACATGGGCGGCCGGTTCTTCTGGGCGTCGGTGTCGGACTACATCGGCCGCAAGAACACCTATTTCGTGTTCTTCTTCCTGGGCGTTCTGCTCTATTCGCTGGTGCCGCAGACCGGCGAGATGGGCAGCGTCGCGCTGTTCGTGTTGTGCTTCTGCCTCATCATGAGCATGTACGGCGGCGGCTTCGCCAGCGTGCCGGCCTATCTGCGCGACATGTTCGGCACGCGCTATGTCGGCGCGATCCACGGCATGCTGCTCACCGCGTGGTCGATGGCCGGCATCTTCGGCCCCGTGCTGGTGAACTATATCCGACAGTACAATGTCGAGCACGGCGTGGCGAAGGCCGATGCCTACGACGTCACCATGTATGTCATGGCCGCACTGCTGGTGGTCGGTTTCTTCTGCAACCTGTTCGTCCAGGCGGTGCACGAACGGCATCACATGAGGCACGAGGAAGCCGACGCCATGGGCATGACCTGAGGACATCACGACATGACACATCGGACCACGCCGCTCCACCTCGCTCTCGCCTGGGGATTTGTCGGGATCCCGCTTGCCTGGGGGGTGATCCAGACGCTGCTCAACGCGCTGAAGCTGTTCGAGTAGCGGCGCTATTCCGCCGCAGTCAGCTCCTGCTGCACCACGCCGAGCAACCGCGCCTGCAACACTGCATCCGCTTCCAGTGCCTTGGCGCTCCCTTCGTACGCCACCTGGCCATTGACCAGCACATAGGCGCGATCGACGATCGGCAGCACCGTCTCGGCGTGGTGTTCGACGATGATCATCGCGACACGACCGCGCAGCCGCACCAGCGCGTCCATCACCTCCTGCACGATCGCCGGTGCCAGTCCTTCGAACGGCTCATCCAGCAGGATCAGCCTGCTCGGCACGGTGAGCGCGCGCGCGATCGCCAGCATCTGCCGTTCGCCGCCTGACAGGCTCTCGGCACGCGCGCGCTGCAACACGCGCAGTTTGGGGAACAGCCCGAAGATTTCGTCGAACGACGCACCGCCCGCACGCGCGGCGATCTGCAAATTTTCCATCACCGTCAGATTCGGAAATAGCCGTCGCCCTTCCGGCACGATCGAGATGCCGCGTCGGTTGATCTCATACGGCCGCGCATGCGTAATGTCCGCGCCGTCCATCACGATGCGCCCGGCGCTCTTCTGCACCGTGCCGGTGATCGCACGCAGCATCGTGGTCTTGCCGACGCCGTTGCGCCCAAGCAGCGCCACCGCCTCACCCTCGTGCACGACGAGATCGAGATCGGTCAGCACCAGACTGCCGGCATAGCCTGCGCGCACCTGTTCCAGCGCGAGCAGCGGCTTCGTCGCGGCAACGCGCGCGACCTCGGCTTGCACGGTCGGTCGCGGCCCGCCGGCACGCGCGGTGCCCATGTACGCCGTGATCACGTCCTGGTTGTTCGCGACCTCGGCTGGCTTGCCGTCAGCGATCACACGGCCCTGGTGCAGCACCGTGATGCGATCCGACAGCGCCAGCACGCGGTCGATGTCGTGCTCGATCAGCAGCACCGCGTGCGTCGCGGCAAGCTGGCGGATCAGCGCGCCCACCACTTCGCGATCCGCCTCGGCCAGCCCGGCCAGCGGTTCATCAAGCAGCAGCAGCTTTGCGTCGGTGGCGAGCGCGATGGCGATCTCCAGCAGACGTTGCTCGCCATGCGACAGGTTGGCGCATGGTTCCGCGGCGCGCGCTTCCAGCCCGACCGCGGCGAGCAGCGACCAGGTCCGCGCGTTGACATCGGCAAGCTGATACGCGTCGCGCCACAGCGAGTTCTGCAGGTTGCTCCGCGCCTGCACCGCCACGCGCACATTCTCGAACGTCGTCAGGTTGCGGAACACGCTGAGGATCTGGAATGAACGGCTGAGCCCCAGGCGAATCCGCCGGTGCACCGGCAGATGCGTGATCACCCGGCCGTCGAAACGGATCTCGCCGGCGTCGGCGCGCAACAGGCCGGTCAGCAGGTTGAAGAACGTCGTCTTGCCGGCGCCGTTCGGGCCGATCAGGCTGTGCAGGCGGAACGGATGCACGTCGAGATGCACGTCGCCCGCGACGATCAGCGAACCAAATCGCTTGTGCAGGCCTCGCACTTCCAGCACCGGCCTGCCGGCATCGAGATGCGCGTCGCCGCCGCCCCGCCATGGTTCGATACGCTCCGGCCGCGGCGGCACACCGCGTCGCGTCAGCGTCCAGTCCTCGCGGCCGATGGCACGGAACACCAGCCCCTGCATGCCCTCCGGTGAGGCGAGCGCGAACACCATCACGATCGGCGCGAAGATCAGCCACCAGCTTTCGGTGACTGCCGACAGCCGGTCCTCCAGCAGGATGAAGGCGATCGCGCCCCACAGCGGGCCGAGGAAATGGTGCACGCCGCCCATCACCGTCATCAGCAGCGAGTCGCCGGCGTGCTGCCAGTTCAGGTTGTCGGCGTAGGCGCCGCGCAGCATGAACGCCAGCAGGGCGCCGGCGAAGCCGACCACGCCGCCCATGATGACGAAGGCCTCGAACTTGATGCGGAACGTGTTGTAGCCGAGACTGCGGACACGCTGCTCGTTGTCGCGCAGCGCTTGCAGCAGGCGGCCGAACGGCGCATGCGCGATGCGCCACAGCAGGCCCATGCCGAGCGCGACGGCGACGATGGTGAAGGCGTGGAATGACCAGTCGCTGGCGAACCAGGGCCGCGGCACGCCTTGCAGGCCGTTCTCGCCGCCGGTGACGTCGGTCCACTTGAACGCGATCTCGAACGCGATCTGCGAAAACGCCAGTGTCAGCAACGAGAAATACAGACCGCGCCGGCGCAGGATGAGCAGTGCGATCGCCGCGGCGAGCAGCAGCGAGAACACCACCGCGACTGCCAGTGCGACGATCTCGTTATTGACGGCGCCGCGCATGGCGATCGCCACGGCATAGGTGGCGCAACCGAAGAACACCGAGGCACCGAACGGCACCAGGCCGGTATAGCCGACCAGCAAATTCACGCCGGCTCCGTACAGCATGTAGATGGCGATCTGGGTAATCAGGCTGATCGGCGCGCCGATCGCGTGCCACAGCGCGGTCAGCGCCAGCAACACGAGCACGACCCACAGGACAGGATGGCGCAGCACGGTCATTCGAAGCGTTCCCAGCGTTCGCCGAGCAGGCCGCGCGGCCGCAGCAGCAACATGAGCGCCATGAACAGGTACATCACCGCGCCGGATGCTTCGGGCTTGAACTGGATGGTGAGCGCGATGACGACACCGATCAGCAGTCCGGCGATCACCGCGCCGGCAAACGATCCGAGGCCGCCGATCGCGACACACACGAACGCAGGCATGATCGCGTTGGTCGCCATCGATGGAGTCACGGTCCACAGCGGTGCGGCGAGCAGGCCGGCGATGCCGGAGATGCCGCAGCCCAGTCCGAACACCCACATCAACACGCGCGGCAGGTTGATGCCGAGCAGGCCGACCATCTCGGGATCGCGCGATCCGGCGCGCAGGATGCGGCCGAACTTGGTGTAGGTGAGGAAGGCCCAGAGACCGAGCAGCACCGCGGCGGTGGTGAACAGAACCGCGAGACGGTATTTGGTGATGAGGATCGGGCCCCAGATCAGGAAGCCGGACAGGAACGGCGGCGGACTGAACGGCTGGCCGATGCCGCCCCAGATCAGGCGGACGGTTGCCTCGATCATCAGTGCCAGCGCGAAGGTGACGATCAGGCTGAGCAGCGGTTCCTTGTCGTACAGGCGGCGGATCAGGATGCGTTCCGCGACGACACCGATGAGCCCCGACGATGATCGGCGACAGGATGACGGCGGGCCAGCCGAACGTCTGGTACAGCGTCAGCGCGAGATAGGCACCGAGAGTGAAGAACACGCCATGCGCGAAGTTCACGATGCCGAGCAGTCCGAAGATGATGGACAGGCCGATGGCGATGAGCACGTAGAGGCCTCCGAGCACGAGGCCACTCGCCACCTGCGAGGATGTCGAGCATTGAGTTCCAGCACCGACCCTCCCCCGCTTCGCGGAGAGGGCGGCGTGTCCCAGGTCATCTTGCAGCCGATCTCGTCCGACGTGCCGAACACCTTTTCCAGCTCCGCGGGGTTTTCCGGCAGCGCGGCCTTGACATCGAAGTAGTCCCACTTGTCGGTGATCTTCGGCTTCACCGCCACCACCAGGTTGCGCAGCAGCATCTGGTGGTCCCACTTGCGATAGCTGTACGACGTGTTGCCGGCGCTGAACTTCCAGTTCTCCAGCCCCTCGATGATCGCCATCGGCTCGGTGGACTTCGCCAGCTCGATCGATTCGAACAGCGACTTCGCGGTGATCCAGCCCATCCACGCCTTGTCCGCCGCCGGGCGGTTGTGCTTCTTCATGTAGGCGTCGGCGAACGCCTTCTCTTCCGGCGGATTGTTGGGATTGTTATACCACCACAACGAGGTGAACACGCCGGTTGCCGCCTCGGGGCCCACCGCCCAGATATCGGTGTCGCCGATCGCGATTTCGCAGAACGGGATCTTCCCCTTCATGCCAAGCTCGTTCCACTGCTTCAGGAACGTGGACAGATCGCCGGCGGACAGCCCGCCCAGCACCACGTCCGGCTGCGCCTGGCGGATCTTCAAAATGAAGGAACTGAAATCCGCTGTGTTCAGCGGCACCTCGTCGATACCTGCCTCGATGCCGCCCGCCTGCTTCAGCAGCTCGCGCGACGACCGCAGGATGTCCTGGCCGAACGCGAACGATGCGGTGATGAAATACCACTTCTTGCCATAGCTCAGCGCGTACGGGGCCAACATGCGCGATTGCACCAGCACCGGCGTATTCAGCCGGAACGTGTAACGGTTGCAGTTCTTGCCCGTGATCTCGGTCGCCGCGGCGTTGTCGCACACGAACGGAATCTTCAGTTGCGCGGCCGTCGCCTCCTCGGCCAGCGCGTTGGAGGACAGCGAACCGCCCAGTATGGCGCAGACCTTGTTCTCCTGCACCAGTTTCTGCATGTTCTGTGTGGCGCCCTGCGGCGACGGCTCATCGAGCCACACCAGTTCCGCCGGCTGCCCCATGATGGTGTTGCCGCGCTGCTCCAGCGCGAGATAGGTGCCCTGTGCGAGATATTCGGTCTGCGGCGCGATCTGCCCGGTCTTGGCCAGCAGCACCCCGATGCGGATCGGTTCGGCGGCCCTGGCGACATAAGGCATCGCCAGCGCGCCAGCGCCCAACAGTGCGCCGCGACGCGTCACAGCAAGTCTGCGAATAGTCATAAATTCCCTCCCAAGGCGGATGCAGCGATCACGCCAGCAACAAAACTGGTTGCGTTAGAGCCTATTCCGCGGCGGCGCGATACCCCCGCGCATATCGCAACAGTGCGTCGTCCGGCACCGGTTCGATCGGGCGGAAATCGCGGTGCGCGATCCAGTCGGGACGCGTCGGCGTGCGGATGTAGTTGGAGACTGCGTTCAGCGTCAGATACACGATCTTGCGCGGATAGGGCGTGATGTTGCCCGCGGACCCATGCACCAGGTTGCCGTGGAACATCAGCACCGCTCCCGGCTTGCCGGTCGGTGTGACAATCCCGCCTTGCCGCACCAGCCGCTCCACCGTCGCATTGTCCAGCGTCCACAATGGATAGGACGTGGTGGACAGATCGTGCCCCGCCTTTAGCACGCCTTCCTTGTGGCTGCGCGGTACCAGCATGAGCGGGCCGTTGATCGGCAGCACCTCATCGACGAACACTGAAATATTCATCGCGCGCGGTTCCGGCATGCCGTCGTCGCGCACCCAGGTCCCGTAGTCCTGGTGCCACTGCCACACCTCGCCGTCGAACGCCGACTTCGCATTGATCTTGAACTGATGCATGTAGAGCTGTTCGCCGAACACCTGCTCCACCGGCCGGATCAGCCGCGGATGTGCACCCAACAGGTGGAACGCCTCGTTGTAGGTGTGCGCGGCGAACGCGGTGCGCGGCGAGCCCGACTTCTCGCGCCAGATCTCCTTGCGATCAGGTACAGAAGATCTCCACCGCCTCGTCGCGCAGCGCCGCCATCTCCTCGGCCGAGAACAGGTCCGGCAGGAACAGATAGCCTTCCTTGTCGAACTGCTGAAGCTGTTGTGCGCTGAGCGTCATGGCATGATCCTCCACTCACGTGGCCAGGTAGCCGCCATCGACATAAAGTTCCGCACCCGTGATATACGATGCCTCGTCCGACGCGAGGAACAGCACGGCATTCGCCACCTCGTCCACTTCGCCGGCGCGACGCAACGGCACGCCCTGCAACATCTTCGCGCGCACCGCGGGATCGGCTGTCGCGCCGGACGTGCGCATCGGCGGCATCAGTCCCGGATGCACCGAATTGGCGCGGATGCCGTCGCGACCGAACTGCACCGCGGTGGATTTGGTCAGTGTGCGCACCGCACCCTTCGACGCGTTGTAGCCCATATGCGTCATGGTCTGGCCGGTGTTGCCGGAGATCGACGACAGATTGACGATCGATCCGCCGCCGGCCTGCTTCATCGCCAGCACCGCGTGCTTGGTGCCGAGGAACACGCCGCGCGAATTCACCGCCATCAGCTTGTCCCACGCATCGGTGTCGAGCATGTCGGACACCGCGCTGCCGCTGATGCCGGCGTTGTTCACCAGGATGTCGAGCTTGCCGTATTTCTCCACCGTCGCGTCGACCACCGCTTTCCAGTCGTCCTCGCTGGTCACGTCGAGCCGCATGAACTCGGCGGTGCCATTGGCGCGCACGATATCGGCGGCGACCTTTGTGCCGTCGTCCTCCAGCATGTCGGCGATCACCACCTTGGCGCCTTCCTTGGCGAACCGGCGCGCCGTCGCGGCGCCCATGCCGGAGGCTGCTCCGCTGACGATCGCCACCTTGCCTTCCAGGCGCATGTTCGTTCCTCCCAAAGACATAATTCCGGCATGGTTTACCAGAGCCTCGCGTCAGTCAACCGCAAGCAACTCCGTTCGCATCAGTGCAATCGGACAACGGAGTTCTTGGTAGGTCAGGTTTGATATGCCGCGTGATCTGCAGACGCCTTCGTCTAGAACTCAAGACGATAAAGGCGAACCCACAGATCTGGCTCTGCTCGTCCTATTTTCTTAACATTGAAGCGATCGCCGCCGTCCGGCGCCGTCACCTCTGTCGTGCGCCATAACGACGGCCTTTGCGTGAGTTGCTCGCGGAACTCTTCCGTCGCCCAGATTTGTCCCGGCTGAACATGGGGCTCGACGCGGGCCGCGCATAGCACAGCATCTCCCCCCACGATCATCGGCCGCGCATCGCCGGCGCTCGCCTGCATCTGCACCTCGCCGTAGTGCAGGGCTATGCGCAGGAGAGGCTGACCGGTGGCTTGGTACACGTCGTCCATGATATGGCGCGCGGCCTGGGCCAGGGCCACGGGATCGTCGTGCGCGACCAACACGGAATCCCCGGAGCCGGTTTCCGCGACCGCCGCCCCGCGAGCCCACTGGCGAACGGCATCTTCCAATGCTTCCCGGACTGGGGCATCAGCACGGGCGTGCATCAGGCGGCCAAATCCGTATACATCGCCTTTGAGTACGCAGAACGTGTGCACGCTGGTAGGGCTGGCCGCACTCTCGGTTTCCAGCCACGGTCGGTCATAGCCCACGATGTTCGCGCGGTGGACTTGCTGCGGATAGGCCGGATTCAGCCGTCCGATCACGTCGTGCAGGACCGGGTGGAGCAGGTAGTGCGTGGCGAGCGGCAGCATGCCGTCCGGCTCGAGTGTCGCCTCGCCCGGCCGCAGGAACCGCTGTGCCCACTCTCCGCGCGCGCGATCGTAATGGACGTAGCCCAAAAGGCCCACCCGGTAGAGCGCACAGAAGACGTGCTTCTCCTCACCTCCCGTCGCCAGGCTATGCTCTAAGAACAGCACTTCCATCTGCTCGCGGGTCAGCACATTGCTCGAAAGACGGCGCAGCAGCTGTTCGAGTTCGAGGTTGCCAATATACGGAGCGATCTCGGCGAGATACTCATATGCGATTTCCGTGGCAGCCTGGTGCACGACTTCCTTGAAGCGGAGCTCGCTTTGCCGTTCAGATGGTCGGAGTGCGGTCAAGTGCTCGCCAATGGTCATCAGGTCGCGCGGGCGGAGCAGCGTGTGCCGGCAGATGAACTCAAAACCACCTTCGTCTTCGCGGGTGTACGCGTCGGTGACGGTCGTCCGCCCCAGGAAGGCCTCAAGCGGGTCGGAGCGCAACTTCTCCGGCCGGACCATGGCCTCGCTTTTCAGCAGACGCACGTTGTTGAGGAAGATCTCGCGGAGGCTCCGAGGGGAGTAGGCGATATCGACAGCGCTGCCACGGTACTGCTGGGCCATCACAGTCGTCTTTGCAAGACGCGCATAGGCTTCCTTGCGCACGGCAGCAAATATCTTGATGTGATGATTGATCCGGCGAACCTGATAGGTAACCTCCACCAGCCCGAGTTGCGCGAAGTGCCAGATGTTTGGCGATAGTTCGCCGGTGACGCTTGGATGGCTGGTGGGACCTTCGACGTGCTTGTTGAAATACTCATCAACGCCGTCGATGAAGATGGCCATCGGTGTGGTGACGGCGCGCAGACGCGGCACGAGATGGCCATCGGTGTCGGTTCCGCAACGTTGGAGCTCGCTCGGGGTGAATTCGAGCAGGCGAACGAAGTGGTCGATGACACCATGGAGCTGTTCGTCTGCAATCAGGCTGGCGAGGCCGGAACCGACCCTGAGCCCACTGGCCGCGCCAAGGTGCTTCAGAGTCGCCAGAGCGATCGCTGTAAGCCAGATCTTCGACCACGGAAGGGCAGACACCACGAGAAACGCGAGGAGCTCCCGGTTGAAGATCTTGTCGCCAATCGGTTTGTCGAGCAGGGCCCCAGTGGGAAGGCAGGCAGCCCGTCCCTCACGCTGGTAGAGAATGCGCTTGGCTTTGAGCAGCAGGGTCTTGCCAAAGCCCTTGGTGCCGATGACGATGAACTTATCGTCCCGGTCCGAGCCGAGAAATCCTTCGATTTCCGGAGTACGGTGGAGCAGGAACTCGTTGAAGTCCTCCGCCACCTGGATGTCGTCCGCATCTACGGTCCACGCACGCATGCGGTTCCCCTCATGCCCGCCGTGAACCTAGCTGAAGCCGCCGCTGCGGAGCAATGATCCGGGCTTGCGCCGGCTCATTGCCTGGCCATAGGCCCATTCGCGCGGCTTGGCGCCCGGGGCCGGACGTAGCACGATGGCCCCGACCTTACGTGGAGAGATACACATGGCCCATCGCGGCATGAAGTTCGGCATCTTCCTGGCACCGTTCCATCGCGTGGGCGAAAACCCGACGCTGGCGATCAACCGCGATGTCGAGCTGCTGGAGTGGCTGGACTGGCTCGGCTTCGACGAGGCCTGGATCGGCGAACACCACTCCGCCGGCTGGGAACTGATCGCGCTGCCCGAGCTGATCATCGCCGCGGCCGCCGAACGCACCAAGCACATCAAGCTGGGCACCGGCGTGACCAGCCTGCCGTATCATCATCCGTTCATGGTCGCGCAGCGCTTCGTGCAGCTCGATCACATGACACGCGGCCGTGCCATGATGGGCTGCGGTCCCGGCGCGTTGACCTCCGACGCCTACATGCTCGGGATCGAGCCCAGCACCCAGCGTCCGCGCATGCTGCAGGCGATGGACGCCATCATGCGGCTGCTGAAATGCGAAGAGCCGGTCACCATGAAGACCGACTGGTTCGAGATGCGCGACGCGCGGCTGCATCTCGCGCCGTACAGCGATCCGCATTTCGAGATCGCGGTTGCCAGCACGATCACGCCGTTCGGCATGATCGCCGCGGGGACGCACGGTGTCGGCGTGCTGTCGATCGGCGCGGGCCTGCCCGGTGGGCCGGAGGCGTTGGCAAGTCAGTGGAAGATCGCGGAAGAAGCCGCGGCGAAGCACGGCAAGACCATGGACCGCAAGAACTGGCGCGTCGTGGTCAACGCGCACATCGCCGAGGACGACGAACAGGCGCTGCTGGAGGTGAAGAAGGGCGAGCGGATCGAGACCCAGACCTACTTCGAGGACACGCTGGGCCGTCCGCCCGGCCGCGCCGACGATCCGCTGCGCGACGGCGTTAAGATGGGCACCACGCTGGTCGGTTCACCGGAGACGGTGATCAAGGGCATCCGGCGGCTGCTGGAGTACAGCCAGGGTGGGTTCGGCGGCATTCTGTTCCGTGCGCATGAATGGGCCAACCGCGAGCAGACGCTGCGTAGCTACGAGCTGTTCGCGCGCTACGTGATGCCGCAGTTCCAGGGATCGCTGGATCCGATCATCGGCTCCAGCGTCTGGGCGCGGGAGAACCGCAAGCAGGTGTTTGGCTCGACGGTGGAAGCGGTGCGGCGTGCGTTCACCGATTTCGGCCGCGCGGCGCCGGAGGAGGAGATCCGCGCCCGCACGCTCGGGGCGCGCGATCTCGATCCGCCAAGGTAGCGCCACGCCTGTCATTGCGAGCTCCGCACCCGCCTGTCGGCCGACCCTGACGGGCCGAAACAGGCCGACGACGGTCCCAAGCGTCATTCCCGCGCAAGCGGGAACCCAGGGCGAGGTCCGATCGGCAGCGCTGGGTCCCACTGTCGCGGGGATGACAACGGGGGGCGGTTTCTTGTTAGGAGCGTAAGCGACGAAGCAATGACTGAGGGCCACCATTGCTGTCTATCCGGCGTGTCAGGCTGCCTTCGCCGTCGCCAGCGCCTGCCACACATTCTCCGGCGTGGCTGGCATGTCGATGTGCGTCACGCCGTCGCCCGACAGCGCATCGATGATGGCATTGATCAGCGCTGGCGGACTGCCGACCGAGCCGGCCTCGCCGGCCCCCTTCACGCCGAGCGGATTGGACGCGGTGGGCACTTCCAACAGATCTACCTCGATGTCCGGCAGATCGTCGGCGCGCGGCAGCGCGTAGTCCATGAAGCTGCCTGACAGCAGCTGGCCGTCGGCGTCGTAATTGGTGCGTTCCAGCAGCGCCTGGCCGAGGCCCTGCGAAACGCCGCCATGCACCTGGCCGAGCACGATCATCGGATTCACGGTCTTGCCGAAATCGTCGCAGACGCGGTAGCGGACGATCTCGACCACGCCGGTCTCGGGATCCACTTCCACTTCGGCCATGTGGCAGCCGTTGGGAAAGGTGTGGTCGGGGACCGTCACCACTTCGGCGGCGTCGAGCAAAGTCGCCGGTTCGCCGGCTGCCGCCTTCTGCCGCTGTGTCGCAGCAAGTGCAATGATGTCGATACCGCGATCCGTGCCGACGATGGCGAAGCGTCCATCGGCGAATGCGATGTCGGCTGGCGCCGCCTCCAGCACTTCGCCCGCCGCCTGCTTGCCTTTGTCGATCACGGTATCCGCGGTGACCTGAATCGCCATACCTTCGGAATACAGGCTGCGCGAGCCGCCGGTGCCGCCGCCCACTGGAATGGTGTCGGTGTCGCCCTGGCGGACGCGGATCTTCTCGCCGTCGATGCCAAGCCACTGCGACGTGAGTTGGACATACGCGGTCTCGTGGCCCTGCCCGGTCGATTGCGTGCCCACATAAACATCGACAAAGCCATCCTCGGCGAAGCGGATTTCCGCCCGCTCGGTCGGATCGCCCATGGTGACTTCGAGATAATAGGCGAGGCCGATGCCGCGGCGCTTGCCGTGCTGCGCGGACGCCGCGCGTCGGGCCGCGAAGCCGGCATAGTCGATCCCCTTCAGCGCCGCGTCCAGCACCATGGGAAAATCGCCGGTATCGTAAGTCTTGCCGACCGGCGTCGCATGCGGCATCGCCGACGCCGGCACCATGTTGCGCCGGCGCAATTCGACGCGGTCGATGTCGAGTTCGCGCGCGGCGGCATCGACCAGACGCTCCAGCAGATAGTTGCTTTCGGGACGTCCAGCACCACGATAGGCATCCACCGGCACGGTGTGGGTGAACACGCCGAGTACGTTGGCATAGATCTGCTGGAAGTCGTAGACCCCTGACAACACGGCGCCCCCGGCCAGTGTCGGGATATAGGGCGCGAAGGTTGAAAGATACGCGCCCATGTTGGCGAGATTGCGCGTGCGCAGCGCCAGGAATTTTCCTCCTGCGTCGATCGCCAGTTCGCCAAGGGTGACGTTGTCGCGGCCCTGCGTGTCGGCCAGGAATGCTTCGCCACGGTCCGATATCCACTTCACCGGCCGTCCGAGCTTGCGTGCGGCATAGCAGGTCAGCACGTGCTCGGCGTAGAGGAACGCCTTCATGCCGAAGCCGCCGCCGACGTCGGGCGTGATGACGCGGAAATTCGCCGGATCGGTGTTGAACACCGTTCCCATCAGGGTCTTGATGAGCCAGCCACCCTGCGTGTTGGCATACAGCGTCCAGCGCCCACTCGTCGCGTCGTAGTCGGCGATCGCAGCGCGCCCCTCCATGGATGCGACGATGACGCGGTTGTTCACCACCGTCAGCCGCGTGACGTGCGCGGCGGTGGAGAACAAAGCATCGGTCGCCGCCTGGTCGCCGATCCCCCAGTCGAACGCGACATTGTTGGTCACGTCGGGCCATACCAGCGGCACGCCTGGGCCGGTCGCCGCGACGACATCGGTGACTGCGGGCTCGACGGTGTAATCGACGGAGATCAGTTCCGCGGCGTCGCGCGCGGCCTTCGGCGTGTCTGCGACGATGAACGCCACGGGATTGCCGACATGGCGTACCGCCCCATCGGCGAGTGCCGGATATGGCGGGCTCGCCATGTCGGAGCCGTCGCGGTTCTGCACCGGCGCGGCGCACGGCATCGGCGCGATGCCGTCGGCATTCAGGTCGGCGGCGGTATAGATTGCCTTAACCCCGGCGACGGATGCTGCCGCCGTCGTATCGATCGCGCCGAGTTTCGCCGCGGCGTGGGGGCTGCGCAGCACGATCCCGTGCAGCATGTCCGGCAGTACGATATCGTCGGTGTAGCGGCCGCCGCCGTTCAGCAGGCGCGGGTCCTCCACGCGGCGGACAGACTGGGCGAGGCCGAACTTGGTCATGGACGCTGTCTCCGGGGCTCGTCTGTGGCTGGATCGCGAAGCATGCACGCTCCGGACATGAAAGGCCAAGAGGGATGGCTCACCTGTGCGTCCTGAATGCCGGCTCATCCAGTCTGAAGTTCGCGGTGTATGCCGTGGCGGACGGCCAGCCTAGACTCACCCAAAGCGGCGAGGTGGAACGGATCGGCGGCGAAGGCCGCCTGCTGATCAACACCGCCGGCGGCAAGCTCATGCACAACCGGGTGGTGACGACCAAGGATCATGCGGCCGCGCTGGCAATGCTGGCCTCATTGCCGGACGGGCCAATGGAAAAGAGCGGTCTCATCGGGTTCGGCCATCGAGTGGTGCACGGCGGGCCGGACCTGGCTGCGCCGGCGCTGGTGGACGCCGCGACACGGGTGCGCATCGAGGCGCTGGAACCGTTGGCGCCACTGCACAACCCACCGGCGGTCGCGGTGCTGAACGCGTTGTCGGCGCTGTTCCCCTTGCTGCCCCACGTGGCGTGTTTCGATACCGCGTTCCATCGCGGACATCCGGCGGTGGCCGATCGCTATGCGATCCCCGATGCGCTGTATCGTGATGGTGTGCGACGCTACGGATTCCACGGATTGTCGTATGAATTCATCGCCGGCGCGTTGGCGGAGCGCGTGCCGGAGATCGCATTGGGACGCGTGGTGGTGGCGCATCTCGGGTCGGGTGCCTCGGTGTGTGCACTGGCCGGTGGGCGCAGCGTGGATTCGTCGATGGGGTTCACGGCGTTGGAGGGCTTGCCGATGGGCACCCGGCCCGGCTCGCTGGATGTCGGCGTGATCCTGTGGCTGCAGCAGCAGAGGGGCTGGGATGTCGACCGGGTCGAACGGTTCCTCTACGCCGATTGCGGACTGAAGGGACTGTCCGGCGTGTCGAACGACATGCGCACGCTGCTGGCGAGCGAGGCGCCGTTGGCGAAGTTGGCGGTGGATTATTTCGTCTATCACGTGGCACGTGCCGCCGGCGCGATGGCGGCCGCGATGGGCGGCATCGATGGCATGGTTTTCACCGCCGGCATCGGCGAGCGCAGCCCCGAGATCCGCGGCCGCGTGCTGCATCGGCTACGCTGGCTCGGCTTCTCGATCGACGAGGCGGCGAACCTGGCGGGAGGGCCGCTGCTGACGCATCCGAATTCTGCGTTGCCGGCCTATGCGATTCCAACCGATGAGGAGATCGTCATCGCGCGGCACACGCTGGCACTGATCAGCGGGGCGTAGCAGCGACGCTGACGGCATTCGCCTGGAGCGAAAGCGTGTCATTGTTAGCAGCAGAGCACAGCGACGAAACAATCCAGCGCTGGCTTGCTTCGTCGCTATGCTCTTCGCAATGACACCGTCCGGTCATTCTGAAAACGCTCTAACGGCGGCTCAGCGCGGTTCCGATAGACTGAAGACTTTGGCGTGGGTGTGGCCTGGTTCACACCAACCAAAGGTTGTTCGTGCGAGCCTGAACCTCAGCGGAAGGAGAGGACGCCATGAACGATACAGTCGATATCGGCACTCTGCCCAGTGCCGTCGTTGTCGAACCCGCCGGCGCGGCTACCCATGTCATGCAGCCGCCGAACACGCGCGGCGTCATCAGTTCCCGCGGGCTCGAGGAAGGCACGCGGCGATTTACCCCGCGTGCAAGGCCAGCCGGCGTCACGCTCTCGTTCAACACCGATGGCTTTGTCGCCGCCCTGAACGCCGCGCTTGCCAGCAGCACCGCCGGCTATGCGATGCAGCTTCGGCAACATGGCCAGCCGATCGCGTCGGCACAGGTCGGTTGGGCCAAGGCGCCCTCGGACGGGTCGGAGTCGTGGGCACCGGCGGTACGCATGCACATCGCGAGCTGCAGCAAGCTGATGACCGCGATCGCCATGACGCGTACCCTCGCCGCGCACAACCTGCCGGCCTCGACGAAGATCATCAATTATCTGCCGACCTACTGGGCCAAGGGTCCGAACATCGACCAGATCACCTTCGCCCAGTTGATGACGCATAAATCCGGTTTCCGTGTCGTCGGATCCGACATGTCGTTCCCGACCATGAAGACGCTGATCGCCGGCGGCGTCACGACCGCCAATCTCGGTACTTACTCCTACCAGAACACCAACTTCGGCATCTGCCGCATCCTGCTGCCGGTGATGAACGGCACGGTCCCGGCGAACACGACATTCCCTCCTGCCACCGAGGACCAGAGCTGGGACTTTGCCACCATCACGGCGTACGCCGCCTACGTCGCGCAAAACCTGTTCCAGCCGGCAGGCGTGTCAGGTCCCACGCTCACGCATCCCAACCCCGACGCGCTCGCCTACACCTTCCCGCCAGGCTCCGGCTGGAACTCCGGCGATCTCACCGCCGAGAGCGGCGGCGCCGGCTGGCACATGTCGGTGGACGACCTGCTGGACGTGATGGGCTGTTTCCGCCGGCAAGGCACGATCATGTCGCCCGCGGCCGCACAGACCATGCTCGACGACAGTTTCGGCATCGACCTCATAGAAGCGACCAACCTCGGCACGCTGTACAACAAGAACGGCCTCTGGCAGGACGGCGCCGGTCAGACCGAGCAGAGCCTCGCCTACTTCCTGCCGCGCGACATGGAGCTGGTGGTGCTCGCCAACTCCCCGATCGGCAACCCTGGCCAGTTCTTCCGCGACGTCGTCACCAATATCTACCTCGACAACATCGCGCCGGAGATCGCGGTCGGCGGCTGGATCGCCCGTCACGGCCTGACCTCTGAGCAATACCAGGAAGCCTTCAACGACTATGTCGGCAACCACGGCATGCAGTTGATGGACGTCAGCGGCTACGGCGGCACGACGCCGCTATATGCTGCGCTGTGGGTCAAGACCGCCGCGCCGCCCCCCTGGCAGGCCCGACACGGCCTGACCGCCGCGGACTATCAGACCACCTTCAACCAGCTCACCGCGCAGGGCTACCATCCGGTGCTGGTGAACGGCTACGCCACCACCGCCGGCCCACGGTTTGCCTGCATCTTCCAGCAAGGTGCCGCCGACCCCTGGGTTGCCCGTCACGGCCTCACCGCCGCGCAGTATCAGGCCGCGTTCGATCAGTTCACCGGGGAAGGTTACATGCTCGACTGGGTCAGCGGCTACTACGACGGAAGCCAGGACCTTTACGCCGCGATCTGGCGCAAGCCGCAAAGCGCGCCAGCCTGGCAGGCCCGCCATGGCATGACCGGCGCAGAATATCAGGCGTTCTTCAACACCGTCACCGCACAGGGCTTCAAGCCGGTCGTGGTGTGCGGCTATGGCGACGGTTCGCAGGATCGCTATGCCGCGATTTTCCGCAAGCTCCCCAACGTTCCGGCCTGGCAGGCCCGTCACGGGCTGACCCCAGCACAGTACCAGACGACGTTCGACCAACTCGTCGCCCAGGGCTACCGGCTGGAGTTGGTCAACGGCTACAGCGTCGCGGGACAGGACCGCATCGCCGCCATCTGGACGAAATAACAGCGCCAGTCGGCGCGCCGTTAACGACGCCGGGTCAAGCGCCCGGCGTCATCGCGCCGTCACTCCCGATCGACTGGTCTGAGCAGTTAAACCAGAAGACGAGATTGCCAACTCACCGACCGCCCCTTATCGTCATGGCGTGGCTTGTCCCGGCCATCCACGTCCTTCCTTATTGGTCGCAGCAAAGACGTGGATGGCGTGGCCGAGCCACGCCATGACGACGGGTGGCAGCCGAAGAGTCGAGACTTCGAGTTTCTGGTATTATAATGCCTTGATCTAACGGAGAAGGTTCCTACCGCGAGGGCTCAAGAAAGGCCCTCTCGATCCGTGTTTCCGGAGGTATTGCGTCAATTTGCAACGCGCACCCGTCGGGTAGCCTCGAACGTTGAATCCTGCGGATCGCAATCGATCAGCGAGGCACGGGCTATGACTCGTGAGCGAGGAAGGGGTCGGGACATGTCGGGTAAGACCGACCAGGAGGCCGCCGGTCAGACCGTCCTGCTGCCTCACGGCCATCGGCTCCGGCCAGTCCAGGCCCTGCGGGACTGGATCGATCGGGCGCAGATCACCGAGGGCGTGCTCTTCAGGCGGGTGTCTTCAGGCGGGCAGACCGCAGCCGGACTTCCGCCGGCCTCATACGCCGGCCATTCATTACGAGCAGGTTTTGTTACTTCCTCGATCGAAGATGGCGCCGCGCGGTCAGGGGTCTATCTCCGCCGACTGGACGCCTTCAGGCAGCACCCGGGGGAGGGGTTCCTATGACCCGCAGCTTCATCGCTGCAGCGACGGCACTGGCAATCAGCGGCGGCTCCGCCCAGACTTGGACCGTTGTCCCGTTGCCTACCGTCCCCCCTGTTGTTACTGAAGACATGGACCTGGACTTTAGATTAGGGCCCGTCCGCACCTGGAACTCAACCATCTCCGAACCCTTTTTGCAGAGAAAGGGTAGTGAAATTTATATAGTAAGAGTCTGTCCGGAAACCTCACGCAATTCTGCATAGCCTTCTGACCATCAGGCGGATGGATGCCAGGAGCAGGAACGCGCGCGCCTTGTGGTTGAGGCTCTCCCAATCCTTGGCCAGGCGACGACAGCGGTTGAGCCATGCGAGGGTTCTCTCGACCACCCAACGTTTGGGCAGGACGACAAAGCCCTTTGCCTGGTCCGAACGCTTGACGATCTCCACATCCACCTGGGAGAGGATCGTTTTCATCGCCTTGCGGAATTCCGGCCCCTGATAGCCACCGTCGGCGTAGAGCTTCAGCAAGAAGGGGTAGAGCCCAAACAAAGTGGCCATCAGCATTGCACCGCCGTCGCGATCCTGAATGTCGGCCGCGTGCACGATGGCGTGCAGCAGCAATCCCTGTAAATCTACCAGGATATGCCGCTTCTTCCCCTTGATCTTCTTGCCCGCATCATAGCCATGTGGGTCGATACAGGCCCCCCTTTTTCGGCGCTCTTGACGCTCTGGCTATCAATTACCGCGGCAGTGGGGCTGGCCTCTCGCGAGGCCTGTTCCCGACATTTCAGGTAGAGCGCATGGTGGATCTGCTCCAGCGTCCCGTCCCAGCTCCAGCGGTCGGTGTAATCGTACACCGTGCTACGCGGTGCGAGGTCCTTCGGGATGGCCCGCCATTGGCAGCCTGTGCTGAGGATGTACATCAGCCCATTGACCACCTCGCGAATATTGACCGAACGCTTGTTACCGCCTGGCTTGGCAGGCGGGATCAGGGGCGCGATCTCGGCCCATTCATCGTCGGTCAGGTCGCTCTCATAGCGCAGCCCGCTGCGGTCGTAGCGGCGGCGGTTCTCTTCCGTCCACATGTGGCACCTCGCGAATCGATGCCGCACAGCGAATCACAAGGCATTCTGCCGCTTCAAGCTCCTTGCGCTAACCGATTTTAAAGACTCAACTTGTTCCCGGACAGACACTAAGTGAGAAGGTATTAGAAAGCATTCCTCCTTATGACATGACTGGGAATTTAGATTCGAAACATTCGGAGTGGAATACCCTAGCCGCGGCATTTCGTTTGGTAGCAAAATGGCACTGCGATGGAGCGCGAGTTCTGCCTTGGGCGAAAGCAAGGGAAGAGACGTTGAAGGAACTAAGGAAGATAATATTAGCTGATCCCGAGCACAAACTCCCCACCCAATTTCCAGTAGAACGCCACCCAAAGGAATACGAAGAATACTTTCCGATCAGATACGGATCAGGGGCGAGATTCCTAATTCCTAATTACGATCCAAGGCTGGTATTAGATCCCCACTCATTGTTCATCTTCGCTAAAGCTGATTTCAGCGGAAGTGCATACCTAGTCAAGGGAAAATTACCTGAAAGCGCGTTTACTCACTAGGGTGTCGGCATGATGCACGCCACGTCTGGGTGGCACTGCCCTGAAACCCTGTTAAGACGGGCGGCGTCACCAGCCTCGCAAAAAAGACCGTCAGCCACGACGGACAGAGCTTCGAAGAACCGTCTCGCGGATCCGTCACAAATTGGCGCTTTTGATGACTAACGAGATCAATCGGCCGATTTGTCAGAAGACCCCCATGACAGGGGCTTCTCGGGGCTGATCGAGAAAAGATCGTCAGGGCTGTCGCCGAGCGGCGCTGCTTCTCGCGCGGGAGACCCTCTGGCTTAGCTTGCCCAAGGCACCATCGCGACGTCGATCGCAGGGGCGGCAACGGTGTCGCGGTGTCGCCGCCCCCTCGTTCACAGATCTCGATCAGGACGCCAGATGAGCCCTGATCTCGGCCGCCATCTGGCGGATCGCGGCCTGCGGCTCGGGATCGGTCAGGATGCCGTTCAGCAGGACGAAGTCATGGATCATCCCGTTGTAGCGGGTGGCGATCACCGAAACCCCGGCCTCCTTGAGCTTGCGGGCGTAGGCCTCGCCTTCGTCGCGCAACGGATCGTTCTCCGAAGTGATGACCAGGGCCGGCGGAAGCCCGTTCAGTTGCTGCAGGCTGGCGCGCAGCGGCGAGACATAGGGATTGTCGCGGGTCTTGGCGTCTGGTGCATACAAATCCCAGCCGTACTTCATGAAGCCGCGGGCCAAGAACCGGCCCGTGCCGTATTCATGGTAAGACGCGGTGTCCACGCTGGCGTCGGTCGCTGGAATCATCAGCACCTGGTAGCTGATCTTGGGGCCGCCGCGATCCTTGGCCATGAGCGTCAGCGCCGCGGTCATGTTGCCGCCCACCGAGTTGCCGGCCACTGCGATCCGGCTGCCGTCCGCGCCGAACTCTTCGGCGTGGGTCGCTACCCACTTCAGCACGGCATAGGATTGATCGAGCTGGGTAGGGAAGCGCGCCTCGGGCAACGAGGTGTACTCAACGAACACGCCGATCTGGCCGGAGTTGACGACCAGGTCCCGCAGCAGACGCTGATGGTTCTGGAAGTTCCCGACGATCCAGACGCCGCCGTGAACGAATAGCAGCACGCCGGGCTTACCGGTAACCTGCTCGGGTTTCATGATATAGATTTTCACGGTTTGACCATCCTGGGTAATGGTCTGCTCGGTCGTGTTCACCCCCGACATATCGACCGGGGTCTTGTTTTGCAGCCCTGTCAGGATCTCTTGCGGCTTCGGCTGCGGGAGTTCCCAGAACGGGCTCGGATCCTTGTTGATCTCCCGCAGGAAGGCGCGAACCTGGGGATCGATCCGGGGGTCGGTGGCGGCGTCCGGGGCCGCATGGGCCGTATGGGTCATGAGGATTGCTCCGAGGCTGAAGGTTGCGAGCGAGGAGAAGAGTTTCATGGTCATTCTCTCCCAGGAGGTTGCGTGCAACCGCACAGGTAGCCGCGAGGACGGGCTGCCGCTTCTGTCAAATGACCAGTCCGATGACCGGTCGGCGGTCAGTTTGCGGAATGGCTGGTGCCGACAAGTACCGGACCCAATCCGGCCCGCGAGGTGATGCCGGTTTTCGAAAAAATGCGGTGCAGGTGATAACCAACCGTTCTGTGAGACAGGTAGAGCTTGATGCCGATTTTCTTGTTCGAAAGGCCTTCGGCAGCGAGCTGCGCGATGTGAAGCTCCTGTGGGGTCAGCGTCTCCCACACGTAGTTGGTTCGACTGCGGCTGGACTCGCCCGAAGCGCGTAATTCCTCGCGCGCGCGGTTGCTCCAGGGCGAGGCGCCGAGCGCGTCGAAGATGTCACGGGCCTCTCGCAATGGAGCCCTCGCGTTGGCGGACCTGCGCTGGCGACGCAGCCACACGCCATAGGCCAGGAGAAGGCGCCCTCGTAAAAACGGCCATTTCTTCGCTGCCGGCCCAAGCCCTTGCAGGAAGCACCGCTCGGCATCGTCAGGCGACGCGAGCAGCGCCTTGCCGTAATGCAGCATCGTCGCGACCCACGGCACAGGCGTCGGCGCCGAGACACGCTCGATCTCGTCGATCACGCCATGCGCCGCTTCGGCGTTTCCCGAAAAGACGGCGGCTTCGACGAAATCCGCGAGTCCGAAGAATTGAAGACCGGAATTGAACGCCGGATCGGCAGGCGCAAAAAGCCGCCGGAGATGTTCGTAAGCCTCCCAATGCCGGCCCGCACCGATCGCCGATATACCGCGCGCGATCTGCAGCATCGCCAGCAGGAAGCTGGCGCCAGCGGACAGGACCAGGCGTTCCGCCTGAGCCGCATAGGCTTCGGATTGCTCAGGATTGCCCAGCATCCCCGCGAGTTTCGCCTTCACGATCGTGGCCGCGGCAATCCAGAGAGTCCCCCCGTCTCTTCGGCCAGCCGAACGGATTCTTCGGCGTTCCTCATCGCTCCCATCCAATCGCCCAACTCCATTTCGGCCCACGCCTGAGCAAAAAGCACACGCGCGAGGTCGCTGAGCCGCCCCTGATCACGCAGCACCGCAGCGGCTTCAGTCAGGAAGCTAGCGCCGAGGTCGAACGCACCGATCACGTTGGCCGTACTGCCGAGGATTCGCATGGCCGCAGGATCGCCGCCCTTCATTCCGGCAAGCCCCTGGAGCCTGTTGAGTACGGCGCCCCCGAGGTGAAGCGGTTCAGCGTAGGCGGATATTGCGATCAAGCGCGGGTCCGTCTCCGGCGACGCCAGGTGTTTCGCGGCGGCCAGGATGCTTGCGCGAGCATCCCTGCTCGCATTGCTCCACCAGCAGCGTTGAGCGGCGCGCCAGAGCAGATTGCTTGCTAAATCCCTGGCGCAAGCAGCCTGGGCCTGTGCGGCTAACCCAATCAGAGCGGGGATTCTCGCCGGATCATCGACCATTGGAGGCTGGCTGATCTCGCGACACCAACCGATCCGCGCCGGCGCCAGCTGATCCGATTCGTCCAATTCGGCCTGACGCAGCAGACGCTCCAGTAGTTCCGGCTGTCCCAAATCGGCGGCAAGTTCGGCAGCGCGCAACAGCCGGTCGCTTTTGGCTTTTGCCGTGCTGCTCAATCGCGCCGCGTTTTCCAGGATCTCTATCGCCATGGCGACCGCCCCTCGCTGCAGCGCCCGCGCCCCCATGCGGTCGTATTCGGCCGCGAGTTCGTCATCGGGGCCGATGGTCGCTGCTGCCCGGTGCCACAGAAAGCGGTCCAGTTGATCCCGGACAGTCACCGCGAGCGCGGCGTGAATCTGCTGGCGTATTGCCGGATCGGCCGTCTGATGCATCGCGGAACGAACGAGCGGATGACGAAACCGCACCCCCGCTTCGTCGATCTCGATCAACCTCGCTGCGACCGCCGGTGCCAGGGCATCGCTCCCGACCCGCTCCCCCAATACTGCTTCGCCGGCGGACAGAATTTCGTGGAGCGATGTGCCGTCATTTTCCGCCGCTACGAACAGTAGAGTACGGGTCGCATCCGGAAGATCAGACAAGCGGGCCGAGAAGGCCCACTCCAGGCGTTCCGTCAGAGGGAGCCACCGCGCATCACGCGCATCCGCCGCCCGTTCGCTGCGCGGCAGCTCCAACAGGCCCAAAGGGTTACCACGAGCCTCGTTGAGGAAGCGACTGTGCAAATCAGGCGAGAGGCCCGGCGCACAAGCTTCCAGCAGGCGTGAGGCATCGGCGTCATCAAGTCCTGCAAGCCGGAGCCGCAGGGTGGAGGCGTCACCGAGAGAACGATTGAAGCCATCGCGCATAGCCACCACAAGAACGACCGGATCCGAACTGAGCCTGCGTGCGACGAAGGCCAGCACGTCATGGGTTTCCTGATCCAGCCATTGCGCATCGTCTGCGACGAGCAGGATGGGCCTACGCGCAGCGCCTTCGCTCAGAAGCGACAACGTCGCGAGCGCCACGAGAAAAATGTCGGGAGCTGCCACGTCATGCTGCATCCCGAAAGCGGTCAGCAAAGCGGATCGCTGGCGAGGGACCAGGCGAGCGGCCTGCTTCATCAGCGGACGCAGCGCCTGCTCCAGTGCCGCAAACGGTAAATGGACTTCGGCCGGGACGCCGGTCATAGCCAATATGGCGATATCGCGTTCACGCGCTCGGAGCCTGGCTACTTCAAGGAGCGCAGATTTCCCGATTCCGGGCTCACCGCTGATAACGAGGGCCGATCCACCCTGATTGATCCGGTCGATCAAACGACTGATCAGGGCGATATCCTGCTCTCGGCCCTGCAACACGAGGGGCTCAGCTTGGGGGATGCCGCCGCGCTGTTTTCGCTGCGGCGAGACTGTCTTTTTCGTCCGTCTGGCCATCGCACAACTGTGGTACAAGCTGTCGTAAGCTTACTTCGGACTAGATGTCGTTTCCAAACAGGGTTGTTCATCCTTGACCGCCGGAATATCGCTATGCTTGTCAATTCGGCGCCGTTGTCAAAGATGCGGCAGTCATTGGTAACGATCGACATCCATCGAAAAAGCGAGGTGCCCGACAGCGCGCCGGTCTGTCCTATAACGTTCGGCGCAATGCGCCCCTCATTCCCACTCGATCGTTTCCATCGAATGTAAAGCATTGATTTTTCTATGTAAATCTTCCTTCCCAATGAACGCTTCCGTCGATCAAACCGTCAAATACGCGCGGCTCTTGATTTTAAAGGAGAATTTAGCCGACAGCAAAATCTCTCGCTTTCAGGGACTATCGACGTCGACCGGTCGGTATTCCTCGAATCCACCATCTGTACCGAGCTGCCGAAATGAGCAAAAAACTACCGTCAAAGTCATACTATCATCGCTCGAGGACTCCGGTCCAAGCCGCAGCCGCGACTGCACGAGCGTTGCGATCGATTAGATCGCCGTGCGACAACACAATCTGCTGAAAGTCCCACGCCAGAATGCGCCGAAGCGATTTCGCCGCTGCCTGACGGTCGCTCCAGCCCATCCGATATTCCGGCGCGGGACGGGGATTATTCCACATGAAGAACACATACTTGAACCAGAACTTCAATGCCCCTCCGGTATGTGGCGTCGCGTCGGTGAAGTTCTCGATCAGGTCAACAAGAATCAACGTGCGGCTGGCGCGGTGAAGCATCGCGACCTCGCGCATGATGCGCGTGCCTTGCACCAGCACCTGGTCGATTTCACCGACCCAGTCGGCGGGGGCCACGTCACCGAGCAGGCCGTCATATTTCAGGCTGGGACGCCTGCTCTCGATGCCGGGGCAGATCCATGTCTTTGCCCTTGGAAACGCGGCTTGCGCAGTGGCTGCGTACCTGTGGTGGAAGTTTCCGGGGGCGACTATGTGGGCGACCGGTCCTAGCGCCGAGATTTCTTCGGCGATCGCTGCCGTGATGTCGCATGGCGAGTGCAGCATAAGTTGGCCAGAGGCCAGGCGGACCACCGTCATTCGCGCCTCGAACTTCGCGCCCGCCAATCGTATGGGATAGGCGCAGAGCCATATCTGATCCACGACATACGGCGTGAGGTGCATCACGATCCTCTGGTGGGACGGTTGATGGGCAGTCGTGTAAAAGTGAGCGCAATCCGCTTTTGCGGCCAGTCAGGGGAACTTATGAGCAGCGATGGTCGATCGATTGCTATCGACAGTTTTTGTAACGCAATAATCCTTCGGTACGCTGCACTATCCAATTCTACGCCGGAGTACTCCCCCTCACTCCCACTCGATCGTCCCGGGTGGCTTGCTGGTCACGTCGTAGGTCACCCGGTTGATCCCCCGCACCTCGTTGACGATCCGCCCGGCGACCCGGACCAAAAATCCCGCGTCGAACGGATAGACATCGGCGGTCATGCCATCGGTCGAGGTGACGGCGCGCAGTGCGCAGGCGTGGTCGTAGGTGCGCCCGTCGCCCATCACGCCGACCGTGCGCACCGGCAGCAGCACCGCGAACGCCTGCCAGATCGCGTCGTACAGCCCGGCGTTGCGGATCTCCTCCAGGAAGATCGCATCCGCCTTGCGCAGCAGCTCCAGCCGCTCGCGCGTGATCGCTCCGGGGATGCGGATCGCCAGCCCCGGACCCGGGAACGGATGCCGCCCCACGATCGCCTCGGGCAGCCCCAGCTCGCGGCCAAGCGCGCGCACCTCGTCCTTGAACAGTTCGCGCAGCGGCTCGATCAGCTTCAGGCGCATCCGTTCCGGCAGGCCGCCGACGTTGTGGTGCGATTTGATGGTGACCGACGGCCCGCCGGTGAAGCTGACGCTCTCGATCACGTCGGGATACAGCGTGCCCTGCGCCAGCCAGTCGGCGCCGCCAAGCTTGTGCGCCTCCGCGTCGAACACGTCGATGAACAGCCGGCCGATAGTCTTGCGTTTCACCTCCGGATCGGTGACGCCATCCAGCGCATCCACAAACAACGCCGACGCGTCGCAATGCACCAGCCGGATGTTGAACCGGTCGCGGAAGGTGGCAACCACCTCCTCCGCCTCGCCCTGACGCAGCAGGCCATGATCGACGAAGATGCAGGTGAGCTGATCACCGATCGCCTCGTGGATCAGCACCGCGGCGACCGAGGAATCCACCCCGCCGGACAGTCCGCAGATCACCCTTCCGCCTCCCACCGCGGCGCGGATGCGGGCGATCTCGGTGGCGCGGAAGCCCGCCATGGTCCAGGTGCCGGACAGCCCGAGCACGCCATGGGTGAAGTTGCGCAGCAGCGCCGCCCCGTGCGGCGAGTGCACCACCTCGGGATGGAACAGCAACCCATAGAACCGCCGCGCATCGTCGGCGATGGCGGCGAACGGGGCGCCCTCGCTGACCGCTACGGAGCGGAAGCCAGGCGGCAGACGCGTGACGCGGTCGCCGTGACTCATCCACACCTGCTCGCGTCCGCCCTTGCGCCAGACGCCCTGGAACAGCACGCACTCATCGGTCAGATCGACGAAGGCGCGGCCGAACTCGCGGTGGTCAGAACCCTGCACCTGGCCGCCCAACTGGTCGCACATGGTCTGCATGCCGTAGCAGATGCCGAGTACCGGCACGCCCGCCTCGAACACGAACTGCGGCGCTCGAGGCGAGGTGCCCACGGTCAGGCTGGCCGGTCCTCCTGACAGGATGATGCCGCGTGGCCGCCACGCCGCGATCCGGTCCGGCTCGGCGTTGAACGGCCAGATCTCGCAATACACGCCGGACTCGCGCAGCCGGCGGGCGATGAGCTGAGTGACCTGGCTGCCGAAGTCCAGGATCAGCACGCGCTCGGCTGCGAGTGCGGCGGTGGCGGCGGGATCAGGCAGGGAATCGGGCATGTTGGTTCCGGGCCGTGCGTGATCCTCGCGCTTGGACCATGATGGCATCGCCCTGGCAAGGACGATTGCGCCGAGCTGCTTCGCGGGCTAAATTAGTGAATATCACTACAGAACAGCAGGCGTGGAAAAGACCATTCAGGCGACCGAGGCCAACCGTCAATTCTCCCGCATCCTGCGCGAGGTCGGGGAAGGCGGCACATTTACCGTGACCTCGCACGGACGGCCGATTGCGCGCATCGTGCCCGTGGAACCTGCCGATAAAGCCGCCATCCGAGACCGCTTCTTCGAGCGCCTGCGGCAGCTTCCCGCGATGCAAGCCGGTCGCTGGACCAGAGACGAGCTGTACGAGGATTGAAGGCCGCGCTCGACACCAACATCCTTGCCTATGCCGCCGGCGTGGATGACGACGCGCGTCGTGATGCCGCCATGCATCTGATGCGGACTATTCCCACGGGAAATCTCCTGGTCCCCGCGCAAGTGCTCGGCGAGCTTTACGCAGTGCTGGTGCGCAAGGGCAGGTCGCGCAACGTCGCCGGCGATACCGTCCTCGGCTGGCGCAACTTCTACAGTGTCATACCAACCACCGCGGACGTATTGGCTCTGGCCGTCGATCTGGCCACCGATCATCACCTGGCGATCTGGGACGCAGTAATCCTGGCTGCCGCGTCCCAGGCCGGTTGCCATGTTCTGCTCACCGAGGACATGCATGAAGGCTTCGCCTGGCGCGGCGTGACCATCGTCGATCCATTCGCGCCATCGCCGCATCGGTTGCTCGACGACCTGCGGGATTGACCCCTACGTCAGCACCTCCGCCCCCTGTTCCAGCAGCACGCTGATCTCGCGCGTCTGTTGCAGCAGGAAATCCATCACCACGCGGGTTCGCGGCGCCAGGTTGCGCCGCGACGGATACACGATGTGGATCGGCACGCGCTGCGACGGATAGTCCTCCATGAGCCGGAACAGCCGACCCGCCCGCAGGTCGTCGATCAGCTGGATCTCCGGCAGCAGCGCGATGCCGTGGCCGGCGCGCGCCGCGCGCCGCACCGCCTCGCTGTCGTTGGCGAGGAAGGCACCGGTCACACGCACGCTGAGCGGGCCGTCCGGGCCGGAAAAGCGCCAGACTTCCGGCTCCGGCGTCGCGTCGTGGATCAGACAGGTATGCCCCGCCAGGTCCGCCGGCGCGGACGGCGCACCGTGCCGCTCGAGATAGACCGGCGCGGCGACCACCGCGCGGCCCAGGAAGCCGGCCCGCCGCGCCACCAGCGAGGCATCGGCGATCTCGCCGGAGCGGAACGCCAGGTCGAGGCGGTCCTCGATCATGTCGCTCTCCTGGTCGCGCATCACGAGCTCGACCGACAGTCCGGGATGACGCGCCAGCAACACCGGCAGGCGGGTCGCCAGGAACAGCCCGCCCGCCACCGAGGTTCCCAGCCGAACCAGTCCGCGCGGTGTCCCGCTCTGCCGTCCGAGCACCGTCTCCATCTCATCGGCGCTCTCGATCAGGTGCCGGGCATGCGCCAGCAGGACCTGACCGTCATCGGTCAGACTGAGCCGTCGGGTGGTACGGTGGAATAAACGCACGTCGAAGTGTTGTTCCAACTGTGCGACCAGGCGGGTGACCGCCGACTGGCTCACATGGGTTTCCCGCGCGACGGCGGAGAACGAGCCGGTCTCGGTGACCCGGACAAAGGCGCGCAGCGCGCCGATAAGGTCCATCTATTTCCTCAGTTTGCGCAAAGATGAATTCCAGGAAAGCCGGATTATTTTCGCTGAGCAAGAGGTCTATCTGGTGACCATCGCAAGACGGGACAACACCAACGACCCTTCCGTCGCAAGCGATCGGTAGCTGACCCGCCAGATGGCGGGACCGAACAGAGGAGAGAGACCATGAAGACTTTGATGCTTGCCACCGCCGCGGTGCTCGCGCTTGGCGTTGGCTCCGCCTTCGCCGGCGAGGGTGGCCCAGTGGAGAACTCGCCGTTCACCCGCAACGCCGTGGTTGCCCAGGCGCCGGCGCTGCAGGCGCCCAGCGCTGTGGCGGCCAACCAACAGGCCGCGCACACGACGACTTTCGTGGCGGGTAATACCGGCACGATCTCGCTGTTTCCGCCGGACGGCGGCGGCGGCGCCAACAGTTGAAAGCCAACTGCGATGATACGGAAGGGGCCGGCCCAGCGCCGGCCCCTTTCCGTTCAGGCCAGGACGCGCCGCCGCCGCCGGTGGTGGCGAGCATCGCGATAGGACCGCCGGGCGCCGACTTCGTTCAGGCCGAGATAGAACTCCTTGATCTCCGGATTTTCCCGGAGGCCGGCGGCTGGCCCCTCCAGCACGATCCGTCCGTTCTCCATCACATAACCGTGGTCGGCCAGCTCCAACGCCAGTGCCGCGTTCTGCTCTACCAGCAGCACGGTCTGTCCACGCTCCTCCTTCAGGCGGCGGATGATGCCGAAGATGCTTTCCACGATCAGCGGCGCCAGCCCGAGCGACGGTTCATCGAGCAGGATCATCTTTGGCTCGGACACCAGCGCGCGGCCGATCGCCAGCATCTGCTGCTCGCCGCCGGACAGATAGCCGGCGTGCTGGCGCCGCCGCTCCTTCAGCAGGGGGAAGTACTCGAACACCAGATCGATCCCCTGGCGAACCCGCTGCATGCTGGCCTGGATGTGGCCGCCGACCACCAGGTTTTCCTCGACCGTCAGATTCTCGAATACGCGCCGTCCCTCGAACACCTGGGTGATGCCGCGGCCCACGATGTCGTGCGGTGCCAGTCGGTCCAGCCGCTCGCCGTCGAATTCGATCGACCCGCTGGTGACCTGGCCGCGCTCCGCGTGCAGCAGCCCGGAGATCGCCTTCAGCGTGGTGGTCTTGCCGGCTCCGTTGGCGCCGAGCAGCGCGGTGATCTGACCCTGGCCGGCGGTGAGCGAGGCGCCCTTCAGCACCAGGATCACGCCGTCATAGACGACCTCGATGTTGTTCAGCGTCAACATGAGCGCTCCCGGCACCCCCACCCCGACCCTCTCCCGCTGGCGCGGGAGAGGCGGACGAGGACATTACGACGCGGCATTGACGGACTTGAGGACCAGATCCCGATAGCCGTGGAACCAATCGGTCTCCTTGACCATCCTGTCGCCCTGCACCTGGAAGATCTGTACCCAGCCGCCGCCTTCATGATCAGACGGCGTGACCTCCAGCGGCGGCAGCAGCCCGCCCAGGGTGAAGTCCTTGATCATCTCGAAGCCCTTCTTCATTTCCTCGCCCGTCGGCGGCTTGCCGCCGCTCAGCGTCAGGGCGTTGCGCAGCGCCTCGATGTGGACGGCGGCATCCTGGATGCCGCGGTTGTAGAACACCGAGGTTTCCATCTCCTTGGGCGGCGCCTTGCCTTCCTTCTGGTACATCGCCTTGATCTGTTGCAGCACCGGATAGTCGGTGCCGACGCCGACGAACTGCATCGTGTGGTAGCCCTGCGCCACCGGCCAGCCGCCCGCGGCAGCAATATCAGCCTCGGATGACGCCCAGACGAAGCCCAGCACCTTGCTCAGCGGATAACCCGAGCTCTTCAGGCTCTTGATCGCCACCGACGGCGCGCGCCCGAACAGATGTGCCAACACGAAGTCCGGACGGTAGCGCTGCGCGATGTCGAGCACCTGGGCGCTCATCTCCACGCCGGGCGGTGGCACCGCGAAGGTGCGCAGCTCGTAGCCTTCGTTCTGCTGCAGTTCCTTCAGGATCGGCAGCGGCTCGGTGCCCGCCGGATTGTCGTAGTACAGATAGGCGATCTTCTTGCCCTTCAGGCTGCCGCCCAGCTTGTCCTTGACAAAGCTGATCGCGGCGCCTGCCTGCGACCAATAGGTCGCCGCCAACGGGAACAGGTACGGGTACTTCGCCCCGTTCGCTGCCGCCGAAGAACCGAAACCAGGCGACGTGCCCGGAATGTGGTCCTTCTCCAGCCGCGGGTTCAGCGCCTCGGCCTGCGGCGTGCCCCAGATCAGAATGGACACCGCGCCTTCCTGCTTGTGACGCTCGTATTCCTCGATCGCCGGTGGCACCTGATAGTTGTTGTCGAGTTCGTTGATGCGAACCTTCCAGCCATCGACGCCGCCATTCGCGTTGATCAGGTTCACGTAGTCCTGCACGCCAGGGCAGAACACCGTGCCGACGAGTTGCGTCGGACCGGTGCGGTCGCATTGCGAGCCGATCAGTATCTCGCCCTTCTGCTGCGCGTCCGCGCCATCGGCGAACCACAAGCCACCCACCACAAACCCCGCGAGTGCCAGGGTTCCTGTCGTCAGACGTCGCATCTTGGATTCTCCCTTTTGTCTTGCGCCGCCATCACGAATGGTGCGGAACCGGATGCAGACGCGGTGATGGCGCCGCGCCTGCTCCGGACGATCGTCACGACGCGGCGTTCACCGTGCGCAGCACCAGATCGCGATAGCCCTGGAACCACTCGGTCTCCTTCACCAGGCCATCGCCCTTCACCTGGAAGATCTGCACCCAGCCGCCGCCCTCGTGGTCGGTCGGCGTGACCTGCAGCGGCGGCACCAGGCCGCCCAGCGAGAAGCCCTGGATCATCTCGAAACCCTTCTTCACATCGGCACCGGTCGGCGGCTTGCCGCCGGTCAAGGTGAGCGCGTTGCGCACCGCCTCGATATGCAGCGCGGCGTCCAGGATGCCGCGGTTGTAGAACACCGAGGTCTCCATTTCCTTCGGCGGAGGCTTGCCCTCCTTCTGGTACATCGCCTTGATCTCATCCAGCACCGGATAATTATGACCGACGCCGGAGAACTGCATGGTGTGATAACCCTGCGCGACACCCCACCCGCCGGCCGCCGCGATGTCGGCTTCCGACGATGCCCAGACGAAACCAAGCACCTTGCTCAACGGATAGCCCGAGCTCTTCAGTCCCTTGATCGCCACCGACGGCGAGCGGCCGAACAGATGCGCGAGCACGAAGTCGGGCCGGTAACGCTGCGCGATATCGAGGATCTGGGCGCTCATTTCGACGCCGGGCGGCGGCACCGCGAAGGTGCGCAGTTCGAAGCCCTCGCTCTGCTGGAGATCCTTCAGGATCGGCATCGGCTCGAGACCAGCCGGATTGTCGTAGTAGAGATAGGCGATCTTCTTGCCCTTCAGGTCGCCGCCGAGTTTGTCCTTGATGAAGCTGATCCCGGCAGCGGCCTGCGACCAGTAGGTCGCGGCGACCGGGAACAGGTAGGGATACTTGGCACCGTTCGCGGCGGCAGCCGAACCGAAGCCGGGCGAGGTGCCGGGGATGTGGTCCTGTTCCAGCCGCGGGTTCAACGCCTGTGCCTGCGGCGTGCCCCAGATCAGCGCGGATACCGCGCCTTCCTGCTTCTGACGCTCGTACTCCTCGATCGCCGACGGCACCTGATAGTTGTTGTCGAGTTCATTGATGACGATCTTGTAGCCGTCGATGCCGCCCTTCGAGTTGACCAGGTTCACGTAGTCCTGCACCGCCGGACAGAACACGGTGCCGGTGATCTGCGTCGGTCCGGTGCGGTCGCACTGGGCTCCGATCAGGATTTCCTTCTGCTGGGCCGACGCATTGCCGGCGCCCCACACGCACCCCGCGAGCAGCAGGGCCGTTGCCGTAAGATGTCGCATCTTGGCTCTCCCTTGTTGCCGCCTGTCAGTACGAGAATGGCCACACCCGGAGGTAGTTCCGGATGTTGCGCCAGAGCCGGTTCAGGCCTTCCGGCTCGACGACCAGAAAGAAGATGATCAGCGCACCGAAGATGGCGAGCCGCAGGCTCGGTATCACCGCGGACAGATCGGACGCGCTGAAGAACAGGCCGCCTGCCGACTCCAGCACACGCCGTGTGACGATCGGCAGCAGCGTGACGAAGATCGCGCCGAACACCGGCCCGAGCGTCGAACCAAGTCCGCCGATAATAACCATGGCCAGGAAGTTGATCGACACGTCGAGCTGGAACTGCTCGTAGTTCGCGATGCCGAGATAGTAGGTGTACAGCACGCCGGTGACGCCGGCATAGAACGACGAGATCGCAAATGCCCACAGCTTGTAGCGGAAGATGTTGATGCCGATGATCTCGGCGGCGATGTCCTGGTCGCGGATCGCGATGAAGGCGCGGCCGATGCGGCTGCGGATCAGGTTCTGCGTGCCGACCATCGCCAGGATCACGAAGAACATCAGGAATAGATACATCTGCCAGGCGCTGGTGAGCGGTGTGCCAAACACCGATGGCGGCCCGACCTGGATGGTCGACTGCGTGCCGCCGGAAACCCACGGCACGTGGTTGATCGTCCATTCGATGATGAGCTGCGCGGCCAGCGTGGCGATCGCGAGATACAGGCCCTTGATGCGCAGCGACGGAATTCCCACCAGCGTGCCGATCGCCGCCGCCATCAGGCCGCCGGCCGGCACCGCGATCCAGAACGGTGCGTTGAGCTGGGTGATGAGATGCGCCGCGGTATAGGCGCCGACCGACATGAACGCGCCGTGGCCGATCGAGACCTGGTCCGTGTAGCCGACCAGGATGTTCAAACCGATCGCGCCGACCACCGCGATCAGGATCAGGTTGAGCACCGACAGCGTGTATTCGTCGCAAACGGCGGGCGCGATGCCGATGAACAGGATGCCGAGTGCCACGGCCGCCCAGCGTGTGTTGGGCAGCGGCATCATCGCCATGTCGGCGGCGTAGCTGGTCTTGAACACGCCGGCTTCACGGTAGAACATCAATACACTCCCTCTCCCGCGAAGCGGGGGAGGGTTGGGGAGGGAGTGCCGCGAGTGGCCATCACACGCGCTCGATGCGGCGGCGGCCGAACAGGCCGTAGGGGCGGATCATCAGCATCAGGATCATCAGCACGTACGGCGCGAAGTCCTTGGTGCCGCCGCCGACCACCGGATCGAGATATCCAGCCGCAAGCGCCTCCACCACGCCGACGATCAGCCCGCCGACCACAGCCCCAATAATTGAATCGAGACCGCCCAGGATCACCACCGGGAACACCTTCAGCCCAACCAGCGGCAACTGGTTGTCCACGCCGAGCATCGCGCCCCAGATCACCCCGCCCAGCGCCGACACCACGCCGGTCAGCGCCCAGGCCAGCGCGAAATAGCGCTGCACATTGATGCCCATGCCCATCGACACGGTCTGGTTGTCGGCGACCGCGCGCATCGCCACGCCCATCCGCGTCTTCAGAAAGAACCAGGTAAATCCGGCAAGAAACACCAGACTGACGCCGGCGCCGACCAGCTGTACCGGCGGCAGCATCACTGGGCCCAGAAACAACGGGTCGTCGCCGACCGGAAGTTCGATCGAACGCACACCGGCGCCGAACACCAGTGTGGCGACGCCGCGGATCAGCGAGGCCAGGCCGATGGTGGCCATGATCACCGCGACGGTCGGACGACCGAGCAGCTTGCGCAGCACCACACGCTCCAGACCGAAGCAGAACGCGATCATGCCAACCAGCGAAAGCACGGCGGCGAGCCAGAACGGCAGCGACGCTCCCATCGCCGCGGCGGCAATGATCGCGGCGAACATGACGAACTCGCCCTGCGCGAAGTTGATCGCGTCGGTGGCCTTGTAGACCAGCACGAAACCGAGCGCGATCAGCGCGTACATCAGCCCGATCATCAGGCCGCTGGAGACCAGCAGCAGCGTGAAATCGAGATCGAATTCAGGCATGCGCCGGCTCCCAGGCGGCACTGGCGAACTCGGGCATGCCGTAGCTCTGCTTCAGATTGATGCCGAAGGCGCGAAAACTCTGCAGCACACCCGGCGACAGCGATTCGCTCCCGGTGTTCGCCCAGCGGAGCCGGCGCAGGCCGATTTGGTCGCGCAACGGCGCATAGACCAGAACCTCGCCGAGGGCCAGCTTCAGACGCAGCGGAAATGGCACGGCCTCGCTCGCCTCGCGGTAGCGTTCGGCGCGCTCCGCGATGGCGCGGCAACGCGCGAACAGGGCGCGCTTCAATGGGGTTGCCTGGGCCGCACGCGTCTCGATGTCGGTCAGCGTGCTCTCCCAGATGTGCGGCGGCGCAATCAGGATGGTAGGTCCGATCTCGCGCAGATCGCGGCGCGCGGTTTCCGGATGCTCCGGACAGTTGCAGGTGAAACCAACCGACAATGCCAACGCCTGCGAGCTCAGCGCGTCGCCGAACCAGGCCATCGGCAGCCAGGCGAGCGTCTCGTCCGTCTGCCTGATGTCCTCGGCGGCGATCAGCGCGTCAGCCGCCGCCAGCAGATCGGCATGCGACAGCGTCGCGCTGGCGAGGTCGTTACCATAAAGCAGCAGCGCCGGGTCGCCCGGCTCGCTCTGTTCGGTGGCGCCGGTGCCGGCATCGGCGACGCTCTCGAACGATTTCAGCCAGTCGTATTCGACCTGGCGCATACCGTGCGACGTCGTCTGCACGACCAGCCGAAGTCCGGGCATCCGCTGCTTGACCGAGACGATCTTGTCCACCTGCTCGGCATCCTCGGCGACCATGATGGACGTGTCGGCGTGGTTCACAACCTGGGCGATCCAGTCCGGTTCGGCATCGGGCCATAACGGCACGGCCGCACCACCCAGCGATTGCGCCGCCAGCATAGCGGCGTAGAGACGCGGGCGGTTGTCACCGATCACCGCCAGCCGATCGCCACGACCGAACCTGTGCGCGGCAAGTCCTGCCGCAAAGCGCGACACCAGCGCGGCGTACTCCGACCAGCTCAGCACCTGCCAGATACCGCCGCGCTTCTCGCGCAGCGCGGGACGGGCGCCAAAACTGGCGGCATTGCGGTGCAGCAGCCGAGGCAGGGTGGTGGCGGGCTTCATGCTGCCTCCCGCTGGCCGCCGGTACCGAGATAGGCACGGATCACGTCGGGATTGCGCTGCACGTCCGCCGGCGTGCCCTCGGCGATCTTGCGGCCGCGGTCCAGCACGGTGACGCGGTCGGAGATGTCCATCACCACCGCCATGTCATGCTCGATCAAAATGATCGTGGTGGCCCATTGCGCGTTCACCTCGAGGATGAAGCGCGCCATGTCCTCCTTCTCGCCCTGGTTCATGCCGCCCATCGGTTCGTCGAGCAGCAGCACCTTGGGTTCCAGCGCCAGCGCACGCCCAAGTTCGACGCGCTTGCGCAGCCCATACGGCAGCGCGGCGGATGGTTGCTTGCGGATGTTCTGCAATTCCAGGAAGTCGATCAGTTCCTCGACGCGGGCGCGGTGTGCCAGTTCTTCCTTCTGGGCCAGCCCCCAGTAGATGAACGACGACAACACGCCGGCGCGCATGTGCACGTGGCGGCCGAGCATGATGTTGTCGAGCACGGTCATGCCGGCGAACAGTGCGATGTTCTGGAAGGTGCGCGCGACGCCGAGTGCGGCGATCTCGGAGGGGCGCGAATGCGTGATGTCGCGGCCTTCGAGCGCGATGGTGCCGGTGGTGGGACGATAGAAGCCCGAGATCATGTTGAGCAGCGATGTTTTGCCGGCGCCGTTCGGACCGATGACCGACATGATCTCGCCGCGACGGATGGACACCGTCACGTCCTCAACCGCGCGCACGCCGCCGAAATATTTCGACACGCCGGCGATGGCAAGCAGCGGTTGATCGGGCGAAACAATGGGCGTGCCGACGCGGTCGGCTGCCATAGTGCCGCGATCCTCCCAGACGAAGCCCTGCTACACGTTCTTATCGTTGCCGGCAGGTATAGACGCGGGATCGGCAGGGATCAAGCAGTTCCAGTGCTCAGCCGCAACACATAGAGGGTGAGTGTCGATTACGCCGCGCGCAAAATCATGTCGGCACCCTTTTCGCCGATCATGATGGCGGTTGCATTGGTGTTGCCCGACACCACCGCCGGCATGATCGAGGCGTCGATCACGCGCAACCGCTCCATGCCCTTTACCCGCAGCGAGTCATCGACCACCGCCATCGGGCCAGGTCCCATCATACAGGTGCTGGTCTGGTGGAACGTGGTGCCGGCGGTGGCGCGCACGTGGTTCAGCAGGTCCTCATCCGATTTCGCCTGCGGGCCGGGCAGGTATTCGTCGGTGACGTATTGCCGCATCGCCGTAGTGGCAAAGATGCGGCGCGACACTTTCAGGCCCGCCACCATGGTGTCCTTGTCCGCCTGGGTGGCGAGATAGTTCGGCTGGATCGCCGGCGGTTTCGTCGGATCGGGCGAGGTGATGCGCAGCCAGCCGCGGCTCTCCGGTCGGCACGGAATCGCCACCAGCGTGCAGCCCGGGAATTCGTGCATCACGCCGCCGGTCTTCTCCGAACTGCCGGCGAGGAACTGATACTGCACGTCGGGCGACGCCAGCTCCGGCCGCGTGCGCACGAACAGTCCCATCGGTCCGGCGCCGGTCATCAGCGCGCCCTTCATCGACAGGATGTACTGTATCCCGTGATGAATGCGGCGCAGCCAGTTGTGGTACACCTCGTTCATCGTCCAGACATTCGCGGTGCAGCGATAGATGATGCGCCCGCCGCAATGGTCCTGGAGGTTCTCGCCGACGCCTGGCAGATCGTGCACCACGTCGATGCCATGTTGCTGCAACAGCGCGCCCGGGCCGATGCCGGAAAGCTGCAGCAACTGCGGCGAGTTGATCGCGCCGCCGGCCAGCAGCACCTCGCGCCGTGCGCGCACCTGCCGGATCGCACCGTCCTGGCGAAACTCGACGCCGACCGCGCGTTTGCCTTCGGTCAGGACGCGATGCGCCAGCGCACGGATTTCGACCGTGAGATTGGGCCGCGCCATCACCGGTTTCAGATAACCGGCCGCGGTGGAGCAGCGCCTGCGGTTGCGCACGGTAAGCTGCAACGGCCCGACGCCTTCCTGCTCGGCGCCATTGAAGTCGGCATTGTATGGATAGCCTGCCTGCTTCGCGCCCGCCACGAACGCATCGTGCAGTGGATGATCGGTGCGCAGATCGGA
Organism: uncultured Alphaproteobacteria bacterium; assembly: GCA_963819855.1. GTDB lineage: Bacteria > Pseudomonadota > Alphaproteobacteria > Acetobacterales > Acetobacteraceae > JAMXLO01. Next base: position 139,357 of record CAWFYC010000026.1, read on the forward strand.
CACCGCGAGCGGGCCGCCCTTGCCGTGGAACTCGTTCGCGCCGTGTTCCTGGTCCTCGGACTTGCGAAAATACGGCAGCACATCGTCATACGACCAACCGGCGTTGCCGAGCTGGCGCCACAGATCGAAGTCCTGCTTCTGGCCGCGGATATAGATCAGGCCGTTGATCGACGACGACCCGCCCAGCACCTTGCCGCGCGGCAGCGGGATGCGACGGTTGTTGAATTCGGGGACAGGCTCGGACTCGAACGACCACGCGACCTTAGGGTTGTAGATGTTGCGATAGAAGCCGGCGGGAATGTGGATCCACGGATCGCGATCCTTGCCGCCCGCTTCCAGCAGCAGCACGGTGGTCTTGCCATCGGCAGTGAGGCGGTTGGCCAGCACGCAGCCTGCCGAACCGGCGCCGACAACGATGAAGTCGAACTCCCGGGCAGTGGTCATCTCGCTTCCCTCTCGCGGTCTGCCGGCGGTTCTGGCATGATGCCGCCGGCCCCATTTCCCACGGAGGCAACCATGCCAATCGTACGCAACATCGACGTCACCATGCAGTCCGAGGTCAGTTTCGACGATGCGTGCCGCCTTGCTGTCGCGGAGGCCGCCAAGACGTTGCGTGGGATCATGTCGTTCCGCATCAAGGATGCCGAATGCGTGGTCGAGCACGACAAGATCATCGCGTTCAGGGTCACCGGAAAGATCGTGTTCCTGGTCGAGCGCTGATCGACCACGCCATCCCCACCTCTGTCATTCCCGCGCAAGCGGGAACCCATGACCAAGAGCACAGGTTTGACCCTGGGTTCCCGCTTGCGCGGGAATGACGTGAAGCGCGGCGCCGGTGACGACAGCATCTGAGCACTAGAACAGCCGCTCGGACGCGATCCGCGCGCCCTCGCTGAGTGCCGCGAGTTTCGCCCACACCACGTCCTCGGCGACGCGACGCTGTCCGGCCGAGGTGTCGAAGCCGCAGTCGGTGCCGGCGAGCACGCGCTTCGGATCGCCCACCACCTCGGCCACGCGTTCGATGCGTTCGGCGATCGTCTTCGGGTGCTCGACGAAGTTGGTGACGCTGTCGATCACGCCGGCGACGATGGTCTGGTCGGCATCGAGCGGGAACTCGCGCAGCACGTGGTACTCGTGCGCGTGGCGCGGGTTGGCGAACGGCAGCACGAAGCCGCCGACCTTCAGCTTGCGCAGCACCGGCATGATCTCGTGCAGCTCCACGTCGCAGTCGTGCGGGCCTTCGTAGTTGCCCCAGCACGCATGCAGCCGCACGCGGTCGCGCGGGATGTTAACGAGCGCCGTGTTGATGGTGGTGACCACGCGATCGACGAATCCCAGGAAGTCGGGGAGCGGCTTGTCCTGGTAGGTCATGTGCCGTTCCATCGCGAGGTCGGGGCAGTCGAGCTGCAGCAGGAAGCCGTGGTTGACGATGGACTCGTATTCGACCCGCAACGCTTCGCCGAGTGCGGCAAGATAGGCCTCCTCGCTCGGGTAGAAGTCGTTGCGCAGCGCGGCGGCGATGATGCCGGGTGACGGCGCGGTGAGGAACGGCTCGACGAACGGATTGCCGAGTTTGTCGAGCGCGGCGCGGAAATCGCTGCATTCGGTATCGATTGCGGCACGGTCGAGATAGCTGATGTCGCCGATCACGGTCGGCACATCGTCGCGGCTGCTGACCTGTACGCTGCTGGCCTGTTGGCGGTCGAGCGCCGCCTTGAACGCGGGATAACGCTCCACGTCGCCGCGCGGCGGCCGCGTCCACGCACCACCGAAGCCGCTCATGCGCGAACGCACATACAGGAAGAACGCCTCGCGCTGCTGCTCGCCGTTGTTGCCGATATCGATGCCGGCGTCACGCTGCCTGCGCACGCTGTCTTCCAGCGCGGCGTGGCCGGCTTCGGCAAGCAACGCGTCCACCGGCTCGCCGCGCGCCTTGGCGATATACAGCCGCACCAGCGACGTGGGCCGCGGCAGGCTGCCGGTGTGGGTGGTCAGGATCCGTGTGTCGCTGGTTTGCATGGCGTTCCTCGTCCCCTCGTCATTGCGGGAAGTGTAAGCGGCGAACAATCCCCGTGAAAGTACGCACCGGAGAAACCAAGTTTCCCTTGCCCACCCGCACCGACATTCCCCACCATGCGGCATGGGCCTGAAGGTGTTCCTCAGCTACGCCCACGACGCCAACGCCGCCCTGGTGCAGCGCATCGGGCGCGACCTGGAAGCCGTCGGCCACGCGCCCTGGATCGACACCGCCGAGATCAAGTCGGGCGACGACTGGCGCCGCACTATCCTCGATGGCCTCGAAGACACGGACGTCACCCTCGCCTTCCTGTCGCGCCACGCCGTGCGCGAGGGCGGCGTGTGCCTCGACGAGATCGCGCTGGCGCTCGGCGTGAAGTACGGCAACCTGGCCACCATCCTGGTTGAGCCGGAGCAAGACGTGCAGCCGCCGGTCTCGGTCAGCCACATCCAGTGGCTCGATATGTCCGGCTGGGCGGCGCAGGACGACGCCTGGTACCAGGACCGGCTGCGCGCCATCCTGAACCTGCTCGCCGATCCGGAAACCCATCGTTTCCGCGGCGAGATCGAGGACCTGGAATCCCGCCTGCACCCGATCACCCAGGCGGCCGACATCGCGCCGCTGATCGACGGCTTCGTCGGCCGCGAATGGGTCGCGGCGGCGGTGGACACCTGGCGCAGATCCGAGCCGCGGCGCCGCGTGTTCCGGCTCACCGGCGGTCCCGGTGCGGGCAAGAGTGCCTTCGCCGCCTGGCTCACCCACTACCAGCGCGGCAACGTCGTCGGCCTCAACCTGTGCAAGTGGAACGACGAGGACCGCTCGGACCCGCGCCGCGTACTGCGCACGCTCGCCTTCCTGCTCGCCACCCGCCTGCCCGATTACCGCCGCCGGCTGCTCGACCGGTTCCGCCGCCACGACCCGGACGGCCACGAGTTGGACCGCAAGGGTGCCGCCGCGATGGCGCACTGGTTGCTGGCCGAGCCGCTGGCCCTGATCGACGGCGGAAGGCGCCGCGACCGCTGCGTGCTGCTGATCGACGCGCTGGACGAGACGCTGCGCGACAATGTCAGCGAGCTGGCTGACCTGCTGGCGGAGCTGGCGCCAAAGCTGCCGGCCTGGCTGGCGCTGCTGCTGACCAGCCGCCCCGACTTCCCCGTCGCCGCCAGCCTGTCGCACATCGCGCCGTTCCGGCTCGACGCCGAAGGCTCGGCCGCGAACACCAGCGACCTGCTGGACTACGCGCGCGGCTGGCTCGCCACGCCGGAGCGCACCCCGGCGGCGGCGGACGCGCTGATCGCCCGCGTGGTCGGCGCCGCCGCGGGCAACTTCATGTATCTGTGCAGGCTCCGCGCCGCGGTGGACGAGTTCGGCCTCGACCTGAACGCGCCGGGGCCATTGCCACAGGGGCTGAGCGGGCTGTACCGGCTGTGGTTCCGCCGCCAGCTCCCCGACGCCGCACGCTACCGGACCGAGACCGCGCCGCTGCTCGAGGTGCTGGTGGCGGCCAGCCGTCCGGTGCCGGTGGACCTGCTGCGTTCGATGTTCGGCTGGGACGTACCGACCGAGGCGCGCTTGCTGGAAAGCCTCGGTAGCCTATTCGAGGAACGGGCCGACGGGGTAACCCCGTTCCACGCCTCGCTGCGCGAGTGGCTGACCGACCGGCGGCAATCCGGCGCCGAATATGTGTTGGACCGGGCGCGCGGCAGCCGCCTGCTGGCCGACGCGTTGTGGCTGCGGCTGGTGGCGCTGCTCGCCACGCCGGCCGGCACACTGCCGGACGCATTCACCCTCGCGGAACTGCCGATGCAGATGGCGCCCCAGGACACGGCGGATCAGCTTGCGCATATCGCGGCGGCCGGCGGCTGGGAACCAGTTGTAGGGCAAATTGGCGATATCGTGCGTATTTTGCAACAAGAATTCGAATGGCGCAGCGCCCTCGACTGGCTCGGCTTGCTCGACCGGCTGGCCGCCGCCGTGGCTGGAGCCGGATGGGAGGCGCGGCGCTGGGGGTATGTCGAAACCGGCGATATCTGGCTGACCATCGGTGAAACCGATGCCGCGCTGCTTGCGTTCGGAGACAGTCACGAGTTTGCCTCCCGCCTCGCCGCCGCCGACCCCGGCAACGCCCAATGGCAGCGCGACCTCTCGGTCAGCCATCTCAAGATCGGCGACGTGCTCCGCGCGCAGGGTGATCTGCCGCGCGCGCTCGACGCGTTTCGCGCCGCCATGGACATCAGCGCCCGCCTCGCCGACGCCGACCCCGGCAACGCCCAATGGCAGCGCGACCTCACGGTCAGCCACAACAAGATCGGCGACGTGCTCAGCGCGCAGGGCGATCTGCCGCGCGCGCTCGACGCGTTTCGCGCCGCCATGGACATCAGCGCCCGCCTCGCCGACGCCGACCCCGGCAACGCCCAATGGCAGCGCGACCTCACGGTCAGCCACAACAAGATCGGCGACGTGCTCAGCGCGCAGGGCGATCTGCGGCGCGCGCTCGACGCGTTTCGCGCCGCCATGGACATCAGCGCCCGCCTCGCCGACGCCGACCCCGGCAACGCCCAATGGCAGCGCGACCTTTCGATCAGCCACGACAGGATCGGCGACGTGCTCCGCGCCCAGGGCGATCTGCCGCGCGCGCTCGACGCGTCTCGCGCCGCCATGGACATCAGCGCCCGCCTCGCCGACGCCGACCCCGGCAACGCCCAATGGCAGCGCGACCTCTCGATCAGCCACGAGCGGATCGGCGACGTGCTCAGCGCGCAGGGCGATCTGCCGCGCGCGCTCGACGCGTTTCGCGCCGCCATGGACATCCGCGCCCGCCTCGCCGACGCCGACCCCGGCAACGCCCAATGGCAGCGCGACCTCTCGGTCAGCCACAACAAGATCGGCGACGTGCTCAGCGCGCAGGGCGATCTGCGGCGCGCGCTCGACGCGTTCCGCGCCGCCATGGACATCAGCGCCCACCTCGCCGACGCCGACCCCGGCAACGCCGAATGGCAGCGCGACCTCTCGATCAGCCACAACAAGATCGGCGACGTGCTCAGCGCGCAGGGTGATCTGCCGCGCGCGCTCGACGCGTTCCGCGCCGCCATGGACATCAGCGCCCGCCTCGCCGACGCCGACCCCGGCAACGCCGAATGGCAGCGCGACCTCTCGATCAGCCACGAGCGGATCGGCGACGTGCTCAGCGCGCAGGGCGATCCGCGGCGCGCGCTCGACGCGTTCCGCGCTGCCATGGACATCCGCGCCCGCCTCGCCGACGCCGACCCCGGCAACGCCCAATGGCAGCGCGACCTCTCGATCAGCCACGAGCGGATCGGCGACGTGCTCAGCGCGCAGGGCGATCCGCGGCGCGCGCTCGACGCGTTCCGCGCTGCCATGGACATCCGCGCCCGCCTCGCCGACGCCGACCCCGGCAACGCCGAATGGCAGCGCGACCTCTCGATCAGCCACGAGCGGATCGGCGACGTGCTCAGCGCGCAGGGCGATCCGCGGCGCGCGCTCGACGCGTTCCGCGCTGCCATGGACATCCGCGCCCGCCTCGCCGACGCCGACCCCGGCAACGCCCAATGGCAGCGCGACCTCTCGATCAGCCACGAGCGGATCGGCGACGTGCTCAGCGCGCAGGGCGATCCGCGGCGCGCGCTCGACGCGTTCCGCGCTGCCATGGACATCCGCGCCCGCCTCGCCGACGCCGACCCCGGCAACGCCCAATGGCAGCGCGACCTGTCATTCTCGTACGAGCGGATCGGCAACCTGTTGCGGGTCCAGGGCGATATGCCGGGTGCCCTTGCCGCCTACCGGGCGGGACTGCTGATCGATGAGCGGCTCGCGCACGGTGCCCCCGACAATGCAGTCGTGCAGCGCGACCTGTTCGTGTCGCTGCGCGGGGTTGCGCGGCTTTCAGCAGAAACCGGTGACTGCACCGCCGCCAGGACGCTTGCCGCCAGGGCGGAGACACAGGCCCGCCTGTTGGTCGAGCGCTTCCCGCACATTCCCCAGCACGAGAATGACCTGCGAGCCGGGCAGGAACTGATCGGCGAGATCGCCGAACTGTGTCCGTGACCGCGAGTGGTGCTTGCCGGCACGCCACGGGACTCTCGGCGGTGCGTGCCTTCTGTACTGCCAACCTGTCGAGTCTCCGCACGACGCAAAGGTCTTGCGTAAGCCGCCAACTTCATCGGGCCACCACCACGGCTGGTGCCAAGTGCGGTCGAAACGAACGGAGAGCCAGCGCGATGGCTGCCGATGCGGCACTGCGTTGCCCGCACGTGCCAATGGTGGCGGAGGCGGTGGCCCGCGCACGCGGCGCGCAATGCCGTCAACGGCGCGGCCTCTTGCCGCAGCGGTGAAGCAAGGCAAGCAGGTTTCAAACGCAAATGCACGTGGATCAGAAGGGATGCACGCAGGTGGTCCTGAGTGGTCAATTCGCCGATGCCCTGCCTCAAGGTAGGCGCCGGCATCGCGACCGCTCGGTGCATTGGCGTGCATCCCTTCTGATCCGCGTGCATTTGCGTCGAATCTTTGCTTGCTGACGACGCTGCGGGATCAGCCATTGGTTGCCGCTATGCGGCCGCGCCGTGGTCTGCGGATAAGCCGAAGCTGACCGTCACTTAGAACGGCGTACCGGCCAGCCCGGAAAATATTCCTTGACATCCGCCGCGCTCTTGTGTTCTTGTTCCGTTCATGTCCGCCGCGGCCACCGCACCCGGTCCAACCACTCAGCCCGCCCGCTGGCCAGCGAGCACAGACCGGCGCGGCTGCCTCGCGCGTCTGCTCGGCCTGGTCCGCAAGCTGATCGACCACGGCAAACAACTGGCCGCCGCAGTCCAGCAACGCAGCCTCCCGAATGATCCCGCCCTCGCCGGTTGTTGCTTCGGCACCAGCGACATCGCGCTGATCCTGTCGCGCATCACCCTGGCCTTGCAGCGCGCCGCTGCGCTCGAGGCCAGGCTACTGCGCAGTGCCGCCCGACCGGACCCGAAACCTCAGCCGCCGCGCGCACCATCGCAGTGCTCAGCGCGCGCCCCACAGGCACCGCGGGAACCGGCCGCGGCCGAGCCCCGCCTGGCCGGCCTGCCGACGGCAGAGCAGATCGCCGCCGAAATCCGCCGCCGGCCGGTCGGAGCCGTCATCGCCGATATCTGCCGCGATCTCGGCATCATGGCGGACCATCCGCTGTGGCGGGAACTGCATACGGCGATCATCCTGCACGGCGGCAACCTCGCCGGCTTCCTCAACGACATGTTCAAGCGATCGCGTGCCGCGCGGCATGAGCGCATGGCCGCGCTGTACGCGTCGCCGACGCCGGCCCCGCCGCCATCCCTGGAACCCACGTCCACCGGCCCACCCTGAGCGCGCCGCTCCGGAGCCTGACCAACGGGACCAGCCAACGGGCGGTTCCGCGATTCCAATTCGCCCTCCACGAGACTGGAACGGAGGGGCATGAACACGCGGAACGATCGCCGCCCATAGTCATGGCGGCGAAGGCCCGCCATTGCTGCAAAGCCGTGGATGCGGCCTTCGCCGGCATGACGGTGCGGGCATCGCCGGTGGGTCAACACTTCGGGCTTCCGGTATCACACGTTCCCGCTCATCGAGACTGCGAGACAACTCCGAGACAAGCTACCGATACGCCAGCGCGTCCGGTGTCAGCCCCATCGCCGTAATGGTCGCCGGCCCAAGCTGGCCGTCCGGTTGCAGACCTCGCCCCCGCTGGAAGTTCTGGATCGCAACCTGCGTTGCCCCACCCCAGACGCCGTCCACCGCGCCGCCGTAGAACCCGAGCGAGCCAAGCCGCGCCTGCACCGCGCGCACCGACGCCGGCAGCAGGTGATCGGCCGGTGGCGGGGGTGGGGGCATTGCGGCTACCGCCGCCGGCGTGGCGACCAGCGTGCCGGGGTCAAGGCCTAGGGTCGCCGCCGTCGCCTGGTTGAGCTGACCGGTCACCTGCAACTGGTTGGCCTGCTGGAACCGCTCCAGTGCGGCCTGACTGTCCGCGCCCCAGATGCCGTCGATGCGGCCGGTATAGACGCCCGCCTGGCGCAGCCGGTCCTGCACCGTCTGCACCGTCGGCGGCGGCACAGGTTGCACGTAGGCCAGCGGCGGCGGGGCCGGCTGCGCCGCGGCCGGGGTCAGTGCCGCCAGACCGAGGCCGGCGGCGAGCAGTGTGGGGTAGCGCATGGACGCCCTCCTTCTCCCGTTCGGGGAGAAGAACGTCGGCAAAGGCCAATGGTTCAGGACGCCTGGGCGGACGCCGCCAACAATCGCTCGATCGGGTCCCACACGAACGCGGTCTGCGGCAGCTTCGTACCGGCGAACTGGATCAGCGCCTCGGCGCTCGGTTTGCCGCCAAGGCGCTGGTAGAACCAGCGGCTCGGGTTGTCGCGCAGCACCCAGAGGAAGCACGACTTGCAGCCGGTCTCGGCCAGGTACGCGCCGGCGGCGCGCATCAGCTTGCGGCCGACGCCACGCTCGCGCCAGTCGTCCAGCACATACAGCGTCTCCACCTCGCCCTCGCCGAGGCGGCGGGCGAACTCTCCGCCGCGGGCGCGTCCGGCGGTGGCGAAGCCGACGATGCGCGAGCCGCTGCCGGGCGGCACGTCGGTGCCGGACGCGGCCGCGACGAACACGCCGGTGGCGGAGCGGATCGCCGCGTCGTAGTGCGCCGCCTGGCGGGGTACCGAGAGACGGGCGAGGAAGTCGTCCGGCAGGATGCCGGGATAGGCGCTGCGCCAGGCGGCTACATGCACCGAGCCGATCGAGATGGCGTCGGCCGGCCGGGCGCGGCGGACCGTGATCACGAATTCTTCCGGGCGCCAGCCCGGCCTTGACCCGTCATGGCCGGGCTCGACCCGGCCATCATGAGCGCCGCTCCAGTACGGCGGCGAAGAACCCGTCGGTGCCGTGCCGAGCGGGGGAGAGCGACAGAGGGTCACCGACCAAGGCAAAGCTCGGACAGCGGGCAAGAAAGGCAGTCACCTGGGCCTCGTTCTCCTCGGCGAGCAGCGAACAGGTAGCGTAGACCAAACGCCCGCTGGTGCGAACCAGGATCGCGGCCCGATCGAGCAGCGCCGCCTGCTTCGGCAGCAGTTCGGCAAGATCGGCCTCGGTCAGGCGCAGACGCGCGTCGGGATTGCGGCGCCAGGTGCCGGTACCGGTGCAGGGCGCATCGACCAGCACGCGATCGAAGCTGTTGGCGCGGCGCTTGATCCACTTGTCGCCGGGTTCCAGCAGATGGCGCTCGACGTTGTGCACGCCGGCGCGGCGCAGGCGGCGGACCGCGCCGTCCAGCCGCGCGGCGGAGACATCGCACGCGACGAGCTGGCCGCGATTCTGCATCGTCATCGCCAGCGCCAGCGTCTTGCCGCCGGCGCCGGCGCACAGGTCGGCCACGCGTTGGCCGGGCCGCGCATCGACCAGCGCGGCGACGAGCTGGCTGCCCTCGTCCTGGATCTCGACCAGGCCGGCGCGGAAGGCCGGGCCGGTGGTGATCTGCCGGCGGCCTTCGAGACGCAGGCCCCAGGGGGAGTGCGGGGTCGGCGTGGCGTCCAGCCCTTCAGCGGCAAGCGCCGCGCGTGCCTCCTCGCGTGTAGCCTTCAACAGGTTGACACGCAGGTCGAGCGGGGCGGGTTCGAGTAACGCGCGCAGTTCCTCGGGATCGATGCGCGTTCCGCGCCACGAAACTGGCCGACGACGGTCCCAATCGTCATTCCCGCGCAAGCGGGAACCCAGGGCGAGCTCGGCGCGGTGGTCCTGGGTCCCCGCTTGCGCAGGGATGACAACGGGGGGCGGTTTATTGTCAGGCAGCAGCCAGTCCGGCGCTTCCAATCGCACGGCATCGGGCATGGACCTGTGATCGAGCGCGCGGCCTTCGAGGCGGCGCAGTGCCGCTTGCTCGGATGGCACCAGCGGGGCGGGAGCGAAACGGCCGCCGGAGAATGCTTCGGCCACACCGGCGTAGCTGCCGCCGTCCAACAGCAACGAGGCAGCGACCAGCAGGCGGGGTGTCACGCGATCGCCCAGCCACCAGGTCAGGCGCCGCCGGGTACGCAGCACGCGCCAGACCCGCTCGGACACCGCGCGCCGGTCGCCCGAGCCGATAAACCGTCGGGCACGGAAGAAGTCGCTGGCAACAGCGTCCGCGGGACGCGACGCGGTGTCCAGGATCGCCGCGAGCAGCTCGATCGCGGCGGCGATCCGCGCGATGGGAGTCAGGCGGTCAGTCCTGCCGGTAGTTCGGTGCCTCGCGGCTGATCGCCACGTCGTGGACGTGGCTCTCCCGCAGGCCGGCGCCGGTGACGCGGCGGAACCGCGCGCCGCGCTGCAGTTCGGCGATGCCGGCACTGCCGGTGTAGCCCATGCCGGCCTTCAGCCCGCCCACCAGTTGGTGGATCGCCTGCGCGACCGGGCCCTTGTACGGGACCATGCCCTCGACGCCCTCGGGCACCAGCTTCAACTGGTCCTTGATGTCCTGCTGGAAGTAGCGGTCCGCCGAGCCGCGCGCCATCGCGCCGATGCTGCCCATGCCGCGATACGACTTGTACGACCGGCCCTGATACAGGAACACCTCTCCCGGGGCCTCGTCGGTGCCAGCCAGCAGCGAGCCGATCATCACCGCGTCCGCCCCCGCCGCGATCGCCTTCACGATGTCGCCGGAGGTGCGCATGCCGCCGTCGGCGATCGCCGGCACGCCAGCCTCGCGGCAGGCGGCGGCGGTTTCCAGTACCGCGGTGAACTGCGGCACGCCGACGCCGGCGACGACGCGCGTGGTGCAGATGGAACCGGGGCCGATGCCGATCTTCACCCCATCGGCGCCGGCCTCGATCAGCGCCAGCGCGCCCTCGGGCGTGGCGACGTTGCCGGCGATCACCTGCACCGCGTTGGAGTAGCGCTTGATCGCGGTCACCGCGTCCAGCACGCCGCGCGAGTGGCCGTGCGCGGTATCGACCACGATCACGTCCACCTCCGCCTCGATCAGGGCGCGCGAACGGAGGTGACCCTCGGGCCCCACGCCGGTGGCGGCGGCGACGCGCAGCCGGCCGAGTTCGTCCTTGTTGGCGAGCGGGTGGGTCTCCGCCTTGTCCATGTCCTTCACGGTGATCAGCCCGACGCAGCGGTAGGCATCGTCCACCACCAGCAGCTTCTCGATGCGGTGGCGGTGCAGCAGGCGGCGGGCCTCTTCGGCGCTGACGCCGGCGGTGACGGTGACCAGGCCGTCGCGGGTCATCAGCTCGTAGACCCGCTGGGCGGGGTCGGTGGCGAAGCGGACGTCGCGATGGGTGATGATGCCGACCAGGCGATTGGTGTCGCGCTCGACCACCGGGACGCCGCTGATCCGGTGGGTGTTCATCAGCGCGGTAACGTCGGCGAGCGTCTGGTCGGGATGGACGGTGAGCGGGTTCACCACCATGCCGGACTCGAACTTCTTCACCCGCCGTACCTGGGCGGCCTGGTCGGCAGGTTCCAGGTTCTTGTGAATGACACCCATGCCGCCCTGTTGGGCCATCGCGATGGCCATCGCGGACTCGGTGACGGTGTCCATCGCCGCCGAGATGATCGGGATGTTGAGCGGGATGGTGCGGGTGAGGCGGGTGCGGGTGTCGGTGGCGGACGGCAGGACCTGGGAGTAGCCGGGGACCAGCAGCACGTCGTCGAACGCGAGCGCCTCGTCGATGCGGGTGGTCGCGGTGCCGGGGTGTACGGTGTCGAATGCCATGGGGCGGGCCTTTCCGCTACCTTGGCGGCCCCACATAGGCGGGTGAAGGGGAGTCTGCAAGCCGCTCCGCTAATGGCTCCGGTCCTATCGGTCCACCCGATAACTGGAGAGCCATGCTTTGAGGTGTCGATCGACGCTTGGGTCGCCTTCCGTCTCAACCCTCTGCGGTGGATTGACCGAATGACCGTTGAGATAGATCAGCAACAGGTGGGGATCGTAGGATGTCGTTCTTGGTTGTAACAGGACTGCCAGTGGCCGGATAAAGCCGCGCCGCAAGCGTTCGCGGGCCATCTTGATCACTTTGCTGAACTGCCGGGCTGTGCATTCGACGCGAAACCCTGGCGTCAGATATTCACCGTCCCATCCCCATACGGTGTACTCATCCAGCGGCAAATCCGCGTCGGACTCTTCATGAGCATCGTCGTCCCCTGACAGTGGCTCGCGTTTAAGAATATCGTAAGCCATATTGATCAATTGTGCCTTCTCGGGATCGGGGATCTGGCCACCTTCGTGATATTTTCGTTGTAGGTTGATCCAGGCCTGATGCAGTCCGTCCTTGGACAAACTCGTCACCGAGTACCCTTCGGCAGCAAAAAAAGCGACGGCACTGGCGCGGGTCATGGCTTCCACGAAAGTGATCGACCGGCGAGGTTGTGCATCACATCACGGGTCGTTTGTGAATTTATGAACGCGAGCGCAG
>CAWFYC010000027.1:0-175198 GCA_963819855.1 uncultured Alphaproteobacteria bacterium
GTCATCATCGTGATGCTGCTTGCGCTGGGTGGGCTGATGATCTGGGCGGCGTGGCTGTGATGACGACGCTGGTTCCTGCGCGCCGCTGGCGGAGCTGCGCCCGCATGATTCGGCCGTCATGACCCTAAACAGCCGGGCAAATCCAGCCGACATAATGGCCTATATCGAGCAGGCCAAACAGGTCGGAGTGATGCGTTACCCCGTCGCAGATCGCCGATGCGTTGAACAATCGCGGCATCCCGTCCCCACGCGGCCGCAAATGGCACCCGTCCATAGTCCGGCGTTTGATCGACCGCGATTGCCGCCAGCGTGAACGCCAACCGACACTATGACTGCCCCCAGCCGGTCCCTGCGCGCCACTGGCGCAGCTCGGCAACGACCCCACGGCCGCCGAGGCGATGAACGAGCCGTTCAGGGCGTTCCCCTCGTGGTTCCTGCGCATCGAATTCGACCGCTGAGGCAAGGTGCAGATGGTCAACGAGGCGCGTGCACCATGGCAAGAGGACGATCCGCAACATCCTGACGCCCGTCAGACGCCAGCTCAGATATCCACACTCGCGGTCTGCAAACGCGCCCGATTTCGCTAAACGAACGACCGAAACGGCGCATTAACAACCAGCCGTCGAGTGCGGCGGCACATCACAACCACTCCGATAGGCGGCGGGTTGCCTGCTCTCCGGAGCGTCGTGAAATCTTGGGCCACGGCTTCTGCATCTTATGGCTGTGTGTCGCCGTGGCCACGATGTTGTGGCGGAGCCACGTCTCAGAGCGCGGGAGGGCAATGCGCCCGCCCTGCGCTTGAGCTAGCCTCTCTCCGCTGCCGGTCTGGCTCCTCCCAGACTGGCAGTCGAGGCAGCAAGCAACCTGACCGCCGTCGCCCGGAAGAGCCGGCGGCGGCGGTCCCTTCCAGCCCAGCGAAGCGTGACCACTCGGTCGAGCCTCAGGCGCATCTATGGCGGCGCCCTGCCGACAGCGCGGACCACGCTGCGCACCGGCTACGTCCGCGTGCTGGTGTTCTGCAACTCCTGCCGCCACCAGGCCGACGCCGACCTGCAGCGATCGTTGAATCCGGTCGCGGCGACGTGCCGCTGACCGAGCTGCGGTTTCGCTGCTCGCAGTGCGGCACCGACCGGACCGACTTCGTGGTGACCTCGCGGGACAACCCGCAGCCGTGGTGAGCGGCGCGAGACGGAGGACCGTGCCCGGGTCCCCCGTCTCCGGACGCTAGCGACGCTGGGTTGTGTCCTTCCGACAGAGGCACAGCATGCGCCGCAACGACGCCGGCAGCATCGCATGCCTTCGCAGCGCCTGGACATGACGGCCGGTACGTGGCCAGCTCTGTCATCAGCCCCAGTCCTATGGAGGGTGGCGAGTGAACCGAATCCTTGCAGCCGAGACCGTGATCCCGATCATATTTGACTGCGTGTTCTTGCTCCTCATCACCGGCTTCGCCTGTATGTATACCACGCCGTGAGCCTCAGCGCGGCCAAATCCCGTCGTCGCCAGGGAAGGAAGCCGCCGCCGGGGTTCCGATAAGACGCCGGGGTTGATATGAAACCGCCCCGACTTTCCGGCGAGGCAACGCAGAGCGTAGCGCAGCCCGCGGCCAACGACGACCGGAAGCCGGCGTCAGCGCATCCGAGCATCTGTGTCATTGGCGCGGGCCCGTCAGGGCTGACCACGCTCAAGAACCTGCGCCAAGCCAGTCTGACGAACCTGTCTGCTACGAGGCATCCGACACGATCGGCGGCAACTGGGCCTACAGCGAGGAAGAAGGCCACTCCAGCGTCTATGCCTCCACTTTCCTGATTTCCTCGAAAAAGCTGTCGCAGTTCGAGGACTATCCGATGCCGGATTGTTATCCGGATTTCTGCTCGCACACGCAGGTCCTGTCATATTTCGAGAGCTATGCACGGCACTTCAATGTGCTGCGATTAATAAGAATTCCGGACCAAAGTCTGTCATGCGCGACGCGAGGCGGACGGAGGCTGGCGCATCCGCGTTGCTGGACCGGAAGGAAACAGCGACGAGCGGTACGATGTGCTCCTGGTGTGCACCGGACATCATTCCGAACCGGTCGTGCCAAGCTATCCCGGCGAGTTTTTCGGGAGCCATGTTGCACTCCCATGCCTACAAGACAGCCGCGCCATTCTGCGGGCAGCGGGTGCTCGTAGTGGGCGCCGGCAACTCCGCCTGTGACGTGGCGGTCGACGTCTCTCGGGTCGCGGCGCGCACCGTACTCGGCATGAGGCACGGCCAGCACATCATACCGAAGATCGTCTTTGGCATGCCGACCGATGTCGCCTATCGCCGCTTGCGCCATATCCCAAAACCGATTCGGCGGTTCGTGCTCGAGAAGGGCTTGCGGCTGGTGATCGGCCGTTGGGAACGCTACGGCCTACAGCCCCCGCGAGCCCGCTAATGGAGATGCACCCCACGCTCAGCACCGACGTGCTGCTGCAGATACGTCATGGCCGCGTCATTCCCCGTCGCGGGATTGAACGGTTCGACGGCAAGACGGTGGTGTTTGTCGACAGCAGGAAGGAAGAGTTCGACACGGTGATCTGGGCCACCGGCTATAGCACTGTGTTTCCCTTCTTCGATCGATCCTTCGTGGACTGGCGCGAGGCGCGCAGGCTGCCGCTCTACCTCAAGATGATGATGGCAGACGTGCCGAACCTCTACTTCATCGGGCTGTTTCAGCCGATCGGCTGCATCTGGACACTTGCCGACTACCAGGCGCGGATCGCGGCGGCTCAGATCGCCGGAAGATTGGCACGGCCGGCCAACATCGCGGCGCGGATAGAGCGTGAAATGACCCACCCGCATTGGCGGTTTGTAGACCATCCCCGCCACCAAGGCGAGGTGGACTACCACGACTTCCGCCGCAGCCTGATCGCGGAACTTCGCACCGCGGCCCCACATAGAACGACGGTTCCGGTCAACCGATGACAATCATTGACGCCATTGGCATCAGTGCCTCAGCTTGGCGGCCGATGTGGCTGACCCGCTTCACCCGACGTCAGAATAAATCGTGGGGACTGTGTGCCCGTCTGGTTCTTGATCATTCTTGACCTGATCGCTGCGATTGTGATTGGAGGAAATCGTCGTCTTGGTGCTTATGCATCTCGGCGTGCACTTGACCTGATGAAACCGACGGGCAGCCGTCACAGCGCCCCGTGTGGCAGGGACAGCACGCACTTGGTGCCCTTGCTCTAATGCCATTGACAGCCAGCGCCGGACACGAAGCTCGGCGGCACAAAAGCCTGTACCGGAACCTGCGCCCGTTCGTTCCGCCACGCCTCAGGTTAAGCGGTGGTTCACTCGGCCGCGAGCACACGGGGCGAGCGACCAGCCACCTTTCTCGCGTGCGCGACCGAGGCCACGGCACCGGTGGTCTTTGTAAGCAAGTCGAGAGTGTCCTCCTCCTCATCGTCGGCGACGGGGGTCAACGCCCGATCCATGTAAGCGCGGGCTACGGGGTCACGCTCGATCGCGCGGCGCCAGCGTGCGACACGCACATAGATCGCAATCATGCGCACGTATTTCGTCGTCGAGCCAAACAGGAAGCGCAGCCAGAAAAGCCAAGCGGGCGGGCGTTCTAGCCCGGGTCGCAGCTCCGACAGATGCTTCATCCGCAGAATGCCACCCTGCAACGGATGCACACGTTCGAGCTGCATCGTGGTGGCGAAGAGAAACAAAAGCGTCGCCAGGCTGCCCATCGGCACACCCGTGACCGCCGCGCGTTTGAGCAGTGTCTTCATGTGGTCGGGCGAGTAGTAGAGTGTCCAGGCCTCCTGGTAGATCCGCTGCCATTCCTGCTGGCTCATGCGCGGGTGGTCGGCGCAGACATGCTCCAGGTCGTAGCGGTTGAGGTCGGCATCCATCGCGATGCCATTAGTCCACAGCTTCTGATGGTCCTCCGAGCCTGGCAGCGGTGTTAGACAGAAGAACTCCACCATGTCGACCGCAAGTTCACGCTTGATGATCTCGATGTCGCGGCGGATCGTCGCCGGCGTGTCAGCGGGGAAACCCAGGATGTAGCCGGCGAGCGTGATGATGCCCTGTGCCTTCCACGCCAGCAGCATCTGACGGTACTCGGTGATCTTGTTCTGGCGCTTCTTCGCCGCCATCAGATTGTCGGGGTTGACGTTCTCCAATCCGATGAACACGCGGGTGACCCCGGCACGCTTCGCCTTTTCCACGAAGTTGGGGATCCTGTGGCACAACGTATCGACCTGGATCAGCAGGCCGAGTGCGATGCCGTGATCCTCCTTCAGCTCGATTAGCCGGTCGAAGATCGGTTCCCAGTCCTTGTTGCGGGCAAAATTGTCGTCGGTAATGAAGAACTTGTGGATGCCTTGCGCCCAGTTCGCGCGCACCAGTCGCTCCACGTCGTCGGGCGAGCGTGAACGCGACTTGCGCCCTTGCACATTGATGATCGTGCAGAACGAACATTGATAGGGGCAGCCACGCCCGGCGTCGAAGCTGGTGGCGCGGCCCAGGGTCCGCTGCACGTAGCGCGCCGGCAGGATTGGCTCGGGCGTCGCGTCCAGGTCGGGCAGGTCATTCAGGAAGTTGTAGACCGATTGGAGCTGTCCGGCGGCCGCGTCTCGCAGCACCCCTTCGAAACGGCCCTCGGCTTCGCCCGCAAACATTGTGATGCCCATTTCGCGGCAGACATCGAGCTCGACCGCTGAGCCATCCAGCATTGATAGGCATCCCGAGACATGGAACCCGCCAATCGCGACCTGGATATCGGCCTCGCGGAACCGCCGTGCGATATCCAGCGCGCGCGGGTACTGGTTCGACTGCACGCCAACCAATGCGACCAGGCCAAACCCCGCATGTTCGCGCACCCGGGCAATCAGGCGGAGGATGTCGATGCGCGTGTTCATCTCATCGATGGCTTCGATGTCGATCGAAACGTCTGGACCGAGCACCTGTCGCTGCGCGCAGTCGGCCCCGATGCCGTAGAGCGCGGCGAGCGAATTGGAAGGGATCATTGCGCGCCACCAGCGGATCACGTAGCCGTCGTCGTCGTAGTGCGACGGCTTGAGCAGGATCAGCTGAAATCGCCGGCCCTTGGTCGAGGGTCGTCTGGTCACTGGCGCTATACTCGTCATCGCCAGGGCGACTCGACCGGGTTCGGCATCTACAGATGTTCGCATTGATCTCGATCTGGTTGCGATCACCCGTTCTGGCACGTCGACCCTGCTTTATCAATGCGAGTGGGCCACGGCTGGTTGTAACTGTGACCGGTCACTGGTCGATTGCATGAACCGGCACCCAGCAGGGCAGGCGCGGACACACACATTCCCACGGCAAGAAATAGGTCTTGCGAAACTGGCACGATGGTAGGGGGAGCGCGCCCTCCTGAACGGTTGTGATCACCAGAGGCAGGCGTAGGGACCGGCTTTCTCTGACGCTTTTGCCGACTCGGACCCGGCAACGGCCTCCGCCAGCATGCCGTTGCGCATACAAACCCAAGCACCCGCCCAGGTGCAGCAGAAGGTCAACGCACTCGCACAGTTGGCGGATGCGGTTGCGCAGCGGATTCTGACCCCGCCAGGCTCATCGAGTGCAACGACAGCGCAACGGGTCGACGCGGCTGCTGGGCAAATCCTGCGATAGGGCAACGCCGAGCGGATGCCGAAACCGCCTCGGTTACGTCGGGCGCGCTGACGCAGGCCGGCTGCCTAAGGCGATACAGTCTGGGCAGCGTGGCTCTGCGGCGTCCGGAGGTGCAGCGAAGTAGTAGCGGCACTAGGGACACTGCCGCTTCACCATCCAGGCCCGCCTGAAAATCTGTTTGGAGTGACACGGAGCGGTGTTGCAGCCTTACGACCTGATCGGGGGGCAAGATGGGACGACGGCGTGGCCTATGGGCGAAGCAGGAACAGCGTAATCGTGAAATGCTTGCGCAATGCGAGGCTGGAGTGCCGCTTGCCGAGATCGGTGCTGAGCACGGCGTATCCGCAGAGCGAGTCCCGTCAGATCGTACGCCGTCTGGGGGTTCCGGGGACGGGGCCTTCAGCGTGGTCACCGACCGACACTGCGACCTTGCGAAGGTTGTGGCGCAAAGGGCTCTCCGCCTCGTTAATCGCGGAACAGCTTGGGGTAACGAAGAACGCGATCACGAGCCGCGCTAACCGGCTCGACCTCCCGTCGCGGCGGCCGACAAATCAGGAGCAACAGCTGTCCGGATGAGGAAAGGGCGATGAGGATGGGACCGAGGCGAATGATGCCGGAGGGTTCTGGATCAGGTTCGTCGACCGACCCGGGATTACATCCGCGGCTGTGGGCGCCGGGGAATTTGTGTCGTAGGCGCAAGGCATGGAGGGCGGTTGCGTATCCCGTGCGCTGTCCATCGTGATCGGGCTGCTGGCACTGACCGCGCCGCCCGCTGCGGCGGAGACATTCGCCGGCGCAGGAATTGACTACTCATGTGAGAGGTGGACGGCTGACCGGAGACAAGACGGCCTGGCGGCACGCCGAGACGAACAATGGGTCTTGGGCTATCTGAGCGCCGTTGCTGATTGGACGGATTTTGATCCGCTGCACGGGTTTGATGAGCCAGGCATCTGGGCCTGGATGGACAATGATTGTCAGGCAAATTCTCTGGTTAAAATTACAGAAGCGGCAAGTGCATTCGTTAGGGAACATCCCGGCAAGTAGGGAAGCGGCGCGATTATCGTGCCTGGTGGAATTTGCAGAACCACAGCCGAAGCCGCGGAAGGCGGTAGCGCGCTTCCGCAAAGCCGCTGGACCCGCGGCACGGCTCCGCCCGCCGCCGCTTGTTCAATGCGCCTTGCTTTCTTCGGTCTGCCGGTTCGAACCGGCTGTCGCGGGTAGGATCTAACTCTGGGGAGTGTTTCTCCGCATCTCGTGCACTCCGGTAAAATCAGGCGTTTCGGGCCATGAACACTCGCCCGAGCCGCGCCAGGGCAGCAGCGAGCCCGTCCTTCGGATCGCTGGCCAGCGCCTGCACCTTGCCCGCCAGATCGCCCTCCAGCACCGCCTGGGCGACCGCTGACAGCATGGGCGGTGGATCGCCCCCATGTGCCAGGCAACGGCCCTGGCGGCTCCTGGGGCGGCCGGTAGCCGCGCCATTGGCTCTCCGACAGCACGGCGTTGGCGTTGGTCTGTGCGGCCGAGGTCAGGAATTTGCTCAACGGTGGGAAGCGGGATCCTTCAGTGTTGCCCCAGTGTTACCCTGGCAACCTGTGAGGAAACGTGTGTGCCTGTACCTTGTTGATTTAACGAGAAAATCTGGAGCGGGCGAAGGGATTCGAACCCTCGACCCCAACCTTGGCAAGGTTATGCTCTACCCCTGAGCTACGCCCGCGCTCCCGATCAGGGCGCGGGTTCTAGGCGGCTTCCCCCCCGATTGCAAGCAGCACCCAGGCGCGGCATGGTCCGAGCCGGTCGCTGCACACGCTTGTCTGGCGCGGCTGGCGCAACATCTATGCCTCGACAGATCCGAAGGCCAGGAGACCATGGACGAACTGATTATCGGTCAGAACCCATCGGCGGCGGGCGGCGGCGGCGCTGTCGTGATCATGGATGGCGACCAGAAGACCTTCATGAAGGAGGTGGTGGAAGCCTCCCGCACGCTCCCCGTTCTCGTCGACTTCTGGGCGACCTGGTGCGGCCCGTGCAAGCAGCTCACGCCGACGCTGGAGAAGGTGGTCCGTTCCGCCGGCGGCCGCGTGAAAATGGTCAAGATCGACATCGACCAGAACCGCTCGCTGGTGCAGCAACTCGCGCAACTTGGCCTGCCCATGCAGTCGGTTCCGACGGTTGCCGCGTTCTGGCAAGGTCAGATCGCCGATCTGTTCCAGGGCGCGCTGCCGGAGTCCGAGGTGAAGCGCTTCGTCGAAAGCCTGCTCAAGCTGGCCGGTGGATCGATGCCCACCGCCGACCTGCTCGCGGACGCCAAGGCGGCGATGGAGGCGGGCGATGCCCAGCAGGCCGGCGAGCTGTTCAGCGAACTCCTGCAACAGGAGCCGGAGAACGGCGATGCCTGGGGTGGGCTTATCCGCGCGTTGATGTCGCTTGGCCAGGAAGACCAGGCGCGTCAGGCGCTGGAGCGGGTTCCGGCACAGCTCGCCGACCATGCCGAGATCGCAGGCGCACGCAGTGCGCTGGCGCTGGCCGAGGAAGGCCGCAAGGCCAAGGGCCAGTTGCAGACCTTGCAGACGCGCGTGGCAGCCGACCCGACAGATCTTCAGGCCCGCTACGACCTTGCCACCGCGCTGAACGCATCGGATGAGCGTGAGCAGGCGGCCGACGCACTGCTGGACATCATCCGCCGCAACCGCGGCTGGAACGACGATGCTGCACGACTGCAACTGCTGAAGTTCTTCGAGGCCTGGGGTTTCGACGATCCCGCGACCACGGCAGCGCGACGCAGGCTGTCCTCCGTGCTGTTCAGCTAGATGGCCAACTTCCACCCGAGGGTGGAAGATCTGCCGGGCGAGTTCCCGGTGTTTCCGCTGCCGGGCGCGCTGCTGCTGCCGCGCGGCAAGCTGCCGCTCCGAATCTTCGAGCCGCGCTACCTGGCAATGACCGAGGATTCGTTGGGCCAGGGACGCATGTTCGGCATGATCCAGCCGGACCCCACCGCGCCGGACACCGCCACCGGTCCGAGCCTGTTCCGCGTGGGCTGCCTGGGGCGGTTGTCGTCGTTCAGCGAGACCGACGAGGGCCACTATCTGATCACGCTGACCGGCGTGATCCGCTTCGCCATCGCCACCGAGCTCGAGATGCGGCACGGCTATCGTCGCGTGCGCGGCGATTTCGCGCCGTATGCCGCCGATCTGGACCTGGAGTCGCAGTCGATCGCGGCGCCGCGCGAGACGCTGATGGCGGCGCTGCGCGGCTACTTCACCCACCGCGGCATCGATGCCAACTGGGACGCGATCAAGCGCCTGCCTGACGATATGCTGGTGGTGACACTCGCGATGGTCTGCCCGTTCGAGCCGGCCGAGAAGCAGGCGCTGCTGGAGGCGCCGACCGACACGGAACGGGCGGCGGCATTGCTGATGCTGTTGCAGATGGGCGCGCTGTCGCAGGACACGCCGGGCGGGCGCAGCGTGAGCTGAACGGAGTGCGACGGCATGGATGAACCCGGCGAAGCCAGGCGCCAGGCGCCGATCGATCCGCGATTGCTGGAAATTCTGGTCTGTCCGCTGACCAAGGGACCGCTGGAGTACGACCGCGAGGCCAGCGAGCTGATCAGCCGCAAGGCAGGCCTCGCCTATCCGGTGCGCGACGGCATCCCGATCATGCTGCCCGAGGAGGCGCGCAAGCTGGAGGAATGATGACCTGGTCGAGCCCGGTCATGACGATTCGGAGTTAAGACGATGGCTGTCGCCACCGAGCTCAGGTTGAACAAGGCTGAGCGCTTGTTGAATGTCGAATTCGACGATGGTGCCCGCTTCGCGCTGCCGGCGGAGTATCTGCGCGTGGAGAGCCCGAGTGCCGAGGTGCAGGGCCACAGCCCGCAGCAGAAGCAGATCGTTCCCGGCAAGCGCGATGTAGCGATCATCGGCATCGAGCCCGTGGGCAACTACGCGGTGCGGCTGGTGTTCGACGACCTGCACGATACCGGGATCTATTCCTGGGAGTACCTGCACGACCTGGGGCGCGAGCAGGATCGGCGATGGCCAGCCTACCTGGCGGCGCTGATGGCACGGGGATTGCGACGGGAGCCGGCATAGGCCGCACCCCTAACGGGTAGTCTATGCAGGCAGTATCAGAAGCTCGGACACACCCGCGCTCAGCGCTTGCAGCAGGTCACCCAGCGCCAACGCTATGCATCCCTCGGTCGGTGCGTAGTCCGAGCGCGCCACGTGCAGGAAGATCGCCGAACCCCGGCCACGCTGCACCGGTGCGTCGTTCCAGCCCAGGACCCCGATCACGTCATACAAGCCGTCCTGCCGCCACAACTCCTCGTAATGGCCGTCGTGCGGCAGCCGGATCATCCGGTTATAGTCGGCCTGCTGCGCATCGTCGCACCAGGCATCCGCCGGGGCGATCGGCTCCACCGGCACCGTGCATTCCGGCGCCTTCACCCGATCGGCGCGGTACAGCACGCGCCGCAGCGGCATTGGACCGGTCGGCGTGGCACCGTCGCCCTCCTGCTTGTCGTCTCGAACGCCGCCGCGCCCGATCGCGGCTCGGTACACACGGCCGCGCAGCACCAGCCGGCCGTCGGGATGCACCAGTGCCTGCATCTGTCTCAGTCCAACAGGTGACCGAAGCGCTCTGCCTTGGTCGCAAGATAGTGGTCGTTGACCCCGTTCGGCGCGAAGGCATGCGCCTCCCGGCCGACGACCTCGACCCCACACGCCGCCAGTGCCGCCAGCTTGTCGGGATTGTTGGTCAGCAGCCGGATGCGATTCACACCGATTGCCTGCAGCATCGTCGCAGCGATGAGAAAGTTACGTTCGTCCGCCCCCCAACCCAGTGCCCGATTCGCGTCCAGCGTGTCGAGCCCACGGTCCTGCAGCGTGTATGCTCGCAATTTGTTGACCAACCCGATATTCCTGCCCTCCTGGGAAAGGTAGAGCAACACCCCTGCGCCCTCCTCGCCCATCCGGGCAATCGCGCCGCGCAACTGCGCGCCACAGTCGCAACGCAGGCTGCCAAGCAGATCGCCGGTGAAGCACTCGGAATGGATACGCACCAGCGGCGCATCCGCGGATTCCGGATGGCCCACCACGATGGCAAGGTGCTCGATCGCCGATCCTTCGGTGCGGAACGCGATCACCCGGGAGTCTTGAGCATTTTCCAGCGGCACGCGCGCCGATGCGATCTGGCGCATTCCAGCCGCGGCAGCCGCCGGATAGGCCATCAGGTCGGCTGCCGGCACCTTGAACAGTCCGAACTTCACGGCGTCGGCATCGATATCGGCGCGCACCGCAGCCGCCAGCACGGCGGGCAACAAGCGGCCCAATTTGGCGAGAATCAAGGCCGCCGGCGCCAATTCGGGCACAGCAGCGACATCCGGCTGGGTCGGCAGCAACCCCTCGAGCGTGGGGTCGGCCATGCTGCGGAGCGGTTCCGGTGCCAGCAACTCGGCGCCGAGGGACAGCGCCACGGCCGATGATCCCTGCTCGACCGGTCGGTGCAGGACAGCGGCGGCCCGCATCGGCGCCAGCAGCAGCACGGGCGGTTCGGCGGCCAGCATCGCCAGTTCGGCCAGCCCGCGCGGCCCGGCCGTCTCGGCCGCGAGCAGGATCAACGGCGCCTCGCCGGTCAGCAGGACAGGTGTGCCTCGGCGCAGGTCGGCGGCAGCACGATGCACCATACGAAGACGCAGCACATCTGGATCAGGTGCATCGAGCGGCGCGCCGGCACCCGGCCGTCCCGTGCCAACCGATTCGCCGCGGAACGCGTGTGTCATCGGGCTACACGAAAATGGAACAATGACGGCCAACTTTTGTCATGATTCACGCCAAGCCTGCTCCTGAGCGACGGACGGAGCCACAACCTGCTATGTGATGCCGCCATAATGACTATATGGCGGGTGAGATTGAATGTCTCGGCTGCACTCACAGAAATGTGAGCTTCTTGCCGCGTACCGAAACGGCAGGATGATGTTGGTGTTGGCTGCAAATCGGAAACCGCACGCTGAGGCTTTGTGCCGTAGCCGTGCGATGTTTGGTGCGCAAGGCAGTGGCGGGCGCGGGGTGCGCCGGACAGAAGCAAAGGGATACGAAGATGTCGGCAGAACGACCAATCCTGATCGTTGATGACGACGAAGTTCTGCGTGAGACCCTGGCGGACCAACTCGCGGTCGACGGCGAATTCACGGCGGTGGCGGCGGCCTCGATCGGCGAGGCTGAGGAAAAGCTCGGCGCAAAGGATGCGCGGTTCGATGCCGTCATCCTCGACGTCGGCCTGCCGGATGGCGACGGCCGCGATCTCTGCACCAGGCTGCGCAGGCAGGGGCAGAAGATGCCGATCATCATGCTCACCGGCTCCGACACCGAAACCGACGTGGTGCGCGGCCTTGATTCGGGTGCCAACGACTACATCGCCAAGCCGTTCCGGCTGAACGAACTGCTGGCGCGGCTGCGGGCACAGCTCCGCATCTTCGAGAACAGCGAGGACGCGGTGTTCACCATCGGTCCTTACACCTTCCGTCCCTCGGCCAAGCTGCTGCAGGACCTGGGAAAGAACCGCCGCATCCGCCTCACCGAGAAGGAGGCCGCGATCCTGAAGTTCCTTTACCGCGCCGGAACCCGGGCGGTGGCGCGGCAGGTGCTGCTGAACGAGGTGTGGGGCTACAACGCCGCGGTCACCACCCACACGCTGGAGACGCACATCTATCGGCTGCGCCAGAAGATCGAGCCCGACCCGGCGAACGCGCGCCTGCTGGTCACCGAGGGCGGCGGCTACCGGCTGGATCCCGAGGGCGTCCCGGCGTCGGTGGCGGCCGCCTAGCCCACCAGTTCGGCCACCTTTCGCAGATCGGCGACGAAGCCGCGGTACTCCCGCGCCTTCGCATCTTCATCGGGCACGCGCAACAGGAACGACGGGTGCACGGTGACGAACGCTTTCTGCCCATCAGGCAGCTCAATCGGGCGCCCACGCTCGCGGGTGATGGTGACGGCGCGGCCCAGCAAGGCGCGCGCCGCGGTGCCGCCCATCGCCACCACCAGCTTCGGCCGCAGCCGCACCAGCTCGACGTCGAGCCAGAAGCGGCAGGCCTGGATCTCGGGCGCCTCGGGCGTCTGGTGGATGCGCCGCTTGCCTCGTGGCTCGAACTTGAAGTGCTTCACCGCATTGGTGATGTAGACGGTGCGCCGGTCGATGCCGGCCTCTTCCATCGCGCGATCCATGATCTGGCCGGCGGGGCCGACGAACGGGCGGCCGATGATGTCCTCCTGATCGCCCGGCTGCTCGCCGACGAACAGCACGAGGGCATGCGCCGGCCCTTCGCCGAACACGGTCTGCGTCGCCCGCTCGTAAAGGTGGCAGCGCCGGCAACCTTCCGCTTCCGCCGCGGCCTCCCGCAAGCCTGGATCCGAACCGAGGTTGAGCACGACCGGACCGAGCGGTGGACGATCCGGCGGCCGTGGCGCTTCATCGAGCGCCTCGGCCTCGGGCACCGAGGTGCCGGTGCGTGCATGGTGCAGGGCGTGGTGCGCGCGCCACCATGCCTGCAACGCGTCATCATCTGCCATACCGGAGGCGCCCACGGAGAATCGCAGTTCCGCGCCATCCCAGTGCGCCGCGCCGTCAGGGGTTACGATGGAGAACGATAGGTCGGGGAACCGCCGCGCGATCAGTTGCGTGTTCGCCTCCAGCACGTAGTGCGCAGGCGCGTACCAGCCGAGGTATCGCGTGCGACCAGCATCCTCCACCGGCAGGAAACGCAGTTGGGTGCGCATCCGATGCGCCTCCGCGCGCACGGCCAGCGCAAGGTGCTGCGCCTGCCGCAGCTCAGCTTCATCAGTTTTACCGGTGTTGGCGTGCCAGACCAGCCGATACAGCAGATCGAACCGCGCCGGCTCGCGCGCCTGGATCGCGAGAGAGGCCAGCGACACCAGCGACCGGGACACGTTGAAGCTACCGCTGCCCTGCGGCAGCGCGTCACTGTCGCCGCCCACCGACCAGCGCACCGCATCCGGCGCGATGCCAGCCAGCACCAGGGCGCGTGTGGCACCCCGCCAGCCCACCCAATCGGTCTCGCTGTCCAGCGCAATGCGCATCGCCCGAGCAAACCCCATCCGGTCCC
The DNA here is from genome assembly GCA_963819855.1 of uncultured Alphaproteobacteria bacterium. Classification (GTDB taxonomy): domain Bacteria; phylum Pseudomonadota; class Alphaproteobacteria; order Acetobacterales; family Acetobacteraceae; genus JAMXLO01. Next base: position 13,754 of record CAWFYC010000027.1, read on the forward strand.
GCTTTCCAACCCCGGCCGGCACGGTATGCTCGCGGCATGACTCCCCACCCGGAAGACTTCGCCGCGATCGGTGCGGCCACCGCGCCCGCCTTCTCCCGTGACGGACAAACGCTGTTTCACCTCCGCGGTTCGGGTCTGCCGCAGGTCTGGGCGCTGGACCTCGCCTCCGGAGCCAGCCGGCAGCTCACCTGGCACGATGAGAAGGTCGCACTGCTGCGCCGCTCGCCGGTGGACGACCGGTTGATCTACGGCATCGACCGCGGTGGCGACGAACGCCAGCAAATGCTGCTCGTCGATCCGCGAGACGCGTCGGCCGAGCCGCGCGAGCTCACCACCAATCCCGCGGTGATCCACGACTTCGGCGCCTGGTCGCCGGACGCTACCCGGATCGCCTACGCCGCGAACGAACGCGACGAAGCACATTTCGATGTCTATCTGCAGGATGTCGCCAGCGGCGTTCGTGAATGCGTGTTCCGCGGCAGCAATCAGGTCAGCGTGTCGGGCTTTCGCTCCGATGGCGCGACGCTGGCGCTGCTCCATGATCGCGGCTTCGGCGACATGTCGCTGTTGCTGCTCGATCTGGCGTCGGGTGAGGCTCGGGCATTCGGGCCGCCAAGCAACTTCCGGAGCGTGCGTTGGGCGAGCGATGGCCGCACCTTGATGGCGCTGACCGATCATGGCGGCAGCAACTTCCTGCGGCTGTGCCGGCTCGACCCCGATACCGGCGGCATATCCGTCGTCTATGATGCTGCCGGACGGGACGTCGAGGCGTGGTCAATTGCGTCCGATGCATGCTCGCTTGCCACGATCGAGAACGATCGGGGCTACACCGTGCTGCGGGTCGGTCCGATCGACGGCGAGCGCCCGGTGGTCACCGGCCTGCCCCGTGGCATCGTCACCGATCTGACCTGGTCCGCCGACAGCACCACGCTGGCGTTCAGCGTGGCCACCCCGACCGAGCCGCCGTCGCTCTGGCTGTGGCGTGACGGCGCCGCACGAGTCGCATGGCGGCCCGAACCGCCACCTGGGTTGGGCGACTTCGTCGATCTGGAGCTGGTGTCGTGGCAAAGCTTCGACGGCACGCGCGTTCCAGGCTGGTTCGCGTTGCCGCGTGGCCCGCAACCAGCCGGCGGCTATCCAGCCGTCATGTGGGTACATGGCGGACCGGTCGGCCAGACCCGGCCGAACTTCCGCCCCGACATCCAGATGCTGCTCGCGCAGGGCTTTGCGATATTGATGCCGAATGTGCGCGGCAGTTCCGGCTATGGCCGCAGCTACACCAAGAGCGACGATGTCGAGCGGCGGCTCGACAGCGTGACCGATCTCGCGCACGGCAGGCACTGGCTGGCCGCACACCCGGCGATCGACGGCGAGCGCATCGGCATCATGGGCCAGTCGTACGGCGGCTTCATGGTGATGTCGGCGATCACCGAACATCCCGAGCTGTGGCGCGCCGCGGTGAACTATTACGGGATCGCCGATTTCGTCTCGCTGCTTGCCGGCACCGGAGCGTGGCGACGCAGCCACCGCGCCGCCGAGTATGGCGATCCCGAGCGCGATGCCGAGCTGTTCGCGCGCATCTCACCGATCCACCGAATCGACCGCGTGCGCGCACCGGTGCTGATCGCGCACGGCACACGTGATCCGCGCGTGCCGATCGGCGAGAGCGAACAGTTCGTCACCGCGCTGCGCGAGCGGCAGAAGAAGGTTGCGTACGAAACCTTCGAGTATGCCGGCCACGGATTCATCCGCCCGGACGACCGGCGCCGAATCTACACCGCTGTCGCCGACTTCTTCACCACACATCTGCGCTGAACTGGAACGACGATGTATCTGCCAACCCGCAACCACCGCGTTCTGATCATGGGCCGCAAAGGCGCGGTCGGCGCCAATCATCCGCTGGCGACCCAGGCCGGTCTCGACACGCTCCGTGCCGGCGGCAATGCGATCGATGCGTCGGTGGCGATCTCGCTCACGCTGAGCGTCGTCGAGCCTGGCATGTCCGGTCTCGGCGGCGACGGGTTCTATCAGGTCTACACCGCCAAGGACGCGACCTCGCGGTGCTACAACGCGACCGGTGCCGCGCCGCTTGCCGCCACGCCAGAACGCTTTCGTGCCACCGGCATTGCGATACGCGGTCCGCTCAGTGTCTCCACGCCCGGATTGCTCGGCGGCGTTGGTGCGATGCACGCCGCACATGGCCGACTGCCGTGGCGCCACCTGTGCGGGCCCGCGATCGAGCATGCGCGCGAAGGTTTCGCCGTCAGCCACCACTATCGTCACTTCGCCGGCGACGTGCGCGCGGTGCTCGCGGCCGATGCGCGCTCGCGTGCCGTGTTCCTCGCTGGTCTCGATGTCGGCGTGCCGCCGCTGGCCGCGCTGATTCGCCAACCCGACCTGGCGCGCACGCTGGAGGAGATCGCGCAGGACGGCGCGGAAACTTTCTACCGCGGCCGGCTGGCCAAGCGGCTCTGCGCCGGCATGCGCGCGGCTGGCGTGCTGGTCGATGAACGCGATCTGGAGGCGTGCCAGCCCCAGCTTCAGGAGCCGATCGCCATTGCCTATCGCGGCTTCCACGTCACTCAGACGCCGCCGAATTCGACCGGCTTCACCATGTTGCAGATGCTGAAGATCGCCGAACGCTTCGACTTTGCCGCACTCGACCCGGCGCAACGCATCCACGTGCTGGTGGAGGCGAAGAAGCTGGCGTTCCTCGACCGCGAACGCTACGGCACCGATCCGCGCTTCGGCGACGTGCCGCTGGATCGGCTGCTGTCCGATGCCTACGCCGATGAATGCGCGGCTTCGATCGACATGGCGCGCGCCAGCAATCGCGCGCTGGCGGAACCCGAGGCGGCAGTCGGCGACACGACCTATTTCTGCGTGGTGGATGCGGACGGCAATGCGGTGTCGGGCATCCAGAGCCTGAACTCCGGCTTTGGTTCCGGCGTGACCGCGGGCGACACCGGCATCCTGCTGAACAACCGCATGGCCTATTGGCATCTCGCGCCCGGTCACGCCAACCGGCTGGCGCCGGGCAAGCGTGTGCGCCACACCATGAACGCGCCGATGGTGTTCAAGGACGGCAGGCTGTGGGCGGTGGAAGGCACGCCGGGCGCGGACAATCAGGTGCAGGTCAACCTTCAGGTGCTGACCACCATGATGGACCTCGGCGCCGATCCGCAGACCGCGCTGGAGGCGCCGCGCTGGACGTCGATCCAGCAGGGCCAGGGCGCCAACTGGCCGCACGAGGGCGACGGCCGGCTGACGATCGAGCCGGGATTTGGCGAGGGTGTGCTGGCGGGTCTGGAACGGCTTGGACACCGGCTGAACCGCGTCGGGCCGCTGGAAGCGCCGTGCAGCGTGCAGGCGATCCGGATCGCTGCGAACGGCGTGCGAATGGCCGGATCGGATCCGCGCCGCGACGGATGGGCCGGGGCTTACTGAGGAACAGCAGTTTTACCAGAGCGGCACCCGCCTGACCGGGAACTCATGCGATCACTTGGCTCGATGGGTTTCGCTGCGCTCTACCCATCCTACGACTTGCTGCACGCTCGTTGCCGTAGGTTGGGTAGAGCGCAGCGAAACCCATCACCCCGTCGCGATTCCACTTTGCCTGAAACCGCTCTGGACAACTCGCTGGAGACCTCCATTCCGGAACCGTTCAGAGGGCTGAGCTTCTAAAATGCTCGCAGAGATCGAAGGTCCTCAGTTCCCCAATCGACAGGGTGCCGATCCGCTCACGATCCAAGAGGTCATGGCCTACTATCACGTCCCCGGCCTCAGTATCGCCGTGATCCATGACTTTGCGATCCACTGCGTGAAGTCCTGGGGGGCGGCGGACGTGGAGACCGGTGCGCCCGCCACCAACGAAACGCTGTATCAGGCCGCGTCGATCAGCAAGCCGGTGGCCGCCATGGCGTCGCTCAAAGCCATCGAAGGCGGTCGAATTCGGCCTCGACCAGAACATCAACACAATCTTGACATCGTGGAGACTACCGGGCTCGCCGTTCGACGGTGGCCTGCCCGTGACGCCGCGAACACTCATGAGCCATACCTCTGGTACCGGCGACGGCTTCGGGTTCCCTGGCTACGAGCCTGGGACACCGCTGCCGACGGTGCCGCAGATACTCGATGGTCTGGCGCCTTCCAATGTCGGCCCGGTGCGATTGATTCGACCGCCCCTCACCGCCTCCCATTATTCGGGCGGAGGCACCATGATCGAGCAACTCGCACTCACCGATGCGGTGGGAATGCCGTTTACGGACATCGTGCGTGATTGGGTCCTCGACCCCATCGGCATGACCAACAGCACCTTCGAATGCCCGCTGCCGGTGGATCGCGAACGGCTGGCGGCACGAGCCCATGACAACTCCGGAAGAGGCATGGGCGCGCGCTGGCATGTGTATCCTGAACAGGCTGCGGCCGGGCTATGGACCACTCCGACCGACCTCGCAAAGTTCCTTATAGAGGTGCAAAAGACGCTCGCCGGGCGATCGACGACAGTGCTCACCCGGGCCACGATGCAGGAAATGGTGACGCCGGTTGGTGTCGGCTCGTACGCCGTCGGCTTCTCCATCGCGCGAAAGGGTGAAGGCTGGTACTTCGAACACGGCGGCGAAAATTGGGGATTTCGCTGCCGGGCAACGGCACATCGCGCCAAGGGCTATGGCGCTGTCGTCATGACCAACGGCGGCTATGGCTCGCCGTTGCTCCAGGAAGTTTTCGACAGGGTCGCACGCGCTTATGGCTGGGACATGCTCGACAAGCCGCCTTTGCGTTAGCTGCGCCTGGTTCCGCCCGCAGGATGCAGACCGTGCCGAAGTCGCTGTGGAATTCCGCCTGGCCGCTTCTCGTCCTGGCCAACCTGTTCTGGGCCGGCAACATCGTGCTCGGCCGTGGTCTGGCCGGCGTGGTGCCGCCGATCGCGCTGGCATACTGGCGCTGGACCGGCGCATTCCTGGTCGCCGTCGGCTTCGCCTGGCCCTATCTGAAGCGAGACGCGTCCGCCCTGCTCCGCCGCTGGCGCATGATGCTGCTGCTCTCGGCCACCGGCATCGCGACCTACAACACGATGTCGTACATCGGCCTCACCGGCACCACCGCGCTCAACGTGCTGCTGCTGCAATCGGCCGGACCGCTGATCATCATCGTCTGGGCATTCGCGCTGTTCGGCGAGCGGCCGACCTTATGGCAATTTGCGGGCGTCGTATTGTCGCTGATCGGTGTCGCGATCATCGCGGCACACGGGTCGCTCGAGCGCCTGCTGCATCTCTCGCTCAACCGCGGCGACGTCTGGATCCTGGCGGCGATGGTGATCTACGGCAGCTACGCCGCGATGTTCCGCGTGCGTCCCGCCGTGCATCCGCTGAGCTTCCTGGTCGCCACCATGGGGATCGGCTCGATGATGATCCTGCCGTTCTACCTGTGGGAGATCGCGCAGGGCGGCCGCATCGAGGGCGGTCTACCAGCCTGGTTGGCCATGGCATACATCGCGGTGTTCCCGTCATTCATCGCCTATCTGTGCTTCAACCGCGGGATCGAACTGATCGGAGCGACGCGCGCGGGCCAGTCCTGGCACCTGATGCCGGTGTTCGGCAGCATCCTCGCGGTGTTGTTCCTAGGCGAAACGTTCTACCTCTATCATGCGATCGGCATTGCACTGATCGCGGCGGGAATTGTGCTGGCTTCGGTCAGGACCGCCGCACGGCAGCGGGGTGAGGCGGCTGAGGTGCAACGACGATGATGCTATCGAGACTTGTCGGCAACCGCCTCCGGCCGGTCCGCCTCGAACAGGCTGGCCAGTTCATCGGCGGCCTGCTGCTGGCTTTGGATGACCTGCTGTTCGTCGCGATAGATCGCGTGCGTCTCCAGCAGGTTCTTCTCGTCGCGGTCGCGAAACAACGCCACGGCGCGCTCGGCCGCCGCCTCGTCGACGCCGAGAATGGTCAGCGCCTGCCTCGCAAGTTGCAGGCTGGAGTAGAAGGTCTCGCGCACCAGTCCATCAACGTCGCGGTCCAATAGCAGATGCGCGTACCAACGGTTGCGCGCGCGCGCCAGGATGGCGAGGTTAGGAAAGTTGCGCTTCACCATCTCGACCGTGCTCAGCACGTCCGGGGGGTTGTCCAGTGTCACGACCAGCAGCTTGGCTTGCTCCGCACCCGCCGCGCGCAGAACGTCTGGCCGCGTGGGATCGCCGAAATACACCTTGGTGCCGAAGCGTCGCACCACCTCCACCTGGCCGGGATTACGCTCCAGCGCGGTGAACTCGATGCTGTGCATACGCAGCACGCGGCCGATGATCTGACCGAAGCGCCCGAACCCGGCGATGATCACCGGCGTCGGGGCGGCATCGATCGTGTCGTACTCTGGCGGTGGCGCGCGCCGCAGCCGCGCCAGGATCGCTTCGGCGCCGGCAAACAGGATCGGCGTTGCGACCATCGAGGCGGCACTGACCAGCGTGGCGAATGCTGCATTGCCCGCATCCAGTGCGCCGGCGGCGACGGCCGCACCGAACAGCACGAAGCTGAATTCGCTTGCCTGCGGCAAGGCGAGGCTGAAGCGCACCGCATTTGGCGTGTTCTCTCCGGCGATGCGTGCCAGCCCGAACGCGATCGCGGCCTTGGCCACCAGCAGTGCCGCCGTGGCGCCGGCCAGCAGCACCGGCTGCACGCGCGCCAGCGACAGATCGGCCGACATACCGACGGAGATGAAGAAGAATCCGAGCAGCAGGCCCTCGAACGGCTCGGTATCCGCTTGCAGTTCGTGGCGGTATTCGGATTCCGACAGCAACACGCCGGCCATGAAGGCGCCGAGTGACGGCGACAGGCCGGCGACGGTGGCGATCAGCGCGGTGCCGGCGACGATCAGCAGCGCCATCGTGGTGAACACCTCGGGCGTCTTCGCGCCGCCGATGACGCGGAACAGTGGCCGCAACAGGAAGCGGCCGCCGATCAGGATGACGGCGATCGCCACCGCCGCGCGCGCCACGTCGAACCAGGGCACATGGTCCGGCACGCTCTTGCTGGCGAGCAACGGCACCAGCGCGACCAGCGGGATGAACGCGAGATCCTGGAACAGCAGCACCGCGAAGGCGTCGCGGCCGGCCCTGGTGGTCAGCAGGTCGCGTTCCGCCAGCATCGGCAGCACGATCGCGGTGGAGGACATCGCCAGTCCGGCACCCAAGACGATCGCCCCCTGCCAGGCGACACCGGCCGCATAGGCAAGCGCCGCGAGCGCGGCAGCACTGATCGCCACCTGCGCGGTGCCCAGGCCGAACACGGCGCGCCGCATCACCCACAGGCGCTGCGGGCGAACCTCCAGGCCGATCAGGAACAGCAGCATCACCACGCCGAGGCTGGCGATCGAGGCGATCGCATCGAAGTCGGTGATCAGCCCAAGCCCCGCCGGACCGATCGCGATACCGGCGAGCAGATAGCCGAGTACGCTGCCGAAACCGGCGCGGCGCGTCAGCGGCACCGCGATGGTGGCCGCGGCAAGCAGAACGACGAGGGTGTTCAGCATAAGGTGGCGAGGCTACAGCGATGCCAGTGCATCGGGGAGTCGTATGAGATCATCGAGACGCAGATCCGCCTGCGCGATGTCGGGGAGCTCGGCATGCATCCAGCCCCAGGGACCGCGACGCAGGAACACGGCGAGCATGCCGGCAGCCCGCGCCGGCAGCACGTCGTTGTCAAGCCGATCGCCGACATAGGCGACACGATGCGCGGGCTCGCCGGACGCCGCGACGATCCTGGCGAAGAATTCCGCATCAGGCTTCGCGACCCCCCAGCCGGCAGAGCTGGCGATGATGTCGGCCGGCAGGCCGATGCGTGCGAGCGCCGCCTCGGACTCGATCGGCTGGTTGCCGGCGACCAGCACCTTGATGCCGCGTGCTCGCAGTTCGGCAAGGCAGGGGATCGCATCCGGATACAGGTCCTCGGCGAGCAGATCGTAACGCCAGCCCTGGGCGCGACGCAGTTTGAGCGCGGCGGCGAGGTCGAGATCGGGACGGAACAGATCGAACACGCGGCGGTGCGATTCGCCGCGCAGCATCGTCATCCCGAGCGTGGCAAACAGCGTCAGCCGCGGCACACCGAGGAAATCGGCCCAGCCTTCCCAGTGCCGGGTCTCGTCGATCAACGTTTCGCCAACATCGAAGCAGACGGCGCGGATGCGCATCTACGCTTCGCGCACGAACCGGTTGCGCAGCACGCCGAGGCCGGTGAGTTCCACCTCCACCGCATCGCCATGCTTGAGGTCGGGTGAGGTGCCGTCGGTGCCCATCCAAATCACGTCGCCGGGATACAGCGTCAGGTAGCGTGTCATCGCCTCGATATAGGTTGGAATATCGAAGATCATGTCGTTGGTCTTGAACCGCAGACTGTCCTGCCCGTTGACCCGCACGATGGTCTGCATCGCGTCGATATCGACGTCGGTGTCGATCCACGGCCCCATCGGCTTGAACGTGTCGGCATTCTTGCCGCGCCAGAAGGTGCGGTCGCCGCGCTGCCAGGTTCGCTCGCTCACGTCGTTGCCGATGGTGTAGCCGAATATGCACGACATCGCATCGGCCTTCGACAGGTGCTTCACCTGCTTGCCGATCACCACGACAAGTTCGCCCTCGTAGTTGATCTTCTCGGTGGCGTCGCGCGGGATCACCACGTCCTCGCCGTGCGCGATCAGTGCGTTGTTGGCGCGGTAGCCGATGTCGGCCTTCTCCGGGAACACCGGCTGCACGCCACGCTTTTCCGCCATCTCGCGGATATGTGCGGCGTAATTGATGCCGGCGGCGTAGAAGGTGCGCGGTATCACCGGCACCTCCAGCTTCACGTCGGCCAGTCTGTGCGTCTTGCCGGTGGCGCTGTGCGTGCCCCAGGGTTCGCCGCTGATCTCGCTTACGGTGTCACCGGTCAGCGAGCCGTAGGCGGTGCGGCCATCGGCCGTGTAGCGGATCCAGCGCATCAGGCGGCCTCCACCATCAGTTCGCGCACCGGGCGCAGGAAGTCGCGGTCGAACACCTTGGTCGCCATCACCTGGCAGCGGCGCATCAGCCGGATCTCGTCCGGGCCGTAGTCGGCGATCGCGCGATGGATGGTGCCGAGGTGATCCCACACCAGCAGGTCGTTCTCGGTCCAGGCGTGGGTGTAGCGGAAGCGCGGTTCGAGCTGGAACGCGAACAGGTATTCCAACATCGCGTCGCTTTCGCGTTCGGGCAGTTCGTTGATCCGCATCGTGTAGCCGGGATTGCAGTACAGCACCTTGCGGCCGGTGATCGGATGGGTGAGGAACAGCGGATGCACCACGGGTGGACGACGGCGGCGCTGTTCTTCCGTCATCGGTGGCCGCGTCGACGCCTTGTCGCGGCGCATGTGCTCCCAGAACTTTTCGAAGTTGTGGGTCGCGGTCGCATCGGCGAGGCGCGTCGTGATCTCGGTCGGCAGCGCCTGATACACCGCGTGCATGTTGGCAAACTCCGTACCTCCAAGCGGCACGCCGTCGCGGCGCGGAATACGGATGCCGTACAGCACGTTCACGAAGCCCATCACGTCGCGATACGACATGTCGGTGTGCCAGTCCTGGCCGGCATCGGGCGAACCGATATATTTGCCGTCCTGCTTCAGGTTCGACAGGACGCCGACATGCGCGGCGTCATCCGCGGCGGCGCTTGGACCCTGGATTTCGCCGAAGCGCTCGGAGAAACGGCGCAGATCGCCGATGTCGAGCCGCTGATCCGGGAAGCGCAGCACGCCGTTCTGGCCCAGGGCGAGCAGGATCTGGGCGAATTGCCTGTCGTCGGCCTGTTTCACGTCGATGCCATGAATGGTCGCGCCGAGGACCGCGCCGGTCGGTTCGATGGTCAGCATGCATGGTTCTCCATGTTGCGTCTGATTGACCGCAGTCTAAGGTATTTTCGGTCTGACCGGAAATTCATGCGATCAACTGGCTCGATGGGTTTCGCTCCGCTCTACCCATCCTACGAGTTGCCGCACATGCGTTGCCGTAGGATGGGTAGAGCGGAGCGAAACCCATCATCTACTTCGACAGCGACACGAATCGTGCCGACGTCAACTCACCACGGTCGGGATCGACGACGAAGCCCTTGCGCGCAGCCCAGTAGAGCTTCTGCCAGTAGATCGGCAGTATCCCCGCATCCTCCATCGCCACCCGCGTCGCATCGGCCAGCAGCTGGTTGCGTTTTGCTTCGTCGAATTCCGCTCCCGCCTGCTTCAACAATGCATCGAACGCCGGATTTGAGTAACGCGCGCAATTCAACGATCCGGTGCCGGCTTCCTTGTCGTAGGTCGCCAACACGCCGGACAGGCCGTTCAGCGAACTGCTCGCGACGCTGCCGTAGCTGAACACGAACAGGCTGTATTTCCGCGCCGTGGCGCCCGGTGCATAGACGTTGTACGGCAGCACCTCGACGCCGTTCACCTTCAGTCCACCGCGCGAGAACATCTGCCCGAGCGCCTGCGTAAGTTGCGAGTCATTGGGGAACCGGTTGTTGGACCCGTGCACGGTCAGGCCGAAACCGTTCGGATAACCGGCCTCGGCCAGCAGTTGCTTCGCACCGTCCGGATCGAACGCCATCGGTAGCAGCGACGGCTCAAAGCCGCCCATGCCCTCAGGCACGATCTGTCCGGCGGCCTCGCCGGCGCCCGCCACCACGCGCTCGACGATCGCCTGGCGGTTGACCAGCTTCGATAGCGCCATCCGCACGCGGCGATCCTTCAGCGGGTTCGTCTTCAGCGGTACGCCGTCCTTGTCGGTGATGAACGGACTGTCGTCGCGCCCCTGATCCATCGCCAGATAGATCATCCGCGTCGAGGTGACCGAATACAGCGCCACGTCCTGGCGATTCTGGAACACCGAAATATCCGACGGCGGAATCTGCTCGATCACGTCCACCGCGCCGGACAGCAGCGCGGCACTGCGCGCGGCGGCGTTGGCGAGGAACTTCAGCGTCACCGTGTCAAATATCGCCTTGTCGCCCCAGTAGGCGTGGTTCGCCGCCACCACCACGCGATCGCCGGGCAGCGCCTGGCGGAAGCGATACGGACCGGTGCCGATCATCGCTCGCCCGGCGGAAAAATCCTCGGTGGTCACTGACGCACCGAGCTTCGCCGGCACGATGAAGATGCGCCCCACCATGTCCATCAGCAGCGGCGTCGGCTGATCGGTATGGATGTGCAGCGTGAGCGGATCGATCACTTCGGTCTGTTTCACCGGGCGCACGAAGCTGGCGAGCGGTCCCGGACTGTTCGGCACATCGCGCGCGCGCTTCAGTGAGAACGCGACGTCGTCGCCGGTGAACGGTGTGCCGTCATGGAACGTGACCCCGGGGCGCAGTTTGATCTCCCAGGTGAGCGGATCGAGTAGCTTCCATGACACCGCCAGGCTGGGATGGATGCGCAGCTTCGAATCGAATTCGATCATGCTCTCGAACATGTTCTCGGCGGTGGCAACGTCGTTGCCGAGATCGGAGAACTGCGGGTCGAGCGAATTCTGTTCGGTGGCGCGCCCGATGGTCAGGTCGGCAGCCGACGCCATCGTGGCGCCCAACAGAATGCCGGCGGCGAACGCCGCACTCAGTGCCTGGAACCGCCGCATTGTCCGCGCCTCGCCGATGTGTTGCTGTTGCCGCAAGTGCGATAGTGCGCAAGGGAGGATGCCATGGCAAAGGTCGCAGTGGTCACCGGCAGCAACGGCCTGATCGGCCAGGCAACCTGCCGTCGCCTCGCGCAGTCGGGGCATATCGCCGTCGGCATCGACGTCGGCGCGGAGGGCGCCGGCAACTGGCCGCACTATCAGTGCGACCTGACCGATCTCGCCCGCATGGACGCCACGCTGGCCGCGATCGAGCGCGACCACGGGCTGATCCGCGTGCTGTTCAACAACGCGGGCATCTATCATCCCGAGCACGATTTCCTCGACGTGCCGCCGGACCAGTTCGACGGCACCATGGCGGTGAATGTGCGGGTGCCGTTCTTCGCCTCCCAATGGGTAGCGAAGCGGCTGATCGCCGCCGGGCAGACCGGCGCGATCGTCAATACCGCATCATCGGCAGGCCAGCGCGGCAGCACCGTGGTGGAGTACGGTGCCTCCAAGGCGGCGGTGATCAACCTGACCAAGAGTCTCGGGACGCGGCTGGGCCAGCACGGCATCCGCGTCAACGCGATCGCTCCGGGGCTGATCAACACGGCGATGGGCGCGCGCACGCCGCCGGTCGCGAAGGAGCGTGCCAAGGCCAGCGCACTGCGACGCGCGGGCGAGCCGGACGAGATCGCCACGGTGGTGGATTTCCTGGCGAGCGATGCTGCCTCGTTCATCACCTGCGCGACCATCGACGTGAACGGTGGGGCGTAGCCGCGCAGGGCTGTTACGATGGAGCTGACGCCAGCAGCCCGTCGCGCAACCGGCCCATGGCGCGTTCGATCCGCTCCGCCGATTGGGCGAAGCAGATCCGCAGAAAGCCCTCGCCGGCCTCGCCGAACGCCACGCCTGGCGCGACTGCGACGCGGTGCTCGTTCACCAGCCGCTTCGCCAGCGCGAGGCTGTCGGTCAGCCCTTCCACGCCGATGAACGCGTAGAACGCGCCGTCAGGTGCAGCATGCCGCACGCCGTTGAGGCCGGACAGCGCCTCGCCGGTCAGTGTCCTGCCGGTGGCGCAGTGAGCGCGGAAGCGTTCCACCGTGTCGGTATCGTGCACCGCGGCGAGGCCGGCATGCTGGATGAACGGTGCCACGCCGGAGTGCGTCACCTCGACCAGCTCGGTGACCGCATCGCGCGTGCCCTCGGGCACCACCAGCCAGCCGAGACGCCAGCCGGTCATCACCCAGGTCTTGGAGAAACTGTTGCAGACGATCACCCGGTCGTCCGCGTCCGCGACATCCAGCAGCGAAGGCGCGGCCGGAGCGCCGTCGTAGACCAGGCGCGAGTAGACCTCATCGGCGATCAGCCACACGCCGCGGCGGCGCGCGATGTCCAGGATGATGGCCAGTTCGTCGCGCGTCGCGGTCCAGCCGGTTGGATTGTTAGGGCTGTTGAGGATGAAGGCGCGCGCGCCTTCCAGTATCGAGTCCAGCCGATCGAAGTCCATGCGAAATCCGCCCTCGGGCAGCGCGGTCAGCGCGCAGTTCGTCCACCTGCGCGCCGCGCAGCCGTGCCGCGTTGCCGACGTTCGGCCAGGATGGGCTGTGCAGCACCACGCGGTCGCCAGCGCGAACCGTCGCCGCCAGGGCCACGGAAACCGCGGTCATGCCGGAGGCGGTGATCTGAATCCGCTCCTCGGCCACCGGCCGGGCGTGCAGCCCGGTGAGATAGTCGGCCAGGGCGGAACGCAGTTCCGGCAGGCCGCGCACGTCGGGATAGCGGGTGGCGCCGGCATCGAGCGCTGCCACCGCGGCAGCGTGCGCGGACGCAGGGCTCGGCTGGTCAGACTCGCCGAAGCAAAGCAGGTCGATGTCGGGCGCGGCAAACGCGACGCGGGCGATTTCGAGGATGCGGGAGCCGGGAATGCGGATGATGTCCATCCGCACCATCTGGTCCTGCCGCCGCTCGCGCCCAACCCCCACGCGCTACGCGAATGGGCAGTCGCGTCAATCGACCCCGTAAACCGCCTTGGCGTTCTCGAGGAAGATCCCGCGCTTCTGCGTCTCGCTCATCCGGATCGGCAGCGCGTGCGCCGGGTCATCGAAATCCCAGTGCGGATAGTCGGTGGCGAACAGCACGCGGTCCCAGCCCATCCACTCGATAGCGTCGGCCAGATGCTCGCGCGGCTCCGGCTCCTCCACCGGCTGGGTGGTGAACCAGACATTGCTCCGCATGTACTCCGACGGCAGTCGTTTCAGGTGCGGCACCTCTTGCCGCAGCTTGGCGAACTGCCGGTCCATCCGCCAGGCATGCGCCGGCGCCCAGGCGAAGCCGGCTTCGACCAGCACCACCTTCAGCGCGGGAAAGCGCTCGAACACGCCTTCGAAGATCAGGCTGGTCAGGACCGCCTGCTGGCACTGCGCGTGGCCGACCATCTCCTCGATGTAGTAGGACGGCCAGCCGCCGGAGGTCATCGCGCTGCCGCCATAGCCGAACGCATGGATGCCGACCGCCAGATTGGCCTCCACCGCCGCCTGATAGATCGGCCAGTAGCGCCGCTGGCCGAGCGGTTCGGCGGTGCGCGTCAGCAGCAGCACCTGGGCGAAGTTGCGATCGCCGGCGCGGGCCGCGATCATCTTCGCCGAAGCAGGGCCGTCCTCGAATGGCACCACGACAGACGCCTTCAGGCGCGAATCGCGAGACGTCCACTCGGCCACCTGCCATTCGTTGGTGGCATGGGTCAGCGCCGCGGACAGGTCCAGGTCCTGCGCCCCCTGCCCGCTGGTCAGCGGATTGAGGATGCCGAATGCCACGTTGTTGGGATCGAGATGTTGTGCCGCCATGAAGGCGAGGTCGCTGCCGGGACTGTTGCCGTTCGGCCAGGCGTCGCGGCGACAGGCCTGCGGCTGGCCCTTGGGATAGGCCGATCCCCTCTCCCAGGGCTGGCGATAGCGGACGCCGATGGTCTCGACATGGTCGCGCCAGCGCTGCGACAGATAGGGGTACAGCGCCTTGCTCACCCCGCCGATGCCGACGCCGGGCGGACGCGGATGCACGTCGCAGTCGGCGATGGCGAGCTTCGACTGGGCCGGGGCCTGGATGCCGGAGCGGTTCAGCACGTCAACATTCATGTCACGGTCTCCCTGAGCCGAGCATACGTCCGCAGTGGGTTGTCGACCATGATCTTTCGCGCGAGCGCCGGGTCGAGGCCAGCGGGGATGGCCTGCGTCCCCTCGAACTGCCAGTGCGGGTAGTCGGTCGAGAACAGCAGCAGCTCATCCGAGCCCATATGCTCCATGAACCGGGTGATCGTCCGATCGTCGGGGGGGCCGTCGAACGGCTGCAAGGTCAGGCGCACGCGGTCGCGCACGATGGTCGCCGGCGGATCGGCGACCCAGGGAACCTCGCTGCGCAGCCCCTTCCAGAACTTGGTCAGCCGCCAGAGATAGCCGGGCAGCCAGGTCACTCCCGACTCCATCAGCACGAAGGTCAGGTCGGGAAATTTGGCGAACGCGCCCTCGGTGATCAGGCTGGTGAGCTGAGTCTGAAATGCGCCGGCCTGGTTGATGTAGTCCTCGCTCAGATAGCTCGACCAGCCGACCGGCGTGCTGGGATGACGGTAGCTGCTGCCGGCATGGATGCCGATCGGCAGCCCATGCCGTTCGGCGGCAGCATAGATCGGCCAGTTCTGGCGCCGCCCCAGCGGCAGTTCGGCGGATACCAGCAACATCACCTGGACGAACCGGCGATCTGGGGCGCAGCGCTCGATCTCCACGACCGCCAGTTCGGCGTTCTGCTGCGGCACCACGATGGAGGCGCGCAGCCGCGGATCGCGGTCCAGCCATTCGCATGCGATCCAGTCGTTCACCGCGCGCGCCATCGCGGCTCCCAGGTCCTCGCTGAACGTCGCCTGCACACCATAGAGGCAATTCAGGATTGCCATCCCGGTAGCGAACGGATCCAGCGCCTCGGCGCCCAGACGTTCCGCCGTGGTCGCCGGCTTGCCCTTCGCGTCCCGCCAGTCGGCCCGCGCGGTCAGCGGGCTGTTGGACGGGTAGGAAATGGTGTTCAGCTCGTCGATGCCGCGCCGCACCACGATCTCACGCCACATCTCATCGAGGTACGGCATCAGCGCCGACAGCGCCGGCACCGTCGGATGCAGATCGCAGTCGACCGGCTGGGCCGGCATGGTCAGCCGGGCACCTTCACCAGCAGATCGTCGCCCTCGGCCTTCACCTCGAACACCTGAAGGTTTGTCTCGGCGGGCGCGCACAGCGCCTTGCCGGTCCGCACGTCGAAGCGCGCGGCGTGCAGCGGGCATTCGATGCTGCCATTCTCCAGCCAGCCATCGGACAGCATGGCGTATTCGTGTGTGCAGATATTGTCGGTGGCGTGGAATGTGCCGCCCGGCAGGTGATACACCGCGATCTCCCGCCCGCCGACGCGCACCGCATGCACCTGGCCCTCGGCCACGTCCGCCACGCCCGCCACCCGCACCCAACCCGCATCCGCCATTTCGCTCTCCTGATTTAAGTCTGAGCACAGCATGCCAGCCGGTGCCGAGACGGCCAAGACGCCGGTTGCCTGTTACCTGGGCAGATACCCTTTCCGCCGTTGCTCACCAGCGCGTTCAACCGCCCGAGCTTACCGCCACCAAACTGTGTGACGGCCGAGGGCAACGCGCTGAAGACCTTGCTGGCCATGAGCTACGTGCTACAGGGCCACTCCGGCGACGCGGTGGACGCGACGGTGATCGAGACCAGGGGCGTCGCGCACCGGATCGAGTTCCGCGCCGATCACATCAACAACGAGCCGAAGATAATCCACACGGCCAGCCGCTCACCGATCCGCACCGGCACCAGGATCACGCTGCATTGGCCGACGCCATATCTGTTGGAAATGAATGAGGGCCGGTTCAAGCAACTGGCTGCGGCGTGACGACGCCCCGGCTCCCCGTCGGCGCCTCCCCTACGAAGACCGACGGCGAAGCCGGGTCACGCCCAGACCGGCCAGACCCATACCGAGCAGCGCGATCGACGCCGGCTCCGGAACTGCCGCTGCCGGGTTGATGGTCATCGTCCAGTTGTCGTAGTCGGCGAAGATCACCTCCTGCGCGCCGGCGCCAAAAATCTGCGTCAGGCCGAACGCGAACACCCCGCCAGTAGCCGTCAGGTTCGGCGTGGCGGTGCCGAACGAGTTGGCGGTCGGATCGTAGGCAAGGAAGTCCACCGCCGTCAGTGTCTGACCGATCGTGTTGTAGCCGGTCTGGCACGCGCTGATCGGGCAGTTGAGGCCCGGCCCGGCGATCGAGGCCACGTAGTCCACACCGCCTTGGACGATGGTCGGATGGAAGGTGTTCCCTCCGCCAGTGAGCGCGATGTTGACGCCCAGGTTCTTGTCGATCGAGGCAGCGATCGCGGTAACCGCACCCTGGGTCGACGGGTTGTAGGTGAAGGGGTTGAACACCAGAGTTGTCACCGAGGTGTCGATCGCGCCAGGAGGCGATGGCGTGTTGGGGAAGGTAGCGGTGAATTGCACCGCCGTCCCCGGATTGCCGCACGTGGCGCACTGCACCGTCGCGGTGGACGCCCCATCAGTCTGTAGCCCCGGCTCAATGCTGTAGCCGACACCGAGATTGAAGGTGCTGTCCTGGAACACGACGGGCGCGCCAAAGGCCGGTGCGGCCACCAACGCAACGGTCGCGATCGCTGCTGTTGCGGATAGGAGCTTGATGCGGTTCATTTGGTAGGAACCTTTCTGCTTGTTACGTGGACGTTTCCGAAGCCGTCTGACGCCTTGCGGAAGCGTTCCCTTGCGCTTAAGCAAAAAACGGGCCAGCAAACGGCCAGATTTGAAGCCATTGATTGGATTGCGTTTCTGCGCCGGTTGAAAAAGTTGGTCGGCCTACACCGTAAAATTCACCGACACGAAACGGCGCCACTGCGGGCACACGCCCCCATGACCGCGCGAGTGGCGGCCCGGCCGATGCGCAAGATCGTCGTGCTCGACGCTGAGGCGCGAGACGACGCACCGGTTAGCGCGCGTGAGGTCCGCCGCATCCGGCCGCCAGTGGCGCCGGGTAGCCGAGGCTGCATACGCGGCGATCCCGCTCACGTGGTCAGCCGGACGATCCGCCGCCACCGGGAAGCCGCCGGCATGGCCGTGGAGGCCTGGACGCCAGCGCCGCCTGGCCCGGCGCGGACCCGATTCAGCGCGATCAGTCAGCGCCGTTGGACTTGCTGCTCCAGATCGGCGACAGCACGCTCAGGCAGTCTTCGGTGCTGATCGACGCCACCGGCCGATCGCCCAGGGTCTTGAGCACGTATCCCTCGAAGCTGCTCTGCCGTTGCCGGGCATACCTCTCTGACCCCCAGCCGGCGCGGTGGGTTTCGACGTAGGCCGTCACCGCCGCACGAAAGGGCACCACGCTGACCCGCGTCCGCCGCTCGGCCAGCGTGTCCACCCCGTCGTAGACCTGCCGCGGCAACTGGCAGCCCGCTCGCGCGCGGTGGCCACGTCGATCGTGTGGGCCGGGCCGAGCCCCATGTCGCGGGTCCGACCCGCCATGGTGTAGCGGGATATCCAGCTTCGATTGCCGGACGTCCCGGCGTGCAGCCATAGTCCGCCGCCGTCGCCCGGCATGGTGTTTGGCTTGGCATGGCGGACCTTCGAATATGAGAGCTTGTGCAATGCCAATTGGGTGTTCCTGTCCACGCGCCGTCCCATGTTTTCGATCCGGCGTTGCGGGAATGGCGCTGAATTGTCCTGGATAGATATTGGCCAAAAGCCCAGTGTTTTCAGTCGGATATCGCAGCTGCGTGAATTGTCCCGGACCATGGTGGACCCGGCACTCGCCGCTACCTAGACTGCGCCGCTTTTTGGGGGAATTGCCATGGCGGTAATTGGATTCTGGCGGATCGGTCTGGCTGCGGCGGCCACGCTCGCTGTAATCCCGGCGGCGTCGGCACAGCATGTGATTTTGGATGCGCCCGGCCTGCTCCTCCAAAAGAAGGCACCGGCCCCGCCGCTGCGCGCACAACCCACGGTGTGGCCGCGACTCGACCCCGGTGCCGTCCTTTGCCGCACCGAGGACGACCTCGATCGTCATGCCGCCAACATGACGGCCCGCGTGAACGGCGGCGATAGCCAGGCAACCGATTGCCGGATTATCGCATTGCCGACGGGAATTCAGATCCTCAGCCGACCAGGGCTGGGCCGCACTCAGGTGAAACTGAGCACGCCAGGCGATGACTCGACCGGGTGGACCGACGCCTGGCTGCCCGATAAGGCGCCGCCCGGACGATGACGCATATCATCGTCGGCGCGGGGCAGGCCGGCGGCTGGGCCGCCATCGCCATGCGCCAAGCCGGGTACGGCGGCCGCATCCTGCTGGTCGGCGACGAAACGTGGCGCCCGTACGAGCGTCCGCCCTTGTCCAAGGCGGTGCTGACCGACGAACCGGAGCCGCCGGTCGCGTTCTTCCACGCCGCAGAACGCTATGCCGAGCAGGGTATCGAGCTGTTGCTGGGCCACACGGTGGCCGAACTGGACCCGACCGCCCATTGTATTCGACTGTCGGATGGACAGCGTCTGGACTACGACCGGGTGCTGCTCACGGTCGGCGGCCGGGCGCGGCATCTGCCGGTTCCTGGCGGCGAGAAGGCGTACTACCTGCGCACCATCGAGGACGCGCGACGGATTCGCGCCCGGCTCGCCACGGCGCGAAGCGTCGTGTGCATCGGAGCCGGTGTGATTGGACTGGAAATCGCCTCGTCGGCCCACCAGCGTGGCGCCCAGGTGACGGTGCTGGAAGCGTTGCCGCGCGCAATGGGCCGCAGCGTCTCACCCGAGGGCGCTGGGTTCGTCGAGACGCTGCACCGAGATGCCGGCGTGGCGCTGCATTTCGGCGTCATCGTCGATGCGATCAATGATGCGGCCGGCGGCGCGGTGCGGGTGCACTGCCGCGACGGCGAAGAGTTCACCGGCGACATGGTGGTCGCCGGGGTCGGTATGCAGCGCAATCTTGCCTTGGCCGAGCACGCCGGGCTCGCGCTGGAGGGCGGCATCGTGGTTGACGAGTTCGGTCGCACCAGCGCACCCGAGGTATACGCCGCGGGCGATATCACCGCCTTTCACCATCCGCTGTTCGGGCGTCGGCTGCGGCTGGAATCCTGGCGACACGCGCAGAACCACGGCATCGCTGTCGGCAAGGCGATGTGCGGCGATACTCAGGCATATGACGATATCCCGTGGTTCTGGACCGATCAGCATGGCGTCAATCTCCAGGTCGCGGGGTTGCCGGCCGATGCGGCGCGGACGGTCGTGCGCGCGAATGCGCCACCGGGCGTATTCACCGCGGTTCATCTGGCCGGGGACAACAGCGTGATCGGCGTCACCGCCGCCAATAATCCGCGCGAGATCCGTGCCGGCCAGGCCTTGATCAAGGCGAGACATCCCGTCGATCCGGAGCTCCTCGCCGATCCCGATGTGCCGTTGCAGCGCCTGATCGCGCGGTGAGAAACCCTTCGGCGGCCGACCCTGCCCCGACGCGAAACGGGACGGTGTCCAGCACCGCGTGAGGTGTCTCCCAAGACACCTCACCCGCGTCGCTTACGCGGTGGTGGCGACCCTCGGAACCCAGCCAGTCGTTGCAACTGACAACCGCAGTGCGACGCCTGCCGCAAATCTGATGTAGAATAGCCGCCTATGATTTCTTGACAATAATATTTGCGGAGTGCATCAGTTTGTATCGGTAGTCAACAATTCAGTCCAAAATACGCGGAGTTGCTTCGAATAAACGGATAATTTGTTGTGATATGGCATCAATTTGTGGCGACGTGACCGCGGCAGCAACCGCCCGCCGGCAGCATTAAGAAAGGAAGTATAAAACGCAGTCACCCAGCCCGCGCGGGGCACCACGATGGATGAAAATGCTGGTGCGACGGGCCTGGGTTGATCGGTTGATCAAGCTCGTGAGGCGATCGATTGAGGATGATTTACCTGCGGTGGCTGTCATATCAGACTGAGGGACTGGAGATGGCTTGCGGCGGTTTGCCAAGTGGCGGATCGGAGGTGCCACGTCCGGCGGACTAGATTCCACCACGAAGCAGCAGGAAGGATGATTCGGGCGCGTCGGCGGCCGTAATCCAGTTCCGCGCAAAGCGCCAACGTCCTTCTGCTCTGATCTTCGTGAAACCTTCCTGCTTCTTCGTGAAAAGAATCACGAGATCACCCGCACGCACAATTGCCAGTGGCCAACCCGCGCGCGGGATATTTTCGTAGCAGATGTAAGGAGATGCCGCGAACGCACGCAGATGGCGAGAGGAGCTTAACTGGAACCTGCCGTCGCTACCGTCATTGCGAGTTCCGCACCATCCTATCGGCCGACCCTGACGGGACGAAACAGCCCGACGACGGTCCCAAGCGTCATCCGCGCGCAAGCGGGAACCCAGGGCGAGGTTAGTTAGCGCGATAGCCCTGGATCCCCGCTGTCGCGGGATTGACAACGGGAGACGGTGCTAGTCCAGCAGCCAGGGAGCGGCGGCGGCCTGCGCGATCTGCCGCACCTGGTTGAGCAGGCCAGCACCTACAGGAATCCCGTCCGCCATCCGCTTGGCCGCGTTGTTCCATTGCGGATCGCCTGCGACCATCACCGGCTGCGTGGGATCGACCGGCGTGGTCGCGCGCAGATCGTCGCAGAACCGAGCGACGTCACCCTGAAACTCGGCCTGGTCACGGAACAGCCCCGGATCGATCGCCATGAAGAAGTGGCCGATGTCCATCCCCGTCGGCTTCTTGGTATGCTGCGGATCGGTGATCAGCGTCGCGCCCGAAAGACATGAGGCCAGGATGTTCACCATCGCCGCCAGTCCGTAGCCCTTGTAGCTGGAGTTCTCCGGCGAGCCGCCGAGCGACGTCAGGAATCCGCCTTTCTCACGCGCCTCCAGCGGATCGGTGCTGGGCCGGCCGTCCTGATTCAGCACCCAGCCCGGCGGACACTCCAGGCCCTCGTTCGCTTTGTTACGGATCCGTCCCGCCGCCACCGTCGTCGTCGCCATGTCCAGCAGGAACGGCCGCTCGTCGCCGGACGGCGCGGCGAACGACCACGGATCGGTGCCGAGTTTCGCCTGCTTGCCGAAGGTCGGCGCCACCTGGATGCCGGACGCCGAGGTGCACGCCATGCCGATCAGCCCCTGTTTCGCCGCCATCAACGTGTAGTACCCGGTGGCGCCGAAATGCGCCGAGTTGCGTACCGTCGCGATCGCCATGCCGGAGGCCTTCGCCTTGTCGATCGCCACCTGCATGGCGAAGTGCGCCGGGACGTGGCCGAGTCCGCCCCCGCCATCGACCAGCACCGCGACCGGCGTCTGCTTCACGATCGTCGGGCGCGCATCCATCTTCGCCCGCCCATTGCGGCGCATCCGGTCGTAGCCAGGCAGCATCGACATGCCGTGACTGTCCACCCCGTGCAGATCGGCCCAGGAGAGGATGTCGGCGGTCGGTTCGGCGTTCTCTTCCGGCATACCCCAGGCAAGCAGAATGGCTTTGATCTGCGCGCGATGCGCTGCGTACGGTGCCGGCATGGACGTCTCCCAGAGAATGGCGCGCAGCCTTGCGCCTTAACGCCGTTCCGGCAAGTGTGAGGCACTCGTTCAGCCCTTCTCTCACGCGGTGCGGGAGAGGGGGCATTGTGACAGGCGGAGGTGCGCAATGACTGACAGCACGGAACTGCTGCGTGCTCGTTTCGGTACCGATCTGCCGAATGTCGACGTGCCGCCGGCCGTGGCGCCGCTGCTCGATCGCCGGGTGACGCGCCGCTACACCGAGCAGCCAGTTCCCGACACCCTCCTCGACGCGCTGCTCGCCGCCGCGCAGTCGGCGCCGACCAAGTCCGATCTGCAGCAATACTCGATCGTGGTGATGCGCGACGCCGCACGGATCAAGCAGATCGCCGATTGGATCGGCACCATGGATTGGATCGCCACCGCGCCGGTGTTCCTGATGTGGTGTGGCGACATGCGGCGCAATCAGCGCCTGTGCGAGCAGCACGGCATGCCGCACGCCAACAACAATCTCGACACCTTTCTCAACACCGCGGTCGATTGCACGCTGGCGATGGGACAGTTCATCGCCGCCGCGGAAGCCATCGGTCTTGGCACCTGTCCGATCAGCTATGTGCGCAGCCACATCGAACGCGTCACGCCGCTGCTGTCGCTGCCGCCTGGTGTATATCCGGTTTCCGGTCTCTCGGTCGGCTGGCCGGTGTTCCGCCGCCCGGTGTCGATGCGCCTTCCTCCATCGGTCGTGGTGCATCGCGAGCGCTACGACGAGGTCGGGCAAGACGCTGCGATCCGCGGCTACGACGAACGCCGCCGCGCGCGCGAACCGGTGGCGGCCGGCAGCCTGAAGAACAACGACGTCTATCCGCCGCGCGAGGGAGTCGGCTGGAGCGAGAACGTCGCGCGTCAGCTTTCTGTGCCGGAGCGCTTCGGCTTCGCCGCCTACCTCAGGACGCGGGGGTTCGATCTTGCCTGAAGACCACGTCCACCGCGCACCACTGATCGATCAACAGACTCCGCCGCGGCCGCGCGCGGTTCGCCCGCGGCACGCCGCGAGTTTGGTCGTCTATCGCGGCGACGCCGATGCTGTCTCGATGCTGATGGGCATGCGCGGCGCGAAGCATCGCTTCATGCCGAACCGCCTGGTGTTTCCCGGTGGCGCGGTGGATCGCGCCGACCTCGAGGCGCCGTCCGCAACGCCGCTGTCGCCGCACACCGAGCACCTGTTGCGCAAGAATGCCAACGCCAGGCTGGCACACGGTCTGGGCATCGCCGCCGCGCGCGAACTGCACGAGGAGACCGGGCTATCGCTCGGCGCGCCGCCGCATCTGCACGTGCTGCATCTCTTGGCGCGCGCCGTCACGCCGCCGCCGAGCCCGATCCGGTTCAACGCGCGGTTCTTTGTGGTGGATGCGCGCCACGTCAGCGGCACGCTGGGCGGCGATGGCGAACTGGAGGGGCTGCGCTTCTATGCGATGCAGGAGGCGCTGGCACTCGATCTGGCGATGCCGACGCGGCGTGTGCTGGATCGGCTGCGGCTGTGGCTTGCGTTGGACGAAGCGGAGCGGGCAGCGCAGACCCACTCCCCGGTGATGCTGCACGACCGCGGCTGGCGGATGGAGTAGGGCGATGGGTTTCGCTGCGCTCTACCCATCCTACGGGGGCTACGGTACCGCATGGGCGCCAACTGGTAGGATGGGTAGAGCGCAGCGAAACCCATCGGCGCCGCCGATCCCGATCATGGTTACGTCACGCCGCGGTCCACATCTCGCCTTCGCGCCGTACCTTGCCTTCCGCCTCCAGCTTCAACAGATGTGCCAGCACGTTGCGCTCGGCGGCGCGGCGCAGGCGCGGATGCACCTGCGAATACAGGGTGTCCATCAGCACATAAGTGCCGGCCGGTCCGTCCGCCAGCTTCCGCTGGATCGCCTGCTCGCGCATCACGCGGTGCGTCAGCATCTCGCGCACCAGATTGCGCGGTTCCGGCAACAGCGGCCCGTGGCCCGGCAGGAACGCATCGTCGTCGCGGTCCAGCAGCCGCCGCAGGCTGGCGAAGTAGTCCGCCATGACACCGTCCGGCGGGCTGACCACGCTGGTGGACCACGACATCACGTGATCGGCGCTGAACAGCACTGCGGTGCCGTCGCGCGCCGGCAGCGCCAGGCACAGATGATCCGACGCATGGCCTGGCGTGTGGATCGCCGTCATGCCGGCAATCCGGTCGCCGTCCGCCAGCTTGATGTCCGCGTTGAAGCCGTCGCTCCCGCTGTCGCGAAAACCGACGGTGGGCGCGCCGGTGGCCTGCTGCAATGCCGGCACCGCGCCGACATGGTCGTGATGCGTGTGGCTCACCAGGATCAGCGCGACGTTCGGGCCGGTGGCGCGCAGGATCGCCTCGACATGTTCCGGATGCTCCTCCGGGCCAGGGTCCAGCACCGCGATGCCGTCCGGCGTGTCGATCAGGTAGGTGTTGGTGCCGTAATAGGTCATCGGCCCTGGATTGGCGGCGACGATCCGCGAGATGCCGGGCATCACCGGCAGGACCGCGCCGCGTTGGGGCTCTGGTTCGGTCAGGAAGGGCATTGCGTTCCTCGGTATGGTCGGCCGCCATAGTGGCAGCAGATGCTGCGGTGCGCCAATCCCCCGGTGCGTTCGGCGGTAATAACGAGTGGCTCAAACGGAGAACTACTGACGTAGAGTTTTCGCGCGTGTCACATCATTGCGTCAGTCAGCAGCAGCAGTGGCGATGCTGTACGAGCGTTTCAGGTCATGAAGGATTGAGCCAGACCCGATCAGTCATGCTGCCCGAGCCCAGACCACCCTGGCGTTTCCTGCATGCTGACGACCGGCGACGCACCCGCATCGGGTTACATACAGACAAGAATTGGGACATGACGCCGCCATCCGTCACCATCTACACCGACAGGCAGTTGAGCCTGGAGGATTAACAATGTCTCGCGCCCTCCGCCGCATGCTGCGGTGGTTGGATTTTCATTTCGGATCGTGACTTGACCAAGCCGAGCAATTCACGTTTCGCGCGGCCGGCGGCGACGCTGTTCATGTTCCTGACCGGCCTGGAGTTGGTCTTTGCCGGCTCGGGCGCGGTTGATTTGCTGATCGGGCGCTGGGCGCAGGGCACAGCGCTGCTCGCGATCGGCGCAGCCGGGTTGTTCGGTGTCGTGGTGGCAGCGTCGCGATGAGCGCGGTAGGGGAACCTGTGTTGCGGACCCAGATCGCCATCGTCGGGCGGCGCTCGCGTCGCTCGGTGTGATCAGTCGGCGTTTCGCCGGCACAGCCGCGCGATAGCTTCGCTGCATCGGGCGCGAGCGAAACACGAGCTGTTAAGATCAAGATTGCCATTGCTACTCGGATGAATTTTCACCAATTGCTTTGGTCCGCGCTCTCGCAGGAAACTCGCGCTGCTGTCAGGAGTACACGCGATGAGGACCTGCAAGCTCGAACTCTTACTGCAAGCGGCGCACTACACGTTGCTCGCCGAGCGAGCCGCGCAGACACCAGACGCGCGGGATGAGAACGGGAGGTAGCCGGATCGATCCACTCTAGTCGGACCAGGTTGCCGTGGTGTTGCCAGCGCCGTGATTGGGTCCGCGCTCCGTCACGCTTTCAATCTCGCGCCCCTCACGGATCGGCGGATCAGCCCCCAAAAGCTGCCGCCGGTTATCATGCCGATGACGTAAACCGCCGCGACAAGAAAGGCGAGCGGTGTGCGAACGCTGAACCAGACGAAGTCCAGGCTGACGATTTCCATGTTCTCCAGCGCGAAGACCAATGTCACCGCAGCCAATATGCAAACGACCGCAAGGTATAGCCATCGCATGGTGTCGTCTCCTCGAGCGCTGATGCGCTCCGTCATACGGACGGTATGATGGTATGTCGAGCTTGCTTACGTCGTGACGCCGGCGCGGCTAGGCGATCATTCCATCCCTGCACTGCATGGCAGGCCTTGAACGCTGCCTGCCCTCCTGCCAAAACCCGTGCGACCAGCGGGGAACCACCTTGAAGACACCAAAGACCCTGAGCGAAGGCCAGCGCGCCTACGAGGCGAAGCGTGCGGCGAAGGCCGGCGTGAACCTGGACAAATGGCTCGCGAGCAAGCAGCGCCAGCAGGAGGCCGACGCGCGCGCCAGGGAGAAGGCAGCCGAACCCGTCAAGCCGGCGAAGAAGCCCGGCCTGCTCGCACGTCTGCTGGAGCGCGCGCACAAGCCATTATAGCCCGTCATGGCGTTGCGTGAGCATAGCGCAACGATCGTCGCGCACGCGGACTGGAGCGTCGACCCGCGCAAGCGCTGGGTGGCGGTGGCGCGACGCGACGCTGGGGTGTGGCGGCTGGCCGCGCCGACGCCGGTGGGCGAGGTGCCGACGTTTCTCGAACGACTGCGCGCGGCGGCCGCGGGCGGTGCGGTGGCGCTCGGGGTCGATCTGCCGATCGGCCTGCCGCGTGCCTATGCGGCCCGACTGCCGGAGCGGGATTTCCTGCATTTCCTGACCACGACCGCGACGCGGCCGGATTTCTTCCAGGTCTGTGCCACGCTGGCCGAGGTTGCGCCGGGCCGGCCGTTCTATCCGGCGCGCGGCGTGCTCGGGATGACGCGGGCGGCACATGCAACGGCACTCGGGCTGGACGATGCCGCCGCGCTGTCGCGCGCCTGCGACCGGGCGACGGCGGAGCGGCCAGCGGGCGCGCCGCTGTTCTGGACGCTGGGGGCGAACCAGGTGGGCAAGGCAGCGATCGCGGCGTGGCAGGCAATGCTGCTGCCGGCGCTCGCCGGCGGTGACAAGGTCGGAATCTGGCCCTTCGCAGGCGCCTACCGGGCGTTGTTGGCGCCGGGCGCTGTGGCGCTGGCCGAGACCTATCCCGCCGAGGCGCTGCGCCATCTCGGGATGCGGCTGAGGGGCAGCAAACGTCGGCAGGCCGACCGGGCGGCGGTCGCGAACCAGCTCGGCGCGGCGATGGCAGCGTTGGCAGTGTTGCCAGATCGTGCCCTTCAGCAGGCGGCGACCGACGGCTTCGGCAGCGACGCCGCCGGCGAGGACCGGTTCGATTGCGTCCTTGGCGTGCTGTGCGTGCTGAATGTGCTGGCGGGCAATCGCCCCGACACCGCGCCGGCCGATCCGTGGATCCGCCGCTGGGAGGGCTGGGTGCTGGGTCAGACCGCACTGCCGGTGGGATAAAGAGATGGCGCGCCCCGCAGGACGCGCCCAAGGTTGCTTTCGGTAACCAGCATACGGTTACCTGACCCAGGATAAATTGACAAGTCGCAAGAACACATGACGACAAGTGGTTGGAAAGGTCTGGACACCGGCCGCATGCCGGTGTTCCTCGGTTACGACCAGACCGAGCGGATGATCGCCGCGTTGCTGGACCGCGCCCAGCAGTGGCAGCCCGATCATGTGGTCGGCGTCGCGCGCGGCGGGCTGGTGCCGGCGACCATGGCCGCCGGCATTCTGGCGCTGCCGCTGGCGATGATCGGCTTCGAGCGGACCAGCGGATCGGCGCAGTGGATCGGCACGCCGGCGGGCGGCCACCGCGTTCTGCTGGTCGATGACGGATGTAGCACCGGCCGTACCATGGACGCGGTGCGCGCGGCGTTGCTGCGTGAGGGGCGGGAATGCCTGACGCTGGCGGTGGTGCACGATCCCGACGTGACGCAGTACGTGCCGGACCTGTCGCACGCGATGCGCTCGCTGTGGCGGTTTCCCTGGGAGCGCGGCGAGGCGACGCCGGCCGGCCGTGCGCTGCGCGCCACCGGTGCGGGGCCGGATCGGGCGACCGAACTGCCGTTCTATGGCCTCGACCTCGACGGTGTGTTCCTGCCCGACGTGCCGGATGCGGTGTACCAGGCGGACATCGCCGAGGCGGTGCGCCGGCGGCACGGCCTGGTGCCGTTTCCCACCCTGCCCTTCTTCGCGCCGGAGCGCGCCGTGGTGATCACTGGCCGGCCCGAAGAGGACCGCGAACGCACGCAGGCCTGGCTGACGCGGTGGGGCCATGGGGTGCTGCCGCTGGAATGCCGCCCGGCCGACGTGCCGCACACTCCCGACGCGGTGGCGCGCCACAAGGCGGAGACGGCGACACGCTGGGGCTGCACGCATTTCGTCGAAAGCGATGCCGAACAGGCGCTGCGCGTCGCGGCGCATGCGCCCCATCTGGTGGTGAGTTGGTGGTCGGCCACGGATGCGCGAGCCTGGCTGATCGGCGTGGCGGCGCAGCCGCTTTGAGGCGTTCACGGAGGCCGCTGTGGAGATCACGACACGTGACCTGGTGACCGTGTTGCATGGCATGGGCTTCGGCGCCCTGTTCATGCTGGCCTTTTCCGGAGCAATCGGAGAGGTCTATCGCATGTCCTCGGCTGCGGCGCCAACGCAGCGGACGAACCGCGAGCAGACCATGCTGGCGGTCTACCTGATCGGCATGGTGGTTCTGGCGTGGCTTGCGGTGTTGTCCGGAGCCTACATCGTCTATCCCTGGTATCGCGCCGTGCCGCCCGCGGGTGTCACCGATCTGGCCGAATATCCGCGCCGATTGCTGCTCTCGAGCGGCAGGACCTCCGAGTGGCACAATGTCGGGATGGAGTGGAAGGAGCACGTGTCCTGGCTTGCTCCGATCGCCATGACGATGGTTGCGTATGTCACGCTGAAGTATCGACGTGCGGTCACCCGCCCGCGGCCAATGCGGACCGCGGTGCTTGGCTTTGCCGTGGCAGCGTTCGTTGCCACCGGGATCGCCGGCGCCTTCGGGGCCTTCCTTAACAAATACGCGCCGGTGCGCGGCGGTTCCGTGATCGTCCTGATGGAGAGCGAGAAATGAGCACGGCGCAGCCCCGTCGTGGCGACGGAACGGAAACGAACTCATTGCCGAACGGGCCGGCGGCCGCCGCCATTCTAGCCGCCGGCATCGGTTGCGGGACACTCGGCATCCTGGCGTTCGCCGGCGACGCGTCGGACAGCATCGGCCACGCGCTGAATATCTATAATCCGACCGGAACACTTTCTGGCGTCACCACGGGGGCGATCATCGTCTGGCTCGTGGCTTGGTGGGTGCTGAGCCGCCTATGGCGCACGCGAACGGTTGCCATGGGCGGGGTCAATGTCGCCGCGTTCGCCCTGCTGGCGGTGGGTTTCCTGCTGACGTTCCCGCCATTCATGGACCTGCTGCAGGGCAAGTAGTCGCCGGGCCTATTGGCCGGCCTGCAGCTTCAGCCTCACGTAGTCGCCGATGACGATGGCCATCGGCTCCCCGATCTCGGAGTCGTTCAGCGAATCGGCGACCGCTGACTGGGCGAAGGCGAGCGCTT
The DNA here is from genome assembly GCA_963819855.1 of uncultured Alphaproteobacteria bacterium. Classification (GTDB taxonomy): domain Bacteria; phylum Pseudomonadota; class Alphaproteobacteria; order Acetobacterales; family Acetobacteraceae; genus JAMXLO01. The sequence continues at coordinate 43,224 of CAWFYC010000027.1, forward strand.
CGGAGTCGCGAGCCGCCCGGGCGGCTGTCGCCAGCGCGTTCATGGCATCCGTGATCTGGGTGTGTTCCTGATAGATCTGCTCGCGCTCTGCCTTGACGCGGTCGGCCATGGCAATCGCCCATTTCATGTCAGGCGTCACCTTCCCATCAGCAAGGTATGGAAGCAGCGTCAGTGGTGGCAGGATGAACTCATTCTCACGCGCCATGTGCCGCTTGAACAGCTCGAGCGCTTTGCGCGCCGCCACGCCAACCGGTCCGTGCCGACGGCCGAGATTTGTGAGCTGATCCAGGGTGTCCTGGTGCTCGACGGCTAGCGATTGAGGAATATCGCCCTCGTGCGACGGGGACTGCGCCACGCCGCGCACGGCCACGCCGCAAACTGCGATCGCAGCGACGATGAACACGGCTGGTATGGCAATCGCTGGTGACCTCATGACATTCTCTCCCGGTTCCGGCGAGGATAGGTTACAGCTAACCTACCGCGGCAACGAGGAGAAGCGACATGCTCGGAAACTCTGTGCCACGGCTGGCGGCTGTCATGGTTTCGCTTGCACTCGCCGGTCTTGCCACGCAAGCCCAGGCCGCCGATCCGGCCGCCGGCAAGTCGGTGTTCACCTCGGTCTGTTCGATCTGCCATTCGGTGCAGCCGGGCAAGAATGGAGTTGGCCCGAGTCTGTTCGACATCGTCGGCAGCAAGACCGGAGCGGTACCTGGCTTCCATTTCTCGCCGGCCAACCTGAATGCGAACCTGACCTGGGACCAGGCGACCCTCGACCGCTATCTCCAGTCGCCGAGAACGGTGATACCAGGCACCACGATGACCTATGCCGGTATGAAGGACGACGCCAAGCGCGCCGATCTGATCGCTTATCTGGTGACACTGAAATGAGCCGGCCTGCCACCGACTAACTATTTGACAATAAATTCCACGAAAGGTTTGATCTAGATCAAGGACAAAGCCGACGTGCCGGGAAACGCTTGCCGTGCGAGGGGAGTAGCACCATGCGAATCTGGTCGAAGCTTCTGGCGAGCCTGGCTCTGGCAATGGCCGGGCTGCTCTTGGCGGATCTGCCAGCGAATGCTCTCCCCTCCTTTGCCGCCCAGACCGGACAACCGTGCACGGCCTGCCACATCGGTGGTTTCGGCCCCCAACTCACCCCGCTCGGCCGCGCCTTCAAGATCGGCGGCTACACGCAACGCGGCGGCGAAGGCTGGCAGTCCTATTTCCCGTTGTCCGCAATGACCCAGACGTCGTTCAACCACACCAACGCGGGCGTGCCGGGCAACACCGCCCCGTACGGCCCCAACAACAATTTCGCACTTGACCAGGTCAGCGGCTTCCTTGCCGGGGGCATCGGCGAGCACACCGGCGGATTTGTGCAGTTCACCTATTCGAACGTGTCGAATTCGTCGGCCCTCGACAACACCGATCTCCGTCCATACACGACGACGTTCGATGTATTCGATAACGAATTGCGCATCGGCACCACGGTGAACAACAACCCGACGGTGCAGGACCCGTACAACTCGACCTTCGCCTGGGGCTTTCCTTATATCGCGTCGAACCTGGCACCGGCGCCGACCGCAACACCGGTCCTGGACGCAGGGTTCAACAACAACTCGATCGGCTACACGGTCTATGGCTGGTACGACCATAGTCTGTACCTGGAGGGCGGCTTCTACACGACGATCGGCACCTGGGCGCTGGCCCGCCTCGGCAACGACTTCGGCGTAGGCAGCTCGCAGGGCGTGATGCCGTATTTTCGGGCGGCGTATGAATGGAACTGGAACGCACAGGCGGCGCATGTCGGCGCTCTGTACATGCAGTCCAATGTCAATCCGGTGTCGGGCACGTTCATGACCGATGGGTCGATGGGTCGGGATCATTACCAGGATTATGCGATCGACGCCGGCTATCAGTATCTCGGCGACGGGACCCACATCGTCACCGTGCAGGGCATCTACACCTATGAGAACCAGAACCTCGAAGGCACCGCGACGAGCTACAACAACGACAATGGCACGGCGTTCGGACCGAAATCGCACCTGAACCAGATCCGGGTGAACGTCTCCTATTGGTACCAGAACACCTACGGTGTGACACTTGGCTGGCAGAATACCTGGGGGCCGTCCAATCCGGTGCTCTACACGACGGGCTCGCCGATAAGCAACAGCGCCAACGGCAAGCCGAACAGCAATGCGTTCATCATCGAGGCCGACTGGGTGCCGTTCGGCAAGCAGGACTCGTGGGGCGCACCATTCGCCAATCTGAAGCTCGGCATCCAGTATACCATCTATACGCAGTTCAACGGCGGCAACAGCAACTACGATGGCTTCGGTCGCAACGCGGGCAGCAACAACACGCTGTTGCTGTTCGCCTGGATGGTGTTCTGATGCGATGGGCGCGGTTCACGCGGGCGAATACAGACGGGCCGCCCGCGCCCGCGACCTGATCATCGCCACCAGCAGATCGAGCGTCGGGGTCGCCACGCCCATCAGCCGCGCCAGCTCCAGAGGCACGGTGTAGAGCGCGTCGATCTCCATCGGCCGGCCGGCCTCCAGGTCCTGCAAGATGCTCGGCCGATGCGCGAGCTGCATGTTGGTGGCCACGACGCGTTCGGCGTCGATGTCGAGCCGGTAACCCATGGCGAGCGCGATCGCCTCGGCCTCTGCCAGCATGCGGCGCGAGCAGTCGATCAGTGCCGGCTCCTCGTGCGTCGCGCGCACCGGTGACTGCGTCAACACGCACATCGGTCCGGCACTGAGGTTGAACGCCAGCTTCTGCCAGATCAGTTCCCGGATGTTGGGAGCGATCGTCACCGGCAGGCCGGCGGTGCGGAACGCGGCCGCCAGTGCCTCGATGCGCGGCGTGGTGCGGCCGTCGGGTTCGCCGAACACCGTGCCACGGCCGGCCCCGGTGAGCAGCCGCACCACGCCGGGGGCGGGGACCGAACACGCGGGCCAGAAGATGCCGCCGATGGCGCGCTGCGGGGTGACGGCACGCCACAGTGCGTCGCCTGGATCGAGGAGCGGCAAGCGGTGGCCTTCGAACGGTCCGCCGTGCGCGTGGAAATACCACCATGGGATGCCGTTCATCAGGAAGGCCACCGATGTGTCACGTCCGAGCAGCGGCGCAATGGCGGCGGCGACCGTGGGCAACGCCGGCGCCTTCACCGTGACGATGACCGCGTCCTGCAAGCCAAGATCGGCCGGAGTGTCGCTGGCCGGCAGCTTCACGGTGAGCGTTGTGTCTGGCGTTTCAACGGTCAGGCCGCCGGTCCGGATCGCCGCCAGGTGCTCGCCACGCGCGACCAGGCAGACGTCGGCGCCTCCCTCGGCCAGGGACCCGGCCAGATAGCCGCCGACCGAGCCGGCGCCGAAGACGCAGATGCGCATCAGGTTTTGTTTGTGCGGTATTTCAGCCCGCCAGCAGCTCCAGTGCCGCGCGCGACAGCGCCTGCACGCCGAGCCCGATACAGCGTTCGTCGGGCTGATACGCCGAGTTGTGCAGCCGGTCGTTGCGCCCCGGCTGCGACGATCCGACGCGCAACTGGAATGCCGGCACCAGGTCGGCCATCAGCGCGAAGTCCTCGCCGCCGAGGCTTGGCTCGAACTCGCTGATCACGTCGCCGAACTGGTTGCGCACCGCGGCGACCGCGGGTTCCAGCACGCGTTCGTCGTTGCGCAGCGAAGGCACGCCGCGGCGATAGTCCACGTCGCAGGCGACGCGCATGCCTTCCAGCATGCCGGCGGCGAGCCGTCGGATCGCGGCTTCGGCGACATCGCGGGCTTCGGCGTGGAGCGTGCGCACAGTGCCTTTGATCAAGCAGGTGTCGGGGATGATGTTGTAGGTGGTGCCGCCCTGGATCGCGCCCACGGTCACCACCGCGGGCTGCGTCGGGCGCACTTCGCGCGAGACGACGGTCTGCAACTGCGCCACCAGCATCGCAGCGGCGACCAGCGGATCGATCGTGGTGTGCGGATAGGCGGCGTGGCCCGACTTGCCGCGCACCACAATGTCGAACCGGTCGGATGCTGCCAGGCACGCGCCGTGGACGTAGCCGAACGTACCGGCCGGCATCTCCGGGTGGTTGTGGAAACCGAGCGCCAGATCGACCTTGGGGCCGTCCATCACGCCGTCGGCGATCATCGCCTGCATACCGCCGAGACCCTCCTCGGCCGGCTGGAACACCGGCTTCACCGTGCCGGCGAGCTGCGGCGCAAGCTCCTTCAGCACTGCCGCCACACCGAGCAGCGTCGTGGTGTGGATGTCGTGGCCGCAGGCGTGCATCAGGCCTTGGGTGGTGCTGGCGAACGGCAGCCCGGATTTCTCCTCGATCGGCAGCGCGTCCATGTCGGCGCGGATCGCGAGCACGGGACCTGGGCGGCCGCCCTCGATCAGGCCAACGACGCCGGTGCGCCCGATGCCAGTCTTGTGCGTGATGCCGAGGCGCTTGAGTTCGCGGGTGACCACGCCGGCGGTGCGCACCTCCTCGAAGCCGAGTTCCGGGTGGGCGTGGATGTCGCGACGGATTTCGATCAGCGCCGGTTCGATGCGCTGCGCGACGTCGCGGATCGCGGTCGTGGGATCGTTGGCGAGGGGCATGGTTACGCCTTCGTGTGATGTGCCCGACATCATGTTGGGTGCAGCGGGTTACGACAAGCTACAGCCGTCGCACCCACGATCTGGTTCGCCGCAGCGCCTCGGCCGAGGCGGCGGTAAGCCGCCAGGGAGCTTCCTCGCGCACGACCACGCGCTGCCAGCGCGCGCAGGCGGGACAGCGCACCGTCTGCTCCAGCCGGTCGGGCTCGATCATCATCCGCGCGCCGCAACAGGCGCACAGGCTGTGGCGCCGCGGATCGCCAGAGGCATCGCGCATGACCTGCGCGAGCAACTGGCCCCTTGCCAGGACGAGCGGCACATACCTCATCGGTACCCTTTCTACCCGGCCGAAATGATACCGCTTGCGGAGCGTGATGGGCAATGCATCCGCCGGTGAATTGCATCGCGCTGTCACGTCGCCGTGAGCCAGGAATATCGGCACCGGGCCACCGGTAGATCGCCTGCGATCGTCCAGTCGCGCTGCTCAGAAGAGCCGATCGCGGAGGACCTACCAGCCATGGCCACGACCTACATCTGGTTCTTCGGTACCCCAACCGGCGACTTCGCGGACCCCGGCAACTGGTTCCTGGTCACCAGCGGGGATGTCGGCGGCAGCGGTACCGCACCGAACGGTGCCACTGTCGAGGCGGAGATGCTCACCGTCGCCGGCACGCCGGTCGCCCTGACGGTCACCACCGCGGTAACGCTCAGCATACTGGATATCGCAACGAACGGCGGCCCGACCCCATCGCTCACCATCAGGGGCTCCGGCGCATCGCTGATTGTCGGCGACGTCAACCTCGACACGCCCATCGGCGTACGCGTGCCCGCAACCTGGCCGACCGGCACCGGCGCGAACGTCATATTCAACCCGGTCGCGAGCGCGACCATCAGTGTCGGTCAGGGCGGCACTTTCAGCCTCGCCGATACCACCGGCAGCCCGCTGACCGTCAATTTCCTCGACGGCAACCGCAATACGTTCATCGAGTCGTCCACCGCCAACTTCAGCATCAACTTCAGCGGCTACTCCGGGACGGATGCGCTGGATTTTCCCAAGGAACCGTTTGACCTCGGGCTGGGGGTAACGGCGTCGGCACAATACGATCCGTCCACGCATAACCTGTCGATCTTCGGTCCGCACTCGATCGGCAGTCCGCAGGCGCCCGACTACGTCGTGCACATGGATGCGAGCTTCGTCGGTGGCATCAACAGCTTCGTCGCCGGCAACGACGGCAGCGGACATGTCGGTGTCCACCTCGCATCGGCGCTGTGCTTCTGTGGCGGCGCGCTCATCGCCACGCCCGCCGGTGAGGTGCCGGTCGAGCGCCTCGCCGTTGGCGACATGGTGATGACGAATGCCGGCCACATGCGGCCGATCGTCTGGATCGGCGTGGGCCGCGTTCTGGCGACGCAAGGGCGCCGCACCGCGGCGACGCCGGTGATCGTGCGCAAGGGCGCATTGGCCGACAACGTGCCGCACCAGGATCTGCGCGTGACCAAGGGGCATTCCCTCTATCTCGACGACGCGCTGATCCCCGTCGGACTCCTGATCAACCAGCGCTCGATCCTGTGGGACGATCGCGCGCAGGAGGTCGAGCTGTATCACATCGAGCTGGCAAGCCACGACGTGCTGCTGGCAAATGGCTCCCCCGCCGAGAGCTACCGAGACGACGGCAATCGCTGGCTGTTCGCCAACGCCAACACCGGTTGGGGCCACCCGCGGCAGGTGCCCTGTGCGCCGGTGCTGGATGGTGGTCCGGTGGTGGATGCGGTCTGGCGGCGACTGCTGGCTCGTGCGGGCGGTCCGGCGCGCATGCCGACCACCGATGATCCCGATCTGCATCTGGTGGTCGATGGGATCCGCGTTGATGGCAGGCAATGGCCCAATGGCATTCATCTGTTCGATCTGCCGAAGGCTTCTGTCAAGGTCCAAGTGGTCTCACGCGTGGGAACGCCATCGGCACTCGGATTGGTTCGCGATCCGCGCGCATTGGGCATCGCATTGCGACAGATCCTGCTGTGCCAGGGATCGCGGCTGCGTCTGCTGGAAGCATCGGATCCGTCATTCGGCGAAGGGTTCCATCAATTCGAGCCGTCTAACGGTTTTCGCTGGACGAACGGCGATGCGTGCCTACCCGCGTCGCTGTTCGATGGCGTGACGGGTCCGTGCCGTCTGGAGCTACACGTGGGATGCACGATGCGGTATCCTTGCGTCGATCACGCACTGCTGGCCGCCTGAACAGCCGTTCAGCCCGGCACGGAGTTGCCTGCAGATGACCCTTACCGGCAGATGCCAATGCGGCGCCGTGCGTTACGAGATCACGGCCGAACCAGTGCAGGTCTATGTCTGCCACTGCCGCGAATGCCAGAAGCAGTCGGCCTCGGCGTTCGGCATTTCCGTCATCGTGCCGGCGCGGGCGTTTGTCCTCCGCGAGGGACACATGAAGACGTGGAGCCGGCCGACCGCCAGCGGCAACCTGCTCGAATGCATGTTCTGCGTCGAGTGCGGCACGCGCATTCGTCACGCCAGTCCAGGCGAGGAGACGCTCAGCATCAAGGGCGGCTCACTGGATCAGCCAGTGGACCTGACCGCGGCGTTCCATATCTGGACGTCGCGCAAGCTGCCGGGCGTGGTCATTCCCGACGGCGCCACGCAGTATCCCGAGGAACCCCCATGAGGGGGCGAGCGATGCAAGGCTGCCACCGTCACGCGGCAGGCACCACGCGCCGTGTAGCAGGCGATCAGCCGAGGGTGCCGAGTACTTCCTCGTCTGTCGGGAACCGACCGTTCGCCTTCTTCGAGTAGGCGAGACGGCCGTCCACCGTGATCTCGAACACCCCGCCGCCGGATCTGCGCAGAGTGACCTGCGCGGCGGGCTGGGTCTTCAGGATCGCGTCCTGCGCCGCACGGGCGCGCGGTTCGTAGCCTCACATTCCGCAGTATTCGATCTCGACCTGCATCAGAATGGGTCTCCTGGGTTATGGACACCGGAGGCAGGGTGGCAGGAGATAGCGGTTCCCGATAGCCCCGGAGGACGCCATGAACGCCGAACGCCACCTGAGGCCCATGGACCCGTCGGTCTCGCCCCGCTTCGGCGACGTGGCGACGCTGCTGCGCGCGCCGCGCGTGCCGCCTGGTCCGGGGATCGACATCGCGCTGGTCGGCGTGCCGTTCGATCTCGGCACCAACTACCGCACCGGCGCACGCGGCGGGCCGGCGGCGGTGCGCGAGGCGTCGCGCACGATCCGGCTGGTGCATCCCGCCAGCAAGATTGCGCCGTTCGATCTGTGCGAGGTCGCAGATGTCGGCGATGTCGCGATCAACGCATTGGACCTGGCGGCCAGCCTCGCCGCGATCGAGGCGTTCTTCCGCGATCTGCACGGACGGCATGTCACGCCGATAGCGGTCGGCGGCGACCACACCATTCCGCTGTCGATCCTACGCGTCATCGCCAAGGATCGGCCGGTCGGGCTGGTGCAGTTCGACGCGCACCCCGACACGCTCGACACGCTGATGGGCACTCGCATCAACCACGCGACCACGTTCCGCCGCGCGGTGGAGGAGGGGTTGATCGATCCGCAGCGGACGGTGCAGGTGGGACTGCGCGGTAGCCAGTTCACCGCCGATGACGCGAGCTGGGGCCGTGAGGCAGGCATGCGCGTGATCACCATGGACGAGTTCGAACAGCTTGGCCGCGCGCGGGTGATCGAGGAGATCGGCCGCGTCATCGGAAACGGGCCGACCTATGTCAGCTTCGACATCGACGGCCTCGACGCGGCGTATGCGATGGGCACCGGCGTGCCGGAGGTCGGCGGGTATTCGGTGCGGGATGCACAGGTGATGTTGCGGGGTCTGCGCGGGCGGCACCTGGTCGGCGCCGATCTGTGCGAGGTGGCACCGATGTATGACCCCACCGGCCAGACCGCATTGAATGCGGCGAATCTGCTGTTCGAGCTGCTGTGCGTGCTGGCGGACAGCCGAATGGCTCAGGGGCCTCTCGCTGAATGAAGTGTAACGGCCGCGCTGACCAGCTTCACGGCGACTCCGTCTCTCGCTAGACTTCAGTCCGGTGTCTAAAGAACTTGGGCGGATACCGGTTTAAGTCAAACTCAAAATGACAGTTGAGGAGCGGGGAAAATGTCAGGATTGCGTACGACGGCCGTTAATGTCGGGCCATTGAGCCCCGCGACCAAGCTATTGGTGGCTTTTGCGGAAGGCCGGGTAGATGCGCCGACCACCGCCGCCATCATCGAACACCCAAGGCACGGGCTGATTCTGTGGGACACAGGAATCAACGATGCGGTGGCTGATCCGGAGCGCGGTGATTCCTACTGGGGTGCCGGCCTTCGCGATGCGTTTGGAGCGCATGGCTTTACTCGGGCGCATGTGATTGACGCGCAGCTGATTAAGCTGGGCCACCAGGTGGCAGACGTGCGCTATGTGATCTACTCTCACTTGCACTTGGATCACGCTGGAGGCATGTCGTATTTCCCCAATGCGATCCATGTGGTGCAGCGTGATGAAATTCGCTATGCTTTGTGGCCGGACGCCTGGACCCGTCCAGTGTATTGCCAGAATGACTTCCAGGACATTCGGAAGCTCGAAATCCTCGAGATTGACGGTGATCTCGATCTGTTTGCGGACGGCAGCCTGCAGCTCATCAAGACGCCCGGCCACGCGCCGGGTCACCAGGTATTGGTGCTGAACCTAGTCAACCGGGGAAGAATTTGTCTTGCTGCCGACACCGGTCACCAACGCGACGGTTTCGAAAAGATGATCCCTATGCCTTGGGATTGGAGCACGAGCGCCATGTCAATGACGCGCATGCGCATGAAACAGATGGAACGAAGTGGCATCCCTTTGTTTTTCTGCCATGACGCAGGAGACTTTGCGAAGCTACCACAGGATGGGCAGTACTGGGATTGATTACCAGACAAGAATGTAGCCGCTGGAATCGCTTGGCCATATTTGGCTCATCAGGGATAAAAGCCGCGAATTCAGATCAATTGCGGGTCGACGGCCAAAGGGAGGTCAAAAATGGATTTCGGTATAGCGCTTCCGACACCCGCGGATTCGTGGAAGACCGTAAAGCGTGCGGAGGACGCTGGATTTAGCACAGCGTGGTTCTACGACACTCAGATTCTTAGTGCCGATATATTCGTCGCGATGGGTGCCGCAGCAGTGAAAACCAGGCATATTCGGCTCGGTACCGGCGTGTTAATCCCGTCTAATCGTATTGCACCTGTGGCGGCCAATGGCCTCGCCACGTTGAACGCCCTGGCTCCCGGTCGGATCGATGGCGGCTTTGGAACGGGCTACACCGGTCGACGAAGCATGGGCCTTGGACCCCTGAAGATCTCCGACATGGACGAGTATATCCGTGTGGTCATGACAATGTGCCGAGGGGAGAGCGCGGACCTCCACATCGAAGGCAAAACTCGCAAGGTCGGATTTCTCAACCCGGAGACGATGCTGATCAACATTGATGATGAGATTCCGATATACGTTTCTGCCCTTGGTCCGAAGAGCCGCCGCTTGACGGCGGAGCTCGACGCACATTGGATCAACGTCAATTTCACTGAGGAGTTCTCGGCCAGCACGGCCAGAGACATGGAGGTTCAGTATAGGGCCGCGGGTAAAGATCCTGTCGGGAAGCGAAAAACTATTTTTTCGTTTGGCAGCGTGCTCAAGGATGGCGAGGCGTATGATAGTCCCCGCATCAAGGCAGAGGCCGGACCTGTCGCCATGATGATGCTGCATAACGCCATGGAGGAGCGAAATTATGGCAGCGTGCTCGGGGAATTTGCGTCGTCGAGCGAAGAGAACCCCGCCTTTGATCAGATTTTGCGCGAGTACCGCACCGTCTACGAGTTCTTCGCACCGGCAGACACCCGCTATCTGACACTGCACAAAGGGCACCCCATGTTTGTGTGGCCGGAGGAATATCGTTTTGCGACAGCAGATCTGATCCGCGCAATGACTGTCAGCGGAACTGCTCCCGAATTGCGGGATCGGATGCGACGCCTCAAGGAGGCGGGCTATGACGAAGTAGTCATCCAAATAACCCCCGGCTGCGAAAGTATGATCGAGGACTGGGCTCGGGTGTTCGAGACCGTTTAAGACCTCTGGACGCTGGCGAACCATGCGTGATGTTGAGCAGCACGCTCTGACAGCGACGCCGCTCAGGTCACGCGATCGACCTGATTAGTGGTCACCGAGCCGCACTTTTCAGCCAGTCCGCGACGCGCTCGCCCAGCATCATCACAGTCAGGTTGGGTACTGCACTTGGTATGATCGGGAATACCGAGGCGTCGGCAACAAAAAGGTTTTCCGTGCCGCGGACCCTGCATTTCTGATCAAGGACGGCGGTGTGGTCGTCGTCCGGACCGATCGGAACTGTACCCGATGCATGACAATACGTCCCGATATTTTCGCGCATGTAGCTCCTCAGCCGATCGTCGGTGCCCACGATCTCCTCGGATAATCCCGCAATGCGCTGATAGGAATCCACCATCGGTGTTGATCTCAAAATTTTCCAGGCCAGGCGAACCCCATCCATGAGTCGTCGTTCGTCGTCGGCATGTGAACAATAATTCAGCTCTAGATGCGGCTGCACGGTCGGGTCGCTATCAGCGAGCGTCAGCCTGCCGTGGCTGCGCGGTAGCATTAGCGCTATCCGCAACGCCGCGACGACAGGAACACCGGCTTCCTGCATCAATGCTGGTGAGGCGCGCAGATCAAGGTGCGTCGTCATCACAAACTGCATATCATCCGCCTGCGATGATCGCGGCGCCGTGAAGCGCGCCATAATCTGGAAGCGTGGATCGCGTCCGATCACGCATTCACCCTCGCGTGGCACGAGCCGGATAGGCACGGCCGCATGATCCCAGACGCGTGCGCCAACGCCAGGCAAGTCTATAACCGACTTGATACCCAGCGCTTCGATCTCGCGCCTCGGGCCAATGCCCGAACGCAGCAGGATCGCAGCCGATCCGATCGAGCCAGCACAGAGCACGACGCGTTCGGCCTGCTCGACGCTGCCGTCGGCGAGCCGCACACCCAACACTCGACGGTCTCGAAGCACGAGCCGATCAACGAGGCAGTTGGGTCGGATCAACAAATTCCTCCTGGTACGAGCGGGATTGACGTGGGACAGAATAGTCGAAATCCGTGTGTCGCCGGCGCGGTTCATTGGCCATGGGCCGACGCCCGAGCTTCTCAGATCGTTGTGATCCTCTACATCGGCAAAACCAGCGGACCGGCAGCCTTGATAAAATGCGCGCTGAATGGGGATCAGTTCGGCATCGCGGTAGCGGGCAATCGGGAGCGGACCGGTGCGGCCGTGATGCGGTCCGAACCCGTGGATGTCCGCCTCGAGACGCTGGAAATAGGGTGCCACATCGGCAAAACGCCAATCCGGATTGCCAAGCGCCGCCCAAGCATCGAAATCTGCCGGCCGGGCCCATTGGGCTGCCGCGGCGTTGATCGCAGACGTTCCCCCGACCACTTTACCCCGTTGATAAGGCATAATGCGGCCTTCGACTGGAATCGCTTTGTATCCCCAGTCGTGCGCCGCACCGGCAATATTTTTTGAGTCGAGCAGGTCGGCCGGCATCGCAGCCGGGTTAGTGTAGTCCGGGCCACCTTCCAGAACGAGGATATTGACGTCAGGCTGTTCTGAAAGTCGCGCCGCAAGGATCGCTCCCGCTGAACCCGCGCCAACTATGATGTGGTCGCTCATGGCTCACCCCCTGCCCATCCTTATTTGAAATCGTAGCGCAAATCGATCGCCGCTGAAACGCAGCACAAAGGGATAATATGGCGTGCCGGGGCAGGACAAATTTTCGCATCGGATGTGTTCCGCACAGCCGATGGAACTGCTTGGGGACAAATGGACAGACAAGGGTGGATGGTCGCTTCGGTTCGAAGAACGACCCCGCTGCGCGGAGGGGTGCGGGGTATTGATGGACGAGTAGTGGCCCAACCGGCGTACCAGGTTTGAGCGCGTGCCGGAGCGGGCGGAGCGTTTCGGTTTCTTTCAACCGAGAGGAGCCGACCGATGCATCAGTCCATTACCGCCACTGCGATCAGCCTACTGCACCAACGTTTGATCGACGATATGAACGTGCACCTGTTCTCGTGCGAGACACAGCGCAACTACATGCGCGACGTCGGACGTTTTGCAACGTTCCTGCGGCGCTCACCTGATACTGCTACGGTGGATGGCGTGCGCCGCTTTTCGATCGAACAGCGTGATGCAGGCGTGCCGACGCCGACCATGAACAGCATCGTGTCGGCGTTGCGTTTCTTCTTCATGCACACGGATCGACCGGCCCGACCTGGCAGCATTCTGATCCGGGTCGAGCGTGGCAAGGGGGGCCGGTATCGCAATGCCATGCTCCCGGCAGATCTCCTGACCTTGCCGCGCAAGTGGTGGAAGGTCGGGCACCTACAGGGCGTGATGCATCGCGACGGTTGCCTGTTTCCAGGACAGCACGCCACAAAGCCAATCAGCACCCGGCAACTCCATCGCGTCGAGGGGTGACGCGAATTCGAGCGTCGTGATCTCCGCCGCCTGTGCCGCCTCGAAGTCCCCTCTTGCCGGTAATCCCACCGGCATCGCCACCTAATCCAGCGACAATTCGGACAGATCGCATCACGGAGACTTTCGTTCGCTGGCGGCGTCCGAAACTCCTCACGAAAGCAGCCATTCCCGTCTCATTCAGAGACAGGCCCTCAGGGCGCCAACAGCAGCCAACGTGCCTGAGCCGCCGCCTCGGCCGCCATCCCCTGCAACACCTGATCGCCAGCGCTGCTGATCGGGTGCGCGATGGTCGCGAATGGATAGTCGGGAAAGCCCAACACGCGCGCCATCAGTTCGGCGGCGCTGACGAAGCGCGTGGTCATCACCGCCATCGCGGGGATGCCAAGTTTCTCGGCGGTGACGGAGTCATGCAGACTGCACGACGAGCAACTGCCTCAGTCGCCGATACCGGTGACGACGGCGTGCCAACGGGCGATCTCGTCCACGATGTCGCGGTCGGCCGGCGCGCTGTAGTTCGATTTCACCCTCAGGATCACGTCGGCGACACCGAACTCCTCGCGCAGCAGGCGATCGAGGTGCGCGAAAAAGCCTTTCGTGCCTTCCTTGCCGTTGGAGATGAAGCCCACCGTCCTGCCTGCGAGCGAGGCCAGACGCGGCGCCGTCTGGCCGAGTGGCGGCGCCGTCTCATTGGTGGGATCGAGGACCTGCAATACCATGGCGCCAGTTCACTGCCCGGGCGGTTCGCAGTCAACACAGGCACCGATCGGCAGCGTAACCGCGCGGCTCTTGTGGCCGAGCCACGGCGGGATCACGGCACCGAAACCGCCGGCCGGGCCGCCGGCCGCGACGACCAGGAGCTGATCGGGTGATTCCAGCGCCGCGTATTCGCTGTCGCCACGGTCGCGCACCACGGCGCCCTTGCCGACTTCGGCCCATTCGCCGCGACGGATGCGCGCGCGCCGATGGATGAACGCGGCGATGTCGGTCTTGCTCCAGCCTGCCGCTTGCAGATGCTCGCGCAACTGCTTCGGTATGATCAGCGCGTAGTTCCCGGCCCAGATCGAATAGTGCCGCATGTTGGCACGCATCTCCGCGGCGAAGGTCTCCAGGATCTCCTCCGGCGCGGTGGTCCACTCGTTCATGATCTGGCGCGGCGCGCCGGCCGCCATAACCGTGACCGCAGACACCTCGGGCGGCAGCCCGCGCTGCGCGTGCAGCGGCAGCCAGGCGCTGTCTTCCTCGTCCTCGGCGACGCAGTAACTGAACTTGCCTGGGTGGCCGAGCGTGGACCGGTCGATGCCGCCCGGCCGCACCGCCAGGACGTTGATCAGCGCGAGCCGGATCGCGCGGCCGATCACCGCGGTGGCGCGATCGCTGTTGCCGAGTGCGTTGAACGAACCGGCGGCGCCGAGCTCGCGGCGGATGGGTCCGTTCAGCACGATCAGCACCGCGCAGCCGCCGGTGGAGGCGGTCGCGCCGTGCAGCAGGAACTCCGGTTGCAGCATCCCGGCGACGGCAGTGGCGACAACAGGGAAATGCATCGGCAGGCAGCCGGCCATCACGGCGTTGATCGCGAGCTTCTCCGCGGTGATCGCCACGCCCCGCACCGGCTCGATGCCGATGAGGTGGTCGGGCGGCAGCATCGCGCAATCGATGCAAGCGCGCACGGCGTCGGAGGTCGGGGGCACAATCGGCAGGCCATCGGTCCAGCCATTGGAGTGATACAGCTCCTGGACCGCATGGATGTCGGTGACGTCGTAGGTCTTGCTGGCAAGCTGCATGGCGGCGACAGTAGCCTGCGCGCCACGGCACGGAGAAGACCGTATGTTCACCACCCGCCCCGAGATCGCCGGCACCTTCGGTGTCGTCGCCAGCACGCACTGGATCGCGAGCCAGGTCGGCATGGCGGTGCTGGAGCGCGGCGGCAACGCGTTCGATGCCGCGGTGGCGACCGCGTTCACGCTTCAGGTGGCGGAGCCGCATCTCAACGGCCCGGGCGGCGATGCGCCGATCATTCTGCACTCGGCGCGCACGCAGACGCAGCAGGTGATCTGCGGCCAGGGCGTATCACCGCAGGCCGCGACGCTGGGAAAATTCCGCGAACTCGACATCGACCTGATCCCGGCGACCGGCGTGCTGCCCGCGGTGGTGCCCGGCGCGTTCGATGCCTGGTGCCTGCTGCTGCGCGACTGGGGCACCTGGGAACTCGCCGACGCGCTGGCATTCGCCATTGGCTACGCAAAGAACGGCATCCACGTCGTGCCCCGCATCAGCGCTACGATCGAGAGCGTGCGTTTGCTGTTCGAGGCGGAGTGGAAATCCTCCGCCGCCGTGTTCCTGCCGGGCGGCTCGACGCCGGCGCCGGAATCGTTGTTCGCCCGCCCCGCGCTCGCCGCAACCTATGAGCGCATCTGCCGCGAGGCCGTCGGCGATACCCGCGAGGCTCGCATCGATGCCGCGCGCGGCGCCTGGTATCGCGGCTTCGTTGCCGAGGCGGTGGACAAATTCTTCCGCTCCACCGACGTGCTGGACGTGACCGGCCGCCGCCACCGCGGCCTGCTCGCAGCCGACGATTTCGCCCGGTGGTCGGCAACGGTGGAAGACCCGGTCGCCTACGACTACCATGGCCACACCGTGCTGAAGTGCGGCCCGTGGAGTCAGGGGCCGGTGTTCCTGCAACAGCTCGCCCTGCTGCGCGGCTTCGACATCGCGGCAATGGACCCGTTCGGCAACGATTTCGTCCACACCGTGGTGGAGTGCGCCAAGCTCGCCTACGCCGATCGCGAGGCCTATTACGGCGATCCGAATTTCTGCACCGTGCCGCTCGGCGCGCTGTTGTCGGACGACTACAACGCCGAGCGCCGCAAGCTGGTCGGGCGCAACGCGTCGCTGGACCTGCGACCCGGCACGGTGCCCGGCCACACGCCGGTGGTCGATCGCGGTGGCGCGGATCGCGCGCATCTGCTCTCGCGCGAACCTGGGGCGGGCGAGCCGACCGTCGCACGGCTCGGCGTGATCGGCGCCGACACCTGCCATCTCGACGTGATCGACAAGGACGGCAACATGGTGAGTGCCACGCCCTCGGGTGGCTGGTTGCAATCCTCGCCGGTGATTCCGGAACTCGGCTTTTGCATGGGCACGCGCGGGCAGATGTTCTGGCTGCGGCCGGACCTGCCCAACAGCCTGGCCCCCGGCAAGCGCCCGCGCACCACGCTGTCGCCGAGCTTCACGCTACGTGACGGAAAGCCGTGGATGGCGTTCGGCACA
The DNA here is from genome assembly GCA_963819855.1 of uncultured Alphaproteobacteria bacterium. Classification (GTDB taxonomy): domain Bacteria; phylum Pseudomonadota; class Alphaproteobacteria; order Acetobacterales; family Acetobacteraceae; genus JAMXLO01. The sequence continues at coordinate 59,639 of CAWFYC010000027.1, forward strand.
CCGGGCGGCGAGCAGCAGGACCAGTGGTCGCTGATCTTCTTCCTGCGCATGGTGCATCACAACATGGGTATCCAGGAGGCGATCGACGCGCCGTCGTTCCACACCGAACACTGGCCGTCGAGCTTCTGGCCCCGTGTGGCGCGCACCGGCAAGGTGGTACTGGAAGGCCGCTTCCCCGACGCGGTGATGTACGAACTGAAGGCGCGCGACCACAAGGCCGAGAAAGGCGACGACTGGTCGGAAGGCCGTCTGTCCGCCGCCCGCATCGAAGGCGGGCAGATGCGCGCCGGCGCCAACCCGCGGGGGATGCAGGGCTACGCGGTGGGGCGGTGAGGGGGACGGCTATTCCCGAAAGCTTGCGGGCGTGACGGACGACGGGGCGCTACGCTCGACCAACGGCGAATGTCGGCGCGTCCACTTGCGGTCCAGAGCGGACCTTCGCATTGAGGCAAAACGCGCACTATAGGAACGTTTACCAGGTTCCAAGTTGAAGAGAAGCAAACTCAGCCTCAAGCAGCTTATACTCGTCGAGAGGATCGGTGCCGACATAGATTATGGATATTCCTGCCATCTTTTTTCCAAGGTCGATGATAAAACCGACGTGGTTAATGATAATGTCACCCCGATTTCCATCGATTATGGCGTTCCTGACGGTGACGCTGGCGTTATATGACATGATACCCTTGTCATTATCCAGGATTGCATTCTGGGTCGTTCCACTAGGTATAAACCCAGTTACATCGAAGTAACTCTCAGCCGCTTCCAACGGATTCTCGTGCGGGGTCATGACAGCAATCACTGATGATCTCATCACATCCTTACTTACGATGGCGACGTATACGCCGTTCTGCACCGTTCTCTTGATAGGGAGTTGTGATTTTATCATATCATCGAACATTTTTATCATTTGTGGTTCCACAACTTCTTTCATTAGGCTCGGTGAAATTGGCTGGCCCTCTACGGACATTTGTGACCCGATGGCCTTCATGAAACCCGATAAGATACGGTCATCTTTATAAATATTAAGCGCCAATGGTACAGTCGAGATAGAGGAGTTCTGATCTAAAGTAAGTTCGTGCTTCCGCCTATTTCTGATACCAAAGATATCCACCTTCGTACCTTCGTCATACATTCCAAAGATAAGATGAAAAATCGGAACGTCGTGCAGACCAATAGTTTGATAGTTGGATATCTCTCCGGCTTCCCATTTGTCGGTGCTTGGATAGAGGATGGCGAGCTGTGCCTGTGCCTCCACAAAATAGCGGTTTTTGTCGAGGAGGTTTAGGTCGTGAGCCGTTGTGCGGATGGCGGATGGCGATGCGGCTATCCGACTCACCTCCGTGACACCCTTGTCGGTCAATGTCCTTACGGGTTGGGAGTGCGCTTCAGAGACAATACGGAAATCTTCGCGAGACACATTGAATTGCTCATCATAAAAATGATTTAACAGGGAGAACATCACGACAAAGCCGGCTACAGCTCCCCCAAGCTGCACATCCTTTCGGACGATCTGTGCGGTACTTTTCAGGAACCGAAATACCACTACCGATCCCACGAGAGCAGTGGCGAAGAACGAAATGGTAACGGCAGCAGCCAAGAGAGCCGGAGACATTCGTCTTTCCTCCCCTTTTCCAGCGAGCCGGAGCAGCGACCTGCGTTCAAGGTGGCCGAGCTTACTGATGTTGTCAGTGAAATAAGTCACACTGTGGAAAATAAGCGGGACAGCGCCCGTAGCACGGCGGCGTGATCGTGTAACTCAATGCAATATCAGTAGCTTGCAGACGACATGGGCGGCTTCTCACCCACCGCGGACATTCGCAGGGACGCCTTCGCCGAACCGGATACGCAGCCACCCGAGTCGACCGATCCAGTTTGCGGGGCTTACGTCGCGCTTGACGGAACTACCGGCTGCGACATCGATCCTGGTGACCTAAGAGACAGTATCTCGACCCAGCGACCAGAGCGCCCCCGCCGTCTCGGCCACCCCGACCGCGGCTTCGGCACTGGCGCACGATGCAAGACGTTCTGGCTCCGGCCGGATACCGCCCGTCGAGCTTCTGGTCGCGCGGGGCGCGTTCTGGCAGGGTGGCGCCGGAAGGCTGTTTCCCCGACGCGGTGATGTACGAAATGAAGGCGTGCGACCACAAGGCGGAGAAGGTCGACGACCGGTCGGAAGGCCGCCAATCCGCCGCGCGCATTCAGGACCCGCGGTAGGTCGCAGACGGAGATTTTGTGTCATGCCATTCAAGGTTCAGGTCGGTCCGCCGCAGATCTCGATCCATCAGGGCCAGACGGTGCTGATCACCGACCCCGATGGACAGATCACCTGGCCCAGCGAGCGGGGGCTCTACTTCCTCGACACGCGGCTGATCAGCAGTTGGGCCGTGCAGGCCAACGGCGAACCCTGGGAGCTGCTGAACGGCGGCCCGATCACCTATTATGCGCAGCGCATCTTCCTGACCAACCGCCTGCTCCTGACCGAGGAGGGGCCGATCCTTCCACGCACGATCGGCTTCACCTTGGGCCGCTCGATCAGCGGCGGAATGCACGAAGACCTGGACATCACCAACAACGGCATGAAGCCGGTCCGCTTTCAGCTCGAAATCATGCTGCGTTGCGACTTCGCCGACGTGTTCGAAGTGAAGTCGAACAACATTGTCCGCCGCGGCCGCATCATCACCGAATGGTCGCAGGAGATGCAGCAGCTGCGGACCGCCTACAGCAACCGCGACTTCCACCGTGCCGTCACCATCACTGCTGTACGGGCGTCACCGGATGCCGTCTACGCGAACGGCCGGCTCAGCTTCGAAGTGGCGCTCCAGCCAGGCGAGGCATGGCACACCTGCCTGCATTACGTGCTGGAGGACGGCACGCGGCAATTCCTGCCGACCGACAATTGCGTCACCGATTACGAGCGCTCGCATCACGCCGACACCATGGCGTCCTGGCTGGACAACGTCACCAAGATCCAGACCACCAATGAGGAGTTCTACCGGCTGTACCGCCAGGCACTCGAAGATATGGCCGCACTGCGTCTGCCGATCGCCGGTACCGACCATATGGTATTTCTCCCCGCGGCCGGACTGCCATGGTTCGTCGCGCCGTTCGGCCGCGACAGCCTGATCGTGTCGTTGCAGAACATCCTGATCTACCCGGAGTTCGCGCGCGGAGCGCTCGACGTTCTAGGCTCGCTGCAGGCGAAGGAGGATGATCCGTATCGCGACGCCGAGCCGGGGAAGATCCTGCATGAGCTGCGCTATGGCGAGCTCGCACACTTCAAGCAGATCCCCCACACGCCGTATTACGGAACCGCCGACGCGACGCCGCTCTATCTGATCACTTTGCATGCTGCCTGGCGCGCAACCGGCGACAAGGGATTGCTGGAACAGTTCCTTCCAAACGCCGAAGCCTGCCTGTCCTGGATCGACCACCATGGCGACCGCGACGGCGACGGTTTCCAGGAATATCAGACCCGATCATCGGCCGGCTACGAGAACATGGCGTGGAAGGATTCTGGCGATTCCGTGATGTATCCTGACGGTTCGCTGGTAAAGGGCCCGAAGGCGCTGTGCGAACTGCAAGCCTACGTTTACAACGCCTGGGTACGAACGGCGGAGGTATTCGACGCGCTCGGCCGGCCGGAGCGGGCACAGGCGCTGCGTGGGAAGGCGGCGACACTGTTCAAGCAGTTCAACGAGGCATTCTGGGACGACGAGCTGGGCTGCTATGCCTATGCGCTGGATGGCGAGAAGAAGCCGGTACCGACGGTTTCGTCGAACATGGGCCACTGCCTGTGGTCCGGCATTGTCCCGCCCGAACGGGCCAAGACGGTGGTGCAGCGGCTCATGGCGCCGGATATGTGGACCGGCTGGGGCATCCGCACCCTCTCCTCGCTCAACCCGGCGTTCAATCCTTACAACTACCAGACCGGGTCGGTCTGGCCGCACGACAACGCCATCATCGCACTCGGCTTCAAGTTTTATGGCTATGGCCCGGAAGCCGCGCTGATCGCGCATGACATCAGCAAGGCGGCCAGCCACTTCCTGCTGAACCAGCTCCCCGAACTCTACACGGCGTTCGAGCGCGACGCGACCACCTTCCCGGTCCAGTACATCGGCGCCAACGTGCCGCAGGCCTGGGCGGCCGGCTCGGCATTCATGCTGGTGCAGGCGCTGCTGGGTTTCCTGCCGGACGCTCCGCGGAACCGGCTTTACATCGACCCCTGGCTGCCGGACTGGCTGCCTGATCTCACAGTCCGCGACCTTCGCATCGGCCAGAACAAGTTCGCCATCCGGTTCCGACGCGAAGGCGAGGAGACGGCGTTCGAGGTGATCGACGGCGATCCGGCCTTGGTAGAGCGGTGCCACCTCCCCGCGAAGCTGGCGCAAATCGGCGTCGCGTCAGACCCACTGTAGCGCCGCGCGGTCAGGTCGCCGGCACCGGCACCGCCAACGCGGCCGTGGGGGGCGGCTGCGAGGGCGCATCCCATGTCTCCGGCATCGCCAACCACAACAGCAGCGTTCCCGCGGCGCCGGCCAGCGCGAGACCCAGAAATGCGGCCTTGTCACCCAATGCATCAGCCGCGATTCCGGCCAACGACGTACTGATAGAGGCGCCGATAGCGATCGCGACGCCCAAGGCACCCAGTGTCAGGTTGAAGCGGCCATTCCGCTGGGTAAGATCGGCCGCGACCAGCGTCATCGTGACACCGAACACCGCCGCGCTCACCCCGCCCAACATCTGGCAGAGCAGCACCGCATAGCGAGTGGGGACAGTGGCATACAGTATCCCTTGCGCCGGCAGCATGATCCAACCGAGCAGCATGATCGGCCGCCGGCCCCACCGATCCGAACTGCGCCCGACCCATGGCGACATCGCAGCCACAATGAGTTGCGGCACCACGATCGTCACGGCGATGAGCACATCGGCCAGCTCAGGATGCTGCTTGGTGACCTGGGTCGCTGCGAGCGGCAACATCGCTGCATTGGACACGAAGAACAGCATGACGCAGCCGCCAAACACCAGCAGCCGCCAGTCCATAAACAACTCCCGCAGTCCGGCCAGGCCGGTCGGTTCATTGCGCGGTTCCACGGTCGTCACCGGAGGTCTGGTGCGGGCTCCCGGACCGATCATGCGCAGGGCCAGCAGCGCGGGCACGCCGAGTATGGCGGTCAACCAAAAGACCGAATTCGCCGACACGAATGACCCGGCGGCGCCCATCACCCCTGCCGCAATTCCGCTGCCGATCGAGGCAAAGCGCGCGTTCCGGCCGGCGCGTTCGCTGAATGCCGCGCGTCCGACAAGGGTCAGACTAACCGCGGCAATCGCCGGCCCGATGACCGAGCTTGCCAGTCCATGCAACACCTCGGCCGCATAGACCAGAACTTTCGCGGTCGACAGCGCGTACAGCAACGCTGTGCCGCTGACCGCCGCAATGCCGATTCGAACTGCCCAGCGTTTGTCGTCCATGGCATCCACCAGCGCACCGGCCGGCATCTGGCTGATCAGGCTGCAGACGGTGCCGATGGTGAGAGCGAAGCCGATTTCAGCGGTCGTCCAGCGATTCTCGGTCAGATAGACCGCGATGAACGGACCGAAGCCGGTCTGCACATTGGCCACAAAGAAGTTCAGCCAGTCGAGACCCAGCAAGCTGCGCTGCCGCGGCATGCTTACTGCCCGGTGCCGACAACAATCGTCGGTGTTCCGTACTTGAAGTCGGGCAGCAGCCCGAGTTGCTGCTTGGTCAATGCCAGATGGATCGGGGCGTCGGTATCGGACGCCACGAATTGCAGCGCGCTCCAGGCCACCGCCACCTTGCGCTCGCCGATACCCATGGTCCCGCCATAGTCGATCACCGCGGCGACCGGCATTCTCGCGTCGTCGAGCAGGACATCCCACAGCCGGCCGGCATCGTCGCCGTTCAGGTCCCTGACATGTTCGCCGAACACACCGTGCAGACCGCTCAGCTCGGATGTCGAAACGGTCGGGGGGTTCTGTGCACGTGCCGACGCAGGGAACAACAGCCCGGTCGCCGCCCCCAGCGCGGTCGCGCAGCCGACGATCAGACGCAGCGCCATGCGCGCTTCGTTCGGCCGCTGTGCGACCGCCATGGTGTCCTCCACAACCGGGGAGCGCTCTGTGTCACGTCCTCAGCTGACATCGACGTGATGTCGGATGGCTACACCGCGCCCGCCATTCCCGGCAAGCGCTCGCGCTACGCGGGCCACCACGCCGTCCCAGTCGCCGGCCCGCCGCTGACGGAACAGGAGTGCGGTCGGATACCAGGGGCTGTCATCGCGATCCAGCAGCCAGCGCCAATCGGCACTGTGCTGCAGCATGATCCACACCGGAACGCCAAGCGCGCCGGCGAGATGCGCGACCGACGTATCGATCGTCACCACCAGATCGAGCAGCGAGATCAGGGCGGCGGTGTCGGCGTAGTCGTTCAGCTCGGCGCTGTGTTCGGTCAGTAGTTTGTGTGCTGCCAGCCAGTCGCGCTGCATCGGCGGAATCTCCTTCTGCAACGCGTGCAGCTCTATCCCTGGACACGACCGCAAGGGCAGCAGCGCTTCGATCGGCAGCGACCGCTTGGGAATGTGCTGCGAGCCCCACCAGGCCAGGCCAATGCGTGGACACGCACGCGCACCAAGCCGCCGCTGCCAGACCGCAAGCCGCTCCGCCGGCGCGCGTAGATACGGCACCTGCGCCGGGATGCTGTCGAGACGCGTGCCGAACACCAGCGGCAGGCTGAGCAGCGGCGTCACGATATCGGCGGGCGGCTCCGTCTCGTCGGCCGCCACGACGTGCTCGACACCGTCGAGCGTTTGCATCAGCGCCTTCAGCTCGATGTAGGTCTGCACCGTGACCCGCGCGCCGTGGGCTGCGAGCAGCGGCGCATAGCGGGCGAACTGGATCATGTCGCCATGACCCTGCTCCAGCGTCAGCAACACGCGCTTGCCGGCCACCTCGGCCAACTCCGGTACCCGCGCGTCCGCGCGCGGTGCATCGTGGTCGGCGACGCCCCAACGGCCTTCGTAGTTTCGCCATCCCTCGGCGTAGCGGCCGAGCAACAGCAGCAGCAGGCTCTCATTCCACGCGGCCACCTCCGGCCGTCGCTCGGCGATCGCATGACAGGCGGCCTGCGCCTCGTCGTAACGCCCGAGCGCGACCAGCGCCTCGCCGAGACCCGCATGCACGTCGGCCAGCCGGTCCGCATCGGTATCCGCTGACGTGTGTTTCAGCGCCTCGCGAAAGCTGGCAACCGCTTCCTCGAGCCGATCCAGCGCGGCCAGCGAGCGGCCGAGATTGAACCATGCCGGGGCATGGCCGGCATCGATCGCCAGAACCTGCCGATAGCACGCGATCGCCTCGTCGCGTCGACCATCGCCGGCAAGCGCGTTGCCTAGATTGTTGATAGCACCCGCGTCGCCGGGCCGCAGCGCAACCGAGCGCCGCAACGCGGCTTCCGCTTGCTGGTAAAGCTTCTCGCCGAGCAGCGCGGTGCCAAGATGATAGTTCACCTGCGCATCGTGCGGGCGCTCCCGCGCGGCACGTGTCAGGTAGTCGATCGCTTCAGCCAGACGCGTCCGATCGAGGCACACCACGCCCAGCAGATGCAGCGCATCGAAATGCCGCGGTTCCCGTTCGAGCAGCGCCACACAGATTCGTTCCGCCTCAGCAAGATCACGGGCGCGATAGGCGCGCGCGGCATCCGCCATCAGTCCCGTCGGCAGGGGCTCGCTCCGTCGGCCGGCCGCGTCGAGACTGAACCGGTGACTGAACCCGAAGCTCATCCACCCCGCTTCTTGCCAGGCGTCGCTCCGCGCGCCGGTTTCGGATGGTTCGGTGTGCCGGCACGCTTCGCCTTCGCCGGGGGCTTCGCGACCCGGCCGGCGCGCAGCTCCGCGATGGTGGCGCGCGTGGTGATCTGCTCGGGATTCATGCGCAGCTCGATCACCGCCGGTCTGCCGCTGTCTACCGCGCGGCGGAATGCCGGCGAGAACTCGGCGGTGTCGGTCACCACTTCGCCATGTCCGCCGAATGCCTCGATGAACTTGGCGAAGTCGGGATTGGTCAACCCCGTGCCCGACACGCGTCCGGGATAGGCGCGCTCCTGGTGCATCCGGATGGTGCCGTACATCTGGTTGTTGAACACCAGCACGATGGGCGCGACGCCATGATGGAATGCGGTGGCGAGTTCCTGGCCGGTCATCAGGAAGCCGCCGTCGCCGACCATGCTGACCACCATGCGATCCGGATACGCGATCTTCGCACCGATCGCCGCAGGAACGCTGTAGCCCATCGCGCCGTTGGTGGGGCCGATATAGCGCTGGCCGTCGCGGAAGTTGATGAACCGCGTCGCCCAGCCCGCGAAGTTGCCCGCATCGGTGGTGATCAGCGCATCGGGATCCAGCAACGACTCGAGCTCACGCATCGCGGTGCCGAGATTGAGCGTGCCCTGGTAGTTCGGTACGGCCCGTTGCGCCTCGCGCAAGGAACGCAGTTCCCCGGTCCACTCCGCCCAGTCGGACCGCACCGGCTCCAGCGCCGCCATGGCGTGGGCGAACGCGTTGAGATCGGCGACGATGCCGAGTGCGGGACGGAACACCCGGCCGATCTCGCTGCCGTCGGGATGCACCTGCACGATCGGCACACTGCCCGCCATATCCATCAGGGCATAGCCCTGCGTCACTGCGTCGCCGAGGCGCGAGCCGATCGCCAGAATCAGGTCCGCCTCCTTCACCTTGCCAAGCAGGCCGGGATCCGAGCCGACGCCGAGATCGCCGGCAAAGTTGTCCAGCGTACCGTCGTACAGCGCCTGGCGCCGAAAGCCGACCGCCACCGGGATATCATTGCCCAGCAGGAAGTCGCGGATCGCTCCACGTCCGTCGTCGGTCCAGCACGAGCCGCCAAGTACTGCGAGCGGCTTGCGCGAGCGGCTGAGCATGGCGCGCAACTGCGCCAGCGCGGCGGGATCGGGATGCGGCGGCGATACCGAGGCGCGCGGCAGATCGGGCACCTCGATCATATCCTTCTGCATCTCTTCCGACAGCGCAATCACCACCGGCCCAGGCCGCCCGGTTACCGCCACGTCCATCGCGTGTGCGACGATTTCCGGAATGCGCTTCGCCTGGTCGATCTGCGTCACCCATTTGGCGAGCGGACTGAACATCCGCCGATAATCGACTTCCTGGAACGCGTCGCGGCCGGCGTCCTCGTGCGGGATCTGGCCGACGAACAGCAGCAGCGGCGTGCTGTCCTGCATCGCGACGTGCACGCCGATCGCGCCGTGACACGCACCCGGCCCGCGCGTCACCATCGCCGCGGCGGGGCGTCCCTTCAGCTTGCCGAACGCCTCGGCCATGTTCACCGCGCCGGCCTCGAAGCGGCAGGTCACCAGCTTCAGTTTCTGGCGCACGTCGTAGAGGCCGTCGAGCACGTCGAGATAGCTCTCGCCGGGCACCGCGAACACGTGGTCGATACCTTGCGCAACCAGCGCATCCGCCAGGGCGCGCCCTCCCGTGCGTGCGACGATGCGCGCCTTGCGTGCCTGAGCCAGTTCCATGCAAGCCTCCAGATGTGCCCCGTCAGGGCGCTTGCCCGCAGGATAGTCAGGTCGCGCCGGTGCCGTCACGTCCAGCGATACGCGGAATCCCGATCCGTACAATTCCGAACTATCCGCTGGTCACGCGGCGGTGTTTGCTCGCCACAAATCGAACAAAACGTCTGCCAATTTCTGCCCTTGCCTGACCCGATCGATTGAGTATCTGCTGAACCGCACGAACAAGAGGTGCCGCGATGCTTCAGAGCATGACCTGGCTTGCAACTGACAATCTGGCGCGCAGTCAGTTCCGGATGTTTAACGAGCTCGGCGAGCAGATGCGGCTCAGCGAGGACGATCAGCGCCGCGCGCTGCTGCTATCGGAGCAGGAATGGTCCGCATGGTCGGATTTCCGCCAGTACGGCCCACTGCCCGCACAACCGCAACTCCCAGTGATGCTGCGCCGCCTCGGCAGCGCCAGCCATCGGCTGGCGGTGATGGCCGATCATTCCGGCGCCTCGGCATAGCCGTCCGAAATTCCTTCAGCCGAGGCCATAGCCTCGGCTGCCACAGCATCGACCTGACGCGTTCCTGGACACCGATTACGGGCGCTCTGGCACTCTCCCGCAGAGAGTGCTAATAGCGGCCCTTGCGGTGCCGATGTTGGCGCCGCAGGCGGGTTGCAAACCCCGCGGACGCCACCGTCCAAGAACAACTCAGGAGCGATCCGAATGAAGTTCCGTCCCCTGCACGACCGGGTCGTGGTCCGTCGGCTTGAAGCCGAGGAAAAGACCGCGGGCGGCATCATTATCCCCGACACGGCGAAAGAGAAGCCGATGGAGGGCGAAATCGTCGCCGCCGGCCCCGGCGCCCGCGACGAGACCGGCAAGCTGGTCCCGCTCGACGTCAAGGCCGGCGACCGCATCCTGTTCGGCAAGTGGTCCGGCACCGAGGTGAAGCTGGATGGCGAGGAGCTCCTGATCATGAAGGAGTCCGACATCATGGGCATCATCGAGGGCCAGCCCGCCGCCAAGCGCAAGGCCGCTTAACCAACCAACGACGAAGGAAACCGACATATGGCTGCCAAGGACGTAAGGTTCGGCGGTGATGCCCGTCAGCGCATGCTGCGCGGCGTGGACATCCTGGCCGACGCGGTGAAGGTCACGCTGGGCCCGAAGGGCCGCAACGTGGTGCTGGACAAGAGCTTCGGCGCGCCGCGCATCACCAAGGACGGCGTGACCGTCGCCAAGGAGATCGAACTCAGCGACAAGTTCGAGAACATGGGCGCGCAGATGGTGCGCGAGGTCGCGTCGAAGACCAGCGACATCGCCGGCGACGGCACCACCACCGCGACCGTGCTGGCCCAGGCGATCGTGCGCGAGGGCGCCAAGGCGGTGGCCGCGGGGATGAACCCGATGGACCTGAAGCGCGGCATCGACAAGGCGGTGACCGCGGTCGTCGACGAGCTGAAGAAGAAGTCCAGGAAGATCACCACGCCGGCCGAGACTGCGCAGGTCGGGGCGATCGCCGCCAACGGCGAGACCGAGATCGGCAAGATGATCTCGGAGGCCATGCAGAAGGTCGGCAACGAGGGCGTGATTACGGTCGAGGAGGCCAAGGGCATCCAGACCGAGCTCGAAGTCGTCGAGGGCATGCAGTTCGACCGCGGCTATGTCTCGCCGTACTTCATCACCAACGCCGAGAAGATGGTCGCCGAACTCGCCGACCCCTACATCCTGATCAACGAGAAGAAGCTGTCCAGCCTGCAACCGATGCTGCCACTGCTGGAGAGCATCGTGCAGTCCGGCAAGCCATTGCTGATCGTGGCCGAGGATGTCGAGGGCGAAGCCCTTGCCACTCTGGTGGTGAACAAGCTGCGCGGCGGTCTGAAGGTGGCGGCGGTGAAGGCACCCGGTTTCGGCGATCGCCGCAAGGCGATGCTCGAGGACATCGGTATCCTCACCGGCGGCCAGGTGATCAGCGAGGACCTCGGCATCAAGCTCGAGAACGTCACGCTGAACATGCTCGGCAAGGCGAAGCGTGTGCTGATCGAGAAGGAGAACACCACGATTGTCGAGGGCTCCGGCAAGAAGGCCGATATCGTGGGCCGCTGCAATCAGATCCGCGCGCAGGTCGAGGAGACCACCTCGGACTATGACCGCGAGAAGTTGCAGGAACGGCTGGCGAAGCTGGCCGGCGGTGTCGCGGTGATCCGCGTCGGCGGCGCCTCGGAAGTCGAGGTGAAGGAGCGCAAGGACCGCGTCGACGACGCGCTGCATGCGACGCGGGCGGCGGTGGAGGAAGGCGTGGTGGCCGGTGGCGGTGTGCCGCTGGCGCGCGCCTCGCTGGTGTTGTCGAAGCTGAAGGCCGACAACGACGACCAGCGCTTCGGCATCGAGATCGTGCGCAAGGCGGTGCAGGCGCCGCTGCGTCAGATCGCCGAGAACGCCGGCGAGGACGGCGCGGTGATCGCCGGCAAGATCCTCGATCGCGACGAGTACAACTGGGGCTATGACGCGCAGACCGGCGAGTTCAAGGACCTGGTGAAGGCCGGCATCGTCGATCCGACCAAGGTGGTGCGGACGGCACTGCAGGATGCGGCCTCGGTCGCCGGCCTGCTGGTGACCACCGAGGCGATGGTCGCCGAGGCGCCGGAGAAGAAGGGGCCGGCAACTGGATCGGACCACGGCAACATGGACTACTGATCGACGTTCGCTGTTGCAAAAATGGTGGGGCGGGCCGCAGGGTCCGCCCCATCTTCGAATACGGTACTACGCGCGGCCCCCTTTGCCACGCAGCAGAATATACGCGGTCACCATCACGGCAGCGACCAGCAGATAGCCGATGATGGCCACCTGCACCGCGGGTACAGCGTGGTTGGCCGTGGCGACCAGCAGCGCCAGACCCACGTTACGCAATGCGCCCGCGATGGCCACTGCATGCCGGGTTTCCGGCAAGGGGCCACCCAACAGATGACCCGCGGCGAGCGCGGCCAAGGTTGTGGCCGCCGCGGCGGCCATCGGCCAGGGTCGTGCCGCGAGGATGATTGCACGCAGATCAATTACTTCCGCAACGATCATCACGATCAGCAAGACCGCCCCGGCACGCGCGAGGGCATTGCCAATCCGTTCACCGTTTTTCGGTGCCATCCGCTTTGTGATGGCCCCCAGACCAAGCGGCAATAGCTGGGCCAGAAAAACCTGTTTGGTGACGGCCGCCACATCGACGAAGCCGTTGGTGCCGAGGATCCAGTTGCCGATCATGACCCAAAGTGGCAGCGCGGGCACCGCAAGAATCGCCACGGCGATCTGCAGCGTCGGCGCGAAGCCGGCATCTCCGCCGGAGCGCAGTGCCCGGCGCAGCGCGAGCGGAGCGCCCGGCGCGATCGCCATCAGCGCGACGCCAACCTGCTCGGCGCGGCTGAGGCCAAATGCAAAGCCCGCGGTGAAGCCGATCACCGGCACGACCACCAATACGCTGACCAGCCCTCGGATCAGCAGCGCCGGCGCTCGCAGGTGCCCCAACACCGCACTGGGCGTGATGGTGGTGCCGATCGACGTCATCACCGAGAACACGGTGGCAAACGACAGCGTCGTGACCAGCCATAGCGGGATGATGTCTGCCATGGTCGATCCGCGCCGATGCGGTTGCCCGGGAAGCCGGTCGCGTCAGGGAGTGATATCCACCCGGGCCCAGCTCAGGTCGGGATCGAAGGCGCCGGTCGCTGCTGCCTTCTTCGCGGTGTCGGGACCAAGATCCTTCTGGAACACCACGCCGTCCTGGTTCATCTGAAAAGTCATAACGCCGGACGAACCATAACTGGCTGGCCAGGCCAGCACGGCGAATCCGCCGGTCTGCCGCCCGCCAACCAGATAGGACATGCGCCCGCCGTCGGCGGACGGCCCCTGGCTCTTCAGCACGCGGAAAAAGTAACCGTGATAGGGGATCTGCTTGCCGGCCTCGACGGCGCCCGGATAGCCCTCGTCGATCGCCTGGTCGACCAGCGGACCGAGCGGGCTCTCCGGCGCTCCGGGCTCGGCGGGCCAATAGAGGCCATCCTGGGCGCCGGCACTGCTGAGCAAGCGAGCGGCGTAGGCGCCGGTGGCCGCCTTGTACTCCGTCTGAGCATCGGCAATGGCAAGGAGGGTGCGGATCGCGCCGACCTCATTGCGGCCGATCCGGCGATTAATGATCTCCTGCGCGCCGGCGTGGGTGTCGAAATGCCAGCGTCCATTCGCCTGCACGATCGGGATCGGCAGCGGCCAGTCGTTCGCGCCCGCGATCAGCACCGCGTGGTCGTCCGGCTGCACCGTGATGCTGTGCTTCTCGGCGTAAGCGGCGAGGAAGCCTTTGCGCGCGTTGTCGTCGGCAATCGGGTCGCCGGATGCCAATAGCCTGCTCCCTTCCGGGCCCATCAACGCGGCGAAGGCGGTCTGGTCGTCGCGCTGCAAGGCGCCGATCAGAGCATCGGTCGCGTCCTGTGGCGAGGCGAAATCTTGCTGAGGAACCGGTTGGCCGGCGGCTCGTGCTCCGATCGGGACGCTTAGCAACAGTGCAATCAGCAGAGCACCGAGACGCCGTCCGGAGAACGTGTGGCGCAGAGAAATCATGTGTGACTTCATGACCTTTGGCTCCTCATCGCCGACCGCCGCCTCCGCGTCCGCCGCCTCCGCGCGCGCCACCGTCGCCACGCGCGCCGCCGCCGCCGCGATGCATGGCGGCACCTCCGCCGGCCCGGCCGGCGGGGCGCGCAGCGGCGGCACCGCGGCTTTGTGCGCCGCGATTGGCGAAGGCCCCTGCCTGACCGCCGTCGCGCATGCCGCTGAACGCCTGAGGCTGACGTGCCGGTGCCGGCCGCGCCGCCGGGCGCTGGAGGTTGGCCGGACGCTGGGCCGCTCCCGCGCCTCCGGCACCGCCGCCAAGGCCTGGGCGGTTGCCGGTGCTCGGCAGAGTCGTGGGACGATTGCCGGCATTCGGCCGGTTGCCCGCATTGGGCAGGTTCCCCGGCCGGTTGCCGGCATTGGGGAGATTGCCGGGACGATTACCGGCGTTCGGCAGATTGCCGGGGCGGTTTACGCCCGCACCCCCACCCGCCAAACCGCCTCCCTGACCAGGCCGCGCCGGACGGTTCACCACGTTGCCCGGCACATTGACACTGGGCCGGCCGATGGCGCCGGGGGGCAGCCCGCCCGGCCGCCGCGGCGCTCCGACCGGACCGCCCGGCGGACGCAATGGCCGTCCTGCGGCCACACCTCCGCCGGCGGTCCGACGGACGCCGCCCGCAGCGGCGCCGCCCGCCCGCCAGTTCGCATTGTTGATCTGCGCCCGGTTGACGTTGATGTTGTTCCAGCGGTTGACGTTAACGTTCATGTAGCCGCGGCCCCAGTTGGGGTAGCCGACATTCCACAACGAGCCGACGACCGCAGCGCCCGCGGCGAACGCCAGCCCGGTCGCCAAAGCGGTGCCGAATACATAGCCGGGCGGCGTCGGCAGGTAGACTGGCGGATAAGCCGGATAAGGCCAGGTGCCGAACACCTGGGTGGGATTGTAGGAGGGTACATAGACCACCTGCGGATCGGCCGGCTGGATCACGATCGTCTGCGGTGCCTCGGGCTGCGCCGAAGTTTCCATCGTCACGACCTGCTGCGGGGTCGATTGCAGGTTGCCTGCCGCCTGTGCCTGCCGGCGTAAACGCTGCACGCTGTCCAGCACATCCTGCTGCTGGACAGTGACGGCCCAGCCGATCTGTTCCGTCCAGTCCGCCTTGTCGCCCATCATCGCCAGGACCACGGGGAACGGCACCAGCGACTTCACGCTGGGATCCCAATTCTGGCTATCCAGCGCCTTGGCGAGCGCGTCACCCTGGAGCGCCTTGTTGGCCGGATTGTCGAGCCAGCGCAGGGCCTGCACCACCTGCACCGGAAACGTGGATGCCATCAGAACCTGCGTGAGCAACGGGTCCGGATACAGCGCGATCGGCGCCAGCAGGGCGTCGAGCTGCTGGGTGTTGAAGGTCTCCGCCTCATCCGGCGTTGAGGCTGGCACCGGGGCAGGGGCAGCGGGTGCAGCCCCCTGTGCGACGGCCGGCGCCGGTGCGGCGACCGCGACCGACAGCAGTACGGCCAAGCCGCGGAAAACATGGCGTCGCATCGTCCTTCCTCCTGCCTGGCGCGGCGGGTTCACTGCGTCGGAACCTTCGGCTTCTCGCGCGGCAACCCGCCTTCATGCCGCCAGCGAACGCGGGCAAGGACCGGCATGATATCTACCATGTCCAGAGGGTCGGTGACGACCGTTGGTCACCAAGCCGCGTCTTGCCGCTCCGTACCGGACTGCCTTGGCGAGAAGGCGTGACTTAGGAGGAGCGTGGCCCTGATCCGCCCATTGCCTGCTTCACCGCGCCAACGATCGCCATCAGCACACCGCCACCGACACCACCGGCGGCGACCTGTCCGATGATCGAGCCGATGTCGAGACCCCCCGACCCCGTGGCTCCGCCGCCCAGAACCGCGCCCAGTATCTGACCGCCAATGCCGCCGCCAACGATGCCCGCGACGCTGTTCCAGAGCGGACCAAGATCAAGTTGCTTGGCGAGCGCACCAACAATATTGCCGCCCGCTGCTCCGGCGATGAGCTGAATGATGATGCCAACGATACCTCCGGACATCGCTCGCCCCCTTTTTGGTTGTTTAGCATACTCTTGTGTTGTGGATTTCTCGGTCAGTTATCGATCTAAATCAACCGGGCACCAGATAACGAAAACGTGCATCAGTCGGAGCAGACGGCGATCCAAAGGGTGCGCAGGCGCATGGTCGGCGTCGGGAAAGACCAATCTTCAATCCAAGACAACGCGCACGCCGTCATCGTGAAGCGCCGGCACCTCGCCCTGCGGTGGCGCTTTGAGATGAATGATCACGCCGTGCTCGTTCTGTATCCATAGTCCGCCGCTGTCCTGTGACGGCTGAGAAGCACCGGCGCTCGCCTGTCGATATGTGCCTGGAAACTGTGCGATATCCCCGAGCCGGTACACCTCGCCCGTTGTCGCCAGGATGGCGACGGCGCTCCCGTCGACGCCAAGGCCGCCAATCGCAAAGTGATAGACCCTGCCGTTGAAGGCTACCGTGCCGCTGCCACCACCACCGACCAGCGCATCGCCGGATGATGTCTGGTTCAGATCAATCGTGCCGGGCGCCTGCGTCCCGCCGGGTGCGGCGGGTACGGTAGCGGGCCCACAGCCAACCAGCACCTGCAACAGACATCCGATCAGTGCCCACGATTTGCCGATAGATATGGTTTCGGGCTGACGCATTGGATTCATCGTTCCGTTGGCAATTCTACTTCGGCAGGCACGGAGCAAAAACCAGCTGGCACATTGCGAGGTTGCCGGAGAAGACCGAGCTGACAAGGCGGTCGTGCTCGAACACCGCATCGACCGAACATGACTTGGGTGCGGGGGCCGTTGGACTGGTGATGCCTATCGGTGATCCTCGTCGCAGGTTCGTCACAAATGACATGCGATCCTGGCCGGCCTGGGGCAATTCCAACGATGGCGGACCCGAGCAGGCAAGAAACTTCGCCTTGTCGATACCCTTCAGTGTGGCGGACAGATCCGGCGGAGGCTGTTGAGCGCAGGCCTGCTCGACCAGGGCGACCACGACACAGCAGATGATCTTGCGCATGGCGGTTCACCTCAGGCCCGCGGACGTTGCCGATGCACTATGTCATGCTCGACGAGCGCTACGCAATTTCCGCCGCGACGTTGCAGCGTCACGTCATGCAGACCGTTGATGGCAATCTTGCTTGAATCACATCGGTTGGTTATATCGTTGCCATGATCTCCCGTTTCTGTATTGCAGCAGAGGTCTCGCAGCCGCGGGCGGCCGCGCAATCAGCCGGCACCCGCAGCCGCGAGACGATGGTGAGCTTCGTGACGGGTCCGTTTGCCGGCGCCATCGTGCTCGGTGTCTGCATACTCGTGGTCGGATGCGCGGTTCAGCCTCAACAGCCCCAACCTGCGATCGCCGCGGCATCGCCTTCCGCACGAGTCGCACCGATTGACGGGAGCTACAACGGGATCGCGCAACTCGTCAGCGGCGCGGCGGTGTCCTGCGGCACCCAGGACCCGGTGACCCTGCAGGTGAGGAATGGCGCGTTCCACTATGTTCTCAATCAGCCGCAGGTGCCCTGGCAACCTCGGCGTTCGTTCGACGTCGTGATTGCACCGGATGGTTCCTTCCAGTCGCAATCGGGTCCGGCGTCGATCAGCGGGCAGGTGAGTCAGGGCCACATGCATGGCCAGATTGTCGGCGACGCCTGCGGCTATCAGTTTGAAGCCGACAATTCAGGCACATGGTAGGCGGATCACTTCGACAATGCGGAATGCAACCCGACTTCAGGGGATTGAAACAGCAGGGCCAGCCGGGCAGTGCTCAAGACTGCGTCTCACGGTGCTTTGCCTGCTGCTGCTGGACTGTTCCGGGAACAATGCATGGCAACAGCCGACGGTGATCCTCGACACGGCGGCTGGTCCAAGAACGCTCCTTTCACCTACGCCTGCTATGCCCGGCGGAACCGTGGCACCGCCACCAGGTCTGGAGAACACCGCGCCGTCGAACCCCGTCCAGCCGGTCCGCCGCGACGGTACCTATGTGGGCACCGCGGTACCGCTCGATACGGGCGGCGGCTTGTGCATCTCGACGCACCAGGTGTCCGGCTTTCACGTTCAGGGCAATTCCGTACGCTTTGGCGGGTTCCGGGGCACGATCGATGCCAACAACGGCTTGCAGATGGTGTCTCGGCGAGACTGGATCGTTGGCCAGTTCGACGGAGACACATTTCGTGGTCAGATGGATGTCACCGGTCGCTTCGACGCGCCCGGTTGCACGTTCATGATGACGCTTCAGCGCGCCGGCACATGACCGAAAATCCGTCCTGACTTGTACCGCGCAAGGCGCGGCGGTGAGGATCTACGTACGAGCGCGGCACGCTCACCCGGCGCAGCGCCGACCGTACGGCGGCCGGCTGAAACTGCGCTAGGCGTGATGTTCGCGCCGCCACGCGCCCGGGCTGGTGCCCATGACACGTGCAAAGACCCGCGAGAAATGACTTTGATCCGCGAAGCCGCATAGTCCGGCAACATCGACCAGGGACGTCGGCGAGCGCATCAGCAGATCTCGTGCCATCTCCACACGCGCCGTCATGAGCCATTGATGCGGCGGAATGCCAGTAGACGCCTTGAATGCACGCGCGAAATGACTGATCGACAATTTGCATGCCTCGGCCACGTGCCGCAGCGACAGGTTCTCCGACAGATCCGCCCGCAACATCTCCTTCGCGCGGCGAAGTTGCCATGGCGCCAGACCGGTCCGCGGCGCCGCTCGATTCGGCTCCGCGGTCCTGGAGGCGCGCGCCACATAGGCCAGGGCCTGCATTGCCCAGCCCTCGGTGAACATCGGCAACAACTCGTCGGGTTCCGCGAGCTCTCCCGCCAGTTCGTCGAATGCCCGCCCGAGCGCATCATGCGAAAAACCTACGATCGGCTCGGCCAGTGCCTGCTTTGCACCTGGTGACAAGAACGCTGGATCGATGAAAACGCCGGCACAGTCATACGCGCCCCTGCCGGTGAGTTCTCCCTGCGAATCGACGCCCTCGGGGAAGAACCAGAATTTGGCCCGGCCCGGGGCAATGCTGGCAGTATGCTGCCCGGCCACAGTGATGCTCGCGTTGCTGCCCTTGTCCCGCACCCACATGAGCGAGACTTCCGGTCGCGTGACACTCCACTGCACCGTCGCCTCAGTCCTGCAGCGCAGGAGTTCCACTCGCACATTGGCTGTGCAGGTGATCCGCGAGCTGATCATGGCGTCGTGTGAAAGTGTTCGGATACTACCTTGTGCCGATGGATTGATCATAACCGGCCTCCCCTGCCATTCAGGCTCACCTCCAGGGTGCCAGATGAAGCTGGCCCAGCGTGAGTTAACCCATGTTGGATATTGCTTGAGCCGCTTTACCGGACCGATGCCGGTCCACACACCGATCGCAACAGCGATTTGCATCTTTACAGTCGCGCTCGTGTTGCAAAGCCGCTGCATTTACATTGCGTTACATCTGCAACCGAAGGGCCCCTTTGGCTTCCGCGCACGCCCCCAGCGTGCCACCATGGCCGTATGTCGCGCTTGTGGTCTGCACCGCAGATGGTGCTGGCATGACTGAAAGGGACCCGCACGAAGACGTCCCGGGCGGCGCCGCGATGCGCTTCGGTCCCTACCGCCTGATCAAGTCGCAGCGTTTGCTGCTTGACGGCACCAAGCCGGTGCCGGTGAGCAGCCGTGCCATGGACATCCTGCTTGCGCTGGTCGAGCAGCCCGGCCGCGTCCTCAGTCGCAATGATCTGATCACGCGCGCATGGCCCCATACGACCGTGGACGATGTCAACCTGCGTGTCCATGTCTCGGCGTTGCGCCGGGCACTCGGCGATGGCCAGGACGGTCAGCCGTATCTTGTTACGGTGCCCGGTCGAGGCTACCGGTTCGTCGGTCCGCTTGCGAGCGAGCAGGCACCACTGCTGCAGGTCGCTGCCGCGCGTGCCCGGCCGGCGACGCTGCCGCTGCCGTTGGCCCGAATCATCGGCCGCACCGAAGTCATCGCCAGGGTCCGAGCGCTGCTGCCGCAGCGGCAGTTTGTCACCCTCGTCGGACCTGGCGGCATGGGAAAGACCACGGTGGCCACCGCGGTCGCGGACGGGATCGGCTCCGCCTATCCGGATGGCGTCCAATGGGTCGATATCGCCACACTCGATCGCGACCAGACGGTACCGGCGGCAATCGCCTTTGCGTTGGGCCTCGCGAATTTCTCGACCGACCCATCGCCCGGTGTCGCGGCGTTGCTTCAGGACAAGGCAATGCTGCTCATCCTCGACAGTTGTGAGCGCGTCGTGACCGGAGCGGCGCGTATGGTCGAATACATCCGAGGCAGCGCACCCAAGGTCGACATCCTGGCCACCAGCCGCGAACCGTTACGGGCGCGCGGTGAACAGGTGGTGCGCCTGCCGCCGCTGGGATTACCGCGCGGTTCGCACGACCTCACAGTCGAACAGGCGCTGGAATATCCAGCCGTGCAGTTGTTCGTCGAACGCGCGTCGGCGACCTCTGATGGCTTCACCCTGACCAATGGCAACGTGTCGTTGGTCGCCGGGATTTGCTCGCGGCTCGATGGCATTGCCCTGGCGATCGAACTGGCCGCCGGCCATCTCGCGGCGTTTGAACTGCAAAGCCTGGCTACCCTGCTGGACGACAAGTTCCGGCTGATGGCGGCGGGGCGGCGCACCGCGCTGCCGCGCCATCAAACCATGCAGGCGACCCTCGAATGGAGTTATGAGACTCTGCCCGAACCGGAGCGTCTCCTGCTGCGCCGCCTCGCGGTGTTCGGCGGCGCTGCCGGTCTGGCGGCAATCCGTGCAATCACCGCCGACGAGACACTCGACCAGGATATGGTGGTTGCGAGCCTGGTGCGGCTGGTCGACAAATCCCTGGTCACAGCTGAGACCGGCAAGCCCGAGGTCCGATACCGCCTGCTCGACACCACACGCGCCTATGCGTTCGAGAAGCTGGTCGCCGGCTGCGAGGTTGCCGCGGTTGCGCACCGCCACGCCGAGTATTATCGCCGACATCTGCGGACTATCGAGCTCGACGGGGAACAAGGAGCCGGCGAGTACACCGCGAAT
This sequence comes from uncultured Alphaproteobacteria bacterium, assembly GCA_963819855.1. Taxonomy (GTDB): domain Bacteria; phylum Pseudomonadota; class Alphaproteobacteria; order Acetobacterales; family Acetobacteraceae; genus JAMXLO01. Next base: position 80,896 of record CAWFYC010000027.1, read on the forward strand.
CTTGCAGCGGACATCGCCAACATTCGCGCGGCGCTCGACTGGGCCGCATCGCCGGGTGGCGATGCGTCGATGGGCGTCGCAATCACCATCGCCGCCACGCCGTTGTGGATGCAGCTTTCACTGCTGAGCGAGTGTCGTGCAAGGGTCGATCAGGCTCTGGCCGCGCTGGCGTCCGGCGCGGTCAACGGGTCCGGCAGCGAAATGGCGTTGCGCGCCGCGCTGGGGATGTCCCTGATGTACACGCGGGGACCCGTCGACGAATCCGCAGCCACCTGGACGCGCGTGCTGGAACTGGCGGAGAGCCTGGACGACACCGAATATCAACTGCGGGCGCTGTACGGACTCTGGTTGTACAGGACCTTGGTGTGCGAATACCGCGTCGCTCTGGAGCTGGCACGGAAGTTCCGGCATGTCGCGGAACGCGGCGCGGCCACGGCGGACCTCGCGACGTCAGAGCGCATGATGGCAATGGCGTTGCATTACCTTGGCGATCAGGCGGGAACCCGCGCCTGCGCGGAGCGAAGCCTCAACGCACCGATTCCGACGAACCGTCATTTCCACACCACGCACTACGGAGTGGACCAGCGCGTGGGGGCGTTCGTGTTGTTGTCACGATCGCTCTGGCTGCAAGGACTGCCGGATCAGGCAGTGCGGGCCGCGCACGCCAGTGTCGATGAGGCGATCAAGGTCGGCCATGCCAATTCGATGTGCGTCGCGTTGGCCGACGGCGCCGGTTTGATCGCGATCCTGGTGGATGATGCCACGGAGACGGAACGTTTCGTACGCATGCTCACCGAACACGCCGAACAGCATGCGCTTGGGGTCTGGCGCACCTACGGGATGGCGCTGCGTGGGCGGCTTCTGATGCGACGCGGCGAGGCCGCCGACGGCGCGGTGCTGTTGCGGTCGGCGCTGGCAGAGCTTCGTGGGACACCGTTCGACATCCGCTACCAGCTCTATCTGGTATGGCTGGCGGAAACCCTCGGAGCGGCTGGACAGGCGGCGGAGGCGCACGCGGCGATCGATGAGGCGCTGGACCGCGCGGAGCGTACTGAAGAACGCTGGTACTTCCCGGAGCTGCTGCGCCTCCGCGGTGAACTGCTGATCCAGGAGGGCGCTTCGGGAGCGAGCGAGTGCTTCACCCGATCGCTCGACTGGGCGCAAAGGCAGGGGGCCCTTGCGTGGCAGCTGCGGACGGCAATGAGCCTTGCGCGAATGCAGTCCGCTCGCACCGCCGCCGAATCGCGCACCCTGGTCGGGTCGGTCCTTGGCCGCTTCACCGAGGGGTATGCGACCGCCGATCTGGTGGCGGCACACAGGCTCATGGTCGAGCTGGAAGCCTGATCGCGCGCTATCGGGAACGCTCGCCTGTCCGCGTCCGCCGGCGCGGGGATGGCCTGGTTACCTCGTTGGGCAACGCCAGGCTTGCCAGCACGGCGGCAGCCTGGGTCAGATCGGCCGTCACGTGGCCTTCGGTGAAGCGCTGCAGAATGCCCGAAAGCAGCGCCCGTCCTTCCTGCGAACGACCGCGGCGTTGCCATAGCCGCGTCAGGCTTGTCGCGGCTCGCAACTCCCAGGCAACCGCGCCCTGGCGCCGGGCGACGTCGAGAGACCGCTGGAACAGCGCCTCGGCAGCGTCCGCGGCGCCAGGTGCTCCGTGCGCCAGCAGCCATTCGCCCTGTGCCCGGTGGATCTCGGGCTGGCACCAGCCGGCCTCGCCCATGTCGGCACGCAAGATCGTCGCGGGGGCCAGAAGGTCCACCGAGAAGGTGGTGAAGGTATCCAGTTGCAGTGCGCCATCCAGTTTCGGAGGATCGACATCCATCCCTGCGCGGAGTTGCAGCAGGGAGCGGTATGCCGTCGCCCAGCTCAGCCAATACGCCAGCGAATACCGGCTTCCCTGTTCCGCGAGCGTCGCGGTCATGCAATCCGCAGCGGCATCGTCGCCGCTCCAAAGTGCGATCGGGATCGCGGCAACGCCCAGGGCCTGGCATAGCGAAAACGCACTGTCGCCGGCGGCGAAGTCGATAGCCTGTCCAGCGAGCGCCGCGGCCTGCGCCGGCAGACCCTGCAGCCATGCGATCCGGGCGAGAACGATGCGCATCGACACCCGACGATCGACAGGCATGGAATTGTAAGCGAGAGGAATCTGCACGATCGGATGTGCGAGTACCTGGGTGGCAAGCCGTTGCGCGGTCGCATGGTCGCCATTGAAGTGATACGCCTGTGCCGCGACGCGATCGGCACCGAGCACGGCCTTCGGATCGCCCGACGCCTCGGCGATATCGCTCGCCTGGCGCGCCAATTCAGCAGCGGCAGCGTAGTCGGCGGCGCCGAGGCGCTGGGCGGACTGACCGATCAGCGGTTCGGTCTGACGGGCGGGATTGTCGAGCTGCCTGGACAGTTCCACGGCGCGGTCAAACCCCAAAGTCCGTCCAGGAATGGGAACGGCGACGTTGTGCGAGATGCGGGTCATCGCGATGTTCAGCCGCATTTCCGGCAGCGGCTGCGGTGGCGCAAGCAGGCTGGCGTGCAGCAGAGCCCGTTCCACCCAGACACGCAGCTCGTCGATCAACGAAAGTTGGAAGCCCAATGACAAAGCGGACGCGGACAACATCACGCCGATTGCCGCGTCTCCCGCCGGCGAGAATGCCCAATCGAGCGCCGCACGGACATCGTCGATGGTACGGCCATAGATCTCCAGCCACAGCTTTCGGTCCATTACCTCCCAGTCGGCTTCCGCCCGCTCGAGCAGGCGGCAGAGGTACTCGGCGTGGCGGCGAACGATAGGTCCGGTCTCTCCCAATTCGCGCAGCATATGATCGACAAAGGCCCGCGTGAGGTGAAGCAGGCGATGATGGTGCTGCGGCGCCTCGCCGGTCACGTCCGTGGTGATCAGTGATTTGGTCGATAGGGTCAACACGCCGGAATAGATCTGCTCGACGCTGATCCCTTCGCCGGCGGCAACCGCAATCGCGGCATCCAGCGTGAAGTCGCCCCTGAACACGGCAAGCCGCCGCAGAATGGTCTGCTCCACCGGGGAGAGCAGCCGGTAGCTCCAATCGAGTGCGCCAAGCAGGCTTTGCTGCCGCGGCTGAGCGGTCCGGTGACCTTGCGCCAGCAGCAGAAGGTGTTCGTTGAGCACGGATGCCAATCCGCGCAGGCCGAACATGTCGATGCGGACTGCGGCGAGCTCGATCGCCAAGGGCAGCCCGTCGAGGCGAAGGCAAATATCAGCGACGATCGGCGCATCGGCATCGGTGAGACGGAACCCGTCGAGGCTTGCCCACGCCCGCTCGACAAACAGTTGCACCGCGGGAAATCGCAGCGCCTCCTCGGCGGTCAGCGAGCCGGATGCGGGCGGTGTCGCGATCGGCTTGAGCCGGTAGACCCACTCGCCTTCGGCGCGCAATGCCTCCCGGCTGGTGGCGAGAATGTGAACGTTCGGGGCGCGTCGAAGGATGGCTTCCGCCAGCGGCGCAACCGCATCGACCATGTGCTCGCAGTTGTCGAGCACGAGCAGCAATCGCTTGTCCCGCAGAAACGCCGTCAGGCTGGGAACCGGACTGGCGGACGTAACGGAAAACCCAAGCACCGACGCCATCGCGAATGGGATGAGCTGCCGGTCGAAGATCGTCGCCAGATCGATAAACCAGACCCCATCGTCGTAGACCGCAAGCAGCTTCTCCGCCGCGGCGACCGCAACCGTGGTCTTGCCGATGCCTCCGGGCCCGGTGATGGTGACGCAACGACGCATCGGCACTTGCAGCGCGATCGCCTCGGTCGCGTCGCCGCGTCCCAGCACTCGCGTCAGCGGGGCGGGAAGATTATGCCGGATCTGCTCCTGGGACGGCGCGCTGGGCTGCGGTCCCTCTATCTCGCGGACCGGCGCCACGAAGCAATAGCCGCGCCCCATCACATTGACGATGTAACGTGCGCCGGACTGGCCGTCGCCCAGCACCTTGCGGAGCGCAGCCACGTGGACACGCAAATTGGCGTCGTCGACGAACGTTCCCGGCCACGCGCGGGCGAGCAGGTCCTGCTTGCTTACGGTCTCGCCGGCACGTTCCACCAGGGCGAGCAGGATGTCCATCGCCCGGCTGCCAAGCCGGCACGGCTTGTTGCCCTCAACCAGGATGCCGCGCGCCGGAATCAGCCGGAACGGACCGAATGCCAGCGTCGGCGAAGCGTGCCTCTCAGTCGCGCCGCTCACGTTCTCTTGAGCTCCCACGAGCCGATGGTGTGAACCACGTTCGCAGCCGTCTATATGCCACCCGAAGGCGCTGTCACCTGCCGCTGGCGCCGTTTTTGCGAAAAACAACATCCGCTCATGCGTTCTGGAACGGCCCAGGCGAACGCTGGCGCGTCTTCGGAGTGGATGGAAACCCGGCGGTGGCGAGGTGATGGGTTTCGCTGCGCTCTACCCATCCTACGAGCTGCCGCATGCGCTGCCGTAGGACTGGTAGAGCGCAGCGAAACCCATCGGACCAGAGACGTCGCTGCTCAGACGATCACCAGCCGCACTGCCACATTGTTCCGCGTCGCATTCGAATACGGGCACACGAGATGCGATCGCTGCACCAGTGTCTCGGCGTCCGCCCGTGTCAGTCCCGGCAGCGCGATGTCGAGCCTGACATCCAACGCGAACCCGCCTTGCTCATGAGGTCCGATCCCAACCGTTGCGGTGACCCTTGCATCGTCCGGGACCTTTGGGCCGCCTTGGCTGGCGACGAACGACATCGCACTCAGGAAGCATGCCGCGTATGCCGCCGCGAACAGCTGCTCAGGATTGTTGCCAGGTTCCCCTGAACCGCCGAGCTCCTTGGGCGTGGTCATCGTAAGGGTGAGACTGCCATCCTCAATGGCGGCACTTCCGTCGCGTCCGCCGGTCGCCGTGGCATTCGTCGTATAGAGTGCTTGGACCGACATGAAGGGTTCCCCGGAAATGAAAGTTTGTCACCTTCACGTAGCGCGCGATCAACTCAGGACCACGTGCAGCACTGTGAGCCTAACCTACCTTCGAGTGTGGCAAGCGCATGACATGATCGATTGACCGATCGCGCCGGCGCTTGTCTGTTTCTGCGGATTCACCTGCTGTCATTTGTGGACTGCGTCGCGACGACCGCCGGCGGCGGGCTGCGCAGCCATCCCTCGCGAGCGACCCGCTGCTGACCACCAGCACCGTCGTCCATCGGCGTCATGTATCGGTGGCCGCCGTGACGATGGATTCCCCAGGCGCCGCCGCGCCAAGCCATCGACCCGGGCTGGGTCAGTCTGCGCATCCGGTCACGGCAGGGTCTTGTCGGATCACGGTGTCCCTTGAACGAAACCGCCGACCGGCCCTTGACGCCATCTGCAAAGCCGCGGCGGATTCCGCCAACGCAGTCAGATCATCAGCAGGTGCCTAATGCGCGCGATCTTCGTCCAGATCAAATGCGAGATGGGTCAGGCCTACAAGGTCGCCCGCGAGGCGGCCGACACGATCGAGCAGATGTCGGAGCTTTATTCGACTTCAGGGCAGTACGACCTGCTGGGCAAGTTCTATCTGGAACCCGAGCAGGACATCGGTCTGTTCGTGACCGAGAAGATCCAGACGCTGCAGGGCGTGAAGGACACCTATACCCTGATCACCTTCAACGCCTTCGGCGGCGGCCGGGGGTAGAGCATTTTTGGGCTGACCGGTAACTTGTGCGATCACTTGGCTCGATGGGTTTCGCTGCGCTCTACCCATCCTACGAGTTGCCGCACACGCGTTGCCGTAGGATGGGTAGAGCGGAGCGAAACTCATCGCCCCGTAGCGATCCCACCTTGGGTGAAACCTTTTAAGGGCACCATCGCTCAGCGTCGTGCGATCAGGTCGATCTCCACCAGCGCACCACGTGCCAGCCCGGTAACACCGACGCAGGTGCGTGCCGGCAGACGATCCGGCGGAAAGTAGCTGCAGTACAGTGCATTCATCGGCGCGTAGTCCTGATCGAACCGCGTCAGGAACACGCGCACGCTGACCACGTTCGGCAGGCCGAGCCCCAGTCCGCGCAGCACGATGATCAGGTTGTCCATCACCCGCCGGGTCTGCGCCTCGATCCCCGCGGGCAGCGGCGCCGAATCATCCTCGGGCAATGTCGGCATCTGACCGGTCAGGAACACCCAGCCATCCGCCTCCACCGCATGCGAGAACGGCGCCACCGGCGTCGGGGCGCCGGCGATCATGTGGAACAACGGTTCGGTCATGTCCGCGCTGCAGCGATCGCGGCCCAGACACGATGCGGCGTTGCCGGCATGTCGAAGTGGCGGATGCCCAGCGGTGCCAGCGCATCGTTCACAGCGTTCATCGCGGCCGCCATGGCGCCCACCGTTCCGGCCTCGCCCACGCCCTTGGCACCGAGCGGATTTGCCTTGGTCGGCACCTCGCGCGTCGTCATGCTTATGTCAGGCAGATCGTCTGCCCGCGGCATCTGGTAATCCATGAACGAGGCCGTCAGCATTTGGCCGGAGTGCGGATCATGCACGATCTGCTCAGCCATCGCCTGGCCGACACCCTGCGCCACGCCGCCATGCGTCTGTCCCGCCACCAGCATCGGGTTCAGCACATAGCCAAGCTCTTCCACCGCGCTGTAGCGCACCACCTCGGTCACGCCGGTGTCGGGGTCGATTTCTACTTCGCAGATATGCGTGCCGTTGGGGAACGTCACCATGGTGGGCGAGAACTCGCCGCTCTCAACCAGGTCGTTGCCATCGACGGACGCGGCGTGCGCGACCTCGGCCAGGCTGACCGAACGGTCGGTGCCGGCGATGGTGAAGCGGCCGGCATCGAACGTGACGTCCACAACCGCGGCCTCCAGCAGTTCCGCGGCGACCTGCTTCGCCTTCTCGATCACCTTGTCCACCGCGAGGCTCACCGCCGACCCGCCGATGCACAGCGCGCCCGAGCCGCCATTGCCTTTGCCGCCCGACAGCAGATCGGTGTCACCCGCCTCGTAGCGTACGTTGTCGAGCGGCACGCCGAACCGCTCGGCGACAAGCTGGCAGAATGCAGTCTCAAGGCCCTGCCCCACCGACATCGAGCCGGAGCGCAGCACCAGTGTGCCATCTTCCGCCAGGCGCAAAGTCGCCTGATCCTTGGCCGGACGCAGGAACGGACCGCCGGCGACTTCGATGCAGTTGCACAAGCCGATGCCCCGCAGCCTGCCGCGCGATTTCGCCGCGGCGCGCCGCGCCTCGAATCCATCGAGCTCGGCCATCTCTGAGGCCTTCTGCATGTTGCCTTCGAATTCGCCGCAGTCGTAGGTGAAGGTGAGCGCGGTCTTGTACGGCATCGCCTCGGGCGGGATCAGGTTGATGCGGCGCAACTGATACGGGCTGATACCGAGTTCGCGCGCGGCAATATCGATGATGCGTTCGATCGTGTAGGTAGCCTCCGGCCGCCCAGCGCCACGATACGCAGCGGTCGGCACGGTATTGGTTAGAATGCCGAACGCCTCCGCGTACATCGTCGGGATGTGATAGACGCCCGCCGTGCCGCCGATATTGCCGACCGGCCAGCCGGAGCGGCCGGTGACGTAGGCACCAAGGTTCGCGTCCCAGCGCAACCGAAGGGCAGTGAATTTGTGCTCGGGATCGAGGCCCAGTTCCACGGTGATGCGCATCTCGCGCGCCTGCTCGTCGCTGAGAAAACCCTCCGTGCGATCGGAGATCCAGCGTACCGGCCGATGCATCTTGCGCGCCGCCCAGGCGACCAGCGCATATTCAGCCTGCACGCCGGACTTCATGCCGAACGAACCGCCCACGTCGATGGTGAGCACACGGATATCGGTCGGCTTGATGTTGAAGTTGCCGCTCGCCATGCCGTTGCGCAGGTTGTACGGCGACTGATGCGCGGCATGCATCACGATCCGGCCGTCCGCGCCGATATCCGCCCATGCAGCGCGCGGTTCCATCGTGTTCGCGGTGACGCGCGAGACGGTGAACTGCAGCCGCGCCACATGCGCCGCCGACCGCAGCGCCGCATCGGTCGCCTCGGCATCGCCGCGCTTCCACAGGAAGCCGATGTTGTCCGGCACATCGTCCCATACTTTCGGAGATGCCGGTTCCAGTGCCGCGACCGCATCGGTGACCAGCGGCAGTTCGTGGTAATCCACCATCACCGCCTCAGCCGCATCCTTGCCGGCCTCGATGGTTTCAGACAGAACCACCGCCACCGGTTCGCCGACGAAGCGCACACGGTCCGACGCGAGCAGCGGTCGATCGGTCTTCGGTGCGGGACCGCCGTCGGGGCGGGGAAAACCGATGCCGCCGGGGATCGGTGTCACGTCGGTCAGATCCGCGGCGGTGAATACCGCCACCACGCCAGGCATCGCGCGCGCCGCACTCGCGTCGATCCCACCGATCGTTGCGTGCGCATGATGCGAGCGCACCAGCACGGCATGCAGCATTCCAGCCGGATGCGGATCGGCGCTGTAGTTGCCCTTGCCGGTCAGCAGCCGTACATCCTCGCGCCGACGGACCGATCTGCTCTGCAACGTCGCCATCACTTGTTCTCCCCGGCAGCTACAATCACGTCATTGGGCGACAGCGGCTGTCCATCCAGCACCGATTGCATGTTGGTGAAGGCGTGGCGCGCGATGTCGGCCACCAGGTCGATGGCGCTGCCCGCGACGTGCGGCGTCACCACCACCTGGTTGAGCCGGAACAGCGGATTGGCAGGGTCCGCCGGCTCAATCGCGAACACGTCGAGCCCGGCACCGTGCAGCTTGCCGCTCACCAGCGCATCATGCAGCGCAGCCTCATCAACAACTTCGCCGCGCGCCGCGTTGATGAGGATTGCGCCGGTCTTCATCCGCGCGAATGCCGCCGCACCGACCATGCCGCGCGTCACCCGCGTCAGCGGCACGTGGAGGGACAGCACGTCGCTACGTTCGAGCAACTCCTCGAACGGCACCTGCGTCGCACGCAACGATCGCTCGGTCGCCATGTCGGCCTTGCGGATGTCGCTGTAGAGAATCTGCACGTCGAAGCCGGCGAGCCGGTGGGCGACCATGCGCCCCACATTGCCGAACCCCAGCAGGCCAACCGTCTTGCCAGAAAGCATGTAGACCTGCGCGCGAAGCTGCGGCCGCAGCCAGATGCCCTGGCGCAGCTTGCCGTCGGCGAGCGCCAGGCGGCGATAGGTGGCAAGCATCAGCATCACGGTATGCTCGGACACCGCGCCGGCATTGGCGCCGGCGGTGATGGCCACCGGAACACGCGCCGCACGCGCCGCGTCCAGGTCGAACTTGTCGACGCCGATACCCCATTTGTGCAGCAGCTTCAGCTTCGGCGCAGCGCGGAACATTTCGGCATCGACTGCCACCGCGGTCAGGATGAACTCGGCATCGGCGATCATCGCCAGATGCTCGCGCCGGTCCGCGGTCTCGGCGAACTGGATCGAGAAGCCCGGCGGCAGCACCGAGCGAATTTCGTCCTGCACCTTGGGTTCCATGACGTCGAGGAAGGCAATCTTGTGGGTCATTCAATGCTCCTGGCGCGCCCGCACATGCTTCGTCATCCCCGCGTACGCCGGGACCCAGGCGGGTTGCTTCCGCGCTGTCGCCCCTGGGTCCCCGCTTGCGCGGGGATGACGATTGGTGAGTCATCTTGAGGCCCAGGCGTGCAGCGGGCAACAATGGCGGGCAATCCTGGGAGGAACGCCATGGCAGACGAACTGCGCGATATCCTGCGCAACCGCGTGAAGGAGAAGCTGGCGCGCGACGAGGTGGTGGCGTCGATGACGGTCCGGCTGTGCCGCTCGATCGAGATCGCCCGCATCGCCGCGACCGCCGGGTTCGACACGATCTATGTCGATGTCGAGCACAACACGCTGTCGATCGACGCGGTTTGCCAGATCTGCATCGCGGCAATGGCGCACGGCATCACGCCGCTGGTGCGTGTGCCGGCCAACACGCCGGAGTTCATCTGCCGGCTGCTCGATGGCGGCGCGATGGGAGTGATCGCGCCGCACGTGCGTTCGGCGGAAGAGGCGTGTGAGATCGTGCGGTATGCCAAGTTCACGCCGCAGGGCGAGCGCGGCGCCGGCGGTGCACTGCCGCACTACCACTACCGCAGCTTCCCGTCTGCGGTGGTCAACCAGGCGATGAACGATGCCACCATGGTGGTGGTGATGATGGAGACGGTCGCCGCACTGGAGCACGTCGAAGAAATCGCCGCGGTGGACGGCGTGGACATGATGCTGATCGGCACCAACGATCTGTGCAACGAGATGGGCATCACCGGGCAGTTCGACCACGCCAACGTACGCGAAGCATATCTGCGCACCATCGCGGCGTGCCGGAAGCATGGCAAGCATGTCGGGGTCGGCGGGCTGGCGTCGCGGCCGGACCTGATGGCGGAGTATGTGCGGCAGGGCGCGCGCTATGTGTCCACCGGCACCGACCTGTCGTTTCTGCTGGCGGCCGCAGCGGAGAAGGCGAAGTTCGTGCGGGGGATCTGATCCCTACGTTCGCATCGACGCGAAGTCCTGCACGCAGGCCTCGACGATCGCCTCGATCGAACCGAACACGCGCGCGCCGGCTGCGGTAAGGCGTCGCGTCTTGGAGGCAAGCGTGCCTGCCTCGCCCAGCACGAGCGCGCCGGCATGACCCATCGACACGCCTTCCTTTGCCTCACGCCCGGCGATCAGCGCGTAGACCGGCTTGCGCACGCCGAGACGCGCCAGCGCGTCCGCGCATTCCTCTTCCTCGCTGCCGCCGACCTCGCCGACCAGGATGATGGCGTGGGTGCGCGGATCGGCGAAGAACACCGGCAGCAGATCGGCGAAGCGCACGCCCTTCACCTGGTCGCCGCCAACGCCGACCCAGATGCTCTGGCCGAGGCCGGCGTGCGCCAGGCGATAGCCGCATTCGTAGGACAGCGTGCCGCTCTTCGACATGATCGCGAATGGGCCGGGGCGCAGGCAGACATCGGGCAGGAAGCCCAGCTTGATCTCGCCGGGAATCGCCATGCCTGGCGTCGAACCGCCGATCCAGGTGGCGTCGGCACGGCGGACGGCACGACCGATTCTCAGCGCGTCGTGCAGCGGGATGCCTTCGGCCACTGTGACGATGACGCGGATGCCGGCGGCAAGCGCCTCCTCGACCGCCGCAAGCGTCTCCAGTGGCGGCGCCATGGCAACCGAGGCGATCGCGCCGGTTGCCAGCACAGCGTCGCGGCAGCTGGCGAACACCGGGATGCCGGCGACCTCCTTGGTGTCAGTGCGCGTCGAGGTGCCGCCGACGATGTTGGTGCCATAGCCGCGCATCAGCGCCGCATGCGTCCGCCCCATGCGGCCGGTGATGCCTTGCACGATGACCGGCGTGCCGCGCGACAGCGTACCGATCATGTGCATGCCTCGATGCGCCGCAGCGCCTCTTCCAGGTCCTCGGTGACAAACACAACCGGCTGGCGCTCCGCAAGGATGCGTCGTGCCTCGGCCGCGCCGCGGCCAACCAGGCGCGCCACCACCGGCACGCGAAGAGTGGGCGTCTGCTCGATCCCGGTGGCCAGCAGCGCGCCGAATTCGGCCAGATCGGTGATGCCGGCGAACACGCTCACCAGCACCGCGCGTAGCGACGGACGCGAGGTGATCCACTCCAGCACGCGCATCACCCGGGCCGGGTTGCCGCGCATCTGCCCGGTGCGGATGTCGCAGAAGTTGAGCGGCTTCATGCCGCGCGCGGTGAGTTCGTCGATCAGCATCATCGACAGACCAGCGCCGGTGGTGACCAGACCAATTTCGCCTTCCGGATCCAACTCGACGTAGTCGAAGCCTTCGGTCAGCTTGCGATTGGCATCGGCGTAAGTCCGCGGCCGCGCCTCGATCAGTGCCGCGATGCGCGGCTGGCGTTCGACCGCGCCCAGGTCCACCACCAGTTTAGCATCCCCAGCGATGCAGCCGGCATTGGAAACAAATAACGGGTTGATCTCCGCCAACGCCAGTTCGCGTTCCAGCAACAGGTTAGCCAGCTTGCGGCCTAGTGCCACGACATCCGCCTCGGCACCCAGTTCGGCCAGCGCCTCGGCCACAGCGCCGACATGCGGCGGACAGAGACGGCCCTGCGCCAAACCAGACTGCTCGATGTCGACGCCACCCTGGTTCGAGTAGATCACCCGCAGCCCGTAGCTCGCGGCATCGACCATGACGGCGAGATAGCGTTCCTGACCGGTCGCGGCCTGTTCGATCAGGCAGGCATCCACCTGATGTCCCTTCAGCCGGCTGCCCAGCATCCGCTGCACCGCCGCGGCGATTTCGTGTGCCGATGTGCAGCGCGCGACACCACCGGCCTTGCCGCGCCCGCCAACGGGCACCTGCGCCTTCACCATCCAGGGACCGTCGCCGGGCAGGTCGCCAATCGTTGCATCTGTAACCAGAATACCGGCGGGGATCGCGATGCTCTGCTCCGCCAGCAGTGCCTTGCCGTCGGCCTCGATCAGCAGCACGTCAGTAGGTCCCGAGGCCGAGAATGCCCCGGCTAACATCGACATCGGAAATGATCTTGCGGCCCATCAGGTCGCGCAACGTCTCCGACGTGCCGCCGCCGATGGTGCCGTAGCGCGCGCCGCGATACAGCCGCGACACCAGCGCCTCGTCGGTGAAACCGAAGCCGCCGTGCAGCTGCACCGCCTCCGACGTGACGCGCAGCGACATCTCGTTGCAGAACACCTTGGCGGCCGCGGCCATGAACGGATCGGGGAACGGATCGGCGGTGAGGCAGGCGCGATACAGGATGCCGCGCCCCGCCTCGATGTCCTTGAACATGTCGGCGAGCTTCCAGCGGATGCCCTGGTGATCGGCGATCGGCTTGCCGAACACCGTGCGTTCGCGCACGTAGTTCACTGCCTCGTCGAATGCACCTTCCGCCAGGCCCAGCGAGATCGCCGGGTTGAGGCAGCGCTGGGTGTTGAACGCGGTGAGCAGTTTGCGGAATCCATCGTCCTTGATGACGAGGTTCTCAAGCGGCAGCTCGCAGTCGTTGAACTGGATTTCGAACAGGTTCTCCCCGCCCATGGTGTGATAGGTGCCGGTGACCTCGAAGCCCGGCGTGCCCGCTTCCAGCAGAATGCAGCCGATGCCCTCGCGGCCTGGCCTGCCGTCGATACGGCTGAACACGATGAACATGCCGGCCTCGGGCGCGCGGCTGATCAGCGTCTTGGTGCCCTTTAGGATCACGCGGTCACCGACGATGCGCGCGTTGGTGCGATAGTTCGCGACGTCGGTGCCGGCATGTGGCTCGGTCATGCAGATCGCCAGCATGCAGTCGCCGCTCACCACGCGTGGCAGGATGCGTTCACGGATCGCGGCGGGGGCGTAGCGGGCGATCACACGGGTCTGCACGCCGGCCTCGCCCAGCACCGCCATCGCGGTGACGTAGCAGACTTTTGCCAGTTCCTCGAGGATCAGCGCGGTGTCCAGGATCGGCAGGCCGAGGCCGCCGTATTCCTCCGGCACAGACATACCCAGGACACCGAGTGAGGCGAGCTGCTTCATGTTTTCCCAGGGAAAGCTGCCGTCCATCCAGCGGCCGGCCCTGGGCTTGAATTCCGCCTGCGCCAGCTCGCGCACCGAGGCGAGCATCTGGCGCTGTTCCGGGCTGATGTGGAAATCCATGCGGTGGAGGTTCCTCTGGCGGCTTGGTCGCGGCCAGTCTAGGCGGGGGCGCGGCGAGGGGCCACATGGGGATGTGGATGAGCGGGCGGTGCGTTATGGTGGTGACATGTCGGAACCGCCAAGAAGAGTTCCAGCGGTGATGGATACGGCGGAGTTCCTGGCCTGGGACGCGCCGAGCGGAAGCCTCTGGCAACTGGTGGACGGCGCGCCACAGGCGATGGCGCCGGCCAGCCGGACGCACAATACGCTTCAGGGAGAATTGGGCCGTCTGATCGGAAATCATCTGGTCGAGCAGGAGATGAACTGCACTGTCGTGCCGAACGCCGGCACCATTCCGCGCATCCGTGCGGACGCCAACTTTCGTATTCCCGACTTGGCCGTCACCTGCTCGGACTACGAGCAGGAGGAGTACGACGTCAGCGGACCGGTGCTGATGGTCGAAATACTCTCGCCCACCAATAAGACCGAGACGTGGACCAACGTCTGGGCTTACACGACCATTCCGACTGTCTGGGAGATACTAATCCTGCACAGCGTCCGCATTCGGGCGGAACTGCTGCGGCGCGATGCCGAGGGCCAATGGCCGGAACGGCCTGTGGTCATCGAGGATGGTGCTCTAGAACTGGCCAGCATCAGCTTCAGCGTAGAGCTTCGGTCGATTTATCGCGGCACGCGCCTGACGCGCAGCCGGCGCTGAGCCAAGGGACCAACCCAGCCATGTCGGAAGATGGGACGTTGGGATTGCACAGTATCTCACTTCAGCTTCCGCTGGCCGTCGCCTATACCGGCACGCGGTTCGATCCGGAACTGCGCGTATAAAGGCGCATCGCTGGACCTAACACCGCCTCGGCCGCCAGTTCGATTGTTGGGACCTGGATACGAGTGCGGCGCGGATGCCGCGTCACCAGGAGTACGTCGCCGGGTTGCAGCGCCGTGAGCGCCCGCCATAACTGCCGCCGTTCGCTGGCCGAAAGTACCGGGTTGATATACTTGTCCATCGCACACGACGCAGCGACCGGATGACATGACCACCATGCATGAAGCTCTCTTCTTGCGCGACATAAACGACGAGCCGGTTGAAAGCCCGCCCGCCCTGGCTCCGGCCCGCACAGTTCTGACGGGGACCAACGTCAGGCTGGAACCGCTTGATCCGGCACGGCACACTGTCGCGCTCTATCGGGCCGGACATGGCACGGAGGCGGCGCGCCAGAGCTGGCAATTTCTCCCATGGGGGCCGTTTCCAACCGAGACGGCACTCCGCGATCAACTGCGAGTTTTCGCCGCGCAGCTTGATCGCATCTTCTACGCAATTTGCGACGCGGCTACGGGCCGCGCAGTCGGTATGGCCACCTATTTGGACATTCAGCCACTCGCCGGAGTTATCGAGATCGGAGGTATCTGGTTCGCCCCCGAGTTCGCACGCACAAGAGGCGCCACGGAGTCGCTACGCCTCATGCTCGGTTACGCGATGGATGATCTCGGCTACCGGCGAGTGCAATGGCGCTGCAACGCACTGAATACCAAGAGCCGAAATGCCGCAAAACGTCTGGGGTTCCGATTTGAGGGCATCTGGTACAACCACATGATCGTCAAGGGAAGAAACCGCGACACGGCATGGTACTCCATCCTCGGCAGCGAATGGCCCGCTATCAGTGCTGCTCTTGCCGACTGGCTTGATCCGAAGAATTTCGATGCCGACGGGGGCCAGCGACGGTCACTCTCCGCGATGACGGCGGCGCTCGTCGCCGAGCGATGACGCTGGTCAGCATCAATGTTTGGAACGTGTGGGTGGCGCCGTGGAAAAGGCCTACAACTGGTCGTCGTCAAAGCATGATGATAACCGGCAAAGTGAGCCGCGCGGCAAGCGAAGTCCGCACTGCCCATCACGCAGCTTGCCGTGACACACCGTTATTCACGTAACGCATTGTCGGCCCAAGTTGCAACACAACCTCGAGCGGACCACTGAGGCCGGCAAATAGCTCAGGCGGAATAGCCGCATCGCCATCGGTCCAGCGGAAGCCGTTGTCCGACTCAAATTCGTGGTAGCCGTCAGTCAGCTGTGTGTCGTCAGGATCTGCCACGCGCATCCGCGCCGCCTGCGTCACCTGGATCTGTCGCAACGCGACGCCCAGCAACCGTGGATCACGGGCCAGGCCCAACTCTTGCGGCATGGCGCTGCGCGAGAGAATACGCATCGACCTAGGCTTATCTGCGAGACGAAACACGCGCAGGAGCCCATCAGGCGAGACCGCATCCACACGCTCGCCGTCTACCAGCAGATGAAGGTCTGGATCATCGGTCAGTGGAACACCCGGCCGCGGACCCGCGCGCTCCAGCAGACGCTGCCAGACCGCATCGACCACGGCGCCGTCGCTGAGCACCGGCGCGTATGGCGCCTGTGGCGGCAGATGCCATCCGGCGTTGGCGTTGCGGAACAGCCAGCGATTGCCATCATCACGGTAGCTTTCGGCCGGAGCGCCATCCGCGATCAGCACGTCATGCGTTTCCAGCTCGACATGGTAGATCGATACTTCCTGCGCCCGGTCATCCCAAAGGATCGAGCGATGGTTGATCAGCTCCTCGACCGGGATCAGCACACCATCGATGAACAGCGAATGTCCTTTGGTGACGCGCAGGTCGCGGTGCGGCACGTTGTCGGCAAGCGCGCCCTTGCGCACAATGACGGGAGTCGCCGCGTTCCGCTGGCCGCGCGTGGCCAGCACCCGGCCAGTTCCGATCCACACGATCGATCGCTCCCCGCCACTGACGGTCAGCACCTTGTCACCGACGGCAAGCTGCTCGACCGGAACTTCGCCATGTGGGGCAGCGATGCGGGTTCCCGCGACAAAACACAGCGTGACGATGGTATCGGTCGTGCCTGGTGTGGCGACAAAACTATCGGACGAGTAGCTGCCTTCGACCGCCATCGACAGCGGATCAAATCCGACGCCCGACAAAGTCAGCGTTCCGGCCGCCCCCGACGTGCCCTGGGTGAACACCGCGTCGGTATACAGCGAGCCCTCGATGTCGATCGTGTTGCCGCCGCCAAACCCGACGATCGTACCCAGGTTGGCAGCCGGCACATCCAGCTGCAGATCGCCGACCTGCGCGCCGACGGACGGGCTAAAGACAATGTCGACACCGGAGTCGATTCCGCCGTTCACCTCTAGCGTCATCAGCGGCTCGATCGTGCCGGTGCCGTGGACGTTGCCGTCGATCAGCAGCCCGCCAGGCGCTGACCCGGTGGCCTGAACAACGCCACTGTCGCCCACGACCACGTTGCCCTCGATTGCGCCGAGCGCGGTCAGACTGGTACCAGCGACGCTGACCGCTCCGATGGAGCCGGCGGCGGCACCAACCTGCACCTCGCCACCACCCTTCACATCGATCGTGCCGAAGGCGAGCGTAAGAATGGGCGCTAGAACAATGCCGGGAGTGGCGGCAGCTCCGGTTACCTTCAGCAGACCATTCGGTCCGACAAGGACGTTGGTGAAGACGGCTTCGGAACCCGAACCGACGTTGGCAACGCCGTTGCCGGCTGGCCCAATCGTCAGGCTGCTGCCGGCCCAGATCGCATTGTTGAGGTCCACCTCACCGGTCGAGCCGTCGTTCTCGCCCAGGATGGCGCTGGCACTGAAGAAGGTGCTGGTGTCGGACACGTCGACCGTACCATCGCCATCCTCGCCGACGACCAGCACGCCGTCGGTGGCGCCTGTCCCGGACTGCGCCACTAGGAAGCCAAAAGCCGCGTCGACCGTAACCTCGCCGTGCGCGTCCGCGTCGGCGCCCACGATCATGCCGAGGTCGTCGAAGCCAGCGCCTGACTCGACATCCAGCGAACCGTTGCCGGTCAGCCCGATGATATCCAGTGAGCCCTGGTTCGCCATGGTGCCGCTACCGGCAATGATGAGTTCGGCATCCTCGTCGACCAGCATCCCACCCTGTTCGCCATCGGCGCCAGCTCCGAAGTGCCCTGAGCTGAAGGTGACGGTGGAAGCATTGGCGATCTGAAGTTCTTCGGCGCCGGCGCCATTTGTAACGCTGATCGCGCCACCGTTGTCGATGACCGCGAGATCTCCCGCCCCGCTGGGGGGCCCCGGGGGCGGGTTGGGGCCGCTGACTACGTCCCAGTTGATCAGGTTGGGCCCGGGCGGGTTGGGGACATCGGCACGCCAGTCCGAGCCGAGCTTGCCATTCCAGCGAAACGTGGTCGTGATGGTCATCTAGGGGCACCTCCCGGCTCGGCTTGGCTGCATAAGCGTAGCGATCTTCCGCCTCGTCGTCCCCGTTTGGCAACGGCCGCAGGGTAGTGCTACCCATCGGTAGCACCAGTGATTGGAACGTGTATGCCAGACGCAGGAGTGGCGCCGGCCGGGGCGGTCGCGCATAAATTGGCCTCGATCGAGGCGGTGGAACACGGGCTTGCCTCGGTCGGCTATATCCCGAGCCGACAGATTTCGACCGCCGTCTATCTCGCCCAGCATTTGCAGAAGCCGATCCTGGTGGAAGGCCCGGCGGGCGTCGGCAAGACCGAGCTCGCCAAGTCGGTGGCGGCGTTCCTCGACCTCACGCTGATCCGCATGCAGTGCTACGAGGGGCTGGACGAGGCGAAGGCGCTGTATGAGTGGAAGTACGGCAAGCAGCTTCTCTATACCCAGATCCTGAAAGACAAGATCGGCGACGTGATCGGGGCCACCGACACGCTGCCGGCGGCGCTCGACAAGCTGCATGCGTTCGGCGACATCTTCTTCTCGCACCAGTTCCTGGAGCCGCGCCCGTTATTGCGTGCGTTGCAGCAGCCCGGCGGCGCGGTGCTGCTGATCGACGAGATCGACAAGTCGGACCAGGAGTTCGAGGCGTTCCTGCTGGAGATCCTGTCGGATTATCAGGTGACGATTCCGGAGATCGGCAGCGTGCATGCGGTGGAGACGCCGATCGTGCTGCTGACCTCGAACAGCACGCGCGACCTGGGCGACGCGCTGAAGCGCCGGTGCCTGCATCTGCATATCGGGTTCCCAGATGCGAAGCTGGAGGGGAGGATCATCGAATCGCGCGTGCCGGGAATTGAGAAAAACCTGCGGCGCGAACTGGTGGCGTTCGTGCAGCAGTTGCGCACACTGGATCTGAAGAAAGTGCCGTCGGTCAGTGAAACGATCGACTGGGCGCGTGTGCTGGTGCTGCTGCACGCGGCAGCGCTGGACACCGAGCTGGTGCGCGACACGCTCAATGTGCTGCTGAAGTTCGAGGCGGACATCGAGGTGGCGAACAAGCAGATCGCCACGCTGACGCAGAAGGCGCGGCAGGAGGCGGGACTGCCGGTATGATCCTGAGGCCGGGCCCCCTCCCCCCAACCCCCTCCCGCAAGGGGAGGGGGAGTTCGGGCACGGCACTCCCCCTCCCCTTGCGGGAGGGGGTTGGGGGGAGGGGGCCCGGCCTCACCTCCGAACCCCTGCGCCAGTTCCTCCAGGCGGCCCGCAGCGCCGGCATCCGCGTCTCCGCCGCGGAAGGCATCGATGCAGCCCGCACCGTCCAGGTGGTGGGGTTCTCGGACCGCACGATACTGAAGGATTCGCTCTCCCTCGTGCTCGCGAAGACTCCGGACGAGAAGAACCTGTTCGACGAATGCTTCGACCTCTACTTCCGGCGCGACAGCCTCGCACAGGAAGACGAGGCCGCCACCGACCTCCAGACCCCGATCACACAGGGCGGCTTCGGTGGTGAGGGCATGGGCGGCGGCGGCGGCCGCACACTGTCGCAGATGCTGCTGGACGACGACCGCGCGGCACTCGCCACGGCGATGGAAGAGGCGGCGCGCGAGTCCGGCATCCAGAACATCCGCTTCTTCACCCAGAAGAACCTCTACGCCCGCCGCATCCTCGACCGCATGGGCCTGCGACAGGTCGAGCGCGACATGGAGGCGCTGCGCAAAGACGACCAGCAGGCCACCGCCGACCGGCTGGAGAACCGCATCGAGGCGCTGCGCGACCAGGCGCGCGACCTGGTCGAACGCAACCTGCTGCTGTTCGCCCGCGGCGAGACCGAAAAGTTTCGCGAGGAGCTGCTGAAGTCCGCGCGCCTGTCGAACCTCGAGCGCCGCGACCTGGAACGGATGCGCGTGCTGGTGCGCGCGATGGCGAAGCGCCTGGCTGCGCGCTACGCCAAGACGCGCCGCCGCCGCCTGCGCGGCCAGCTCGATGCGCGGCGGACACTGCGGCGCAACATGGGCTGGGGCGGAATTCCGTTCGTTACCGTCTGGAAGCAGAAACGCATCGAGAAGCCGCGAGTGATGGTGCTGTGCGACGTGTCCGGCTCGGTCGCGGCGATGGCGCAGTTCCTGCTGATGTTCCTCTACGCGCTGAACGAGGCGTTGAAGGACATCCGTTCGTTCGCCTTCGCTGGCAGCCTGATCGAGGTCAGCGATATCCTGGAGAAGGAGCCGATCGAGGCCGCGATCGCGAAGATCATGCAGGCGATCGGCTTCGGCTCATCGAACTACGGCAACTCGCTCGCCGATTTCGAGGATGGCTGGATGCGCAACGTATCCAACAAGACCACCATCATCATCCTGGGCGATGCGCGCGGCAACCGTACCGATCCGCGCACCGAGATCATGCAGCGCCTGTCGCAGCGGGCGAAGCGAATCATCTGGCTCAATCCGGAATTCCGCTCCGCCTGGGGCACCGGCGATTCCGATATGTTCCGCTACAAGCCCTATTGCAACGTGGTCACGGTGTGCAACACGCTGCGGCACCTGGAGCGGGTGGTGAGCGATCTGCTGAAGGACGCAGCCTAGCAAGCCGCTGCGATCGTCTCACACAGCTCATCGACCATGCGGCCGATCAGCGCCTCGTCCTCGCCTTCCGCCATCACGCGGATCAGCGGCTCGGTGCCGCTTTCGCGGATCAGCAGGCGGCCGGAGCCGTTCAGCTCCGCTTCCGCCGCTGCGATGGCGTGCTGGATACGTCGGTCGCGCAATGGCGAGACGCCGGCGAACGGCACGTTCTTCAGCAATTGCGGCATCGGCGTGAACACGCGGCAGACCTCGCGCGCGGAACGTCCTTGGTCGACGATCACGGCAAGCACCTGAAGCGCGGCCAGCAGTCCGTCGCCAGTGGTGGCGAAGTCGGACAGGATCACGTGGCCGGACTGCTCGCCGCCCAGGTTCATTCCGACTTCCCGCATCCGGGCAGCGACATAACGGTCGCCAACCTGGGTGCGGTGCATGGCAAGCCCCTGGTCGGTGAGGAAGCGTTCGAGTCCGAGATTGGACATCACCGTGGCGACGATGCCGCCGCCGCGCAGACGGCCGCCGCCGGCCCAGGACCGCGCGATCAGGGCGAGGATCTGGTCGCCGTCGATCAGGTCGCCGTTTTCGTCAGCCATCAACAGCCGGTCGGCGTCACCGTCCAGCGCGATGCCAAGATGCGCGCCATGTTCGATCACCTTGGCGCAGAGATGCTCCGGCACGGTCGATCCGCAGCCGCGGTTGATATTGAAGCCGTCAGGCGACACGCCGACCGGGACAACCGTAGCGCCGAGTTCCCATAGCACGGTCGGTGCCACGCGGTACGCCGCGCCGTGCGCGCAATCGACCACGATCTTCAGGTCGTCCAGCCGCAGGCCGCGCGGGAAGCTGGCCTTGGCTGCCTCGATATAGCGGCCGGCGGCGTCTTCCAGGCGCGCTGCGCGGCCGAGCGACGCCGGAGCAGCCAGGCGGTGGCGCATGTCGCTTGCCATCAATGCCTCGATCTCGACCTCGGTCGCATCGTCGAGCTTGAACCCGTCTGGGCCGAACAGCTTGATGCCGTTGTCCTCGAACGGATTGTGCGATGCCGAAATCATCACGCCGAGATCGGCGCGCAGGCTGCGGGTCAGCATAGCGATCGCCGGCGTCGGGAGTGGCCCGACCAGCGTCACGTCCATGCCGGCGCCGATGAAGCCCGCGGTGAGTGCCGGCTCCACCATGTAGCCGGACAATCGTGTGTCCTTACCGATCACCACGCGGTGGCGGTGATTGCCGCGGGTGAACAAGAACCCGGCCGCCTGACCCAGGCGTAGTGCCGTCTCGGCGGTCATCGGATCGGTATTTGCGGTGCCGCGGATGCCATCGGTTCCGAACAGGTGTCTCGTGCGTGTCATCGGCTGCCCGTCTTGCCTGTTGCGGTGTGCTGTAGCCTGTTTTGGCTAGGCAATGGAAGCTTTTCTGGATACCAGAGCCTGCCAGATCCTGATCGCCTGAATGGTTTCAGGAACGTCGTGCACCCGCAGGATGCTGGCACCCCGCGTCAAAGCGAACAGGCCTGCGGCCAGGGAGCCTGGCAGGCGGTTGCGCGGTTCCCGCACCCCGGAAACCGCCCCGAGGAACGATTTTCTGGACACGCCCACCAGGATGGGGCGACCGAGCGCGCCAAGCTCGGGCAGCCGGCGCAGCAACTCCACGGATTGTTCGGCGGTCTTGGCGAAGCCGATGCCGGGATCGATCACAATCCTGCCCGAGGTTATCCCGGCGCGTTCGGCGGCTGCAATTCTTTGGCCGAGCTCCCGCATCACGTCGGCCGCAACGTCTTCGTAGCGGGCCAGGGCATACATGTCGGCCGGCGTACCACGCATGTGCATCAGAACGACCGGACAGCCCCGAGAAGCCACCAGCGCTGCCGCCTGCGGGTCGTAGGCAAGAGCATAGACGTCGTTGACAATGGCGGCCCCTGCGTCGAGCGCTGCCGCCATGGTGGAGGCGTGGCGGGTATCCACGGAGACGCGCAGGCCCGCCACTGCCAGAGCACGTATCACCGGCAGGATACGCCTCTGTTCTTCGGCCGGTGGGGTGGGGTCTGACTCCGGCCGTGTGCTCTCGCCGCCTACATCGATGATGTCCGCCCCAGCCGCGGCCATGGCGAAGCCAGCTTCGATGGCTGCTGCAGGATCGAGGAAATCGCCGCCGTCGCTGAAACTGTCGGGCGTTACGTTGAGCACACCCATAATACGCGGGCGGTCGAGGCTAAGACCTGCCCAAGCATCAAACGAATCTCCCCCTCGCCTTGCGGGAGGGGGAGTCTGAGCACTCATCAACCCGGCTGTGGCGCGGGGCCCAAACCTCCGGCCGGCGGCGTCGGAGTGGCCGGCCGCCCGGCGGTAGGAACCGAGGCACGCCGGCTCTCCGGCGCCGGTTCGTCGACCACCTTGCGGATCACCGGCTCGCCGCGCAGCACCGTGCGGATCTCGTCACCGGACAGCGTCTCGTGCTCCAGCAGGCCGCGCGCCAAGCGGTGCAGTTCCTCGACATTCTCGGTCAGGATACGCTTCGCCTTGGCATAGGCGCGGTCGATGATGTCCTTGATCTCGCCGTCGATCTCGCGCGCCGTCGCCTCCGACACGTTCTTGTTCTGCGTCACCGAGTGGCCCAGGAAAACCTCCTGGCTGTTGTCGCCGTAGGCGATCATGCCGAGCTTGTCGCTCATGCCCCACTCTGTGATCATCCGCCGTGCCTGGTCAGTCGCCATCTTGATGTCGCCGGCGGCGCCATTGGACACCTTGTCCGGGCCGAAGATGATTTCCTCCGCCGCCCGACCGCCCATCGCCATGGTCAACTCGGCCAGCAGCTTGGACTTGCTCTTCGAGTAGCGATCGCCCTCGGGCAGGCTCATCACCAGCCCCAGTGCCCGACCGCGCGGAATGATGGTCGCCTTATGCACCGGGTCGCATTCCGGCTCGTGCATGGCGCACAACGCATGGCCGCCCTCGTGATAGGCGGTCATCCGCTTCTCGGCCTCGGACATCACCAACGAGCGCCGTTCGGTGCCCATCATCACCTTGTCCTTGGCGGCCTCGAACTCGGCCATCGCCACCACGCGCTTGCCGATTCGCGCCGCGAGCAGCGCCGCCTCGTTCACCAGGTTCGCCAGATCGGCACCCGAAAAGCCCGGCGTGCCGCGCGCGATCACCTTCGGATCGACGTCGGAGGCTAGCGGCACCTTGCGCATGTGCACACGCAGAATCTTCTCGCGTCCGTTCACATCCGGGTTGGGAACCACGACCTGCCGATCGAACCGGCCCGGCCGCAGCAGCGCGGGGTCCAGCACGTCCGGGCGGTTGGTGGCGGCGATCAGGATGACACCCTCGTTACTTTCGAAGCCGTCCATCTCGACCAGCATCTGGTTCAACGTCTGCTCGCGTTCGTCGTTGCCGCCGCCGAGACCGGCGCCACGATGGCGACCCACCGCATCGATTTCGTCGATGAAGATGATGCAGGGCGCGTTCTTCTTGCCCTGTTCGAACATGTCGCGCACGCGGCTGGCGCCGACACCGACAAACATCTCGACGAAGTCCGACCCTGAGATGGTGAAGAACGGCACGTTCGCCTCGCCGGCGATTGCGCGTGCCAGCAGCGTCTTGCCGGTGCCGGGCGGGCCGACCAGCAGCACGCCCTTGGGAATCTTGCCGCCGAGGCGCTGGAATTTCTGCGGGTCCTTCAGGAACTCGACGATCTCCTGAAGCTCCCCCTTCGCCTCGTCGATGCCGGCGACGTCGTCGAATGTCACGCGCCCCTGCTTCTCGGTCAGCATCCGCGCTCGCGACTTCCCGAACCCCATGGCGCGGCCGCCGCCGGCCTGCATCTGCCGCATGAAGAACACCCAGACGCCGATCAGCAGCAGCATCGGGAACCAGGACAGCAGGTAGTGCAGCAGCGGATTGACGTCGGAGTCCTCGGGCTTGGCGATCACCCGCACGCCTTTGTCTGTCAGGCGGCCGACCAGCGACGAATCCTCAGGCGTATAGGTCTGGAACGTACGGCCATCGGTGAGCTGGCCGGACACCGTGCGACCCTGGATCACCACGTCGCGCACCCGCCCGCCATTCACCTCGTTGATGAAGTCGGAATACGCCACCTGGGTGGCAGCGGTGTGGGTCGTCCCCGGCTGGAACAGGTTGAACAGCACTACGAGCAGCAGGGCGATGATGACCCAAAGTGCCAGGTTGCGACCGAAATTGCTCATTGCTGTTCGCTCATGTCCACGCGGTGCAGACCATGCCAACGAGGGCCAAACAAGGCTGAACCGCCGGCATCAGGTTCCATCCAACATAGGGTGTCGCCACCCGTCATGCATCCCCAAACGAAAACGGCGCGGCAGCCGCCGGCCGCGGCGGACTGAAGTGCAGCGGAAACCCTTCACATCCCTTACGATCAGGATAGAACAGATGCGGCACCACGAGAAGCGCGGCACCCAGCCTCACCGCCGGCAGGGTTCGTAACACGACGGAGGGAAGCGGCGAGAACCGCCGCAGCTGCGCCGCATCGTCGCCCAGCGCGCCGAGGGTCGCGTTCGGCGGAACAACCGCCGGCACGCCGAGCCGAAAACGCCCGTCCCAGACGGCACCGGCCCGCGCCGAAACCGGTGGCGCCATCGCGGCCCGCTCGCGCACGGCCAGCAATCCCGGACCGAGCCGACCAGCCGGCAGCAACCGGACCCCGGCCAAGGTCGCTGGCTGCGGCGCCCCGGCGAGTGCGACAAGAGATCTTGTAGCCGGCGGAAACGGCGCCCCGGCGAGCGCCTGCAACAATGCCGCGAATGCAGACGGTGCAAGCGGTCGTCCGGACAGCATGGCGAATCCCTCCGGCCGAAATACCGCGTCCTCGGCCAGGCTGGCAGCGTCAATCCGGTCCCGCTCTGCGCGACGCCGACCGGACGCGGTGGCCGCGACGACCAGGGCGGCGGTTGCCGAGCCTTCGCCATCGCGGTCGCGACGCATCAGGCGCAGGCGCGGCCGCAGAGCGGTCGCATCGACGTTCGAGGGGTCGTCGATCCATGCCACGCCGGCGGACTCCAGCGTCGCGCGCAGTCGTGCCGGCGGCACTGCAAGCAGCGGACGCAGCAACCGCAGCCGTCTGGTCTCCACCAGCGGGGCCATACCGGCCATGCCGGCTGAACCGCTACCACCGAGCGAGCGGATCAACAGCGTCTCTGCCTGGTCACCGGCGTGGTGCCCAAGCAGCAGATGCAGAATTCCCGCCTCCGCGCACGCCGCCTCCAGCGCGGCGAACCTTGCCGACCGTGCCCGCTCGGCAAGTGCCGGACCCCGGACAAGCCCGTCGATTGCCAGCAGCCTGGTCGCGATCCCACGCGCGCCAAGTCGCGCCGCCGTCGCAGCAGCCTCGGGGCCGGACTCCGGGCGCAGCCGATGATCCACCACCAGCGCCAGCAGCGAACCGCCGCGCTCGCGCGCCCAGGCGGCGGCCAACAGCGCCAGGGCCATGCTGTCGGCGCCACCCGACACGGCGGCCGCAATGCGTGGTGCCGGCTCGAACGGCCCGAGCGCCGCCATGGCAGCAGCAAATTCCGGTCCGGTGATCACTCACCGACACCCGGCCCGCTGGGCCGACGCAATCGCCGCATCGCGGAGATCTGGGCGAGGCGCCGGGTACTCGGCGCGCAGCTTGGTCAGCGTATCGCAGGCCGCCTTCTTCTCGTTGATGGCGATCAGTGAGTTGGCCAGGCCGAGGAGTGCGTCGGGAGCGTGCACGCCTCGCCGCGACCTATTGTAGCTGTCATCGTATGCAATCGCCGCCTGCGAATATTGGCGCTGGCCCAGCAGCGCCTCGGCGAGCAGGAACTGCGCGTCATACACCCGCGGCGAGGTTCGACTCCCGGTCAGCACCTCGCGCGCCGCCTGTTCGGCGGCCGGGTAGTCGCGTCGCGCCAATGCGGCGTTGCCCTCCTGCATCGCCAGTTCCGGCGTACGCCGGACCGGGACCCCGGGTTGAGCAGGCGGTCCTGGCGGCGGTCCTCCGAGCGGGGTCGGTGGCGGCAACAGCGCCAGGTTGCTCGGCGTCGACGTTGTCGGAGGCAGCAGCGGCGGCGGCTGCATCGGCGCGGGTCCCGGCCGGAGGGATCCACCGGACTGCGGGTTCTGGACCTGAAACGCCATGTCATCGATCCGCTTGCCCAGCTCGGCACCCTGTCGCTGCACCGTGTTCTGCGTCTCGTCGATCCGTCCACGAAGCTGGCGCACCTGTTCCTCCAGCGCATCCACCCGAGACAACAACTGCGCGACGAGGTCGTTGCCGCCGCCCGTGGACGATGGATAACCGCCGCGTCCGAGACCGGTCGGGCTGCCGCCTCCCCTGCCCGACTGATCCTGCAGCATCTGCACCTGGCGCCGCAGCTCCAGGATCTGGTTCTGCAGCGCGATCCCCTCGCGGCTCTCCACCTGTGCCTGGACCGGCCGGCCCGCCGCCGCCATCACAGCGAACAGCCCGAATGCCACGAGCAGGCACTTTGCCGATGGGTGGGTCATCCCGTCACTCCTCCCGCCGCGTCCCCGCGGCGGGACTCCGGCATCCGCGTATGATGCCAGACGCGGGTGGTCGTGTGGCAACCGCTGTACATGCGAAACCGGCGACCTTGGCAGGCCGCCGGCTCGCTGCCGAATTCGCCGATCAGCGGACCGAGGTGATCGTGTTGCGATTCTGCGCCCAGGCCTGTTCGTTGTCGCCAAGTGCCGTCGGCCGATCCTTGCCGTAGCTGATCGTGCTGATCCGCGATCCGTCGACGCCGCGGGCGACCAGATAGTCACGGCTGGAATTGGCGCGGCGCTGACCGAGTGCCAGGTTGTACTCCTCGGTACCTCGGTCGTCGGTGTTGCCGGCAACCTGAACGTTGACCTGCGGGAACTTGCCAAGCCAACCGGCCTGCCGGTCGAGCGTCGCGCGCGCATCGTCCTTCAGCGTCGAACGATCGAAGTCGAAGAAGACGCGATCACCCACGTTGGCCACCAGGTCCTCCTGGCTGCCTGGGACCGGGCCGGCTGTTGCCGCGCCCGCTCCGGTCGAGGCGGCTTCATTCTTGCTTGAGCACGCCGCCAACAGGGCGACGGCGGCCAGAGCGCCGAGGATCTTGCTGTTCATGACACATCGTCCCTGGTTGAGGGTGACATCGAAGAGAGAGAGGCTCGCCGAACCAGCATAACGGTAATCCGTTCCGTTATTGATTGCGATTAGCCGTTGGCATCGAATCCGGTCAAGTTCGCGAGAACCGCCGCGGCTTTCTCGAAGATTGTCACGCCGCCAACGGCGACCACGCCGGATCAGACGCATCGGTCGGCGTCTCCACCACGCGCTCGTTGAAGCCGGTGATGTCGATCGATACCAGACGCGAACCGAAGCCGGACCCGCGACTGTCGCGAGCGGCGGATTGCCGCCAGAACATCAGCACGCGGCCATTGGGCGCGAAGGTAGGCCCCTCGACGGAAAACCCCTCGGACAGGATGCGCTCGCCCGAGCCGTCCGGGTGCATCACACCGATCGAGAAGCCGCCGGACTCGCCGCCGAACCTCGTGAACGCGATCAGATCGCCGCGCGGCGACCACACCGGCGTGGCATAGCGACCGGAACCGAAGCTGATGCGCTTGCCGCCGCCGCCGCCGGCGCCCATCACGTAAAGTTGCTGGTCGCCGCCGCGGTCGGAGTTGAACACGATCTGGCTGCCATCGGGGCTGTAGCAGGGCGACACATCGATCGCGCCGGAATTGGTCAGGCGCCGGGAGGCGCGACTGCCAAGATCCACGACCACGATGTCCGATCCGCCGCCGGTGGCCACCGACATGACCACGCTGTTGCCGTCAGGCGAGAAACGCGGCGCGAATGTCATGCCGGGGAAGTCGCCGAGCGAACGCTGCTGGCCGTTGCCGAGGTTGAACAGATAGACGCGCGGCCGGTTGTTGGCGTAGCTCATGAAGGCGATCTCGTCGCGCGTCGGATGGAACCGTGGCGTGAGCACCAGCCACGAGCCGTCGGTAAGGAAGCGGTTGTTCTCGCTGTCCTGATCCATGATGGCGAGACGCTTGGTCTGCCTGCCGCGCGGGCCGGTCGCAGCGATGTAGACGATGCGGGTATCGAAATAGCCCTTCTCGCCGAGCAGGCGCTCGTAGATGACATCGGCAATTATGTGGGCGATGCGCCGCCAATTGGCTTGGCTGGTGGTGTAGGCGGTGCCCTGGAGCTGGGTCTGCGGCAGGACGTCCCACAGCCGGAACTCGACGCGAGCCTGGCCGCCGCCTTGGCTCTCGGCGCGGCCGGTGACCAGCGCCTGGGCGCCGATCGCCTTCCAGTTCTGAAAGTTCGGCGTGTCGCCCTGGCCGGCGCTGGCCTGGATATACGCCTGTTGCGCGATCGGGCGGAACAGTCCGGAGCGGGCGAGGTCGTTGCTCACCACGGTCGCGATTTCCTGGCCGAGCTGGTCGCCGCCAAGTGCCGGGATGGCGATGGGGATCGGATCGGTGCGCGCGCGGTTCACGTCGATCACGGCGGTCCGGCCGCTGCCCGCCGCCTGAGGTGCTCCCGGCGCCTGCGCGCGGACCGCAGCCTGAGGCACGAACAAGGCGGAGGAGCCGGCAGCGGCCAGCAGCGAACGCCGGCTGAGCGGCAGCATTGGCAGTCCTGTCATGTCAGAGCCTTCCCTCAAGTGATTCTCTCACGGCCGGAATCGAAAGGTGAACGTCCGTGTCTGCCCGAGCAGTGGTTGTGGCAGGGGCAGGTTGGCGCAGTTCGGATCCATCACGGCGCGCACCGCCCGCTCGGAGAACACCCGCAGCCGCATGTTGCCGGCGACGCGGCCTGCGTCCTCCGGCGCCACAATGGCGCGGCGCACGACGCCGCCGCCATCGGTGGTGACAGTCAGCATTACCTCCATCTTGTCGAGGTCAAGCATGCCCGGATCGGTCGACCAGCAGCGCCGGACGAAGTCCCCGATGGCCCCCCGCTGCGCCATGCTCAAGGCTGACGTGTCATCGCTCAGCGGATTGCCGCCGCCGTTCGGCGCGCCGCCGGACTGCGGGTTGTAGCGTGTCTTCGGTGGCAGCGCCTGGCGTTGCAGGCTGCGAAGCTTCTCCAGCGTGTTCTCGAGCGCGGTGCTCTGCGGCGCCGGGTTCTTCGTCGGATTCGGCTGGGACGTGGCGCTCTGTGGGCTGGGCGGTGGCGGCGTGGGCGGAGGCGGCACCGGCAGTGGCGGTGTCGGCAGTGGCGGCTGCACCTGGGGCGGGCTGGGCGCCGCGGCAGGGGGCGGCGGTGTGATCGAAGCTGCCGGAGAAGGCGTTGGCGGCGGGACCGGCATGGGCGGGGTCGGCAGCGGCGGTGTTGTTGCCTGCTGCGGCGGCGGCGGCGAGGGTGGAGGCGGCGGAGGGGGTGGGGCCGACTCGATTGGCTGCGGCTTGGGCGGCTGCTGAGCCTGTGGCGCAGGCGTCACATCGGGGGCTGTCGCCGGCGCGGGAACCGCTGCCGGCGCGGGCGCATGGATCGAAGACTCCGCGGTGCCGTCGAACACCATCGCGATCGTTGTTTCCTGCGACTCCTCGGGAGGCCTGGCGAACGGCAGCCCAATCAGCAGCAGGAGCAGAACAGCGAGGTGGATGGAGGCGGAAATGATCGCGCCGCGCCGCAGGCCCGGGCTGACGCCACTGGTCCGGCTGTCCAGGCGGTCCACACCGTACAGGACGCGTTGCAGCACGCGTCGACCTCACTTGCCCTTTGGCGGAGCAGCCAAGGCCGGCTTGGCCGGGGGGACGGTCGTCTGCTCGGCCAGCAACGCCACCTTGGTGAAGCCGCCCTGGGTGATGGTTCCCATCACCTCCATGATCCGCCCGTACGCGAGGTCCTTGTCGCCGCGCACGAAGATGCGGCGGTCCTGATTGTCCTGGGCAATCGCCTGAAGCTTGGTGACCAGTTCGGGGAGTTGCACCTCCTGATCCTGGAGGAAGATCTTTCCCGCCGCATCGATGCTGACGGTGAGCGGCTGGCTGTCGGTGTTCAGCGGCTTGGCGTCGGTCTTCGGCAGATCGACCGAGACACCGGATGTCATCAGCGGCGCGGTGACCATGAAGATGATCAGCAGCACCAGCATCACGTCGACCATCGGCGTGACGTTGATCTCCGACAGCGGCCGGTAGCGGCCGCGCCGGCCGGCCCGGCTGTTGATTGAGACCGCCATCGGTCAGGTCCGCTCCTCGCTCTGGCGCGACAGGATGGCGCTGAACTCGGCGCCAAACCCCTCCAGCCGCGAAGCGAAGCGGGCGAGGTCGTTGCTGATCTTGTTGTACGCCAGTACCGCCGGGATTGCCGCCACCAGGCCGATCGCGGTCGCGAACAGCGCCTCGGCGATGCCAGGTGCCACCACGGCGAGGTTGGTGTTGTGCATTGCCGCGATCGCGGAGAACGAATGCATGATGCCCCACACCGTGCCGAACAGGCCGATGAACGGGGCGGTGGCGCCGACCGAGGCGAGGAAGATCATCCAGCGCTCCAGCCGGTCCATCTCGCGCTGCACGGTGACGGTGATCGCGCGGTCGATCCGCTCGCGGACCGAGCTACGGCTGATGTCGGCGCCGGCGACCCGCACCGAGCGGCGCCATTCGCCCATGGCGCTGCCGAACACCGCAGCCATGGGGTGCTTGGGGCTGGTAGCCTCGTGCTCGAACAGGTCCTCGAGGCTGCCGCCGGACCAGAAACGGTCCTCGAAACCGTCCGCCTCGCGGTTCACCTTGCGGAGGCTGGACCATTTTTCGAACACCACCGCCCAGACCCACACGCTGGCAGCGAGCAGGCCAAGCATGACGATCTTCACGACGATGTCGGCCTCGATGAAGAGACCCCAGAGCGAGAGATCCACGCCAGGCGTGGCGAGATTGGCCGCGTCGACTGCCCGGTCCACCTGTTACCCCCTATCCTGCGCTGCTGCGCACATTTCGGTGAGGACTGCCCGCCAGCGTTGCGGCAGACGGCCCGGCTTTCCCTCCCCCGGCTTCACGCAGGCGAGCCGCACCGTCACAACGGCACACGACCCATCCGGCCCGCGCACGTCCTGGCGCAGTGTCACGGATGCGCCGCCCACCGCGAGCGGCTCGCTCACCACGGTCAGCGAATCGTCGAGGCGGGCCGGACGGAGATAGTCCACTTCCACGCGGCGCACCACGAACATCAAGTTGAATCGCTGCACCAGGTCCGCATGCGGAATGCCCGCATCGCGCAGCGCCTCGGTGCGGGCCCGTTCGGCGAATCGCAGGTAGGTGGCGTGATAGGCGACACCACCGGCATCGGTATCCTCGTAGTAGACCCGCACCGCATAGCGGTGCCTGCCATCCGGTGCGATGGAGGGCGGATTGCCATTCATTCACGCAGCAGATCCAGTTGGTCGGGTTGACGCGCGGGGACTGGCAGGTCCAGGTGCCGCCAGCCCGGTTCGCCCAGCATCCGCCCACGGCTGGTGCGCAGTACCAGGCCTTCCTGGATCAGGAACGGCTCGACCACGTCTTCCAGCGTGTCGCGCGCCTCGGCCAGGGCGGCCGCCAGCGTCTCCACGCCCACCGGGCCGCCAGCGTGGTGCTCGGCGATGCGGCGGAGGTAGCGGCGATCCATGGCGTCTAAGCCCAGGCGGTCCACCTCCAGCCGGTTCAACGCCGCGTCCGCCATCGGGCGGTCCACCTTGGTCACGCCCTCGACCGCAGCGAAGTCGCGCACGCGACGGAGCAGACGGCCGGCGACGCGCGGCGTGCCGCGGGAACGGCGGGCGATCTCGGCGGCGCCGTCCGCGGTCAGAGGCACGCCGAGTTTGGCGGCGCCGCGGCGGACGATCAGTTCCAGTTCCTCGGGGGTGTAGAAGACCAGCCGCAGCGGAATGCCAAAGCGGTCGCGCAGCGGCGTGGCCAGCAGGCCGGCACGCGTGGTCGCGCCGACCAGAGTGAACGGCGACAGGTCGATGCGCACCGAGCGCGCCGCCGGCCCCTCGCCGATGATCAGATCGAGCTGGAAGTCTTCCATCGCCGGGTAAAGCACTTCCTCGATGGCAGGCTGGAGCCGGTGGATTTCGTCGATGAACAGGACATCCCTGGGTTGGAGGTTTGTCAGGATTGCGGCGAGGTCGCCGGCCCGCTGGATCACCGGCCCCGACGTGGCACGGAATCCGACGCCAAGCTCGCGGGCGACGATCTGCGCGAGCGTGGTCTTGCCGAGGCCGGGGGGGCCATGCAGCAGTACATGGTCCAACGCCTCGCCGCGGGAACGGGTGGCCTGGATGAACACCGCCAGGTTCTCCCGGGTGGCCTGCTGGCCGACGAATTCGGCGAGGGTCTGGGGACGGAGGTTGGCTTCCGCCGCGTCCTCGTCGCGGCGGACTGGCGAGACGGTGCGGCTGTCGTCGCTCATCCGGCCGCCCTTTGCGCCAGCTCCTTGAGGCTGTCACGGATCACTGCATCCAGCGGCGCTGCGTCGCCCAGCCGTTCGATTGTGCGTGTGACCACCGGATGTACCTCCGGACGCCGATAGCCGAGATTGGTCAGGGCGGAAATGGCGTCCTCCGCGACGCCATGGGCGATCGGCGGCGACACCGCAAAGCCCGGCGCCGACGGCATCGCCCCGGCCTTGTCGCGCAACTCGGTCAGCAGACGAACCGCCAGTCTCGCGCCCACGCCGGACGCCCGCGTCAGGCTCGCGCGGTCACCCGAGGCGATGGCCGACACCAGGTCGCGCGGCGACAACGCCGACAGCAGCGAGAGTGCCACCCGTCCGCCTACGCCCTGGACAGTGGTCAGCAGCCGGAACCAGTCGCGCTCCGCGGAATCGGCGAAGCCGTAGAGCAAGATCGCATCGTCGCGGACGTGCGTCTCCACCAGCAGCCGCGCGGCCTCGGGGGGCATCGGCAGCGCAGCGAGCGTGCGGGTGGAGGCGTGCACCAGATAGCCGACGCCATTCACATCGACGATGCAGCGCCCTTCCTCCAGCGCCTCGACACGGCCAGTGAGCTGGGCGATCACGTAGGGCGGTCCGTGCTTTGCAATTGGGTTCTCATCTGCACCGGAGGTTAAGGGCGTCGGCCCGAGTTGGTTAATGAGGCGATGCTGACCGGCTTGCATGGCGGAAGCTCAGCAAGCAGAAGGCTCGATGCCGAATTGTCGAGGGTGCTGATCCGCAGTCAGGCCATGGCAGCCGCCCACACCATCCGGCTGGCGCGATGGTGTGCGTGACAGATCGCCACCGCCAGTGCATCCGCCGCGTCGGCTCGGCGGATCGCCGCTCCCGGCAGCAGCCGGCGCACCATCATCTGCACCTGGACCTTCTCTGCTCCGCCGGTGCCGACCACCGCCAGCTTCACCGACTTGGCGGCATACTCGGTCACCGGCACACCGGCGAGCGCCGGGGCCAGCAGCGCGACTCCCCGGGCGTAACCCAGCTTAAGCGTGGCGGTACCGTTGCGGTTCACATAGGTTTCCTCGATCGCTGCCTCGTCCGGACGATGCTGCGTCAGCAGCGCCGACAGCGCGTCGTGCAGCACCTTCAGCCGCTCCGGCACGCTGGTGGCGCTGTCGGTGGCGATCACGCCATCGGCGATGTGGCGCAGACGATTGCCATCGGCCTCGATCACCCCCCAACCGGTGAATCGCAGGCCCGGATCGATGCCGAGCAGTCTGGTCATGGACGAATCGCACCCCCGCTCATGGCTGGTGCTGGTATAGGCCGGAAGCACGACTAGCCGCATCGCCGGATCGACGCGCCAGCCGGATTATGGCTATATTGATAGCCGTAATTCATGAGGCCTTCCATGGGGGCCTATAGCGTCGCCGAGGCAAAGAACCGCCTGCCCGCCCTGATCGACAAGGCGATCGAAGGCGACGAGGTGGTGATCACCCGCTACGGCAAACCGGTCGCCGAGCTGCACGCGCGTCACCAGCCGAGCGTCAAGCCCTCCAAGGCCGCCCGACCCATGCTTGAGGGGCTGCTGGCCCGAACCAGGGCGCGCAAGAGTGTCGGCATCACGTCTGTCGAACTCCTCGACCAGATGTATGAAGATGACGAAACGTGAGCCTGTATCTCGATACCAGCGTCATCGTCCCGACGATTGTCGTGGAACGCACTACCGAGGCCGTCGGAGCGTTTCTGCTTGACTGTGGGGACGACCTGACCGTCAGTGACTTCGCAGCCGCCGCATTGTCGCGGCTGGTCGGCGTGGGCCAACCGACGGCCACGAAAGAGGCGGAACGATTGGCCAATTTCGACGCCTGGCGCACGGGCGAGACCGAGACTGCCAAGTCGGCCGCGCATGACTGCCGGCTAGCCAACACTTTTGTGTGCCGGTTTGATCTGAGTCTACATGTGCCGGACGCGCTGCACGCGGCGATTTGCCGGCGGCTCGGAATGCGGCTCGTCACACTCGATCGCCGCATGGCCGCGGCGGCGCAGGCTCTGGAGATCGATGTGCTGGTTCCGGTGGAATAATTCGGGAGACAACCAACATGAGCGACGAACTGGTGTTCTACACCAACCCCATGTCCCGCGGCCGCATCGTGCGCTGGATGCTCGAGGAGGTCGGGCAGCCGTACCGCACTGAGCTGCTCGAATACGCCACGACGATGAAGGCGCCCGAGTACCTGGCCATCAACCCGATGGGGAAGGTGCCGGCGCTGCGTCACGGCAATACAGTCATCACCGAAACGGCGGCGATCTGCGCCTATCTGGCCGATGCGTTTCCTGCCGCCGGGCTGGCACCGCCGCCGGGTGACCGGTTGCGCGGGCCGTATTATCGCTGGCTGTTCTTTGCTGCCGGACCGCTGGAGGCGGCGTGGACCAACCAGGTGATGGGCTTCATCGTACCGCCGGACAAACAGCGGATGTCAGGCTACGGCAGCTTCGCCGCGGTCATCGACGTACTCGAAGCCGCCGTGTCGCGCGGCCCATACCTGGCCGGCGATATCTGTACCGCCGCCGACATCCTTGTCGGAGCGAACCTCGGCTTCGGCATGCAGTTCGGAATGATCGAACAACGGCCCGCGTTTGTCGATTACGTCGCACGCCTGTCCGCGCGCCCTGCCGCGGTGCGCGCCAAGGGCATCGACGATAGCCTGACACCGCAGCAGCCGACGTAGCGCTTCGTCCGCGTCTCACTATCTGGTTCGGAATAACCGATCGGCTGTGGAGGTTCTACCGGCCGGGACAATGGGCCGCGGAGACTGTTCCACATGCGGATCACGACACGCCACCTGCGATTGGCGTCAGGGCTTGTGCTGCTGAGCTATGTCTCGCTGCATATGATCAACCATGCGCTGGGGATCTGGTCGATCGCCCTGGCGGAGCGTGGCCTGATCTGGTCGATCGCCCTCTGGCAAAGCCTGCCTGGAACGGTTCTGCTGTATGGCGCTGCGGGCGTGCATTTCGCGCTGGCCTGTCGAACCATCTACACACGGCGGCACTGGGATCTGCCGATCATCGAGTGGGTGAGACTCTGGGCCGGCTTCAGTCTGCCCCTGCTGCTGATCGGTCATGTTGTAACCACCCGACTCGGGGCCACACTTTATCATGCGGAACCCAGTTATACCCCGCTCACGCCAGAATCCGAAAATCCTTGGGCGAGATGATGCGGAAGTTGTCTGTGACCTCATCGCAGTAGAGGCGCCAGTTCCTGGGCACCTCCTCTCGCAGGAACGTTAGGATCGCGCCGCTGAAGTCTCGGAAGGTTTCATGGCACGTGTTGTGGGTGATGTGCTTATGCATCAAGCCCCAGAGTCGTTCGATCGGGTCGAGGTGCGGGCAGTAGGTCGGGATGAAGTGGAGCCTGATCCGGCAACCCGGCCGCGCCAGCCAAGCCTGCACCAACTTCGCGTGGTGGTACCTGGCGTTGTCCAGGAACAGATGAATCACCCGCTTGCGCGGGTACATCGTCAGCAGCGCGATCATCAGCCTGATCGTGCTGGCGGCATCGACCGTCTCCACCTCCAGCATCCGGGTGTCGCCGGTCTCCAGGTCGATCGCGCCGTGAATGTTCAGGCGTTGCCGCCCGCTGGTCTGCGCCACCGCGATCGGCGTGTCCTTCGGCGCCCAGCATCCCACCGGCCGTACCGCGTGCGTCGGATGCACCGCGTCGGCGAACAACACCGCCTCATCCGCGTCCAGGCGGTTCAGCAACTCCTCATACGCCTTGATGAACGCGGCCTGTTTCTCTGGATCGAGCTTGCGCGACACCGTTTTTGGTTTGCGATGTTCCATGCCAACGCGGTGCAACAGCGCGATCAGGCCGGACCGGCCCTGGTACTCGATGCCGCATTCCTTCTCGATCCAGGCGCCGACCTCGCGCGTCGTCCGCGGCAGCGTATCGCTGATCCAGGCCTTCAGCTTGTCCTGCTGCTCTTCGTTCAGGCGGCAGGCACCGCCCTCATAGCCGAAGCTCGCCAGGCCCTCGATCCCGTCTTCCTCGTACAGCCGATACCAGGTGCGGATCGTATCGTCGTCCAGCAACAGGACTTTCGCGATGGCTTCGCAGCTCATGCCGTCGTCCAGCAGCACCAGCGCATTGGCGCGCCGGGCCAAACGATGGGCGGCAGACCCGTCCCGAGCCAACTCGGTCAGGTCCTTGCGCGATTCGGCGTCCAGGAAGCCGCGGCGGATCATGCCGACGGTAGAATCCGTGTCGCGCCGATTGGCAAGGGGTTTTTCGGCTTCTCGGGGAGTCGCGGTATACCATTTGGTCGTGACCACGCTGGCACGCTCCGGCGCACAAGGCTGGCAACTCGCGCTGCTGGCGCCGGGGTGGCTGCACGGCTGCCTCGGCCTGTGGCTCAGTCTACAGCGATTTGCCCTGATGCGTCGTGCCAAGCCGATCCTGGTCGGCATCGTCGTGCTCGTTCCGCTGCTGTCGGCGTTCGGCTTCCTGCGGATGGATCGTGCCGTGGCAATTACCGATATCGCAGCGCCGTCCCGTCCGGCGCTCGAGCCGTGGCGTGAGGCCATCCTGACGAGCTATCTCGCTTTAATCGCAGGGGCGTTCGTGGCAGGCCGCGTACGCAACCGATGACGGTCGCGGTCTCGCCGACAGTTTCTGCATCACCGCATCGGGAATGTCGAAGTTCGCATACACGTTCTGCACGTCGTCACTGTCGTCCAGAACGTCGAGCAGCTTCAGTACCGACGTTGCCCGGTCCTCGTCCAGCGTCACACCGGTGGTCGGGCGCCAGTCCAGCCGCGCGCTTTCCGGCGCACCGAACCGCGCCTCCAGCGCGTCGCGAACGGCGAAGAAGTCATCCACCGCCGCGATGACCTCATGCGCCTCGGCATCGCTCGTCACGTCGTCCGCGCCCGCCTCGATCGCCGCTTCCAGCATGTCGTCGGCCGACGCGGCGGAGGCGGGATAGCGGATCACGCCCAACCGGTTGAACAGGAAGCTCACCGAGTTGGTCTCGCCCAGCGCCCCGCCATGCTTGGCGAACGCCGAGCGGATATCCGACGCCGTGCGGTTGCGGTTATCGGTTAGCGCCTCGACGATGATCGCGACACCGGCCGGACCGTAGCCCTCGTAGCGGACCTCCGAGTAGTCGTCGCCCGCCGCCGCACCGGTCGCCTTCTTGATCGCGCGATCCACCGTATCTTTCGGCATGTTGGCCTGCCGCGCCGCCACCATCGCCGCCCGCAGCCGCGGGTTGGATGCCGGGTCCGGCAGACCCTGCCGCGCGGACACCGTGATCTCGCGGATCAGCTTGGCGAACTGCCGGCCGCGGCGCGCGTCCTGCGCACCCTTCCGGTGCATAATGTTCTTGAACTGGGAATGTCCGGCCATTGCTCACGCGTCTATGTTGCAGGTTAATTTGCGCCCAGCTGAGTCTACACTCTCAGGGCAACAGGAGGCGAGCGTGACCGACGCATCGGGCTGGCCAGGAATTCCCCCGCGCTGGACCTCCAGCG
Organism: uncultured Alphaproteobacteria bacterium; assembly: GCA_963819855.1. GTDB lineage: Bacteria > Pseudomonadota > Alphaproteobacteria > Acetobacterales > Acetobacteraceae > JAMXLO01. The sequence goes on from CAWFYC010000027.1 coordinate 119,244, forward strand.
CCAAAAGCGGTGTCGGCACCGCGTTGTCGTCGGTCAGCCGGGTATGGTTCACGCTCAGCCACGGCATCCTCGACGAGATCTACTATCCGCGCGTCGATCAGGCCTGCACGCGCGACTTCGGCCTCATCGTCACCGACGGCGCCGGGTTCTTCGCCGAGGAGAAGCGCGACTGCAGCTTCGAGCTGACCCGGCTGGAGGACGGCGTGCCGGCGTTCCAGCTCATCAACACCCACCTCGGCGGCCGGTTCCGCATTATCAAGGACATCCTGACGGACCAGCGCGCCGACGCGGTGGTCCAGCGCATCCGGCTCGAGGTGCTCAGCGGGCCGCCGCTTCGGCTATTCGCTCTGCTCGCGCCGCACCTGGTCAATGGCGGGGCGCACAACAACGGCTGGATCGGCAGCTATAAGGGCCACCGCATGATGTTTGCCGAGGGCGACGGCACCCACCTCGCACTCGGCTGCTCGCTGCCGTTCCTGGCCTGCTCGGTCGGCTTCGTCGGCGCCTCGGACGGCTGGCAGATGCTGTACCGGAACGGCTGGCTGACCGAGGAATATGACCACGCAGCCGATGGCAATATCGCACTAAGCGCCGAGATCGCGACGCCCGAGACCGAGTTCCGCCTCGCCGTGGGGTTCGGTCGCAGCGAACCCGAAGCCGGGTTCCGCGTGCGCGCCAGCCTCCAGACGCCATTCGAGCGGCAGACCGACGAATATGCCACAGGCTGGCGTAGCTGGCAGGCCCAGCTTCGTTCGCTGGACCGCAAGGTGGACGGGCACAACGTGTATCGCGTCAGCACCACGGTGCTGCGCTGCCACGAAAGTCCGACGTTCCCCGGCGGCCTGATCGCCAGCCTGTCGATCCCGTGGGGCGGCAGCAAGGGCGACGATGACCTGGGCGGCTATCACCTGGTATGGCCGCGTGACCTGGCGCAGACGGCTGGCGCCTTCCTTGCCTGTGGCGCGCATGACGAGGTGCTGCGCGTGGTCCGGTACCTGCGCGCGGTCCAGGAGGACGATGGCAGCTGGCCGCAGAACTGCTGGCTGGACGGCTCGCCTTATTGGCACGGCATGCAACTCGACGAGTGCGCTTTTCCGATCCTGCTGCTCGACATGGCGTGGCGCGATGGTGCGGTGCAGCGCCCTGTTCTGCCCGCGTTCTGGCCGATGGTTGCCAGGGCCGCGGGGTTCGTCATCTGTCATGGTCCGCGGACGGGACAGGATCGCTGGGAGGAGAATTCCGGCTACACACCGTTCACACTGGCGGTGGAGGTGGCGGCACTGCTCGCCGCCGCCGATCTCGCCGAGGCCTGCGACATCGACGGCGTTGCCGACTTCCTGCGCGACACGGCCGATGCATGGAATGAGCAGATCGAGGACTGGGTCTATGTCACCGACACGCGGCTCGCGCACGAGGTCGGCGTGGCCGGCTACTACGTGCGCATCGTCCCGGAGGTACCGGGCGAGGCACGCGCCGAGTTGCGCGGCATTGTCCAGGTGCGCAACCGCTTCGCCGGTGCGTCGCATGTCACGGCCGACGAACTGATCAGCACGGATGCGCTGGCGCTGGTGCGGTTCGGACTGCGCGCAGCCGACGATCCGCGCATCGTCGATACCGTGAAGGTGATCGACCACGTGCTGCGTGTCGAATTGCCGTATGGACCCGGCTGGCGCCGCTATAACGGCGACGGTTACGGCGAGCACGACGATGGCAGCCCGTATGATGGCACCGGCGTCGGCCGCGTCTGGCCGCTGCTAGCCGGCGAGCGCGCCCACTACGAGCTGGCCGCCGGCAGGCGGGACGCCGCGGAACGGCTGCTCGCCACGTTGGAGTCCGGCGCCAGCCCCGGCAAGCTGCTTCCGGAGCAGGTGTGGGACGGCCCGCCGATCCCGGAGCTGGAACTCGAGCGGGGCAGGCCGAGCGGGTCGGCCATGCCGCTGGTGTGGGCACATGCCGAGCACATCAAGCTGCTGCGTTCGCTGGCGGACGGGGCGGTGTTCGACCGGCCGCCGCAACCGGTCCGGCGCTATTTGAGGGAGAAGCACGTAGCGCGTTGCCGGCCGTGGCGGCCGGATTGGCGCCCGCCGGGTGTGCCGCTAGGCCGCGTGCTGCGGCTCGATCTGCCGGAGCCGGCGCTGGTGCACTGGAGCACCGATGGCTGGCAGACGCGGAGCGACGTGCAGACGCAAGACACCGGATTTGGGATCCATTGCGTGGAGCTCGCAACGGATGGTCTGGCGCCCGGCGATGTCATTGTCTTCACCTGGATGAACCTGGCGAACAATGAATGGATCGGCCGGGATCACACAGTCATGGTGAACGGCGTCGATTGATCCTGGCTGACGACGGCGGCGACGGTGCCGAGGCAGCTCAGCCCGCCGGCATCGCCTGCGCCAGCCGTCCCCCCACCCGCACCGGCTCGACCCGCCGTGCCAGCCCGGTCGCATCGTCGGTCTCGACGAACACCCCGCACACCGTCGTCTCGCCTTCCGCCGGCGCCAGCCGCTCGCCCGGCATCTTGCGCCAGAACCGCAGCGTCGCGGCGTCCTTCACCATGCCGATCACGCTGTCGTAGTCGCCCGACATCCCGGCGTCCGACTGGAACGCCGTGCCCCCCGGCAGCACCTGCGCATCGGCCGAGGGACAGTGCGTGTGCGTACCGATCACCGCCGATACCTGCCCATCGAGGAAATGCCCGAACGCCATCTTCTCACTCGACGCCTCGGCGTGGAAATCCACCAGGATCGCCGCCACCGTGCCGCCCAGCCGGCGGTGCGACAGCAGTTCGGCCGTCGTACCGTGTGCCCGCACTCCGACCTGCTGGCGTTTGTTGTGCACCGATGGGACCAGATGCCCACACCTCTGCGGCGCTGCCACCACGGACCCGCGCCAACGGCTGACGTAACAGGTAGGACTTTTTCAACCTGATCCAACTAGGTTTTCAACCTGATCCGACTAGGAGTGGCAGCGACTCAACTAATGGAGGACAAATGATGAAGCGGCTGGCATTAGTGATCGCCATGGCCGCTGTCGTGAGCGCCGCACCCACACAATGGGTCGATCGCGCGGGCGAGGCAACCACGGTGCAAATTCTGAATGATTTCGCTGTGCGATATGAGCAGGCCGATAACGACATGGTGCGCGGCGCGCTGCGGCGCGACCGTGGACACGCGCTCTGCAGCAGATTAACGTTCATCCAGACGCGTGGCGCGGTGCACGAATGGATCGGCACCGTCGAAACCTTGTCCTCGACCAGCGACGGACGCGGCGTGCTCACCGTTCGCATCGGCCCGCATGCCACGCTGCACACGATCAACAATGGCTTCTCCGAGAGTATCTCCGAGTTCCCGACGCTGCTTGCGCCGGGATCGAGCGTCTACAGAGCGGCGTTGGCGCTGAAGTTGGGCCAAACAGTGCAGTTTTCTGGGTTGCTGTTCCCGTCGAAGGTCGACTGCATGGTCGAAGGCAGTATTACTCAGACCGGATCGATGCGTGATCCGGACTTCCTGTTCCGGTTCACCGATCTGAAGCCGGCCGAATGAGCGCCGGTATTCGGTCGCGCTACGCCACGAGAGATAGGAATTCTGCAACCTCATCGGCCGACGATCGCATGAGAACCCCGTAATTGGAGTTGTGATTGAGCGCCTGGATTGCCACGGCGCTGGTCGCGGCGCTGATTATCGTGCTGCTGACGAAAATGCGGCGGCGGCGCAGCGCTCAGTCCACTCCACCGGCCATGCCCTCACCCTCAGCTGCTGTCAACGTAGCCGGCCACGTAACTATCGGAGAGGCGGGGCTCGCTCCGGTTCGCGTCGGTTCGCTGAACGACGTCCTCTATCTCACGTATCGTGACGGCGGCGGCAAGTCGACGGAACGACGGTTCACGCTACACGTCGCTGACGGGCACCAGACCTCAGCCGGAGTAATCGCTCTCGAAACCATGGCAGGATATTGCCACTTGCGGCATATGTCGCGGACCTTCCGGCTAGATCGCGTCGTCAGTGTAGCCGACGCGGACGGCGTCGTGATCAATAATCTCGGCGCCTGGATTTTGGCCAGGGCAACAGGGTAGTTCAGCCGACATTCACCCGGCGCAGTGCGAAGAACCTGCGGGACCTTTCTACTGAAAGGCCAATGGGCATAAGCGACGGGAACGCCCGCCCTGATTGCCGATCTGCTGCTGCCATCACTCGTGAGCCGATCGGACAGTAATTCGTGCGTTTTCACCCAACCGGCATCGCCCCGGCCAGCCGTCCCCCGACCCGCACCGGCTCGACCCGCCGTGCCAGCCCGGTCGCGTCGTCGGTCTCGACAAACACCCCGCATACCGTCGTTTCGCCTTCCGCCGGCGCCAGCCGCTCGCCCGGCATCTTGCGCCAGAACCGCAGCGTCGCGGCGTCCTTCACCATCCCGATCACGCTGTCGTAGTCGCCCGACATTCCAGCGTCCGACTGGAATGCCGTCCCGCCCGGCAACACCTGCGCGTCCGCCGAGGGACAATGCGTGTGGGTGCCGATCACCGCCGATACCTGCCCATCGAGGAAATGCCCGAACGCCATTTTCTCACTCGACGCCTCGGCGTGGAAATCCACCAGGATCGCCGCCACCGTGCCGCCTAGCCGGTACCGGCCCAGCAATTCGGAAGCGGCGCGGAACGGGCAATCTAGCGGGTCCATATAGAGTCGCCCCATCGCCTGAGCGACCAATGCGCGGCGTCCGCCCGGCACCTCTACCACCACCGAACCGCCTCCCGGTGTGCCGGGGGGATAATTCAGCGGGCGAAGCAGCCTTGGGCTCTCGGCGATATAGGGAATGATCTCCTTGCGGTCCCAGGCGTGGTTGCCCAGCGTGATCACATCGGCGCCGGCGGCAAACAGCGCGGTGGCCATGTCGGGGGCGAGGCCGAAGCCATGCGACGCATTCTCGGCGTTCACCACCGCCAGATCGATGCGCAGTGCTGCGCGCAGCTTGGGCAACGCGGTCGCCACCGCCTCGCGGCCCGAGCGGCCGACCACGTCGCCGATGAACAGGAGGCGCATTCAATTGTCCTTGCAGAAGATCACGCCGCGCTCGGTCGCCACGGCGTCCAGCCTCTCGTCGTAAGGACCGGCCGGCACTTCGTCCAGTTCCTGCGCGGCATAGGCCACACCGAGCCGGTACCGCCCCGGCAATCCGGCGAGCGTCCGGTCGTAGTATCCAGCGCCATATCCAACCCGGTACCCGCGGCGGTCGAATGCCAGCAGCGGCACCAGCAGGAAATCCGGCTGCCTTACCTCGCCGTCCGGCCGGAGCGTGCCGAAACGCTCCGGCAGCATCGCGACGCCGGGACGCCAGATCCGAAAGATCAACGAGTTACCGCGCTTTGGCGTCTCCGGCAGCACGATCGGATGCCCTCGCTCATACAGCGCCAGCAACAACGGCCGGACGTCGATCTCCTGCCCGATCGGCCAGAACCCCGACACGGCTGCCCCGGCCGGAGGCGGCATCGCGCGCAGCACGTGCTGCCCCAGCGCGGCGCCGCATGCCGGGTCCCATGCCTCCCGCGCCGCCAGCATTTGCTGGCGTACCGCGCGCTTGGCCTCGATCAGGTCGGCAGAGAAGTGCGGAGCCGCCATGGCCGTTGGCGTCTCATCCTCCCAGAGCCTGCTTGTGCAGGTGGGCACCAGATACCGGGACCAAGATCCCGACAGAGCCAGTTCCCGTGGGAGTTGCTTACTGGCCCAGGGGATGTATTGCCTGTCGCACCGGGCAGCCCCGCCCTCACAATCTAAGGATGCTCCAGGTCGAGGGCAATCTCTTCCGCTCGTCTCGCCAGCTTCCCCAGCCGTCGCCCCAGCTTCGGGTCGGCCGGCGCCGCGACCGGCTGACCTTCCTGCGCGGCCTTCAGCGCCCGGTTCACCTCGTAGAGGTCGTCCGCCATCAGCAGCGACGCCATCACCAGCATGCGTGCCTCCCCACTAGGGCCGGCCGCCACCTTGATCGACTCGATCCGCCGCTCGACCTCGTTGGCCATCGCCTCCAGATGCTCCTCCTCGCCGTCCTGGCAGCCGACGGTGTATGCGTAGCCGTTGATGCGAATGGTAACCTGCGCCATCGAATGATCCTTGCTGCCGAATTCAACCGGCCCTGTCGGTCAGGGCCGCGCGCAGACGATCGATCAGGCCGTCGAGTTGCGCAGCGATCTGTTTGCTGTCGAATGACGGAAGTTGATCCGCGGGCTGCGCTTCCCCGCCAATCGCGGCCTGTGCGATCCGCTCCAGCGCCACTTCCAGCCGATCCGCCGCCGCATCCGGGTCTTCGGTGTCGCTGGCCATTCCGCTGCCTCGCCACTGGTGCCGCGTGAACTGAAAGCGAGTGAGGCATTGAACGTCAAGCAGTATCCGGCAGTCGTCATCCACGGACTGCCGGATGCGCGCGCTGTGCTTGCCGTCGGCCACCCGGTGACGCTGCTCTCTGCGAGCGGTGCGGCGCTGTACGCCGGCTGCGCTTGGTGGCGTGCACTGATCGCGCAGGCACGCGCCGAACATGCGGATGTCCCCATCGACGACATCCTTGACTGCGCCGACGCCCCAGGCCTGGCGCTCGGGGCGATCCGCATCGGCCAGCGCCGGATCGTGCTCGATCCCGCCGCACCGGGCTGGTCCTCCGTCGCAGCGATCGCAACATCACTTGGCGGCGAGGTGTTAACCTCGCGTCCACCCTCGATCGATATGGCGGACCGCACAGCCGCTCGCCGGCTACACGATTGGTTGCAGGTGCGAACCACCCCGGGTGACAGCGGAGCCTCCCTGGAGTAGTACGCACGGCAGCGCCCACCAGCCCTCAGCAAGAAGGACCGTCCTATGCGCGTCACCCAGAAAGTGAAGAAAATCCTGGACTGGTACGAGGGCGATCCGCCCGGAGTGAAAGCCAACCTGGCGCGCATTCTTTCCACCGGCAAACTGGGCGGCACCGGCAAGGTGGTGATCCTGCCGGTCGACCAGGGCTTCGAGCACGGCCCCGCACGCAGCTTCGCGCCGAACCCACCGGCCTATGACCCCCACTACCACTATCAGCTCGCGATCGAGGCGGGGCTGAACGCCTACGCCGCCCCCCTCGGCATGATCGCGGCCGGCGCCGATACGTATGCCGGACAGATCCCCACCATCCTGAAGGTGAACAGCGCCAACTCGCTCGCCACCAACAAGGACCAGGCGGTCACCGCCGGCGTCAAGGACGCACTGCGCCTCGGCTGCGCCGCGATCGGCTTCACCATCTATCCTGGCAGCGAGTACGCCTACCCCCAGATGGAGGAACTCCGCGAACTCACCGCGGAGGCGAAGGCGAATGGCCTGGCCGTCGTGGTATGGAGCTATCCGCGCGGCGGCAACCTCGACCGCGCGGCGGAGACCGCGCTCGACATCTGTGCCTATGCGACGCAGATGGCCGCGCTGCTCGGCGCCAACATCATCAAGGTGAAGCCGCCGACCGCGGTGATCAGCCTGGAAGCGGCGAAGAAGAGCTACGAGAAGATCGACGGTTCCACGCTCGCCAAGCGGGTCGAGCACGTCATGCAGTGTGCGTTCAACGGTCGCCGCGTCGTGGTGTTCTCCGGCGGCGAGGCGAAGGACCTCGACGGCGTCTATGAGGAGGTACGCGGCCTGCGCGATGGCGGCGCCAACGGCAGCATCATCGGCCGCAACACTTTCCAGCGGCCGAAGGAACTGGCGCTGGAGATGCTGAACAAGATCGTCGACATCTATCTCGGCAAGGCGTGATACGTGGCGGACATGGGCGGCGGCCAGGACGGCTGCCGCGTCTACCTGATCACGCCGCCGCAGCTCGACCCCGCGTCGTTCGCTGATCTGCTCGCGTCGGCCCTCGACGCTGGCGATGTCGCGGCGGTGCAGCTTCGGTTGAAGGACGTGGCAGATGATACCTGGCGCCGTGCGATCGATGCGCTGCGGCCGGTGACGCAGTCGCGCGGCGTGGCGTTCCTGTTGAATGACCGCGCCGACCTCGTGCGTGAGTCCGGCAGCGACGGTGCCCATGTCGGGCAGGAGGACTTTCCGGCACGCGAGGCGCGCGCCCTGATGGGCCCCGGTGCGACGCTCGGCGTCACCTGCAAGGGCAGCCGAGACCTCGCGATGCAGGCGGGCGAAGACGGCGCGGACTATGTCGCGTTCGGCGCATTCTTTCCATCGGGCACCAAGGAGGTCACTCGCTTCATCGATCCCGAGATCCTGCACTGGTGGTCGGAGATGATGGAATTGCCGTGCTGTGCGATCGGCGGCATCACGGCGGAGAATTGCGCGCCGTTGGTGCAGGCCGGCGCCGACTTCCTTGCCGTGGTCGGCGCAGTCTGGAGCCATGCCGATGGTCCCGCCGGGGGCGTGCGCGCGCTGAACACCGCCGTCGCCGCGGCGCGCTGACCGATGGCCAGGCTCAGCGTCAACCTCAACAAGATCGCGCTGCTGCGCAATTCGCGGCGGACCGGCGTGCCTGACCTGCGCGCCTTCGCCCGCATCGCGATCGATGCCGGCGCGCGCGGTATCACCGTGCATCCGCGCCCGGACGAACGGCACATTCGCCGCTCCGACGTGCCGATGCTCGCCGAGACGATTGGCAAGTGGCGCCCGCAGGTGGAACTGAACATCGAGGGCTATCCCGACGCGCGCCTGCTCGAGATCGCGGCCGAGGTGCGCGCGGAACAATGCACGCTGGTGCCTGACGCACCGGACGCCTTCACGTCCGAGGAGGGTTTCAAGCTCGGTTCGGAGCAGATGGCGCTGGTGCGGCCCGCCATCGCGGCACTGAAGGCAATGGGCGCCCGCGTGATCCTGTTCATCGATCCCGACCCGGCGGTGCTGGACCGTATCCCCGCGAGCGGTGCCGATGGCGTCGAGATCTACACCGGGTCCTACGCCGCGGCGTTCCGCACCGGCACATACGATTCTTGGCTGGACGCGTGTGCAGCGACTGCCCGTGCCGCGTCGGAGCGCGGGCTGGTCGTCAACGCCGGCCACGACCTGAACCTGCACAACCTGCCGCCGTTGATTGCTGCTATGCCGAACCTCGCCGAGGCATCGATCGGTCATGAACTGACCGCGGATGCGTTGGCCATAGGATTTACCGCCGCGGTCAGCGCGTATGCCAAGGCGCTCGCCGGCACGCCTTGACCAGCCCGGCATTCGCGGCGCACGCCGATCCCGATCAGCAGGACACGACGGTAGGCCAACGCCCACGGTCAAGTGGCGGTTGTAGTGCACGGCGGACGACACAACCGCTGAATGAATGGGCGGCGATGCCCAAGGCTAGGTGAACTTGCTCGTCAAGGAGCATTATCGTCTGGTGATGCCTGGCCGACGGCCATATAAGGACGCTGTCCTCTGATCAGCGGTCATCGGTGCGCCCGCCCATGCTCGGCTGCCCCGATGAAGCTGCAACCCTGGATCGTCAGACCAACCATTCATCACATGATTGACCCGGACCATACAAACAACCTGCTGAAGAAGACCGCAGGAGGTGCAGGCTGGACCATTTCCTGGCGCGCCGTGACGCGTGCGCTGGGTTTCCTCAGTACACTGGTACTCGCTCGCGTGCTGGTTCCAGCCGATTTCGGTCTCGTGGCGCTGGCGATCAGCTTTGCACGCGCCATCGACATCTTCGGCGAGATCGGCGTGAAGGACGCACTCGTTCGCGCGACCAGTTCGGATCGCGATGCTTATGACGCGGCGTTCACTGTCAATGCCATTCGTGGTGTCATAACCACGGCCCTGGTGGCGGCCTCGGCCGGACCATTCGCACGATTTTTTGGCGATCCTCGGCTGTATTACGTCGTGCTGGTTCTCGCCACGACGATCTTGCTCGACGCACTCGAGAATATCGGTGTGGCTGATTTCCGTCGCCACCTCGACTTTCATCGTGAATTTCAGCTCAACATCTTCCCCCGCATCGCCCAGGTCGCAATTACCGTCACACTGGCCCTGGCTTTCGCGAACTATTGGGCGCTCGTGGCGGGACTTGTCACCGCTCGGGCGCTGCAGACAATCATCAGCTACGTCATGCATCCCTACCGGCCACGGATATCGCTGAGGGCATGGCGCGACATCGTCGGTTTCTCGGTCTGGACCTGGTTGCTGAGCATGGCGCGAATGATCAGAGATCGCTGCGTCGTCATGATCATTGGAGGGATGCTCAATCCGGCGGAACTTGGTGTGTTCTCCATCGGGCAGGAAGTTGCCACTCTGCCGGAGACCGAGTTCATCGGGCCGCTCGGCCGGGCCTGCTTCGCCGGCTTCGCTGCCGCCCGGCGCGTCGGGTTGAGCGTGCCTGAAGCCTATCTACGCATCGTCTCCTCGACATCGATAATAGCCATCCCAGCGAGCATCGGCATTTCCAGCGTGGCCGCCCCGCTGGTATATGTTGCCTTTGGCGCAAAATGGATCGAGGCTGTTCCGGTCGTCGAGATCCTTGCCGCCACCGGGGCGCTCGCGGTCTTGACCCGCATCAGTACCACCCTCTTCAATGCTTTCGCCTATCTGGGATCGCTGTTCTGGACTGCCGTTTTCATATCTGTGGCGCAGATCGCGTTACTGGTCCCATTCGTCTCGTACCAGGGCATCGTGGGTGCGGCAATCGCTCTGGCCATTGCCGCGCTGATCGAGCAGTCGATCTTGTCGGTTCTCGTGTTCCGCCGGCTTGCGATGCGGCCCTGGGATCTCCTGTCGCGCATCTGGCGTTGCCTGATGGCTTCCGCAGCGATGGCTGTTCTCCTGGCATTGTCCGGTCTCGGTTGGTCCGCGAACTCCACCACGATCAGCGCGAACGTATGGCAGTTGTTCGTGGCGAGCCTGTTCGGTGCTGCCGTCTATATGATTGCGCTTCTGGGGCTCTGGGTCGTCAGCGGCCGACCAAACGGGCCCGAAGTGGATCTGCTCTCGATCGTCAGAGGGGGCAGTGCCGGCCTGTACGGCTCTTTCCGTCGCTGGACGGTACTGCTTCGGACAACGGCGTCACGATAGCCCACGCTCCCAGCGCCGGGACACCTCGCAACCCGTGGGTCAACCAGCAATGCCATTGCCCGTCCAATGCGACCGCGGCATACAGCGCAGCATCGTATGGCTGCCGGGGTCTGGATCAAGTCTCCAGCAGATCGCGATACCAAGCCACGCCGGCCACGCAAGTGTCGAAGGGGAGAACATGGGCATGCCTTACGGTGTGCCCTTGATTCTCGATCATCATGGCTATCCGAAGCCTGACCAGATCCGCGCCCGACTGTGCCACTCCAATTTTGTCAGCATGGAGAAGCGGTACTCGCAGCGGCTGGAACAGCGGGGCAAGAGCAGTTTGGCCTGAGCGGAAATTCATGCGATCACTTGGCTCGATGGGTTTTGCTGCGCTCTACCCATCCTACGAGTTGGCTCATACACGTCGCCGTAGGATGGGTAGAGCGCAGCGAAATCCGATCACCTCGTCGCTTTGCCGGAAACCGCTCTAAATCCACCCGGCAGACCGGCGGAATGGCTCGCGGGACCGCAACGAGTTACGCCTTCCGCGCGCGTCTACCCGCAAGCGTTCCCCCGTAGGGTGAAGGCCTTCACCGTACCGTCGGACACCTCGAACGTTGTCTCGCATCGCAGATCGACCACCTGCGACGAGAAGCCGCCGCCATACCAGCCGGTGAAGAACGGGCTGTAGGACGGGAATGTTGGGATGATGTCGACCCGGTGCTCGGCGTAGGCGAGATACCTCACGCCACCGGTCTCAAAGCTGCGCGACGGCACGCCCAACTGCTGCACCACGGCGCCCTCCGGCTGACCAACGAACTGGCTCAGATAGCTCTGGCGGGCGGCAAGCTGGTCGGCGCAGCCCGCCACCAGTCCGGTCAGCACGAGCAGAATGGCGCGGCGCATCGGGCGCACTCCTGACTGTCATCGCCCCTTACATAGGTCGGCCGCGTCAGTTGGATAGGCTGCCCGCCGCGACCAGCACCGGATCGGCACGGTAGAGGTCCGGCAGCAGCCGGCGCAGCTCGTCGAGCTTCGGCAGGTCGTTGAACACGATATACGCATTGCCCGGGTGCCGCACGAGGAAGTCCTGGTGATACGCCTCGGCCGGATAGAACGGACGATCCGGCTCGATCGTGGTCACGATGGGGGCGCCGAACGCGTGCGCCTCGCCAAGCTGGGCGATATAGGCCTTGGCAATCTCGGCCTGGCGCGGACCGGCCGGGAAGATCGTCGAGCGATACTGCGTGCCGCTGTCGGGTCCTTGCCGGTTGAGCTCCGTCGGATCGTGGGCCACCGAGAAATAGATCTGCAGGATGCGCCCGTAGGAGATCCGACGTGGGTCGAACGTGACCCGCACGGATTCCGCGTGACCGGTGACGCCGGTGCTCACGGTCTCGTAATGCGCGGTGTTCGGCTCGCCACCGGCATACCCGGACACCGCGCTGGTCACGCCATTGACGTGCTGGAACACCGCCTGCACGCCCCAGAAACATCCGCCGGCCAGCACCGTCACTTCCATCGCATCGCCATTCGCCGGTTCGTCGATCGCCGGCGTCGGAATGGCGTGCGCGCGTTCGGCGTGCGAGCGCCCGATCAACAGAGCAGTGGCCACCGCCAGCAGCAATCCCGTCAGTACCAGGGAGGCACCGCGCGCGAATATCTGGTTCATGGACTGTTACGCTCCGGCTTCAAATCGATCAGCGGCGTGCCGTCCAGGCAATCCAGCCCGCGGACACGCAACGTGTTTCCGTCGACCGCCAGCAGATCGACCACCGACGACGCGATCGGGTTCGGCCGCACCGGCGAGCGGAGCGCGAACGTGCCGGTCGTCTCCCTGGTGCGGAACGGTGTCTGCAACACCAGATCGCGCCGCGCGTGGTGCATCCAGTACAGCACCTGAATACGCTTGTGCTGGGCAATATCGGTCAACGCTGCCCGCCAGCGATCGTCCACCACGATCGAACAGATCGGCCCGTCGGGTTCGCCGCGCTTGGGACATTCTTCGCGTGTGCGCCACGGCGTGCGGATCGTGCCGAGGAAATACACGCCGGCATCGGCATCAGCCGGCAACGCGACCGCCACCTCGCCGGGCCGCAGCACGCTCTGGTTCGGGCCGTCCTTCATTGGCGCAGAGTGCCGGGAAGGACGACCGCGAGTCCAGCAATGATCACAAGGCGGCGGTGACCGCCCCGTACGATGGCCGGCCGCGATCAAACTGGCGACGCAGCGAGCCCGTCACGAATTCTTCCTGCAGGTGCGTGCCGCGAGGCGTTGCGCAGGCGCATCTTCGTTACACCGCTGGACGCATTGACGTCTCTCACCTTGGGTCCGCAACGGCACACTCTCACCCTGATGCTATCGCTGTGAAAAATCAGGTATAACGTCTGTCAGAATGGCCGAATCATCCTTGCGCAGCGTTGCCCGTTATGCAAGCTTCGCTATTCCTGTCCGCATATTACGTCCTGTCAGGCATACGGTTTGGGCGACGGCGACCACCGCTGTGACACCAGGGGAAGGCACCCAATGAACTATATCGAAACCCACCTCAAAGTAGTCGGCACCCGACCGATCCGCCCTGACGGTGCGGACAAGGTCACCGGCCGCGCGTTGTTCGCCGCCGACACCCGTGCTGCCGGAATGCTCTGGGGTAAGATCAAGCGCAGCCCTCATGCGCACGCGCGGATCCTATCGATCGATACCAGCAAGGCCCAGTCACTGCCGGGCGTGATGGCGGTCCTGACAAGCGCAGACCTCCCCAACATCCCTTCCGAAGAAGCGTTTGTCGGCGAAGGCCCGATGAACTTTCGTGATTTGTCCCGCAATGTCATGGCGCGCGACAAGGCGCTGTATGAGGGGCACGCCGTTGCTGCCGTCGCTGCCATCACGTCGGCGATCGCCAATCAGGCGCTGGACCTGATCGATGTTCAATATGAGGTGCTGCCGTTCGTCATCGACGTCGAAGAAGCGATGGCGCCTGATGCGCCGATACTGCACGAAGACCTGTTCACCACCGGCGTCGATCCGAAGCCGACAAGGCCATCCAACGTGGCGAAGGTCGTCGCCTTCAAGAAGGGCGATGTCGAGGCCGGCTTTGCCGAGGCCGACGTGATCGTTGAAGGCCGCTACACCACGCAGCCGGTGCATCAAGGCTACATCGAGCCCCACGCCTGCCTCGCGACATACGCCCCAGATGGACAGGTGTCGATACACGCTTCCAGCCAGGGCCACTTCATGATCCGTGCCTACACGGCAAAGCTGCTCGGCATCGACATCGCCAACATCAAGGTCAATCCCGCCGAGATTGGCGGCGGCTTCGGCGGCAAGACCCTGATCTATCTGGAACCCGTGGCCGTCATGCTGTCGAAGATGTCCGGGCGCCCGGTCAAGATCCAGATGACGCGCGAGGAGGTATTCCGCGGTTCCGGCCCGACCTCGGGCGCAACCGTGGAAGTAAAGCTCGGCGCCAGGATGGACGGCTCCATCGTCGCGGCGCAGCAGGTCCTGAAGTTCCAGGCAGGCGCCTTCCCGGGCTCACCTGTTCAACCGGGATGCATGTGCGGCTTTGCCTTGTACGATCTGCCGAATGTCGATGTGGTTGGCTATGACGTCGTCAGCAACCGTCCGAAGACCGCGGCATATCGTGCGCCAGGCGCACCGATCACGTCGTTCGCGGTTGAGAGCCTGCTCGATGAACTCGCGCTCAAGCTGCATATGGACCCGCTGGTGCTGCGCGAGAAGAATGCCGCGCGGAACGGCTCGAAGACACACTACGGTCCGAGCCATCAGAACATCGGCTTCGAAACCGTGCTGAAGACAGTCAAGAACCACCCGCACTGGAAGTCTCCCCTGAAGCCAGGCCATGGCCGCGGCTTCGCCTGTGGCTTCTGGTTCAATGTCGGTGGAGAATCGACGGCACAGGTTCACATCAATGAAGATGGCTCGGTGACCGCGGCGACCGGCAGCCCGGACATCGGTGGGTCGCGTGCCTCGATCGGCATGATGGTGGCCGAGGTGCTGGGCATTCCGGCATCTCGCGTTCGCACTGTGGTCGCCGATACGACATCCATCGGCTTCACCCATGTGACCGGCGGCTCGCGCGTGACCTTCGCCACCGGCATGGCCGCAACCCAGGCCGCGGAAAAGGTGATCGAGGAACTGAAGCGGCGCGCGGCGATGATCTGGGAAATTCCGGCCGAGGCGGTGGAATGGAAGGATGGCAAGGCATTCCCGGCAGGCTCCAACGCGGGTGAGTTCGATCCGCTGGAACTCGGCGCGATCGCGCTGAAAGCCGCTCGCACGGGCGGTCCGATCAACGCGGAGGTATCACTCAATGCGCAGGGTGCCGGCCCAGGGTTTGGCGCGCATCTTTGCGATGTCAGCGTGGACATGGAGACCGGTCACGTCACCATTGAGCGCTACACGGCATTCCAGGATGTAGGGAAGGCTATCCACCCGAGTTATGTCGAGGGCCAGATTCAAGGCGGCGCGGCACAGGGCATCGGCTGGGCGCTGAGCGAGGAATACATCTACGACAAGCATGGCAGGATGGATAACCCGGGCTTCCTCGACTATCGCTGCCCCGTCGCCTCAGATCTGCCGATGATCGAGGCAGTGCTCATCGAGGTGCCGAATCCGCGGCATCCGTTTGGTGCCCGCGGCGTGGGCGAGGTTCCGATCGTGCCGCCGATGGCAGCGATAGCCAACGCCATTCGAGGCGCCAGCGGATTGCGGATGCCGGATCTGCCGATCACGCCGCCGAAGTTGCGGGCGGCGATCGACGCTGCCGGTATGGCCCCGCTGCTGGCTGCCGCGGAGTAGAGGGGATCAGGCTGCGCGCGACGCGAGTGCCATCGCGTCGCGCACCAGTACCACCTTCTCTGCGGAACGACCGAAGAAGTGATAGCCTGAACCACCTTCCGCCAGCGTATCGAGGAACGCGTCCGGTGCAGTGACGCGCACCCCGCCCAGCACATCAACTCCACGACGCAGGAAAGCGTCAGGGTACAGCCCGACCGTTGGGCCGACCATCACCACGCGCGCCTCCGGGCGACACAGTGCGAGCAGATGCTCAAGCGTGTCGTTCAGCAGCGTGGTACCGGTGATCAGCACGACATCGGCGCTTGGCACGACAAGGCCAGCATCCTTGGCTGGGCGGAAGTGCACCAGCTCGTCCTGTTTCAGCGTGGCGGGGTCCAGTTCAAGCACGGTGAATGGTTGACCCGCTCGTTTCAGCGCCTTCAGGAACGGAACAAAGGCACCAACGACGACCACATGCTCGCCGGCCTGGATGTCCGCCGCATCATAGGCATCAACGCCGGCGCGAAGTGCCACCTCCGGTGTCGGGCGCCGCTCCCAGCACATGTCCGCCAGGGCGTTCATCGTGGCAATGCCGACGGCGCGGCGAATGCCGCTGGGCGCTTCGGTTTCCTTCAGCAGGTCTCGGGCGCGCCGCCCGCGCAGTTTGCCCGGAAATGGCATCGCCATTGCGGAACTCGGGCAGCAGACGGCCTCGGGGATTGAGCGCAACGGGGTCGCACAGGCGCCGGCAATCCCGGTGTTGAGCTTCACGCCGGTGAAGAACAGGCCGATCACCGCGCGCTCGATGACGATGCGATCAAGGTCGGTGGCGAGTGCACGCTGAATTCCCGCGGTAGTCTCAGCAAGAATCGGGTCAGTTTGCATGCGATTCACATTCCTTCGGCGCCCGATGGCGCCGGAGGAAGTGTAGCACCACGACCGTGCAGGGCGGAACCAATCGAGGTCCGCTCAGGCCTGCCGCTCGCCCATCACCCGCCAGATCACATTGCCCACGTCGTCGGCCATCAGCACGGAGCCGTCGGGGCCGATTGTCACTCCCACCGGTCGTCCATACGATTCCCGTTCGTCCGGTGCCAGGAATCCAGAGAGGATATCGCGCGGCGGTCCGGCCGGTCGGCCATTTGCGAACGGTACGAAGACAAGCTTGTAGCCACTCAGCGTGCTGCGGTTCCAGGAACCGTGCTGTCCGATCGCCATGCCCTCTGGAAAGCCGGGAAGCGTACCGGCCGGCAGCCAGCAGAGGCCGAGTGACGCGGTATGACCGCCCAGCGCGTAGTCCGGTGTGATGGCCTTCGCGACCATGGCCGGATCCTGCGGCACCCTGTCGTCCACGGTCTGTCCCCAATAACAAAAGGGCCAGCCGTAGAAACCGCCATCGCGCACCGAGGTCAGATAATCCGGAGGCGTCTCGTCGCCCAGGCCGTCGCGCTCGTTGACCACTGTCCAAAGCGCGCCGGTCTGCGGTTCCCACGCCATGCCGACGGCGTTGCGCAGACCCGACGCGAAAATGCGAATTGCTCCGCTGGCGACATCGAACTCGTGGATGGCCGCGCGGCCTGCTTCGACTTCCATGCCGTTGTCGGCGATATTGGTGAGTGAGCCGACGCCGACATAGAGCTTCCGCCCATCGGGGCTCGGCAGCAGGCTGCGCGTCCAATGGCCGGCCGGCTTGAACGTGGCGAGTTGCCGACCCGGGCCAGCGATGCGGGTGGCGCCTGTCGTATAGGGAAATGCCACCAGGCCATCGGTGTTGCCGACGTAGAACGTGTCGCCCAGCAGCGCCATGCCGAACGGCTGGTTCAGCCCGTCGAGGAACACCTCCCGAATTTCGGCCACGCCGTCGCCATCCGCGTCGCGCAGCAGTGTGATGCGGTTCGCGCTGACCCCCATGGCGTCGGCACGTCGCATTGTGCTGACCATGGCGTAGTCGAGTAGCGACCTGGGAGGCCGGTCCATGCTCATTGACTCGGCGATCAGCACGTCGCCGTTCGGCAGCACCTGGATCCAGCGGGGATGATCGAGCCCGGCCGCGAACGCGTTGACCCTGAGCCCCGACGCGGCCACCGGTGTCTGCCCCTCGGACCATCCCGTGGCCGTCGGCATCTTGAGGGTCGGGATTGCACCCTGCGGCCTTGCCGCGGGAATCGCGGGACTGCTGCCCCAGGCCGGCTCGTGCTCACCTTCCCTTAGTCGCCGCAATTGGAGCGCCGATCCACCTACCAACGCGACCACGCGTGAGAAAACTGCCGACAAGCTCAATTCGCATCCCCCTCGCCATGTTGGCGGCGACGGCCGTCCGCATACACGCCAGCGCCGGCGGCTGACATCACGCAGTCAGATGCGACACGTTCTTCATCGCCGTATAGCATATTTGCCATTGTCTGAGTTCTCCTGTCCAATTGCGACCCGGCAGCATCGCCGTATACTTTGGGGTATAACGCGCGGGCGGCTGCGATATCGTCAAGAGCCAGGCGACGCCCGAGGAGGAATGTCATGGCCAATTTGCCGAAGCGGGAACTGGGACGGACCGGATTGCAGGTCACGATGCTTGGCTACGGTGCGATGGAATTGCGTGGCGCCCCGCGAGCACGACCAACGACCGACGAACAGGCCGACACCATCCTCAACGCCGTGCTCGATGCGGGTATCAACTACATCGATACCTCGATCGACTACGGTGTGAGCGAGGAGCGAATCGGCCGCTACATCTCGCACCGGCGATCCGAGTACTACCTCGCCAGCAAATGCGGCTGCCTGGTGGGTGCGGCGACGGCCCCGGTCGGCCAGGTCAGCCCGCACGTATTCACACGCGACAACATCATCGCCGGGGTCGAGCAAAGTCTGATGTGCATGAAGACCGACTATCTCGATCTGGTGCAGTTCCATATCTCACCGTCGAAGCGGACATTGGAGGAAAATGGGTCGCTCGATGCAGTGATGGAACTGAAGGCAGCCGGCAAGGTGCGATTCATCGGCATGTCGGGAACACTGCCGCACCTGAAGGACCACATCGCGATGGGCGTGTTCGACGTGTTTCAGATTCCCTATTCGGCCATGGAACGCGAACACGAGGCGGTCATTGCCGCGGCATCCGAGGCCGGGGCGGGTATCGTCATCCGTGGCGGTGCCGCCAAGGGCGCACCATCAGAAGGAAAGCAGCGGGGTCTGCAATGGGAGCGGTGGCGGCAGGCGAAGCTGGACGACCTGCTCGGCGACATGACCGCCATGGAGTTCATCCTGCGCTTCACGTTCAGCAATCCTGATCTGGACACCACAATCGTCGGCACAGCAAATCCGGCGCACCTGCAGAACAATGTCGCGATTCTGCAGAAGGGTCCGCTGCCGTCCGAGCTTTACGCCGAAGCCAAACAACGGCTTGCCGACGCCGGCTCTGCGCCAACGGGGGCGTGATCAGTTCCGACCGATAGCAGCAGCACGACCGGTGAGCCGCCCATTAGGCCGCGTGGTGCACGTCGAATTTCCGTCGATCATTGAACCGTGATGCGGTTGATGCTCGCGCCGTCCGCCGTGCGGACGCCACGCACACGAACTTTCACGCCGCTCTTCACGAGACTTTTGTCGACTGCGTCAATGCGGGTGACGGGGACGCCTGGGTCAAGAACGAGTTCGGATTCGCCGCCCTGGAACCTGACCGTAATGTCGTTGCTGCCACTCACAATCGCCGCGCCGGTGACCGTTGCGTTGGTCATCGTCTGGTTGTGCCCAGCGTTCATTGGCCGCTGGCCTTCGCCCACGCCGCGCATGGCCTCGGGGAAGATGCGCAATTCTGTCGAATGAAGCTTATGGTCGGCGCCGAGCACGGCCGCCGAGGCGACAAAATCGTTCGGCTTGATGTCGGCGAGCGTAGCCGGCTTGTTCTGGAGAACCAGCAAATCCGGAGCAAGTTTGAAGTTTTCCAGCGCACCGCCCTCGTCGTTCTTCACGGAGATCGACGTGGCGTCGACGTTCTCGACCGTGCCGAAGACGTTGATGACGTTGCCGGTTTGCGCCAGTGCGGGGGCAGCGGCAAGAGCAATTAGTGCTCCAAGCAGAATGGACCCGGCATTCATGGCTCGTCCTGGTGTTCTGGCGGCGTTGCCGCGACTGTGACCCGCGTCAAAAGCATCATTCGCCCCGATCGCTTGCCCAATCCGGGCGGCGAGGTCAATGGATCGGCCTCGGCCTTGTCGTCGTCCATCGGCCCGGTGCGCCGGGAACGACGACAAGAAATTCAGCCGATCACAAGGCAGCGGTGACCGCCTTGACCTCGGTATAATTATTGATGACTTCCTCGCCCATCTCGCGGCCCCAGCCTGACTGCTTGTAGCCGCCAAACGGCAGCGATGCATCGAACACGTTGTGGCAGTTGATCCACACCGTACCGGAACGGATGCGGCTCGCCAGCTTGTGCGCGGTTCCACCATTGCGCGTCCACACACTGGCGGCAAGACCATAGATCGTGTCGTTGGCGCGTTTCGCGATATCGTCGAGGTCATTGTCGTCGAACGGCGTGGCGCACACCACCGGCCCGAAGATTTCCTCGCGCACCACCTTCATGTCCGACGTGGTGTTCTCCAGCACGGTCGGTGCGACAAAGTAACCGAGGTTGCCGACGCGGTTGCCACCCGCCGCGAACTTCGCGCCGGATTGACGGCCGTCCTCGATATAGCTGGTAACACGGGCGAACTGTTCGTCCGATACCAGCGGCCCCATCTCGGTCGCGGGATCAAGGCCAGGCCCAACCTTGATCTTACCGGCAATGTCGGCAACGCCGGCGACCACGCGATCATACACCGACTTGTGCGCATAGAGCCGCGACCCCGCGCAGCAGCACTGGCCATGGTTGAAGAAGATCGCGTTCGCCGCGCCCGCGATGGCGAGATCGAGATCGGCGTCCGGCAGAATGATCGCCGGCGACTTGCCGCCGAGTTCCAGCGACACCTTCTTGAGGTTGCCGGCGGCCGCCTGCACGATCAGCCTGCCAACCTCGGTCGATCCGGTGAACGCCACCTTGTCCACGTCGGGATGCGCGGCCAGCGCGGCGCCGGCGGTCTCGCCAAAGCCGGTGAGGATGTTCACCACACCGGGCGGCACACCTGCCTCCACGATCAGTTCCGCCAGACGCAACGCCGTCAACGGTGTCTGTTCCGCCGCCTTCAACACGATGGTGCAGCCTGCGGCCAGCGCCGGTGCAATCTTCCACGCCGCCATCAACAGCGGGAAGTTCCAGGGTATGATCTGCCCCACCACGCCGACTGGTTCGCGTACTGTGTAGGACAGGTATTCGCCCGGCAGTGACAGCGGCAGCGTCGAGCCGGTGATCTTGGTCGCCCACCCGCCCATGTAGCGGAACATGTCAACCGCCAACGGCAGGTCGGCGACGCGTGCCACCGCATACGGCTTGCCGTTGTCGATCGATTCGAGCTCGGCCAGTTCCTCCAGGTCGCGCTCGATCAGATCGGCGATGCGCCACAGGATGCGGCCGCGTTCCGATGGGCTGACCCTGGACCAGCGCCGTTCATCGAACGCGCGTCGCGCCGCGGCAACCGCGAGATCGACGTCCGCCTGGTCGCCTTCCGGCACATTGGCAATCACGCCTCCGGTGGCCGGGTTGTAGACCGCGAATGTCCTGCCGGAAGCGGCCGGCACCTGCTTGCCGTCGATCAGCATCAACGGGTTCCGGCCAAGGAACCCGGTCGAATACCGGAGCCGCGGATCGAGTGCGATGGTGTCCATTTGCTTTCCTCCCAGTCGTTCAGCGATTGCGCCGCCGCCAACGAACAACGACGGTTCCAAACAGTGATGTGATCAGCAGTGCTGCGCTCCCCGGTTCCGGCACACTCGCGTCGAACACGGCAAGTTCCACCAGGTTGGACACGTAGCGGCCGCCGTAGACGTCGCCCGGCACGACCATGCGGGCAAATCCCTGTGATCCGCCGGCACCAAGCTGGCCAAGCGTGTCGGCATAGGCCACGAGATCAGACTGATCGCCGAATGCCGGGTCGATCTCGCCGAGCGAGAAGATCGCCTCGTAGCCGTCGCTGCCGACGGCAACGACATACTGGCGCAGAACGTCGTTCTTGATGGTGGGATCGAGGACCAGTCCAGCCGAGGTTAGCAATGTCCAGAGCGATACACCGGTATAAGTGTCAGTGGTGGACATGGACGTTGGGCCGGACAGATAGGTCGCGGTCAATGTCGTCGCCGGGAACGACGACATCAGGCTCGCCAGGTTGTAGGTTCCCGGGTTCATGACACCGTTCAGCGTGAACTGGCTCGATACGCCACCGCCGGTTCCCGGCAGCGACGGCGCGGTTCCGGCGTGCAGATTTACCAGGTTCGACACATAACGCCCGCCCGCGAGGTCTCCGAGCACGACCATGCGGGCAAATCCCTGTGGTCCGCCGGGGCCGAGCTGTCCGAGGGTGTCGGAATAGGCCGCCATGTACGGTCGATTGCCGAACGTCGGGTTGAACTCGCCGCCCGCGAACACGGCCTGGTAGCCGTCGCTGCCGACGGCGACAACGTAGTTGCGCAGCGAACTGTTCTTCACGCCTGGCGCGGGAGTGAAGCCGCCGGCCACGTTCACGAGGGACTGGAGTTCTGTCCCGGTGTAAGTGTCGGTAACCGAGCTCGCCCCCGCTGTGTAGGTCACTGTCTGCGTGGTGGGCGGCTGCTGCGCCGCCTCCAGAGCTGCCAGATCGTAAGTGCCTGGCGTGACCACGGCGCCATCGAGCACGAACTGTGACGACACGGGGGCTGCCGTCGCGAGTTCGGAACCTCCCGCCGCCGCGACCAGCGGCAATGCGATCAAAACTGCAATTCGTGCTCTCGACATGCGGTGGCTTCCCTCCGTGGTGGCCGACTTGGCAGACCCTTTCGCGTTCGCTATATCCGATTGACCATATCGCAGCAACCTTGCGCAGAAAGAGGCAGGCATGTACCAGGACGTTTCACTGTTCATCGATGGCGCGTGGCGTGCCGCCGCTTCCGGTCGCAGCCTGCAGGTCGTGAATCCTGCCACCGGTGACGCCATCGGCACGGTGGCGCATGCGGAGCGCGCCGATCTCGACCGCGCGTTGGAAGCAGCGGACAAAGGTTTCCGTGCATGGCGCAAGGTTTCTGCGTTCGATCGATCGAAGGTCATGCGCAAGGCGGCGAACCTGCTGCGCGACCGTGCCGATGCGATCGCGCCGCTGCTCACCATGGAGCAGGGAAAGCCGCTCCCGGAAGCGAAAGGCGAGGTGCTCGCGGGCGCCGACGTGATCGACTGGTTCGCCGAGGAGGCGCGCCGCACCTACGGCCGCGTTATTCCCGCCCGCACAGAAGGCGTCTACCAGCTTGTGGTCAAGGAGCCGGTCGGTCCGGTGGCAGCGTTCACGCCATGGAACTTCCCGATCAATCAGGTGGTGCGCAAGCTGTCCTGTGCGCTCGCCGCCGGTTGCTCGATCATCGTCAAGGCACCCGAGGAGACACCGGCCTCACCGGCCGAACTGATCCGATGCTTTGCCGATGCCGGCGTGCCGGCGGGCGTGATCAATCTGGTTTACGGGATCCCGTCGGAAATCTCCGAATACCTCATTCCGCATCCGATCATCCGCAAGATGTCGTTCACCGGCTCCACCGCGGTGGGCAAGCAGCTTGCCGCGATCGCCGGCGCACACATGAAACGCGTGACCATGGAACTCGGCGGCCACGCGCCGGCGATCGTGTTCGACGATGCCGATGTGGATACGGCGAGTCGCCTACTGGCGACAGCCAAGTATCGCAATGCCGGTCAGGTGTGCGTGTCGCCGACGCGCATGCTGGTGCAGGAGCGTGTCTATGACCGGTTCGTCGAGGGCTTCGTCCAGCACAGCAGAACGATGACTGTGGGCGACGGACTGGAAGCAGGCACCACCATGGGGCCGATGGCCAACCCGCGACGCATCACGGCGATGGAGACATTCATCGGCGATGCCACCCAACGCGGGGCCACCGTGCGCACTGGCGGCCATCGCATCGGCAACAAGGGCAATTTCTTCGAGCCGACCGTCATTACCGACGTGCCGATGGACGCCCGTGTGATGAACGAGGAGCCATTCGGGCCGCTTGCCGTCATCTCGCCGTTCAGTTCGTTCGACGACGTGGTGACCGAAGCCAACCGCCTGCCGTACGGCCTTGCCTCCTACGCCTACACGCGCTCGGCCAAGACCGCGAACGCGATCGCCGCCGCGGTCGAAAGCGGCATGATCTCGATCAACCACCACGGTCTCGCGCTGCCGGAGGTGCCGTTCGGTGGCGTGAAGGACTCCGGCTATGGTTCCGAGGGCGGACTGGAAGCGATCGAGAACTACCTCAACACCAAGTTTGTCACGCAGGCCGGGCTTTAGGGCGATCCTATTTTGTTGCCGAAGCCGGTCATCGTGGCGGCGGTCGGGCCCGCGCTGGTGCTGCGGGAGACAGCGCCTGATCGCCGCACGAAGATCTGGGAATTCAACACCAACCTGCACTGCTCGATCATCGGTACATGCCTGTCCACCGGCGAGCTGCGCCAGGTACTGAAGAAGCTCGGCCTGGCGTCGCCTGAGAGCACGGATCACGAACTGCACGCTGCCGCGGTCAGCCTCGCCGGACGCCACGACAAGGCGGCGAAACTGCTGAACAAGGCACTCGACGAGCGACATCGGCTTGCGATCAACCGTTTCGCCAGGGAGACGGGCGACGATACGATCCGCGCGCTGTGGCGCGACGCGATCCGGCACGGCGAGATACCAGGCGCCTATTGGGCAGTGCTCACGCACCCGGCGGCGACGCATGCGATCATTCGCGATGCATTCGGCGAAGTGCACATGCTGTCGCATCTCGTCGGGGCGGCAAATCGCGCCGACATTCGCCGGCTCTGCCAGTTGGAGGCCGACAACTCGGAGTTGCGCACTCGGCTCGAGCGGCAGCAGGTTGCCTTGCGCGACGCGGTGGTCACGCGCGATGCCTGTATCCTGGAACTCCGTCAGGCGTTGGCACAGCGCATTGCCGCTGAACCCTCGGTGACCGGGGACGACAGTGCCATGCTGCGGCAACTCGTTGCCGACCTGGAACGCCGCCTGGCAAACGAAACGCGGCGCGGCACCGTGCTTGGCGAGCGGCTGACCGCCGCCCGGACTGCTATCGCCGAGGAACGCGCCGCGCGAATCCTGGCGGAACGCGACGGCGGGGCGCTGCGACGCGAACTCGATATCGTCGAGGCGTCGATGCTGGCCGGCGGCGACCATGACAGCATGGCGATCGCGCCGGAACCACAACTCGGTGGTATCAGACTGCTCTATGTCGGTGGCCATCCGCATCACATCGCGCGACTTCGCGCGATGACGGAACGGTCAGGCGCCGCGTTCCTGCATCATGACGGAGGGGTGGAGCACCACCTCAACCTGCTGGCCGGGCTGACCGGCCAGGCGCATCTCGTGGTGTTCCCGGTCGATTGCATCAGCCACCATGCGGCGCACGTGGTCAAGCAACAGTGCCGCCAGGCAGGCAAGCGGTTCATTCCGCTGCGCTCCGCCAGCGCCACATCGCTGCTCGCCGCCCTGCGGCGGCCGGAGGTGGCCGGACTGGCGGAGGCGACGGACTGATCAGACGCCAACCATCACGTCGGAGGCCTTGATCACCGCGATGGCCTTCATACCGGGCTTCAGCCCCAGTTCCTCGGCTGCCTCGTTGGTGATCGACGAAGTGATGGTCACCGTCGGCGATACCTCGATCGTCACGTGCGTCGTGGTGGCGCCCGGCTTCACCGTCTTGATGGTGCCGGCGATCTGGTTGCGGGCGGACAGCTTCATCGTGTGTGTTCCTTTTGGCGTCGCCCTTACTTGGCGCAAACGCGGTGCAGTGCAAGCAAATGTTTGCGCGCCGCCAGCGCCGTATCCATTTCGATAGCGCGGTAGCGCTCGACGATCGCCTTGCCCGCGCGGGTGAGGACGGCACCGCCACCGCCGCTGCCGCCGGCCGCGGTCTCCACCACCGGCGTACCCAGGCTCCGGTTCAGGTCCTCCACCAGTTCCCAGGTGCGCCGATACGACATGTGCAGCGCACGTCCCGCGGCGGAGATCGACCCCGAGCGGGCGATCTCCTCCAGCACCGCGACCTTCCCCGGCCCGATGCGCGCGCCGGACGCGAGATCGAGCCGGATGCTCAACCGATCGCTGGGACTGGCCGCTTCGGACGACTTCGTCGCTCGCTTCCCCATCGACCCAGGATACAGCCGCCGCCGGCCGTTTTCCATGCGTCGCCGTGCCCCGCCGGCGCGTCCTTGCCGTTATGTCGCGATGACTATATCGTTGGCATCCCATCCCCGAGGCAATCATCGATGCGTCTTCTGCTGTTCGCCTGCATGCTGCTGGTTCCGTTGCTGGCGCGCGCTCAGGAACTCACGGTGTTCGCCGCCGCCAGTCTGACCGACGCGATGAAGGACGTCTCCGCACAATGGGCGCAGGCCGGACATCCTGCGCTGCGCATGTCGTTCGGCTCGAGTTCCACCCTGGCGCGGCAGATCGAGCAGGGCGCGCCCGCCAACCTGTTCGCCTCGGCCGACCAGAAGTGGATGGACTACCTCGCGGAGAAAAACCTGATCGCCGCCGACACGCGGAAGGATCTGCTGGGCAACGACCTCGTGCTGGTGGTCCCTGCGAACAAGCCACAGCATGTCACGATCGGTCCGGGCTTCGATCTGCTGTCACTGCTCGGTGCGAACGGCCGCATCGCCACCGGCGATCCCGCGCATGTGCCTGTCGGCATCTACGCCGAGCAGGCGCTGCGCAAGCTTGGTCAATGGGATGCGATCGCGCCGCGATTGGCGCGCACCGACGATGTGCGGGCCGCGCTGCTGCTGGTGGAGCGCGGCGAGGCGCCCGTCGGCATCGTCTATGCGACCGATGCCGCCGTGTCCAAAGCCGTGATGGTGGCTGGAACCTTTCCAGCCAACAGCCATGATCCGGTGTCGTATCCGTTTGCCGTGGTCAAGTCGGGCGATACGCCAGAGGCGCGGGCATTGATGACGTTCCTGCAGGGCCCGCAGGCTCGGGCCATCTTCGTTCAGCGCGGTTTCAAGGTCGAATAAACTGCGTCTGACACCGGAAGAGTGGCAGGCCGTCCGGCTGACGCTCGAGGTCGCGGCGCGCGCAGTCGGTTTCGGTCTGCCGCTCGCCGTCGCGACCGCCTGGGTGCTGGCACGCTATCGCTTCTTCGGGCGCCCCGTGTTGAATGCACTGGTGCATCTGCCGCTGGTACTGCCGCCGGTCGTGACGGGTTGGCTGCTGCTGATCATCTTCGGCATTCGCGGTCCGATCGGCTCGCTGCTGTATGACTGGTTCGGCGTACGGCTGGTGTTCACCACCGCGGGCGCCGCCCTGGCCTGCGCCGTGATGACCTTCCCGGTGATGGTGCGCGCCGTTCGTCTCTCGCTGGAGACCGCCGATCCGGGCCTGGAACAAGCGGCGCGCACGCTGGGCGCCGGACGGCTCGACCGGCTGTTCAACGTGACATTGCCGCTGGCGTCGCCCGGCATTTTGGTCGGCGGCATCGTCGCCTACGCGACGTGCCTGGGCGAATTCGGCGCGGTCATCACCTTCGCTGCCAACATACCGGGCCAGACGCAGACCCTGCCGCTGGCGATCTACGCTGCATTGCAGGTACCAGGCGGCGAGTCGAAGGCCGCAGAATTGTCGATGGTGTCACTGACCCTGGCGCTGATCGGGCTGCTGCTGTCGGAATGGATCGGCAAACGACTGAGCGTCATGCTGGGCCGATGAGCCTGAGCGTTCTGTTACGCCACCGTTTCACCTCGGTGCGGATGGACATGGCGTTCGAGGTCCCCACACCAGGGGTCACGGTGCTGTTCGGTCCATCCGGTGCGGGCAAATCCACCATTATTGTCGCCGGCGCGGGTCTGCTGCGGCCGGACGAATGCCGCATCGTCGTCGATGGCCAGGTGTTGGCCGATACCGCTACCGGCATCTGGCTGCCGCCGGAGCGACGCCGCATCGGTCTGGTATTCCAGGACGCGCGACTGTTCCCGCATATGTCGGTCGCGACCAACCTGCGCTTCGGCATGCGCCGCGCAGCGCCTGGCCCGGTACGGTTCGACGAGGTGGTGGAGCTGTTGGGCATCGGCGCGCTGTTGCCACGGCGGCCCCACACCCTGTCGGGCGGCGAGCGTCAGCGCGTCGCAATCGGCCGCGCACTGCTGGCGCAGCCGCACCTGCTGCTGATGGACGAGCCGCTGGCCGCCCTCGACGCCGCGCGCAAGGGCGAGATCATGCCGTATCTGACGCGGCTGAAGACAGCACTGAAACTGCCGATCATCTACGTGACGCATTCGTTGGACGAAGTGACGCAACTCGCCGATTCGCTGGTGCTGATCGAGGCGGGGCGTGTGGTCGGTTGCGGCTCGCTGTCCGAGATGGTCGCGCGCGCCGACCTGCCGCTGGCGCAGCGCGACGAGGCCGGCGCGCTGCTGCTGTGCCGCGTGACCGAGCACGATGCGGCACGCGAATTATCACTGTTGGAAGGTGGCGGGGCGGCGCTTTGGGTACCGTTGCTCGATGCGCCGCTCGGTGCCGAACGGCGGCTACGGATTCCGGCTCGCGAGGTGATCTTGGCCGGCAAGCCGCCGGAGGCCATCAGTGTGCACAACATCATACCAGGCACGGTACGGCGAATCGCCGGGCAGGCCGCCCGCGGATCTGTGCTGGTCGAGATAGCACTGCCCGACGGCGCGCTGCTGTCGCGCGTTACGTCGGATGCGATTGTTCGGCTGGCGCTAGCGCCTGGCCAACCGGTGCTGGCGCTGATCAAGTCGACGTCGATCGAGGTGCTGGGAAGCTAGAGCGGTTTCAGGCAAAGTGGGATCGTGACGGGGCGATGGGTTTCGCTGCGAGACTGAGCAAGAATTCGCATCAGGCTGGTGCTACGCGGCAAGGCCGTGGCGTGGCGGTCCGACGGGGCGGTGTCGGCGCCAGATGAGCCAGATCTCGGCCGGCCGGTCGATGGCGGCTGCAATCGCCGTAGCGAGCCGGCAGAGCAGCCAAAACCACCAGTGAGCGGCTCGCCCGGCGAGCCAGGCGATGAACCGCCCGGCTCCGATGATGCTGGTGACCCGGGCCAGGTTGTAGCACAGCGCCATCAGGCTCCACTCGCCGCGCACCTTGTGCAAGCCGCGCATCAGGAAGTGGCGGTAGCCGGCGCGGCACTTCAGGGTGCCGAACGGATGTTCGACCAGCGCCGCGCGGCGGCTCATCAGCGGAGCCGCCGCGGCCGCCGCCATCCGCGCCCGATGACGCTCGATCACCGCCTCATGCTCCCAGCGATAGATCGTGCGCCGCTCCGCCTTGTCGCTCAGACAGCGCGCCCGCAGAGGGCAGCCGTCGCAGTCGGACTTGTGGCTCACATACAGCGTGTACCGCTTGCCGTTCACCGCCTCCCGCTGCCCGCTCATCGGCCGCAGCAACGCCTCCCCCGGACAGCGATACAGATCCGCCGTGGCGTCGTAGCGGAACGCCGAGAGGCTGAACCGGCCTTGCGCGGTCAGCCGCCGATCGCGCTGCGCCAGCGGCACATAGGCGGTGATCCCGCTCGCCTCGCACGCCCGCAGCGTCTCGCCGTTGTAGTAGCCGCCATCGGCAACCGCGGTCAGCGTCGCGACCCCCAGCGCCTGCTTCGCCGGGCGAGCCGCTCACTGGTGGTTTTGGCTGCTCTGCCGGCTCGCTACGGCGATTGCAGCCGCCATCGACCGGCCGGCCGAGATCTGGCTCATCTGGCGCCAACACGGCCCCGTCGGACCGCCACGCCACGGCCTTGCCGCGTAGCAGAAGCCTGAAGCGAATTCTTGCTCAGTCTCGCAGCGAAACCCATCGAGCCAGATGACTACGCGGGTTTCCAGTCAGTCGGAAATGCTCTAGCCCGCGACATTGCTTCAGGTCTTATTCTCACGGCCCCCGCCGCCGCATCCCCCCTCGCCCGCGTCGCTTTGTTGGATCATACCCGCCGCCGCCCGGCCCCATCGGCTCAGGCGTCCGATCCCGTTTGGGACGCAGCGACGCACTCGGCGCCGGCGGCGGTTCCAGGCCCAAATCCAGTGCCTCCAGCCGCCGGATCTCGTCGCGCAGCCGCGCAGCCTCCTCGAACTCCAGATCGGCCGCGGCACCGCGCATCCGCTTTTCCAGATCGGCGATCGCCGCCTTCAGGTCCTTGCCGACAAATTCGGCAATGCCGGCATCCTTGATCGGCGCCACCGTGACGTAGTCCTGCTCGAACACGCTCTCCAGCACCCTGCCGATCTGCCGCTTGATCGACACCGGCGTGATGCCATGCGCCTCGTTCCACGCGCGCTGCTTGTTGCGCCGCCGTTCGGTCTCCTCTATCGCGTGACGCAGGCTGTTGGTCATCGTGTCGGCATACAGAATCACGCGGCCGTCGATGTTGCGCGCCGCGCGCCCGATGGTCTGCACCAGCGAAGTCTGCGAACGTAGGAACCCTTCCTTGTCGGCATCCAGGATCGCCACCAGCGCGCATTCCGGAATGTCGAGTCCCTCGCGCAACAGGTTGATCCCCACCAGCACATC
This sequence comes from uncultured Alphaproteobacteria bacterium, assembly GCA_963819855.1. GTDB lineage: Bacteria > Pseudomonadota > Alphaproteobacteria > Acetobacterales > Acetobacteraceae > JAMXLO01. The sequence continues at coordinate 149,647 of CAWFYC010000027.1, forward strand.
GAACACGCCCAGCCGAAGGTCGCGGATGATCTCGATCCGCTCCAGCGTGTCGATGTCGGAGTGCAGATAGCGCACCTTCACGCCGTGTTCGGTCAGGTAGTCGGTGAGGTCCTCCGCCATGCGCTTGGTCAGCGTCGTCACGAGTACGCGCATCCCCTGCGCCGCCACCGATCGGCATTCGGCCAGCAGGTCGTCGACCTGGTGCTCCACAGGCCGCACCTCGGTCACCGGATCGATCAGACCGGTCGGGCGGATCACCTGTTCGGCGAATACGCCGGCGGTGCGTTCCATCTCCCACGGCCCCGGCGTCGCCGAGACGAAGATGCTCAGCGGCCGATAGGTTTCCCACTCCTCGAACTTCAATGGTCGGTTGTCCACGCAGGACGGCAACCGGAAGCCGAACTCCGCCAGGATCGACTTGCGGTTGAAGTCGCCGCGGTACATGCCGCCAAGCTGCGGCACCGTCACGTGGCTTTCATCGACGATCAGCAACGCGTTCTCCGGCAGGTATTCGAACAGCGTCGGCGGCGGATCGCCGGGATTGCGGCCGGTCAGGTAGCGCGAATAGTTCTCGATGCCCTTGCATGAGCCGGTCGTTTCCATCATTTCGATATCGAACGTCGTGCGCTGGCTCAGCCGTTCCACCTCCAGCAGCTTGCCTTCCGCGGTCAGTTCCTCCAGCCGCGCCTTCAGCTCCACCTTGATGTCGCGGATCGCCTGGGTCAGCGTCGGCCGCGGCGTGACGTAGTGGCTATTGGCGTACACCGTGATCTCGCTCAGCGCGGCGACCTTCTCGCCAGTCAGCGGATCGAATTCGTGGATCGCCTCCACCTCGTCGCCGAACAGGGTGATGCGCCAGGCGCGGTCCTCGTAATGGCTGGGAAAGATGTCCACGATTTCGCCACGCAGCCGGAACGTGCCGCGCTGGAAGGCGGCGTCGTTGCGGCGGTACTGCAGGTCCACCAGCCCCTTGGCCAGCGCATCGCGATCGATCCGTCCGCCGGTCTCCAGCTTCACCACCATCCGTGCATAGGTCTCTACCGAACCGATGCCATAGATGCAGGACACCGAGGCGACCACAACCACGTCGTTGCGCTCCAGCAGCGCCTGCGTCGCGGCGTGGCGCATGCGGTCGATCTGCTCGTTGATCTGCGCGTCCTTCTCAATATAGGTGTCGGTGCGCGGGACATACGCCTCCGGCTGGTAGTAGTCGTAATACGAAACGAAATATTCCACCGCGTTGTCGGGGAAGAAGCTCTTCATTTCGCCGTAAAGCTGTGCCGCCAGCGTCTTGTTCGGTGCCAGGATCAGCGTCGGCTTCTGCACCGCCTCGATCACCTTCGCCATGGTGAAGGTCTTGCCCGAGCCGGTCACGCCCAGCAGCACCTGGTCGCGTTCCTCCTGGTGCACGCCGGACACCAGCTCGGCGATGGCACCCGGCTGATCGCCGTTCGGTTCGTACTCCGATACCACCTTCATCCGACGGGTCAGCGGCTTCGCCGGCTGCTTCTCCGGGATGAACGGGACTCGCGACGACGGGCGCAGCAGGGTCTGGGACATGTCCAACAGATGGGGGATTTCCGCCGGCGCGTCGAGGGGGCAGGATCGGTCCAATCCGAACACAGGAGGAAGCCATGGCCAAGGGGCTGCTGTTCGCGTCGTTCGACTTTTCGGCCACCCAGGCCGACGAGTTCCACGACTGGTACGATCTCGAGCACATCCCCGAGCGGCTACGCGTCCCGGGCTTCATCAATGCCGAACGCTGGATCGGCGAGGAGAATCCGAACGTCGCCGTCGCCACCTACGATCTCGCCACGCTCGGCGTGCTGCAAAGCGCGCCGTATCTGGAGATCGGCGGCGACAACGCCTCGGTCTGGACCAAGCGTGTTACGGCGATCGCTCACCGTATCTTGCGCTTCACCGGCGAACAGCTGCTGCCGGGCGACCTTGCCGCACCGGCCGGCGCCGGCGGACTGCTGGTCGCCTCGATGAACGTCGACCCGGCGGCGGAACCCGAATTCAACGAGTGGTACAACGCCGAACACCTGCCGCAACTCGGCGCGGTGCCCGGCGTGCTGTGCGCACGGCGCTACAGTTCGGTGGCGGCAGACCGTGAGCGCAAGTACCTGGCGCTGTATCACCTGACCGGACCGGATGTGGCGGGCAGCGACGCCTGGAAGAAGGCGGGCGGCACGCCCTGGACCGAGCGCATGCGGCCGCATTTCCGCGATCTGCTGGTGCTCCGCTGCAAGCGATACGTGCGGCGGTAACGCTCAGGCCGCCGCCGCCGCCCGTTCCTCCGCCCGGCGCACCCGCTCGCGATACACGTTGTAGGATCCCGACGCCGCCACCACCACGGCACCCACCAGCGTGTTCCACGACGGCAGTTCGCCGAACACCAGGAAGCCCGCAAGCACCCCCCACGGCAGCATCGTGTATTCGTACGGCGCCAGCGCCGAGATCGGCGCCAGCGCGTAGCTGCGCGCGAACACGCAATGCGCCAGCCCGCTCGACAGTCCCAGGAACACCAGCGCCAGCCAGCCAGCCGCACCGATCGATCCGGAACCCGGAAACGTCGACAGCAGCACGAACCCGGTCACCGTGTGGCAGATCAGCAGCCAGAACGCCTGGCACTCCGGTGTCTCGGTGGTGGTCAACTGCCGCGTCATGATGCGCGTCAGCGCCATCACCAGCGTGCCGACCAGCAGCAGCACCACCACCGGGGTCCACAAATCGCCTCCCGGACGCAGCATGATCAGCACGCCGCCAAAACCCACCAGTGTGGACAGCGCCCGCCGCCAGCGGATCCGTTCGCCCAGCATCGGCACCGCCAGCACGGTCATGATCAGCGGGGCGGTGAACCCCACCGCATAGGTATCGGCGAGGCTCATCGACAGCCAGGAGATGTACCAGGTCACCGACACGAATGAGGACAGCACGCTGCGCGCCAACACCAAACCCCAGCGTCGCGGCACCAGCCGCCGCCAGCCGGTCCCGCCGGGCCGGCCCACCGTTACCGCCGCCACTGTCACCATGCCGAACGCGCCGCGCCACAGCATCGCGGCGGCGACCCCAACAGCGGGCAGCACCAGCTTCGCGGTCACATCGCCCAGGGTCCAGATCAGGTAGGCCACCATCGCCAGCGCGATGCCGCGCAACGTGTCGGAGGCGTTGTCGGTCAGGATGCGCGGCGCGGGCGCCGCCACGGCTTGCGGCACGACATCAGCCAACGGCACGTTCCCCCTGGGCCACCGCAGCATCCTTGCCTTGCGATCGCGGCGCCGGCAAGGCAGACGATCTGGATGGAGCTGGCGGAATACGCGCTGATGGACGCGGCCGAGGGCCACATGTGGTGGTACCGCGCGCTGCATCGGCGGCTATTGGACGCGCTTGCCGGCGTTCACGGCGCTGTCCTCGACGCAGGTTGCGGCACCGGCGGACTGCTCGCCTTCCTGCAAGCCGAGCGCCCCGACCTGCGGGCGGTCGGCGTGGAATGGGCCGAGCCGGCGTGCCGTCGCGCCGCCGCCAAATCCCGTGCGCCGATCGCACGCGGCAGTGTCAACGTGCTGCCGTTCGCCGATGCGAGCTTCGATGCCGCGATCGCCGCCGATCTGCTGTGCCATGGCGCGGTCGATCCGCTGCAGGCGCTCGCCGAACTGCGCCGAGTGCTCCGCCCCGGCGGCCGGCTGATCGTCAACATGCCGGCCTACGCCTGGCTGCTGTCGGCGCACGACCGGCTGGTGCATAACGTCCGCCGCTGCACCGCACGTCAACTCACGGCCATGCTGTGCGACGCCGGATTCGTTCGCGTGAGTGCGGGCTACTGGAACGGTCTGCTGCTGCCGCTCATGGTGGCGCAGCGCAAGATGCTCGCGCGCCGTGCGGTGGCCTCGGATGTCGCCCCGTTTCCGCCATGGCTAGATGCCACACTTCATGCGATGACAGAGATCGAGCGTCGCCTGCCGTTCCGCCTGCCCGCCGGCGGGTCGGTGCTGGCGACCGCGGAGCGCCCATGAACGACGAGACTGACCTGCGCTATCGCGTGTCCGCTGCCCCGACGCAGTCGGTCGGCATCGGCCTTTCTATCGTCATCCCGGTGTATCGCGGTGCCACCACGATCGGGCGCCTGGTCGAAGCACTGTCCGCGCTGCATCCCGTGGGCGGCCTGGAAATCGTGCTGGTCAACGACGGCAGCCCGGACAATTCCGGCGAGGTGTGCCAGCAACTGGTACAGCGCGCTACGGTGCCGCTGACCTATGTCGAGCACGCACGCAATTTCGGCGAGCACAACGCGGTCATGACCGGATTGCGACACACCAGCGGCGCCTACGTGATAACGATGGATGATGACCTGCAGAACCCGCCCGAGGAGGTGGTCCGGCTCTACGATCATGCACGACTGGGCAACTGGGACGTTGTCTACACGCGTTACGCCGTCAAGCAGCATGCCGGCTGGCGCAACATCGGCAGCCGCTTCGCCAATGCGGTGGCGGATCGTCTACTCGACAAGCCGAAGGGTCTCTATCTGTCGTCATTCCGCTGCATGTCGACATTCGTGGTGCGGTCGGTGACGCGCTATCAGGGTCCGTACCCCTACGTCGATGGACTGCTCGTGCAGGTGACGCAGCGGATCGACAGTATCGAGGTGCGCCATCTGCCGCGTGTCGAGGGTCGCTCGAACTACAATCTCGCGCGCCTGGTGCGGCTGTGGCTGAACCTGGCGACCAGCTTCTCGCTCGCGCCGCTGCGACTTGCCGTCTATGCCGGCGTGTTCATGGCGCTGCTGGGCGCGGCGGGCGCGGTGGCCACGATCGTCGAGGCACTGTTCCTGCACGATACGCCATCCGGTTGGGCCTCGACGATGACGGTGATCATGCTGGTCGCTGGCATGCAGTCGATGATACTGGGCGTGCTCGGCGAATACGTCGGCCGCACCTTCCTGTCGGCGAACGGCAAGCCGCAGGGCACAGTCCGCTCGGTCGAGCGCAATGCAGCGGCCGAGCGCGCCGACGCGTGACGTTCTACTGGGTCACGCTTTTCGCCGGTATCGCCGTGAGCATGGCGGGCAACGCCTTGCTGAAGGCGGGCGCAGGCACGGTCGATTTCATTGCCCAACTGCTGGATTGGCGGACCGTGATCGGGCTGGTCCTGTACGGCTGCGCAGCGATGCTGTACATCGTGGCGCTGCGCCGCATCCCGATGTCGCGCGCCCTGCCTTGCACCGCCATCTCGTACGTCGCCGCGGCGCTGATCGGCCATTACGCGTTCGGCGAGGCACTCGGCATCACCCACCTTGCGGCGATCGCGTTGATCTGCGGCGGGGTCGTGATTCTGGCAGTCGCCTAAGATGTCGGACCAAACAAACCAATTCGGTCGGCCCGCACGCGCCTCACGTCCCCGATCCGCACGGTGACACCTGCGCGGTCAAAGAACTCCAGCACCTGGATCGCCACCTTCCTGCCGTTCGCCAACCGGTCGCGAAATGCTGCGGCGGTAACCGTGCCGGCCGGATCGGCCTCAGCCAGTTTCGCGGCGGCACCGAGCATCTCCGCGACGGTCTCGCTCAGAAAGAACTGATCTGGCGCCACCTCGATCAACCGGCCCAATCGCTGCACACGCTTCAGCGTGGCGCGCATCGCCGCCTCCGGCACCGACAGCGACCGCGCCAGATCGCGCGTCCGCGGCGGACGAAAGCGCTCTACGGCGATCAATTCGCTTGCCTGCCGCCACACCCGCTCGTCCTGCGCCGACAGCGTGGCGCGATGTGAGGGCAGTCGGAGCCAAGGTCCGTCCTGTTCCATCGCGCCACGCCGGAACAGCGACTCGACGACAGCACGAAACGCCGCCACCGATGGCCGGCCCGGCGTCGCCAAACGCAGCCGCTCGAGTTGCAGCCCCGGCTGATCCGGCGCCGCAGCATGATGCGCGGCCAGACGTCTGACCACTCCATCGCGCACCGAGTCGAGCGTGGTCGGTGTCATCAGCAGGTCGCCGACCGCGACCGCGGTCGTGGACGACAGCATCGACGGCGGCAAGATGCGCGCGCGCAAGTACGCGGCGCGGTCGGTCCAGCCAGGCGGCAGCGCCAGCAGTGCGCGCAATGCATCGGCCGGATCGTGCCGATCCAGAGCCGCCAGTTGTTGCAGCCGTTCAGGTGTGCGTCGGCCACGTCGTGGCGGGAACGGATCGATCACCACACCGCCGCCGATGGTCCGCGTCGCCGCCGCATCGCGCAGCACCAACCGGTCGCGCGCAAGCGCGCCGATCGGCCGATCGAGTGTCAGGCGGGCCAGCACCGTGCTGCCCGGTTCGATCCGTTCGGCATCCAGCGCCGCGACGCGCGCGGTCACGTGCGCCGCGCCGAGATGCAGATGCACCGGCGCATCGGCACGCAGCGCACGCGCCTCCTCGGCCAGCAGCGTCATGCGGATGTCGAAACGCGCGGTCGGCGCGTGCACCTCGGGGTGCAGTACCCAATCACCGCGGGTCACCACGTCCTTCGATAGCCGCGGAGCGGTGACGTTCAGCGCAACGCGCTGGCCGGCGACCGCCGCATCCGCTGGCCGGTTCTGCGCATGCAGTCCGCGCACACGCAGTTCGATGCCGGGCGGCGACAGCATCAGACGGTCTTCGACGCAGATCCGGCCAGAAACGAGCGTGCCGGTGACAACAAGACCCGCGCCGGTCAGCGTGAAGGCCCGATCGACCGCGAGGCGCGGATGCAGTTCGGCATCGCGTTGCCGGGGGCCGAGCGTGAGCAGCGCCGACCGCAATGCCGCAACTCCCTCGCCGGTCATTGCGGACACCGACACTACTGGCGCCGACGCGAGCGCGGTCTGCGCCAGCAACGCGCGCACCTCGGCACCGACCTCTGCTGCGCGGCCGGATACCAGGTCCGACTTGGTCAACGCGATTACGCCGCGATCGATGCCGAGCAATTGCAGGATCTGCACGTGCTCACGGGTCTGCGGCATCACGCCATCGTCGAGTGCCACCACCAGCAATGCCGCATCGACGCCGCTGGCGCCGGCGAGCATGGTGTGCACGAACCGCTCATGCCCCGGCACATCAACGAAACCGAACGCGTCGGTATAGGCATAACCGAGATCGATGGTGATGCCGCGTCGCTTCTCCTCGGCCAAACGATCGGCATCAATGCCGGTCAGCGCCTTCACCAGCGCGGTCTTACCGTGATCGACATGGCCAGCGGTACCGATGATCATGGTTTACCTGTCACGACCCGCCGATGCGTCCGCCGACAATCCGTGGTCCGCTGCCCGCTGCCATGCCGGCAATACAACGCGCGTACCGACGCCATGCAAGTCCCTTGACTCGCCCCGATCCGCTCGGCACTTGGCGGATCGAATGACCCGGAAGCCTGCCAGCCTGCAATTCGGCGTGGACGATGTCCCGCCAACGTCCGTCATCATCGTCAACGCACTGCAGTATGTCGCAGTGCTGGCGGGCTTTCTGGTTTTCCCGCTGATCATGACGCGTGAGGCGCATGTCTCGGCCGAGGTGGCCGATAGCGTTTTGAGCTGGTCGATGATCATCCTGGCGGTCGGCACCACGCTACAGGCGCTGCCGAAAGGCCCGATCGGCAGCGGCTACCTCGCGCCGAGCGTGATGACGGCAGTCTATGTCAGCCCGTCGCTCGAGGCGGTGCGGCTTGGTGGGCTGGCACTGATGGGCGGCATGACGATCTTCGGCGGCGCGGTAGAGGCGCTGCTGTCGCGCTCGCTGCATCGGCTGCGTTCGCTGCTGCCGCCGGAGCTTGCCGGAGTGGTGATCCTGCTGGTGGCGATCGGCAACGGCATGGTCGGCTATCGCTATCTGTTGGTGCCTGGCAGCGAGCATGCCGATCCGTGTCACTGGGCGGTGGCGACAATCACGCTGCTGGTCACCATTGCGTTGAATGTGTGGGGCAAGGGCATCGTGCGTGCCTCCTGCGCGCTGATCGGCATGATCGTCGGCTACGCCGCGGCCTTCCCTGCCGGGCTGGTGCACCAGCAAGAGCTCGCACAGCTTGCCGGGCTGCCACCGGTGCAATTGCCGCATGTGGACTATTTCGCCTGGTCGTTCGAGCCGGTGCTGATTGCACCGTTCCTCATCGCCGCACTGGCCAACACTCTGAAAGCGGCGGCCCTGCTGACCGCGGCGGAAAAGTTCGCCGATGCCGACTGGGTGCGGCCCAACCTGAAGCGGATCGGCGGCGGCGTGCTGGCCGACGGCATCACCACCGCACTCTCCGGCGCGTTCTGCGTGTTCGGTGTCAATGTCAGCGCTTCGTCCGTCGGCCTCAGCGAAGCCACCGGGGTCGCTTCGCGCGTCGTCGCCTATGCGATCAGCGCGATCTTCGTGGTGATGGCATTCATCCCCGGCCTGATGCGCTTCTTCACGCTGATGCCGGAGGCGGTGATCGGTGCCACCTTCATCTTCACCTCGTGTGCCATCATCAAGGGCGGTATCGAGACGATCGCCTCGCGCATGCTGGACACCCGGCGCACGCTGGTGGTGGGCCTGGCGATCCTGACCGGCCTTGCCGTCGAGGCGTTTCCCGGTTTCTTCCACGCGCTGCCGGCCTCGATCGAACCTCTGGTCGGCTCGCCATTGGTACTCGGCACCTTCGTCGGATTCGGCCTCAACGCGGTATTCCGCATCGGCACGCGCCGCCGATCCGAGCTGCGCATCGATCCGCATGCGATCGACTACGACGCGATCCACAGCTTCATGGACGGACGCGGCGGGACGTGGGGCGCGCGGCGGGACGTGATCGCGCGTGCGAGCTACGCCGCGCAGCAGTTGATCGAGGTTATCGCCGACACCTGCGAGCCGCGTGGATCGATCGCGCTGTCGGGCAGCTTCAACGAGTTCGACCTCGCGTTGGAGGCCCGCTACGCCGGCGGCCTGCTGGAACTCCCCGACCGGCGGCCGACGCCGGACGAGATCGCCCACGGCGAGGATGGCGTACGCCAGCTCGCCGGCTTCCTGCTGCGCCGCAACGCCGACCGCTCATCGTCGACAAGGCGCGGCGAGACCTGCATCGTGCAGTTCCAGTTCCACCACTAGTCCTGGTTCCGAAGTCCGCCGCATCATGCGATCACTTGGCGCGATGGGTTTCGCTGCGCTCTACCCATCCTACGAGTTGCTGCGTCGTCGTTCGCGATCGGACTCTCGAACGGTTCATAATGCTCAGGGAACGGTCCCTCGCGCATCTGGTCGCGCGCGAACAGCCGCGCCATGCCTTCCGCCACCATGATGAACGGGCCCACGCCGACCTCCGGCTTGTTGGTCGGCGCATTGTCGGGGACGTCGATGCCAGTCCAGGAACTGCCGTTCCACTGGATCAGCGCCTGGCCGGATTCCGTGGCTTGCCCGACGCGTCGGCGCTGGCACGGTTGTATAGAATCCGCCGGTTGGCCGGCCAGGAGGATCAACGCGGCGGCGGCGGTGCACCGAATGTGACGTTGCCGTTGATCGTCCCGATATTGGGCGAATTCGCGCCGCTGCTGTTCTGCTCCAGCTTCTGGATGGTCACTGCGTTCACGTCGCGCCCGGCCTTGTTGTCCTGATTGAGCGTGAGGCTGAAGGTTTCCGCAATCTTCGCGATCGCCGCCTTGCGCTCGTCATCGGGCACGCCGCCGTCCTTGAACACCTTGTCCAGCGTTGTCAACACCGCCTTCTTGACGCGGACCTGGCCGGTAGCCTCGGCCGGATACAGGCCGGCGACCCATTTCGCGTCGGTCGGCGAAGGCTCGTAGTTGGTGGTCGAGAAGCAGGCAGCCGCGCGTCCGTCCTTGAAAATCTCCGGCGGCAGCGAATACTGCATGATCGATTTCTTGTCGAAGCCGGAAATCTCCAGCGCGTCCTTTGCCGCGCGCAGCGGGACCTCCATCGTTTCCAGATTTTCGTGGACCTGCTCAGGCGTCCAACCCATGCGCTGCTTGTAATAGTTCTCGGCCTCCGGCCAGTCGATCTGATCGCTGCAATGCGCGTTCGGACTTTGATGCTCATGATCCAAACCGATCGCGTGGCCGAATTCGTGCAGCACGACGCGGTCGAATTCCTGGGCGTTCTGCGCGACCCGCGAACCCGGATCGTCCATGTTGCCGAGGTTCATCGATGGCACATGGTGCCGGCTATCGGTACCGGTGTACGACCACGAACCCTGGTCCTTGAAGCCGATGGTGATGGCATAGGACTTTCCGGCGTCGCACATTGCGGGGTCATCCGCAGAAGGGCCGAAGTCGAACACCAGGTTGGCCCACTTGGACCATCGGTTGGCTGCGTGTGCGATGCGGGCACGCATGGCCGCCGGAGCCTGCTCGGCGAAGCAGACCGGCAGACGCTCGCCTACCCCCCACATCTTCATCTGGTCGAGCACCGCGGCCGCCGGCCCCCGCGCGGCCGCGTCCAGCGATTTCGGCAACAGGCTCTCATTGGTCTTGTCAGGCACCGTAGGATCGCGCACGACCTCGTCGCCCGCCGGCGACTCGTCTATTCCGTGCGCATGCGCGGCCCTGGCGGTCACCAGAGCCATCGACACCGCACATGCAATGATCCAGTGCGCGCGGATACCAACCTCCTTTGCCGGCGCGTGAATTGTATCAGCGACGCATAGTTCCGCTTGCGAGGATTGGCAGTCAAGACGGTTGGCGAGCTGTCGCCCGACATTCAGCGGGTCAGCGCTTCGGCAAGCAACGGCAGGCTCGTATCCATGCGATAGTCGACACTTGTATGGTTGTCGGCGAACTCCTCGTAGCGGTGAGCAATCTCGAGCTGCTTCAGCCGTCGCGCAAATCTGCGCGCACCATACAGCAGATTGAACTGATCTTTCTCACCGCAGTCGATGTAGAGTGCCTTGAGGCGACGGAGATTGTCCGACTGTGACTCAAGGGCAACCACGGGGTCTTGCCGAAGCCAATTCGCCCAGCGTTCCTCGATGATCTCACAGGTATCGAACGTGACCGGCAGCCGAATCCCAAGGAATTGCGTCGGGTCCGGATCGTAACTGGCCGCCATGGCCAAAGCGTTGAACACCTTGAATGATCCCTCCGGATGCTTTTGGGCTGATTCAAGCTGCTGCCACCAGCGTTCGATCGAGTTATCGACGCCGGCCAGTGCCCGCAGCACTGCGGGCATGTCAGGCAGGTAGCACAGTTCAAACGCCATATCGCCGGAGTGACAGGCCGCTGCCGACCAGATATCGGCATGTCGCAGCGCATGTGTAATGGCACCATAACCGCCGGAGCTTTTGCCGAACACGCCCCGGCGCCCGTCACCGCCACACCCGAAGCGCTGCTCGACTGTCGGCAGCATTTCGCTGAGCAGGTAATCTTCCCAGGCACCCATCGAAGCCGAGTTGATATATTGGTTGCCGCCGAGGCGAGTGAAGCAGTCGGGAAAGGCAACGACAACCGGCGGCATGCGGTGTTCGCCGATGAGGCGGTCGAGCCGTTCCGGCAGGTTCTCCTGGAAACCGGCCCAATTCGTGTGGGCCAGGCCGCTGCCGGTAAAGCCAACCAGGTCGACGAGCAGCGGCAGGCCGCGCCCGTCTTGACCTGCCGGAACGTATACAGCCACGTCACGCGTCGACGAGTCGTCGAGCATGTTGGGCTTGAGCACCGTGCTGTCGACGGTGATGCGGTTGACGGAACCCGCTGGCCCGGCAAACTTGCGCATGTGTGTTATCCTTTTTGCTTCGACTGATTGTCCCGAAAGCTCAGCGAACGGCGAGCACCAATTTGCCCCGCAGATGACGAGCCTCGCTGACACGATGAGCTTCGGCGGCATCCGCGAGAGCATAGCGCGCGATCGGCGGCGGCGAGACTGCACCAGCGTCCAGCAACGCCACAATTCGCTCCAGGTGCGCGCGATCGCGGCTGACGGCCGGGCGCAAAACATTGACATCGGAGCGCGGCTGGCGAAATGCATCCGGCCCCGGTGCGACCCAGACCAGGCGCCCACCCGGCTTCAGGACGCTGTACGAGCGCGCCTGCACGTCTCCCCCAACCGTGTCGAACACCACATCGCAATCGGCGACGACCTTGGTGAAGTCCTCGGCATTGTAATCGACTACGCGGTTGGCTCCGAGACTGCGAACATAATCGGCGTTGGCGGCACTTGTCGTCGTTATCACGGTGGCGCCGAGGTGCCTCGCAAGCTGAATCGCGAAACCGGCGACGCCGCCTGCACCACCTTGAATCAATATAGTTTCGCCGGCCTGCAGCCGAGCCGTGTCCTCGACCGCCCAGATGGCAGTGATGCCGGTCAACGCCATCGCGGCGGCTTGCAGATGCGACAGGTGTTCGGGTTTGCGAGCGACGATCGCCGCCTTGATGGCGAGCTTTTCCGCGTACGCTCCCTCAATACCGGCATCATTCACGCCGAACACTGCGTCGCCGACTGAGAAATCGGATGCGCCTTCGCCGGTCGCCGCAACCACACCCGAAAAGTCGCGGCCAAGGATGTGCGGAAACCGGAGATTATGACCACGCCCGCCCAACCGTACCTTGTAGTCGGCAGCGTTGACGCTGGCCGCATGAACATCGACGACGATCTCTCCGGGTGCCGGCATCGGGTCCGGCGCATCGCCATAGCGCAACATCTCCGGCCCGCCGTGGTTTGTCAGCAACATCGCTTTCACAGATATCTTCTCCCATGTTTTCTGCCCGAAGGCATTGCTTCAGTTCCGCGGCAGCTCCCAGCCGATCCAGTCGCAGAATGCGCGTCCCATCACGAGTTCGAGGTCTTGTCCCGTCAGCCAGGGCAGTTCCTCGGTAAACAGCGTCACACACTGCCTCCATGAACACGGCATACGGGTGATGTCGGTCCCCCAGAACATCCGTTGCGGCCCGAACGCGTCGTAGACCTGACGCAGGTGCGGATGAATGCTGCGGAACGGATAACCGTCCTCGGCGTAGCCCGCCTGACCTGTCGCCTTGACGGCGATGTTCGGATTTTTGGCGAGAGCAAGAAGCTGCGGCATGTTCTTGTAAGAGACTTCGCCCTTGCTGGCTCGAGGCACGCCCATATGGTCGACGATCAGCTTGAGACCGGGGTGACGTTCGGCGATTTGTCCAACCACCGGGAGGAACGAAGCTGCCGCGAGCGCAATCGGCAGACCTGCGCGCTCGGCCGCCGGCCACAACCAATCGAGGGTGCCGTCGGTCGGCCATGACTGCTCATGCGGCTGGTTGAAATAGAAGCGCAACCCAAGCATGCCGGGCCGGTTCTTCCAAATGTCGACCAGCGACCGGCTCTCCGGCCGATCCAGCGGGAACCAGCCGAGGATCGCGAAGCGATCGGGGTGGGCGCGAACCGCCGCGACGGCGAGTTCGTTCGAATCTGGATCCCACATCGGTGGGTGGATGACCGCGCGATCGACGCCCGCTTCGTCCATGCCGGCAAGCGCCTGGGCCTTGGAATACGGTTCCTGGCGATGATGTGCCGAGGGAGTGCCCTTCGCCCAGATATGGATCTGGGCATCGACGATCATCATGGTGTTTCTCCTACTGCTGCCGAGCCGGGCGCCGCATGACGTGACGATTGGTGGCGGGCTTAAGACCGAGATGCTCGCGCAGCGTCGTGGTCTCATATTCGGTGCGGAACAGTCCGCGGCGCTGCAACTCGGGCGTGACAAGGTCGACAAAATCCTCGGCCGATACCGGGATGCAGGGTGGCTGAATGTTGAAGCCGTCAGCCGCACCCGTGGTGAACCACTCTTCCATCATATCGGCGATCATGCTCGGCGTGCCTACCACGCCGAGGTGCCAGAATCCGCCGGACACCAGCTCGTAGAGCTGACGGATCGTCCAGTTCTCCGCCTGCACGCGCTGCATCATTACGGTGGTGAATTCGCTGTTGCGTCCGCCCGGCAACGGCAGATCGGGTACCGGGCCATCTATGTCGTACCCGGTATAATCGGGAAAGCTGTTGACCACGAGCAGGCCGAGGCCGAGTCGTGGGTCGACCAGTGATTGCATCAGGTCGAACTTGTCCCGCGCCTCCTGCAAGGTTCGCCCCACGAAGGGCATGATTCCGGGCATGATCTTGAGGTCGTCGGGCGATCGGCCATATTTCGGCAACCGCGCCTTCGCGGACGCATAATAGGCACGTGCGCGTTCGATATCGGGCTGCCCGGCATAGAGCCCGTCGGCGATTCGTGCCGCCAGTTCCTGCGCCTGATCGGAACCGCCGGCAGTAAAGATCGGAATATGGCCTTGTGGAGGGCGCGGCACATCCAATGGCCCTCGCACCTTGAAGTGCGGGCCGATGTGGTCCAGCACATGCATCTTGCGGCGGTCGTAATAGATTCCGCTCGGCTTGTCGCGCGGCACGGCGTCGGCTTCCCAACTGTCGAACAGCGCCAGCATCACCTCGGCAAACTCGGCCGCACGCGCATGCCTGCTGCTCGAGTCAAGCGTATCGCGAAGGCCGAAGTTGCGTGCTTCGTCGATACTGAAACTGGTCACCATGTTCCAGCCGGCCCGGCCTTCACTTAGTATATCGAGCGTCGCCAGAGTGCGCGTGAGGTTGTACGGCTCGTTGTAGGTTGTCGAGGCAGTCGGCACGAGGCCGACCCGGCTGGTCACGGTGGACATCGCCGCGAGCAGCGCCATCGGTTCGTGTTTGACCAGTTGATGTTCCATGTCGCGCGCAATCGCCGGATTGTCGAGATCGCGCACCGCTGAGGAGTCGGCGAGGAAGATCAGATCGAACTTACCGTGCTCGGCCAGCTTCGCGCAGTGCACGAAATGGCGGAAGTCCATGTTGCCGTCAGCCGGCACGTCGGGATGCCGCCATGCGGCGTAGTGATAGCCGAGATTGGCGATCGACAGCCCAAGGCTCATCTTGCGCTTGGTCTTGTCCGTCACGGGCGCTCCTCCCGCCGTGCGGCATGACGGCTGGGTATCCACGGCAGGCCGAGATTCTCGCGCAGCGTTCCACCCTCGTAGTCGCGACGGAACAGGCCGCGGCGCTGCAATTCCGGGATCACCAGCTCGACGAAATCGATGCCGGCGCCTGGCAGGTCGGGCGGCTGCACGATGAACCCATCGGCAGCTCCGGCCGTGAACCACTCCTCCATCAAATCGGCGATCCTGCCCGGTGTGCCGATGACGCCCAGCGACCAGAAGCCGGCGGAGATCACGTCGAACAACTGGCGTATCGTCAGCTTCTCGCGCCGCGCGCGTTCCATCAGTGCGGCAGTGAACTCGGGCTCTCGCGCACTGGTCTTCATGCCCTCGCTCATCTGGTCGTTGGTGATCGCGACCTCTGATACCGGACCGTCGAGATCGTAGCCGGTCAGGTCCGGAAAATGATTGATCACCAGCATGCCGATGGCGACCTTGGGATCCAGCAGTGACTGCAGACGCGCAAACCTGTCCTCGGCTTCCTGTTGCGTGCGCCCGACGAACGGCATGATGCCGGGCATGATCAAAAGTGAATCGCGGTCGCGGCCATAGTTCGCCAGACGGCGCTTGACCGAGTTGTAGTAGGTCCGCGCGCTGTCGATATTGGGCTGACCGGCATAGACCATATCGGCGATGCGGGCAGCCAGTTCCTGCGACTGTTCCGAGGAGCCTGCGGTGATGATCGGCAGACAGCCCTGCGGCGGGCGGGCGGTGTCGAGCGGCCCACGCACTTCGAAGCAATCACCCTTGTGGTCCAGAAAATGGAACCGGTCGCGGTAGAAGTAGATACCGGACGCCTTGTCACGCACGAACGCATCCTCGTCCCACGAATCCCACAGTCCCTTCGCGACCTCGACAAACTCGACCGCGCGCGCATGGCGGGTCAGCGAATCCAGTGGCGCGTCGAGATTGAAGTTTCGCGCTTCATCCAGGCTCCAACTCGTCACCATGTTCCAGCCGGCACGGCCGCCGCTGATATGATCGAGCGAAGCCATACGCCGAGCGAAGGCGTACGGCGCATTATAGGTGGTAGAGACACTTGGGATCAGCCCGACCCGCTCGGTGGTCGCGGCGACGGCAGCCACCGTCAGGGTCGGTTCCAGCTTGAGGATGCCGTGCTCACGGTCGCGCGCGATACGTGGATCGTCGAAATTGCGTATCGCCGCAACATCGGCGATGAAGACGAAGTCGAACTTGCCGCGTTCCGCCAGGCGGGCACTTTCGATATAGTGCCGCGCGCTGAGCCCGCCATCGGGCGAGGCGTCGGGCAGGCGCCAGGCGGCGTAGTGATAGCCGATGCTGCCGATTGAGAAGCCGAGCTTCATCTGGCGGGTTCGCGTCATCCGTACCCACAGCGGAAACTTACACTACGACACGAGGCTTCGGCCACAGATCAGTTGCGTAATTGACGGACCAATCCTGCCCAGCGGTCGAGCACCGGCAGTATCTGGTCCGCACCCTCCGCAGGCAGGGTCACGTTCACCCGCGCCACCCCAAGTTCGCGAAATCGTTCCAATTTGGCGAGATCTTCCGGAGCGCCGCCGAGTGTCACCGGCAACGAATGCGGGTCGCGGCCGGCCTCGACTGCCATCTGGCGAAAGCGCGGCAGGTATTCGTCGGGATTGCCGCTGCTTGCGTTCGGGTACCAGCCGTCGCCGTAGCGGATGGCGCGTCGCGCCGCCCACGGAAAGGCGCCACCGAGCAGGATTGGCGGATATGGCTTCTGCGTCGGTTTGGGCCAGGTCTGCATCGACGGAACTTTGACGATCGCGCCGTCGTATTCAGCGGTGGATTTGGTCCAGATCTCCTTCATCGCCTCCATCTGCTCGCGCATTTTCTGCATGCGCGTGACGAACACGGTGCCATGGGCCTCGATCTCCTCGGCATTCCAGCCGCCGCCGATGCCGAACAGAAACCGGCCGCCGCTCACCTGATCGATCGAGGCGACCAACTTTGCCGTCTGGATCGTGTCGCGCTGGATCACCAGACAGATCCCGGTGGCGACCTTGAGCTGCTTGGTCGCCGCCGCAGCTGCGGTCAGGGTGACGAACGGGTCCATGACGTCGTAGTATCGTTTCGCCAGTTCACCTCCGCCGGGCGGCGGCGTGCGCCGGGGCACCGGGATGTGCGAGTGCTCTGCCGCCCAGAGCGAGTCGAAACCACGTTCCTCGAGCGCGACGGCGAGTTCGGCCGGAGAGATCGAGTAATCGGTGAAGAAGATCGATGCGCCGAATTCCATGTCTGTGTGCCTTCACTACTGACGTGCCGATGCTGGGCTGTTCCGGTCTTTCTGGCAAACGCGAACGCTCCCGCTGCGTCACCCTTTGGAGCTTGCCTCTCGCCGTGGAACTCGCTGTGTCAGCTTGTCGATCCGGCCAGTTGAGGGCTTAATGGCGATCCGCAGTTTCACCTTCGGCGGGCGCAGATGCCCGTCGATACCTGGCAAACCCGAAAGCGAGATCACCTTGGCGCATCACCTCGACTCGCCGATCGCTCGGCAGGACATCCGCCTCGACATCACGGACCTATACGTATTCCGGGGCGAGACGGGCACCGTGTTCGTGATTAATGTCTGCCACTCGATCGCCGGCGACATTCCTGTGCCCGGCTACCACCCGGAAGGCATGTACGAATTCAAGGTCGACCTCGATGGTGATGCCATCGAAGATATTACCTATCGTATTAGGTTCGACGAGCGAGACGAGCAGGGAAAACAACGCTACGTCGTGCGGTGCATCAGAGGTGCGGATGCTGTCGATCCGGATGCGGCCGGCACTGTTGTTGCCCAGGGAACAACCGGCGACACTGTCGCTACGGCAGCCGGCTTACGCGCCTGGGCCGGCAAGGCTGGCGACCCATTCTGGATCGAGCCCGATGTGCTGCACGCGGTCGGCCATGCATTCCAGGATGGAACGGTTGTCGATCTGTCCGGATGGAATCCGAGTCAGGCGAAGAATTTGTTCGCCGGGCACACGGTGTATTCCATCGTACTGGAAGTGCCCGATACTGATTTCGTCGTCGGCGCGAGCAACAGGCGCCTGATCGGCATATGGGCCGTGGCAACGCTTGCCACCGACGCAGGGGGATGGCGTTCCATCAACCGCGTAGGCCTTCCGATGATCCATCCGCTGTTCACCCAGTACAACGAGGATCTCGGTAACCGTCTCAACGCCGGGCGCCCAGCTGACGACTTCATGACCTATGGAGAGATCCTCACCAACGCAATCGCTGGTGTCGTGTCCGCCAATGGAACCGCCGACGATCCCAGGGCATATGGGGAGAGAGTCGCGCATCGGTTCTGCCCCAACATCCTTCCGTATGTGGTAGGTACACCTGCCGTGTTCGGCTTCGCCGAATGGAACGGCCGTTCCCTCACGGACAACGCCCCGAATGTCATGTTCTCCATAGCGGCGAACACTCCCATCGGCCTCGGGATCGGGAAGGACTCGGTCACGTCGAAGCCATCGACGACCTTTCCTTACGTTCCTGCCGCGAGCTGAGAGATCGCCTTAGCCGGAGCGCGGCTGCAATCCGATCTGCGCATAGATGCGCGGCATGACGCAACCTTCCGGCGCCGCGGCTTGAGCGGCGCGCGACTTCCGTCATAGCGCGGTGCCGGGACAGTCGCGGCTATCCGGCCACTAGCGATTGATATTACGATATTATTGGCGGAGGGGATGAGATTCGAACTCACGATAGAGGTTGACCCCCTATAACGGTTTAGCAAACCGCCGCCTTCAGCCACTCGGCCACCCCTCCGCCCGGGACGCACACGGCGTTTACACTTGTGGTTCTAGGGATTAGCGACGGCGGGCGTCAATCCGTTCGGATGGAACAAAGCCGGCATTGGCACCCAATTGGCACCCAAGGCCCTACGTTCCGCCGAATGCTGCATCGATCGCCCGCGCCGCCGCGGCGTCGGTGTTGCTGAACAGATGGCCATACACCGATAGCGTGAAGGCTGGGGTGCCGTGGCCCAGGCGGCGACTGATGGTCAACACGTCTAGCCGAGCCGCAATCAGGGCACTGGCGTGCGCATGCCGCAGGCTGTGCAGCATCACCGGCGGCAGGTCGAGTGCGACCACTGTTCGGCGCCAGTCGCGGCTCAGGTTGTCTGGTGACAGCATGCGTCCGTCCGGCATGGTGAACACCAGATCGTCCGCGCCAGGCCGCCCGGCGCCATGTGCAAGGCGTTGCTCGGCCTGGCGCAGTCGATGCGCGCGTAGTGTCTCAGTAGCGGCCTGAGGCATGCTGATTGTACGGCGGCCGTGCCGAGACTTCGGCGCCTTCACGCGCAGCCCCGTCTTGGTCTCCTCAAGGCTGCGCTCTACCCTGATCGTCGCAGCGGCCAGATCGACGTCACCCCAGCGCAGTGCACACAACTCGCCCCGCCGCATCCCGGTGCCCAGTGCGACCGTCACCAACGGCAGCAGCGCATGGTCATGCAAGCGGGTGAGAACCGAAGCGACCTGAGACGCGCCGAGGATCTGAACCTCTTGCGCCTCGACCCTCGGCGGCCGGACGATCGCAGCGACGTTCCGGGCAACAATTTCGACATTCGCCGCACGCGCCAATGCCGCATGCAGCACGCGGTGCGCATGCCCGACGGTGCGAGCAGACAAGGGGCGACCACCCTGGCCGCCGCTCTTCTGCACGAGGACGTGCCAATCCTGTATCTGTGCTGGCCGAAGCCTCTGGAGCGGCGTCGCGCCAAGGTGCGGGAAAATCTGCTGTTCGGCCAACTGCCGGTACCGCTCCCGCGTCTTTCCTGATAGTGCGTGGGCGCCATCGAGCCATGTGCGTATATACTCGGCCACGGTGATGCGCGACGGATCAACCGCGGTGCCGTTGTCCACCGCGGCGAGCTGGCGGATCAGTTCGGCTTGAGCTTCCTTCCGTGAGCCGCGCACAGTCAAAAACCGGGTGCGCCGCTTGCCGGTGACCGGATCGCGCTCGCCCAATTCGAACTTGAGCCGCCAGCTGTTCTTGCCGCGGCGCGTGATGTTGCCAGCGGTGCTCATTGGTCAGCTCCATCAGCGTCGTCAGGTGCGGCTGGCGGTTGAGGTGCGAACGCCACGGGACCGCCCACCGTTATGCGCTTCACGGTGTCGCCAAGCAGCTTGCGGACCCGCTCGGTCCAGTCGGCCAGATCGGTCGGCGCGCCGCCGATCTTTCGCCGGACGCTGTCGGGAAACTTCAGCGCATTCAAAACGCCCTCGGCATAGAGATCGCCGAAGGCGATTGCGGTCTCGTCGTGCTGGTCACGCGGGCGTCCCCGTGGCTTCGGTTGGAACGCACGCAGTGCGTGCTCGGCTGCCTTCATTGCCGCCGCATATGCGACCGGATCATCGAACCATGATGGCGCCTCGACGCCGCGCCTGACCAGATCGGCGGCCACCATGTCGCCAGAGTCTTTCATCGATCGACCGAGAAGCAGGATCAGGCCGGCTAGTTGCCGTCCGAAGGCCAATTCGACCAATTGCGGCAGCAACTCCTGATCGCGAAAGGATCGTTCCAACCGCATTTCGGCTTCCTGGCTGAGAGATCGGCCAGCGTCTGAGGCGGCCGATCCAGGGACCGTTTCATTTGCGGAGTTACGCGAAGGCTAAGACCAACCCTTTCGCCTTCTGTAGGCTCGCGTCCCGGCCTTCCCGTCCTGCGTATTGTGCTCCTGCATACCTGTGCGTCCCGGTTAGGCCAGTTCGTTAGCTACAAGTAAATAACACTACTGGGCAAGTGACCCTGGGGATTGCTCGAGATCGGGTATCTACCGATAGCAACGATGGAACATGTCGAAACTGCGCGACGGCGATTGGTCTATACGATCGACGAAGCTTCGGGACTTCTTCGGATCGGCCGTAACCACGCCTACGACGCAGCGAAGTCGGGCGAGAACTGCCAACCGTGAAGTTGGCAAGCGGATCCTGGTGCCACGGTTGGCGCTCGAAGCAATGCTCGCGAGGGCTGGTCAGCAGGAAGCGGCCTGAGATGGACCACGCCGCGGCTGCGGCGGCCCCGGAAATGGCGCCTCTGGCAAGACTGCACGCAATGGCCAAGCAGCTCGCGCGGCCGGTAGCGGCGGATGGTTGACGTTGACCGAAGCGCACGTCGCGCTGATGGTCGCCGCGAGCCACACAGACCTCGGTGACCTGCGCTTCACCGACTTCGTCCGCGGAACGCAATATTCGCTGCACCTGACACTCGAGAACGAACACGTTCGACGCGACCTGGCGGCGCACTGCATCCGGCAGAACTCTGGCGCCCATGATCGCTCAACGGAAGCCGAAGCGAACCCTGCTCGCCGAGGCGCATGGCGTCAACGGCGAGGCCGCTTTCCCCCTCAGTGAGGGGGAGGTTGAGGACGTCGCTGCCAGCGAAGTGTGGTGGGCCACGAAGCGGACGCGCAATGGCTGATCCGACCACTGAAGAAATTTGGGGCGCATATGAGGTGATCGGCGCGGCCATGAGCGCGTGGAACGGCTCCGTCACCAACCGCGATATCGAGCGCCCCAAGGCGCGGATCGATGGCCACGGCGGCGACTTCACACCTGATCCCAATTGGCCGTCGATCCTCGAGCTAGCGACGCAGCTATGGGGCAAGCCGACATCGCGGAAATCGACCGAAGTCCGCTTCGGCACCAATGGCGGCCGCAAAGTCTGGCCGCAGAAGAACACGTGGCACGACTTCGAGTTCGGGCGAGCATGGCGGCTATCTCGAGCTGCACCGCATGGCGACGGGTTCGCTCCCCGCCGCTGACATCAAACCCCAGCTGAAGCCGCCCCAGCAGAAGGCGCCAGGGCCTCACACACGGGCGGTAGTGCCGGAAAAAGGCGAGACATGGGAGCCGATCGTCCCGCCGCCTGAAGACGTCCCTAAGCCCGATCTGGTCGGCTGCATTCCATACGAATACATCGGCGCCGATGGCCGGTTGCTTTTCTATCAACGTCGATTCGAGCCAAAGGGGCGGCGCAGAGTACTTCAAACCCCTGACCTTCGGGGTGCTGAATGGCAAGCGCGGCTGGCACGACAGAGGACCGGGGCATCCCTATCCGCTATTTCGCCTCGACAGGCTGACCACTGCGGATCCCGGTTCGACCGTCCTCGTGGTCGAGGGCGAGAAAGCCTGCATGGCGGCGGAGCGGCTGATTCCCGACTTCGTGGTGACAACGTGGCTGGGTGGATCAGGGTCAGTGAAGCACACCGATTGGTCACCCCTGCGCCGCTTCAAACGCGTGATCTGGTGGGCCGATGCCGACAAGCGCGATCCCAAGCATCCCGACACATCAACTGGTGGTGAGAAAGCGACAGCCGCCTTCGTCGAATTGTTCCCCACCGCGACCCGGCTCGACACCACGGGCCTCGCCGATCTGAAGGACGGCTATGACGCCGCCGATTTGGCCCGCGACGAGTGCGACAATCCCGATGCATGGCTCGAGGCGCGGTTGCACCAGACAGCACCGCAGCCCGACGAGGCCGATGACGGCGACGTACAGCTTGTCTCGCCGACCTTAACTCCGATCAGTCAGATTCCGCCGCGCCAATGGGCCTATGGTCGGTTCATGCTGTTCGGCAGCGCCGCTGTCATCGGCGCAATGGATGGCGCCGGCAAGGGGCTGATCGGCGTCGCGATTGCACTCGCATTCATCACTGGCAAGCCTCTGCTTGGCGAGAAGGTATGGCGCACCGGTCCGGTCGTGATCATCTCCTACGAGGACGACATCGACGAGTGGCGCCGGCGCTTCGCCGCCGCATGCATCCAACATGGACTTCGACTTTGAGACCGTGATGCTGAGCATCCACTTCCTGACCAAGCGTGACGGCCGGGTGGTCCTAGCTCAACGCACCTCCGACGGCCTGATCTATCCTGACACCACCCGCATCATCCACCTGATCAGGTCAGCGGGCATTGCGCTGCTGATCGTTGATCCGTTCAACAACGCTCATGCGCTGGAAGACGGTAATAACAACGTCGCCATCGCTGCGGTGGCGCAGGAGGTGTCGCAGGTCGCCGGGCGTCTGGCGTAGCGGCGCTGGTGCTGCATCACCTGCGCAAAGGGTCGATCGGCAGCATCGACGACCTGATGGGCGCGGTCGCACTGCGAGCAAACTTCCGAAGTTGCCGCGTCCTAGCCCAGATGACCGGGGAGGAGGCCGAGCAACTCTCGATCACCGAGCATTGGCGATATCTCCGCGTTGCCGGGACGAAGGAAAACTACGCGCCGCCGCCCGACAGAGCGATGTGGTTTCAGAAAGTGAGCCTGCGGCTGGAAAATCCTGCCGGCATCTATGACCTCGGCGACGAGGTGGGCGCAGTAATCAGGTGGATGCCACCTTCACCGTTCGAGGGGCTCGGCTACACCGAATTGCATGCCGTGTTCGACGCACTCCGTGCCCCCCACAGCCCGACCAAGCAGGTCAAAGCGATCCCGTGGGCAGGCAAACCGCTGATGGACTTAACCGGCCGAACCGAGGCCCAGGCCAAGAGAATACTCAACCAGTGGTTGCGATCTGGCGTCCTGGTCCGGGGCGAACCGGTGCAGACCGCGCATCGCCACGAGGCGCAGACGGTGACGCCGGACCCCGCCAAAGTCGCCGCCATTCTGGGTCCCCTAGCAGCCGGCCGGCAGCCTCCAAATGAGTGAAAGGAGAACTGCGCAAGAACTGCGCAAAGGCCCCGCAGAACTGCGCGCGCGCAGTTTGCGCACTTCTCCCTATACCTACGGTATAGATAGGGAACAGCGGCGAGAACTGCACACGCCAGAGAACTGCGCGAGAACTGCGCAACGCATCGTCACGTCGCGTCGTGACCTCGCTGTTTGGACCCCGCAGGGGGTGCGCTCTACGCGCGCACACCCCCCGCCCTTGGGGGGCGGGGGAGCCTGGGGCCCGAACCGGGACACCGGCCCGAGATCACCCCGGCACAAACTGCGCAGCCCTCCCTGCAGCACAACCGTTGCGTGCTCCATGACCCCACCCCGAACAGCCGCCACGCGGGGTCAGGGCTTCCCGGCGGGAAGTATCGTCGCTCGTTCCGCGTGCGCTTCAGCCGACGGCCCCGCGTGTCGCACCCGCGGTGATCACCATGCCGGCCGACACCGCAGCTGCACTGAGTGCGCCATTCTAGAGCTGGAGTTGCTGACGCCGTGCTGGCAGAACCCTGCACAGTTCCACGAGCGCAAGAGCGAGGTCCTGGCCGAGTTGCGCGCCATCGCCAGGAACCCGGCGCTGGTGCGGACCATCGTCCGGTTCGGGCCCGCTCCCGGTGTCGCACCGCCGCCAACATCGAGCCACACCACTCCCCCCACACTCTCCCACGCCGGCCCGCCAGGCGGCACCGCTACCCTCACCCGGGCCTGGCTCCAGCCGGGCAATCCGTTCTCGGCCTCGAGGTCCCATGACGCCGGCGGACTACTTGGATCGATTCCCGCTAGGCCAGGCCGGCGCGTTGCTAGTCGATCCGCCGTGGTTCTTCACGACTTACAGCGACAAGGGGAGGAAGAAGTCCGCCGATCGGCACTACCCCTGCATGGCCGTCGAGGAGATCAAGGCGCTGCCGGTCGCCACGCTGTGTGCCCCCGACTGCGCGTTGCACCTCTGGACCACGCAGGCGTTCGCCCAGATAGCGATGAGCGTGATGAAGACGTGGGGCTTCACGTTCTCCTGCATGGGCGTCTGGGCGAAACAGTCGAAGACCGGAAGCAAGTGGCAATTCGGCACCGGTCACGTGCTGCGCAGCGCGGCCGAGTTCTACCTGGTCGGAAAGCGAGGACACCCGCGCCGCAACTCGCGCAGCGTGCGCAACCTGATCGTGGCCCCTGTGCGCGAGCACTCCCGCAAGCCGGACGAGATCTACGACCAGATTGAGGCGCTCTGGCCCGGCCCTTACGTGGAGCTGTTCGCCCGGCACCAGCGAGAGGGCTGGTTCAGCTGGGGCAACGAACTGCGATGACCATCACCGACACTAACCAACAAAAGATAACCAATGCCGACAACCATCACGACCGAGCAAGCCCGCGTCGCACTGGCACACCGCGGGTTCGACCAGTTGTCAGCCGAGACCGAACGGAAGTTCAAAGCCCGGATGCTTAAGCTGAAAGCCGACCCGCGCGCTACCAGCATCGAGGCGTTCGAAAAGCTGTGTCTACAGGACGACGAGTTGCTGAAGCTGACCGTCAGTCAGGTGTTGCACAAGGCATGGCGCGATGGGAACATCACATCAGGCGCCATCGCGACGATCGAGGACGACGGCCGCGTGCGCTGGACGCTGCCGCAGTATGTGTGAGCCTCACCGGCCCAAGGCCGAGACTGCCTATCCCCTGCAATGCCAGCCGACTGGCACGGCAGACCGCTGTGCGAGGGCTGTCGGTTGAGGCCGGCTACAACGGGATGGTTCTATGCCGAGCCCGATGTTGTGTGTTCGAGGGTGATCGCGGTCTGTGACCGTTGCTGGGAAGGCTTGGCAGAGACGGCCCTATGGATCGATGAGCAAATGAGGCACTGATCGTAGGTGCGGCCGCTGCCGCATAGCGACCCATATGACAAGTGCAAACCAAGAACGTAAGAGTATTCCGGCAGTCGGCGCGCGATGCGCTCAATTCTGCCAGACACGGGGGGTCTTACAGTAAGGCGATCTGAG
>CAWFYC010000028.1:0-350507 GCA_963819855.1 uncultured Alphaproteobacteria bacterium
ATCGATACTGCTTCTGCACAACGGTGAGTAACCAGTTTGCCAACTCTCGGCGCGCAAACTCATCCGCGCGGGCAATTTAGCCCGGAGGAATGAGGATTAGTCCGGTGCGCAGATTGCTTCTGGCGGCAACTGCCGTCGTCCCACTTACGGTCGCTGCTTGTGCGGGCCGGGCACCTGCTCCAGTTCAGACGGTGCAGATAAAAGACGCAATGATGGACTGCACGGCCATCAACGCTGAGATCGCTGCCAACACCACGCATCAAGGCGAGCGGGGTAGTGAAAAGGATGGCAAGGTTGCACAGAATGTCGCCGTCGGTGTCGCCGGTCTGTTCATTCCGGCGCTTTGGTTCAGGATGGACTTCCAGGATGCGGCCGACACTGAAAGCCGGGCGCTCGATGCGCGAGACCAATACCTGTCGGCCCTTGCGCTGCAACGCTGCCCAATACAGCAGCAGACGGCGGCGATACACTGACACGCGGCGGCGCACGGCTGTGTTTCGGCGTCGCCGATTGACCCCCAATCGGCGTCCAAGTTTGACCCCGGCTGGAGGTCAAAATTATTCGTAGAATCAATATGGTAAGAGACATGTGAGGGGGTCAATGTCGGAAGCCGATCGCCTGCCGGTATGGAATGGATAAACATAAACTATTTCAATGGGATAAGCGTGGTCTGCCCGCGGTCAAACTTCGGCGCCGAATCACACCTTTGCAATCCATTCGTTTTGATCCTGGCGGGGTGAGGCGTCCGGACATGGTGATTGCCAGGCCCGGACACCTCGCCCGCACAGGATCGAAGTGAAGGGTTCCAAGGGCTGCGCCCTTGGCGGGAGCCCAGAGGGCAGAGCCCTCTGGCAGCTACGAGCCGACGGGGTTGAACGGCGCCGCGTGCGGCGGACCGGCAGCGAACAGCCAGACCACGGGGCCCGCCTGCGGAATCGCCACCAACGAGGAGCACACAGTGCCAAAGCCGCTACGCGGTACCACGTTGATCTGCTCACCCGATTCCCCGCTGCGGTCGGCCACGATGTCCTGCCAGGCTCGCCAGTCTCCAGGTTCCGGCGCGGCGGCCGACTTGAACCGTGCCAGATGCCGGGCGACCCGGGGGCTTTCCAGATCGTCCGGATCGTGCGCGGTCACCATGTGCAGGCCGGGCACAAGCGGCTGGACCTGCGGGTGGCCATGCCCCAGACCGCGCACGAAGCTCGCCCCGGATCGATCGGCGAGCACCAGGTTGAAGCTGCGCCAGGCACCGGCGTCGAGCGCGGCAATCGCAGCGGCGGCATGGTCGGCTGTTTGGTGCGCCAGCGCCAGCAGCGGCAGATCGCCGCGGCTTCGCTTGCCGGCGGCGGGGCCAAGGCTGCCAGGGCGGTTCAACACCGCGCCGACCACTCCGTAGCGGTTCACGCCCATCCAGGTGCCGCCGCCTGAACGGTCGCGGCCGGCGATCACACCCGGCAGTTCCGGCCAGTGCATGGCCGGGGGGTCCCACGCCCGGTTCAGCAACTCGTCGCGGTTTGCGGCAATAACGACCGGCCAAATGTGGCCGGGACGGATCAGCAGGACGACAGTGCACATCGGAAGAATTTGGCTAGACCGGGCTGATGCGTTCCCAGGTCAACTCGCGGTGATGCATCACGCCGTCGATCTCCCGCGGTGGCGGCCGCAACACTATCCGCTCGCCTTCGAAGCGCACACCGCGGATCTGGACTGTGCCGACCAGCGCCGGGTTCGGCGATGCATCCACATGTGTGGTCAAGGCCGTCCCGTCGAACGTGTAGTCGCCGCAATAGCCACCGTATTCCCGCCTTGCGCCGGGCGGCAGCTCCGCGCGCCCATCGCACAGCGCGGCCATCATGCGCTGATCCGTGGTGAACACGATGCGGCCGATCGCCTGCGGCCCGTACGGCAATGGCAGTGGCCGTCCCTCCGGATCGAGCGACGTCGCTGCAACCAAACGCCAGGTTCCGACGATGTCAGGCATGGCTTTCCCTTCGTTAATTTCATACCGACGTGGGTTCTATCGTGGGTGCTCCTGGATGAACACCCGCGCCGCGGCCTCGATCGGCTCAGATGGATGAGCGCCGCAGTAATTGTCCATCCAACCGTAGACGGCATCGGCTTGCAGCCCGTGCAACGGATCCAGCTCCCCAAGAACCATCGAGCCGATTCCGGAAAGAAATCCGACGACCCATTGCTCGCTCATATGCGTTGCAAGGCCGTGCGGATCGCGCCGCGCTTCCGACCATGTTTCGCAGGTCTGTGTGCCATTGCCGATCAGCGCATAACCCACTGCATGGTCAGCGGCAGCCAAAGTGGCGACTGTCAGTGCGGCGCCCACCAAGGTGCGTAGCATTCGCGCGCGTCTCATCATTGCGCCGCAGCGGCGTTGTCTGCCGCGTCGAGGGCCATTGGTGCCAACGCCGCCAATGCGCCGAGCCAAGGTGCATACCGACGCCAGCGCCCGACCGAGCCGCCATGAAACGGTTGACGTGGATGCCATTTGCTGGGTGTCCTGATGGCGCGTTGATTGCGTTCCGTCGACAGGCAGGCGGGATGCCACCGACCGCCAGGTTTGCAGCGCCTGCCGGAAGACAGTTGAAACCCAGCGCTCCGTGCGGTGGTCGGAATGCGGTTCCAGACTAGCGGCTGCTTGCCCATCACATCGGCTCCCGCACCATTGTACGGGCAAATCGTCCCAGCGCATCTACCGCGGGATCGGGGCGGCCAAGCGCCACGCACTGCTCACACCTGGTCTGCCGGGATGTAGGGGATCATTCCCTTTTCGTGGGCGATGACCTGCACGTCGCGCGGCATGTCGCGCAGGTCCACCAGCAATCCGTTGACCTGTGCCATCCACACCAGGCGATTGTGGTCGACGAGGCTGCCCAGCATCCAGGCCCCTGATGACCTTGGCTTTGGCGCTCGCCGTGCTCTCGCCGACGCCGAACGCGGTGCAGATCCCCGCCATGGTCATGTAAGGCTGGGTCGCCTTGTCCGACAGGAAGTTGAGCAGGCCCAGCAGCGTCGGGCCAAATGGGCCGCATGCTCGGCGCTGTCGGTGTCATGCACCTCGAACCCAACAACCTTGCGGCTGCAGAGGTCCAGGATCAGGTAGCGATAGAATCACCGTCCTTGGATCTGCGTCGGCAGGAACGTCACATCCCAGCACCAGACCTTGCCGGGATGGCTGGCGATGTGCGTGGTCGGTGGGCGCACCGTCCGATGGAAGCTGGACTCACTGGCGATGTGATCCCTTCATCGGCCGGCGCCGGAATGATCCGCGCCCGTTCGGCCACGCTCAACGCATGCATGGCTTCGGCGGATCGGCGGCCGGCCGGCGATCGCCTCGCACCAGGCCGTCGGCGGTTCTCCAACGACGCAACGTGTGTGCATCGATGCCAGCCAGAGCACAGGCCGGGGCAAGTCGCGCTCCCTCTGCGCGAGCTTGCGCGATGTCCCGCATCAGGGTCTGGCGGTCTTCCAGACGGGTCATTCGTCCGCGTCCTTGAGGAAGACCGACGACAGTTTTTTGACAGCACAAGCAAGGCTTCGGCCAGCACCCCCCGCCTACGCGAGGGCAGGCTTGTCCTTGCGGTGCAGTTCCCGCTCCAATTCCTTGACCCGCCGCCGGTCCTGCCGCGCTTTCCGCTGCACTGGCCGCGCGTGGCTCACCGAGGCCGGCGATCGCATCCTGCTTCCAGCGATCCCGCTCGGCCGGATAGAGCCCCTGCTCGCGGAACCACGCGTTCGTGTCGCCTCGTCCATTCCCGCTGTGGTGATCACCGCGTGCACCCGCGCCACCGCCGTCCAGCGTTGGCCGCCGGTGCCAGTTCGGTCGCCGGAGCCTTCGCCAAGGCGTCCGCACGCCAACGCTCCAGCGTCGCTGCGCTCACCCCAACTTCACGCGACACATGCTCCGCCGGGGAACTCTCCGGCGGCAACAGCCGAGCCACTACCCGGTCTTTGCACGCTGGTCCGTATCGAGCCACTTCCTGATGTCCGCGCGCCCAGAGGTCCCAATCCTATCCGGGCGACAACTTCTCTGACACAGGGCGGCACCAAATCGCGGATCGCCTCATGTGCCTCGTCGGGAACCCACACCGACGTCAGTTCACCAGCCCGATGCAGCTTGGCGAGATTGATCGCATCTCGCCGAGCTGTCTTGATCCGCTCAGCCGGCGTGTTTGCGATCTTGCCGTACTCGCGCACTTCATTCCGTTTGCCCACCTCGGCGAGCGCCACAGCTATCGTCTCCTTGTGCACATCCAGCCCGATGTACCTGATAAGCTCTTTCAAGGTCCGTCTCCCTATGCATGAGGCTCGGCACCGGACCACCCGGCGCAATCCTCGATAACAACCTGCATACTGGAGACGGGTCACCCCCTATCTCGGGCGAACATGTGGCCTAACCGCGCTCGACGATCTGTGCCGTGCTCGCCGCCATCTCCTCGGCGCCGACCGGTTCCGCCGCGCCGCCGAGATGGCGCGCCAGGAATTCCTCGATCAATGCGTTGCAGGCGATCGCGTTCTCCGGCCGCGCGAAGCCGTGCCCTTCATCGGGGAACAGCACATAGGTGACCGGAATCCCGCCGGCACGCAGGGCCGCCACCATCTGGTCGCTTTCGGCCTGCTTCACCCGCGGGTCGTTGGCGCCCTGGGCGATCAGCAGCGGCTTGCGGATGTTCGCCGCACTGAACAGCGGCGAGCGCTCACGCGCCAGCGCCCGGCCCGCTTCGGTGTCGATGTCGCCAATCGCCCGATAGAAATCGGCGCGGATCGACTCCCAGTACGGCGGGATGGTGCGCAGCAGCGTCTCCAGGTTGCTTGGGCCGACGATGTCCACCCCGCAGGCATACAGCGCGGGGTTACGGGTCAGCCCGACCAGCGTGGCGTAGCCACCGTAGCTCGCTCCCATGATGGCGATCCGGGCGGGATCGCCATGGCCCTCGGCCACCGCCCAGGCGACGGCGTCGCACAAATCGTCGTCCATCCGGCGCCCCCATTCGCCGTCGCCGGCGTTGATGAACGCCTTGCCGAAGCCGGTGGAACCGCGAAAGTTCACGCTGAGCACGGCATAGCCGCGGTCGGCGAGCCATTGGTGCCAGGAATTGTAGCCGTAATAGTCGCGCGCCCACGGCCCACCGTGCACCAGCAGCACCAACGGCGGCAGCACGGCAGTCTCGGGCTTGGTCAGGTAGCTGACCAGCGACAGCCCGTCGCGTGCGGCGATCCGCACCGGATGCATTTGCCGCAACGTCACGCCGTCCAGTTCCGGGCGCGCGCGCAACACCTCGCGCAGCGTCTGCGCCGACCGGTCGTACAGGTAATCCACCGCCGGCCGCGTGTCGGAATTGGCCGAGACGATCCACAGGCGGTCGTCTTCGGTACGGCTCGACAGCCCCCAGTCGCCGATCCCGGACCGCGCCAGGAACTCGAGGTCGGGTGCGATCGCCGGGTCGAGCGCGTGGTATTCCATTCGCTCGACCACCACGGTGTAGGCGCGCGGCGCCCGCGTCTCGATGTCCACGATCATGCCGCCGATATCCGCCCGCGGATCGGCCGCCAACACGGCGCTCTCGCCGGTCGCCATGTCGAGCCGGACCAGGGCGGCGGTATCGCGCCCGCGCGCATCGCGGAGGTACAGGATGCGTCCCGCAGGATCGAGGTGGTTCGGCCCGGAGCACCTGGCATCGTCCGGCGCGAATTCCAGGAACGGTGCCCACGCGCCGTCCTGCTTGCGCAACACCTGGCGCGCGCCGTCGGGCGTAAGCTTCAGCGCCAGCACCGCCCGATACGCCTCGTCGGTCATGAACCCCGCCAGCCCGGGATTTTCCTCGATCAGCTCCAGCGCGCCGCTCGCCAGGTCGAGGCTGAACAGATCGTGGAACCGCGGATCGCGCCGGTTCAGCGATACCAGCAATTCGCCCCGGCGCACCCGGCTCACCCCCGCGATCCCCGCGCGCACGCCAGGGAACGGCGTAAGGTCACGGGTCTCGCGCCGTGTCGGATCCACGCCGAACACGTGAAAGTCCTCGTTGCCGCCGACATCCTGCAGGAACACCAGGTTTCCGGCGTAGGTCCAGCCGTAGATCCGTACGCCGCGGCCGCGATCCTGCGTCACCGCAACCGCGTCGCCGGGCGCATCGGTGGGTGCCACAAACACGTTCAGCACGCCGTCCACCGGCGCCAGCCAGGACAGCATCGCCCCGTCCGGACTGATGCGGGCGGCGGCGCGTGTCGGGTTGCCGAACAAATGGGCGCGGGGGATCAGCATGGCGGCCTCGCCTGCAGCGGGTTACCTCGATGATATCGAAGTGTACTCGAAACCACAGGCTGTCACGGGAGTTTCCACTCCGACAACGATCATTGGAGATTCCCCATGCCGATCCTGCTGTGGCTTCTTGGAGTCCCGCTTTCGCTCATCATCATCCTGCTGCTGTTCCACGTCATCTGACCGCGCCGGCTGCCTTACACCGGCAGCGTCACGGTCGCTTTCACACCGCCCATCGGCCGATTGGCCAGCACCACATCGCCGCCGTGGGCGCGGAGGATGTTGCGCGCGATCGGCAGGCCGAGCCCCACGCCGCCGGTCTCGCGGTTGCGCGAGGGCTCGCCGCGGTGGAACGGCTCGAACACGCGTTCCAGCTCGCTTGGCGGGATGCCGGGGCCGTCATCCTCCACTTCGATCACCGCCAGGCCACCCGCCGGCAGCGGCAGCCTGATCCGCGCGCAGCCACCATAGGTCACGGCATTGGACACCAGATTGGCCAAAGCCCGCTTCACTGCCAGCGGCCGCGCGCGCACGATCAGGTGCGGCGGACCCTCATAGCCGAGTTTGGCGGCCGCGTCCGGCCTGGCGTCGCCGCACTCGTCCAGCACCGTGCGCACCAGTTCGGCGAGATCCAGCGACGCCACCTGTTCGGTGGTGCGCGCGTCCCGCCCGAACGCCAGAGTGGCGGAGACCATCGCCTCCAGCTCCTCGAGGTCCGCCAGCATCTTGCCCCGCTGCTCATCGTCCTCGACGAACTCGGTGCGCAGCTTCAGGCGGGTGATCGGGGTGCGCAGGTCATGGCCGATCGCGGTCAGCAGCTCGGTGCGGTCTTCCACGAAACGACGGATGCGCGCCGCCATGGTGTTGAAGGCCATCGCCGCGGTCGCGACCTCCGATGGACCGCCCTCCGGCAGCGGCGGCGCGTTGACGTCGCGGCCCAGGGCCTCGGCAGCCGCCGCGAGGGTGCGCACCGGATCGGTGAGCCGCCGCACCGCCCACAGCGTCAGCCCGGCGGCCGTGACGGTCATCAGCACGAAGGCGAGGAGAAACTGCGGCGAATGCCACGGCCGCAGCGGTTCGACGACGACCGACAGGTTGAGCCAATCGCCATCCGGCATGTGCATGCCGATGACCAGCAGATGCCGGTCGTGGTCTGCGAGGATGCGGATCCCGTGCCAGCGCGGCACGCCCATCAGCGGCACCAGGTTCAGGCTGACGCGAAGCAACCGTTGTCCGACCGGCATTTCATCCGGCAGTTGCGCGCTTGGCGGATCGTTCGAGACTTCGGCGGTGAGCCCCGGCACGCGTCGCAGCTCCCCGAGCACCGCCGCGCGCCGCTCCGGCGACGTCATCATCACGGTGCGGTAGGTGCTGATCACCCGCACCGCGATCTCGCGCGTCTGCGCCAGCCGCAGGGCATCGAGGCGATCGAGCGCGTGGATGGTGAGCCCCGCCACCTGCACGACGACAAGACCGGCCAGCAGAACCAGGGCCGTGCGCGCGGCGAGACTGCGCGGCCACAGGCGAAGCGTCACGCCCGCTCGACTGTCGCTGCCAGAACGTAGCCCCCGCCGCGAACCGTCTTGATGAGCTGGGCGTTGCGGCCGTCATCCTCCAGCTTGCGCCGCAACCGGCTGATCGCGACGTCGATCGCCCGGTCGAACGGGCCAGCCTGCCGGCCACGCAGGAGGTCGAGGAGCATGTCCCGCGTTAGCACGCGGTTGGCCCGCTCCACCAGCGCGAACAGCAGATCGTATTCGCCCCCGGTCAGCGCCACCTCGGCGCCGTCCGGGTTGAGCAGCCGCCGCCGCGCCGGCACCAGCGTCCAGCCGGCGAAGCGCATGTTGCGCACCGATGCGTCGCCGCGGCGATCCGGCGCGTCGCCGGCGCGGCGCAGCACGGCCCGGATGCGTGCCAGCAGTTCGCGCGGATTGAACGGCTTGGACAGGTAGTCGTCGGCGCCGAGTTCGAGTCCGATGATGCGGTCGGTCTCCTCGCCCATCGCGGTCAGCATGACGATGGGCACATCGGACTGGGTACGCATCCAGCGGGCGAATTCGAGTCCGCCCTCGCCCGGCAGCATCAGGTCGAGCACCACGATGTGGTAGTGGCCATTGGCGAACGCGCGGCGGGCCTCCTTGGCATCGCGCACCGCGGTGACGCGCATGTGGTGCTTCTCTTCCAGGAAGCGGGCGAGCAGGTCACGGATCTCGCGATCGTCGTCTACCACCAGGATGTGCGGCGCCTGTTCCATGACAGTGCAACATATGGCGATTCGCGGCGTTCCGGCAGAGCCGTTTGCATTCCGTCGCAATTCGTCGCGTGGACGACACACGCGAGCAACCCAGTAGAGCCAGATTGTGTCCCACCGCGAGACGCGGACCGTTATCCGGGAGAGCATTATGCGAAAGACCATTCTGACGATACTGGCGGTGCTGACCATCGGCGGCGCGGCCGCGGGTGTCCTGATCGCGAACGCGCAGCCGGCACCGCCGGCCGCTGGGGTGGAGAACCGCCCACCATGGATGGGCTGGATGCGGCGCGGCGATGATGGGCGGCGGGCCGAGAGGATGCGCCGTCTGCGTACCTTCGCGCTGGTCTATCGGCAGGAGGACCGCAAGCTCACGCCGCCTGACGTGCAGAAGATCGCCGAGGCGTTCCTGCTGTGGCGCGGCAACCATACCTGGAAGGTGGTGGAGGTGGCGCCAGCCGCCGATGACAGCATCGGCTTCGCGCTTGCCACCCAGGATGGCTCGGTGATCGCCCGGTTTACCATGGATCCGCACAGCGGGCGGGTGACCCGCACCGGCTGATTTCGTATGACGGCGGGCGTGCCGTTCCCCCACCCGCCCGCCGCCGCCCGCGCTGCGCTCGATCGCCTGATCGCCAGTGACCCCGAACTGGCAGGCATCGAAGCGCGCGCGGGCCCCCTGCCCTGGCGCTCGCGCGCACTCGGACTTCCCGGACGACTTCCCGGGCTAGTACATCGACGTCAGCACGTTCGACAGCCGCTTGCGCTCCTCCAGCGCCCGCCCGGTGCCCAGCGCCACGCATTGCAGCGGGTTCTCCGCCACCCCGACCGCCAGCCCGGTCGCATCGCGCAGCACCTGATCCAGCCGGTACAGCAGCGCGCCCCCGCCGGTCAGCACGATCCCCTTGTCGACGATGTCGGCGGCAAGCTCCGGCGGCGTGTTCTCCAGCGCCATCTTCACCGCCTCCACGATCGCGCCGACCGGCTCGGCCAGGCTTTCGGCGATCTGGCGCTGGCTCACCAGCACCTCGCGCGGCACGCCGTTCATCAGGTCGCGGCCCCGCACCTCGCGCAGCGGTCCCGGGTCGCCGTCGTCGGACTGGCTGGCGGCGCCGATGTCCATCTTGATCCGCTCGGCCGACGGCTCGCCGATCAGCAGGTTATGGTTGCGGCGCATGTAGCTGATGATCGCCTCGTCCATCTTGTCGCCGCCGACCCGGACGCTGCGCGAATAGACGATGCCGCCCAGCGAGATGATCGCCACCTCGGTGGTGCCGCCGCCGATGTCCACCACCATCGAGCCGGACGGCTCGGTCACCGGCAGGCCGGCGCCGATCGCGGCGGCCATCGGCTCCTCGATCAGCGCCACCTTGCGCGCGCCGGCGCTTTCCGCACTCTCCTGGATGGCGCGGCGCTCCACCGCGGTGGAGCCGGAGGGCACGCAGACGATGATCAGCGGCGAGGCGAAGCCGCGGCGGTTGTGCACCTTGCGGATGAAGTGCTTGATCATCTCCTCGGCGACTTCGAAGTCGGCGATGACGCCGTCGCGCAGCGGCCGGCTGGCGGTGATGTAGCCGGGCGTGCGGCCCAGCATCTGCTTGGCCTCTTCGCCGACCGCGACCACCTGCTTCTTGCCGCGCACATCGGCGATCGCCACCACCGAGGGTTCGGCCAGCACGATGCCGCGGCCCTTGACGTAGACCAGCGTGTTGGCGGTGCCGAGGTCGATCGCCATGTCGGCTGACATGAAGCCGAGCAGCCGGGAGAACATCACATGAAGCCTCTGTGCGAGCGGGAGGCGGTGGGCTTAGCCCCGCCACGGTGCCGTTAACAAGAGGTTGAACCGGGCGCCCCAGGATCGCCGCATTCCAGCCACCGGATTTCCTCCGCCACCGCCGACATCGGCCATTGGGTTAACGGAGGAGTGGCTCATGACACGCAAGATCGCATTCGGACTGGCATTGGGCGGCCTGCTGACGATGCTCACGGCCTGTGGCGAGCGACCCGGGCACCCGGGCGGTGACCGGCGGGCTGATGGGCGCGGGCGCCGGCGCCGGCGTGGCGGCGCTGACCGGCGGCAGGCCGGCGACCGGTGCGCTGATCGGCGGCGGCGTTGGCGCGATCGGCGGCGCCGTCACCACGCCATAATGAGACGACCGCGAGCTGCCGCGCCGATCATCGCAAGCGGCGCGGCGGCCCGCAGATCCAGACCACCCGGCCGACAACATGGATGTCGGCGGCCTGCGCCGGCAGAACGTGCTCCGCCTCATAGGCAGGGTTGTCGCTGATCAGCGTGAGGCTGCCGTCCAGCTTGGGCTGGACCCGCTTCACCAGGCGTTCGCCGGCGATCTCCAGCACGTAGACGCCGAAGCTGCGGAACCGGTTTGCCGTGACATCGACCAACAGCAGATCGCCGTCCTGGATACCGGGCAGCATCGACTCGCCGACCGCCGTCTCCAGCAGCAGACGATCCGGCTCGATACCGAATGCGGAGCGGACCCACTCGTGGCGCAGGGCCATGAATTCCACCGCGGTCGGCGGTGGCGGCAATTCAGCGCCGGCTGCCGCGGCTTCGGGGCGCTTCGGCAGCAATACGTAGTCGCGCCGGTCGAACCCGGCATCTGCCGGACGGTGCGTGACGGACTGGGGGTGGCCCGCAGCCGTGGCTCCGGCCCTTCGCCACTGGCCAGCCAGCCGAGGTGACGCCGGCCGCCTGTGCCAGCGCGACCAGGCGCTCGCGGCTCGGTTCCGCCTCGCCGCGCAACCATTTGCGAAACGCGGAGGGCGAGACACCGGTCGCCCTGGCCAGCCGGTCCGCACTCGGCCAATGGCGCAGAATGACCTGTAGTCGGCCGATGAACGCGGCGCGTTCGCCGGTAAGCGGGATGCTGGTCGAATCGGTCTTCGCGGGCTCGCTTCGGCGTGACATTTGTCGTTTACCACTCAAGGTCCCGACACTCTTGGGACAAGTTTCTGACCCTTTGGATGCGTTCAGGCGGTCAAATGGACACTTTCAGCTTGCAGATTCTCTGGAGAGAAATGCCATGAATGCAATTAACGCTCCCGCGAGCAATCTTCCGATCCCGACTGACTGGCATCCGGCGGACGTGCTCGCGGCCCTGAAGAAGCGCGGCCACAGTCTCGCCGGACTGTCGGTGGCGAACGGGTATCACCCCACGGCTGCCGGAAAGGCCTTGAAACAGCCGTGGCCGGCACTCGAACGCCTGCTGGCGGAGGCGATCGGCGTGACGCCGCAAGAGATCTGGCCCAGCAGGTACGACCGGGAAGGCAACCCGCGGCGGCACGCGAAGACGTGATGTGATGCGACAGCGGACGCTGGCCGCCGGTTGCGCCTGCCAGGCGCGGCACGATCCGCGGCCACGCAGGGGCCGCCAGGGCTACGTTGCGTCGCGGCATACGTGTGGCAGCACAATAGTCCAAGTGCTGACGCAAACCCGTCACTTTGCGGTGGCACGTTGTCTCCAGCAATCGCGGATAATTTCATTGGTCGCGAGCACCTCACGGCATGAACGTCCGTTCAGGATGCTTGGTTCAACGACGAGTGGCAGCGACCTCAGGGTGCATGAAATGGCCGTAACTACGATGAAGCAGGTTTCCCACATTCAGCCGATCGGCATGGTGGTGGACGACGATGCGCTGGTCCGCGAAACCGTGGCCGATGTGCTGGAGGATCTCTGCGACCACGTCTATCGCGCGTCGGACGGCGTTGAAGGTCTGGAGATGCTGCACCGACACCCTGACATATCAGTGGTTGTCACCGATATCGCGATGCCGCGCCTCGACGGGATCACGTTCGCCTTCCAGGCGCGGCGGCTGCATCCGGATCTCAAGGTGCTGTTCGTGAGCGGGATGCAGCGGCCGCCGGCGAGTGAGGAATTCCTGGCCAAGCCATTCCCTGCGCGCGCGCTGGTTTCCGCGTTGCAGCACCTGCTGGATGCAGGCTAGGCGGGCTTACAGAGCGCGCTGAATTTCGTCCGCGTCGATGACGCTTTCGATGGTCTCCAGGAGCGCCGTCAGGGTGAACGGCTTCTGGATGCACGCACGCGGCACTCCGGACACCCGGTCCATCATGTCGGGATGGCCCGACATCAGGATGACCGGTACGCCGGAATCGTCAGCCATCGGCATCAGGTTTGGATCGAGCCCGCCAGGCAGCGTGCAGTCCAGCAGCATTGCGTGGATCCCACCGGCCCGCAGGCATTCCAATGCGGCGGCCGAGTTCTCCGCGCGGCTGGTGTCATAGATACCGTCCAGTGCGTCGACCACCACCTCGCATACCAACGGATCGTCCTCGACGACCAGGATACGCTTCTGCGGGCAAGTCTCCATTGCACCCTCAACTCTTTGGCGGCGTCGCAAGCGGCGCTTCCGCGAATTAATGCATACAAGTGTGCGGAAAGTTTCTGAAGTCCTGAATCAGTCCGATCGCGCTTTGTTTATGGCGGAGGGGCGTGAGGTTCGTGTTGCAGAATTCCTCACGGCCGCACTTCCCGACCAAGCGCCTGTTCGTAGACGCGGATCACCGAGCTGCTGTCGTCGCCGCCCATTCCCTGTGCGCGGGCGATGCGCATCAGATTCATCACCTGCGGCGCGATCATGCCTGGCACGCCCAACTCGTCGGCCAGCTCCAGCGCGAGCCGCAGGTCCTTGTGCGCCAGGTTGAGCGCGAAGGTTGCCTCGAACTCGCGGTTGAACGCCTTCTCGGAAAGGTTGCGGAACGCCGAGGAGTTGCCGCTGGCGTTGCTGATCACCTGCTGGAGTTTGCGCAGATCGATGCCGGCCATCGTGCCGATCATCAGCGCCTCGGCCGCCGCGGCGGCATTGCAGAACGCCAGCATGTTGTTGACCAGCTTCGCCACCGAGCCCATGCCGATCTCGCCGACATGCACCACCTCGCCGCTGAACGACTTCAGCAGCGGCAGCTGGGCGTCGAACACCGCGGCGTCGCCGCCCACCATGATGACGATGGTGCCGTCGGTCGCGCGCGGCACGCCGCCGGAGACGGGAGCCTCCAGCAACTGGATGCCCTTCGCGCGCACGCCCTCGTGCACGCGCCGCGCGGTGGCGGGTGAGTTGGTGGACAGGTCGATATAGACCGTGCCGGGCTTGGCGCTCTCGGCGATGCCGCCGGCACCCAAGGCAACCTCCTCGACATTGCGCGGCATCGGCAGCGAGGTGAACACGACATCGCAGGTCGACGCGACCTGGGCGACGGAGGTGCCGGCGGTGGCACCCAGGTCGGTGCAGGGCTTGATCGCGGCGGGATTGAGATCGAACACCACCACCTCGTGGTTGGTGTTGCGGATGATGTTGCGGCACATGGGTCCGCCCATGTTGCCGACGCCGATGAAGCCGACCTTCATAGTGGTGTTTCCTCGCGTGTCACGTTGTCGCCACGGAGCATGGCGTACCACGCGGCACACGGACAGAGGGTGGCGTATTCGTTGTCACGGCAATCGGGTGAACGCCGGCCCGCCGGAGGGGCTGGATAGTCAACAAGGAAGGATTCAACACAGAGGAAGATCGAGGACCACAGTGGGCTACGGAGGTCTATTTTGGCTGGCGCACAGCGCATTCGGTACGGTTCGGGGTTGCGATCGCCGGCTATCTTGGCTGGTAAATGGTTGCACCGCGTCGCGCGGTTGTTCCCTCTCGAACCGGAGCACGAACCATGCTCGCCACCGCCCCAATCCCGTCTTCGTCAGCGAGGCTGCGTTCCCTCGTGGGCCGCTGCTGATCCTGGCACTTGTGGTGATCGGCGGCGTCGGGTCGCAGGCCTGGCCAAGACGATTACTATTGACTATACTGGAGCCGCGCCCGCCATTTCAAAGATTGTAGTATCCGAATCAGGCAGTAACTACGTTCTAGGCACGCCGACTCATCCGAATTACACTGTTGGATTCGATATTTCAGGACTGACCGCGGCACAGGCACGCAATTATGTGCTGACGGGCAGCGCACCCGGGAAGCCGGCCCAGCCAGGGCTGAACACCAGAACCAATGCAGCGGTCAACGCGGCCGGAACTGGACTTGACCTGACCACTTGCCGGCGCTGAACGACAGATCGAGCGAGTAGAGCAGGCCCGTCACCGACGTCGACATAGTGTCCGTTACTTCGGCGACGGCATCCCCCAACGAACCGCTGCCGCCGAGTTCAATCTCCGGGTCGCCGTTTTCAACCATGAAGAAGCTGGTCAGATCGATGCTGAACGGCGACCCGGTCGGATTGGAGATCGTGATCGGATCAACCAATTCGGCAAAGCCGAAGGTCGCACTGTTCAGACGCCATGTTCCGGCCGCATCGGAGCGTGACGCGGAGATTGCGGGGTCCTGCGTGGCCAGTGCGCCGATCCTCGCGCATGCCCGCCCCATGCTGTTCAGGCCGATGGCCAGTCCGGCCGCATTCGGTATCACGGTGATGCCGTTGGCATTCTGCGCGGTGGCATTGGCACCTGCCCAGGCTTGCTGCGGCGTCAGCAGGCAGACGGCTGCGAGGGCCAAGGGAATGAGCTGCCTGTGGCCTTCGAAGGGTGCGTGCATACGGCACCTCCACGGCATGAGACGGCAACTGACGACCCCGCAACGAATCATGCGTTCGCGTTCGAGCAAGCGGAATCAGTGCATTCAGGTTTCATCCGGGAGGCGCACGGTATATGACGTGCGCGAACGGAAGTGGGATCACTTGGGTGGAGTTCCAACAGGCACTCGCGCTGCATCGCCAAGGCCGGGCGGATGAAGCCGCCCGTGGCTACGAGATGGTGCTGCTGGCCGAGCCGACGCACCTCGATGCACTGATCCATCTTGGGGCGCTGCGCCTCAGCCAGGGTCGCGCCGAGGAGGCGGAGGGGTTGCTGCGACGGGCCGCGACGGAAGCGCCCGGTTCGGCGGAAGCGCATGGCAATCTCGCCGCGGCGCTCCAGGCGCTGGGCCGTTATGAAGCGGCGGTCACGCATTACCAACAGGCGCTTGCGCTCAGGCCAGATATGCTGGACGCCCGCTTTGGTCTGGCGGCGTGCCTCCAGGCATCTGGTGGTTATGAGGCGGCGATCGCCTGTTACGAAACTATACTTGCAGCAGAGCCCGCTCACCCGGAAGCGAATTACGGGCTGGCCTCGTTGCTGACTCAGCTCGGTCGCGTCGACGAAGCGGTTGCCAGGTATCGCGCCGCTCTGGCCGCCGATCCGGATTTCGCCGAGGCGAGCTACGGGTTGGGCAAACTGCTCGCACACGGGAATACGCTGGAGGAAGCCGTAGGCTGCTTCCGCCGAGCGCTCGATATTGATCCGGACTACATCGAGGCACGTGTGGCCCTTGGCACCGCGCTCGCGCAGCTCGAGCGGGATGACGAGGCGATGGCGGAGTTTCGTGCGGCGCTCACAACCGAGCCCGACCATTCGGGCGCGCGCAACGGAATTGGTATCCTGCTCGATCGCAGGCAAAGTTACGCTGAAGCGATGAAGTATTATAGCAGCGTGCTCGCGCGCAACCCTGAGCAGGTCGACGCGATGGCGGGCATGGCAAACGCCTTGAAGAACACCGGACGACATGCTGAGGCGCTAGAGATCGCGCGTCGGGTGGTCGCGCTGCGGCCAAATTTTGCTCCGGCCGCCACTCTGTTGGGATCCATCCTGGCCGAGATCGGATCGATGGACGAAGCCCAAGGGCAATTCAGGCGCGCCGTCAAGCTCGCGCCTGATCGACCAGAATCCCTCTACCACCTGGCGCTGCTGGCCAAGGTCAGGCGTGACGATGGCACGGTCGACGCCCTGGAAACGGCGTTGCGGCACGCCGCGTCACTCCAGCCGAGCGAGCAATGTCTATTGTATTTCGCACTGGCCAAAGCGTACGACGACATCGGCGAGCGGGACCGGGGCTTCGACCATCTCCTGCGCGGCAATGCGGTCAAGCGTGCCCGGATCGGGTACGAAGAGGCGGGCACCCTGGGTGCGATGAATCGCATCACTCGCGTTTTCACTGCCGAGTTCCTGGCGGCGCGTAAGGATCTCGGCGATCCGTCGCGCGTCCCGGTGTTCATTGTCGGCATGCCGCGGTCCGGCACCACGCTCGTGGAACAAACCTTGGCCAGCCACACAGCGGTATACGGCGCCGGAGAGCGGACTGAGTTATCGCAATCGGTCGGGCGCATGTGCGCTGAACGGCTTGGTTCCGCGGCCTATCCGGAAGCCACCTGGACCATGAGAGCCGAGCAGTTCCGCCAGATGGGATCGGAGTATGTTGCCGCGCTGCACGCTCTTGCCCGCGGCGCCGCGCGTATCACCGATAAGATGCCTGGCAACTTCCTGTTCGTCGGGCTGATCCGCATGATCCTACCGAATGCAAGAATCATTCATGTTCGACGAGAGCCGGTGGATACCTGCCTGTCGTGTTTTTCCAAGCTGTTCACGGTCGAGCAGTCGTTCAGTTACGATCTCGCGGAACTCGGCCGGTATCATCGTGCGTATCAGCGCCTGATGGCGCACTGGCGAGCGGTTTTGCCGGCGGACGTTCTGCTGGAGGTGAAGTACGAGGCTCTGGTGGAGAACTTTGAGCCGCAGGCACGCCGGATCGTGGCGTATTGTGGTCTTGAGTGGGATCCAGCGTGCCTGGAGTTCTACAAGACGTCTCGGCCCGTGCACACGGCCAGCATGGTCCAGGTGCGCCAGCCGATCTACCGTAGCTCGGTTGGTCGGTGGCGGCCTGATGCCGCACTACTCAGGCCACTCCTGGAAGCGCTGGGAGTGGACGAGGGTCGGCCCGACTAACTTCGGACCCGCGCATACGCGTGGACCCGGGCCACTGACTAGACCGAAGCGAAGCGCCCGATCGCCGAACTTGTGCGATTTTGGCAGTCACACGACCCCGCACGAGAATAAGAGGGGCTAGCCGACATGAACGCCCAGTTCACCTCGACGCAAGTCAGGATCACCCCGGATAACGCCCTCAAGCAGGCTGCCGCGTTATTGCAGCGCGGCGATCTGCCAGGGGCGGAGAAAATCTATCGGGCGATCCTGAAGCAATATCCCGATCACTTCGAAACGCTCACACAATTGGCCTTCGTCCTGTCGAGCCTGGAACGGATGGAGGAAGCGGCCCGGTATTTGCGCAAGGCGCTCAATCAGCGACCGAATTCGGCGGCGGCGCATACCCTGCTCGCTTGGACGTTGCAAATGCTCGATCGGCATGAGGAAGCACTGGAACGTGTCGGGCGGGCGATCACGCTGGACCCTGAACGAGCCGACTCGCATGCTATCCTGGCGACGGTGCTGGCCGATCTGGGACGCTACGACGAGGCGCTCCGTGCCCTGGCACGCGCAATCGAACGCGCCCCGGATCGCGCCCGTTTTTATTACTATTGGGGCCAGATCACGCGGTGGACCGCCGACGACCCGCGCCGCGCCGCGCTCGAGGCGCTGGCGCATAAGCAGGAGTCTCTGCCGCTCGCCGACCAGGTCGATCTGCATTTTGCGCTCGCCAAGGCCTGTGCCGATTGCGGCGACACCGAGCGTGCCTTCCGCCGCCAAATCGCG
Organism: uncultured Alphaproteobacteria bacterium; assembly: GCA_963819855.1. Lineage (GTDB taxonomy): Bacteria > Pseudomonadota > Alphaproteobacteria > Acetobacterales > Acetobacteraceae > JAMXLO01. Next base: position 18,071 of record CAWFYC010000028.1, read on the forward strand.
GGCGGCAAACTGCATCGGCGCATCTTCAAATACGATGAAGCGGCGACCCTTCGCGAGTTCGACGATCTGTGCCGCGCGTTCGACGCCGATTGGATGCGGCGCCACCAGGGGGCCGGCGATCCGTCGCCGCTGCCGGTGTTCATACTCGGGATGCCGCGCTCGGGTACCAGCCTGGTCGAACAGATCCTGGCCAGCCATCCCAAAGTCCGGGCGTTCGGCGAGCGTGCGACTTTCAATGATGCGCTCGCCCAAATCTGCCGAATGCCGACTGTCCCGCCATCGCTCGCACACCGCGCAGCGCACTGGCCGGATGCGGAATTGCGCAGGCTTGGCGAGCTCTATCTCGCGGCCACTCGGCGCGACGCGCCTGCGGCTGCGACGCGCATCACTGACAAGCTGCCGGCGAATTTCCAATATGTCGGCCTGATCCACGCCGCCCTGCCCAACGCGCGCATCATCCACACGTGCCGCGACCCAGTCGATACCTGCCTTTCCGCGTTCTCGATCCTGTTTTCCGGCTTTGCCCAACTGCATTCCTACGACCTTGGGGAATTGGGCCGCTATTACCGCGCCTACCAGAAGGTGATGACGCATTGGCGCGACGTCTTGCCCGCCGGCGTCATGCTCGATGTGCAATACGAGGCAGTAGTCGACGATCTCGAGCAACAGGCTCGCCGTATCGTTGCCCATTGCGGGCTCGAATGGGACGATGCGTGTCTGGAGTTCCACAAGACGGACCGCCCGGTCCGCACGATCAGCCACGCACAGGTGCGCCAGCCGATCTACCGCAGCTCGGTTGGGCGCCCGCGTCCGCCGCGTGACCTTCTGCTGCCCTTGTTGGAGGCGCTTGGCGTCGACTAGCGGGCAGTGGACGAGGCGATCAGGTATAACACAGCGGCGCGGCCGCACAGGTCCGCGCCGGCTATCGCGGGTTCGCCGCGACAGGCTCCGGTGAATCAACTGGCCGCGACGGCGGGTAGAACGGATACATCAGTTGTCCGGCCAGCGAACTGGGCAGCTCCGCCTCGATGCCATAGGCCGACGGCCATTGCTTGCGCGGCAGGAAACGGGTTCCAAAGACCCAGTCCCAGACCGGCAACATCGACGCATAATTACGGTCTCGCGGATCGGCAAGGGTGTGGTGCCAGTGGTGGAAGCGAGGCGTCGAGATCAGCCATTCCAAGGGGCCCAATCGCCAGCGAATGTTGGCGTGGATGAAGAAGCCCCACACCGTGACGACCAACATGATCATCGTGGCCACCAGGGTGCCTTGCACGGTCTGCGGAGCGCCCAGACCAAGAACGTAGACCGGAATCAGGCCACACAAGCGAATAAACACGAAGTCGACTGGATGCGCGCGCGAACTGACCAGGAAATAAACCTGCCTGGGGTTATGGTGGATTGCGTGGAAGCGCCACAGCAAGGGGATTTCGTGGGCCCAGCGGTGTCCCCAGTAGAAGCCGAGATCGCCGACCACAAACGCGGACAGGCCGCGCAACCACAGCGGCCAGGCGGCAACCGCAGCATGCACGCGCCACGGGACAAAGTGGAAAGCCACATAGGCGATGAGTGACAGCGGAACCGCAAGCAGCAGGTTGGGAACCAGGCTGCTGATGACATAAAAGCCGAGATCGCCGAGGAGGTCCTTGCTGAAGATCTTCCGCGGATGGATCGCGAACAGACGCTCCAACGGCAGGAAGATCAAGGCAAGGATAAGCAGCCACGCGCAGAGCCGGATTATGCTCAGCACGAACGTCGGCAGGTGATAGTGGAGCAGGAGCTCGAGCACGGCACCGTCTTGATTAGCTGGCACCCGGGCCGGGCCAGATTCGGCGCCCGGCTACGTCCGGCCCGGGCGCCTCAATCTACCAGGAGATCAGTTCGCAGTGGAACGCTTTGCGCGCCGGCGACGGGCAACTGCGCCTAGGCCAACCAGGCCAACGCCGACGAGCCCCAGGGTCGCGGGTTCTGGCACCAGTCCCGGCGGTGCATTGACCGCAGTCAGGAACACCGTCGGAGGCTCGTTTACCGTGCTGCCATTGTTGCCCCAGGCGAGGAAGCTGAGGAGCTCGGTCGGGTGGTTGGCGGTCAGCGTGACCGAGGTGAACTGCCACGGTGTGCCGCCGTGGGAGGGGGTGTGCATCAAGTTTGACGCAGCAATCGACGCACCCGGATCAGCGCTCCCGTAGGTAGCGACACAGGTCCCGTTGCCGCAGCCGGGGGGAGAGTAACTGACCACAAGCGGATCGGAAGGATCGCTCAACGAGACGATCCACTGTTCGGTCGTGTCGCCATTGAAAGTGGTTTGCTGACCAGCCGCCTGATAGAAACTCAGCGTGTATTTGTTGGAGCCCGGGGTCGTGTCCAGGCCGGTCAGCAAGAAACCGAATGAAGTCTCAAAAGTGGGATTGCCGTCCGCCTGGATGTAGTTCCCGGCATTGGGCACCGGACCCGGGTCCACATAGACCGGGTACGCATTGCCGTGCGCCTGAACATTTTGCGTGGCCGTACCAGGAGCATCGACCGAGATAAGGCCGGTTCCGCCGGTCCAGCCGGTCGGCTGAACGTAGGAAAACACGTCTTTGGGCGCGTGAACGTAGGAGGTGAAGTTCAGATTTGGCAGCCCTGGAAGCAGAGGATACGCCTCTGCCGAATAGGTCACGAACGACAGGCTCAGAGCTGTCGACGCGATAAGTGCCGTCTTTTTAAGCGCAATGTGCATTTGGGCTCCCCATACGAAAAATGGTCTGCCCGGTATGAAGCAAGCTGCGTGCCAGGACGGGAAATTACGCTATTTCAATTGGTTGCCGGGCTACAGCGTTTGGACCAAAACCAAACTGTAAAGATTTCCGACAAGCAATTGTGTCAAATAGTGAGACCGATACCCATGATCCACATAAATCTAACTCAGTCTCAATAACCACCTCTAACACGGCACCAGTCGCCTGAAACGGGGCAAACCAACCCATCCGGCATTGCCACCACCCGGAACCGCAGACGCGGCTGACACCGGTTTAGTTTTCCGTGGGTTTGGGATCGTGAGGCGGTCATGCCATGATCTCGCCCCGGGGTGGGGGCAGGGTTCGCCGAATGCAAACGAAATGGATGGGCGGCGTCCTGTTGCTGGCCGTCACCGCCTGTACCAGTCAGCCGCCGATCGAGCGGTCGGCGTCGACGCTGACGCCGGCAGTTCAGGCCTGCGCCGAAACAGGCGAGGCCTCCTGGTATCACGGCGCGCGGCGGGGGCGCACCGCCGCCCGTGACCTCACCGCCGCGCACAAGACGCTGCCGTTCGGCACACTGGTGCATGTCACGGCGGTCGAGACCGGGCAGTCCGTCATGGTGCGGATCAACGATCGCGGCCCCTTCGGAAGAGGCCGGGTGATCGATCTGTCCGCCTCCGCGGCGTCCGAACTGGGCATCCTGCGCGACGGTGTCGCCCGGGTCCGGCTCGAGGTCGATGGAGCAACAGCGCAGGACTGCCCGCTCCAGGGGGTGCGCTTCGCCTCCGACTAGCTTGCGGAAATCGCCGCACTGGAGGACGCTCGATCGTCAGTCAGGGAACAGGACGATGGCAAACATCCGCGCGCGCCTCGCCCACATGGGCATCTACGTTCACGACCGGGACAGGATGGAGCGCTTCTACACCGAGGTACTCGGCCTGATGGTCACCGACCACGGCGAGGGCCGCGCCGGCATGCACCTCACCTTCATGAGCGGCAACCCGGAGAACCATCATCAGATGGTGCTGGTCACCGGCCGGCCCGACACCTCGGGCTTCAATCCGATCCAGCAGATGTCCTTCATGGTGGATTCGCTCGTCGACCTGCGCGAGGTGCACACGCCGCGCGCTGGCGCTCGGCGCCACCGAGATGCGCCCGGTCAGCCACGGCAACGCCTGGTCGATCTACTTCAAGGACCCGGAAGGCAACACGGTGGAGGCGTATCTCGACACGCCGTTCCACGTGCCGCAGCCGCACGGCAAGCCGCTCGACCTCGCCAAGTCGGACCAGCAGATCCTGCGCGAGACCGAAGACGCCTGCCGCCAGGATCCGGGCTTCATGCCGATCGAGCAGTTCAAGCGCCAGATGGCCGCGCGGCTCGGCGCCGACGCCGTGAGCCCTCCCGAACTCCGGCGTGCGGGGAGGCGCAGGACCCTCCGAGGCAGCGCCGGGACCCGGCGGCCTGGCATCGCATTGGCAGGTGACGCTGTGGGCCATGGTGGGCATCCAGTTCATCATGACCATGTCGTTCAGCTTCCTCAGCCCGATCATGCCGCTGTTCCTGCCGGAACTAGGCGTGACCACCGACGCCGGCATCGCCCTGTGGTCCGGCATCCTGAACGGCTCCACCTCGTTCGTCGCCGCGTTCGCCTCGCCGCTGTGGGGACGGCTCGCCGACAGCTACGGCCGCAAGCCGATGCTGATCCGCTCGAGCTGCGCGATCGCTGTGTTCACCGCGCTCATGGGCCTGTCGCTGAACGTCTGGCAGTTCTTCGCCGCCCGCGCGCTGATGGGCGTGTTCGCCGGCTTCTCCTCCACCGCGATGGCGCTGGTGGCGAGCCAGGTGCCCGAGCAGCGGCTCGGCTACGCGCTGGGCTTGCTCAGCACCGGACAGCTGGTCGGATCGCTGGTCGGGCCGGTGATCGGCGGCGTGCTGGCCGACCTCACCGGCAGCTACCGCATTCCGTTCTACTGCACCTCGGCGATCACCTTCGCTCATCGGTGTTCCTGGTGTGGCGCGGCGTGCAGGAGACGCTTCACGCGGCCCGACGGCGGACATCGACGACGCTCGGGACTGCGTGGCCTGGCACTGATGATCGGCGCGGCGGGCATGCTGCCGCTGTTCTTCGTGCTGTTCATGGCGCAGTTCGGCACCCGCGCGGTGCAGCCGTTGGTTACGCGTGTTCGTCCAGGAACTGGTCGGCCCGCGGCCCGACCTCGCGACGCTGGGCGGACTGGCATTCTCCGTCACCGGACTGGCCGGCATGATGGCGGTGCCGTTTCTCGGCAAGCACAGCGACGAGATCGGCTATCGCCGCGTGCTGCTGATCTGCCTGGCGGGCGCCACGCTGACCAGCCTGCCGCAGGCGTTCGCCACCAGCTACTGGTTGTTCGCGGTCGAGCGTTTCGGCGTCGGGCTGTTCATCGGCGGCATCCTGCCGACGGCGAATGCGCTGATCGGGCGGATGGTGTCGCGCAGCGATCGCGGCACGGTGTACGGCATGACCGCGTCGGCGACGTTTCTCGGCAATTCGCTGGGGCCGCTGACCGGCGGCGCGATCGCCGCCTCGTTCGGGCTGCGCTGGGTGTTCCTGGTCACCGCGGCACTGCTGCTGGCGAACCTGATCTGGGTGTACTTCAATGTACCGGAATATGTGGGCGCACGGGATACCTAGGGGAGACGAGCATGGCAGCGCAGCTTCGTCCGCCATGACGATGGGGGCGATCGCTGCCGCCACACCCATACGGGCCGGGCTTTCGTCGCCGGGTAAATATAGCGGTATCAGAGGGTTTTCGTCGCGCTGTACGCTCTGATGGCCTGTGCCTGCGCGGCAAGATCGTCAACGGTTTGGAACGCTCCCACAGCGGCACCATCCAACAACAGCAGCGCTGTAGCCACTGGACCTCCTGGGCTTGTGAAATTTCCGGGGGATTCCGCGCTGGCTATCGCAGTCGGATAGAACGATGAAAGGTCGGTAGTCGGCTGCGACATATTCGAGCCGGCCGATTGGTATGTGCCAACGGTCTCCTCGAGCGCCGCCAAGGATACGGGAGGTTCCGGTGTCAGTGCAGTCTGCAGGATGGGTTGGGACGCACCGCTCCAGCCGGTGAATATTCCCGCCTGCTGCGCGATGCTGACGATGTTGGCATCCGGATCGGTGGCCGCCAGTTGAGTGCTCAAGGCGTTCATCGCGTTGATCGAACGGGTGCCAGTCACGCTCGCGATGATCTGCACCGCCGGGCTGTCGATCTCGCCAGTCAGACCACCGAGAGTGCCGTCCGGAAGGTTCGGCTGGCGCGTCCCGGTTTGGGCAATCAAGGTAAGGCTCTGCGAGCCACCGGTGCCGGCGATATAGGTCAGCTGTCGGAATTGGTCCGCGGTGAAATCGGTTTGGCCGGTGACATCCGTGCTGCCCAGCATGAGCTTCCCACCGGCCCCGCCGCCGTCGCCCAGCGCCACGCGATATCCTGCAATCGTCTGTCCGGCCGATGCGCTCGCCCCGAACAGGGCGCTCATCCGGTAGCTGTCGTTCGCTTGGGCGGTGAAGTTGCCATCGGTCTGCAAGGTGGGGCGGGACGCGCCGCTCCAGCCGGTGAATATCCCGGACTGCTGTGCGATGCTGACGATGTTGGCATCCGGATCGGTCGTGGCCAGCTGGGTGCTCAAGGCGTTCATCGCGTTGATCGAACGGGTGCCGGTGACGTTCGCGGTGATCTGCACCGCCGGACTGTCGATCTCGCGGCTCAGGGCACCGAGGCTGCCATCTGGGAGGTTCGGCTGGCGCGTGCCGGTCTGGGCGATCACGGTGAGACTTTGCGAGCCACCGGTGCCGGCGACATAGGTCAGCTGTCGGAACTGGTCGGCGGTGAAATCGGTTTGGCCGGTGACGTCCTGCGTGCCCAGCATGAGCTTCCCGCCGCCATCGCCCAGCGCCACACGATATCCTGCGATCGTCTGTCCGGTCGATGCGCTTGCCTGGAACAGCCCGCTCATCCGGTAGCTGTCACCACCTTGGGCGGTGAAATTGCCATCGGTCTGCAAGGTCGGTTGAGCCGCGCCGCTCCAGCCGGTGAATATCCCCGCCTGCTGCGCGATGCTGACGATGTTGGCATCCGGATCGGTGGCCGCCAGTTGAGTGCTCAAGGCGTTCATCGCGTTGATCCAACGGGTGCCAGTCACGCCCGCGGTGATCTGCACCGCCGGGCTGTCGATCTCGCCAGTCAGACCACCGAGGCTGCCATCTGGGAGGTTCGGCTGGCGCGTGCCGGTCTGGGCGATCACGGTGAGACTTTGCGAGCCACCGGTGCCGGCGACATAGGTCAGCTGTCGGAACTGGTCGGCGGTGAAATCGGTTTGGCCGGTGACGTCCTGCGTGCCCAGCATGAGCTTCCCGCCGCCATCGCCCAGCGCCACGCGATATCCTGCAATCGTCTGTCCGGTCGATGCGCTTGCCTGGAACAGCCCGCTCATCCGGTAGCTGTCACCACCTTGGGTGGTGAAATTGCCATCGGTCCGCAAGGTGGGTTGCGCTGCTCCACTCCAGCCGGTGAATATCTCCGCCTGCTGCGCGATGCTGACGATGTTGGCATCCGGATCGGTGGCGGCCAGCTGGGTGCTCAAGGCGTTCATCGCGTTGATCGAACGGGTGCCGGTGACGTTCGCGGTGATCTGCACCGCCGGGCTGTCGATTTCCCGCGTCAGCGTGCCGTCCGGCAGCCGTGTGCCGGTCTGGCCGATCACGGAGAGACTCTGCGAACCACCGGTGCCGGCGATATAGGTCAGCTGCCGGAACTGATCGGCGGTGAAATCGGTCTGGCCGGTGACATCCTGCGTGCCCAGCATGAGCTTCCCGCCGCCATCGCCCAGCGCCACGCGATATCCGGCAATCGTCTGTCCGGTCGATGCGCTTGCCTGGAACAGCCCGCTCATCCGGTAACTGTCACCACCTTGGGCGGTGAAATTGCCATCGGTCTGCAAGGTCGGTTGGGCCGCTCCGCTCCAGCCGGTGAATATCTCCGCCTGCTGCGCGATGCTGACGATGTTGGCATCCGGATCGGTGGCGGCCAGCCGGGTGCTCAAGGCGTTCATCGCGTTGATCGAACGGGTGCCGGTGACGTTCGCCGTGATCTGCACCGCCGGGCTGTCGATCTCGCCGCTCAGAGCACCGAGAGTGCCATCAGGGAGGTTCGGCTGGCGCTTGCCGGTTTGAGCGATCACGGTGAGACTCTGCGAGCCACCGGTGCCGGCGACGTAGGTCAGCTGCGCGAACTCATCCGCAGTGAAATCGGTTCGATCGGTGGGCTTGCCGCCCAGCATGAGCGTCCCACCGGTCCCGCCGCCATCGCCCAATGCCACGCGATATCCAGCGATCGTCTGTCCGGTCGATGCAATTGCCTTGAACAGAGCGCTCATCCGGTAGCTGTCACCACCATCGGTGGTGAAGTCGCCAGCTACCAGCGCGTTGCTGATGCTGATTACGTCAACCGGCGCCGAGTTGTTGGCCGGTGCGGTTGCTGCCGCATCCGCAGACGGTGGCGTGGTGGTCGAAGCCGGCGTGTCTTGCGTGCCGGAATTGTTCGTCGTGAAACTGTAGCCGACTGGCAGCTGCAACGAGAACGGGAGGACGCTCAAACTCATAGCTGCAATCCACAATGCCGCTCCAGTCTAGGCTCACCTGCTTTACGAACGCTGAAACCCATTCGCGAGAGCCGCGAACCCCTGGTCATTGTCGCAGCCGGCAGGCAGATTCTCCCCGGCGACAGGCCATCCGGGAAGGCTGAAAGATGGGTACGCGTGAAGGCGCAATAGCAAGAGCGACGCAGTTCTTCGACGGCGGAGGCTTCCGCAGCCGGCTGTCCGAACTGGTGGCAATTCCGAGCACATCGCAGGACCCCGGGCACGAGAACGACGTGCAGCGGTACCTCGATGGCGCGATCCGGCCGTGGCTGGAGCGGATGGGTTTTTCGGTGGCCATCCATCCCAATCCGCGTGCGGGCTTCGGGCCGATCCTGGTCGCGGCACGGCTGGAGGATCCGGGCCGGCCAACCATCCTGACCTACGGCCACGGCGATACGGTGCGTGGGCTGGAAGATCAGTGGCGCGCGGGCCTCGATCCCTGGCGGCTCACCGAAGAGGGTGATCGGTGGTACGGCCGCGGCAGTGCCGACAACAAGGGCCAGCATGCGCTGAACCTTTCCGCACTCGAGGCAGTGCTGGCGGAGCGCGGCGGGAAGCTCGGCTTCAACCTGAAGCTGGTGCTGGAGACCTGCGAGGAGCGCGGCTCGGTCGGCCTCCGCGACTTTGTCGCCGGGCACCGGGACGAGCTTGCCGCCGACGTGCTGATCGGCAGCGACGGCCCGCGCGTGATGCCCGATATCCCCACCATCGCCACCGGCACGCGCGGCACCTACCACTTCGACCTGTTGGTCGATCTGCGCCCGGGCGGCGTGCATTCCGGCCACTGGGGCGGGCTGACCACTGATCCCGCCGTCGTGCTGACCCATGCCCTCGGCACCATCATCGATCGACGGGGAAAAATCCTGGTGCGCGACTGGCTGCCACGAAACGGGGTGCCGACCAGCGTTCGATCGGTGCTGGCCGGCTGCGAGGTGGGCGGCGGTGGCGAGGCGGCCTCGATCGACCCGGACTGGGGCGAGCCGGGGCTGACCGCGGCGGAGAAGATCTACGGCTGGAACAGCTTCATCGTGCTGGCGATGGTGTCGGGGCGGCCGGAGAACCCGGTGAACGCGGTGGCGCCGAACGCTCGCGCGCACTGCCAGATCCGCTACACGGTGGACACCGATCCGGCGACGTTCGCACCTGCGCTGCGCCGGCATCTCGATGCCGAGGGGTTTGCCGGCGTGCGCATCGAGAACCCCGGCATCCGCATGCCGGCGAGCCGCACCGACCCGGCGAATCCGTGGGTGCGCTGGACCGTCGGTTCGATGGAGCGGACGCTGGGGCGGCACGTGCAGGTGATCCCGAATTCGTCCGGCGGTCTGCCGGGCGACGTGTTCGTCGATCACCTCGGAGTGGCGCTGATCTGGGTGCCGCACAGCTACAACGGCTGCAAGCAGCACGGCCCGGACGAGCACTTCCTGATCGCTCCGGCGCGCGAGGGCATCGCGGCGTTTGCCGGCATCTGGTGGGACCTGGGGGAGTACAGCGTGGCATAGCCTCGTCGCGCTGGCACGATGGGTTTCGCTGCGCTCTACCCATCCTACGAGTTGGCGTCTGCGCGTCGCTGTAGGATGGGTAGAGCGCAGCGAAACCCATCGTGCCGTAGCGATTGGCATCGAGCGGACACGTGTGAGTCGCTTCACTTGCACAACTGGATCGTTAAGGTATAGCACCAAGCGGTATCGTGAGGTGCCATGGATCGGGTTCAGATTGTGTTGATTGCGGTTATCGTCGCCCTCCTGGTCCTTGGGGTCGTGGCCCTCATCGAGGGATGGCTGCCGCTCAGTCCGTAGCATCGCGGGCCTGCATGCGCAGGCCGACCCGATGCAGCGGCAAACCGCGCTCGCGACCATTGAATGCTGAAGCGCCGCCGACACGATTGGCCAACGGAGCGAATCCGATGCAGCATCATTAGCGAAACCGTACGTACGTGACGTTCAGGAGAACATGAGCCATGCATCGTCGGAAGCTGATGATCATGCTGCTTCTCGTCGCCGCTCCGCTTTCGGCACATGCGACCGTTCTCATCACCCCGCAGGAGGCACAGCTCCCGCGTGCGCAGGTGGCACCGAACGCCACCGCCGGCGGAGCATTCCAAGGCGATCGCGGAACGCCCACGCGCCCGCCTGATGTGCTGATCCAGTCGCCGAAGGGTACAGTCGCGTCGCCATTCCCATTGCGCCTTCAGTTCACGCCGCACAACGGTGCGCGGATCGATCCGAACAGCGTGACGGTTACCCTTCTCACCAGGCCGGAAGTCGACCTGACAAACCGGGTTCAACCATACATATCGCCGCGTGGCGTCGACTTCGGCCAAGCGGAGGCGCCACCGGGTCAATATCGAATCCGCATCGACTTGACTGACGATGCCGGGCATACCGGAACGGCCACGGTCGAATTGCAAGTGCAGCATCCGTGAACTGTCCGTTCTGCGCCGAGGAGATCAAGGACGAAGCGGTCGTCTGCAAACACTGCCGGCGTGACCTTTCGATCATGCGGCCAGTCATGTTGGAGTTGCGCGACCTGTCCGCACAACTCGCGGCGCTGAAGATCGACGTGCAGGCCCTCCACAAACAGATTGTTGCCCCGGCTGCAGCCGGGGCATCGGCGGCACGGGTGCGTACCGACGTAGCGGTCCCCGAGCCGAACCGCACAACGGCCGGCACCGCTCACACCGGGTCAATCTCGGGCAGCGCCATGGCGGCATTCGTCTCGCTGTTGGTCGCCCACTACATCATCGTCTGGCTGCTCGACCTGAACAGTCGGTGGTTGCTTGGGGCGACCCTGCTGATCCCGGCTGTCGCCGTTCTGGCCACGCGTCGAGCCCCAGACATCGCCAGCCTGCCCCTCATCGTCGTCGCCGGCGTTCTCGGCGTGCTCAGTGTCGCGGCGATGACATTGGTGGCAGCGTGGGGCGATGTACACAGCGCGCTGCCGCACGACCGGCTGGAATGGATCAACGATATCGGCTGGGTACTGAGCGTCGCGCTCAGTTTCCTGACCGGCGCATTGACCCGGCGCGCGCTCGCGGGCGGCCGTGGCACGCGCCTGGTCACCGCGGCAGGCGGACTGCTGACCGAGGACACCGTGTCCAAGGCAACAACACGCGTGGAGCAAATCCGGCATCTGATCGAGGTCGGCACGCCGGTCGTCACCGCGATCGGTTCGGTCGCGACCGGGGCGTACAGCCTGCTCAAGTGACACGCCCTGCGGTTACGCCGGTCCTTTGAGCGCGGCCTCGCTCGATATATGGCGGGGGCCGCCCTCGCCGATCAAAGCCATCGGCGCCCAAAAGAACGGATGCGCGACCTCGGCTGGGACCCCATCGCTTCCCGCGGCGGCAAGCAGGGCGAGTTGCGCCAAACGCAGCGATTGCGCAAGGCCATCGCCAGCGCCGCGCGTGTAGTCGTGCAACAGACCGGAGACCAGTCGTTCTCCGGCCGCGTCGTTCAAGTTCCAATGCGTGGCCAGCAGGGAGCGCGATCCCGCATAAAAGAACGCGCGTGCCAGCGCGGACAGGCTCTCACCGGCGAGCTTGCCGCCGCGGCCGCCGGAGTTGCACGCCGACAGGATCACGGCATCGGCGTCCAGATCGAGCGCCAACGCTTCGTCGGCCAACAGCATGGCGCCGTCGGCCGTCGTCGCCCCGCGCGGATCGGATGTGACGATCAGCGGTTGCGGCTGGCATTCGAGTTCCGCCGGCAGCAGCGCGTGGGTCGCGATGTGAATGATGCGGTAGTTCTTGAGCGGCGCCCGCCGTACCGCTTCGGCGGTGAACGCCTGGCCAAGCAGGAGCTCGGTCTGACTCGCGCCGACAATGGCGCGCGATGCCTCCAGCTCGGTGACGGAGCGCGGCAACGGCGGCAAGGCGGCGAACGCGGCGGCGGCCTCCGCGCATGCCGGCCCGGGGAAGCTCCGCGACGCGGCAGCGAGCGTGACCGGCCTGAAATCGCCGAAGCCGAACCATGGCCGCGCGGCGCGCGATCCACCCGCCGCATGCCGCAGGCCGACGAAGCTCGCGGCGGATGGCACATGGGCAAGGCTCATCGTGCGCACCAGCCATGGCGCGGCACGCAGGTCGTCGCCGCTGTCCACCTGGGTCAGCAGCAGAGCGAACGGTAACGACAGCAGCGGCCCGGATGGTGCCACCACCAATGCGGTCGCGTCCGCGAGCGGCGCCCAGACCGTGCCGAGCGTCGCGGCGAACACGGCGGACGCGGGCCCGGTCGCAAATGCCGGCAATGACCCATCGGTGCGGCGGCTCAGCGTGGCCCGGATCCGCACGACGAGACGCGTCATCGCCGCGATGCCGGTGTCCGACCTGCCGAGTTCGATCTGTCCGTCACGCAGCAGCAGCGTCCAGGTTTCCTTGGTGCCGACGGTTATCTGGGCGAAGGCCTCGCCGGGATGCAGCAGCGCCAATACGTCGCGGGCAGGGACAACCTGTTGCACAAGCTGTCCGTAATTCGGCGCCGCCTCCTGCATGGCGGCATCGCTGTCCTTGAACTCGGTCAGCGCAGCGGCAATTCGCTCATCCAGTGTGTTGGGATCGATGCGGGGACCATCGTAGGGAAGGCCTCCCGGCCGGTTCGCCTGCGCCAGCGAATCACGTGTCCGGTAGAGTGTGTTGAGCGTCTCCACGCCATCCTGGCGTCGCCGGATCGCCTGCGCGACGCGCGGATCGCGCGCATTTTCCGTCAACCGCGCCGATGCCTGCGCGATCAGCTGGCTCGTCATGCTGCCCTGGCCCAGCTCCGCGACCTCGAACATTTCGGCCAGCAGCGCCTGGCGCGCCGCCGCCGACCGCGCCGCACGGTCCGCGAGCGCGGACAGGCAAGGTTCCAGCAGTTGCGGTTCGACGCCGAGTTTCAGCTCACGCAGCACCGCCACCGCAGCGCGGCATCGCACAAGCGCGCCGGATACATCGCCGTCACGCATCTGCACCGCCGCCTGCAACAGCTCGGTCGCGGCGAACGGGTGGGTCAATGGCAGCGTCAGACGGAAATCATCCGCGGCACGGTCGAGACGTTCGCCATCGCCACGTTGCACGGGGTCGATCTGCGCGCTGGTGCGCGCGACCCGTGCACCGACGATCGGCTGCACCAGCGCATTCGCCAGTGCGAGGTGTTCCGCGCCACGCATCGACACCTGCGCCGCGTCGACCTGGCGATCGTTCCGTAACGCTATGGAGCGATACCGCCGCACTTCGACCATGCCCATCAGCGCGGACTGCACGATCGGATCGGTAAGCACGCGCTCGTTCGGGAAGCCCTCCACGTTGCCTTGCGCGGCAGCGTCCGCCGCTGCCGTGATGGCTTCCGGAGGCACCACCGCGGCATAGGCACTCTCGGCATCGCCGAGCAGTGCCAGCGCCTCATCGGTCTTGCCCTGATTGAGCAAATGCAGCGCGCGATAGTGCAGCAGCCGCGCCGGCGCCGACTGGTCCGCGGCACCCGGCACCAGACCGGCCGCGGTGCCGAATGCGGCATCGGACCCGCTGTACCTGCCCCTGGTTCGACAGTTGCAGCGCGAGGCTCATCAGCGGCACCGAGGTGTTCGGATTGGCGCGGCCAAGCGCGGTCTGCTGCAGCTTCAGCGCAGCCCGATAGGCGGTGGCCGCGGATATGAAATCCTCCGACAGGTTGGCGCGCGCACCGAGTGCCATCAGCCGGTAGTATTCCTTGACATTGCCGATCGTGAACGCTTTGGCGGCCAGACGGTCGATAAGTTCGTGCATCGCCGGCGAGGGGCGCGAGGACGCGGCCGCTGCCGGCGCAAGGTGACCGGACAGCACCCCGACCGATCGCTCGAGCACCGGCAGCAACGGCAGAATTCCATCGGCGAAATAGGCCTTGCCGTCGACGCTCGCGATCAGCGCGGCCTGCGGCCAGCCGCCGACCCGGCGCGTGCAGCGCAGCAACAGCGCCGATTGCGCATCTTCCATCGCGACCGGTGCCGGGGGCTCGCACACGAAACGGAGGTTCAGCCCAAGCCGCCATTCGCTCGAGGTCGCGAGCGATGGCAACTCGGCGGGGCCAGCCGCGGCGCCGCGGCGAGCGCTTCCCGCGGGTTGATCCCAGTCCGCGCAATAGATGTCGACCAGGTCGGCGCGAGCCGCCTGTTGCCGGCAGGGTTCGCCGGATGCGTTGGCGCCCAGGTCGAGACCTTCATCGCCGGGCGAGGCGCCGACATAGGATGCCGCCGGCGGCTTCGCGCAACTCGCCGCGAGCAACATCAGCAATGCGAGCAGGCCGGGCCGCATGTCAGTAATCCACGTCCGAAATGTTCGGCGGGACCACGTCGTCGCTGGAGAGCCATCCGAGCGGTGCGGGGAGTTGCGGCACCGCGAGCAGCGCCAACGGCAACAGCAGCGGTGAGGCCACGGCGCGATACGCCGCGGTTTCCGCCTGCAACAGACTCTGCATCGTGAGGCAGGTGGCGGTTGCGATCGCGCAGCCGTTGAAGGTGTATGCCGCGTCGACATGCGGACTGATCTGGGAGACCGCGGCCGCACCGAAGCCGCCCAAACCGTCAACGGTCCCGAACAGGGTGGCGCTGCCACCGGTTCCGAGCACCAGCAGTCCGCCCACATCGAGGGTGCCAAGCGATCGGCCGCCGACGCCGGTGTCGAGCACGAGGAATACCTGCGGTGCGAACGGCGGGTCGAAGAACATCAGTCCCCCGTTGCCGGGCACGTCGATCCGCACCGTCGCGGTCGGCGCGCCAAGCGGCACGAACGCCGCGAGGCCGGTGGTGACGAAACGCCCCGATCCGGCAGCGCCGGGCAGCACATCGATGAAGCTGCCGGGATTGGCGGGCTGTGCACCGGATTGCTGCGCGACCGGCACGCCCATCGTGGCAATGGTGCCGGTCAGCGTGACCTGGCCGAGCGCGGTGATCGCGATGTATTGCGCCGACAAGGGTCCGGCGATCGTCAGCGGCCCGGTGTCATTCAGCACGAAGTCGCTGCCGGTGACGGTGAAGGCGCCAAGAGTTCGCGACGTTGGTATTGGCTGCGAACTCAGCGAGATGACGCGCGCTGCCGCTCAGCTTGCCCACCGCCAGCGACCCGCCGGTCTGCGTGATCGTGCCGCTGGCATCGATATGCAGGTCAGGCGTGGCGATGGCGCCGTTCAGCGTGACCCCCGCATCGCCAGCCGTGAGGGCCAGACTGTTTGCCGCCGTCACCGGCGCGCTCACGTTGATCCCGCCGGTGACTCCGGAGGCAACCAGGTTGATGTTGTTGGCGCTGACCTGGCCCACCACCGACAGCGGTCTGCTCTGCACCAGATTGAAATCGCCCCCGGCGACCTGGAACGGGCCAAGCGTGCTGACCGCATTGGTGCCTTGGCGGAGGTCGACGGTGCCGCCGATCGGCGGGCCTGAGACCTGCAGGTTTTCGACGGTCAGGGAAGCACCGGCAGCCTCGTTGACGCCGCCGGCACCGGCTCCGAGTTTGGCGCTGACCGCGGTGAGCGCGGCCCCGGCATCGAGGGCGATTCCCTGGTCACCGGCAATCAGGAACAACCCGCTCGTCGCCGTCACGGGCCCGCTGAAGACGAGCCCGCCAGTCGGTCCCGGGACATCCAGGATGATGTTGCTGGCACTGACCGGGCCGGTCACGCTGAGCGGGCTACTTTGCAGAACGTCGAAGATGCCGTTCGCCGCGAACGCGCCCAACGTTGCAATGGCGTTGCCGGCGGCGCGCAGATCAACCGAGCCGGACGAGGAGCCGGTCAGCGTGCCTGCCGTGATCGCTCCGAGGGCGGTCTGGGTGATCGAGCCGACGGTCAGGGTCAGGGTGTCGCCGCCGCCGGCAAAGGCGCCGGTGAATTGCAGGGCGTTGGCACCGTTGTTCAGTGTGAAGTTGCCGCCCGGGGTAAAGGCGCCCAAGGCGCTGATGGCATTGGTTGCGGTGCCCAGGTCGACCGCGCCGGACGAAGAGCCGGTAAACGTACCCGCCGTGATCGCCCCGCTGGCGGTCTGAGTGACCGGTCCCACGGCGAGGCTCAGCGTGTGGCCGGCGGCGCCGACCGGCCCGATGATCTGCAAGGCAGTCGAGCCGTCCGACAACGCCAGATCGCCCCCGGCGACAGTGAATTGGGAGAGGTTCGCGATGTTGTTGGTGCCCGTTGTCAGCGCCACGGAGCCGGTGACACCAGCTGAACTTTGCAGCGTCGTGGCATCGATCCCGCCGCCCGCTGCCTCCGTCACGCCGCCCCCGGTCGCGCTCAAATCCAGGGTCGCGACGGTCAATGGGGACTGCAGCGAGATCCCCTGGTCGCCAGCGGCGAGGACCAGATTACCCCCCGCCGCCGTCACCGACCCGCTGATGGCGATCCCGCCGGTGGGTCCCGCGGCGGTCAGATTGATGTTGTCGGCACTGAGCGGTCCCGCGACCATCAGCGGCGCGCTCTGAGTCAGGTCGAAATCGCCCGCGGTGGCGCGGAACAAGCCAAGCGTGGCCACGGCGTTGCCGGCCGCCCCGGTCAGGTTAACGGAGCCAGCCAGCCCGCTCAGTACCCCCGCAGCGATCGGACTTTGCTGAGTGACGGCGCCGGTGGTTTGCAGGTTCAGGGCGTTCGGCCAGGAGAATGGCTGGTTGAACGCGATCGACCCGGCCACGGCCGCGCCGGAGCCTTGCCCGATCACCAGGGTTGGCGTGGTGATCTGGAGGGCAACGTTGTTGGCCAGTTGCACGAGGCCACCGCTCGCGGGCTCGAAGGCAATGTCGAAGGCGATGCCATTGGTCACCGGACCGAGCCGGACGGTGCCATTGGGCGCGGCAAGCTGACCGAGACCAGGGAAGAACGCGATGGTGTCGGCGGTCAACGCCAGCGTGCCGCCCGGGTCGGATGCGGTCATCAACCCGGCGACGGTGATATCGTGCGCAGTGACGGCGACGCTGCCGCCGGATACCGTGCCCAGCCTTACCGGGTTCGGTTGCGCGCTGATCTCGGTGCTTAGCGAGAAATCGCCGACCGCGGTGAAGGAACCGACGCTGTCGATGGCATTGGCCGCCGCGCTCAGGTCCACCGCCCCGGACGAAGTGCCGGTCAGCGCGCCGGCCGTGATCACGGCAGCGGCGGCCTGCGTGATCGTGCCGGCGGTCAGGGTCAGTGCAGCGCCCGCGGCGCTGATCGGCGCGGTTATCCGCAAGGCGTTGGTGCCGTTGTTCAGCGCGAAGTTGCCGCCTGTGGTGAAGCCGCCCAGGGCGCCGATGCTGTTGGTCGCGGTGCTCAGATCGACCGCGCCGGACGAGGCGCCGGTCAGTGTGCCCGCCATTACAGTCGCGGCGGCGGTCTGGCTGACCGGACCCGCGTTCAGCGTCAGGGTCTCGCCGCTGCCGGCGAACGGGCCGGTGAATTGCAGGGCGATCGAGCCGTTGTTCAGCGTGAAATTACCGCCCGGCGCGAAGGCACCGAGATTGCCGATGGCATTGGTCGCGGTGCTCAGATCCACCGCGCCGGACGAGGTGCCGGTCAGCGTGCCCGCTGTGATCGCTGCGCCGGCGCTCTGGGTGATTGGACCGGCGGTCAGGGTCAAGGTGCCGCCGCCGGTGAATGCGCCGGAGAATTGCAGCGCGGTCGAGCCGTTGTTCAGTGTGACATCGCCGCCCGTAGCGAAGGCGCCGAAGCTGCTGATGGCGTTGGTCGCGGTACTCAGGTCCACCGCGCCGGACGAACCGCCGGTCAGGGTGCCCGCCGCGATCGCGGCGGCGGCGGTCTGGGTGATAGCACCCGCGTTCAGGGTCAGCGTATGGCCGGCGGCGTTGATTGGCGCGGTCACCTGCAGGGCATTGGTGCCATTGTTCAGCGCGAAGTCGCCACCCAGGGTCAAGGCGCCCAAATCGCTGACGGCGTTGGTCGCGGCGCTCAGATCGACCGTCCCGGAGGGGTTGCCGGTCAACATGCCCGTGCTGACGGTTCCCGCGGCGGTCTGCGATACCAGGCCGCCGCCGGTCGTCGTCAAATCGACGCCGGTGGTTCCGCTGACCTTGTCACCCAGCGCGATCCCACCGCTGCCCGCGGAGAGAGTGATGCTGCCGGGGGTGCTGATCGGGGCGCCCGCAGCCACCACCAGGGTCCCGCCCGCCTGAACTGACACCTGATCGAGACCTGCAAGGGCGATCGGTGTGCTGATCGTTACATCCTTGGCCGACTGCAGGAACACGCCATCCTGGAAATCGGCACCGACTTGGATCGGTCCAGAAACGGTTAAACTCGAATTGTCAGTCAGGCGGATGAAACCAGATGCCGTGACGGGGCCGAGATTGTCGATCGCATTGCCGGTGCCGACAAGATTGACGATGCCGGAGAGGGTGACCTGCAGCGTTCCGGCGGTGATTACGCTGGTTGGATCCTGGGTGATCACGTTGCTGCTCAGCGTGACGGTGCCACCGCCCTGCCCAATCGAAGAGCCGCCTAAGAGCGACGTGTTGCCGTTGATCTCGGAGACGAGGAGGATCGTCGGGCCCTTGACAATGCCGGTGATCGTCAGGCCGCCGCCGAAATCATCCAGCTCAACGGCGCCGTTCGCCGTGATTGTTCCCGGCACGGCCAACGTATTGGGCCGAATAATTGCCACACCCCCGGCCGTCGCGGAGAGCGAACCGGTGACGGTCAGGGTGCCACGGCTGCCGGATGCATCGAGCACGAAGCCGCCGCCGCCATCGATCGTAAACGGGCCGAGAGCAGCAATGTTGTTGGATGGGCCCGGGGAGCCGACACTACCCCCGACAAGGGTGGCCATCACAACCGAACCGGAAACGTTGCCGACGAGTTCAGCGGCGGTGATGCCGCTCGCTGAGGTCTGGGTCACGTCGCCGCCGCCAGTTGTGATCAGATCGACGATCGTGCCGGTCGCGCCCGTGCCGGCACCGACGGCCGCATTCAACGCGATCCCGCCGCTGCCGGCGGAGAGCTGCACTGCAGTGGCGGTAGTACCAACGTCGCTGTTCAGCGTGAGCTTTCCCGCCGGGTTGAAGCCGGCGATCGTCGAATCAGCTGCCGCAAGAGAGATGCTGCCGGCCGTGCTGATCGGGGCGCCCGCCGCCACAACCAGATTCCCGCCGGCCTGAACGGTCACCTGGGCCGGGGCCGAAAGCGTGATCGGTGTGCTGACCGTTATATCGTTCGCTGATTGCAGGAAGAGATCATCGCTGGAATTACCGGCGATGAGTCGAATCGGACCAGAAACGGTCAAGGCCGACTTATCAGTCAGGTGAATGAAGCCAAATGTCGTGACCGGACCGAGACTGTCGATCGCGTTGCCGGTGCCAGCAAGATTGACTTCGTTGGCGAGGGTAACCTGCAGCGTTCCGGCGGTAATCACGCTGGTCGGATCCTGGGTAATCTCGCCACCATTGAACGTGACGGTGGCGCCGCTCTGCCCGACCGAAGCGTTGCCTGAGAGCGACACGGGGCCACTGATTTCGGAGACGAGCAAGATCGTCGGGCCCTTGACAGTGCCGGTGATGGTCAGGCCGCTGGTCGCGTTGCCACCGAAAGCATCCAGTTCGAGGGCACCATTCGCTGTGATGGCTCCCGGAACGGTCAAAGTATGAGGCCGAATGATATCCACCGGCCCAGCCGTCGCGGTCAGCGGACCGTTGACGGTCAGGCTGCCAAAGGTGGCGGATGCATCGAGCACGAAGCCGCCGCTGCCGTTGATCGTGAAGGGGCCGAGGGCGGCGATGTTGTTGGTTGGGCCCGGGGAACCGCCAGTGGACATCGCAACGGAGCCGGAGACGTTGCCAACGAGTTCAGCCGCGGTGACGCCGCTCGCGGCGGTCTGGGTCACATCGCCGCCGCCAGTTGTGATCAGATCGACGATCGTGCCGGTCGCGCCCGTGCCGGCACCGACGGCAGCGTTCAAAGCGATTCCGCCGCTGCCGCCAGTCAAGGTGATCGTGGTGTTGTTGCCCGTGGTGGACACCGCACCTTGCACGCCGGTCGTGCCGGTTCCCGATGTGCCAAGCGTGATGTTGTTCGCGGACAGTGGCCCAGTCACCGTCAGGTTCTGGTCTGCGCCGTTGGTCAGCGAGAAGTCGCCCGTCGCGGTGAACTTGCCCAAGTTCGCGACCGCGTTGGTCGCGGTGCTCAGTTCGACCGCGCCGGACGAAGATCCCGCCAGCGTCCCGGCAGTTATGCTGCCGCCGGGTTGCTCCGAGATCGTTCCCGCCTCCAGCGTCAACACGCCGGTGGTACCGAGATTGACCGCGCCGTTAATTGTCAGCGGGTTGGCGCCGTTGTTCAGCGTGAAATCGCCTGGCGCAACAAAGGGCCCCAGCGTACTGATCGCGTTGGCCACGATGCTCAGGTCCACCGCTGAATTCGCACCGCCGGTGAACCTGCCCGCGGTAATGGTGCCGGCCGTGCCCTGCGTGATGCTACCCCCGTCGAGCGTCAGCGTGTTGACGCCGATGTTGATCGGCGCGTCGACGACGATCCCGACGCCGCCGGTCAACGTTACGTTGCCACTCTGATTGAGCGCCGTGCCGATGGTCAGCGTGCCTCCGGCATTCAATGTCACGGAAGCCCCGGTTGTCGCGGTGGCAAGCGGGGTCGATCCACCAAGAGTGATGTCGCCTGACGCCGACAGCGACACATTGGTTGTGAAAGCGTTGAACGTGGCAGCCGAAATCGTCTGCGCACCGGTCGCCAGTTGATTGCTGCCGTCCGCCCCCGGCGTGGCCGGATTGGCCGTGACCACGGTATCACCGATGACGAGCGTGTCCGGGTCGATGGTCAGCAACCCGATCCTTCCGGCCGGCGCGCGTGTATCCACGCTGCCTGTGATCGTCAGACCTTGGTTGGCGCTGATCTCGACGTTTCCGCCATCGCCCCGCTGTGGTCCTCCACGGGCGGTAATCCCTCCGGCCATCGACGTGCCATCGCTGCTCAGCACCGTAATCTGTCCACCATTCCCCTTGCCGGTCGCGTCGGCCGCGATCATCGCGCCCGCGGCCACGGTGGTTCTCGCGGCCGTCTTTTGCCCGACGACCGACGGCCCGCCCTTCGCTCGCGCCAGCGTGGTGCCGACCGCGACGGTGCCGCCGCCCGCCTGGCCCGAGGCATCGACCCGCGCGGTGGACGCCAGCGTCACAGTCCCGGTTGCGTTGAGCTCGATCTGCCCGCCGGTCGTGCCCGGTTGGCCGCCTTGCGCCAGCACGCCTCCTGTCACCAGGACCGCACCTCCGGTGCCGCGCACCGCGACCCTGCCCGTCCGTCCGCCCACGCTCGGCGCGGAAATGTTCCCCCCGGCGGTCACCAGGGTCTGGACGACGCCGTCCACCGCCGATGCCGTCAGCAGCACGGTACCGCCATCAGCGCGCACCGTGCCGGTGTTGGTGACCAGCGCGGTCACCACCTTGCCGTCCTTGTCCACCGGCGCCTGGGTGACCTGCTTCGTGACGTCGATCGCCAGCAGCCCATCGCCATAGAGGTCGAGCGTCGCTGTCTGGGCACCACCCAGGACGACGTGCCCCAGCCTGGCGCTGATCACGCCGTCGTTCTGCACCCTTGGCGCGACCAGTCCCGCGAGGCCGGTCTGCTTCACGGTTATCCGGCCTCGGTTGACGACGGCCGCGTCGGGCCGAGCGGACTGATCGAACACCATGCGCCCGGCCATGAAATTCTGGTCGCTGATGCCGGCCGCCGAGACGACGACGCTTTGGGCCTCCACCTGGGCGCCCTTGGTGAACAGCACGCCGGCTGGATTGACCAGCACGATCTGGCCGTTCGCCGTGATCTTGCCGGCGATCTGCGAAGGATCGGCGCCGGTCACACGGTTCAGCGTCATCGCGCTGGGCGATGGCTGCTGGAACCGGACCTGCTGTTTGCTGCCGACGTCGAAGCTGCTCCAGTTGACCGCGGCGCGCTGCGACGTCTGGTCGATCTCCGTCAGCGTGGAGGTCTGGCCGATAGTTGCGGTGCCCGCGACGACCCTACCTCCCTGGGGTTGCGCGTTGATCGCGGGCTGCGCGGCAGCGAGGTGTGCGGTGGCGACCAAGACCGTGCTGCACAGCAGCGTGTGACGCAGTGGCGCGGCGCGTCGACCGTAGACCGTGTCCCCCGATGCTGTGGCTACGGTCACGGCTCCGGCCTCATCGAGGTTGCTTCCCCATACGCGATCCTTTCTGTTCTGTTACGCGAGGACAAGGGGGAACTTTAGAAATGCAGAATGACCCGCCAGTAGGCCGCATCGGTCCGCAACGGCGTGGTGCTGGCGCCGGATGGGTTCAGGACGAAGCGTGAGACACCGATCAAGTCGAACTCCGCGTAGCCGGTCAGGCTCAGCCGCATGCCGCCGCCCGCTGATGCGATGCGCTGGTTGAGACGGAGCAAGCCGTTGTTCCAGGTCTCGCCCCACGACCAAAAACCAAAAAATTGCGTGGCCGCGTCGAATTGATGCCAGATCGGGATGCTCCACGTGTCGTTCAACTGGAGTTCGGTGTAGAACGCGAGCGCGCTGTCGCCGGTGACCTCACCCGAATAGTATCCCGGGTTCAACTGTAGTCCGCCGAGCTGGAATTGTTCGACTTCGGGCAGCACCTGGTTGCTTTGCTGGCCCGCAACGAGCGCGAGCAACGCGACATCCGCGCCGTTCCACGGTTCAAACAATGTCTGGGTGCGGCTGATCTCGGCGTTGACCTTGGTGAAACCGGCGATCGCGTTCGAGGCTGGCGCGGTGCTGCCCACGCTTACCGACGCGCCAAATGCGGGGAGGCCTTGCGACAGCCGCACCTTGACGGAGTTCGTGGCACCGCGGCTGGCGCCGAGCATCGTATCTCGCAACGCGTACGATGCGCCGACCCGAAGCACGCGGAGTGTGTCCTTGCTGACCGACTCCGCGCCATTGCCGATGCTGACATCGCTCTCGATCGCGTCGAGCGAGGCGCTCAGGTCCAGTGTCTGCTGGCGTCGCCGGATCAGCGGATAGCGCGCGCTGATGCCGAATACCGTCGTGGTTCCTTCGTAACCGATATCGCGCAGTGGCGAGGATGGATGCGTCGGTCCGTAGCCGGCGTACACCTGGACGCGCAGCCCCGTGCCGCCGACGAACAACTCCGTCGAAACCTGTCCAAAATTGGATGTGTTGCCGGAGGTGTGGTAGATGGTGGCTTCCGTCTTGTCGCCGTATTGCGTGAAGCTGTTGGCGTCCAGCACCAGCAGGCCCTCGGCCGGCCCGGTCAGCGGATACGCCGCGTTGTCGGCGACAAGCAGACCGGAGAATGCCGCGCGCTTGACCTCCGCGATCAAGGTCAGCGCGCCCGGCTCGTCGGTCGACGGCCGCAGCACAGCCCGGAGGGTGACACCCGGTACTTCCTGTGCGAGCAGCAGCCAACGCTCGAGAGTCGCGAGATCGATTGGCCGTTGCTCGGTCAGATGGTTCAGAAAGCGCAGGACCGTCGTGCCGGCCGGTCCGATGTCGCCGTCGAGCTTCACCTCGGCAATGCGCCCTTCGGTCACCAGGAAGGTGAGCGTTCCCTGGGGGTCGATGCTGGCGAACACGGCCGTCAGGACGAAGCCACCCTCGCGGTAGCGATCGAGGATCGCCAGGCGCGCGGCCTCGATCATTGCGAGCGCCGTGTCGGGGCCAATGAGTTCGCCGATCGTCGAGTTGAGTTGTTGAGCCGTATAGGCCGTTGCCCCTTCGATGATGACGCGACGTATGGCAGCGGTCCCGGACGGCACGGCTTCTGGCGCTTGCGGCCCTGGGATCGTGGCGCCGGGACTGACGGCAGGTGGAGTGGACGGAAGGATACGAGGGATCGGAGATCCCAGCGGAACGGGCCCCTGCGCATAGCTGAGATGCGTCGGCAATCCGGTCACGACCAGAACGGACAATAAGCGGAGCGATCTCATCGCGATTTTCCTGGACAGACCACGGGCAGGACAGACAGCCGGCCTTATTCATTGCATCGCGATGCTGTGGTTTACCAGTGGAGGCAGAGTTATCCCGGCCTCGCGGCGATTGCGGTCTGCGGATGAATCCGCACAGGTCTGCTGTGTCAGAGACGAGATGAGACGTCGGTCCGCTTGCCCCGTGCATGCCTCCGGAAGGCATTGCGTCGGTCATCATATAGACAATTGTAAAGCTGAAAGTTCTCTTGGCGGAGTGACTGAGCGGTCTGCGCCAGTTTGTCGCCTGTTGGATGATGTGACGAAAGGGAACGATGCTACGCGAGACGAGCAACCCACCCCGTTGGATATAGCGGCAACTCTGACGGACCGTTCCGACTGCTCTGGGCAGCCGACAACATGTCCGACTTGAGGTTGGCGTGCCGTGTGCGATGAAACTGGGCACTGGGAACTGGTCGTCGAGCGCGCCTGACCAGAGGCGTGCAGGTTCAAATCGGGGTTACGCAACCATCTTGGTATGCTGTTGACCGGTTGAGCGGCCTCGGAACGCAAAGTGATGCTCGCGACGTCATTCAGCCCGGGCGTCGAAGGCCGGCGCTCGGACCCGGGTTGGGCAAACAGAGTGCTTCTGGCCGTGCTGGCCGCTCGGGCTCCAGCCTTCGCTCGTGTGAAAAGCTGGCAAACTCCCTCGATCAGCATGTTCTTCCATCCCGCCGACGCTTAGGATCATCGCAAAAATCGGAGCATCAGGATCGGATCATGTGCCCATCGCTGAGGCGTCTGCGGCTCGTGGCCGTCGTACTGTGCCCTGTTGCAGCCATGCTCTCGTTGCCGAGCGATGTCTTGGCAGGCTCGGCCCGGGACTATCTGAATGCGCCGATCGACAGCTGGCTTGCCTTCTATAATGTGGGCTATGCCGCCTCCGTGACGCCGGAGGACGGGCTGGATGTATTGGCGCGGATCCGCACCAACGTGGTTTCGCAATCCGTGGTCCTAACGCGGACCATGGACTACTGGGGGCGCACAGGCGGCGTGTCGATCGTGCTGCCCTACCTCTACGTAGAGTCGAGTGCTGGCTCCAATCGCACCGCAGTCCGCGGCGTTTCCGATGTTGGTTTCCTTTGGCAGATGAACATCTTCGGCGGACCCGCCCTGACCCGCGAGGCGTTTGCCAGCTTTGTACCGCAGACTTTCGCGAGCTTCCACCTGTTCGTGGGAACACCGCTCGGGGAGTATGAGCCCCTCCGCCCGCTCAACCCGTCGGCAAACCGTTGGACGATCCGTCCGACTGTCAACTTTAGCTACACGCCGGACCGCGGCTGGACGTGGCTCGAGACCTACGTGTCGGTTGCGGCTTTCACCCCGAACAACGCGTTCCAGGCCGGCGGCGCGAACCGCCTGACGCAGCGCCCGCTGTTTGTCGCGGAAGGCCACGCGAGCCGTAACATTACCCCCCACATCTGGCTGTCGGCGGACGCCTACTACAATGTCGGAGCAGAAACGAGCATCGACGGGGTGCGCCAGGGCAACGCTGCCAACACACTGCGGCTGGGCGCCGGCATGGGCGCGCGGCTCTGGCCCGGCGGCGACATGGTGCTGAACGCCGAGTCCGTCGCCGCTAAGCCCGAGGGCGAGCCCAGCGCCTGGGGCGTCAGGCTCACCCTCCGACAGTTCTGGTAGACAAGAGCTTCGCCTCGCCGATCAGGACGACCGGGCGAACGTGATATTGTCGTCGATAACGGCGTTCGGACCGATCGGCACCTGACGCGGCTTCGGCAGGTGCAAGCTGCGGAAGGTTATTTTATCGCGCCAGACCTTGCGCAGGAAGTCCTCGAACACCTGGATGGTGAGCTGCTCGCCGGGGCACCGGCGATACCCGAAGCCGAATGGCGCGAATCCCGCGTAGTCGCAGACCGGTAGCGGCTTATCATCGACCACGCCGAAGACCGTGCCGAACGCGCTGTTGGCCATGGCTGCATTACGGCCGTCGTTGACCTTCATCTTTGTGAGGTCAAACGGACATTTGGCGAAGCCGATCTGCTTGCTCCTTGTCTCGTCCACCTGAGCGCTTGTCGGCACATCACGATAGCGGCCCGGATCGAATTGTTGCGGATTTGTCCAGTGCCGGGGATCGAAGCTGGTCGCGGTGTGTGGCGATATAATGTAAGCGCTTCGCTCGTAGGGCAACCCGAACCTGACAGAGGGCGATACGCTGTCACCGTAGTTGTCGCTTGATCCGGACTGCCGCGTATCCGCGATCGAAGAGATACTTCCGCCGTTCGGCGAGATTGTGCGGAACAGCTCCATGACGAACATCTCGAGCGGTGTGTAAGGCGCACCGTTCGCGGCGTCCGGATTCCCTGCCATCGTCTTCTCGAACGCGGCGCGAACGTCGGAATTACCGCCATCCTGGCTGAGGCGGGACATGATGCCGAAGAGCGTGTTGCCCCATTGGCTGAACGCGACGAAGTTATGGAAGCACTCGAAGACAACGTCCTTCTTGCTGAAATGCGCACCGTCGCCAGCATTCTTGAGCCAATACCAGGCGATCGTCCTCTCTGGGTTGGCGATACGCGCGTTGATGATATCGTCCAGCCGCTCGTCGATCCAGGTCTTTAGGAAGTCCAGGAGTGCGCGCACCGTCATGTAGTTGTCGTATACAATTGGCTGCGTCGGGTCGCGGAAGGCCAGGACGGTATTGAAACTCTCGCCGATGGTGCGGACCTGCGGCGGAATCGCGTCACCCTTCACGCCGAGGTGCAAATCCCAATAGATGTCCCAGTAGTAATCGAGATAGTGCCGCATAAACGGCCGGCCGGCGAATTTTGGGTCGAGCAGCCCGTCGAAGAATGCGACCACCTTGGCGCCGTACATCGGCCGGTAAAGATCAGGCGTGACAGCGGACATGTAGATCCGCTTGCGAAGATTGTTGTCGCCACGCTTCTCGAGGCCCTGCAGGAACACCGTGACGCCCTCATCCGGCGCCGGCTTCCAGCCCTGGGAGATCAGCCCCCAGAGGTCTTGGGGCAGGGCATTCTCCTTGCTGAGAGTGACGTCAATCATAGGCAAGGCGGGACGCTCACCCTCGTAGATACTTGTGAGGAAGAACGGGACGACGGCGTTCTCCACATAGGTCCGGTCGAAATGCGCTGGGATGGAGGCGCGAAACCTGGCCAGTGCCGCGACAAGGTCCGGCGATGCAGTACTGGCCGCGCTGGTGTCTGGGGCCGAGGCGGCGCCGGAAAAGAGGCCCGCCGCGCTCGCAGCGGCGCCAGTCAGAACCATCCGTCGTTCCATTTGGACACTCCCTCGTTTGGACACTCCATTATATACCCCGGGTCTACGGAAATATGGATAAGCTTGCAAAGCCACCGCTGGGGCGATGCTACTTGATGGGTTTGTCGGGTTGGCGGACGAGCGTTGAAAATCTCGCCAATTACCCTGATTCCAGCCTAGCTAAGGCGGCAACAGCGGTGTTCCAGGCATCGATGGCCTGACTGCGCGGGGTGCGATGTCCCCTCTGTGCCAATGAAGGTGAGACATCGACCCCGGTGGAATTTAGACTTGAGGGAGCGGAAGGATCATCTGACAGATGTCCATGCGGCGCCAACCTCGGCTTCACCAGAATTATCGGACCGCCCGGGCCGCCAGACGTTCACCGCACAGGACAAGCTACGCATCGTCGCCGATCAGTTGCGCCCGCGAGTGCCGAAGCTCGCCGGACTGATGGGCAACGCGGTGGTCGATGTACTTGCATTTACAACATTCCCCGAGGAGCACCGCGCCAAGACCCACAGCACCAATCCGCTTGAGAGCCTCAATGGCGAGATCAAGCGTCGCACGGATGTGTTGGGCATCTTCCCAATCACTTGAGCCGCAGAGCAAACGAAGGCCATCATTCGTCGCGTAGGCGCCATCCTGCTCGACCAGAATGATGATTAGGCCGTGCGGCGACGGTACAAGAGCCTGGAAAGCCTCGGCTCAGAGAGCGATACCGCAGTTGTGAGCTTGCCCGCAGTGGCAGCGTGACCGCGCAGACCGTGCTGCTCGGGAGCATCGCTCCTACTCCACGTCTCGAGACACAACCTTTCAAAGGGTCACCAACCTTTCGCGCGGCGTTGTTGTCCGAACGACCCCCTGCGGTTCGTCACCGGGTCGTTTGGAGATCACACCGGTCTAGCAACGTTGAGCCGGTGGCACATCCCTGCGGGTCATCGCAAAGGTGCTTCCAGATCACGCCGGGTCAGCAACTTTGGGTCCGTGGTACACTCGAAAGCCCGATTGGAGACGCGGGGCCTGGATTCGCAGTATTGAGGCGACCTCGCCGTCTCTTGTGTCGCAGCACAGTGCCACCGGCCACGAATCCCGCCGAACACGGCGGCATTCTTCGCGAATGGTCCATTCCCGCCGTGAACCCAAGGAGACGACGACTGAGTGGCGTCCCCGGCGGGATTCGAACCCGCGACCCCAGGATTAGGAATCCTGTGCTCTATCCTGCTGAGCTACGGGGACGGTTTGGCCAACGCCAGCTTCCGTAGCATACAAGTCGCGGAGTGTCAGCGCCGGCCGGGCGCACACCATGTGG
Source organism: uncultured Alphaproteobacteria bacterium (assembly GCA_963819855.1). Classification (GTDB taxonomy): domain Bacteria; phylum Pseudomonadota; class Alphaproteobacteria; order Acetobacterales; family Acetobacteraceae; genus JAMXLO01. The sequence continues at coordinate 46,925 of CAWFYC010000028.1, forward strand.
GGGAACCGTCGTCATGCTGGCCCTGCGCAAACGACAGACGGGCTTCGGCCTGGAACTCGGCGAAACGGAGGCACCGGCGGCGCCCGCTCCCGGCGAGGTCATGCTGTGCGTCGAGCATGTCGGCATCTGCGGTTCCGACGTGCACGCCTACGAATGGACCGAAGGTTACGGTTTCATGGTGCCGTATCTACCGGTGACCATGGGCCACGAATTCGCCGGCCGCATCATCGCGACAGGATCCGGCGTGACCCTGCCGGAAGGCGCAACCGTCACCGTGATCCCGATGGTTGCCTGCGGCGCCTGCCCGGCCTGCGCGCGCGGCGAACAGCGCAACTGCCAGCGGCGGCAGGCGATCGGACTCACCCGCGACGGCGGCTTCGCCAGCCACGTCACATTGCCGGCCGCGAACTGCCTGGTCCTGCCGGATGGCGTCGACAGCGAACTCGGTGCCCTCACCGAACCGCTCGGCGTCGGCTGCGAGGCGGTGCTGACCGGCGAGGTCGGCCTCGGCGACACGGTCCTGGTGATGGGACCCGGCACCATCGGGCAGGCCATCGCACTGTTCGCGCGCGCCGCCGGCGCCGGCCGCGTGCTGATCGCCGGCCGCGCCGATGCGCCGCGCTTCGACGTGCTGCGTGCACTCGGCTTCAACGATCTGCTCGACGTCGCCGAAGCGCCGCTGAAAGACCTGGTGTTTCAGGCCACCGGCGGCCGCCCGGTCGATGTGGTGATCGAGGCGACCGGCTATCCGCCCAGCATCGTCGATGGCCTCGGCGTGCTGCGCACCGCGGGCGTGCTGGTCGTCGCCGGGATCCATCCCGGCCCGGTGTCACTGCCGCTGACCGATTTCGTGCGCGCCCGCCATCAGTTGCGCGCCACACACGGCTGCGGCCGCACGACCTGGGATCACGTGCTCGGCCTGATGGCGCGCGAACCGGAACGGCTGCGCCCGATGATCACCCATCGCCTGCGGCTCGAGCGAGGCCTGGAGGGCTTCGAACTTGCCCGCCAGCGCCGCCTCGAAGGTGATGCTGCGCCCCTGACCCCTGGTCCGCCGCGCTCGCCCGGTGCAGATTGGCGGACCAGAACGATCCGGGAGGACGACCATGGCCGGCAAGGTGATCATCAGTTGTGCCGTCACCGGCGCGATCCACACGCCCAGCATGTCGGACCATCTGCCGATCACGCCGGAGGAGATCGCGCGTTCCTCGATCGACGCAGCCGAGGCCGGTGCGGCGATCATCCATCTGCACGCGCGCGATCCGAACACCGGCGAACCGACGCCCGATCCCGCGGTGTTCATGCGCTTCCTGCCGGTGATCAAGCAGAACGTCGACGCGGTGGTGAACATCACCACCGGTGGCGGGCTGAACATGACGCTGGACGATCGGCTCGCGGCACCACTGCTGGCGAAGCCCGAGATGTGCAGCCTCAACATGGGCAGCATGAACTTCAACATCGCGCGCGCCGGCGACCGAGTGAAGACCTGGAAACATGCGTGGGAGAAGCCGTATCTCGACCGCACCGACGACCACATCTTCCGCAACACCTTCCGCGACATCGCCGGCATCGTCGAGCGGTTGGGCCGCGCGCACGGCACGCGGTTCGAGTTCGAGTGCTACGACGTCGGGCACCTGTACAACCTGGCGTATTGCCTCGATCAGAAGATCGTCGAGCCGCCGATGTTCGTGCAGACGATCTTCGGTATTCTCGGCGGCATCGGCGCCGATCCGCGCAATCTGCTGTTCATGAAGGAGACCGCCGACAAGCTGTTCGGCGATGCCTACGTCTGGTCGGTGCTGGCGGCGGGGCGGCATCAGATGGCGTTCACCACTATGGCCGGCATCCTCGGCGGCAATGTGCGCGTCGGGCTGGAGGACAGCCTGTATATCGGCCGCGGCGCATTGGCGAAGTCGAATGCCGAGCAGGTGGCGAAGATCCGCCGCATCCTGGAGGAACTCAGCCTGGAGATCGCGACGCCGAAGGAGGCGCGGGAGATCCTCAAGCTGAAGGGTGGCGATCGCGTTGGGTTCTAGTTTGGGGACTTCTCCAACGCTGCTCAATCGAACTCATTGCGCCCTTTCGGAGCGCCCACGCGCCTGACATAAGGGGGCCTTATGCGGCACGGGGAATAAACTACCCGGCCTCGTGAGCCGGCCCGTCGTCGGTCTCGGATTCCGGCTCATTTGCCTCCGCGATCAGGCGCCGTAACGTCAGTTTCGCATCATTCGCGAGTTGCACAAAGCGCACCCGCTCATCATAGCGCAAGCCCAGGTCAAGCAAAGTGGTCGTGTCTTGCGGTGAAAGCGCCGGCAGCCGCATCCCCTTGGCCTCGAGGATCCAGTCCACTCCGTAAGTATAGGCTAGGATCTGCGATCCCTCGCCACGCAGTCGTTCGTACACCTCATCAACGAAGTCCACGAGCATCGAGTAACTGCTCGCCTTCAATCGACAGTCGCGCCCTTCATAATAGAGGCGGATATTTCCGTTCCACTGCCGCGGCTTCCCTCGGTCTCCGGTTGGCACCCGCCTAGCTAATTGCTCCGGCGTAAATATATCTATCAGCGGCACGTTCAGATGCTCCAGTAGCGAGATGATCTGGCCCGATACGGAGTTTGGCCCCAACTCTCCCCTTCGCAGGCCGCGAGGGTGCCGTGCTATGTCGAGCAAACGTTCCAGTAGTAGGTCCCGTGTTGCGGAAGGCAAACTGCGCGCACCCACGATCCTGCGCAAAGCGCGCAATATGCGCCCCAACGCTGCATCGCGCACATGTGGCCGCAATGCCTCAATCAAAACAGATGCATACCGGCTTTCGCGGCGCACATAAATGACAATCGCTGCGCAGAATAATGCCGCGTCGTCACCCTCGGTAAGCAATTCATCTACAACCGCAACACTGGTCAGCGTTGGAGAGCAAATCCCGATCGGTTTGGCTAAATTCTGCAGAACTTTGAAGTCCACGCTCCGTCCGGAGGCGAATGCCCCTCGCACTTTGGTCACCGACGCGCGAATAGTCTCGACCGCCCGAGCAGAGTCGGACGTTGCCAACTCGGGCGTGAGGAAGACATCACCTCTTAGATCCCCGTACAGGATCGGCACATCAATCTGGTCCACCACATCGCGCATGGCGTTGTAAGCACGCGTGCGCAGGCGAAGCCATTCCATCGTCTCGGCTACGGACAGGCGACCATCCCGGTCCTTATCGGACTGCTCTGGCGCCTTGAAGGCTTCGATCAGGAATGACGTCATGATTCCGCCGCCTAGCTCAGTTGATTCCCGAGCCACTGAGAATCTCTCGCTCGCAGCAATCACTAAGCTCGCAGAGTCACGCGATTCGGCGTCGAGGCGATTGCCGGGATTGTCAGCGGCTCCCTTCGTGCCCCAGGGCTGCCCGACCGCGGCGCCGGAATGACAACAATCCAGGATCAGGATCTTCGTCCCGGCGATGCAGTTCTCCAGGATGCTTCGGATCGTACTCAGCGGCATGGCTGTGGTGACAAGTCTGTTTGTCAGCTGCGTCGTTCCACACAGAAGATAAAGGCCGGTTTTCGGGAGGTAGCCATGCCCGGAGAAGTAGATCAGTAGAAGATCGCCTCGCTGGCTGTCCGATGCGAACGCGTCCAATTCGTGTAGATGCTCTGCCGCGCTTCGCCGCACCGACACATGGACGTGGTAGCCGAGTGTATCCGACGAGAGTGTTTCTGCTAACCGCAACGCGTCCTGTTCCGCAAAGGTAAGCGGCTTGACGGCGCCCTCCGAAGGGCCGTTTTCACCGATAATGAACGCCCGCCTTCGGGTCACTTCGCGTCGATCCGTAACGTTGTTTTGCCACCCTTCTTGCCTTCGACGGCCACTGCCTTGGGAAAGCGCGCTTTGATGACCGCCATGATCAAGGGATTTAGCGCCTTTATGACAGCCGCGGACGCAAAGAGAATCATGGCGACATCCTTGCGTCCGGAATCACCTGACGCTGGTGAGACATCCAGATCTAGCCCGCGACGATCCGCAAGAGAGGCGATCTCGAAGGCCAGGTTGGTTTGGCTCTCTCCGAGCCATTGAGCGATTACCGAATCGACCTCGACCTCCAAACATTCCGATTCCACAAACATACCCTCCAGACAGAAAGTTCAAAGTCCGCGACAGCGACTGATCTATCCCGAGAATACATTACCTGCAGCCCATGTCGTTCCTTCCCAGCGAAAAGGTGTTGCTGCGCTTCGGTTGTCTATCCTTAAAGTGAAAGGATACGGCGCGCTCACCTTAAGTGCGGTTTGCGTGAGCGTAATCCCGGTGAATAGATATTCTCCCGCATGATACCGTCCATTCTCATACGTGAGCCAGCCTCCGGGTCGAAAACTGCGGAGCCGTATGAATATTTTCCTTGACATCGTCGCCCCTTTGTTCTTGTTACGTTCATGACGGCCGTGGCCCGAGCCCAGCCCCAAGCACCGAACCCAGCCGCAGCTTCCGTCTGCTCAACCCGATCCGCAAGCTGATCGGCTACGGCCGCGAACTCGTCACCACGGTCCGCGGCCGGGCTCGAACCGCGGCAGCCACGGCACCCGCCGCCCCGCGCGTTGCCGAGACCGATCCGTGCCTTGCACGTCTGCCCAGCGCAGCGCAGATCGCAGCCGAGCTCCGCCGCCGTTCGATCGGCGACGTCATCGGCGATATCTGCCGCGACCTCGGGATCACCGGGAGCCATCCGCTGTGGCGGGAAGTGCACCTGGCCATGACCCGGCACTGCGGCGGCTATGTCCGCCTGGTGCAGGACATCATCGACCGGGCATGCTCGCTATCTGCCCAGCTCCTGTCCGCAGCCACCCCAGCCGCATCGCGACGATTGACCTTGCGGATCGAGGCACCAGTCGGCACCGGGCCGCCCCCCTGAACCCAACTGATCGAGACGTCCCGCACGGGACTCGCCATTGCCAGCCCCGCGGCTCTGATTCGTCTGGTACCCAGCGGCTCTTTGCGCCAACCGTTCATCCCGCCGCACTGAGAAAGGAAAATGGAACCGCAAATCACGCAAACAGGCACCGGCCATTCGGCATGATGGCGTCACGATTAACGAATATGCTATGGCCCGACTGGTCCAGTGAAGCACCGGCATCATTTGCGTGTTTTGCGTGTTTTGCGGTTCCATTTTCTTGCCCGTGCAGCCCGCAAAGCAACTCGCCGTTCGGCACCGGTGCCTCCACCATCATGTCAGCCATCTCATCAACCAAGCCGTGCAACGCGCCCCGCGACCATGCGGATCTTGCGCGGTGCGGCGAGCCAGATGGCGACTGCCGACAGCAGGCTGCAACCAATCGCGATCCAGAAGGCAATCGTGTAGCTGCCGGTCGCATCGTGCAGCGCGCCGGTGAGCCAAGGCCCGGCCGCCCCGCCGCCGATCGAGGCCAGCATCAGCGTGCCGAAGATCGAGCCGTAATGCCGGCCCTGAAAGATCTCGGCCGGTATCGCGCCGATCACCGACGTGATGCCGTAGCCGAGTGCGCCTTGCACGACGATCATCAGATACAGCAGTGACGGCGTCGGCGACTGGCGCAGCAACAACAGCAGCAGAAGAGCCGTGGTGAAGCCCAGGCTGCCGACCACCCAGACGAATTCCCGCCCGATCCGATCCGATAAATGTCCGAGTGCGATCTGTCCCGGGATGCCGGCGAGACTAACGCCGCCCAGCGCCCACGCGGCGAGAGTGGGCGTGAAGCCGATCTCCACCAGATACTTCGTCTGATGCACCTGCACCGCATACCAAACGAACAAGGCGCAGAAGTAGCCGACGGCAAGCCACCAGAAGCGCGCCGTCCGCATGGCACGAACCAGCGTCCACTCCACCGCGACCCAGTCAGGATCGACGACATTGGCAATCGCTCTGCGCGCTGTCGTCGCATGCGACGCACTGTCGCCATCGGGTTGCAGTCCGATATCCTCCGGCCGTCGTCGCACCAAAAGATTGAGCGGCAGCAGCAGCACCAGCACCACGATGCCCAGTACCAGGCATGCGCTGCGCCAGCCGGTGCGCACGATCATGCTTTGCAGCCAGGGCAGCAGGATGATGGACCCGACGCCGACCCCGGAAAACGCCAGGCTCATTGCCAGACCGCGACGTCGGACGAACCAGTTGGGCAGGAACAGTCCCTGGCCGGTATAGCCCAAGCAGACGCTGCCGCCGCCGACCAGCATGCCGAGCGTCGCATAGAGTTGCCACGGCTGCTGCACCAGCGTCGCGAGCAGCAGTCCCGATCCGATCAGGATCACGCCCAATTCGTTCACGATGAGCGGGCCGCGCCGGTCCATCAGCCTGCCCAGCGACGGGCTCATGATCGCCGAGACGATGAAGCCGAACGAGAACGCACCGGCGGTGGTGCCGCGATCCCAGCCGAACTCGTCGAGGATCGGCGGGAACAGCAGCGAGAACGCGGTGCGTGCGTTCACCGCGACGCCCATGGTGACGAACACCACCGCGACGATCACCCAGCCATAGAAAATCGGCAGACGCCTCATCGCGCCGCGGCCCTCCGCCGCGCCTCGCGGGCTTGGCGTTCGCCGTACTTCATCCCCTCCAGCTTCAGTCCGTCGGGATCGAGGAAGAACACCGCGTAGTAATCGTCGTAGTATTCCCCGGCCGGATCGACGATGGTCGCACCGAGCTCGTGCAGGAACGCCTGCAACGCGTCGACGTCCTTGCGGCTGCGCAACTGGAACGCGTAATGGTGGAACCCGACATCGCCGGCGCGGTACTTGTGCTTGCGACCCTCGGCATCGGCCGGACCGATCCAGAAACGCGTCTTGCCGTTGGTCCAGCCGACCGCGTCGTCGTATTCATCCGAGATCTCGAAGCCGAGGAACTCGAACAGCCGCCCATAAAAGGCCTTCGACCTTGCGTAGTCGCCGACCCTGATCACCAGATGATCGATCCCCACGACACGCACCATGCTGCCCTCCTGGTCTCCCGGTCGCCGACCGTTACCCGGACGCGATTGCGCGTGATAGCATGGGGCCATAGGGTGCGCGCCCCATGATCCTGTCGCGGCAGTTCGTCGTTCGGGCCGGTGTTGTCGGCGCGCTGTCCGTGCTGGCGGCGGGAACCGCGCTGTACCTGACGGATGCCAAACTCGATGTCGCCGGGCTGCGCGACCGCGTGGTGGCGACCACCGTCGTGCCGCCACCCGCCAGCACGCCGGTGCCGGTCTCGATCGGGCTGTCGCGCTCCGAGCCGGTAAAGATCTATCTCACCGGCATCGGCACCGTGCAGGCCTACAACACGGTGGCGATCAAGAGCCGTGTCGACGGCGAGATCATGCAGGTGGTGTTCCAGGAAGGTCAGGACGTGAAGGCCGGTGATCCGCTGGCGATCATCGATCCGCGGCCATTCACCGCGCAGTTGGCGCAGCAGCGCGCCGCCCGCGCCAAGGACGAGGCGCTGCTGCAAGGCGCGGTGCTCGATCTGAAGCGCTACGAGGACCTGTCGCGGCGTGATTTCGCCTCGCACCAGCAGGTGGACCAGCAACGGGCGCAGGTCGATCAGTATCGCGCGCAGCTCGACAGCGACCAGGCGCAGATCGACTATGCGCAGACCCAGCTCGGCTACACCACGATCCGTTCGCCGATCGAAGGACGCGCGGGCATCCGCCAGATCGACCAGGGCAATTTCGTGCACGCCGCGGACAACACGCCGATGGTGGTGATCACGCAGTTGCGGCCGATCTCGGTGATCTTCACGCTGGCCGCCAGTTCGGTCGCGCAGGGCAGGCTGACGCCTGGTCAGACCCACATCCCGGTGATCGCGATGGCGGCGGACGACCGCACCAGGCTGGACGAGGGGACCATCGATCTGGTGGACAATCAGGTCGATCAATCGACCGGCACCATCAAGCTGAAGGCCAGTTTCCCCAACCGGGACCTGCATCTCTGGCCCGGCAACTTTGTCAACGGCCGGATCGTCGTGGATGAGCGCCCGGCCGGCGTCACGGTTCCGGCAGCGGCGTTGCGGCATGGACCGCGCGGCGACTTCGTCTGGATGGTCTCGCATGAACAAAAGGCCGAATCGCGTACCGTGACCGCCGGCCAGTCGATCGATGGCCGCGTGCTGATCGAGCACGGCCTGAAGCCGGACGAGCAGGTGGTGACCGACGGGCACTTCCGGCTCGAACCTGGGGTAACAGTCGACATCGTCGGCCGCGAGCAGGATGCGCCACGCCCGCGCAACGGCTGAATGATCTCTGCACCGTTCATCCTGCGCCCGGTCGCGACGACACTCTTGACCGTCGCCGTGGTCGTGCTGGGACTGCTCGGCTACCGGCTGCTGCCGGTGGCGGCATTGCCCGATGTAGATTTCCCGACGATCCAGGTGGTGACCGCGTTTCCTGGCGCTTCGCCCGACGTGGTGGAGACGTCGGTGACCACGCCGCTGGAGCATCATTTCGGCCAGATCTCCGGCCTGACCAACATGAGTTCCACCAGTGCCTACGGCACCAGCCAGATCACGCTGACCTTCGATCTGTCGCGCGGCATCGATGCCGCGGCGCAGGACGTGCAGGCGTCGATCGATGCCTCGGCCGGTTGGGTTCCGATCGCGCTGCTGCCCGGACCGCCGGTGTATCATGCGGTCAATCCGGCCGATGTTCCGGTGCTGATCCTGGCGCTGACCTCCGACACGCTGCCGTTGCACCAGGTCAACGACTACGCCGCGACCACGATGGTGCAGAAGCTGTCGCAGATCAGCGGCGTCGGCGCGGTAACCGTGGAGGGCGGCCAGACCCGCGCGGTGCGATTGCAGGCCGATGTGGCGAAGCTCGCCGGCCTCGGCCTGTCGCTCGAGGATGTGCGGCGCGCGGTGGCGGCCAGCACGGTGGACAACCCGAAGGGTCAGCTCGACGGCGCGCACCAGGCATTCCAGATCGGTGCCAACGATCAGTTGCTGAGTGCCGACACCTACGAGGCGACCGTGATCGCCTATCGCAACGGTGCGCCCGTGCTGCTGCGCGATATCGGCCGCGCGCTGGACGGCGTGGAGAATGCCGAACTGGCGGCGTGGTACAACGGTGCACCGGCGGTGATCCTCGACATTCAGCGCCAGCCTGGCGCCAACACCATTCAGGTGGTGCAGGCGGTGCGAGCGCTGCTGCCGAAGCTGACGGCCAGCTTGCCACCTTCGCTGAAGATCTCCGTGGTCACCGATCGCACCACGACGATCCGCGCCGCCATCGCCGATGTGCAGTTCACGCTGCTGCTGACCGTAGCGCTGGTGGTGATGGTGATCTTCCTGTTCCTGCGCAAGCTGTGGGCAACGGTGATCCCCTCGATCGCGCTGCCGGTGTCGCTGATCGCCACGTTCGGCGGCATGGCGATGCTGGGCTACACGCTGGACAATCTGTCGCTGATGGCGCTGACGATCGCTGCGGGCTTCGTGGTGGACGATGCGATCGTGATGATCGAGAACATCGCGCGCTACGTCGAGGCCGGCGAGACGCCGCTTGCCGCCGCGCTGAAGGGCGCACGGCAGATCGGCTTCACCGTGGTTTCGCTGACCGTGTCGCTGATCGCGGTGTTCATTCCGCTGCTGTTGATGGGTGGCGTGGTCGGGCGGCTGTTCCGCGAATTCGCCATCACGCTGTCGATGGCCGTGCTGATCTCCGGCGTGCTGTCGCTGACGCTCACGCCGATGATGTGCGCCCAGTTCCTGCGCCGGGATCCGCCCGGCCATCGGCCGAATGCGCTGTTCCGCGGGAGCGAGCACGCCTTCGATGCGACCCGCGACGCCTATCTGCGCAGCCTGGACCGGGTGCTGCGACATCGGATGGCCACCCTGTTCTGCACCGGCCTGACGCTGGTGGCGACGATCTGGCTGTATGTGGTGATCCCCAAAGGTTTCCTGCCGCAGCAGGACACCGGGCTGCTGGTCGGTGTCACCGATGCGGCGCAGGACATTTCGTTCGCCACCATGGCAGAACGCCAGCGCGCACTGGCCGAGGCGATCGCGCACGACCCCGCGGTGCGGGCGGTGGATAGTTTCGTCGGCGTCGGCACGGTCAATCCGACCCTCAACAGCGGTCGGCTCTATATCGACATCGGCCCACCGGACCGTCGCCATGCCTCGATGGAGACGATCATGCAGCGCCTGCGCGCCGTGGTCGCCGGTGTGCCTGGCATCACGCTGCATCTCCAGCCGGTGCAGGACGTGACGATCGAAACGCGGCCGTCGCCGACGCAATACCAGTACGTGCTGCAGGACCTCGATCCGCTGGAGCTGCGGACCTGGACGCAGCGTCTGCTCGATGCGCTGCGGCACGATGCGACCTTCGCCGACGTCGCCAGCGACCAGCAGGACGAGGGCTTGCAGATGGCGATCCGCGTCGATCGTGCCGCGGCGGCGCGCTACGGCGTGACGATGAACGTGATCGACAACATGCTGTATGACGCGTTCGGACAGCGGCAGATCGCCATGGTGTATTCGCCGTTGACGCAGTACCACGTGGTGCTGGAGGCGTCGCCATCGTTTCGCGTCGATGCCTCGGTTCTCGACCGGATCTATGTCACTGCGGCGAATGCAGCTGGCCGCAAGCACGGATGACGCGGCGAGTGGCGTCAGTGGCGGATTCCACGCCGCTTCAGCGCCAATCCCGCTGTCCACGTTCGCGCACGTCGGACCGCCAGGTGGCGCCGCTTGCTGATCACGCATCAGGGGCTGTTTCCGTCCGCCACCATCTCATTCAATTTGCCCGCCGGTGTGGCGCTGGGTCAGGCGGTCGAAGAGCTGCATCGCGCCGAACGCCGGATCGGCACGCCGGACGCAATAACCACCAGTCTGGCGGGCTCCGCTGCCGAATTCACCGCGTCGCTGTCGAGCGAGAGGCTGCTGATCCTGGCAGCGATCGTCACGGTCTACATCGTGCTGGGCGTGCTCTACGAGAGCTTCATCCATCCGATCACCATCCTGTCCACGCTGCCGTCCGCCGGCGTCGGCGCGCTGCTCGCCCTGATGCTGTGCGGCGAGAGCCTGGACCTGATTTCGTTGATCGGCATCATTCTGCTGATCGGCATCGTGAAGAAGAACGCCATCATGATGGTGGACTTCGCGCTGGATGCCGAACGCAGCGAGGGCCGGACACCAGAGGAATCGATCCGGCAGGCATGCCGGCTGCGTTATCGGCCGATCATGATGACGACGATGGCGGCGCTGTTGGGCGCACTGCCGCTGGCACTCGGTGCCGGAACCGGATCCGAACTGCGCCGGCCGCTCGGCGTCGCGATCGTCGGCGGCCTGCTGCTCAGCCAGTTCCTGACGCTCTACACGACGCCGGTGATCTATCTCGCGTTCGCGCGTTTGGCGGCGCGTGTGCGACGCGTGCCGGCAGCGGCGGCGCCATGATCCGCCGGACATGAACGTCTCCGCGCCCTGGATTCGTCGTCCGGTCGCGACGACGCTGATCGCCATCGGCATTCTGCTGATCGGTATCGTCGCCTATGTGCGTCTGCCGATCGCGGCACTGCCGTCGGTCGATCGCCCCACCATCGCGCTGTGGGCGGGACTGCCCGGTGCCAGCGCGGACACCGTTGCCTCTGCGTTGGCGCAGCCGCTGGAACGGCAGATCGGCATCATCCCCGGCGTCGTCGAGATGCGTTCGTTCAGCGCCACCGGCGGGACCGAGCTCACCGTCCAGTTCCAGCTGGACAAGAACATCGATGCCGCGGCCGGCGCGGTCCAGGCGGCGATCAATGCCGCGGGTCCAAGCCTGCCCAAGGATCTGCCTTCGCCGCCGGGCTACTGGAAGGCCAATCCGGCTGGCGTGGCGGTCATCACGCTCGCGCTCACCTCCGAGGTGCTCGATCCCAGCGACATCTATGACATCGCGGATACCATCGTGACGCAGCAGATCTCTGCAGGCTCCCTGGCGTCTCCCAGGTGTCGATCAGCGGCGCCGATCGGGGCGCCGTGCGCATCCGTGTGGACCCAGGCCGGATCGCCGCGATGCATGTGTCGCTCGAGCAGATCCGCGCGGCAGTCCGCGATGCGCACGGTCAATCTGCCGAAGGGCAGGCTCAGTCTGGACGGTCAGTCCTGGACCATCGTCGCCAACGACCAGTTGTTCAAGGCGCCGACAGTATCGCGACATCGTCGTGACCTGGCGCAACGGCGCGCCGGTGCTGCTGCGTGACGTCGCCGATGTCACCGACAGCGTGGTCAACGCCCGGCTGGCCGGGTGGTACAACAACGAACCCGGCGTGGTGATCCGCGTCTACAAGCAGGCCGGATGCCAACATCGTCGCGACGGTCGACGCGGTGAAGGAACTGCTGCCGCGGCTGGAACATTGGATGCCGCCAGCGGTCAAGGTGCATGTGATCTTCGACCGCACCAAGCTGATCCGCGCCGCCATCGCCGATGTGCAATTGACCATCATGGTGGCGATCGCGCTGGTGGTGCTGGTCGTCGCGCTGTTCCTTCGGCGCAGCCAGCGCCACGGTCATTCCCGCGCTGGCCATCCCGGTCGCGCTTGCGGCCACGCTCGCGGTGATGGAGCGGCTTGGCTACAGCCTCGACAATCTCACGCTGATGGCGCTGACCGTCGCGATCGGCTTCGTGGTCGATGATGCGGTGATCATGATCGAGAATATCATGCGCCACATGGAGACCGGCGCGACAGCCGCTGCGGGCGGCGCTCGCGGGTGCGCGGCAGATCGGCTTCACCGTGCTCTCGATCACCGCGGCGCTGGTGGCGGCGCTGATCCCGGTGCTGTTCATGCCCGACGTCGTTGGACGCTATTTCCGCGAGTTCGGCATCACGCTGGTCGCCGCAATCGTCGCCTCGGCGCTGGTGTCGCTGAGCCTGACGCCGATGCTGTGCAGCCGCTTCCTGCGCCAGGTCGAACGTCGCCGATCGCCGCGACTCGCTACTGTTGCGCGGCTATCTGCGCAGCCTCGGCTGGGTGTTGCGCCATCGCGCCCTGACGGTGGCGGCCGCGACTGACGGTCACCGCCGGCAGCGTGTTCCTCTATCTCGACATGCCCAAGGGGTTCATGCCGACACAGGACACCGGCGTGATCTCCGTGCGCACCATCACCACATCCAATGTGTCGTTCACCGCCATGACGACGTTGCAGCGCACCGTGTCTGACGGCGATTCTCGAAGACCCCGCGGTCGAGGGGCTGAATTCCTATATCGGCACCGACAACGGCGAGGTGCTGAGCAACGGCCAGATGCTGGTCGCACTGAAGCCGCCATCCGTGCGCCAGATGACCATCCAGCAGGTGATCGCGCGGCTGCGCGAACGTCTGGCGAAGGTGCAGGGCGTGCGAACCTTCTTCACGCCGATTCAGGACCTGGTGCTCGGCGTACAGAGCAGCGCCTCGCGCTATCAGTACACGCTCACCGCCGAGCGACCCAGACCATCTCGAGCAGTGGGCCGACAAGATGCGGCGGGCGATGGCCGATCTGAAGGGAACGCTGAACGACGTCATCAGCAGCAACGAGATCGCCGGCTTGCAGGCAGGATCTGGAGATCGACCGCGTGCGCGCCGCGGCGATGGGCGTGACGCCGCTGGCGGTCGACAACACGTTGTATGATGCGTTCGGCCAGCGCCAGATTCGCACCATCTATCTGCCGCACAATTATTCGCGTGTGGTGTTGGAGGCGGGACCGGCGATGCAGGCGGATCCTGCCTCGCTCAACACGGTGTTCGTGCCTGGCACCCGCGGCGGACAGGTGCCGCTGGCAGCCCTGACACGGCTCGGACGCAGTCACGGCGCCATGTGGATGGTGCACAGCGGTCAGTTCCCCGCCGTGACGATTTCGTTCGATACTGGTGCCGGGGGTTTCGATCGGTCAGGCGATCGACGCGATCCGCGGTCTGGAGCGCACGCTGCATCTGCCGGACGACATCCGCGCTGAATTCCGCGGCGAGGCCGGCGAGGCGGCAAAATCCGGCACCCAGCAACTCTATCTGTTCCTTGCCGCGGTGTTCGCGGTCTATGTCGTACTCGGCGTGCTGTACGAAAGCTATGCCCATCCGTTCACCATCCTGACCACGCTGCCGCCGGCGATCTTCGGTGCGTTGCTGGCGATGCGCATCGTCAACATCGAATTCACGCTGATCACCACCATCGGCTGCATCCTGCTGGTCGGCATGGTGATGAAGAACGCCATCATGATGGTGGATTTTGCCCTTGCAGGCGGAGCGTCAGGATGGCCTGTCGCCGTTCGACGCGATCATGCTCGCGGCACGGCGGCGGGTGCGGCCGATCGTGATGACCACGCTGGTAGCCGTGCTGAGCGCGGTACCGTTGGCAGTCGGTACCGGGCCTGGCTTCGAGCTGCGCCAGCCGCTGGGCGTTTCGATCGTCGGCGGGCTGCTCGCGTCGCAACTGCTGACGCTCTACACGACGCCGGTGATCTACCTGCTGATCGGGCGCTTACCAGGACGCAGGCTGCGAAGCGTTGATATGTCAGTTCGGTGACATCAGGGTGTGATGATTGCAATGGCTTGGCGAACTCGGCATGTAGCCGGCGGTTGGCGCTGGCAACAGGGGTCACAACATGAAGATGGCAGTGGAGCCGGTCGGTCCAGGTGTGGTCAAGGTCATTCTGGATGGACGGCTGGACATCACCGGCGCCAGCGTCATCGATCTGCAGTTCAACGCGATCGCCGGTTCGCATCGCGGCGTCGTGGTCGATCTGGCCGGTGTCAGCTTCCTGGCATCGATCGGTATCAGGACGCTGCTGCTGGGCGCCAAGACCATGCAGCGCCGCGGCGGCTGTCTGGTTTTGCTGAATCCGGTCGAGGAGGTCGAGCGCGTGCTGGACGTGATGGGTGTCACCGACCTGATGCCGGTCTATCGCGACAGCGGGGCGGCGCTGGCGGCTGCGTCCAACCCGGCCTGAGCGACGATCCCATCGCGGTGGACGACATGCACCGCCTGTCGCTGCGCAACGACCGTGCCGAGATCGCGCGGCTGACGACATGGATCGACGATCTTGTCGCACCCCTCCGCCTGTCGCCGCGCACGGCGAATGCGTTGCACCTTTGCCTGGAGGAGGCCGTCACCAACGTTGTCGCTCACGCATTCGAGCCCGGCACGGTGCACGACGTGGAGGTCGCGCTATGGCGTGATGACTCCGGCCTGCAAGCCGAGATAACCGACGACGGCTACCCGTTCGATCCGCTGTCGCATATGCTGCCCGAGGCCCCCAAGGATCTCGAGTCAGCCCCGATCGGTGGTCTGGGGATCAAGCTGATGCGCAGCTTTGCCGAGCGGATCGCCTACCATCGGGTGGGATCGACGAATCGGCTGACGTTATCGTTTTCGATCCCTTGAACACACAGGGACGTAGTGCTCCGACGCAAACTGCCTCCTATGTCGGGGGGCTCGATGGGTTTCGCTGCGCTCTACCCATCCTACGGCGACGCGCAGACGCCAACTCGTAGGATGGGTAGAGCGCAGCGAAACCCATCACCTAGCGGCGATTCGACTTTCCCTGAAACCGCATTAGCCACCCGATCGCCGGCGCAGCGCGGCGTCGACGGTGTTCTCCAACAGGCAGGCAATCGTCATCGGACCAACGCCGCCCGGCACCGGCGTGATCGCGCCGGCGACCTCGACAGCTTCGGCGAATGCCACATCGCCGACCAGCCGACCGTCCGTCAGCCGATTGACACCAACATCGATCACCGTCGCTCCCGGCGCGATCCAGTCACCGCGCACCAGTTCGGGTCTGCCGACGGCGGCCACGATGATGTCCGCGCGACGGCACTCGGCGGCGAGATCGCGCGTGCGGGAGTGGACCGTGGTGACGGTGGCGTTGGCACCGAGCAGCAGCGTCCCCATCGGCCGCCCCACGATGGTGGAACGGCCCAACACCACGGCGCGCGCGCCCTCCAGCGAAGTGCCAGCCTCGGCCAGCAGCTTCATCACGCCGGCCGGAGTGCACGGGATCAGTGCCGGATAGCCGCTTGCGAGGCGGCCGACATTCAACGGATGGAACCCGTCGACATCCTTGGCCGGATCGACCGCCTCGATCACCGCCTGGGAGGCGATCTGCCGCGGCAAAGGAAGCTGTACCAGGATCCCATCCACCGCCGGATCGGCGTTCAGGCGGGCGATCTGGGTGATCAGCGCTTCCTCGGAGACATCGGCCGACAGCCGGATCGTATGTGCGGCGATACCTGCGGCTTTCGCCGCACGGTCCTTGGCGCGCACGTAGATCGCGCTTGCCGGATTGTCGCCGACCAGCACCACAGCCAGGCCCGGACGGAACGGCAGTGTAGCGACCTGCTCGGCGAGCCGTGCCCGCAGTACGACCGCCACAGCCCTGCCGTCGATGATCCGCGCGGTCACAGCGCGGCCAGCTTGGCGCCGAGTACCGTGGGATCGCCGGCGACGTGCAGCGTCTTCTCGCGGCTGGTGGCACCGAGAGCGAGACGGACCGCGGACGGCGCCAGACCGAGCGCGTCAGCCAGCGTGGCGCAGGCGGCACGGTTGGCGCGGCCGCCTTCCGCTGCCTCGGTGACGCAGATGCGCAGGCGCTGGCCGTCGGCGGCGCCGACCGCACCGTGCAAGCCAGGCCGGCGCGCCTTCGGCTGCACCTTTACCGCAACCGCGACGCCGTCGGGCAGCCTGCGCCAGAAGCCGCTCAATAGATGCTCCGCATCACGCTGACCTCGATCTCGCCCAGCAGCATGCGCGCCGCCTGCAGCAACAGGATCAGGATGATCGGGCTGATGTCGATGCCGCCAAGATTGGGCATCAGATTGCGGATCGGCCGCAGCGCCGGCTCGGTGATGCGATACAGGAAATCGCCGATCGTCCAGACCAGCCGGTTGCGCGTGTCCAGCACACCGAAGCTGGTCAGGAGGCTGAACACCGCAGCCAGGATCACCGCCCACATATACAGGCTGAGCAGCCGGTCCACGAGCCAGAACAGGGCCATCATCGAGGGCGGTCTCCCAAGGGTCGGCGGAAGCTAGCGGCCGGTGATTCGATCCGCAACCTGCACGAACGCCACCTTGCTTGACTTTCGCCAGGGCTCCTGAGCATTGTCCGCGCCCTGCGGGACGGGGCTGTAGCTCAGTTGGGAGAGCACCTCGTTCGCAATGAGGGGGTCAGGGGTTCGAGTCCCCTCAGCTCCACCACCGTCCCGTATCACCTGTTGCAAATGTGTCAGAGGTCCTCCCTGGGTCGCGTCACACACCGATCGCCCCCCACCTGGTCCGTTGCAGGCTGGCGCTGTTCATCGCACACATTGATCGAGATCAATGCCCCACACGCTGATGCAACGAAGCTAGGGAACGACCAAAGGAGGCGAGCAGATCTATGACGCACCGAAGGAAGTCTCCGTGCCGCGGCCGCCGCGTCGTCGCTGCGCTGAGCACAATCCTCCTGGCCGCCTGCGTGCGCCAAGCGGACGCCCAGGGAATCGGCGATATCGCGGTCGGTCGCCGTTTGGCGGAAACGTGGTGCAGTTCGTGTCATCTGATCGACGCTTCACCTGGCCGCGCCGTCAGCAATGGGGCGCCGTCATTCACGGCCATCGCGGGGATGAAATCGACCACGATCCTGTCGTTGCGACCGTTCCTGCAGACACCGCACGCCCAGATGCCGGATCTCCACCTAAGCCGCGATGAGATCGATGATCTTGCGGGCTATATCCTCAGTCTGCGGAGCAAGTGACGTCGCGCGTCTCGGTTCTCTCGCCGACATTGATCGAGATCAATGCCGGCACTCGCCGGCGCCACCATCCTGCGGCCCATGGCACCGGACTCGGCACAGCAGACCCGTAACCTGATCGAGCGGCTGCGCGAGCGTGGCCACCCAGCCGAAGCCGATCATCTGAATCGACAGTTGTCGCTGCACGCGGTGGAGCGTGGCCTGCTGTTCGCGCTGCGCGAGGCCTGCGAGACCATCCTGACAGCGATCGAAGCGATCGATCCCGTCAGCCAGACGATGATCGAGGAGCTCCGTCTGGAAGTCGAAAGCCGACTGCGCCTGCCGGATGACCACGAGGAGGCATGACGACGTCGGTGTCGCGTCGATGGTTCCTGCGCGGCGCAGGCGCAGGCGGCGTGGCCTTGGTCGGTGAGGCATGCTCTGCCGCCATAGCAGACGAAGCCACAGGCGTCGGTCTGGGCGCCGCGCCGATCACACTGACAATTAGCGGCGCGGCGCGCGCAGTGCGCGTGGAGCCGAACGCCACGTTGGCCGAAGTGCTGCGCGGTCCGCTCGATCTCACCGGCACGAAGATCGGCTGCGATCGCGGCGCCTGTTCGGCCGCCGGCCGGACGGCCCTCCCGGGCACCACGCCGCGGCGTCACGCCTACAAGCTGCCGATCTTTGCCATCCTGGTACGCCGTACCGTGTTGCAGGCAGCCGGCAAGGAGATGGTACAATGACCACCCGCCGTGCCGCCAATCTCGCCATCCTGTCCGCCACCGCGCTGGCGATGGCACCCGGCTTCGCCAGAGCACAGACCCAGCAGCCCATCGTGCTGCCGCCGCCGCGGGCGGACTTTGGCACGTCGCTGGCACAGGCACTGAAATTGCGACGTTCGATCCGGGAGTACGACCCGCGTCCGTTGGAACCACAGGTGTTGTCCGAACTGTTATGGGCTGCCTATGGCGTGAACCGACCCGCGACCGCTGACCGCACCGCACCGTCGTGGCGGCATGCGCGCGAGACCGAGGTATACGCTGTCATGGCAGATGGCGTCTGGCGCTATGACGCGGTGAAGCACGTGCTGGTGCCACATCTCGACGTCGATGTGCGGGCGCAGACCGGCGTGCAGGACTTTGTCGGCACCGCGCCGCTGAACCTGGTCTACGTGTCCAATGCCGAACACATGAGCGGCGTGTCGCGCGAAGAGCAGCATTGGGTGGCTGCCGCCGACATCGGCTTCATCGGGCAGAACGTGTATCTCTACTGCGCGTCGGAGGGACTTGCCTGCGTGTTCCGTGCCTCGCTGGATACCGAGCGCCTGGCGCGGACATTGGGACTGGCCGAGACGCAGTTCATCATGTTCTCGCAGACGGTGGGATATCCCCGGACGTAACAGGCAGCGGTCGCCAGTGAGATTGGCGCCGTGATGCGTCTCATGCGCGGGCCAAGCCAATACCGGCCGGCAATAGACTGCGCCGATGCGTGGACGGAACGGACATCTGGATGACCGGCTGTGCGAATTTCGCGACCAGGGGAGTGTCGAAGTACGGATCGCGATCGCGGCAGAACACCGTGAGGCCCTTGCCCTCAAGCTCATCGAACGCCGCGCGGCAAAGTTCGGGCGCCGCCGGAAAGGACTTATGACTGAAACTGTCGAGAATGCGCTCGTACTGCGCGCGGCTGAGCCCGTATGCCTGGGCGACGACAGCATCCATCGCGGTGCGCAGCCGCCAGCGATCGGCGTCGGCCGCAAGTACCGGCCATAAACGCTGCAGCGCCGGTTCCTGCCAGGCATCGCCAAGCTGTTCATGCCAAAGCGCAGCAAAACCTCGGTGATTGCAACATAGCCGCAGACAGGCATGCGCCATGAAGCGATCGGCATCCGCGGCCAGTTCGGGTGCCGGCAGCTCCGACAGGATATACAGGCTCACATGAGCGGCTGCCTTCTGACGCAGGAGCCAGTCGAATGGAAAGCTGTTTATGACTCCGACCAGCGAAAGCGCCGCTGCGTTGGGCCTGCCCGCCGGTCTGCGCTCGACACTGATGGTGTGTCCGCACAGCACGCCCGGCGGCAGCATCGTCGCAATGGCAGTGCGCTCGTCGGTCGATCGAGCAACTTCCCGGCATGCGGCACGGTAGTAGCGTGCGCTCTCGGCGGACTGCGGCTTGTCCGCCAGATCAACGATGGAAACAGCGTATCGCGGTGGGGTATCCCATTGATCGCTGAACTGATGAATTGTCTTGCCTTCATGCAGCGTGAGATGGCCTTGTCCTCGCGGATCATTGGCGTCTTGCAATCGCTGAATGTGGGAGGTCGCCCTGAAACGTCCGGAATCGTCGGTCATGTGCATTTCCCGGCTCAAGGAAATCCCCACGGCGTCCATCAATTCGCCAAACCTCTGACGTCCGACCAGCATTTGTCGCGCCACCGGCATATCATCGCAATCCCGCAACTCCAGCAGCGTCGCGTAAGCACCCCCCGAAATAGCAATGAACCCCATATCATAATCCATTGCCCGTGCCGGCTCATCGAGCTGACCGAACTCGGTCAGGTAGAACCTGCATCGAACAGTTTGAGTCGGTCCCGGTCGCCGCGCGATGACCAAAGCAAATTTGAATCTCGCGTGAATATCGAACAGGTTCTTCCGATTTTCAAATGACAGACACTGCTCGACGCGAGTCTGCTGCAAATAGAACCTGCGGATGCCGGTTGCGCCCTCATTGGCGTGGAACGCCGATGGAACCACCATGCCGATCGCTGCCCGGCAATTAAGGAGATAGACCATGCGCTCGGCAAATACACGATACAGATCGAGCTTTCCGCCCATGACCGTGCCGTGGGCACCGTACCGCTGATGTTGGTAAAGACTCTCTACCAGCCGGTTCTGGCGCGCGAACACCGCCTGATACTTTTGCCAGGCACTCGCCACCGCAGGATCGGTCAGCAACCGATCGCGAATCGCATGTGCCTCCTGCCTGCTCTCCGCATCCGCGATCGCCAGATCGAAACTGGCGAAGAATTCTGCGGTATTCGGTTGCATGATGTCCCACGGAGGATTGCTCAACACCACATCGAAACCACCCCGGTCCATGTCCGCGCCGCCGGGCCGGAACACCTCCGGAAAGGTCAGATCCCACGGCAATGCCTGGCTTCCGGCCGCGAACATCACATTCTGGCGTTCCGTCAGCACCTGCGGCCATTCCCCGGTCGCAGCCACCGCACGCGCCAGCGCCAGCCACTCGTCATCCATCTCGCGCGCCGCCAGCATTACCGCGCCGGACCATGCACGGGCGAGCAGACGCAGCGGTTGCAACACCGCGTCCAACCGCAGCTTTGCCGCGGCCTTCAGGGCAAGATCGGCAGCATCGGCTCCCACCGTCGCCTGCAACGCCTGCACCTCATGCAGGGCCGCGTCCAGCGCTTGACTCAGCCGCACTTCGACGTCGTGCGCCAGCAACGGATCCAGCGCCGTGCCGCCGACCGGCAATGTTGCCAGTGACCGGAAGAACGGTCCCGCGATCGAATCACCGTGCACCAACCGGTGGTCGAGAAATGTCAGCGGCAGTCCTTCGGCGTACGACTCCAACCAGAGCGACAACTTTGCCAGTTCGACGGCGAGCCGGTTGTTGTCCACCCCGTACAGGCAGTGCACGGCGACCAACCGTCGGCATATCGCCAGCGCGCGGAGTTGTGAGAGACCGCTCCCGCCACCCTCGCTCACCCGGCTTGGCAGATATGCCAGCAGCAGACCATCGGGATCGGGCAACGTCGCCACACGCTGGCGAAGCGCGGCTGCGCGCGCCAACAAGTGTACCCGGTCATCCGGCGGCGCATTGGCTGCCGCGTCTTCCGCGGCGGCAGCGCTCTCGTCGCACATTCGGCACGCTGCGTACAGCGCCTCGGCGAGATAGCGGCACGCCTCGACCAGGAAATGGCCGCTACCGGTCGCGGGATCGACCACCTTCAGCGCGAGAATCGCGGCAGGGTCGGGGTCGGCATCCGGACTGCGCTCTGCGATCTGCGGTGCCAAAGCCTCACGCACCAGGAAGCGAACGAAGGCATGCGGCGTGTAGTAGGATCCGGTCGCCTTGCGACCAACGCCGGCGCGCAGGAAGAATCGTCCGCTCGCAATATCCTCGATCCACGTCACCCGCGTTTTTGCGTCGTTCGCGCCATTGCGGCGATACCGTTCGGCGTGGCTGGCGGGCAGCACCACCTCCAGCTTGGCCCGTCGCAGCCGCGACATCGGTGCTGCTGTGATTCCAGGTTCAAGTTCCAGCAGCGCCTCGTAGACGCGACCAAGGTCCTCGACGTCCAGCGCCCCATAATGCACCCGCTCGCGCGCCCTGCCCTTCGGCGTTGTCCACAGCAACCGATCGAGCAGCAGCGCAACCGCGCGCTCTCCCCATGCTAGCCCGTCGAGCAGCGGCGTCGCCTGGGCGCCGAACAGCGCTCCGCCGAGTGGTGTGACCGACAGTTCGCTGCACGACAGCCCGTCGCGAAAGATGCGAAACATGGTTCGCAGCCCGTCTTCCAACATCCGGCCGGTGTCGTGGCCGTGATCCAGCGATCGTCGCACCAATGGTCCCAATGCCCGATTGGGCGACAGCGCACCGCGCCACAGACTGGTCGACGCGAAGCTGAAGGCGCACGCCGGATCGGCCGCGCTTTCCAGCTTCAGGACGAACAGCAGCCGATAGACAACGATCAGTCCCTCTTCCCATAGCGTATCGGCGCACTGGTGCAGATCGCGCTCGCCGGCGTTGGCGGGATTGTCGAGTACCGCTTGCAGGAAGCCTTCGATGGCGCCGCGTGCCTGTACGCGCAGATCCTTGGTCACCCGCGCCTGGCTCAATCGAGCCGCATCCAGCAGCTCCGGCAGCGCCGCAATCCCTTTCGGCCTGGCAAGCGCCAGAACCACGCGATACGAATCGGGCGCCAGGTCCTGCGTTCGCCACCCATCACGACCCACGAGCGGAATCGCTATATGGCTGTCGGGGCGCACTGGATCGCACAACAGCAGCCGCAGCTCCGCGCCATCGGTCAGCAGCCCAAGGCGTTCGCCGCTCGCCAGAAGCACCCGCTGCGCACTTCGCATCGGACTGAAACGATAGGCGCGTCCGGTCCTGTGCGGCGCGTCGAGGTCGGTATCCGTGGCTAACGACCAGGCACGCAGGCGAGCGCCGCACGGCGCCTGCATCAGCCAACCGCCGTCCTCGACGCCCTCACGCGTCGTGACCTCGACCTGACGCGCCGGGGCGTCGAAACCGAGGCGTGCGGCCAACGGCGCGACGACATGGTTGCACACACTCTGCGGTCCGCCGCTGGAACGGAACTGCCGTCGCAAAGCGCTCCAATCCCGTTCGAAACCCCTGCCCTGCCCGTTGGCAAACAATTCCAGCCGGGTCAGTTGTGCGGTCAGCTCAAAGCGAACAAACGGTTCCGGCAGCGCCGGCCCGGAGAATGTGCAGTCCTTCAGATCGAGGGTCACGCCGATGGTACCAACATCAGCATGCCGATCAGGCGCAGTACCGGCGCAGACAATGCCGCGCGTGCCGCATGCTCCATGCTTCGGCGCTGGAACAGCTCTACGGCACTGTTCGCCTCGCGCCGTCGCGCTGGCGAATTGTTTGCATCGGCGGTGAAGGCCGCCAGCCGGTCGAGTGGTGCCGACAGCGACCGCCAATCCGGACCATCGGTGGCTGCGCCGAACAGATCACCCGTTTGCGGCACGAATGCTCCGCAGATGTCATCGGCACGCTTTGCGAGCCAGTCCCGCAGGTCGTCAGCCTCGCGCTCGGTGCTGTTTCGATGGTCCGCCATGACCCTTGCGGCATCGCGCTGCATCGCGGCGTTCGCGACCGATTCGGCCCTTCGTTGACGATTCGGCACCCAATGCGCGAACCGGGTTGGCCACGCATCCTCGAAAGTCCGCGGTTGTTCAGTGCCAGCAAGGTCCTGCCACCGTGCCGGTTCGCTGACTTCCACCGCGTCGCCACGAATCGGCAGCAGCACGGCAATGATCCGCTGAAACTCGGTACGCACCGCGCTGCGCAACTCCACGCTGAAGGTGAGCAACACCGCGGGTGGCGCGCCCGCGTCAGCCCGCGCCACGCTCACCCGGTTGTCCCACGTCGCATCGGCAATCCGGTGCACGCGAGAAATCGCGCGTCGCACCAGCGGATGCGCACGGCCGAGAAACGCCAGCGAACGACCCTGCCGGTCGCGCAGCCTGACGCGGTCGCGCGTGAAACGGAGCACACGGTGCTGATGATCGAACCCTGGCAGATCGTCGAGCCCTGCGAGCCAATCGGCCGGAAGACGCAGCATGCCGCGGCCGGCAGCGTCGCCGCGGGTTTCGGCGCCAATCGCCGCTGCCACGAAGCCCGGCAGATCGATGTGACCGAGCGATGCATCGCCGCGAGCCCTTGCGGCGGAAGCCGCCGCCATCGGCGTCGCACCCGCGTGCAGTCCACGATCGTCCAGCCAGCCATGGCGTACCGCGGAACGATCGAAACCATCGAACGCCCGATCGATCTCGTGCAGCAGATCGCGATAAGCATCCGCGTTTGCCGCTTCCGCCACGCGATCCAGAGTGCGGATTGCCGAAGGTTCATCATCGAACAGGCCCACCTGGCGCTCAGCGAAACCGGCAACCAGGCCTGCACTCCAGACATCCTCGTCCGCCGTCACCCCGAGCGTGTCCGGCATGAACGTAAGATGCGCACGCGCCTTCTCGTATTTCGCAATCAGACGCAGCAGCAGTCGTTCCTCGAACGTCCCGGCGAGATAGAGGTAGCGGATCTGCGGGTCGCGCTGCTGGCCATAGCGATCGATGCGACCGTTGCGCTGTTCCAGACGGTTCGGATTGTACGGCAGATCGAGATGGATCAGGTGGCAGGAGCGCTGTTGCAGATTGAGTCCTTCAGCCAGCGAGTCGGTGCTGATCAGGATGATACCGTCTTCCTCGGCAAAGCGTTCCGCGATTCGCGTCCGCTCCGGTTCGGCGTCGACCCCACTGATCGCCAAAACGTCGCCCCCGACAGCACTGCGCAAAGCACGCAATGCGGCCGACAGGCTGTCGGCATATTCGGTGTAGACCAGAATATTCGTATCCGGATATTCGGCACGGATCGCACGGACCTCACGCCCTATCGCATCCAGTTTGGGATCGAACGGCTCTGCCGCCTCCCCCAGCCGGATCAAAGCATCGAGCGCCGTTAGCGTTGCGCCGGCGCGCGTCAGTTCCGCCAGCTCGGCCGCACCAAAGCTGTGCAGATCGGCCGCCATGCCATCGGCTTCCAGGTCCGCCATGTCGCTCTCGTCGCCCTGCTCCAGCACGCCGAACCGCAGCAGCCGCTTGCGATACGCACGCAGCGACCGCGCACGTTCCCTCCCCAATATTTCGGCCTCGCTTTCGCTGGCCTGCCGATAGCGCTCGGCAACCACACGCAGGGTGTTGACACACGCGCCGATCGAGGAGACCGAGCGTTTCAGCAGACTGACAAAGGCGAGCGCATCGGCGTGCTCGCGCTTCTGTGCTGCCCGTTGCAGGCGCGGAGCGATCAGCCCGGCGAGGGCGTGATGAAACCGCCGCACCGGTGCAAAGGCGGCGTCATCGACCTCGACCTTCACCGGTATGACCCGGCGCTCGCGAAACAGCTTTTCGCCGGTCGCCGGATCGTGAATATGCGACTTCAGCCGGCGCACGACGTGACGCCGATAGGTAATGCCAACCACACCGCCATGGCCATCGACCAGACTGGGATCAAGCAACTCGATCAGCGATGCGAAATGTGGGTCGTAGCCATCATGCGGAGTGGCGGTCAGCAACAGCAACCCATCACTGCGCCTCGCGATCACCTCCGCCAGCCGCCTTCGCTGGGTATCTTCGCGATCGGTGCCGGCACTGACGCAATGATGCGCCTCATCGATGATCGCCAGATCCCACGCGGAACGTTCGAGTTCCTCGAGCACGCGTTCCTGCTTGGCGAAGTCGAGCGATGTCAGGCAGAGCGCGATCGCGTCGAACGGATTGCCGCCGAGTTCAAGCCTGCGCCGTTGCTCCTGCAACGCAGCGGCATCTGCGATGACGGTGAAGCGCAGGCCGAAGCGATGCCGCATTTCCTGCGCCCACTGCGTGAGCAGCGGTCCGGCGGGTGCGATCACCAGTACGCGATGCGCCCGCCGGCGCGCGATCAGTTCACAGGCGATCAGCCCCGCCTCGATTGTCTTGCCCAGACCAACGCCGTCAGCCAGCAGCAACCGCGGGCGCGGCAATTCCAGTGCCCGCATCAACGGGACAAGCTGATATGGCTCGATCCGCACCCGGCCCGGTTCCGCTGCCAGGATGTCGGCTGGACCAAGCACCTGTTCCAGCAGACAAGCCTGATGATACAGCCGCCATGCCGCCAGCGGACCCGGCGCATCCGGCCGTAGCTCTGAACGAAGCAGCTCGACCGGCTCGGCGGGATGCAGGATGTCCCATTCGAGGCCGCTCAGATCGCCGCCGGCGCAACGCACGCGTAACAGCGTTTGCGCCCCGAGCGGTGCGACCTCGATTACGTCCCAGGCCAGCCCGCGCGCGCTGACACGGCTTCCGACCGTGAATCCCTCGCCCATTCCGACACCGCCGGCTCACGACGGAGGCGGAATGTCGCCGCAGCGGGTTAATCAAACCGAAACGGGCGCCTGTATCGACACTTTGCACGCTGCTGGCGCATGCTGGGACACGAAAGCGGGAGGATCACGATGAACGATGTCGGAACCGTCCAAGGCTCACCGTCGGTGGAGACCGCGACTGGCCAGGTCCACGGCGCGGTCATCGACGGTGTCGCCGCGTTCAAGTGCATTCCGTATGGTGCGCCGACCTCCGGCGCCAACCGCTTCATGCCACCACGCACGCCAACGCCCTGGGCCGACGTGCGCGACGCGTTGGACTACACCGGGCATGCGCCGCAGCAGGGACTGCGCGCTCCAACACGGCCCGAACTGGCGGATTTCTCGGGCCCACCCGACACCTCGCCCGAGTCCGAGGATTGCCTGACACTCAACGTCTGGTCGCCCGGGCTCGACACGTCGAAGCGTCCGGTCATGGTCTGGTTCCATGGCGGCGCGTTCGCCTATGGCACCGCGAACGTCGCACGGTTACAGGGCTCGCGGCTGGCGAGGCGTGGCGACGTGGTCGTGGTCACCGTGAACCAACGGCTCAACATCTTCGGCTTCCTGGACCTCTCGGCGGTTGGCGGGACAGACTTCGCCAGCTCCGGCAATGCCGGCACGCTGGACATGATCGCCGCACTGGAGTGGGTGCGCGACAACATCGACCGCTTCGGCGGCGATCCTGGGAATGTAACGATCTTCGGCGAGTTCAGGCGGTGGCGGCAAGGTCTGCACTCTGCTCGCCATGCCGTCGGCGCGCGGGCTGTTCCATCGCGCCATCGTGCAGAGCGGTGCGTCGGTCAGGCTGCGTGAGCGCGACCGCGCAACCAAGCTGACCGATGCCGTCCTCAAGGTGCTTGGCCTCACCGGCAACGACCTTCGCAAGCTGCAGTCGCTGCCGATGGCCCAGCTGCTGGCAGCGGTTGAACCCGCGCAGAAGGCGATCGGACCCGCCCAGCAGCCGCTGTTCGACCGCTATCCGTTCGGCCCGGTGGTCGACGGCTCGATCGTGCCGCACCACCCGTTCGATCGATCCGCGCCCGATGTCTCTGCCGACATCCCATTGCTGATCGGCGACATGAAGGACGAGATGACGAGTTTCCTCGCGCGCGACGACAAAATCTGGCACCGCACGCTCACCGAACCGGAGCTGCGGGATCGCGTCGCCGCCGTCGCCGGCGAGCATACCGATCATGTGATCGAGACGTATCGGCGGTTGTATCCTGTAATGAACCCGGCGGAACGGCTGATCGCCACCCTGACCGATTCGAATTTCCGCATCCGCTCGCTGATCGTTGCCGGGCACAAGGCCAGACAGCCGGGTGCGCCGGTCTATATGTATTCGTTCGAGTGGGAGACGCCGGTACAGGGTGGGCGACTGAAGGCGCCGCACGCGCTCGACGTGCCGTTCACTTTCGACACCATCGACCTGACCAACGCGACCGATCGCAGCCCGGCCGCGCACAAACTCGCGGCGACGATGTCCGCCACCTGGGCGGCGTTCGCGCATGCCGGCACACCCGACAATGCTGCGATCCCGCATTGGCCAGCGTATGACCTTACAACACGGGCGACGCTGATGCTGGACGCCGAATGCCGGATCGAGAATGATCCGCGCGGCGAAACGCGGCAACTCTGGCAGACCATTACGGGTCGTTGACCCGACAGGGAGACACCGATGAACGATACGGCAATCGCTCCATCGACCGAACGCCAGGCGTTCTACGATCGCATCGGCGAGCACTCGCTCGCACCGTTGTGGGAGCGTCTGCATTCGATGGTGACGCGGCAGCCGGTAACGCCCGCGCTGCCGGCGAAGTGGGACTATGACGAGGTGGTGCGGCCGTTTCTGATGCAGGCCGGCGGGCTGATCACCGCGAAGGAGGCCGAACGACGCGTGCTGATCCTGGAGAACCCGGGATTGCGCGGGCAGACCTCGATCACCCATTCACTGTTCGCCGGACTGCAACTGATCATGCCTGGCGAAGTGGCGCCGGCGCACCGGCATTCGCAGTCGGCGCTGCGCTTCATCATCGAGGGTCACGGCGCGTATACCGCGGTCGAAGGCGAACGCACGATTATGGAGCCGGGCGACTTCGTCATCACGCCGAGCTGGACCTGGCACGATCACGGCAATGACACGAGTCAGCCGATGGTTTGGCTGGATGGCCTCGACATTCCTATCGTGCGGCTGTTCGATGCCAGCTTCGCCGAGCCGGCGAACGCCGACAGCCAGACGGTGACGCGACCCGAGGGCGACAGTCTGGCGCGCTACGGCGCCAATATGCTGCCGGTCGACTGGCATCCAACGGTCAAGAGCTCACCGGTGTTCAACTATCCCTATGCGCGGTCGCGCGATGCGCTGACAACGCTGGCGCGCAACAGCGATCCGGATGTCTGCCACGGCCACAAGCTGCGCTACGTCAACCCCGCGTCCGGCGAGTTGGCGATGCCGACGATCGGCGCGTTCATGCAGTTGCTGCCTGCGGGATTTGCATCCGCACCGTACCGCTCGACCGACGGCACTGTATTCGTCGCGGTGGAAGGCGAAGGCGAGACGGTGATCGGCGACGCGACATACCGCTGGAAGCCGCGCGACATTTTCGTGGTGCCAAGCTGGCACTGGCACCGTCATCGCACCAATGGCGATTCGGTACTGTTCAGCTTCTCCGATCGGCCGGTGCAGGAAAAGCTTGCGCTGTGGCGGGAAGAGCGCGGCCGCGCCTGAGCACGCGCCGCGCCCTTCCCTGACCGCTCAGCCCTCGGACGACTGGTCGAGGTTCACGCCAACGAACATCGACTGCCCGTTGCGGATGATACGCAGCGCAACAGCGTGATCCTTGCTGGCACCGCGGATCGCGCTTACCGCGTCGGACGGCGAGGTCACCTGCTTGCCGCCCACGCCGACGATCACGTCGCCGGCCTGCACGCCCGCCTGATCCGCCGGTGATCCCGGCTCGACGGTGCGCACCACCACGCCGTGCGTACCATCGGGCACCTGGAGCTCGCCGCGCAGATCCGGAGACAGCGGGGCAAGCGCCACGCCGATCCGCTCGTGCGACTGCTGCGCGCTGTCGTTGCTGGCCGTCTGCTCGTTCGGCAACTGGCCGACCTTCACCGACACGGTCTTGTTGTCGCCGTCATGCACCACCTGCAACTGCGCTTCGTCGCCCGGCTGCACCGCGGCGATGTCCACCGCGAGGTCACGTGGATTCTTCACCGCCTGGCCGTTCACCGAGGTGATCACGTCACCGGGCTGCAGACCAGCATTCGCAGCGGGCGTATCGGTCTGAACGCCGGCAATCAGCGCGCCGGAGTCCGAGGCGAGATGCATGGCCTTCGCCATCGTGCCGCTGACCTGCTGTGCCTCGACACCGATGTAGCCGCGCGTCACCTTGCCGGTCTTCTCCAACTGCGCCACCACGGTGTGGATCATATCGGAGGGGATCGCGAACCCGATGCCGATCGAGCCGCCGGAGGGCGACAGGATCGCCGTGTTCATGCCGATCACCTTGCCGTCCAGCGTGAACAGCGGGCCACCGGAATTGCCCTGATTGATCGGCGCATCGACCTGGATGAACTGGTCGTACGGGCCGGCGCCGATGTCGCGGCCGCTGGCCGAGACGATGCCGGCGGTGACCGTCCCGCCCAGACCGAACGGATTGCCCATCGCGACCACCCACTGGCCCGGCTTCACGTTCGCGGAGTTGCCAAGCTGGATGTAGGGAAGCTGTTTGTGCGCATCGACCTTGAGCACCGCGATGTCGGTGCGTGTGTCGCGTCCGATCACCTTCGCCGGAAGCTGCGTGCCATCGTCCAGCGTGACGGACACCGCCTTCGCATCCTTCACCACGTGGTTGTTGGTGACGATCGTGCCGTTGGCGTCGACGATGAAGCCTGAACCGCGCGCCTCGATCGCGTGCGCGTGTGGGGCGGCCTGCGGGCCCATGCCGCCGAACGGGAAGCCGCGAAACGGCATCGGCATCTCCGGTTGGTCCTCATCGGAAGCCGGACTGGCCTGCAGCTTGGTCGTGATCGACACCACGGCAGGCTTCACCTGCGTGACCAGATCGGTGAAGTCCGGCAGCGTCCGGCCGGTCATGCCGCTGCCAGGCGGGTTCACCGGCGTGCCGGGCACTGCCTCGGGCGCGGCGAAGCCCGCATGGCCGATGGCGAAACCGCCGAGTGTGGTGCCGGCCAGCAGGACCGCGGCCACGGCAGTACGGCGCCAATGCCTCGGGGCGCGGGGGGTCTCGGTAGAAAGCGTCATAGTTCCTCCTTGGGAAACTGCCTGGATAGCCAAGGCGGCAAGCCGGACTGGCACCGCCGACACGGAGGAAGATGCAGGCAGTCGGGTGAACGTTCCCTCGGTGCAGCGATTAAACCACTGTCATGTCGATTAAACTTATGTCACTGGCCGGACAGGACAGTGATCCAGCGCGCGCCTTCGGCTGATGACCGCACGCTCGCGGCGATGAAGCGAACCCCGAGCGCACCATCCATGACGGTGGGAAATGCGACGTCCAGCGCGACCGCGGCGTTGTCGCGAGCCGACCGGATCGCATGCGCCACCTCGGTATAGATGGTGGCGAAACCTTCAAGGTAACCCTCCGGGTGGCCGGCGGGCAGGCGAGCGACCCGTGTGGCCTCCGGATACAGCGCGGGTCCGCCGCGTGTGAGCATCCGTCGCGGCTGCTCGGATGGCGTGAACCACAGGCGATCCGGTTCTTCCTGCGCCCAATCCAGTCCCCCGTTTTCGCCATACACACGCAGCCGAAGCGCGTTCTCATTGCCGTGTGCCACCTGGCTCGCCCACACCATACCGCGCGCGCCATCGGCGAAACGGAGCAGCACGTGCGCGTTGTCGTCGACCCCGCGGCCGGCGACGAACGTCGAAACGTCCGCGAGAATCTGTTCCGGCACGCGACCGGTGACGAAACAGGCGAGATGGAAGGCATGGCTGCCGATATCGCCGATGGCACCGCCCGGTCCGGACCGCGTCGGATCGGTGCGCCATGCCGCCTGCTTCTGGCCCGTGGCTTCCAGTGGTCCGGCAAGCCAGGCCTGCGCGTATTCAACCTGCACCATGCGAAGTGCGCCGATGTCGCCGCGCGCCACCATGGCGCGTGCCTGGCGTACCATCGGATAGCCGGAGTAGTTATAAGTCACGGCGAAGATGCGGTTGGCATCGGCGGCAAGCCGCACCAGTTCATCCGCTTCCGCCACGCTGGTCGCCAGCGGCTTGTCGCAGATCACATGGAACCCGGATTGCAACGCTGCGCGCGCGATCGGGTAATGCAGGTGGTTCGGCGTCACGATCGCCACCGCTTCCATCCGGTCGGAGCGCGTACGTTCCGCGGCGAACATCTCGGTGTAGGAACCATAGCTCCGTACCGGATCGAGACCGATCTCGGCGGCGGAAACATGCGCCCGCGCTGGATCGGACGACAGCGCGCCGCACACCAGCACATAGGCATCGTCGAGCCGTGCGGCGATGCGGTGCACCGCGCCGATGAAGGCCCCCTGCCCGCCACCGACCATGCCAAGACGCACGCGATCGTTCCCGGCCATCGCGTCAATCCAGGCCCAGCAAGCGACGGTTGGCTGCGTCGTCCGTGGCGGCGGCAGCGAAATCGTCGAACGCCTTCTCCGTCACCTGGATGATATGGTCGCGGATGAACGGTGCACCTTCGCGCGCGCCCTGTTCCGCCGACTTGATGGCGCATTCCCACTCGAGCACCGCCCAGCCGGCAAACCCGTATTGCGCCAGCTTCGAGAAGATGCCGGAAAAATTCACCTGGCCGTCGCCGAGCGAACGGAACCGGCCGGCACGATTCACCCAGGACTGATAGCCGCCGTAGACGCCCTGGCGCGCGGTCGGATTGAATTCGGCGTCCTTCACGTGAAACGCGCCGATGCGATCGTGATACAGGTCGATGAAACCGAGATAGTCGAGCTGCTGCAGCACGAAGTGGCTTGGATCGTACAGGATCTTGCAGCGCGGATGATCGCCGACGCGCGCCAGGAACATCTCGAAGCTGGCGCCGTCGTGCAGATCCTCGCCGGGGTGGATCTCGAAGCAAACGTCCACACCGGATGCATCGAAGGCATTCAGGATCGGCTGCCACCGCGAAGCCAACGTGTCGAACGCGGTCTCGATCAGCCCGGGCGGACGTTGCGGCCACGGATAGATATAGGGCCAGGCGAGCGCTCCGGAAAACGTCGCATGCGCCGTGAGGCCAAGGCGGGCCGACGCGCGCGCCGCCTTCATCAGTTGATCGACCGCCCAGGCCTGCCGCGCTGAGCTGTTGCCGCGAACCGCGGTCGGTGCAAAGCCGTCGAAGGTTTCGTCATAGGCCGGATGCACCGCGACGAGCTGGCCCTGTAGGTGGGTCGACAACTCGGTGAGCGCGACGCCGGCGTCCGCCAGAGTGCCCTTGATCTCATCGCAATACGCGTCGCTGTCGGCGGCTCGGTCGAGATCGAACAACCGCCGGTCCCAGGATGGAATCTGCACACCTTGGTAGCCAAGTGCGGCGGCCCAGCCTGCCATGCCCCGCAGACTGTTGAAGGGCTCGGCATCGCCGGCGAACTGGGCAAGGAAAATCCCAGGTCCGCGCATCGAACTTGTCATGCGAACACCTCCTCGCCGGACCCAGGCGGCAGCTTCTCCGGCCGATCGCACGGCGTTTCGATGACGATGTGGCGGCCTTCGAGCGACGACCGTTCGAACGCATCGAGCACTTCCAGCACGTGCAGCGCCAACGCGCCGCTGACGCGATGCGGCCGACCGGCGCGTATCGCGGCTGCCATATCGAGCAGTCCGATGATGCGATGGTCGGCGACGTGTGCGCCGGTTCGTGTCACCCGGTTGGGCACGCCGTAGGGATGTGCGCCGATGTCGAGCGGCGTCCAGTCGCCATCGCGCCGGGTGACCTGCGGCTCGCCGCCGAAAAAGTTGGGGTCGGGTACCAGCATGCTGCCCTCGCTGCCGTAGATCTCGAGCGGCAGGCGCTTGTGCTTCCAGACATCCCAGGAATGACTGAGCGACACGTTGGCGCCGTTGGCGAAGCACAGCACGCCGTTCACTGTCGTTGGCACTTCGACAGCGAAGGTCTGGCCGGCAAGGGGTTCGCTGCTGATGGTGCGCATCCTGCTGGCCGCGGATGCCTGCGCGGCCACGCGTGACACCGGACCAAGCAGGTTGACAAGCTGCGTCACATAGTAGGGGCCCATGTCGTGGATCGGCCCACCGCCGTGCTGATAGTAGAACGCCGGGTTTGGGTGCCAATGCTCCATGCCATGCGACAGCACGGTTGCCGCGCCGGCGACCGGAACGCCGATTGCGCCTGCATCGATTGCGTAGCGGCAGGCCTGATGCGCGCCGCCAAGAAAGGTGTCAGGCGCGCAGCCGACGCGCAGTCCCTTCGCGGTGGCGGCGAGCATCATTGGCTGTGCCTCCGCGAACCGGGTTGCCAGCGGCTTCTCCAGATACACATGCTTGCCTGCATCGATGACCTGCAGACTGACCGGCGCATGCGCCGCCGGCACTGTCAGGTTCACCACAATCCCGATGTCCGGATCGGCAAGCAACTTTTCCACGGGCACCGCCTGCACGGAGTATTCTGCTGCTTTCGCCTTGGCCGCATCGGCACGAATGTCGGCAACCGACTTCACCCGGACCAGCCGCGATCGCGCCGCGCCGAGCAGGTAGGCATCGCTGATGCTGCCGCAGCCGATGATGCCGATGATCGTTGGTTCCATGCAATTCAGCCTTGCAATTTCGACAGCCATGCGAAGCTCGCGCGGGCGCAGCGAGCGGGGTCGGACGGCTTGTCATGCTCGACGACCATCCAGCGCGCACCGCAATCGCGACAGGTCCGCCACAGCGCGTGCCAATCCAGCACGCCGGCGCCGACATCGGCCCAGCCGTCTTCGTCCAGCCTTGTGCCGTCCGGCGCAATGTCCTTCACGTGCGCGGAGGCCAGGCGATCGCGATAACGTTGCAGCCATTCCTCCGGTGCGGCACCGCCGCGCACCAGCCATGCCACGTCCGCCTGCCACGCCAGCGGAGTGCCCTCGGCCGCGGCGAACAACAGCTCCAACGCAGTCTTCGCGCCGTCCTTCGGCTTCAGCTCCCAGTTGTGGTTGTGATAGCCGAGACGTATCCCGTCATCGGCGAAATGCGTCGCGAGAGTACCGAGTTCGCGCCCCAGCGCGCGCCAGCCCGCGGCGTCCATGTCCCGCTGTTCCGGCGGCACGGCCGGCATGAATAGCTGGTCGAAGCCGAGCAGCCTGCAGGCGGCGATCACCTGATCGGGGCGTTCACGCAGGGCCGCGAGACTGACATGCGAGGACGAGAATTTCAGCCCACGCGTTTCCAGCTTCGCCTTCACGTTCGCCGCATCGTCCAGATGCGAGCCGATGCCTTCAACGTTGCGAAACCCCGCGCCAGCGACGATGTCGAGTATCGTGTCGAGGTCGTTCAGCAAACGCAGCGTGTAGAGTTGTATCGACAGAATATCTGCTATCGGCACGGCCATCTCCTTACGCGCGCGGGGCCCCTGGTGTCGTTGCGAGTTCCGCATCGGCCTGCCGGCCGACCCTGACGGGATCAAACTGGTCGCCGACGGTCCCCATCGTCATTCCCACGCAAGTGGGAACCCGGGGCGAGGCCCCTGCGGTTGCTCTGGGTCCCCGCTTTCGCGGGGATGACAACAGGGGGCAGTTTCTTGTTCGAAGCGCAGCGACACCAGGGATTTGAGTCATATGCGCGCGCCATTCGCGACATTGAACAGATTCAGCCGATGCTCAGGCAATAGAATGCGCAGGCGATCGCCCGGCGTCAGCCTGGTCTCCGCCGGCAACCGTATCGACAATGGCAGATCGCCAAGGCGCGTCCAGGCGAGCAGATCGCTGCCCATCGGTTCGCTCAGCTCCACGGATACTTCGTGAGCATCGGCGGCGTCGGGAGCCAGGACGACATGTTCCGGCCGGATTCCAAGTTCCAACGGCATCGCATCGACCGGCGCCTGCACAAATGGGTAGGTCGGCAGCCCCAGGCGAAGCGAAGCCGACTGGAACACCGGACCGCCGGTGCCAAGCTCGATGCGTCCGGGGACGAAATTCATCGCCGGCGACCCCACGAAGGTCGCCACGAAGCGATTGGCAGGCCGCAGGTAGATCTCCTGCGGCGCACCGATCTGCTGAAACGTGCGGTCTTTCATCACGGCAATGCGGTCGGCGAGCGTCAGTGCCTCGATCTGGTCGTGGGTCACGTAGATCATCGTCGCACCAAGCCGCTGATGCAGGCGTTTGATCTCGACCCGCAGTTCACTGCGAAGCTGGGCATCGAGATTCGACAGCGGTTCATCGAACAGGAACACGCCGGCATCGCGCACCAGCGCGCGGCCGATCGCGACCCGCTGGCGCTGGCCACCCGAAAGTTCGGCCGGGCGACGGTCGAGCAGATCGGCGATCTGCAACATCTCGGCGGCGGTGCGCACGCGTCGCTCGATCTCCGCGCGGGGCGTGCGCGCCACCTTCAGGCCGAACGACAGGTTGG
Organism: uncultured Alphaproteobacteria bacterium; assembly: GCA_963819855.1. Taxonomy (GTDB): domain Bacteria; phylum Pseudomonadota; class Alphaproteobacteria; order Acetobacterales; family Acetobacteraceae; genus JAMXLO01. Next base: position 82,808 of record CAWFYC010000028.1, read on the forward strand.
CGCGCACGTTCATGCGCGGATACAGCGCGTAGGACTGGAACACCATTGCGATGCCGCGATCCTTCGGCTCGTGCCAGGTTACGTTGCGATCGCCGATCCAGATTTCCCCATCATCGATCTCCGTCAGCCCGGCGATGGCGTTGAGCAAAGTGGACTTGCCGCAGCCGGACGGTCCGAGCAGCACGAGGAATTCCGACTGCGCGACCTCCAGGTCCAGACGATCGAACACGCGGATCGGCCCGTAGCCGACGGCGACGCCGCGGAGCGAAACGTTGCCCTGGACGTCCATCGCCTAACCCTTCACGGCGCCGGCGGCGATGCCGCGCACGAACCAGCGGCCGGACACGAAATAGACAACCAGCGGCACAATCGCGGTCAGCAGGGTGGCGGCCATCTCGACATTGTATTCGCGCTCGCCCTGGGTGGAATTGACGATGTTGTTGAGCTGCACTGTCATCGGCAGGTTCTCGCGACCGGCGAACACCAGGCCGAAGATAAAGTCGTTCCAGATGCCGGTGACCTGGAGGATGACGGCAACGACGATGATCGGCAGCGCCATCGGCAGCATGATGACGCCGAAGATGCGCCAGAAGCCCGCGCCATCGACGCGGGCCGCCTTGAACAGCTCCTCGGGCAATGCCGCGAAATGGTTGCGGAAGATCAGCGTCATCGTCGGCAGGCCGAAGATTGTGTGGATCGTGACGATGCCGGGAATCGAGTTGTTGATGCCGAGGTAAGAGAAGATCCGCACCAGCGGATAGATGAACACCTGATATGGGATGAAGGCGACGGCAATCAGCACGCCGAACAGCAGCACGGCGCCACGCGGCCGCCAGAACGACAGCGCGTAGCCGGTGATCGCGCCGACGATGATCGAGACGATCACGCTAGGTATCGTGATGCGCAGCGAGTTGACGAAGCCGACCCGGATGCCGTTGCAGGTAAGGCCGGTGCAGGCGGCAAACCACGCCTTGCTCCAGGCGGCAAGACTGGGCGCGGTCGGCAGGCCGAGGATGTGGGCCTGGCGGATCTCCGGCATGTCCTTCAGCGAGGTGACGATCATCACGTAGAGCGGCGTCAGGAAGAACAGCGCGCAGATGATGAGGAAGCCATAGAGGCCAAGGCGCGGCGGCGTCAGTTTCCATGGGCGACGGCCGTGCGGTCCCCGGACTGAAGCGCTCATACCGGGCGCCGTGCGGGCTGTCGGTATTGCCAGTACATCAGCGGCGCGAGCACGGCGACCACCGTGATCAGCATTGTCGTCGCGGCGGCGGTGGCAAGGCCGACATTGCCGCGCTCGAACAGGTGGTCCATCACGAACTTGGCCGGAACTTCGGAGGCGATGCCGGGCCCGCCGTTGGTCATCGCCACCGACAGGTCGTAGAGCCGCGCCACGCTTACCGCGAGCAGGATGACGGCGGTGGCGAAACTGCCGCGCATCAGCGGCACGACGATGAACAGATAGGCACGCCAGGCCGGGATGCCGTCCACTCGTACCGCTTTCCAGATTTCGGGATCGACGCCGCGCAGCCCGGCCAGCATGATCGCCATCACCAGGCCGGCGGCATGCCAAACCGCGGCGAACACCAGCGTGTAGATCACGCGCTCCGGCCGCACCAGCCAGTCGAAGCGGAACCAGGCCAGCCCAAGGTCATGACCGACCTTTTCGATGCCCAAAGTGGGGTTGAGCAGCCACCGCCAGGCGAGTCCGGTGACGATGAACGACATCGAGAACGGATACAGAAACACCGAGCGCAGCAGGCCCTCGGCGCGCACGCGCTGATCGATCAGTGCCGCCAGCACGAACCCCAGCGCCAGTGCCATCGCGATGAACAGCACGCCGAAGATCGCGATGTTCTGCACCGAGACCTGCCACCGTTCATTGGCGAGCAGACTGGTGTATTGCCGCAGTCCGACGAACACCGAGCTCGGCAGCATCCGCGAGTTGGTGAACGAGATCCAGATCGTCCACCCCATCGCGCCGCAATAGGCCACCAGGGCGATCAACAGCGCCGGCGCAAGTGCCAGGTGCGTGGACAGGCGTGAGCCGATGCGCATTCGGCCCTTCGGTTCAGAACTGCTGCGTCAGCGTGTTCGCGACCTTGGTGATGAATGCATCGGTCGTCACGCTCGGGTCGTTCCAGTATTGCGAGATCAGGTCCTGGACGGCGCCGGTGAGCGCTGGTGGCGACAGCATCTCGTTGGCCGGGACCTGGGCATTCGCGTCGTGGATCCACCCGGACGCCTTGCGCGCACAGGCATCGAGCGAGCTGGTATCGATATCGAGCCGGACCGGGATCGAGCCCTTCTTCTGAGCGAACTTGATCTGGGTGTCCGGCTCCAGCAGAACCCGCGCGAGCAACTGTTGCGCTTTCGCCTGGCTGGCATCCTTCAACTGCGGGAAGACGAATACGTCACCGCCCATGACGTAGGCGATGCCGTGATCGCCGAGTACGGTGCAGCCATATTCCTTGCCGGGTGTCTGACCTGCCGCGGTGAACTCGCCTTTCGCCCAGTCGCCCATGAACTGCATGCCGGCCTTGCCCTGGATCACGAGGTTGGTCGCATCGTTCCAGTTGCGTCCTGGGCTGCCGGGATCAACATAGCCGCGCAGCCGCTTGAACGTTTCGGCGATGTTGCGAAACTCCGGGCCCTTCACCACAGCAACGTCGCGTTTGCCCCAGAAGGCGACAAAGAGATCGTGTCCGCCGCGTCCTACCAGCACATTGTTGAACAGGTTGCGTTCCCAGTTCTGCTGGCCACTGAACGCCAGCGGGATCAGCCCGGCCGCCTTCAGCTTGTCGAGCGCGGGGAACAGATCGTCCCAGTTGGTGGGCGGCTGCGTGCCCGCCTTCGCCAGTGCGTCGTTGGAGTAGAACAACCAGTTCTGGCCATGGATGTTCACCGGCACCGCATACTCGTGGCCGTTGCGCGTGACCGCCTCGAGGAATGACGGCGGCAGTATCGCCTTCCAGTTCTGTGCCGTGGCCTGGGCGTCAACGTTGGCGAGCAGGTCGTTCTCCACCAGGTCGTCGAATTGCTTGCCGGTGTTGAGCTGCATCGCGGCGGGAGGATTGCCGCCGACGGTACGATTGATCGCCGCCGTACGCGCGTTGGCGCCGCCGGCGATCGCAGTGTCCACCCAGGTGCCACCGGCCGCCTGGAACTGATCGGCAAACACCTTCACGGCGGCCAACTCACCACCGGAGGTCCACCAATGGATCACTTCGGCGCGTTGTTCCTGGGCGCCGGCGGGCGCAGCCAGGGCGAGCATTGCGGCAACCACAAACCCCGCCGAGCGATAGCCGAACATGGCGGTCCTCCCTTGCATTGTCCAAACGAAGCTATCGGGCGCGTCGCAACCTGTCGATCCGTCCCCGCATCAGTGCTGGCCGGAACTCAGGCCGGCAGCGCGCCGGAGGCCTTGGCGATGTGGGTGGCGATGGCGTCCATCAGCGGCGGCGACAGGGCGTCGTACGGCTCGAGGCCAAGCTGCTTCAGCCGGCCGCGGATGCCGGCCATCCGGTCCGGACTGACACCGGATTCGATCACCGAGGATACGAAGGCCGCGAATTCCGGCGGCGCCCACCCCTGCTCCTGGAACAGCTCGGGATGCACGAAATCGAAGCCGTAGAATGGGTGCTTGGTATTCTCGATCCGACCGTACATGTGAACGCCGCAGCCCTTGCAGGCGTAGCGCTGGATCGCCGCGCTCGGGTCCACGATGGCCAGCTTGTCGGCATTCTCCGCCACACTCAGATTGGCGCGCGGTACCACCGCCACGACGGAGAAGGTCGCTCCGGCCGGCTTCCAGCACTTGGTGCACCCGCACGCATGGTCATAGGCCACCTGCCCCTTGATGGCGACCTTCACCGGCGCCTGCGCGCATTTGCACGCCAGCGTCCCGCCGGCAAAATTCGCGGCGCCAGGCTTTACGCCTTGATCCACGGATGGATGAATGTGAATCGTCTCCGACATCTTGCCCTCCCTTGGTTTCTATGCCGTCCGCCGTTGCCAGCCCGGGCGGCAAGTTCGATCCTATGGCAAAGTGACAGGCGGGGCAAAGTCGCGGCTTCGTATGCGGTCGCCGCCTGCGGGGGCCGGACAGCAAAACGCTGCTATCCGGAACGCCTCGGCTAATTCTATAATGATTGTCGGGAGGCACTTGCGCCATCCGCCGATCACGATCGCCGCCGTAGGTTCAACAGGATGGAGGCTGCACAGGATGAAAACCCCGCACGAGCATCCCTATCTACCCAGGCTTCGCGATGAATTGCGGCGTGGCAGCATCGAACGGCGCGAGTTTCTGCGGACCGCAACGCTGCTTGGGATCGCGGCCGGCGCCGCCTACGCGATGGCCGGTCTGCCGTTGCCGGCGCGTGCGCAGACCACCCTGCCGAAAGGCGGCAAGATCCGCATCGGCATGCGCGTGCAGGAGGTCAAGGACCCGCAAACCATCTCCTGGGTCGAGCCCAGCAACGTGCTGCGCAACACGGTCCAGTACCTCACGCGCACCGATCAGAACAACGTCACCCATCCGGAGCTGCTGGAGAAGTGGGAGGCGAGCGAGGATCTGAAGACCTGGACCCTGACGATCCGGCAGGAGGCGAAGTGGCGGTCCGGACGAGCCTTCACGGCGGACGATGCGATCTGGAACATCCGGCGCGTGCTGGATCCGAAGACCGGCTCCTCGGTGCTCGGGTTGATGAAGGGCTATATGCTCGAACAGTACGACACCGGCGAAACCAAGGACGGCAAGCCGGTCAAGTCGGTGCGGCTGTGGAGCGAGAACGCGATCGAGAAAGTCAACGACAAGACATTCCGCCTGAACTGCAAGGAAGCTCAGCTCGCGGTGCCCGAACACCTGTTCCACTATCCCTTCTTCATGCTCGACCCGGCCGAGAACGCGGCGTTCAAGGTGGGCATGAACGGTACCGGGCCATTCGCACTCACCGCCTACAATGTCGGCCAGAACGCGATCCTCAAGGCGAGCGCGAACTACTGGGGTCCGCCCACCCATCTGGACGAAGTCGAGTTCATCGACCTGGGTGACGACAGCGGCGCCAAGATCGCCGCGCTCGCGTCGCGGCAGGTGGACGGCATCGCGAATGTCGACGTCTCCGAGCTCGACGCGATCAAGTCGCTGCTGGAGGTGGTGATCCATCCGGTCTCCACCGCGCAGACCGCCGTGGTGCGCGGCAAGTACGATCAGAAGCCGTTCAACGATGTGCGCGTGCGGCAGGCGCTCAAACTTGCCATCGACCAGCAGAAGGTGATCGACATCGTGTTCCGCGGCAGTGCCGCGGTTGGTGAGCACCACCATGTGGCGCCGCTGCATCCCGAATACGCCAAGCTGCCGATGGCGAGACAGGATATCGCCAAGGCGAAGCAGTTGCTCGCGGAGGCGGGTTACCCGAACGGCCTGGCGCTCGAGATTGCCTGCAAGAGCGAGCCGGCCTGGGAGGCCGCGTCGGTCACGGTCATGAAGGAGATGTGGAAGGACGCCGGCATCGATGTGAAGATCAATCTGATGCCATCGGCGAGTTTCTGGGGCATCTGGGACAAGGTGCCGTTCGGCTACACCGCATGGACCCATCGGCCGCTCGGCGTCATGGTGCTTGGTCTTGCGTATCGCTCCGGTGTGCCGTGGAACGAGTTCGAGCTATGCCAACCCGGAGTTCGACAAGCTGCTGACCCAGGCTGAAGGACTCCTCGAAGTCGACAAGCGCCGGGTGGTGATGGCGAAACTAGAGCAGATTCTCCAGGACGATGGCCCGATCGTGCAGCCGCTCTGGCTGATCGTGCAGGCGGCGTTCGACAAGAAGGTCAAGGGTTTCAGCATGCACCCGACCGGCTACATCTTCCTCGACGAACTGGCAGTCGAGCCAGCCTGATCGACGCGGGACGCACGCTGTGGCGCGACAGGTGCTCCCGCGGCTGGTCTGGATGCTGGCCACCATGTTGGCCGCATCGTTGCTGCTGTTCCTGCTGTTCGAACTGTTGCCCGGCGACGTCGCGCTGAGCGAGCTCGGCCCCTATTCCACGCCCGAGCAGCGCCATCTCTGGCTGGTCGCCAACGGCTACGACCGGCCGGCGCTGATCCGCTATTTCGACTGGCTCGGCCATTTCCTGATCGGCCAATGGGGCCAGTCGCGGATGTTCATGGTACCGGTCGCCAGCATCGTCTGGGTGCGGCTGGAGAACACCGCCATCCTCGGTTTCTGGTTCTTCGTGTTCCTGATCCCGCTGTCACTCGGGATGGGCGTGCTGACCGGTATGAAGGAGGGATCCTGGGTGGACCGCGCCGTCTCGGCGGTCTGCATCATCACCACCTCGATCCCGCCATTCGCCAGCACTGTGCTGATTTCCGCGATCTTCGTGTTCAGCCTGCACTGGCTGCCCGGCACCAGCACCATGCTGGATGGGTTCTCCTACAAACAGTTGGTGATGCCGGTGCTCGCGCTGGTGCTGTACGACTTCGGCTACATCGCGCGCATCACCCGGGCGGCGATGGTCGAGGTGATGAACACGGGGTATATCCGTGCGGCGGTGCTGCGTGGCTTGCCGTATCGCCACGTCATACTGCGCCATGCGCTGCGCAACGCGCTGATCGCACCATTCACCTTGCTGATGCTACACGTGAACTGGCTAATCGCCGGCGTCATCGTCGTGGAGTATTTCTTCGCGTTCAAAGGGTTCGGTTCGCTGATCCTGGAAGCGTCGTTGGGCAAAGACCTGTACCTGCTCGAAGCCTGCACCATGATCACTGTCGCGATCGCCACGATCACGCAGACGCTGTCCGACCTCGGCTATCTCGCGCTCAATCCAAGATTGCGGCCGGCATGAGCGATATCGGCATCGAGGTTGCCGAGGTCCCGCCGGCGCGGAGCTTCGGTTGGCTTCGCGGCATCGGTCAAAGCAAGGTGGCGGTACTCGGCTGCGCGATCCTGGCGTTCTGGATCTGCATCGCCATCGCGGCGCCCTGGATTTCGCCGTTCCCACCCAATCAGACGATCCGGCCCATGGCTTTGCCCGGGGCACTGGCGCCCAACGGCGGCGTGTTCTGGTTCGGCACCGATCATCTCGGCCGCGACATCCTGTCGCGCGTGATCTGGGGAACCCGCACGGTGCTGGTCTATGCGCCGCTGGCGACGGCACTTGCGTTCGCGGTGGGTGTAACCGGCGGTCTGCTGGCCGGCTACAAGCGCGGCTGGGTGGACGCGCTGTTGTCGCGACTGTCCGATCTGGTGCTCGCGTTCCCGGCGCTGGTTCTCTACATCATCATCGTGTCGAAGTTCGGCGCCTCCGGGCTGAACATCGTTCTGGCGGTGACGCTCGCGTCCAGCCCCGCGATCATGCGGCTGACCCGCGGCCTGGTGCTGGCGCTGCGCGGGCGCGCCTTCGTTGCCGCGGCACAGCTACGCGGCGAGCCGGCATGGCGCATCATGTTCATCGAGATCCTGCCCAACGCCTCGGGCCCGCTGATCGTCGATGCCTGTCTGCGTCTCGGCTATGTCGTGATCACAATCGGAACACTCGGCTTTCTCGGTCTGGGCCTGCCGCCGCCCGATCCGGACTGGGGCGGCATGGTGAACGAGACGCGGAAGTTCGCGTTGGTGTTTCCGCACATGGTGCTGTTTCCCTGCATCGCCGTGTCCTCGCTGGTGCTGGGACTGAACCTGCTCGCCGACGGGCTGCGCGAACTCGTGACGCGCGACTGATGCTGGCGCAGGCACCCCTGCTCGAGATGAACGACGTCTCGGTGTCGTATCGCACGCGCGCCGGCATGGTGCCCGCGGTCACCGGCGTCTCGCTCAGCATTCATGAGGGCGAGGCCTTCGGCCTCGTCGGAGAATCAGGTTGCGGCAAGTCGACCCTCGGCATGGCAAGCCTCGGCTACTTCGGCCGCAATGGCCGGCTCGCCGGTGGCATCGTCCGCTTTGCCGGACAGGACATCGCTGCTCTGACGCAACAGGAGCTGCGGCGGATTCGCGGCCCTGGCATCGGCATCGTCTATCAGGAAGCGATGTCGGCGTTGAACCCAAGCATCCGCGTCGGCGCACAGCTCGCCGAGGTCGCCGTTACGCATCGTGGCCTGTCACGACAACAGGCTGCGCTTGCGGCATGCGGCATGCTCGCCGAGATGCAGGTGCCCGATCCGGAGCGGATCATGGCCGCCTATCCGCATCAGCTTTCCGGTGGACAGCAGCAGCGCGCGGTGATCGCGATGGCGCTGCTGCCCCAGCCGCGCCTGCTGCTGCTGGACGAACCGACCACGTCGCTCGATGTCACCATCGAGGCGGGCATCGTCGATCTGCTGGCGACGCTGCGCCGGACGCACAATACGGCGATGCTGTTCATCTCGCACAATCTCGGCCTTGTCGGACAGATCTGCGACCGCGCCGCGGTGATGTATGCCGGCGAGATAGTCGAAACCGGCGAGGTACAGCGGATGTTCGCGCAGCCGCGTCATCCCTACACCACGGGACTCGTGCGCTGCATTCCGCGACCGGATCTGCCGCGCGCCGCGCAACGCCTGGTGCCGATACCAGGCCAGGTCTCCGCGCCCGGCGAGCGTCCGACAGGCTGCCGGTTCGGTCCGCGCTGCGAACATTTCAGCCGCCGCATCTGCGATCAGGCCACGATATTGCTAGAGGCGATTGATCCCGCGTCCGCCGTTCGGTGTGCACGCTCCGCGACGATCGTACCGCTGCCGATGTTGGGGAACGTTGCGAGCGTGGTCGATCCGCACGACGAGCCGATGGTTGCGGCCGTAGGCCTCGACAAGTTCTACGCGCTGCGGGGACCGGCGCGCGGACATGTGGTGCGCGCGAACCAGGGATTGACCTTCCAGGCGGCGCGCGGACAGACGTTGGCCATCGTCGGCGAATCAGGCTGCGGCAAGTCCACCTTCGCCAATGTCCTCATGGGGCTGGCGGCCGCAAGTGGCGGCAGGCTGTGGTTCGAGACCGTCGATCTCGCCCAGCTTCCACTGGACAGGCGCCCGGCCGCGCTGTTGCGCGATTTGCAAATGGTATTCCAGAACCCGGATGAGACGCTGAACCCGAGTTATGCCGTCGGAACGCAGATTGCGCGTGCGGTACGGCGGCTTGGCGTCGCGCGCGATCGCACGAGCGTGTTGGCCAGGGTGCGCAGCCTCTTGAGCATGACCCGTCTGCCCGCTTCCTATGCCGGCCGCCGGCCGAGCCAGTTGTCCGGCGGACAGAAGCAACGTGTCGGCATCGCGCGCGCACTGGCGGGCGCACCGAAGCTGGTCGTCGCCGACGAACCGGTATCCGCGCTAGACGTGTCGGTGCAGGCGGCCATCACCGAGCTGTTGCTGGATATTCAACGCACGCAGCAGACGACGTTGATCATCATCAGTCATGACCTCGGGTTTGTACGCTACATCGCCGACCGCGTGGTGGTGATGTATCTGGGCCAGGTGATGGAAGTCGGCGCAGCAGAGCACGTGTTCGAACCGCCGTATCATCCCTATACCGAGGCTCTGATCTCGGCCGCCCCGACGATCGACGCGCGGCAGCAGCACCGGATCGTGCTGTCCGGCGAGCTGCCCAGCGCGCTGTCGCCGCCGTCCGGCTGCCCATTTCACACCCGTTGCCCGCGGAAGCTGGGTGCGATGTGCGAGACCAAGCCTCCGCCGGAGCAGATGGCGCAGGACGGTCATCGCATCGCCTGCCACATCCCGCTGGCCGATCTGGCCCGCATGCAGGCCGCCGCGAAACCGATTGAGGTTGTGCCGCAGCAGGTCGGATGAGCCGCCATATGGAGTCCGGCGTGGATGCAGAAAATTTTCTGAGTGCCGATGAGATCGATCGCGCCCTGGAAAGTCGTCTGGGACGGATCCATGCCCGTCAGCGGTTGGGCATCGAGAAGGACCATGAAGCGCAGGCCTTCGGGCAAGGATTGACCTTATTCCATGTCGAGAACCTGCCGGTATCCCACGCCATCATCGGAATGATCCTTCGCCTGTCGGGGACCTACTGGCGCGGACGCGCCAACGCCGCCCGCGTCAGGCTGCGAACCAACCAGGTGATCTCGGAACGGCTACCGGCTCAATTCGACGGGTTCACCATCCTGCACCTCAGCGACCTGCACTCTGACATGAGCGCAGGCGCGATGGCCGAAGTCGCGCGGCTGGTCGATGGCCTGCACTACGATCTTTGCGTCATGACTGGCGACTACCGCGGACTGACCTACGGGCCGTTTCAGCCCTGTCTCGACGATATGCGGCGCCTTCGGGGCGTTCTCAACGGCGACATCTACGGCGTGCTTGGCAATCACGACACGATCCTGATGGTGCCTGATCTCGAACGGATGGGGATCAGGATGCTGTTGAACGAGCATGTCGTGATCGAGCGCGACGGCCGTCAGCTCTTCCTTTCCGGCATCGACGATGCGCATTTCTATCGCGTCGACAATATCGAGAAGGCCGCCGCGGAAATGCCCCATGACGCGTTCTCGATCCTGCTATCCCATACGCCGGAAACCTATAAGCACGCCGCCCATGCCGGGTTCGATCTGTTGCTGGCCGGGCACACGCATGGCGGACAGATCTGCCTGCCAGGCGGGATACCGGTCGTGCTCTCATCGGTGCTCCCGCGGAGGATGGGCAGAGGACCATGGAAGCACCGCGCAATGGCGGGATACACGTCGGTCGGCGCCGGATCGTGCGGCGTTCCGGTCCGCTTCAACTGCCCGCCTGAAATCACACTTCATGAGCTCAGGAACACCGGGTAGGCCACCGTCAGCTGTTCACCTGGTTGCTGCGCGCGTAGGCTTTTTCCCGGGTGATGGGGGACCGGACGATGGCAGCTCCGATCTGGCAATGGTCGGCCATGGACACGGCAGGCGCGATTCGCGACGGACGCGTGTCCTCGGAGGAGGTCGTACAGGCCCACATCGACCGGATGCACACCGCCAATCCCGCGCTCAACGCCGTCGTGGTCGATCTCAGCGCACAGGCGACGGAAGCGGCACGCGCCGCCGACCGGGCAACAGCGCAAGGCGCAGCACTGGGCAGGCTTCACGGCGTGCCCGTCACCATCAAGATCAACATCGACGTCGAAGGTCAGGCCAATTCGAACGGTGTCGTAGCCTTCAAGGATAATATCGCGCCGGCAGACTCGCCGGTGACAGCCAACCTGAGGAAGGCCGGCGCGATCATCATCGGGATGACCAATACGCCCGAGTTCTCGATGCGCGGGTTCACCGACAACAAGCTGCACGGGTTGACCAGGAACCCCTGGGACAGCGCGATCACCTGCGGCGGATCGTCGGGCGGCGCGGGCGCATCGATGGCGGCGGGCATCGGCGCCATCGCGCATGGCAACGACATCGGTGGCTCGCTGCGCTGGCCCGCCTACTGCAACGGCATCGCCACGATCAAGCCGACGCAGGGACGCATTCCCGCATTCAACCCGAGTGCGCCAGCCGAGCGCCCGTTGATGGCGCAGTTCATGTCCGCACAGGGGCCGCTGGCCCGCGAAGTACGCGACGTACGCCTGGGGCTCGAGGTCATGAGCCAGCGCGACATGCGCGATCCCTGGTGGGTGCCCGCGCCGCTCGAAGGGCCACCGCTGGCAACGCCGATCAAGGTCGCGCTGGCCCGCATCCCGGACGACATGGAGACCGACAAAGAGGTTGTTGCACTGCTGCGCACCGCCGCCGACCATCTCGCCAACGCCGGTTACGACGTCATAGAAACAGAATTACCCGACCTCGCGGGCACCTGGAAACTCTGGTGCGACCTCATCATGACCGAGCTTTCGGTGCTGCAGGAGGCGCAGATGCGCGAACATGGCAGCGCCGACTTCTCGCGAACGCTCGACGGCTTTTTGAAGATGGCGACGATCCTCGACCGGCGCGGCTACATGGAAGCCATCGCCTACCGTTCCCGCGTATTGCGCAACTGGCTCGCCTTCCTCGAATCGTATCCGGTGATCCTGACGCCGCTCTCGGTGAAGCGGACGCCCGCGGCCGATGCCGATCTCGGCGGCGATGCGCGGGTTCGTTCGCTGTTCTGGAACGACCTGCGGTTCATGTCATCGATCAACGTCCTCGGCCTGCCGGCGGCCGTCGTTCCGATCGGCCTGGTGGATGGTACTCCCGTCGGTGTGCAGATTATTGGATCGCGCTACCGCGAAGACGTCTGTCTGGACGCCGCCGCCGCGATCGAGGCCAAGGTGGGGATCATGGCCAGGCGACTGTGGGAGCGGGCCTGACGGCAGGCGTCGTCGCTAAGCGCCAGCGATCCGTGGAAGCCCGATTGGGTATTTGAGCATGATCTGCACCGGCTCGAGCGATTGAGCCAGGCTTTCGCCTGCCAGGTCCCGCCGGATGAATTCGACCAGGGCTTTTTCGTGCTCGACCATGTACAGACAGACAGCCTCCTCCTCAGCCTCGCCCCGAGCGCGAGCAGCATCGGCGAAGCTTTGGTAAAGCGGCACGTAATGTCCGCTCAGGCCATTGTACATGGATTGCATCGCCTGCGACCACGGCAGCGACGCGCGCTCACGCGCCCTGGCGAGACCCTTGTCGCGGTCCTCGGTTCGCTCCTCGATGCTCACGCCGTGCGCGACCATGGGCGCGCGCAACCAGGCTTTGGTCTCGGTTTCCAACTGGAGAAGCACGCTCCATTTGAGACGCTCGTCTGCATTCCGCGCCGACCCTGCAAGTGCGGAAAACAGCGTCTCCCCGTACACTTCACCATTGTAAAACTCGCTCAGCGCCGCTGCATACGAAGTCATCGTTGCTTCCCCCTTGCAATCTCGCTTGCGAGCAAAGCGCTACGACGCAACCTGCCGCGACGGCGGCCGCCAGCCTTGCAGATCGATCCAGTCGGGCTCCAGCCGATCGAAACGCGACAGTCTCAGACTGGCCAGATCGGCGAATCCGCAGACGCCGTCAACCACCAGATCGCGCACCGCATGACCGGTGGCAGGCGACAGGCCGAAGCCGATGCTGGACAGCGTCGCGATCACCAGATTGTCCGGTGACGCCATGCGCTCGATCACCGGACGACCGTCCGGCGTGTTCTCGATGATGCCGGCCCAGCTTCTGATCACTCGCGCATGCGCGGCCCGCGCGAACAGTTCGGCCACGCGCGCGGCGATGTTGCGCATCAGCGGCGTGCTCGAGCGGTGCGGCACCGTGTTGTCGTCGATCTCCAGCCATTCGTGCGGCCCGCCGCCATAGGCGAGATTGCCGCGCAGCGTCTGCCGTCCATACAGGCCGTTGCCGTCCACGCCGCCGATCGGCATCAGCGGCAGAGGTTCGGTGACGATCATCTCGGCCCGCGCCGCGACCATCGGCACATGCACGCCAAGCGAGGCTGCCAGATGGTTGATCTGCGGTCCGGCGGCAACCACCAGCGTGTCACAGCCGAAGTCGCCGCGATCGGTGCGCACCTCGGTCACCTTGCCGCCCGCGGTAGAGAACCCCAGCACGGTGGTGTGCTGCAGCAACCGTCCGCCATGGTCCTGCATCCCCCACGCGTACGCCTGCACCGTGCGCTGCGGATTGGCGTGGCCGCCGAAACGATGCAGGTAACCGCCAACGACGTTGTCGCCGGCGAACGGAACCAGCGCGCGCACCTGTTGTGCGTCGAGCTGTTCCGATACGAAACCCTGCCGCACGGCGTGCTGCCGCGCCTGGCCGTAGCGCCGCATCTGCTGCTCGTCCAACGCGAGGCGGATGCGCTGCGCGCGGAACTCGGTCGGATAGCCGAGCAGTTCGTCCATCATCGGCCACAGTCGCTGCTCTTCGTGGAACAACGGGCTGAACGGATGCGTGCAACCGCCGCCGTTACGGCCGGATGCTTCCCAGCCGACGATCCCCTTGTCGATCACCAGCACATCGACGCCGTCGCGCGCGAGCCACCATCCGGCGGAAAGCCCGGTGGCTCCGCCGCCGACGATGATCACCGAGGCGCCACGTTCCGTCATTCGACGTCGGGCGCCTTGTCGTCTGTCACTCGCCCGGCGACGGTATAGAATTCCGGTGCCGCCCAATGCGGCACGTATTGCGGCGGCATACCGAACCAGGTGTCCCAATGTTCGGTCATCTCCGCTGCTTCCTGCGTCTCGGCGGCGATCCGCAGCGGGATCGGCCGCACCGGCGCGCGATGCGAGGCGAGCGGGATGTGGCGCAGCTCGACGCCGGCGCCGAGTGCCAGCAAGGCAGCGACCTGTTCACGGCAGCGGCGGCCTTGGCACACGCCCATGCCGGCCCGGGTCAGACGTTTGACCTGGTCCGGATTCGGTGGGGGTTCACCCAGCAACTGCCGCAGCGTTCGCGTATTGCGACGGTCGTCGGGCCAGGCGAGATAACGCGGTGGGCGAAGTTCCAGAATCTCGCGTGCCGTGATCTCCTCGCACTGGCATACGTACGGCTCGCCGGAGGCATCGATGACAGTCGCGCGCACCCAATCGAGCCGGTAAGCATCGAGATCGTAGCTCGCCGGCTGGAATGCCTGCGGCTCGACCGGCAGTTCGACCGCGACGCCAAGCGATGCAGCGACGTCCATCGCGGCGCGGCGGCCTTCCGTTCGGGCTATATCGGGATCGAGCGTCTTCGCGGGCGAGATGCCAACGCAGTCGCCGATCGCATAGATTCCGGCCACCGACGTTCGTTGCGCGCCATCGAGCAGCGGCACATGACCGCCGCGCTCCGGCAGGTACGAAATTTGACAGCCGAGCGCATCGAGCAGTTCGATCACCGGCACGACACCGACACCGAGCAGGATGGCATCGCAGGCAATGCGCTGCTCCTGACCATGCTCGGGCGCGACGACGATCGCCTCGACGCCGTTGGCGCCGCCCTCCGCACGCCGGACCCGATGGCCGCAAAGTATCGGGATGTCCGCCAACTCGCGCAGAAGTTCCGTTGGCCCAACCGGCTCGCGGGCGACCTCTACCAAGGCCGCGACTTTGATCCCGCCGGCGCGCAACGAACGCGCAGCAACCAGAGCCTCGGTCGAAGTGCCGAGTACGACGACACGCCGCGCATCCAGAACGTCGTAGCGAAGCAACAGGCGCTCCGCCGCGGTGATGCCAAGCACGCCTGGCAGCTCCCAACCAGGAAACGCGAGGCCCATATCGCGTCGTCCCGCCGCCACGATCACCCGCTCGCAGCCGAGCATAAAACTGCGTTCGCCGTCGTGCAGTCCTGCGACGGGACCGGGCAGCCAGCCGACGCTGGGGCCGTTGGCGTAGAGGCCCCACACCGATGTGCCGAGCCGCACATCGACCCCCGCGTCGAACAACGCGGCGATCGCCGGATCGCGCGCGATCAGGGCCTCCAGCATGGCGGTGCGATTGCGCGCCGCCGCACCGTAGCGCTGGCCGAAATGCAATGGGATATCATCGCCCATCGCCGCGACCGGGACCGGGTTTTCGTCGGCAAGCACGACCTTGATCCCGTGTTTCGCTGCTTCGGCGGCGGCGGCCATGCCGGCCGGGCCGGCGCCAATCACCAGTAGCTGGGTGGTCTCCGCGACCGGAAGCCGCTTGCCGGCGACGGACTTGGGATCGCGAAAGTCCGACATCGAGCCGGCACTAATCGCCGGCGGCTGCCAGACGCGGTCGGGTCGAACGACGATCCAGCCGTTCCGACCGATCCAGATGTCTGCGCACCTCGCCGCAGTACCAATCGACGAAGCGCATCACCAGCATCTCGGCTTCCTCACTGTACGGGCCTGGCAGGTAGCCAAGCGAGTTGATCCCGCGCTGATTGTTCTCGCACAGGTCGCGATCCTGCAGGTTGGTCGTGGTCCAGAGCTCGGTCAGGCGCTCCAGGTCGTAGTCCACGCCCTCGACCGCGTCCTTGTGCACCAGCCACTTGGAGGTGACGACGGTTTCCTGCGGCCCGGTCGGCATGGCGCTGAACATGAACACCACGTCGCTGGTGGCGTGAACAAAGCAGTGCGGCTCCAGCGCCCAGCGCATGGTGCCGATGTCGCCGCCTGCCACGTCGCACATCAATTTGCTGCAGGCTGGCTGGCCATCCATCGAAAGCGTGATCGCGCCGTCGTTGAGCGGAAAGCGCATGGCCTGCCACCACGCGCCGTCGGCCGGACCGACCGGGAGGCCAACCTGCGACATGCGCGCCTTGAAGCGTTCGAAGCGCTCGACATCGGCAAACTGCACGGAGCGGCGGCCACGCACCGGAAACGTCACGGCGAGTTCGGGGTGGCGGGCGCTGCAATGATAGCACTCGCGCGCATTCTCCATGACCAGCTTCCAGTTGGCGCGCTCCACCAGCGTGCTCTCGAACACCAGCCTGGCGTTGGCCAGATCATGCGGTGCCAGCAGCGGTGCGATACTGTCGCGAAACTCGCCGAACAACGGCGGCTGCTCCGCAAGACAGACATAGATGGCACCGGAGACGGTCTCGACGTGCACCGGTCGCAGGCCATGTTGCGCAAGATCGAGCGTTGCCGGCATGCGGGGGGCGTTCGACAGGCGGCCATCGAGGCCATACGACCATTGGTGATAGGGGCAGGTCAGCCAGGATTTGTGGCCGTGACCGGTCTCGCAGACCTGCGCGCCGCGATGCCGGCACGTGTTGTGGAATCCGCGCAGCACGCCGTCGTGCCCGCGCACGATCACGACGGGCGATCGCCCAATCGGCAAGGCGAGGTACGAGCCGATCTCCGGAAGCTCCACTTCGAAGCCGGCCATAATCCAGTTCTGGCCGTAAATGACCGCAAGATCGAACTCGAACACGTCGGGGTCGGCGTAGAAGCCCTGCGGCAGCGAATGCGCCGGCTCGCGTGCGTCCAACAGCGAGCGAAGTTTTTCAAGTTGCGCCATCGACCATTCCCGAATCATCGTCTCCACGCGGCATCCTGCCAGATCGGAGCCGGCGCTGAACAGCCACAATCGCGCAGGGCCGGCTTTCAACGCCCGCCGGCCTTGGCTACGATCCAGACCGCCTATCGTAGGCACGGTGGAGTGGGACCGATGGACGACGGTATTGTCGGGCTGGGAACGCGCCTTGCCATGACAGCGCAGGCGGGCTCGACACTGCAAGCGCTGAACGAGACCGCCGCACGCCCGTTCACTGATGCGCGCGCCATGCCGCCCGATATTTATACGTCAGCCGACGTGCTGGCGGTCGAACACCAGCGCCTGTTCCGCAAGGAGTGGATCTGCGTCGGCAGGGCGAGCTCGATCGCCGAACCGGGCGCGTACCTGACCTACGAGATCGCCGGCCAGCCGATCATGGTGCTGCGCGATCGGACCGGAACGGTGCGCGCCTTCTCCAATGTCTGTCTGCATCGGATGTCGGTGCTGCTGGAAGGACGCGGCCGGACGTCGGCGATCGTCTGTCCGTACCATGCCTGGAGCTACGGCCTGGACGGGGCGCTGCTCGCGGCGCCGCACATGGAGCGCACGAGCGGGTTCTGCAAGGACGACTATCGTCTGCCGGAGCTGCGGACCGAGGTCTGGCTGGGCTGGATCTATGTCACTCTCAACCCCGACATCGCGCCCGTCGCCGAACGGCTGGCATCGCTGACCGGACTGATCGGGCGCTACCGGCTGGAGGGCTATGTCGAGACCTTTCGCGAGGAGCATGTCTGGAACACGAACTGGAAGATCCTGGCCGAGAACTTCATGGAGAGCTACCACCTGCCAACGCTGCATCGGGCGACGGTGGGGCCGGCGTCGAAGATGGAGGAAATGGAATGTCCTCCGGGCTTCGATACGTTCAATTATCACTGGATCACCAAGGACGCCTCGCTGCCGATTGGCAATGCTCACCCCGAGAACACGTCGCTCGAGGGAGACTGGCGCCGGACGACGGCGCTGCTGGCGATCTATCCGACGCACCTGATTTCGCTGACGCCCGGCTATTTCTGGTATCTGATCCTGGCGCCCCGCGGCGTCGGCCAGGTGCATATCGTGTTCGGCGGCGGGCTGGCGCCCGAGTTCATCCGCGATCCGCGCGGTCTGGAGTATATCGCCACGCTGAAGACGCTGCTGGACGAGGTCAATGCGGAGGATCGGCGGGGCGTGGAGGCGGTGTTCCGCGGCGCCCACGCGCCATTGGCGAGGTCGGGCCATCTGAGTTACCTGGAACGGCCGAACTATGACTTTGCGCGTTACCTCGCGCGGCGACTGACGACCGATGCCTGATTCGAATGCCAACAGCGCGGCAATGATGCCCCTGCCGTTCGGTCGTGGTACACGATCGTCACTGCCCGGGCCGCTGGCCAACGGCAGTTTCCCTGCTGGCTGGAACAGAAATAGAACACACCCAACAGAAGCGCCCTGCTTTCGGTCCGAAAGCTGGGTATAAAGAGAAGTGATAACAATAACTTGCCGGGTTAGCACAGTGGTAGTGCAGCGGTTTTGTAAACCGAAGGTCGGGGGTTCAAATCCCTCACCCGGCACCAAACCAAACTCTTGCTTCCGCCGCTTCGAGACCGCCACGGTTGCCGACCCGTCGGCTCGCTCGTTTGCCACAATCGTTCGCGCGGACAGCTCCCAATCGCTTCCCAGGTCCAGGCCCTGCACGGTGGTGTCGAGCATTGACGCAAATTGAGGAGGTGGGTACGTGGGGCCCCGATGGTAGAATCGGTTTCATGGCATCCTCGCACCTGCATTTCTCAGCTTTGCGATGCTGGCCCATAGCGAACGATAAATTCGAACACCAATGATCATTCGAGCCAGGATGAGGTCTTCCGTCCGACGGATTCCGCCGCCGCTCCGGCTCGGCATCCGGCGTCGGACAGAAGTGCATGTGCCCACGTCAATACACTCGATATTACCAGAGCGACGGCAAGCAGGACCGTCCCTATCACGCCTCTGTTGGAAAGAACTTGTCCGAACCCCGGTGCGGCGTTGGGCATGACCGCAGTAACGGCACAACAGCCGCGCGGGCGGACCATAGCCATGCTGAATCGACTACGACGGATGCCGGAGCCGATGAAGCGACGCCTGCGTACCGGCTTCGTCTGGGTGGTGGAACTAGGTGTGCGACTACCGGGTGTTCCCAGTGCTGCAACACGGGCACGCCGTGTCCTTCCGGGGCCGTATCAGTGGTTTTCCGACCGCTTCGAGATCTATCGCAGGGAACGCAATCGCGATGAACCTGGCCGACCGTTGCTGATCGTCGATGCGAGGCAGACAGAGGGATTCGGCGATTTCTCGGTGAGTCCACCTGATGATTTAACTACGGACGAGCGTGCCTGTTTCACGCGCTTGGTATCTGCGGCGAGCGTTCGGCGGAAGCATATCCTGTGGTAACGCCTTGCGACTGGTGATCGATCTGCAGGGCGCCCAGGGCGTCAGCCGTTCGCGAGGCATCGGTCGCTATTGCCGCGAACTTGCGTTGGCGATGGCGCGAATGGCAGGTGCGCATGACGTCATTATCGCATTGAACGGTGGTCTACCCACCGATTTTGCGCGGGAAGCGTTTGCCATGATCTTGCCGCGCGGGAACATTCGCATCTGGCACGGACCCGGTGACACAGCCGCGACGACGTCGAGTGACCCGGCAAGGCGGCATTCAGCCGAGGCAATGCGAGCGGAGTTCCTTATCTCGCTCAAACCCGACATGCTGCATGTCGGCAGCATCTTCGAGGGCTGGTCGGACGACGTAGTGACGGGTTGGCCTTCCTGGCGGACGCGGCCACCGACCGTCGCCACCGGCTATGATCTCATTCCCCTGGTTCGCCGGGAGCAATATCTCGACGGTCCGTGGCATCAAGCCGGCATCAGTCGATGGTATCTGCGGTGCTTGCAAGAATTGCGGTTGGCTGACGCGGTGCTCGCCATTTCAGAATCCAGCCGCAGTGAAATGATCACCCATCTCGGCTGTGACCCGCAGCATGTGTTCAATATCAGGGCCGGCATCGGCCCAGAATTCACGCTGCCGCATTTGTCCGCTGTCGAGGCTGAGAATCTGCTGCAAAGGCTTGGCTTGCGCGCTGGCTTCATCCTGTTTCTTGGCGCCGGCGACATTCGCAAGAACGAACCCGGACTGATCCGCGCCTACGGTCTGCTGCCCAAAGGTCTGCGGGCGCGCCATCAGCTCGTGATCGTTGGCAAGAGTAATGATGATGTTCTGCACGCGACCGCACGGTCTGCTGGCATAGATCCGTCGGAACTGGTGCTCATTCATTTCGTGGACGATGCTGACCTTCCGGCCCTCTATGCCAGTTGCGCGCTGTTCGTGCTGCCGTCCCTCCATGAAGGTTTTGGCCTGCCTGCTGCCGAGGCGATGGCGTGCGGCGCACCTGTGATCGCAAGCAACACCACAAGCCTGCCCGAAGTGGTCGGCCGTGCCGATGCTCTGTTCGATCCATCCGATCCGGCAGCAATTGCGGAACGGATGCAGGCGGTCTTGCAAGATCCCGCGTTTCGAAATGCGCTGGTGTCGCATGGGATTCAACGGGCGGCAGGCTTTACCTGGTCGGACAGCGCCGCTCGCGCCTGGGAAGGGCTGGAGGCAACGCATGCACGCCTGCACCGTCACTTGCCCACGACCTCGGCGTCAGGCTGGCGTCCGCGCATGGCGTATGTGTCACCGGTACCACCGGAGCAAAGTGGAATAGCCGACTACAGCGCCGAGCTCATCCCGGAACTCAGCCGCTACTATGACATTACCATCGTTGCGAATAAGCCGGGCACGAACGACGAAAATCTCGAGTCAAACTTTCCAGTGATCACGCCGACCCGGTTTCTCACCGAGGCCGACGGTTTCGATCGCATCCTGTATCATATCGGCAATTCCGAGTTCCACGCTGCGCAGTTGCAAGACCTGCTGCCGCTGGTTTCCGGAACGGTGACGCTGCACGATGCCTACCTGTCGGGAGTGAGCAACTGGATCGCCAACCGCAACGGCCCTGGCCCGGCGGGCTTCACCGAGACCCTCTTCCGGTCGCATGGTTGGCCTGCTGCGCTGTGTGAAATGCGCGACGGCGTGGACACGGCATTGCGTGACTTCCCGTGCAGCCTCGCGGTGCTGCAGTCTGCAATCGGCGTCATTCAACACTCGTCACATGGTCGCGATATCCTGGCCACCCATTTCGGCCGGGACGCGACCCGCGAGGTCCACATCATTCCGCATCTGCGCCAAAGATTTGACGGTCCGGAACGAACGCCAGCGCGCGCGCGTCTCCGTATTCCGGAAGACGAGTTCGTTGTGTGCAGCATCGGCTACGTAACACCGGCCAAACTGCCAGAGCGGCTGCTGGCAGCTTGGCAGGACGCAGGCTTCACTGCGACGAACGCACGCCTGGTGTTCGTCGGCCAGACCGACGATGGCGGCGCCCTGATGCTGAAGCGGGCCGCCGCCAGGATGGGCCAACCAGTGGAGCGGCTCTGGACGAATTATGTTGATATCGCGACCTATCGCACATGGCTGGCGGCAGCGGACGTCGCCGTGCAATTGCGCACCGATTCGCGTGGCGAGACCTCCGGCGCAATCCTGGACTGCATGGCAGCCGGCTTGGCGACGGTGATCAACGACCACGGATCCGCGGCGGAACTTCCGGCTGACACCGTGGTCCGGCTACCGACCGACTTCACCGACGCAATGCTCGGCGAGACGCTGCTGCTGCTGCTGCGCGATCCCCCGCGGCGGCAGGCTCTGGCGGCTGCGGCGAAAGCGCATGTCGCAAACAATCTGTCGCCACGACGCATTGCGGCCGAGTATCACGCGGCGATCGAGGCGTTCTATGCAGACGGAGACGCCGCGGCGCGGCAAAGGACCACACGGAGCCTCGCCTACGCGCTTCCCGCCGATGATGTCAGCGTCGATACCTTGGCGGCCTGCGCCCGCGCGATGGCGCGCAACTTCCCAACCGTGCGTCCGCCAACTCTGCTGATCGATGCCAGCGCATGCCCCACACTGGGGCAAACCGATGCGCCAGGCGCGCTGATCACGACGCTGCTCGCTGCGCATGCCACCGATGTCCGGGTCGACCTCGTCGGACAGCGTCAAGGACGCTGGTACCACGACCGCGCGCGGGCTGCCGCGCTGCTGGGCCTGCGGCAGCCGCCGGCGCCGGACGAACCGGCGAGTCTTATAGGAGCGACGGCGCTGCTGTGCGTCGTTCCCTCGGACGGCCAGTACGAGGCGGATCTCGAACAACTTCGTGAACTGCGCAACGCGGGCGTTGCGATCGCGGCATTGCTCACGGCCGCTCCCCCGGCGTCCACCCGCTTGCCGATGCTGGAGCTCGCGGCCCGGGTCTTCTGCCTCAACCCCACCGACGTAGCGGCGACCGACGCGTGGCTCGCGCAGCACTTTCCGGGAAGGGGCAGAACAGCATCGCCGGTACACTCGGCCGCGACACTCATGGCGGCGATCCGGCCCGCAGGCAATTCGGGGGTCAACGTCAGCTCGTGTTAGCCAATTTGTTCGGGTTCCTCATTGAGACCAATCTTCTCCTGCTGTGGGCAGTCCTGTTCGTTCTGCTCGCGGCCGCGGGGGAAATTGGCTTCCGCCTGGAGCGCCGGCGTACACTAACGCAAAGACCGGCGGCGGAGAACGAACGCACCTCCATCTCAACGGTCACGACCAGCATGTTCGCTCTGCTCGCGTTCACGCTCGGCCTGACCATCAGCGCCGCCCAGGGCCGCTTCGAGGCACGCAGGGATCTGGTAGTGCAGGAGGCCAACACCATCGGCACCGCCTGGCTGCGGGCGCGGCTGGTAGGCGAGCCGGAAGGCACCGACATCGCTGCGCTGATCGAGGACTATACCAAGGTCCGCCTCGACTTCACCACCGCCGATCTGGGTAGCGCGGTCCCCGCGTTGCTGGCGCGAACCAACTCTCTGCAAACCGAGATGTGGCGGTCGGCAACCGAGCTGGCACGACGGACGCCGACGCCGATCACTGCGTCGCTGATCGCCGCGCTCAACGACATGTTCGACGCATCGCTCGCGCAGCGCTTCAACTTCGAGAGCCGCGCACCGGCGACACTTACCTGGGCGGCGCTGGCGGGATCCATGCTCGCGGTCGGCGCGATGGGCTATCTGCTCGGTGCCACCGGCAATCGCCAGGCCTTGCTGTCGGGGCTGTCATTGCTGATGTGGGCCGGCGCGCTGGTGCTGATCACCGATTTCAACCGCGCCCGCCTGGGCAGCATTCGCATCGATCCCGCACCACTGATCTGGACCATGCAAGGATTCAGTCCCGCCGGTCCCACGCGCTGATTCCGGGTCGACGGCAGCGGGCCTGATCAGCCGTTACGGAAGGTGAAGCTGTAGCCGTTCAGTGCCGGCGCGCCGCCCAGATGCGCGTAGAGCACCTTGGAACCGCTCGGAAAATAGCCGTTCCGGACCAGGTCGATCATTCCCTGCATCGACTTGCCCTCATAGACCGGGTCGGTGATCATGCCCTCCAGCCGTGCGCACAGACGGATGGCCTCCAGCGTCTCTTTCGACGGCACGCCGTAGACCGGATGGGCGTAGTCCTCCAGCAGCACGATGTCGTCCGCCGCGATCTCCTTGCCGCCGATCAGCGCCGAGGTGTTGTGCGCGATGTCGAGCACCTGTGCCCTGGTCTGCGCCGGCGTACAGGAGGCATCGATGCCGATCACGTTGCGCGCGCGACCGTCCGCGGCGAAGCCGACCACCATGCCGGCGTGCGTCGAGCCGGTGACGGTGCACACGACGATGTAGTCGAACCGCACGCCCATCGCGGCCTCTTGCGCCCGCACCTCCTCGGCGAACCCGACATAGCCGAGACCGCCCAACCTATGCACCGAGGCGCCGGCCGGGATGGCGTAGGGCTTGCCGCCCCTGGCGCGCACCTCTTCCAGCGCCGCGGTCCAGCTTTCGCGGATGCCGATGTCGAAACCCTCGTCCACCAAGCGGGTCTCGGCGCCCATGATGCGCGACAGCAGGATGTTGCCCACCCGGTCATAGACCGCGTCCTCGTGCGGTACCCAGCTTTCCTGGATCAGCAGGCACTTCATGCCGAGCTTCGCCGCCACCGCGGCGACCATGCGGGTGTGGTTGGACTGCACCCCGCCGATCGAGACCAGGGTGTCGGCGTTGGAGGCGATCGCGTCGGGCACGATGTATTCCAGCTTGCGCAGCTTGTTGCCGCCGAACGCGAGGCCGGAGTTGCAGTCCTCGCGTTTGGCGTAGATCTCCACCGCGTCCCCGAGGTGGGCGGTGAGGCGGGACAGATGCTCGATCGGGGTGGGGCCGAAGGTCAAGGGGTAGCGGGGGAAGTTAGCGAGCATGGGGAACCGTTCAGGATTGGGGATCGAACTGTAGTCGGGCGCAGAGCAAAGGGAAGAGCGGTTTTGCCGTGCGCACGGTCGTGGAATAGCGTGGCGCTGACTCGCGCAGTAGACGGGCGCGTAACTTCGGGCCCTCTTTGGAGCAGCACTGCGGCCCTCCCCTTGGTCGAAGGGGTTGCAACGACTTCGCTGGCCCCGTAATTGCCTCAACTGATGGACACACAGACTCGCGTTGGCGTTGGTGCGGGATGGTGCAACATGGCGTTCGTATCTACGGTGTCCATCCGCGATCAAAGATCCTCGAATTGGTGAAGACTGAAGGTGCGACCGATAAGTTGCATTTCGTAGAAGGCGCGACTGTCATGCGCGGAGGGTACGACAAGCCCCGGTCTTCGAGAGATTGTGTGTTCGCTATAGTGACCTGTGGAAGCACTGGAAAAAGCTGACCAAGTCCGAGCTGTAGGTGCGCTCACCATCCACACCCCTGAAGCTGTCGTGAGGTCAGGGTTCGAATGGTGCGGCGCGATCATAGCGATGTGCGTAAATTACGTTGCTGATGTGCGTCAGCGTCAGTCGCGTGCGAGGCGTCCCGCACCATCGTCCTGCTCCGCGGCCGTTCGCGGTTCTCAGCGCTTGAATGATCAACCATTGCCACGAGCACCGGCCGATCCCTGTATTGGGCACCATGCTCACTGCCGCCTCGGCGCAGTCTCCAGCGCGCGTTGCACCGCCGCGGCATCGCCGGCGATGGCCCGTAGGTAAGCCTGCGCCGCCTGGTCGGGCTATACAGCCTCGGTCTTATGTTTTCCCCGAGCCGGCGCGGGGCCTCGCCAGCTTCCATCATGTGCTGCGCCCGGGCGGACGGGCGGCTGTTTCCGTCAAGGTCGCGTCGGAGCGCTCCTATAATTTCCGGATCAACGTCGTCATAGCGCGACATAGGCCCGGCCTGGCCGACGCCGTCGCACGTCTGTTCGCACTTGGGGACGAGGCTCGTCTCAGGTCGATGTTCAATGCGGCGGGGTTTGTGGATTTCGAGACCAGCACCGTGAAGCACACTTTCGTGCTACCTTCGTTCGATGCCTATTACGGCCCCTTCGAGCGCGGCGGCGCTTTCACCGGCCAGTTGCTGGCCGCGCTGCCCGAGGCGTCGAGGCAGGCCGTAAAGCAGGAGATGCGCCAGGCGCTCAACGACACCGGCGGGCCAATCGCGATCGAGGTGGAACACAGGGTCGCCAGCGGCCGGCGATAACGACACGTCGGATCGATGGAATGCAGCCCTTCCCGCTCTCAACCGCGCCGCGAGCTAACCGCATTCGCTGCTCGGCATGTGACTGCCGCCAATTTTCTTGCCTGCCAGGCCATGACTGTCTTAGAACATACTGCGAACGCAAGTGGCACAGTTCAATAGTCTCCACAATGCCAGTCAGTACTCACCAGTTCGAAATGAAATCGCCGCTTCGCGCGAGTTCACCGGCAACGAAGGCCCAGGTCGTAGCAATCGGGACATTGTCGGGGGAAAGACCCCATGAACAGCGAAGAATTGTCAGGTTTTTCCGCACCACTCGGCCGGTTGGACCCCGGATAACCCACCGATATCGCGTCGACTCATTCCAGGCGAAACTTAACCAGGCCACCGGGTTCCCGGGCGCACGTGACAGTTCGAGCGTTTCAGCCGTCGATCACGGGCACGTGGGCGAACTTGCTGGCTTCGCGCGGCGCTGCGCCGCCTACGCCCTGGATTGAAGCGATGAGCGGAACTGGGCACTGCCGCCGGCGGCAGATCGTCTCTTTTACGCTTTACGTGTCGGATTTCTTTACACTCCTCCCGGGGTCCCTCGAGAAGCCGGCCTGAAATCAGTTGTAAATCAACGCCTAATCATTTTGGCACGGTTATTGCTTACGGTGACGTCGGTAGAAGACAATTAAATTCGTGTGACTAGTCGCAATTTTGAGTTCAGACTGAAATGGCAACGCCGCGGTGGCTTCTGCCGCGTCGTCCTACAACACTCAGGAGTTACAAACGTGAGACTGAAACAACTTCTGGTGGCAGGGACAATAGTCCTGCTACCCATTGCGGGCCCGGCAAAAGCTGACCTCGTGTATGTCGGACCGGTCACCATCGGTGGTACGGGGCTCGGCGCGGTCCCCACCATCCTGACCATGAATGCCAAGGGAAACAATACCGACGAAAGCGGCCAGGTCAGCTGGGTCTGCGCTCCGGCCTGCCATGACGTCGTCACCGCCGATCCGACGGTGCATGGTGTGCAATATACACCTACCGGGACCACCCAAATGACCGGCATCAACAACACGATCCAGGTGTCGGCGACCGGTTGGACCGGCACACAAGGTCTCGGGATCGTTTTCAATCCGTCAGAACCGGGCG
This sequence comes from uncultured Alphaproteobacteria bacterium, assembly GCA_963819855.1. Taxonomy (GTDB): domain Bacteria; phylum Pseudomonadota; class Alphaproteobacteria; order Acetobacterales; family Acetobacteraceae; genus JAMXLO01. The sequence goes on from CAWFYC010000028.1 coordinate 109,423, forward strand.
GCACAAAAAACGCGATCACGCTCAACAATCTGGAATTAATGATCTACAACGCTACAACCGGCGCGGTACTGTTCGATGCCCCTTGGCTCGGCGGACCCATGTCCTTGCTTGCAGGTTCGGGCGGCACGGGAAATTCCGGCTACCTGTTTGAACTCAATACCCCTGAGACCCAGGAGTTGCTCGCCGCTGGTGTAACCGCAAACGATCGCATCGGTCTCTTCGCCTTCGCGAGCGATGCACAGGGCGGCAATGAGACGTTCTTCGGGACCGTCATCGCCATCGACCCACCGAACGACCCACCCGTACCGGAGCCCGCTAGCCTTGCGATCTTTGGCTCGGCCCTCCTCGGCCTCGGCATGGCGATCACGCGCCGTCGCAACGTCTGACGACTTACCGGGGGGCGGCTTCGGGCCGCCCCCAATGCCGCGCAAGGCCGTCGCCGCTGGTTAATCGCGGACCCGTGCCGGTGCCCACATCTCGGCTTTTATCCGCGTACATCTGCGTTCATCCGTGGTTCAAAATGCTATTCTGTCTCACCCACCGCGCCAGCGTCCCGATCATCGACGCCATGAGACAAATCGCCCCAACCTATCCCGCCACGAACGCCACACTCGCCGCCGCCAACAGCACCCCGATCGCCACGTCGAGCGCCACCAATCCTGCCGCCGCGACAACCCCGATCCCCAGAGTCAGCCGGAACGCGAACCACTCCAGCCACAGCGCCCAGCCCAGCCCGAACAGTTGCGCCACCTGGTCCAACAGTGGCGGCGCGCCCAGCAGGCCCGGGATGCTGAACACCACCAGCAGCAGGTACTGCACCACGTTGCACCAGTTCCACAGCGCGATGAACCGCGGCCAGCGTGCGCCCAGCCCCATCGCGCCGACCAGCCGATGCGACAGCACCGCAAACCCGCACCAACCTACGCCGAAGGTTATCAGGTCCAGCGCGAACACGTGCCCCGCATGCGGCGGCATTCCGCCGCTCATCCAGGCCAGCAGACGCAGGCAAACGAAGGCCGGCAGGCAGATCGCCGCCGCCCAGAAGCTGCGCGCAGCACCCGCCATGTCGTCCTCGACATAGCGCAATCCGTCGGAGCGGCCGCGCGCCAGCAGCAACGCCGCCTGCATCCCTGACACGACCGACGTGCCGAGACTCATTCGTTGCTGATCATGCGCGGCCCCAGCACGAGGACGACCGTGCCGAGGTTGACCCCGAGTACCAGCAACGCCGCGCGCAGGCCGGACAGGCCGAGGCCATGGCGCGTCACGAACCAGTGCAGCCACAGGCCGTAGGCGATGATCCCGAACACCGCGCCGGCGCGCGCGAGTTCGCGTGGCAGGCCCAACCCGATCAGGATGGCGAGAACCACCAGCAGCACGGCGCCGAACACCGGGATCACCCACTGGCACCAGTTGAATGCCGTGGCGAAGCGCAGCCATGCCGCCTCCCGGCCCCATAGCCGCGCCACCTCGAACGACAGCACCGGTGGCGCCAACAACGCGCACAACGTCGCCAGCAGATCCGCCAGCGCATCGAGACCGCCGCCGCCCAGCAGCATCAGCACGCCGCCGACCAGCGGGAAAGCGATCAGCGGTGCCAGACTGACCAGAAACGCATCGCGCGTGGCACCGAACTGGCCGAGGCCGTCGGCGCGTCCTCGCGCCAGACGCGCGATACCCACCACGACGCTGCCGGGCTGCCGGCGCCGACCGCTCATGCCAGGAAGGCCGCGAGGATGCCGTGATAGATTCGCGCGAGGTCGCGCAACTCCGCCACCGGCACGCGTTCGTCCACCTGGTGCATGGTGGCGCCGACCAGGCCAAACTCCGCCACCGGGCAATGGCGCGCGATGAACCGCGCGTCCGAGGTCCCGCCGCCGGTGTCGAGCTTCGGCTCCACGCCGGTCGCCTCGACGATCGCCCGGCGCAGCGTGTCCACCAGCGGCCCGGGCTCGGTCAGGAACGACTCGCCGCTGATCGCGATATCGAGGTCGAAGCGTTCGGCGTGTTGGGCGATCGCCGCGCGCAGCCAGGCCGACAGCGCCGCGCCGGTGTGGTCGCTGTTGAAGCGGATGTTCAGCATTGCGCTGGCCGCGGCGGGGATCACGTTGGTCACCGGATTGCCCACGTCGATGCTGGTGAACTGCAGGCTGGAGGGCTGGAACCAGTCATTGCCGGCATCCAGCGATGCCGCGGTGAGCGCATTGGCGATACAGATCAGCCGATGCACCGGATTGTCTGCGCGCTGCGGGTAGGCAACGTGCCCTTGCGTGCCGTGCACGGTGATCTTCGCGTTCAGGCTGCCGCGGCGACCTATCTTCACCATGTCGCCAAGCTTCACCGGGCAGGTCGGCTCGCCCACGATGCAGAAATCGGGGATCTGGCCGTTGGCCTGCATCCACTCCAGCACACGAACCGTGCCATCGACGGCGGGACCTTCCTCGTCGCCGGTGATCAGCAGGCTGATCGAACCGACTGGCGGGCCGTGGGACAGGTGCTGGGCCGCCGCGGCGACGAAGGCCGCGATGCCGCCCTTCATGTCACAGGCGCCGCGGCCGTAAAGGATGCCGTTGCGTACCTCGCCGGCGAACGGACCGGACTGCCAGTTCGCCGCGCCGACCGGAACGACATCGGTATGACCGGCGAAGCAGATATGCGGCGGGCCGGTGCCGATGCGCGCGAACAGATTGTCGATCTCGCCGTAGCGCAGCGGTGTGACGGTGAAGCCGAGATGGCGCAGGGTTTCGGCCAGCACAGTCTGCGCGCCGGCATCGGCTGGACTGACCGAGGCGCAGCGGATCAACGCCTGGGCAAGGGGGAGCGGGTCGTGCAGGTCGGTCACGTGTCACCCCCTCCCCAACCCTCCCCCGCTTCGCGGGAGAGGGGGTTCAGCGCTCCCTCTCCCGCGAAGCGGGGGAGGGCTGGGGAGGGGGTGCCGCCCAAGAGACACCGCACTCTCAATCGCGCAACAACTCGTTGATCGACGTCTTTGCCCGCGTCTGCTCGTCAACCGTCTTCACAATGACGGCGCAGTACAGCGACGGCCCCGGCGACCCGTCCGGCAACGGCCGCCCCGGCAGCGACCCCGGCACCACCACCGAATACGGCGGCACGCGCCCGACATGGATCTCCCCGGTCGCGCGATCCACCACCTTGGTGGATGCCCCGATGAACACCCCCATCGACAGCACGCTGCCGCGCTCCACCACCACGCCCTCGGCGACCTCCGAACGCGCGCCGACGAAGCAGTCGTCCTCGATGATCACCGGATTGGCCTGCAGCGGCTCCAGCACGCCGCCGATGCCGACCCCGCCGGACAGGTGGCAGTTGGCGCCGATCTGGGCGCAGCTCCCGACCGTCGCCCAGGTATCGACCATGGTATTCCGCCCGACGTAGGCGCCGACATTGACGAAACTCGGCATCAGCACCGCGCCCGGTGCCACATACGCCGACCGCCGCACCACCGCTCCGGGCACCGCGCGAAAGCCCGCCTCACGGAACCGGTTCTCGCCCCACCCGGCGAACTTCAGCGGCACCTTGTCCCATACCGGCGCGCCGCCCGGCCCTTCCATCGCGGTCGAGTCGGTAAGCCGGAACGACAGCAGCACCGCCTTCTTCAGCCACTGGTTGACATGCCAGCCGGACGCGGTCGGTTCGGCCACCCGCGCGCCTCCGGAATCGAGCAGATCGAGCGCCGCCTCCACCGCCTCGCGGGCGCCCCCACCGGTGGCCGACGACACCGAGTCGCGGCGTTCCCAAAGTTCCTCGATCGGCTGTTGCAGCGCGTGCTGGGCCATGCGGCGTTATCCTCGGTCGAATGCGGCGCGGGACCATGCGCAGCAGTCCGGACCCTGTCAACGCGAAGCGGCAACGCTTCATTAGCACGGATCGCGTTTAATGGTCCGGCCCGCGACAGGACCTTCGCGTCATGACCGACACGATCGCCGCCGAACCGACCCTGCGCCATGCCTTGCTCGACAGCCGGCAGCGCTGGCGCGACCTGGTGCTGACCGCTGCCGATTTCGCCTATGAGACCGATGCCTGGGGCCGCTTTGTCTTCATCATGCCGGATCCGGCACTGGGCTGGTCCGCCGCGACGCTGATCGGGCAGCCGGCCGAACTGCTGCTCACCGGCGGCACGGGAGCGAACGGATTCAACCCGTTCGCAGTCACCACGCCGGTACGCCGGCGTCGCGCCTGGCTGCAGCGAGCCGACGGCAGCGCCATCATGATCGCATTCTCCGCCGCACCGTTGCTCGACGCCGAAGGGCGCATCGTGGGCACACGCGGGATGGGCGTGGACTGGTCGGATTACGACGATATCGGCAACCGCGTGGCGGCGGCGCTTCGCCGGGGCGAAGTGCTGGATCATATCCTGTCGCGCATGGGCCACGAGGTGCTGGCGCCGCGCATGATGCAGGCGGCACTTGATGCTCTGGTGAACGCGCTCGGCGCAGAAGGGGCCGCGGTGATCGACCTGAGCGGTGCCGCGGGTGCGCAGGTCGTGCATCGCGCGGGCGGCGGCGCCGACGAAGCGCTGGACGAGGTGACAGCGCTGCTCGCCAAGACCGACGGTCCGACCGACGCTATTGCGAGGAATGGCAGGCCAATCCTGGCCGCAGCCTGTCGCACCCGGTTCGGTGCCAATGCCGGCGTCGCACTGTGGCGTTCCCCCGGATCGCGCGGCTGGGACAACGAGGACAAGCTGCTGATCCACGCCGCTGCCAGCCTGATCCGTATGGTGCTGGAGCATGAGGCGATCCAGGACGAGATGGCGCGCCAGGCGCGCACCGATCCGCTGACCGGGCTGCTCAATCGCCGCGCCTTCCTCGAGGAGCTGAGCCGCCACATCGACCGGCTGGATCGCGAGGACCAGCCAGGAACGCTGCTGTTCGCCGACCTGGACTGTTTCAAGGCGGTGAACGACCGGCTGGGTCACGAGGTTGGCGACCAGGTACTGGTGCGTACCGCCCATATCCTGCGCAACGCGGTGCGGCCGAGCGATCTTGTCGCGCGGCTCGGCGGTGACGAGTTTGCACTATGGATGAACGGCGCCGACCACATGACCGCGGCCGAGCGCGCCGAGCACCTGTGCACCGAGGTACCCAAGGAGCTGCGCGAGATCGCCTGCGACGGCGGGCCGTCGCCAACATTATCGAGCGGCATCGCGACCCGCGCTGCTGGCAGCCGGGAGCCGGCGGATAGCCTGATACGCCGGGCCGACCAGGCGATGTACGAAGTGAAGCGCGCTGGCCGCGGCCATTGGCGTGTCGCCGCCGAGGAGTCGACATGAGGGAGGATGCCGGTCCGGCTGTGCCGCCGGATGAAGCGGCGCGGGTTCGCCTGGGCGCCGGCGTCGGCACCAAGGCTGATGTATTGATCGACCTGGCTGATGATCCCTCGGTCACCGTCCGGGCGGCACTGGCGCTCAATACCGCCGCGCCGGCGCGGGCGAACGACGATCTCGCCGGCGATGGCGACGAACGTGTGCGCGTCCTGCTGGCACGCAAGCTGGCCGCGCTGGCGCCCGGGCTGTCAGCAGTCGACCAGACGCGGCTGTACCATGAGACCTGGGGCACCCTGAAGGCGCTGGCCGCGGACGAAGCGGCGCGGGTGCGTGCCGTCATCGCCGACGCGGTCAAGGAGCTGCCCGGTGCGCCGCCCGACTTGATACGCCGGCTCGCTCGAGACATGGACACGTCGGTATGCGACCCGGTCATCCGGCTGTCGCCGCTGCTGACCGCCGAGGATCTGCTGGCATTGATAGCCATGGCGCCGGCGGCCGGCACGGTGCTCGCGGTGGCGCGACGGGCGGGCCTGGAGCCGGCGGTGTCCGATGCGATCGCGGCAACGGCTGACGCTGCAGCGATACATGCGCTGCTCGGCAACCCATCGGCACAGATTCGCGAGGCGACGCTCGACGCCCTGGTGGCACGGTCGGTGGATCACCCCGACTGGCACGAGCCACTGGTGCGGCGTCCCTCGCTGCCACCACGCGCGGCGCGGCTGCTGTCCGAGATCGTGGCGACGCATCTGCTGTCGGAACTGGCCGCGCGTGCCGACCTGGCACCGGCATTGGCTGGGGAATTGCGCCAACGTATCGCGGCGCGGTTGGCGTCGAGCACGCCGCAACCCACCACGCCTGCGGAAACAACGTCCGAGGAGGCGGTGGCAAAGGCCCGAGGACTGGCGGCACGTGGCGAGTTGGTCGAGGAAACCTTGCTGGCCGCGGCGCGTCGGGGCGAGGTGCGCTATGCCACCGCGCTGCTCGCTGTGGCCGCCGGCACGCCGGTCTCGGTGGTGGACCGGGCTGCGTCGCTACGCAGTGCCAAAGGGATGGTCAGCCTGGTCTGGAAGGCGGGCTTCACCATGCGGGTCGCAGTTGCGTTGCAGACCCTGCTGGCGCGGCTGGGGCCGGACGCAGTGCTGACCGCCGGACCATCGGGCGGCTTCCCACTGGCGGTCGAGGAGATGCGCTGGCAGTTGGAGTTTCTGGCGCGGATGGGCGCGTGACGCCGACGTGTCACGCTGCGGCAGGCACTGCGAGTTTGGCCTCCGCCTCGCGCACCGCGGCGATGGTCCGAAGCAGGTCGGAGGGATCGACGCTGATCCAATCGACCCCGGCTTCAGCCAGAAACCGCGCGAACCCGGGATGGTTCGCCGCCGCATCGCCGCAAATGCCGACCCGCCGGTGATTGCGCCTTGCCCCGGCCACGGCAAGCCGCAGCATCTCCAGCACGCCGGGGTCGCTCTGGTCGAAAGCGGATGCCACAAGCTCCGAATCGCGGTCCACTCCCAGCGTCAACTGCGCCAGGTCGTTCGCGCAGATCGAGAACCCGTCGAACCACACGGCGAACGCATCGACCCGGATGACATTGTTGGGGATCTCGCACATCAGGTAGATTTCCAGTCCGTCCACACCGCGCTGCAAGCCATGGCGCGCCATCGCCTCGATCACCAGTTCCGCCTCGGCGACGCGGCGACAGAACGGGACCATGATGCGCAGGTTGGTCAGGCCCATGTCCTCGCGCACCCGGCGCAGCGCCTCGCATTCCAGCGCGAAGCCATCGGCATAGGCCGGATGCACATAGCGCGAGGCGCCACGGAAGCCGAGCATCGGGTTGGCTTCCTTCGGCTCGAACGCTGCGCCGCCGAGCAGTTGCGCGTATTCGTCGGTCGTGAAGTTGGACAGCCGGGCGATCACCGGTTTCGGCCAGAACGCCGCGGCGATGGTACCCACACCCTCGGCCAGGGTGCGGACGAAGAACTCGCGCGGCGATCCGACATTGCGCGACAGCGCCGCGATGCGCACCCGCTCTTCCGTCGTGAGCTTGCCCGGATGCAACAGCGCCATCGGGTGAACGCCGATATGCCGGGAGATGATGAATTCCATCTGCGCCAAGCCGACGCCGGCGTTCGACATCATCGCGGTTCGGAACGCAAGGTCGGGGTCGCCGAGGTTCACCATGATCTGCGTGCGCGGCAGTCCCGGCGCCTCACCACTGGGCTGCAGCGCCACCGTCTCCGGCCGCGCCTGCACGATGTAGAGCCCACCATCCACGGCATCCTTCGCCCATTCGATGTCCATCGGCACGGGATGGCCGGCTTGTGCGGAATAGTGCTGCTCGATGCGGATCGCGTGGTCGGCCAGCGTCAGCACCTCGGCGTCTGTCGATGCAGAAGCGCGAGCGCGCCGCCTCGGTCATCACCTGATCGCGGGTGGAGTTGCTACCATGATCCTCCGCCGTGCGCCGGGCGAACTGCTTCTGGCCCAACGAGCGCCGCAGCACGGCGCGATGACCTGCCAGGAAGGTGGGCTTGTGGACGTAGAATTCGTCAGGATCCACCTTGCCCTGCACGACATTCTCGCCGAGGCCATAAGCGCCAGTGACGAACACCACATCGCGGAGGCCCGACACCGGGTCCAACGTGACGATCACGCCGCTCGATGCCATGTCGGAGCGCACCATCTTCATCACGCCGACCGAGAGGGACACCTTGAAGTGGTCGAAGCCGCTGTTGACGCGATATCCGATGGCGCGGTCCGTGAACAATGAGGCGAAGCAGAGCCGGCAGGCCTCGAACACATCGTCCGGGCCTGTGACGTTCAGATAGCTGTCGTGCTGGCCCGCGAAACCGGCCCTCGGCAGGTCCTCCGCGGTGGGGGAGCTGCGCACGGCAACCGCGACGTTGTCGCCGTATTCGCGTTCCAGTGCCCGGTACGACTCGGCGACCGCATGGCGCAGCCGATCGCTGCCGGTGGCGTCATACACGATCCGCCGTGCTGCCTCGGCGCGTTGCGCAAGCAGACGACACATCGGTGACGTCGAGGCCGTCGAGCAACGCGTGGAGCGCGCGGCCAGGCATCGGCGGCAGTGAGCGCATCCCGGTATGCATCGGCGGTCAGTGCGAATCCGTTCGGCACCCGCACCTTGGCCTCACCCAGCGCACCGTAGAGCTCACCAAGCGCGGCGTTCTTGCCCCCGACCAACGGCATGTCGTCCAGGCGCAGCGAAGCGAACCAACGGACATTGCGTGTTTCGGCGGTCATAGGCTGGCTCCCCCGTGCGAGGTTGCTCATTCGGTTTGCGCATAGGCGCTCCCTTTTTGGAGGTCGGCATTGATTTGCGTCAAAGCGGCAACGGTCATTTAACGCCTAAGCTCCATTGTATAAGGCGCTGGAGGGTGAAATGGTCGACGCAGCAGCGGAACATGACCGACGCATCCGCGGGCGTGCACGGCGCATGTGGCGAGAAGCCGGCAGTCCGAAAGGACGTGAAGACGAATATGTGGAACGGGCGCGCGAGCTACAGGCGTTCGTCGATCATCCCGGCGCCGCGCTGCTGCCGAACCCGATGGTGGCGCACCCGCATCCCGGCGTGACCAAAGAACCGGTCGAGGAAGCCGAGCTGCTGGAGAACCTGGGCGAGTTCCCTGGTCGGACCGATCAGGGTGACCGGATGCCGGCGCCGATGACGAAGCAGCAGGCCCGCGCCCTGCGCCGCGGCTGACCGCTAAGGCCGCAACGGGAGCGGCCAGTTGGGCCGATCCAGCGGGTCGATGTCCCGCGGCGTGTCCAGGTGGTCCTCTACCTCGCGGACGCCCGGAATATTCTCCGCCAGCACCACGATCGCCTGATGGAGCGCGTCATCCGGCGGCACGCCCCACAGGTGCAGGACACCTTCGCACACCACGGCGTTGATCGCACCAGGGTTGCTCGCCCAGGTCTGACGGCGAAGTTCCGCGTAGAATGCGTCGCGGATGGTCCTGTCGTCGGCTGAGACCGGCGTCGCCGACAGCCGCGTGGCCAGAGCCTGCAGCAGGTTGCGCCGGCTGACGATACCGACCATCCGCCCGTCGCGCGTCACCGGCACGCGCTTGATCCGCCGCGTCTCGAGCAGATGTGCGACCTCGGCGAGCGGCGCAGTGTCGGCCACGGTCACCACCTCGCGGGTCATGATCTCGCTGGCCTTGCGGCCGTGGGTCCTGGCGTAATCGGTGGCGAGGCGGTCGGTGGAGGTCACCAGTTCCAGCCAGCGCGACGGGCGCGGCTCCGTGCCGGCCTCGGCGCGCCGCATCAGATCGCCTTCGCTGACGATGCCCACGATGTTGCCACCCTCGACGACAGGGAGCGCGCTGACATGATTGTCCAGCATCAACCGGACCATTTCCAGGAGCGGCGTGTCCGGAGTGGCGGAGATCACATCCGGCGTCATGATATCGGCTGCGTTCATCGTGCTGTTCCTCTGCCTGCCGCGCTAGCCTCGACGGCAAATGATGCGCGCGCCGTGACGCAGGTCAATTGGTTCGTGGTCGTGTCCAATCCGAATGTTGGCACAAACCGCGCCGCTTCGACTTGATGCGCGCAGGGCGCCCGGGTGTGGGCGGTGGATTCGGCCTCACCGCGCCTGGGCGTGCGACGGACACTCATCGCGGCCGCGCCTGCCGCTGTCCCGCCATCCCGGTTTCGGTCAGACCAGACATCTCCGCCGCCGCCTTCCGTCATGGCGGGCGAAGGCCAGCCATCCACGATTTGCCTTCGCATGTGCAGCAAGGCCCGTGCCGACCTTCGTCGGCATGACCGTGGGCATCGCCGGTGGGTCGACACTTCGGGCTTCTGGTATAATCCGATTGTGTCCCCATCCGCTTAGCACAGGTCGGTTTGCTCGCCCCGCGCGCTCGCACGTGGCTACCACACCCGCTTTATGCCGTACTGGTCGAAGATCGTGTCCGGCGTGACGATGGGCAAACCTTCCATCAGACCTTGAGCGATCATCATCCGGTCGAACGGATCACGGTGGTGCATCGGCAAGCTCGCTGCCTGTAGGGCATGTTCAACGCCGAGTGCCAGTTGAATGAACCCATGTGCCTCGGTGACTTGGACAAAGCTGTTCGCTAATTGACCAAATTCGGGCCGTTTGCCTGAACGCCATTTGGTCATGATCTCCCATGCACAAGCAGCGCTGACGAATACCTCGCCAGCCTGTTCGATTGCGTGCCGTGCCCAGTCGGTGATCTCAATTCCCCGGTCCCACCAATAGAAGGCGCAAGAATCCAACAGCAGGCGGATCATTCGCCGTAGAACTCCTTGAGTTCTTCATCGCTCAGTGGCGCGAAGGCTTCGCGCGGCACATCCGGAAAATGGCCAGCGTTCAGACCATAGACCGGGCGCTTCCGCGCACCGATGTAGAGGAACTTGACCACGGGCTTGTTGTTCCGGGTGATGATCACCGTGTCGCCCTGCTCCGCATATGCGATCAATTTCGAAAGCTGATTCTTGGCGTCATAGACGCTGACCTCATGCTCCATCGGTGTCTCCCTAGCTAGATAGCTAGCTATAGTCTGAGGATGAAAAGTCAAGGCGCCTGGAGTATCTGGACTGGAAGGGCGTGTTGTGCGGTTGTGGACTACCTGCGCGTGTAGCCGGCACTAACAACTGGCTGAATCGGGGCTGGTGCATGCGTCGGTCGACCCGGCGTCACGGTTGCGCGAACGGCCGGCACGAGGGCTGCGCGTGCCGGTGGCTTCGGCATCGCAACACCGATCCTCGATCTCGCCCGCTGTCATGTGGCGGCCTACGAATTCAGCCGGCAGCGCGACGCAGCAATGACATGAATGAGGAACCGTTTCACGATGTCCGAGTCCAGCCCGGTCCCGACCACCACGTTCAACGCGCAGAACGCGCAAGCCTACGAACAGGTCATGGGACGCTGGAGCCGCCGGCTGGCGCCGCTGCCGATCAAGTTCGGTGGTCTGGCGGACCATGAACGGGTGCTGGATGTCGGTTGCGGCACGGGCAGTCTGACGTTCGCTCTGCCGCGGGCGGCCAATATCGCCGCCGTCACCGGCATCGATTACTCCCAGGTCTATGTCGACTTCGCCCGCGCCCGGAACACCGACCCGCGCATCACGATCGAACAGGCGGACGCCTGCGCGCTGCCGTTCGCCGACGGTGCGTTCGACCGAGCCTTCTCGATGCTGGTTCTCCAGTTCATTCCCGACGGCGAGCGCGCCGTGGCGGAGATGCGCCGCGTCGTGCGGCCGGGCGGAACGGTGACGGCGGCGGTTTGGGATGCGTTCAGCGGACTGCCGTTCGCACGGATGATGTGGGACACCGCCGCGATGCTGCATCCGGCCGCGAAGCAGCCACGGGCGTTGTTCCGATCGTTGGATGCGCCGGACGAAATGGCGATCGTTTGGCGCCGGCTTGGCCTGCTGGATGTCGAGCAGACGAGCCTGCTGATCCGCATGGATTTCAGTTCGTTTGACGATTACTGGCTCCCATTCACCGCGGGGGAGGGACCGCCGGCCCAGTTCGTCGCCGGCCTGGGCGATGCCGAGCGCACGACGCTGATGGAGCATACGCGGCGCGCCTACGTCGCCAACCGGCCCGACGGCCCTCGCTCGTTCGCCTGTGTGGCGTGGGCCTGTCGTGGCACAGTCCCAGGGTAGTCCCGGCCTGTGAGAGGAGTTGAAGCGCCTCGGCCATCGCGACGATACTGTGCCGACAACGGATGAGCGCAGGGAGGAAACCATGACAACGCCGTTCACACGCCGCGCCGCGATGCGCGCGGGCCTCGTGGCCGTGGCCGCACCCACCGTGCTGCGCCACGCGCGCGGAGAGGCCCCGATCCGGATCGGCATGCCGCTCGCGCTCACCGGGCCCGCGGCCGAAATCGGCGAGCAGATGCGCCACGGCGCGGAATTCTGGGCCAAGCAGGTGAACGGCAAGGGCGGGCTGCTCGGCCGGCCGATCGAGCTGCACGTCGAGGACACCACCGGCGATCCCGCCACCTGCGTGCGCAAGGCTCAGCTCGTGGTGGAGCGCGACGACTGCCATCTGCTGTTCGGCATGGTGCTGTCATCCGAGGCGCTGGCGGTGGTGCCGAAGCTCGCCGAGTGGAACGCGATCTTCGTGTCGTCGGACAATGGCGACGGGCGGCTGACTGGTTCCTCGTTCGTGCCCAACTTCTTCCGCGCCAACATCTCCGGGCCGATGGAGACGCGGGCGATCTCGCTGTGGCTGCGCCGCGGAGAGATGAAGAACTTCTATGCGATCGGCATGGACTATGCCTGGGGCCACAACAGCATCGACGTGTTCCAGGACGAGGTGAAGAAGGCGAACAAGAACTTTGTCGGGGCGGTGTTCTCGCCGATCGGCACCAAGGACTTCTCCACCTACATCACCAAGATCCGCCAGGCCGGCGCGGATGCGTGCTTCATCGTCATGCAGGGGGCTGACAACAACGCGTTCCTGTCGCAGGCACGCGAGTACCGGCTATCCGACAAGGTGCAACTGCTCACCTCGATCGTCGATCTGAACAGCATCCACGCGGTCGGTGATGCATCGATCGGGCTGGTCGGGTCCACCCGCTATACCTTCACCATCGACAATCCGGCGAACCAGGCGTTCGTGGCGGCCTGGCGCAAGGAATACGGCGCGGAGCCCGACGTGTTCGAGGGCGAGCAGTGGCAGGCGTGCCAGATCCTGCAAGCCGGCATCGAGAAGGCCGGCAGCATCGAGGCTGACAAGCTGCGTCCGGCGCTGGAAACCGTGGCGGTGGATTCGATCAAGGGCCACGTTGCCGTTCGCGCGTGCGACCACCAGGCGGTGCAGGGCGGCTACATGGTGAAAGTGGTGAAGCCGGAAGGCGCCAAGACGCCGGTGCCGGTCATCATCGCCACATATCCGGGCGACGAGGTGACGCCGGCGTGCCGGCAGATGACGTTCGACAGCTGAGCTGTTGGACTTCCTCGGCTTCCTCATCACCCAGTGCCTCAACGCCCTCTCGCAGGCGGCACTGCTGTTCTTTCTCGGCGTCGGGCTGACGCTGATCTTCGGCATCATGCGCATCGTGAACTTCGCGCACGGCGCATTCTTCATGCTGGGGGCCTATGTCGGTTACTCCTCCGTCGCGATCGTCGGCAGCTTCTGGGCCGCGCTGGTGATAGCGCCGCTGCTGGTCGGCGGCTTCGGCGCGACGTTCGAGCTTGGCATCCTGCGTCCGCTCTATCGCCGCGACCACAGCGCGTTCCTGATGGTGACCTTCGGCCTCACCCTGATCATGGGCGAGGCGATCCGCCTGATCTGGGGCGTCAACGCGCTGGAGGTCCCTGCCCCGCAATTGCTCTCCGGCATCGTGTTCGTCTTCGACGAACCGTTCCCGATCTACCGGCTTTTCCTCGTATGTGCCGGCATCGTGGTGGCGATCGCGATCTGGCAGTTCCTGGAGCGCACGCGGCTCGGTCTGCTGATCCGCGCCACGTCGCAGAACGCCGAGATGGTGCACGCGCTCGGCACCGACGTGCGCCTGGTACGCTCCGCGGTGTTCGGCATCGGCTGCGGCCTGGCCGGCATCGGTGGTGTGCTGGCCGCACCGCTGGTGACCGCCTCGCTTGCCATGGCGCCGAACGCCGTGATCGACACCTTCGTCATCGTCATCATCGGCGGCATGGGCAGCTTCGCCGGGTCGCTGATCGGCGCGTTGCTGGTGGCGTTCGTGCAGGTGTTCGGCACCTACTACTTCCCCGATCTGGCGCTCGCGCTGATGTATCTGGTCATGCTGACGGTGCTTGTCGTCCGCCCAGGCGGCCTGCTCGGCAAGGAAGCGTAATGGGTTTTTTGCGCGGCGTCGCGGCAGTTGCCTGCTTGCTCGCACTCGCGCCGGCGGGCCTGCCGCCGTACGCGATGACGCTGCTGACCGAGGCGCTGATCCTCGGCCTGTTCGCCATGAGCCTCGACCTGATGGTGGGCTACACACGGCTGCTGTCGTTCGGCCATGCGGCCGCTTATGGGACTCGGCGCCTACACTGCCGGCAACCTGCTGCTGCACACCAGCATCCCGCTGGTGTTCGCGGTGCCGATCGCCGCGGTGTTCAGCGGCATCGTAGCGATCGGCGTCGCCTGGGTGTGCACGCTTGCTTCCGGCGTGTCGTTCTCGATGCTGACGCTGGCTTTCGCGCAACTGCTGTATGCGGTGGCGTTCAAGTGGACCATCGGTCACCGGCGCATCTGACGGACTGGCCGGCATTCCGCGCAGTCCCGGTCCGTTCGGCATCACCTTCTTCGCCGGCAAGCTGGGCTTCTACTATCTCGTGCTTGCCTTCCTGCTGGGAGCGTTGCTGTTCTGCCGCTCGCTGGTACATTCGCCGTTCGGCGCGGTGCTGCGCGGCATCCGCGAGAACGAGGCAAAGACGCTATCACTCGGCTACAATACGCGCCGCTACAAGATCGCCGTGGTGGCGATCTCCTTCGCGTTGGGTGGTCTTGCCGGCGCGTTGTACGCACCGTTCGCCGGCTTCGCCAACACCGAACTGCTGTTCTGGCTGTTCTCCGGCCAGGTGCTGATCATGGTGATCGTCGGCGGCGCCGGCACGCTGGTCGGCCCGATCATCGGCGCGGCATTCTTCATGCTGGTATCGAACCTGCTGAGTTCCTGGACCAATTCCTGGGCATTGTTCTTCGGCCTGATCTTCATCCTGTTCGTGCTGTTCGCGCCGCAGGGCATCTGGGGCCTGGCAACGCGCGCCTTCTCTGGTGTGCCATCAACCGCGAAACGAGGCCGATGGCGCTCCTTGAACTGGACGGGCTGACGCGTCGCTTCGGCGGCATCGTCGCCGTCGATCGCGTGACGATGCGCGTCGAGGCGGGCGAGGTGCGCGCGGTGATCGGTCCCAACGGCGCCGGCAAGTCGACGCTGTTCAATCTGATCACCGGCGTGGTGCAGGCGTACCGGCGGCAGCGTGCGCTTCGCCGATGAGACGCTGAGCGGGCTGTCGCCGTACAGCATCTGCCAGCGCGGCATTTCGCGCACCTTCCAGATCACCGCGTTGTTTCCCGAGATGACCGCGCGCGAGAACGCACGCCTCGCGGCGCAGGCGCGGCATGTCACGGCGCTGGCAGCCTTATGGTGGCGGCACCGTGTTCGGCGACGCGGAGACGCCGCGGCGATGCGGCGCTGGAACGGCTGGGGCTGACGCATGTCGCGACATCGCCCCGCGGGTTTGCTGTCGCATGGCGACCAGCGATTGCTGGAGGTCGCGATGGCACTCGCGCAGCAGCCGCGGCTGCTGCTGCTGGATGAGCCGACGCAGGGGCTGTCGGTGGAGGAGACCGCGCAGGCGGTGGAGACACTCGCCGGCCTGCTGTCGGATGGTGCGATGACGGTGCTGCTGGTGGAGCACGACATGGAGGTGGTGTTCCGGCTCGCGCGCATGATCACTGTGCTGCATCGGGGGGCGGTCATCGCCGACGGCTCGCCGGATGAGGTGAAGGCGGATGCCGAGGTGCAGCGAGCCTATCTGGGCGGCCTCGCCTGATGCTGACGATCGAAGGCCTCAACACGCATTACGGTGCAAGCCACGTGCTGCACGGCGTCGATCTGGCGGTGTCCGAAGGGACGCATTTGTTCGGTGCTTGGCCGCAATGGTGTCGGCAAGACGACGACCTTGCGCACCGTGATGGGCCTGGTGACGCCGAGTGGCGGGCGGGTGCGGCTGGATGGCGCGGACATCACCGGCTGGCCGCCGCATCGCGTCGCACGTGCCGGCGTGGCGTATGTGCCGGAGGGGCGGCTGATCTTTCCCGATCTGACGGTGATCGAGAACATCCGTGTCGCGGAACGCCGGCCATCGCAGGATCGTGGCCGCTGCCGCGATTGATGGAGCTGTTTCCGCCGTTGCGCGAACGCGCCTCGAGCCGCGGCGGCACGCTGTCGGGCGGCGAACAGCAGATGCTGGCGATCGCGCGTGCGCTGGTGAGCGATCCGAAGGTGATGTTGCTCGACGAACCAAGCCAGGGACTGGCACCTTTGGTGGTGCGTGAACTGGCGGAGGTAATCCGGCGGCTGCCGAGCCAGGGCGTGACGATACTGCTGATCGAGCAGAACATGCGTCTGGCCGAGGCGGTGGCGGACGAGATCCATATCATGGTGAAGGGTCGCGTGGTGTATGCCGCTTCACCGAAGCAATTCCGTGCCGAGGAAGCGGAAATCCGTAGTCGCTACCTGACGGTTTGATCGACAGCATCAAGCCTGCCAGTCGTCGGATGCCGAGATGCCGCCCTCGGTCCAGGTCCATTCGATCTTTTGGTAGGTGAACGAAACGCGGTCGAGCTCCGGCGATTTGGACACGGTTGCGTCAACCGTGCTTGGCATTACGAAGCTGATGTCCGCAATGCTCGCATTGGTCAGTGTTACGGTATAATCGTTGACCGTGGTGCCGGAGGGGCCAGCCGATGCCATGAATTTGACGACCACGCTGGTGATCGCTTCGTTGGTGGCAAGCATCTTGTACAAAATGGGCGAGCTCTTATCGAGTTCCTTGGTTACTACAAACGGCTTGTGCTGGCGTTTGCCCGCTGGCAGCCCGGATTGCGCATCTCGAGGGCTGGTGATTTCGTGCTGAACGGCAACAACTCTGATGGCGCCCTCGTGACCCGGTGTAGTCACCGAACCTTTGATGTCTCCGGATATTCTCCCCTTCAATGTCATATATGCGTCCAGCGGCATGTCATCCTCCCTGTCAGCGGTCACCGTCGGACACCTTGACCTGTCGTTGTGCCCCCGCGGAATTGACTGCTACCACAAGCTTCGGCATCGCACATGGGGGCTACGATGGACCTGAATTTGCGTGGCAGAACGGCGCTGATCACCGGCGCCTCGAAGGGCATCGGGCGCGGCGCGGCCGAGGTGCTGGCCGAGGAAGGCGTGAACGTCATCCTGGTCTCGCGCACGCAGGCCGACCTCGACGCTGTGCGCGACAGCGTCGCATCACGCTGGAACGTGCGCGCGGAGGTCCACGCGTTCGACATCTCCTACAGTGCGAACGTCGACAAGCTGGCGGCGCTGCATCCCGACATCGACATACTGGTGAACAATGCCGGCGCGATTCCCGGTGGCAACCTGCAGGAGATCGACGAGGCGCGCTGGCGCGAGGCGTGGGATCTCAAGGTGTACGGCTACATCAACATGTGCCGCCGCTTCTATGCGCTGATGAAGCAGCGCGGCCGTGGTGTGATCATCAATATCCTCGGCATGGCCGGCGAGCGGATGGATGCCGGCTACATCGCCGGTTCGACAGGCAATGCGGGATTGATGGCGTTCACCAAGACTCTGGGCGGCGCGGCGTCTGCCGACAATCTGCGGGTCGTCGGCATCAACCCTGGCGCGATCGCCACCGACCGGCTGGTGACGATCATGCAGCAGCGCGCGCAGGATCGCCTGGGTGACGCAAACCGCTGGGAGGAGCTGATGAAGCCCCTGCCCTTCGGTCGCGCCGGCACGTCGGAGGAGATCGGCTGGATGGTGGCCTTCCTCGCGTCGGACAAATCGGCCTATACCAGCGGAACGATCATCACCATCGACGGCGGCGCCGCCAATCGTGGCCCGATGTTCTGACCGGCGAAGCCGCTCATGGTCCGCGCGGGCGGGCCATCCACGTCTTCCTGGGGAGGCACGCATGAACCTGCAAGGCAAGGTCGCCGTTATCACCGGTGCGTCCGGCGGCATCGGCTCCGCCACCGCACGCCGCTTTGCCGATGCCGGTGCCAAGGTTGTCGTCGGCTACAACAGCCGCGCCGTGGAAGCGGAGACGGTGGTCGCCGAACTGTCCGGCAACGGCCATCGAACGGCGCACATGCCGATGGAGGATACCGCCGCACTGCACGAGATCGCGGTGATGGTGGAGCGCGACTACGGACGCTGCGATGTGCTGGTGAACTCCGCCGGCTTCACGCGGATGATTCCGCACGCCGACCTGGACGCGCTGACCGACGAACTGATCGACGCGATCTTTGTCGCCAATGTCCGCGGGCCGTTCGCGACCATCCGCGCCTTCGCGCCGCTGATGCAGCGATCGGACGACGCGGTGATCGTCAACATCTCGTCAGGCGCGGCGCTTTCCGGTGGCGGCAGCAACATCGCCTATGGCGGCTCGAAGGCGGCGATCGACACCATGACCAAATCGCTGGCGCGCGTGCTGGGGCCGAACATCCGGGTGCTGCCGGTATCGCCGGGAGCAGTGGACACCGGCTTCGTGCCCGGCCGCACCACTGAAATGGTGGAGCGCGCGGCGCAGCGCACACCGCTGAAGCGCGTGGTTCAGGCCGACGAGGTGGCGCAGACCGTAATGGCCGCCGTCACGCTGATGACGGCGACCACCGGAAGCATTCTGCTGGTCGAGGGTGGTTCTCTGCTCTAGCCAGGACGTCGATCGGCTCAGGCAGATGCGCCGCCCCTCACCAGCCGACCCGGCAATTCCCCGGTGGCCTCGCCGTCGCGATACGTTACGCAGCCAGACACGATCGTCGCGTCATAGCCGTGCACCTTCTGCATCAGCCGCTTGCCGCCGGCCGGCAGGTCGTGCACCACGTACGGCTTGTCGCAGCCCAACCGATCCCAGTCGATCACGTTGACATCGGCCTTCTTGCCCACCGCCAGCACGCCGCGATCGTGCAGCCCGGCAGCATGCGCCGTATCGGAGGTCACCCGACGGATCAGTTCCGGCATCGGCCAGCGTTGCATCGTGCGGCCCCAATGGGTCAGCAGCCAGGTCTGGTAGCCCGCATCCAGAATGAACGCGACGTGTGCGCCGCCGTCACCCAGACCCATGATCGTGTTGCGATCCGCCAGCGTGGTCTCGCTCACCGAGAAATCGTAATCGGCATAGCCGCCGAGCGGCATGTAGATGAACGCGTGGCCGTCGTCCTCCAGCAGCGCGTCATAGGCGACTTCCTCCGGCCGCCGTCCTTCGCGGTCGGCGATCGCGGTGAACGAATCTTCGCGCCGCGGCTTATAGTTCGGCGGATTGCCGAAGTGGAACATCTGCGCATAGGAGACCCGGTTTATCAGCACGAAGGTGCTTTCCTTCTTCGGGTCCTGCGACAGCATCTGCCGGCGGAACTCCGGATCGCGCATCTGCCGCACGCGCTCGGCCAGCGGCAGGTGGGCGATCGACTTGTACGACGGCGTGCCGGAGAACGGATTCTGGCTACCCTCCAGTCCCATCAGGATGCCGATCGCCCGCGGCGCCACCACCGGGCGGATCGGCACGCCGGCAGCGATCGCCGCATCGGCATAGCCGAGCAGATCGCGCCACACCGTTGGCCGCGAATGGCGCTGGGTCAGCGTGAACACGCAGGGCCGGCCGCAACGCTCGACCACGCGGCGCAGCATGTCGAACTCCGCCTTGGGGTCCGGCGCCCATTCCGACACGATCTCCAGGAAGCCGGAGCCTGCGTCGCGCATGCCCATCGCGATGCCGGTCAGCTCGTCCTCCTGCGCGCGCAGTGTCGGCGTGGGATCGCCGCCCAGGGTCTTGTGGCTCAGGCTGCGTGACGTGGAGAAACCGAACGCGCCGGCGCGCATCGCATCGGCGGCGATCTCGCGCATCTGCGCGATGTCGGCCTGATTGGCATTCTCCAGAGCGATCGCGCGCTCGCCCATCACGAACACGCGCACCGCGGCGTGCGGCAGCAGCGCGCACAGGTCGATGTCGCGGTTGCGGCGTTCCAGCGCGGCGAGGTACTCGGCGAACGATTCCCATTCCCACTTCAAGCCTTCGTGCATGACGGCGCCGGGGATGTCCTCGACACCTTCCATCAATTCCACCAGCTTCTCGCGGTCGGCGGGCTTGCAGGGCGCGAAGCCGACGCCGCAATTGCCCATCACCGCGGTGGTGACACCGTGCATCGAGGACGGCGTCATGCGGCTGTCCCATACCGCCTGGCCGTCGTAATGGGTGTGGATGTCGACGAAGCCCGGTGTCACCAGCTTGCCCTTGGCGTCGATCTCCTCGGCACCATTCTTGGTGAGCGTGCCGATGGCGGCGATGCGGTTACCCTTGATGCCGACATCGGCTTCGATCGGTGCGCGCCCGGTGCCATCGACCACGGTGCCGCCGCGGATGATCAGGTCGAATTCTGCTGCCATCGGACTTCTCTCCATTCCCTGATCGGATATTGTGCTCCCACCAGCGCAAAGAGCAAGTTGCGCGCCACAGGCTCGGGGTTCGCCGCATGATGCCACTCGACGTCAGTTCCGCTCCGCCACAGACCACGCCGCGCGAAACGCGGCTCGCCGACTATCGGCCGCCGGAGTTCCTGGTCGATACCGTCGAACTTGCCTTCGATCTGGACGAGGCTGCGACACGCGTGCGCTCACGCCTGGCGGTGCGGCGCAATCCCGCTTCCACTGACGCGGGTGCCACACTGACGCTGGATGGAGAAGCGCTGACACTGCTGCGGGTGGCGCTGAACGGCGAGGACCTGGGCGCCAATCGATATCTGATCGAGGACGGCAAGCTGCTGATTCCCGATATGCCCGACGCGGCCACGCTGGAAATCGAAACCCGCATTGCGCCGAAGGACAACACGGAACTGTCCGGCCTCTACACGTCGAATGGCAGCTACTTCACCCAATGCGAGGCGGAGGGCTTCCGGCGCATCACCTATTTTCCCGACCGTCCCGACGTGATGGCGCGCTTCACTGCCACGATCACCGCCGATGCGACTGCGGTGCCGGTCATGCTGTCGAACGGCAATCCAGGTGCGATCGAAAATATCGGCAACGGCCGCCACCGCATCACCTGGACCGATCCGCATCCAAAGCCCAGCTACCTGTTCGCACTGGTCGCCGGCGATCTGGTCGCGGTGAAGGACCACTTCGTCACACGGTCCGGCCGTCGCGTCGAGCTTGGCATCTGGGTGCGTCGCGGCGACGAGGATCGCTGCGCGCATGCAATGCGCTCGCTGAAGACGTCAATGAAGTGGGACGAGGATGTGTTCGGGCTGGAGTACGACCTCGACGTGTTCAACATTGCCGCGGTGTCCGACTTCAACATGGGCGCGATGGAGAACAAGGGGCTGAATGTCTTCAACACCAAATACGTACTGGCGAAGCCGGACACCGCGACCGATGGCGACTACCAGGGCATCGAATCGGTCATCGCACATGAATACTTCCACAACTGGACCGGCAACCGCGTCACCTGCCGCGACTGGTTCCAGCTTTCGCTGAAGGAAGGGCTGACGGTCTATCGCGACCAGGAATTCTCCGCCGATCAGGGCAGTCGCGTGGTGAAGCGCATCGGCGACGTGCGCGCGCTGCGAGCGGCACAGTTCCGCGAGGATGCCGGACCGCTGGCGCATCCGGTGCAGCCCGACCACTACATCACGATCGACAATTTCTATACCGCGACGGTGTACAACAAGGGCGCCGAGGTGATCCGCATGATGGCGACGATCATCGGGCGCGAGGCGTTCCGCCGCGGCATGGATCTGTATTTCGCGCGGCACGACAATCAGGCGGTCACCATCGATGACTTCGCCCAGGCGATGCAGGACGCTTCGGGGGTCGATCTCACGAGGTTCCGTCGCTGGTATCACGAGGCAGGGACGCCGGAGGTCTCGGTATCGGACAGCTATGACGCCGATGCGCGCCGCTACACGCTGACACTGGCGCAGCGCACGCCGCCGACACCGGGCCAGCCGGACAAGCAGCCGCTGGCGATTCCGGTGGTGATGGGGCTGCTCGACGACGCCGGCCACGAAATTGCTACGCGCACGCTGCTGTTCGGCGAGGCGGAGCAGAGCTTCGTGTTCGACGATGTGGCGGAACGACCGGTGCCATCGCTGCTGCGCGGGTTTTCCGCGCCGGTGAAGCTGTCGGGGGTGCCGCTTGCGCAGTTGCAGTTCCTCGCTGCGCACGACACCGATCCGTTCGTGCGCTGGGAGTCGGCGCAGCAATACGCCACGCATCTGCTGCTGGCGATGGGCGCGGCGTGGCGGCGCGGCGAGACGCCCGTGCTGGATCAAGGTCTGATCGATGCGCTGGCGGCGACGCTGCGTGACGGCGGATGCGGATCCGGCCTTCGCGGCCGAGGCGCTGGCATTGCCGAGCGAGGCGTTCCTCGCCGACCAGATGGCGGTTGCGGATGTCGATGCGATCCATGCGGTACGCAATAGCGCGCGCGCGGCGATCGGCCAGGCGCTGCGCGATGAACTGCGAGCGACCTACCAGCGGCTGACCGACACTGGACCGTATCGGATCGATGGTACTGCGATCGGCCGCCGTGCGCTGCGCAATGCCTGTCTCGCGTATCTCGCGGCGGGCGGCCACCCCGATGGGATCGCCCGCGCCAAGACGCAGTTCGATGCCGGGCAGAACATGACCGACGTGCTCGCGTCGCTCGCTGTGCTGTCGGCGATCGACTGTCCGGAGCGGCGAGCCGCGCTGGACGCATTCCATGCACGCTGGCGCGGCGACGACCTGGTGCTGGACAAGTGGTTCGCGATCCAGGCGATGTCGCCGCTGCCCGACACGACGGAAGCGGTGCGCGCCCTGGCGAGACATGCGGACTTCGATCTGCGCAACCCGAACCGCGTGCGCGCTCTGGTCGCCAGCTTCGCGTCGGGCAATCAGGTGCGGTTCCACGATCCGTCAGGCAGCGGGTATCGCTTCCTGGCCGACACCATCATCGCGCTGGACCCGATGAACAGTCAGGTCGCCGCGCGCATGGTGCCGCCACTGGGTCAGTGGCGGCGCGTCGAACCGGCGCGTCAGGCCCTGATGAAGCAGGAACTGCAACGCATTCTCGATGCGCCTGGCCTCAGCAAGGGCACCTTCGAGATGGCGTCGCGCAGCATTGCGTAGGATGGGTAGAGCGCAGCGAAACCCATCAGGCGCGCGCAACGACTGCAAACAGCTCGGTGCCCAACCTCGCCTGACGCGCCATCCGCGGGCCGCGTGCGACGGACAGTGAAACATCGAGGTCGCCGAACATGCGTTCGATTGCTTCATCGGCTGCGGGACCGAACGCATCGCGATGCGCGCGTGCATGCTGCAACATGTCCGCCGCCAGCACGCGCAGCCCCACCAATGCCGCGGAACGACATGCCAGTTTGCCGGCATCGAGCACCTCGACCACCGCCTCGGCTGTTACGGCAAACACGCCGGCCAAAGCCGCCAGCCTGCCGAGTGACAGCGCCGCCTCGTCGCTGGCATCGCCCAACCGCGCGAACCGCGACAACAGAAAGCGGAACGCGCCCAGCAGACCGAAGGTCCCGACCGCATCTTCGACATCGCGGAACGGCAGCGCCATCGTCTCGTAGGCGGTGCCCGGCGACCCGAGCAGTGCCGAAAGCGGCACGCGGCAGCCATCCAGCTTCAGTCCGCAGTGCCGCGACGGCGCCAGCGCGCGGTACTGCGGCGCTTCGTCGATCGACAGACCGGGCGCATTGCGCGGCACCAGGAACGCGCTGTAACGCTTGCGGCCATCCTCGATCGACGTGATTGCGAGCACGATGAATACCGCGGCGATCGGGCCGTTTGTCACCCATGCCTTCTCGCCAAAGATGCTGTAACCGTCTGCGTCTGCCTCGGCGCGCGTGGTCAGCCGCTTGGGATGCGCACCAACGCGCGGCTCGGAGATCGCCACCGCTGCGAGGTGCGGCAGCCAGGCCGCGCGCTGCTCGGCGGTGCCGAAGCTGTCGATGAAGAAGCGCGCCACCACCTGACGCCCGGCGCTGCCTTCGCCGAGCAGTCCGGTGCGCTCGACAAGCGCGGCTTTCTCGCGTGCAATCGCAACATAGGACATGGCAGGAGGCAACCTAGCATGAGCGACCTCGAAGAGAAGGATGCGATCCGCGAGATTATGGCGGAATACTGCTTCCACCTGGACAACGACCGCTTCGCCGACATGGCGGCGCTGTTCTCCGAGGACGGCACCTGGGACACCGCCTTCGGCAAAGGCACCGGCCGGGCCGAGGTCGAGGCACTGGTGCGCCGGTTGCGCCAGCCCGGCACCGCGCGCCCGCGCGCGATCCATCACTGCACCAACATCGTGATCAAGGTCGAGGCAGCGACGGCGAAATGCTTCTCCAACTGGGTCACGGTGCAGAACAGCGAGCATGGCCCGAAGCTCGGTTCAGCCGGCAGCTACACCGACGACATGGTGAAGCAGGACGGCAAGTGGATGTTCCGCTACCGCAAGATCGACCGGTTCATCCACGACAAGGGATGACGGTCACTCCGCGGCCAGCGCGGCAGACTGCGCGGTCAACATGAACCTCCGGTAGCCATCCGCCGCAACGTCATCGCAGGTCTGCCGGTAGGTGCCGACGCCACCGATATACGGCATGAACACCTGCGGCTTGCCGGGAATGTTGACGCCCATGTACCAGGAGTTCGCCAGCGGGTACAGCGTCTTGTAGGCAACCTCGTTGCCGTGTTCGACCCATACATGCTCTGCCGCCTGCGTCGCCTCGATGCAGTCAAGGCCGTGCACGCGCAGATACTCCACGCAGTCGGCGATCCAGTCTACGTGCTGCTCGATCGACACCATCATGTTGCTGAGTACCGACGGACTGCCCGGCCCGGTGATCATGAACATGTTGGGAAAGCCCGCCGTCATCAGGCCGAGATAAGTCCGCGGCCCCGCCTCCCATTTCTGCCGCAGCGTCTGCCCATCGGCTGCGATGTCGATGCTGGTCAGCGCGCCGGTCATTGCATCGAAGCCGGTGGCGAACACGATGGCATCGAATTGGTATTGCGTGTCGCCGGCGCGCAGTCCG
This sequence comes from uncultured Alphaproteobacteria bacterium, assembly GCA_963819855.1. GTDB lineage: Bacteria > Pseudomonadota > Alphaproteobacteria > Acetobacterales > Acetobacteraceae > JAMXLO01. The sequence goes on from CAWFYC010000028.1 coordinate 134,492, forward strand.
TGCGCTGTGATCTCGGCGATCGGCGTCGCGCGCGCATCGACCAGCGTGACGTTGTCGCGGTTGTAGGTGCTGTAGTAGTCGGTATCGACGCAGATGCGCTTGGTACCGATCGGATGGTTGCTCGGCGCCAGCAATTCGGCGGTCGCCTGGTTGCGCACCGTCGCGCGGATCTTGTCGCGCACGAAATCCGCCGCGGTGTCATTCGCCTGGCGATCGAAGATCAGGTCGTTGAACGCTGCCAGGAAATAGGTGCCGCCCTCGGCCCAGCGCTGTTCGTAGATACGCTGCCGCTCCTCGTCCGCCACCTCCAATGCTGATACATCGTTGGGATTGTTCAGGATGCCCGTGCGCGCGTGCCGCGCCTGCTCGCGGCGCGACGGATAGTCAGACTTCCACTCCTGGGCGTAACCATCGGTCATCGGACCGTTGCGCGACGGGATGGAAAAATTCGGCGTGCGCTGGAACACGGTGACGTGCGCCGCCTGTTGCGCGATCACCGGTATCGCCTGGATCGCCGACGATCCGGTGCCGATCACGCCGACCCGCAGGCCGGTGAAATCGACGCCCTCATGCGGCCAGTGGCCGGTGTGATAGGTCTTGCCCGCGAAGCGCTCGATGCCGGGAAAGTCCGGCACACGCGCGCTGGACAGACAGCCGGTCGCCATCACGCAGTACCGCGCAGACACCACGTCGCCGCGGTCGGTGCGGATATCCCAGCGATGCGTCGAGCGGTCGAACCGCGCCTCGGTCACCCTGGTGTCGAACTGGATATCACGGCGCAGGTCGAAGCGATCGGCGACGTGGTTGGCGTAGCGGAGAATCTCGGGCTGCGAGGCGAACAGTTCGTTCCACTGCCATTCCTGCTCCAGTTCCGGCGAGAACGAGTAGGAGTACTGCATGCTCTCGACATCGCAGCGCGCGCCAGGATAGCGGTTCCAGTACCACGTGCCCCCGACCCCGCTGCCCGCCTCGAACACGCGCGCCGACATGCCGAGACCGCGCAAGCGGTGCAGCATATACATGCCGGCGAAACCGGCGCCGACAATCACGACATCGACAACGCTTGGCGATCTGGCAGCACTCATGGCGCGCGGCTCCGTGTAATTACCCACTGGTAGTATTTCGTACGAACGAGTATGTCAACGCCCCTTGAAAGCCGGCGGGAGCTTCTCCACGAACGCCTGCGCTGCCTCCTTGTGGTCCTCGCTGGCACGACAGCGCAACATCCCATACGCCTCGCTGTCCAGGCCGGCGGCGAGGTCGCCATGTTCCGCGACATTCAGGTTCCGCTTCATGTAGCGCAACGCCACGCTCGGTCCATTGGCCAGCCGCTCCGCCAGCGCCATCGTCTCTGCCACCAGCGCATCGTCGGCAACCACGCGGTTGGCCAGCCCCAGCGCCTCGATGCGCGCCGCATCCAGCACCTCGGACAGAAAATACAGCTCCCGCGCCTTCGCGGGGCCGATCAGTTGCGTGAGAAACCATGTGCCGCCGTAATCGCCGGACAGCCCGACCTTGGCGAACGCGGTGGTCATCCGCGCACTGCGCCCGGCAATGCGCAAATCGCACGCCAGCGCCAGCGACAGTCCGGCCCCCGCGGCGACGCCGTTCACCATCGCGATCGTCGGCTTCGGCATCTCGTGCAGCAGCCGCGACGCCTCCATAGAGGCACGCAAAAGATCGGTGCGACGTTCCGGCGTCTCCGTGGTCCCCTCCGCGGCGACGCGCGCCTGCGCCCGCACGTCGCCACCGGCACAGAACGCACCGCCCGCACCCGTCAGCACGACGCAGCCGATCGCCTCGTCAACCGCACACGCCGACAGCCGCTCGCGCAGCCCCTGCATCATGTCCTTGGTCAGCGCGTTGAGCCGCTCCGGCCGGTTCAGCGTGAGTACCGCGACGCGGTTCTCCAGCCGATACAGCAGTTCGTCGCCCATCACTTGGCCGCGCCGATCGCAATCATGCCGAAATCCATCGTTGCCTCCTGCGCCGTGCTACCGACAGGTACCGTGTCATGCTATTTGGTAACAGGCAACGCTGCGGAGGGAAACATTCATGCCACGGCTGGAAAATCGGAAGATCCTGGTCACGGGCGGCGCATCCGGCATTGGCCGCGCCACATGCGAGTTGTTCATGCGCGAGGGCGCAGCGGTTGCCGTGCTCGATCGCGACATTGCGCGGATCGCCGGCGCCCATGCGATCGCCGCCGACGTGTCCGACGCCGGGTCCGTCGCACGCGCGATGCAGCAAGCGGCGCAAGCGCTTGGCGGGCTCGACGGGCTGGTGAACGCCGCCGGCGTGTTCTTCAACAAGGGACTGATGGAGACCACTGCCGAGGCGTGGAACACGACCATCGCGGTGAACCTCACCGGCACCTTCCTGTGCGTGCAGGCCGCGGTGCCGTTGCTGCGCCAGGCCGAGCGCGCGACCATCGTCAACATTGCCTCGGGTGTCGGACTGTTGCCGACCGGCGGCGGCAGCACTGCCTATGTCGCATCGAAGGGCGGTGTGATCGCGATGACGCGAGCGCTGGCGGCGGAACTCGCGCCGGCGATCCGAGTCAATGCCGTGTGTCCGGGTGCGGTCGAGACGCCGATGACCGACGGCACGCTGCGTGATGCGGCCGGCTCGGTGATTTCCGCGATCGTGAACCGCTATGCGCTGGGCCGGCCTGCCGCACCGGACGAGATCGCCGCCGGCATCCTGTTCCTAACCGCACACGAGAGTTCGTTCGTCACCGGCATCAACCTGGCGGTCGACGGCGGTCGCACCTACCACTGAGGACGCGCCGTCAACAAATCACGGTGCCGCCCCATTCCGGCCACGACCATCCATCACCTTGGGTGACACACATTCAGGACAAGGATGCGTCATGCGAATCTGGTCATCCCTGCTGATCGCTGCCCCCGTCGCGGCCGGCCTGCTGGCTGCGCCCGCAGCCCACGCCGACTGGCGTGATCATCGCGCGCCGAATCGCGACTGGCATGGCGACTGGCATCATCACGACCACGACAACAGTGGCGCGGTCGCAGGTGCCGTTCTCGGTCTGGGCGCCGCCGCCATTATCGGCGGCGTGATTGCCTCGCAGCAGCAGCAGTACTACGCGCCGCCGCCGCCGGTGGTGTATGCGCCACCGCCACCCTACGGCGGATATTACTCCCAGTACTAAGCTCGCGCCGCATGCCAGGTGCGCAGCACCGCAGGGCCGATCGCCATCGCGATATCGGATGGCGTCGCGCCCTGCGAGGCGCACACCTCGGCCAGGCTGATCTGCGCGCTGCCTTGACTGCCGATCAGCACGACCTCGTCGCCTTCGTCCGCATCGTCGATCGCTGATAGGTCGAGCCGCATGCATTCCAGCGACGGCCCGCCCAGAATCGGCGCGCGCTTGCCGCGCAGCAGCACGTCAGCGGCGTGACAGCGGCCGCCGCCATCGACCTTGCCGAATGGGATTACGCCGACGCGCCGCACCTTGGCGATGTCGAACGGCGCATGCTCCGGCGCGAAGTCGCGCGTCACCGGGCGCACCTGCGTCAGCACCGTTCGTAACGAGCGGATGATCGGCAGGTCAGAGGTATCGGCGTACAGGAACTGGCCGGGATCGACCGCATCGAGTTCCATTCCCGAGAGCCGCCCCAGTGTCTTCGACGAGGCGAACAGCCGCATGGGCTGGCCAAGGCCGGCTTGCTTCAGCCGGTTCAGTGCCGCGACGAAACGGCGGAACTGCTCCTGCACCACGGCATCGGGCGCATCGTCGCGAAACGTCGGATGGGCATTGACGATCTCGAGTGACAACAGGCGATGTTGCGCAATGCGTTCGGCCATACGGACAAGCTGGTCGGGCAGCACGCCGATCCGTTCCGCACCGACCTCCAGCTTGATCGCGAGCTCGAGCGGCGTGCGCGCATGGCGCGCCACCATGTCGATCTCGCGCTCGCTCAGCACGGTCAGCATCAGCCGTGACGCTTCGGCCACCGCTACCGCGTCCGCATCGGTCGGCGCGCCGGCATACAGCAGGATCGGCGCGTCGATGCCGGCCTGGCGCAGCGAGATTGCCTCGGCGCGGTCGATCAACGACAGCGCATCGGCGCCGCCGGCCAGCGCCGCGCGGGCCATCGGCAGGGTGCCGAAGCCATAGCCATCGGCCTTCAATGCCGCGAAGATCTTCACACCGGGCCCGACACGTCGGCGCAACGCCACCACGCGATTGGTCACAGAGTTGACGTCGATACCAAGGTGGTTCGGTCGACGGTGCCCGGCATCCGCCATCTGTGCCTCGACGAATTTTGCAACCAGAGATGAACACGAATGCACACGGATGAAAACATCTGTGTGCATCCGTGTTCATCCGTGGTTTCATCACTCATGTCCTACGCTCGCCTGTTGCCATTCAACATCGCGGCTTCACCTGTTGCCGGCGCCGTTCGCTGCGGCTCGCGCGTGTTCTTGAGCGGACGCAGCGCCTTGCGGCCCGATGGTGCGGTGGCAGGACTGGGCGATGCCGCGACGCAGGCCCATGCCGCACTCGATCGGCTCGAGACGGCATTGCAGGCCGCCGGCGGATCTTTGCGCGACATCACCAGGCTGACCACGTCGCTGGTCGATCGCGCGCACCGCAAGCCGGTTTACGAGGCGATCGGCCAGCGTCTGCGTGATGTGTTCCCGGTCAGCACCGGTCTGCTGGTCGCCGGCCTACCGCTGCCGGAACTGATGGTGCAGATCGATGCCGAGGCGGTGGTCGGCTCGCCGGTGCAACGGCTGCGCAGCTTCGAGATGAAGGAGTGGTTCGGTCAGGATATCGCCTGGCAAGGGGCCATGGTGGCCGCCGGCGAGACCGAACTGTTCGTGCGCGGCCAGACCGGTTCGGCACTGGACGGCAGCTTCATGGCCGGCCCCGGACGGCGGCCGGAGGATGCCGCGGCACAGGCGGATCTCGCGCTGAGCAATCTCGCGACGCTGTTGCACGAAGCCGGCTCCGGCATGGACGAGGTGTGCAAGATCACCGTCTACATCAGCGACCGTGCCTATCGTGCCGCGGTCTATCCGGTGATCGGCAGGCACTTCCGCGGTACCCACCCGGTCTCCACCGGACTGATCGTAGCCGGCTTCGCCCGACCGGAGATCCTATTCGAGATCGACGCACATGTGCTGCGCAAACAGGGTGGCCCGCACCAACGGCTGCGGCCCTACCATTCCAATGCGGTGCGCTACGGGTTCGCCCAACAGGCGCTCGACTGCGACTTCTGCATGGCGGTGCGCGCCGGCGGCCATGTGATTCTGCGCGGCCAGACCGGTACCGACCTCGATGAGGTGATGCACGGCGCCGGCGATCCGATGGCGCAAGCCGAACAGGCGATGGACAACGTGGCGGTGCTGCTGGGGGAAGCCGACGCCGGGCTGGCCGATGTGGTGAAGGCAACCGTGTTCGTCACCGACCGCGCCTTCCTGCCCGGCGCGACCGACGCCGTGTTGCGCCGACTGGACGGCGTCACTCCGTGCTTCAGCGCGCTGGTGGTGAAGGGCCTCGCCAGTCCGGAACTGCTGATGGAGGTCGATGTCACCGCCGTGACGTCACGCTGAGACTTCCACCGGCTGCACCGGAATGTCACTCGCGCCGGGCGGCAGCCCCCGCTGTGCCACGATCTCCTGCCACAGCCGGAAGATGCTGCGCATCGTCGCCTCGGCCACCAGGCAGTGGCCGTGGTCATCCAACGCGAAGAACGCCGCCTCAGGGTCGCCACGCACGCGTTGCAGCGCCTGTGCGAGGACTTCGAGGCACTGCACCGCCTGGTCGGGCGACTGCAGCCTGGCATGGCGCAGGATGTCGGCGATGCGGAACGCGCGCAGTCCGTGCACCGCAATACTGGCGGCCTCTCGGCCCAGCTCGAAGAACACGCTGACCGCGGGCAGCATGCCCTGTAACAGCGCCAGCATGTCGCGCGCCTCCTCGACGTTGCAGCCAACCAGCGCATGTGTGGCGGCCGGCGCGGGGGCGGGCTGGACGCCGAACGCTCGCACCATCTCGTGCTCGAGCCAGCGTCGCACTTCGGGTGGTGCGGCCTTGATCTCCTCCGCCGACAGAGTGATACCGGCCATGGTGCGGCTCCCTGAGGTGTCGCTGCCCTGATGGCCCATGCGCTGCCGCATTGCATTGATCTTGATCAACCGACCGTGCCCAGGATGGCGGAGCATAGGGAAGGTCATCTGGTGTTCGAGCACAGAACTTCTGTGTTGCCTTCGTCGAGATAAGCCAAGTCGATACGAGCGCCATTGTCGGCTCCAGCGCCCGAATAAAAGAAGCTATAACGGGTCATCCTGCATTCTCCGAAGACGTCCTCATAAGCGATCTCGCCGATGGCATAGATGGCTTGGCTTCCCTTCTGTATCGCCTTCAACTGATCTCCGGTCAGCTGCTGATCCATGGCGACCGAGAGGGCGTGACTTCCTGCTGGTGGCACTACGCTATGGTTCGGCGGCATTGCCGGAACCTGGGGATCGGTCTGGAGTGGACGGTCGCTGACGAAAACTTTAGTCGCGGTCGACAGTCTGTAGGCCGGCGTCTGACCACTATTTTTTATTACGATCTCGACGACCGCCGGCTTTCCGACCCCCTGCCATACCAAATTCGCTTGCTCGGGAAAAACGTACGCCCGAAGTTGACGATGGCCGTTGTCCGCCGAGCTCTTCCATTCCTCCCTGGTGTACCAGGCCGCAGTCGCGGTCGCCATCGCGGTAATGACAACGAACGTAAAGACGCCATACTCGAGCCAATGGCGTGCCTCTGTGGTAGCTCTCGAACTCGGCAAGTCCTCATTGTCTTTGCGTGACATCCGCGTCGTACCCGTGTTGTTCCAGCCCGCCAGCCATGCGGCGGCGAAATCGCCTCGCGGCCGGCACGCCGGACAGATGGCGGACGGCGCGATCGAGCGCCATCGGCCGATTCAGAACGATTACCTGCATTCCGACGAAGGTCTTGCTCATACGCTGCGTAAACTGCCGGAAACGATGATCGACACCGACCGGCCGCACGTGCTTTTGGCAGGGTCTGCCCGCATCCACCTCATCGACAACCTTGGAAACAGCCCGCCTGTTAGCGGTTCGCAGGATAATACGGTAGCGGAACACGTGGCAGCGGTGGGCAAGACTTCGGCGCGTCAGGCGTACCACAGTTCTCTGGGCTGTATGCCTGGCCGCTAGGATAGGGAGACGAAGCGCCAGCGTACGGCGGTGGTGACCTCGGTGGGTAATAACCGGGTGGTGGTGGGGCGGGCGAATAGTAACCAGAGGGCGGTGGGCCAGGCGGATAGTAGCCGTATGGCGCTGGCGGCGGCGGCGGGTAGTAGCCAGGCGGATATCCATAACCCTGCGCGCGGCCCGGATTGTCCGGGCAGGAAAGCGCAAACAGAGAAACTGACAGAAGCAGAAGCAGGCGGCGCATTCGGTCCTCCCGAGGATCTCACTGCGCTGGATCGGTCACGGCGAGACTGAGACCGGATGCGCATTCCAGGCAAGCGATGGCCATTTCAAGCACGGCCACCGCTTGCCAAAGGGTGTTCGATACGCATGGATATATGATCCTCCACGATACATGACAGAAGCATATCATGAGGCCGGTGGAAGGGATTGAAAATCACGATACGGCGACACCTGACCACAGGAAGGTGAGTTCGAATCCAGCTCCCGAGATGCATCGCGCGCCACGTCAAACAGCGGCAACATTCTCCGACGGCCGGATCTCTTCATCTGTGTTTAACGAATCCCTCGCGGCCCGTTGATCCACATCAAGGCGCGGGGTCTGCCGAAGTGCGAGACTTTCGCGCCATGGAACTCCTGGGCATCGTCGGTGGATTACTCGTGCTGGTGGCCGCCCTCTGGGGCGTGAGGGTCGGTATCGCCGTTGTGTTTGGGTTTCGTCCAACCACGCGCTGGATCAGATTCATCTGCACCTTTGTCGATGTCGCCTGTGTCTGCTGGATACTGGCGGCGTTATGGACTTCCACGCCTTTGGGTATCCTAATGAGGCGAAGTCTGATGCTGCTCAACGCCGGACTGCTGATCGCGTTTGGCGATGCAATCGCCAGAATTACCGACTGGATCGATTGTCAGACAGACCGGCCCGGGAGGACCAAGAACCTCAAGGAACCGGGCGACTTGCAAGCGGTCAGATCGTCGGACCGCCTGAGGAGCGTCTGACACGCCAGTCTAATCGCCGGATGACACGGACGCCTTCTGATGCGCATCCTCGGCGAACTTCGAATGCCTGATATGGTACTTGGTCTCGAGGTCAATGATGGTACCGTCCTTCACCCACTTCTTGACCATGGTGGACATGTAGGCGGACCATTCCGGCTGATCCTTTCGCACCGCAAGACCCCAAGGTTGCACCTCCTGCGACTCGAGCGGCATGTCGTAGTCGCTCCATTCCGGCTCCAGCAGGTCACCCTCGATCGCGGTGTCGTCATACAGCACGCCCACACAATGTCCCTGTTTCAACGCCGTCAGCGCTTCGGTGGGGCCAGCGAAGGCAATGACCTGAAGCTCCAGGTTCATCTCCGCTTCATAGTTATAGTAAGCGCCCTCGATGCCGCACACCGGTTTGCCTTTCAGCTCGGCCCACGACTTCGGGTGCATCGCTTTCGGCACCATGATGTTGTAGCCGGCGGCGTAGTAGGCGGGCTTCACGATGTCGACCTCCTGCCTGCGCGCCAGGTTGCCGTTCATCGTGGCGATGATCAGATCGATCTTACCCTGCTGCAGCAACTCTATACGGTTCACAGTAGACACCGGCACGAGCTCCAGCTTCACGCCCAGGCTGGTCGCCACCTCCGCGGCCAGCGTGGGTTCGATCCCTACGATCTCGCCGGAGGGCGAGCGGAAACCGAACGGGGGATAGTCCGCCTTCACGCCGACGATCAACGTGCCGCGCTGCTTGATCGTCGCGAGGTCGTCAGCGTTCGCCCGCTGTCCGCCGAAGGCAAGCAAACCGGCGGCGAGCAGAAACCCTGCCAGCCGGCGCGGGAAATTGCGGACGTTCATGCTGTGCTCCTGCCCAGTCTTGCGTTGGCGAACGGCACCGATGCGGCCGGCCAATATTCGGCGCGATCGGGCCGCGATGCCAGCCCCGCTTCCGCCACCTCCGCCCCCACGGTTGCTGGAGCCGCGGTCACAAGCTGGGCGCCGTTATCCTGGGTTCCCGCTTGCGCGGGAATGACAGAAATTGAGCGCCCGCTGCCATACACTTCGTCCAGCGCGCGGCGTTGATCAGGCAAGCGGCAGGGCTATGCTAGGCTGCTTGGTTCAGACTGTTGCAAACATGAGGGCGGCGCGTGAAGGAGGAATCCAATGCGTCGGTCCGGGACGCTCGGCATTGAAACTTCTGCAACGTTTATTACAGCGCCTGCTGATCGCCGCGCTGGGCATCGCCAGCGTCTGGTTGATCGTCTTTGTGGTCTTCAGGTTTGCGGACAACAGGCTGCCATGGGTTATGGCCTTTGGGATCACCTATGGCCTTGCGGCATATCTTATCCTCCCGAATACGGTGCGCATGGGCCTAAAAATCCTTCAGCGCAAACGCGTGCCCAGCTATACGATCACAGGCGACGGCTTACCGGGCGACCCGGTCAATCTCGCGCTCGTCGGCACGCTACAGCAGCTTCGCGTCGCTTTCGCGACCGCCGGCTGGACAGAGGCTGATCGGTTGGGTCTGGCGAGCTCGTGGCGCATGATTCGTGCATTCGTGTTCAATTCGCCCTATCCGACCGCCCCGTTCAGCACGCTCTATCTCTTTGGACGCGGTCAGGACATCGGTTTCCAAAAGCCGATCGACAACAGCCCACGCAAGCGCGACCATGTACGGTTCTGGGCGTTAGCCCTTTCACGTGCTCAGGACACGGTGGGGACCGCTGCTTTCTGGCTGAACACCGATAGGCCACCGGACGGCGCCCGCGTCCTATGGATCGGAGCCGGCACCAGAGACACCGGATTCTCCTTGACCAGACTAACCTTCCAGATCACTCACGGCACTGACTCCGATACGAACGCCGAACGCGATTACATTGTGTCGGAGTTACAGCGAAGTGGGGTGATCGGCGACGTAACCTCGCATGCAGCCGGTCAGGATCTACCGATCGGGCGCGTGAATCACTACGTCACTGACGGCGATGTCAGTCTGGCGAGCCTGGTGGTGGAAACGCCTGTCAGACATTCCGCCGGTTCGGCAGCGTCTCCGGATTGACCACGTAGCCGGGATCAAGCACGCCGTCGAACACCTCCAGCATGTTCTTGGCGGCACGGACCGACATCTTCTCGTTGCACTCGAGCGGTGCCGCGGCGTTGTGCGGGCTCAGCACCACGTTGGGCATCTTCAGCAGCGGATTGGCGGCATCGGGCGGTTCGTGCAATTGCACGTCGAGGCCCGCGGCTTCCAGTTTGCCGGACGACAGCGCCTCGATCAGCGCTGCCTCGTCCACCAGCGGACCGCGCGCGGCATTGATCAGCCAGGCGGTCGGCTTCATCAGGCCGAGCATCTCGCGGTTGATCATGTGGCGCGTATCCTCGCCGAGCGGACAGTGCAGCGTCAGCACGTCGATCTCCGGCAGTGCGGTGGCGATGTCGGTGACCGGCGCAAAGCCGTCGGCGGCGATCCGCGGCACCGGGAAGGCGGGATCGCGCACCATCACGTGCATGCCGAACGCGGCGCACAGTCGCGCCACGCGGGTGCCGATGCGGCCGTAGCCGACCACCAGGATGGTGCGACCGGCGAGCTCGCCCATCGGGCGTCCATCGCGCAGCATCCAGCGTCCGGCGCGCACCGCGGCGTCCATCTCGATCGTGCGGCGCGCGACGGCGAGCAGCAGCATCAGGGTGTGTTCGGCCACCGACAGGTCGTTGCCGCCATTGGTCACGCCGACCACCACGCCGCGCCGCGTGCAGGCCGGGATGTCGACCGTGTCGTAGCCGACGCCGAAGCGTGACACGACGCGAAGCTCGGGCGACGCGGCGAGCAGCTTCTCGTCCACCACCTCCAGTCCGACCAGCACGGCGTGCGCGCCTGGCATGGCGTCGGCCAGTTCCTTGGGAGATGGCCGGTTCAGCGTGCGGATAGTGACGTCGTGGCGGGCTTCCAGCAGCGCCATGCCGCTGGCGTGCAGCGGACGGCAGAGGACGATAGTGGGCATAAGTCGTGTTTCTCCGGCTGGTGGTGGTCACATCGGGCGCGAGCACCGCGCCCTCCTTCCCGTCAGTTCACCGCCCGGTCGGGGCGGTTCGTCATTACCGATCTTGTCGAGCAGCGCCATCGCCGTGCAGCCCGCGCTCGCGGAAGAATTCGGCAATGCAGAGTGCGGCGATGTTCCCGGCAACCGCGGCATTGATGAACCGATTGAGCGTCGTGCCCTCAGCCTTGGCCAAACGTTCGGCTTCGGCCTGGATCGACGCCCGAAGTCGCAGGGCGTAGTTCGCCTGTGTCATGTTCTCCTCCACGATCGCCACGCCATCCTCCGACCGACTGGTTGGGCGCATCGATACTACGTCGTCCGGCGGAGCCGAGGGAACTGCCCAACCATGACATCGAACGGTATGGCATGCTGGATTGGCGGACTGGCGCTAATCGCGCTGACCATCGCGATGCACTCGATCGCGCTGGTGTTTATGGCACTCCCGCTGGTTCGGCTGCGCAAGCGGGTCGCTCGCTCCAATCTTGGCTATCGGTCAATGGTGTGGTTCGTGATCCTGGGTGTTGCCGCCATAGGCGGCGCTCTGGCCTTCCTGCATGCGACCGAAATGGCAATCTGGGCGATCAGCTATGTTTCGATCGGCGCGATGGAGTCGTGGACCGACGCCGTGCTGTATTCGATCAATTCGATAACGACTCGCGGTGCCTCGGGTCTCGAGGTGGCCGAGGAATGGCGGCTGATGGGCGCGTTGGAAGCGGCCGACGGCATGCTGCTGTTCGGCATCAGCACCGCGTTCCTGTTCGCTGTGGCGCAGCAGATTTCGCCGATGCTGACCGGAGGCGGCAGCGACAGAGATCCAGGGATCCAATCGAGCCACACCGGAAACCAAGAACCATAGCCCAATTCGATCGCTACCTTGCGTCGAATCCAGCCGATTGCAAACGGCGTGACCCGGGTCTAATATCCAAGCATGACCTTGGATAATATGACCGCCGGCGACCGGATCCTCGGGCTGATCAAGCGGCGCGGGCCGCTGCGTTCGTCGGATATCGCCGCCGTGCTCGGCACGACGGCCGAAGCGGCACGGCAACATCTGGTGCGGCTGGCGAATGACGGCCTGGTGGAAGCCGTGGCCGAGAAGCGCGGTGTCGGTCGGCCGGCGCGCCATTGGCACCTGACGCCGGCGGGGCACAATCGCTTCCCGGACACGCACGCCGAGCTCACCGTCCGTCTGATCGCTGCGGTCCGCTCGACGCTCGGCGAGGCGGCGCTGGAACAGCTCATACGCGTCCGCGAAGACGAAACCAGACGTGCCTACGATGCCGCGCTCGCCGGCGCCGCTACTCTGCGTGCCCGCGTGGCGCGCCTGGCACAGATCCGTTCGCGCGAAGGCTACATGGCCGAATGGCGGGCCGACGCCGACGGCTTTCTGTTGCTGGAAAATCATTGCCCGATCTGCGCCGCGGCCGCATCCTGTCAGGGTTTCTGTCGCGCGGAACTCGAAGTGTTCCGTGATGTACTGGGCCCGGATGTTGCCGTGGAGCGCACCGAGCATGTCCTCGCCGGCGCGCGGCGCTGTGCGTATCGGATCAAACAAGTGCAGGGCGGAAAGGAGACGGACAATGAGCTGGACCGACGTGATGTCGCTGGCCGAGCTCGCGCAAAAGAGCAAGGCCGTCGTGCGGCACGGCGGGCGCCAGATCCTGCTGGTGCACGGCGTGGCAGGCAGCTTCGCGTGCGTGAACCGCTGTCCGCATGAGGGATACCCGCTGAGCGAAGGCACGCTGTCCGACGGCTGCGTGCTGACCTGCAACTGGCACAATTGGAAATTCGACCTGGCGTCCGGCGCCACGCTGGTCGGCGGCGATCGGCTGACGCGTTTTCCGCTGCGGGTCGAAGCCGGCCGTGTCTGGCTTGATCTGACGCCACCAGATCCGGTTGGTCGCCAAAAGGAAATCCTCACGGGAGTGGTACGTGGACTGGAAGACCTCGATCAGCAGCGCCTGGTGCGGGAAACCGCGCGGCTGGCACAGTTGCACGCTGACCCGGCGGACGCGGTGCGCGCAGCGATCGTCTGGTGTGCGGAGCGGCTGGAGTTCGGGATGACCCATGCGATTGGCGGCGCCGCCGACTGGCTCCGTCTGTTCGACCGGCCGTCCAGCACGGAGGATGAGAAGCTGGCGGCGTTGGGAGAGATTCTTGGCCACATCGCCGACGATGCGCGCGGCGGCGGCGATTATCGGTTCGCGCCCGCCGAGGGTAGTTGGAACGAGCCGGAGTTTCTCGCCGCAATGGAGCAGGAGGACGAACCGGCGGCGATCGGCCTGGTGCGCGGGGCATTGAACACCGGACTGACGCCGGACGACCTGCTGCCGGTGCTGGCCGCCGCGGCACTGGCCCACTACGCCGGTTTCGGCCACTCGCTCATCTACGTTGCCAAGGCGGTCGAACTGACGCGACGTCTGGGCCCGGAGGTCACGGAACCGCTGCTGTGTCTGCTCACGCGGAACCTGATTTATGCTCGGCGCGAAGACCTGTTGCCGGAATTCCGCGACTATGCGGCGCGGCTGGCTGCCTGGGGTCAATCGTTGCCGGTCTGTCCGCCGCTGCATTCGTCAGCATTGCGTGGGATGGCGCCGAAGTCCGCGATGGCGATTGTCGCCGCGTGGGGAGGGCATCATTCGCCTGAAGCGATCTTCCCCGTACTCGTTGAGGCCGCGGCGTGGAACCTGCTGCACGCCGACGAGCACGTGTTCACGCGGGCCGACGGCAGGCTGGCTGACAATGTCGGCTGGCTCGACTTCACCCATGCTCTCACCTTTGCCGAGGCAGCGCATGGTGTCGTGCGACGCCGGCCGGACCTGTGGCCTTCTGCTCTGCTTCAGCTCGCGTGCTTCGTTGGCCGCAATGCCGGATATGTGGACCCCGACCTCGATGCCAGCGGTTATGCTGTGGTCGATGCCGATCGCTTCATCGCCGACAGTATCCACGGGCTGTTCGATCATGGCCGCGACCGCTTCATCATATCGGTGCATTTGACCAAGACGTTGCTGGCAAGCGTCAATCTGGTGAACGCGGATGCCGCCCTCGCACCGACACTGACGGCCGCCCTCAACCGCTTCCTGCGCGCGCGGATGAAAGGCCGCCACGTGTTGCGCACCGCGCGACAGATGCGGGAGCTGGTCGAGCAGGAATAGCCTCCGGGGACGGCAATTCTGGCTCGCCATGTCCACCTCTCCCACTTGTGGGGAGAGGTCGGCGCGCAGCGCCGGGTGAGGGTACCGCCCCTGCACATAGACCCTCACCCGCCGCTTACGCGGCGACCTCTCCCGCACGCGGGAGAGGTGGTCACAGCGACGACAATTCTTCGTGGCTGGACGTCGTAGCGATGACCGATCTCATCCTGCCTTGCGGAAGGTGAGATTGATGCGGTACCGCCCGGTGACCGCATGCTCCCCGTCGTCAAGCGGCTCGACGCCGTGGAACGCCAGACGCGTCGCGCCGCCCCAGACCACAACGTCACCGTGATCCAATCGTATCCGCCGCGGCTTCTCGTTGCGTCGCAAACCGCCAAACAGGAAGATTGCCGGAAGCCCGAGCGACATGGAGACGATCGGTGCGGCCAGGTCGCGCTCGTCGCGATCCTGATGCAGGGAGAGACGGGCGCCAGGCTCATAGCGATTGATCAGGCACGCATCGGCGGTGAAACATGGATAGCCAGCCGCGTCCGCCGCCTCAGTCGCCGTGGCGCGCAACAGTAGAGGCATCGCCGGCCATGGTTCGCCGCTGAGCGGATCAACCCGTTGGTAGCGATAACCGCTCCGATCCGACACCCATCCGAGCGCCCCGCAATTGGTCATCCCCACCGACATCACATGGCCGCCCGGCGTAGTCAGGTGGCGGAACGGCGCGACCGCGCGGATCGCCTCCACCGCATGCAGCAGGTCACTGGCGTATGCGGAGGTGAAACTGCGCAGCACGATCGCGCCGTCGCCAATCGGCTCGCTGGCGCGCCGGACCGGTAATTCGCTCAGCAGATCGTGCACCAGACGGCCTCGTCAGTTCCGCTCCACCCGTGCGGCATAGCAGCCAGGCGATGCAAAGTGGAGGTGCAAGTACGCAGCGGCAGGATTTGCCAGCAGGTGCTCGATGGCCTGTTCGACCTGTCTGCCGTCGATCAGCTCGTGCCCGACCATCATCGCGTTCGCATCGAATGCCCGGACTGCAAGCGTGCGGGTGCGCAGCTGTTCCGGGACCTGGTCAACCGCGTCGAACTGCTCCTCGCCCTGACGTACGAAGATAGCGAAGCGCATCCGATACGGCGAACCGACCGGGTGGTGCTCGTAATTGACCAGCAGCAGCTCATCGCCCGGCTCCGCATCGGTCAGGCTGACCCGACAGGGATAACCCGGCTTCTTGTCGGCAATCTGGCGCACCGCGCCACGCGCCCTCAGGTCTTCATCCGATAGGCTGAACATTTCGGCGAACGGCTCGGCCGGAAGACCACGGATACGAAAACTCATTGTCTTGCCTCCAATCTGGACAGGAGCCAGATAGGGCATCGGCGATCCGTGCGCCTTCCGATGTTTGCGTTGGTTCGACCGAGGGTGCCCCAGTCAGGAGCGGGGACGTCGCCAGCTGTCGGGGATCGGGCTTCCGTTGCCTTCCTTATAGCCCTTGCCGCCGTCGTCCATGGCCAGCTCGCGCACGGCCCATTCGCCGACGTTGTACCAGATGTCAGGCCCAGGGCAGTTCCCCCGCGCGTTCTCGGTTTCTCCCTGGCGATGGGCAAACACGAACGAGATGCCGTAAGTATCGCGCAGGTAGCGGATCAGGTCGCAGCCTCCGCTGATCTGCTGGTCCGAGAGGACATGGCGGCCTTCCGTGTCTCCCCTCCAGTAGTGACCACGCTCATCGGGGAAGTTGCCGACGAACTCGACCGCGATAGCGTCCTCGTTGAAGGCACTCGACGCGACGAGGTAGGCCTCGACCGGATGCAGCTGCACAAGGTCGCCGTTCGGCAGGACGACAAAATGTGCGTGGACCGACAGATACAGGTCAGGAAGGTTGCCGCGGCTGAACGAGGTCTGGTGCAGAACGACGGTGTCGATCTGCACCGACATTCGGTTGCGCATCCGATAGGCGCGCGGGGTCCTCGCTGTCATGTCCACGATATCCGGCGGGAGATACATGCCAACCATCGATGCCTCCGTTGCACTCGTCCCGTAACGGAACGAGCGGGAGATGACAAAGGATCACTTTTCATCCTGCTGGTGAGCACAACTCATGACGGGTCAGGCGGGCAGCCGGACACACCTATGCGGCAGCCGCGAGAGGCCGATCATCCCCGACCGGCCTCGGGAGCGGCGTGCCGATCGAAAGCACGGCTGCCTCGGTCGCGGCGGCTTCGGCGACCAGCACACTGCGGAACAAGGCTATCTTCGGCCGATCCGCCGCCTCCGGCAGACCGAGCAGGTAATAGGTAAACGCGGTCGGCGCCGACAGCTCCAACGGGCAGACCAGGGCGCCGCTCGCCAGCCGGTCGGCGACCAGACTGGCGCGGGCCAGAGCGACACCGAGCCCGAGCACTGCCGCATCGATCATCATCCCGGCCTCGCTGAAATACTGGCCGGCGTGGCAGGCCGCGTCCGGTCTGCCGAGATGGTCGAGCCAGGTCCGCCAGGCGCTGTCACTGCGGTCGCCGTCGGTTGCGGAATCGTGCAGCAGCGGCAGCGCAAGCAGCGCATCGATGCTATCGACCGGCCCGCATTCCGCGAGCAGGCTAGGCGCGCAGACCGGAAACACGCGATCCCCCATCAGCCGCGTCGCCGCGTAGCCCGGGTTCGGCGCACGGCAGAAACGGATCGCAAGGTCGATCCCCTCGGCGCGCAGATCGAGCAAGCGCGGATCGGCGATCACCTGCACCTCGAGGCCCGGGTGCCGGCTGCGAATGCGCGGCAAACGCGGAATCAGCCAATGCGATGCAACAGATGGCAACATCGTCACCTTCAACGGCGCGGCATCGTCGAGCCTGGTGAGATCGACAACGCTGCGGTCGATCTCGCTGATCGCCAGTCCGACTTTCCCTGCCAACGTGCGGCCTTGCGGAGTCAGTTCGAGCCGCCGCGTAAGGCGCTCGAACAGGGCAAGTCCAAGCTCTTCCTCCAGTCCGCGGATGCGGTGACTGACTGCACTCTGCGTGATGTTCAGCTCATTCGCGGCGTTGGTGAAGCTCATATGGCGGGCCGCCACGGCGAATATCCGCAGCGCGTCGAGCGAGGGAGTGCGAACCATGTTCCAACACCGTGAGGGTTGGGCGCCGATCGGCAATCCCTCGCCGCTTTGTTCAACAGCAGCGAGGGTATCGCGTCAGAACCGGGTGATGACGACCTCCAGGTACTCGCTGGGCACGATCATGGAGCCGTCTCTCGAGCGATTGAACCGGTCGACAAGTCCGAAGAGATCGTGCTCGAGCGCCGACTGTGCCGATGGCGCGAGCGCAGCAAACGTCTTGAGCATCGGCCCGTACCACGTCCTGAAGACGTCCAGCCAATGCTCAGCCGAACGATAGCGGAACACAAAGTCCCGTCGTACGCACTTGATCGACACCGCGTGATGCCCGAACAGCTCCTCGATCCGCGTGCGGGTTCCCCACAGCGCAGGCGACCTGCCAGCAAGCGGGGGCGGCACATGCTGTCCGATGGTCTTGAACATCTGGCCGATGAAGCCGTTCGGCGTCCAATTGGCCAAGCCGATCTTCCCGCCGCGCTTACACACGCGAATCATCTCGGTCGCGGCGCGATCCTGATCGGGTGTGAACATCACCCCGAATGCGGAAACGACGATGTCAAAGCTCTCTCCGGAGAACGGCAGAGCTTCCGCATCGGCCTCACGGAACGTGATGCTGAGCCGGTCGGCGGCGGCGCGTTCACGGGCGCGCTCGAGCAGCGCGGGCACGTAATCGGTCGCGACCACGGTGCACCAGCGCCGGGCGGCAGCGAGGGACACGTTGCCGTTACCGGCCGCGATGTCGAGCACCTTATGGTTCGAGCTGAGATCGAGGGCTTCGCAAAGCTCCTCGCCGACGACCTGCAAGGTGGTCCCAACGACGGCATAGTCGCCCGCGGACCATGCCCCCTGCTGTCGCGCTTTGATGGCCGTGAGGTCGAGTTGGACTGGCGGCAGATTTTGACTCAGCGCAAAAGCGTGGGTGTCCATGTTGGCTCTCCGTCCATGCGCTCGGGTTGCCCGCTTGTCACAGCGAGCAGGAGTCCATGCGTCGTGTCGCGCACCGCGGCCATATTGCGGCAGCGTGCAAGGCAATCAATTTGATTGTTGTGATGGTTCGGATAAGCTCGGCTTATCATGCGGAATCTGAACCTCGACCAGTTGCGCGCATTGATCGAAGTCGTCGAACTCGGCAGCTTCACCGAGGCAGCGAAGCGCCTTCATCTGACCCAGCCGGCGATCAGTCAGCAAATCCGCGAGCTGGAGGGCCGCTGCGGACTGCAGCTCGTTGAGCGCGTCGGCAAGCGCGCTCTTGCCACGCCGGCCGGGCGCGAGCTGATCATGCATGGCCGACGCATCATGGCGGACGCGGAACATGCGCTGGCGGCGGTGCATGACCACAAGCAGGGAGCGGCCGGCCGAGTGCATCTCGGCACCGGACCGACGGCGCTCGTCTATTTGCTTCCGCCGGTGCTGCGCAAGGTGCGCGATGCCCATCCGAATATCGAGATCGTCGTGACCACCGGCACGACGCACAGCATTTCCGAGGCCTTGTTGTCCTACGACATCGACATCGGCTTCACCGCACTGCCGGTCGAAGCAGAGGAACTCGAAGCAGTGCCGGTGCGCACCGATCCGATGGTCGCGATTCTCCCCGCCACCGAGCCCAGCATCCCGGCCAAGGTGACGCCAGCCGATGTGGCGGGCCGTACGCTGATCCTTGAATATCAGCGTGTACCGCACCGACAGTTGAGCCGTGCCTGGCTGCAGGCGGGCGGGGTCCCAGTGCGGCCTGCAATGGAGTTCGACGGCATCGAGGCGATCAAGAGCGCGGTATCAGCCGGGTTGGGCATGGCGATCGTTCCCGGTCCCGCCATGAGCGAGGGCCCGCCGATGAACAGCGTCGTCGTGCGGCCGCTCGATCCGCCGCTGGTGCGCACGCTCGGTCTCGTGGAAAGACGCGGGCGGGCAGAGCCGCCGGCGCTCAGAATTGTGCGCGAGGCGATTATGACCCTGAGGTCGGATGATGTGGAGGAGCGGCCGGCACAACGGCGGGAACGATCGCGGACGCCTATCGCCGCAGACTAGGTGTTCTTGGTTTGCGACCCCGGTGTTCGCCGAAGTCACAGCGGACGCGCGAGCGGGTGCCGCTCGACTGGGCACAGACGCAACACAATCTCGGCGTGGCGCTGTTTGCGGTCGGCAATCGCGAGAGCGGCACCGCATCGCTCGAGCAGGCCGTGGCTGCGTACCGCGCCGCGCTGCAAGTCCGGACCATGCAAGGCATGCCGCTCGATTTTGCGTGGTCACAGCACAATCTGGGCTTGACGCTGTCTTTGCTCGGCGAACGCGAAGGCGGGACAGCGCAGCTGGAAGAGTCCGTTGCTGCCTACGATGCGGCGCTTGACGGCTTCGCTGCAGCCGGCGCAACCGCCAACGCCAACACTTGCCGGGCGAATCGCGACAAAGCGCTGACGTTGCTGACACAGCGAAGAGGCTGAGACTGGGCGCCGCCGGGTTCGATGGGTTTCGCTGCGCTCTACCCATCCTACGGCAATTACAGCAACGCGCGCGCCGCCCTTGAAGGCGCTCATGCATGCGCGCCAACGCTCGGTTGCCATCCTCCGCGCGATGGGTTATGCAAACTGATGTTCTGTGGCCTGCGCCTCGCTTGCCGGACTGCCCGCGCTGTCGCGCGGGGCGGCGCATGCCTGCTGGCCATCGGCCTCCTCCTTCGACTTAGCCGCCCCTGAGCGCTGCGCCGGGTCGCTGAACGCCGGCTTCGCTCAGGGGGACCCCTGAGGCCAATGTCGTGCAATCAGTCCAAGGACCCGACCCAATGAGCATCGAACATCCCAGCTTCGGCAAGCTGGACGACGACCGCATCATCATCTTCGACACCACGCTGCGCGACGGCGAGCAGTCGCCGGGCTTCTCGATGAACCTCAACGAGAAGATCCGCATGGCCGAGGCGCTGACCGAGCTGGGCGTCGATGTGCTGGAAGCCGGCTTCGCCATCGCCTCGCCCGGCGACTTCGAAAGCGTCAAGGCGATCTCCGAAACCATCGGCCAGCGCGACGACACCCCGGTAATCGCCAGCCTGGCCCGGGCCGGCAGCATGGACGTACTGCGCGCCGCCGATGCGCTGCGAGCGGCGAAGCGCCGGCGCATCCACATCGTCATCGCCACCAGCGCGCTGCACATGAAGTACAAGCTGCGGCTGGAGCCGGACGAGGTGATCGCCGCCACCGTCGATTCAGTCACGCTGGCGCGGCAGCACGCCGACGACGTGGAGTGGTCGGCCGAGGACGCCACGCGCAGCGACATCGACTTCCTGTGCCGCTGCTGCGAAGGGGCGATCCGTGCCGGCGCCACCACGATCAACCTGCCCGACACCGTCGGCTACGCGCTGCCCGAGGACATGGAGCGCATGTTCACAGCAATCGCCAATCGCGTGCCGGGCATCGAGAAGGTCGTGCTGTCCACCCATAATCACAACGACCTGGGGCTCGGCGTGGCCAACACGCTGGCGGCGATCCGCGCCGGCGCACGTCAGGTGGAGACCACCATCAACGGTATCGGCGAGCGCGCCGGCAATGCGTCGCTGGAAGAGATCGTGATGGCGATCCGCACCCGCCAGGACGCCATTCCGCGCAAGAACCGGATCGAGACCACCAGCCTGCTGCGGGTGTCGAAACTCCTCGCCGCGATCACCGGCTTCGACGTGCAGCCGAACAAGGCGATCGTCGGCCGCAACGCGTTCGCGCATGAGGCTGGCATCCATCAGGACGGCGTGCTGAAGCACGCCGGCACCTATGAGATCATGACGCCGGAAAGCGTCGGATGGGCGAAGAACAGCCTGGTGCTGGGCAAGCACTCCGGCCGCGCCGCGTTCCGCGACAAGCTGAAGACGCTGGGCTACCAGATCGGCGACAACCAGCTCAACGACGCGTTCCGCCGCTTCAAGGACCTCGCCGATCGCAAGAAGGTGGTGTTCGACGACGACATCGTCGCGCTGGTGGATGACGAGGTGATGCGCGACCACGAGCGCATCCGCTTCGTGTCGCTCGACCTGCATGCGGGATCGAAGTCGCCGCCGCGCGCCGAGATGGAGCTGGAGGTTGATGGTGTGGTGAAGTCCGCCACCGCGACCGGCGACGGTCCGGTGGACGCGACCTTCAAGGCAATCGAACAGATCTTCCCGCACACCGCGAAGCTCGTGCTGTTCTCGGTCGGCGCGGTGACCGAGGGCACCGATGCGCAGGCCAAGACCACGGTGCGATTGGAGGAGAATGGCAAACTGGTCGATGGCCAGGGCGCCGATACCGACACCATCGTGGCCTCCGCGCGCGCCTATGTGCACGCGCTCAACAAGCTGCTGGTGAAGCGGGTGCGGACCGAGCCGCAGGCGCTGTCGGCGTAATGGTGTGATGGGTTTCCCCACGGAGTCCGATCCGCGGGGAAACCCATCAGGACAGCTCAGTTGTAGTTGAAGTACCTCCCGCTGGACGGCATCGGCCCGTAACTCGGGCCGTAGCTGCCGCCGGCATCAGGGAGCCCCGGATTGGCGATCGTGCTGTCGTCGCTGGGCGCAGGGGATGCCGGCGGCGCACCCGGCCCAGTGATCCCCAGTGAGGCCGGCGAGTCGCCGCAGCCCGCTACGCAAAGCGTTGCCATCAGGAACAGGGCACGCGTCATTGCTCTCCCGGCCGCTTGTGCTGCGTATTCTGCTGCGGTGGCGGTGTACGCGCAACCGGCGTGGGACTGGGCGCAACATGAACCGCCGCCGGCGCGGTGTTCATGACCGGAGGCGCCGTGTGGACGACCGGCGGTGGCGGTTGCGCATGGAAGGCCGGCGTTGGCGTATGTACCATCGGCGGCGGGGCTGAGGTCACCGGTGCAATGTGCGTCGCCATCGGCGGCGGTGGCGTGTGTACGGCAGTCGGCGCCGTCGTCAGCGGTGCTGTATGCATCTCCATCGAAGGCGGTGGCGTGTGCACCGCCGTCGGCGGGGCCGACGGCAGGTGAGCGGTGGTCGGCGGGATCGGCTGCTGGAACGTCGCCCCAGGCGCTGTGTGGAACTGCGGCGGCGGATGGGTGATGGTCGCCGGGGTCGCGCCGCCGGCTCCTCCTTGATTGACCATGGGCGGCACATGGGAAATGGCACCTTGACCGGCGAAACTCGGTTCATGCTGGATCGCCGGCGGCGCGATCTGCCCCGGCGCGGGCGGCGTGCGCAAGGCCGGCACCGCGGTCAACGGATGTACTGCCCCGGCGGCAGCCGGGAGTGTCGGCTGTGCCGGGTGTTGCAATGTCGGCAGTGTCGGATGACCCATTGCCGCCGCGGCCGGCAGCGCCGGATTGTGCAACGTCGGCAGGGATGGATGCCCCACCACCGCACCAGCGGCGACCCCGGTCGAGATGCCGGCGGGCATGGCGTGAATAGTCGGACCGGGGGCGACGGGATGGAGGTTCGCGGCCGGCGGCAGGTTCAACTGGCGGGCGACCGCCGGGGTCACGCCAACCGTAGTGGCCATGGGCCGCACCGGCTGCTGACCGATAACCGGTCGCGCCTGTGCAAGCTGCGCCGGATCGACGCGCTGGAACGAACTCGCCACCGGCCGCGACGCGGTCATCGCGCTGGTCGGTACCACTGTCGCCGCGCCGCGATTGATGAAGTTGTTGACCGTGACGTTGTTGTTGATCGTGGTGAAGTTGGTCACGTGCGCAACGTTGACCTGGCGGACGTAGTTGTTGCTGGCGTGGTACCAGGGATGGAACGGCTCGCGCGGTCCCAGTGGCAGCCAGCCGATCCGCCCCGCGGCGAGCGCGGCACCCACGCCGACGCCCACCACGGCGCCGACGCCGAGAAAGGTGACCAGCGCTGGCGCATAGACCGGCCGATAGCCGCCGCCAACCGCAGCGCCTGGAATCCAGCCCCAGCGTCCGCCGACCTGCGCCCAGCGGCCGTAGTGAAACGGCGCGAACCCCCAGGGCGAGCTGTCCACCCAGGTCCAGCCCCAGGGCGCGACATAGGCCCAGCTTCCTTCTCGGTAGGGCACCCAGTCCTGCGCCACCTGCGGGTACCAAACCTGGCCGTAGTCCTGGCTCTCGGACCAGGTGCCGTATTGCGCCAGATCGCCGCCGCCCGGCATCGCGGCCACCGCCGGCGGCGGCGCGACATTTTGCGGCTGCGGCGGATGCTCGCTGTTCAGCATCGCGGTCAGGAACGCGTCATGCTGCGCCGGGCCGACCACGCCCTGGAAGGTGTCCGTGCCGGTGATGCTGGCGGTCTGGTTGGCGGCGACATCGAGCGACACGCCCGGGCCCTCGACGTGGGCCGAACCCTCGACCACCGTGATCAAGGTCGGGCTCTGGGTGTCGCCGGCCGCGACGCCGTAGCGCCCAGGGGATGTCAGCGAGACCAAGCCGCGCGGTGTCTGTACCGCATAGGTCTCGTCCGGCGTTGCCGCCTGGACATGCAGATACAGCTCACCCTGGGGCAGGGCCGCCTGAAACGCGGTGTCGGTCAGGGTGGCGATGTCGAGCTCGGTGTCGGGTGCCATCACGATGCGGCTCGCGGAGACCTCGATCACCGCCTGGGAGTTCGGTTGGGTCCAGAACGCGGTGCCCTGCATGACGGGATAATTCAGCGTCGCCGGGTTCCACTGCTCGTCGCCCTGGGTGTGGAACGACACCGTGCCGTTGAGCTGGCCCAGCCGGCCGACGCGCGCCGGCGGATCGCCATCCTGCTGATCCTGCGCCCCCGCCTGGGGCGGCGGGGGTGGTGCGCCCTGCGCCATCACGGGCCGCGGCAGTGTCTGCGCCAGCAACAGGGCTCCGACCGCGACTGTGGCAGTCAGGCGGAACAGCCGGTTCTGCGTATGCATTTATGTGGGTCTTTCACAGACGGATGCAGCGTCGACCCTGTATCGGCCGCCAAGATGGCGAAATGACGACGGCAATCGCGCCGCGTCACGTGACCTTGACCGAACACCGGATTGCCGCCGGCAAGCCACTAAAACGCCGCGAATGATTTCCACATGACAGCGTGGATGACCGGAGTGATGAGGATGTTGGGCTCGTTCCGACCTCGCGCCCTGCTGCCGCTGGGCGCGCTGGCACTGGCGATGCTGCTGGGCGGCTGCGTGTACTACCCGGGCTACGGGTATGGTGGCGGCTACAACGGTGCGCCGTATTACGGCGGTGGCGTTGTCGCATATGGCGGCGGGTGGGGCTGGCACGGCGGCTGGCACGATCGCGGCTGGTACCGCTGAACGCCACTATAGGCCTGCCTGCTCCAACCGCAGGATCGCCCGCGCACAGGCCTGGGCGCGCGGCACCAGACTGTCGATGCGCATGAACTCGTCCGGACTGTGCGCCTTGCCGCCCACCGGCCCTACCGCACAGATCGTCGGCGCGCCGACGCCGGCGGTGAAACCCGAATCGGCGCATCCGCCGGTGAACTCGCCATCGGTCGCGAAGCCGGTATCGGCCGCAGCACTTACATATATCTCGAACAGCCGCTTCGCGGTCGGCGTCTGCACCAGCGGCAGGAACTCGCCGCGTACTGTGAGTTCTGCCTTGGTTCCGGGGACATAGCTGCGCTCGATGATGGCCGTAATCTGCGCCATCGCATCGTCCCGGTCCGACGGACTGACGTAGCGCAGATCGATCTGGCCTTCCGCCCACGGCGCAACCGTGTTGACGCTCTGGCCGCCGCTTATCAGGCCGACGTTCACTGTGACTCCACGATCGAGGTCGGTGACCGCGTGCAGCGCCTGCACCTTGCGGGCGAGTTCCTCGATTGCGCTGACGCCGTCGGCGAAGTTGGCACCGGAATGCGCCGCCTTGCCGGTGACGCGGAATGCCATGAACACGCCGCCCTTGCGCCCGGTCACGACGTTGCCGGACACACGCCCTGGCTCGGAGTTGAACACGACGCGGGCGCGGCGCGCTTCGGCCTCGATCACCGACCGGCCTTCCGGGCTGCCGATCTCCTCGTCGCCGGTGAACAGCCCCAGCAGCGGCGCCGGCGAACCGCCGAATTTCGCGAACGCGGCGAGCACGAAGCAATTCATCACCAGCCCCGCCTTCATATCGGCGACCCCCGGACCGAAGGCGATGCCGTCGCGGATGGTGAACGGCCGGCGTGCGACCTCGCCGTCGGGAAACACGGTGTCGCGATGGCCCATCAGCACAATGTTGCCACCGGCATTGCCCTGCGGACCGTCCCACGGTACCGCGGCACGCAGGCAGTCGCCATGGTTTTGCTGGCGAATGATTTCCATCGGAATGTTCTGATCTGCCATGAAGCGCTGCACCACGGCGCCGACCGCGTCGATGCCCGGCTTGTTGTAGCTGCCGCTGTCGATGTCGACCATTTCGCGCAGCAGCGCGACCATGGCGTCCTGTTGGGTGGCGAGCCAGGCGGTGATCTGGGTTTCGGTGGCCATACAGGCTGCTCCGATCGGTGTTGCCGCGTTCATTGGATTTCCGCGCCAAATCGGTGTCCCTGGCAAGTCGCCCCCTGGCTGCCTTGATGCGAACCGAGTGAAATCGAGGCAGCAGACACAGAGCTATGCAAAGTGCACAACGATACCTGGTGTTGACGAGCCGGTCCCAATTACCGTCGACTGTGGGCCTGTCGCGGGTCAACTCGGGATTTCGGTCCGGACAAGTGAACGGAGTGAACGATGACAACTCGCATCTACTTCCTTCCAGCGCTGGCAACCCTGCTTGCCTTGGGAGCATGCTCCGAGCCATCGAGCACTCAGATGCTCGCTGATCGCGTGACGTTCAGCCTAAGCCCCACTAACCAATGCAATCGTATGGCAAGCATCGAATATCTTCCCAACGGCACGAGGATCCGGTTGCCGGAGGCCTCGCTGTTCGTTGATAGGCGGACGGATCTGACGGCATGCGGTCAATACGCGTTGGCGAGCGTGATTCAGGCTATGTTGGCTCCCCGTATCATGCAGGTGGTGATCGAGCCTGAAGCCGATGCGGACGTGCCCGGCTCCTCGGTATCGCTGCGGAGAGCGGATACCGTGAAGACACTGATGTCGAACGCCGGGTTCATATTTACCCAGCCGCCGGTGCTGATCCAACCCGCAACAGCGCAGCCGCCGGGCACCTTGGGGATCGTACTAGCGATCTCAGGCGGTTAGTACGGAACACGACGATGACCGGGCCGACCAGCGAAACCTGATGCGATCACTTGGCTCGATGGGTTTCGCTGCGCTCTACCCATCCTACGAGTTGGCGCCCACGCATTGCCGTAGGATGGGTAGAGCGCAGCGAAACCCATCATCCCGTCGCGATTCCGCCTTGCCTGGGACCGCTTTAAATAGGGGCGGATGCCTTGCCGCCGTGGTTGTTCAAGCCGCCACACCTCCGGGCGACCGCCAAGACTCAAGGGGCCACCGCGCCCTGAAGCGCTTCAGAGCGCTTCGACCGCCGCTTCGCCATCTTTCGCCCCACCGCGCCTCCCCTTTGGAAGGCTCAATCGAGGGAGTGGAAGATGATTGCATTGCTGGTTGCCATGGGTACGCTGATCGTGGCGCTCGCCGTGCGGTCGCTGCTCGATCCTTGGGCGCCGTCACCCGGCACCCAGGAGGCTGTACGACAGGCGGCCGCCGAAGCACGCGCGCAGATGATGCAAGCCATCTCCCTGTCATCCTTCTGATCTTCGCGGCGCACTCGGCTGTCCCGGCGAAGACGTCGT
Organism: uncultured Alphaproteobacteria bacterium; assembly: GCA_963819855.1. GTDB lineage: Bacteria > Pseudomonadota > Alphaproteobacteria > Acetobacterales > Acetobacteraceae > JAMXLO01. The sequence goes on from CAWFYC010000028.1 coordinate 161,621, forward strand.
AGTCTCGGCCGACGACACCGGTACGGAGCAGGACGATGGCGGCGCGTCGGATGCATTTGGTTGGCTACCTGATCGCGGGTCCGACCTGGCACAATAACGGCGGATGGCGGCACCCGGAGAGCGATGCCGACCTGGCACTCGATCCCCGTCGCTACGAGCGCATCGCCGAGATTCTCGAGGAAGGCAAATTCGACGCGCTGTTCTTCGTCGATGTGCTGACGTTGTTCGATACCTATCAAGGTGGGTTCGCCGGTCAGGTCGCCGGCCCGGGGCAGATGTGGTTTTTGGACCCGTTGCTGCTGCTCGCCGCGATGGCACGCAAGACGCGCCATATCGGGCTGGCGGCGACGCTGTCGACCGCGTTCTACCACCCATTCCATATCGCTCGCACGTTCGCCACGCTCGATCATATCAGCGGCGGACGCGCGGCGTGGAACGTGGTCACCTCGGCCAACTCGCGCGAGGCGCAGAACTTCGGCCTGGACAAGCTGATGGATCGCGACGACCGCTACGACCATGCCGACGAAGTGATGGAAGCCTGCGACGCGCTGTGGAATTCCTGGGACGCGGACGCCATTGTCTACGATCGCAAGCGTGGCATCTACGCCGACCCGGGCAAGGTGCACTATGCTGATTACCAGGGGAAATGGGTAAGGACGCGCGGCCCGCTGCCGACGCCGCGCAGCCCGCAAGGGCGACCGGTCATCATGCAGGCCGGTTCGTCCGAACGCGGGCGTCAGTTCGCCGCGCGCTGGGCGGAAGTGATCTTCACGCTGCAGCACTCGAAGCCGGACATGCAGGCATTCTATACCGACATCAAGGCGCGCATGGAGCAGTTCGGCCGCCGCCCCGAAGAGTGCGTCATCACGCCGGCGGTCGATATTGTGCTGGGTGAAACTGCATCGATCGCGCAAGAGCGCGCCGAGTATCTCAACGGCCTGGTCAGCGCCGAGGTCGGCGTGTGCGATATCTCCAACGCGATCGGAATCGATCTGTCGCAATACCCGCTCGACCAGCGACTGGAAGACATGGCCATCACCGACGGCGCGCGCGGAGTCCTGGACGTGGTTCTGCAGGGCACCCTCGCCGGTGAGCTGACACTGCGGCAGGCCGGTTACCGCTATGGCGTCAACCAACTCACGCCAACCCTGATCGGCACGCCGGAGATGATCGCCGACCGGCTGCAGGACATGTTCGAATCGCGCTGCTGCGATGGTTTCGTGATCTGCCCGTCGATCACTCCGGGAACCTATATGCAGTTCGTCAAGACCGTGGTCCCCGAACTGCAACGCCGCGGCATCTACCGCACCGACTATTCGGGCGCGACATTGCGCGACACGCTCCGCGACTGACAGGGAAGCGGCAGCCGGGGCCGCCAGCACAACCCGCTTTCCTTTCCGCGGCAGGGTATGCTACCGGTGAGTAGCACCACGCGGCCGAAGCAGCCGTCGGGCAGCCTGGGAGAGAACCATGCCGGACGTCACCTACATCGAATTCAACGGCACGGCGCATCGCGTCGAGGTCCCCGTCGGCACGACGCTCATGCGTGGCGCGGTCGACAACAACGTGCCCGGCATCGACGCCGACTGCGGCGGCGAGTGTGCCTGCGCCACCTGCCACGTCTATGTCGATCCCGCGTGGCTCGACAAGACCGGCCTGCCCGAACCAGGGTCGCAGGAAGCCGCCATGTTGAGCTTCGCCGCGGTCGCGCAACCGGACTCGCGCCTATCCTGCCAGATCACGATGCGCGAGGACCTTGCGGGAATTGTCGTACGTATGCCGGAGGGACAGCACTGACGCCAGCAACGTCTGGCACTGAGGAGGAACCCATGGACGCCAACGTCAACTTCGACCCGCGCGAGGACGCCTATTCCAAGCCGCTCGACAAGATCGATGTCAGTGTCCCGGAGCTCTACCAGGACGACGTGTACCAGCCGTATTTCGAACGGCTGCGCCGCGAGGATCCGGTCCACTACTGCGAGGACAGCCATTTCGGTCCGTACTGGTCGCTGACCAGGTACAAGGACATCATGACGGTCGCGGTGAACAATCAGGTATTCTCCTCACGCTGGGACCTGGGCGGCGTCAGGCTGGAAGACCAGGTGCAGGGCTACGAACGGCCCAGCTTCATCCAGATGGACGAACCCGATCATGGCGAGCGCCGCAAGGCGGTTTCCCCGGTGGTCGCGCCCGCCAACCTGGCGCGGATGGAAGGCATGATCCGCGAGCGCACCAACATGGTGCTGGACGGCCTGCCGCGCGGCGAGACGTTCAACTGGGTGAAGGAGGTCTCGGTCGAGCTGACCTCGCGCATGCTCGCCACGCTGTTCGACTGGCCGCTGGAGGAGCGTCACCAGCTCATGTACTGGTCCGACGTCATCGTCTGCCATGTCGATACGCCGGACGCGCCGGTCCACTCGGAGGCGGAGCGCTACGCCGAATTGGAGAAGATGGCCACTGCGATGAAGGCGCTGTGGGACAAGCGCGCCGCCGACAACGCACCCCGGTTTGATCTGATCTCGATGATGGCGCGCGCAGACGCAACGCGGAACATGGATTTCCGCGAGCTGCTGGCCAATTGCAGCCTGCTGATCGTGGGTGGCAACGACACCACGCGCAACTCGATGTCGGGCGGCGTGTGGGGATTGTCGAAGTTCCCCGACGAGTATCGCAAGCTGCGGGAGAACCCTGAGCTGGTGCCGAGTTTGATCTCGGAGATCATCCGCTGGCACACGCCGGTGCTGCACCTGCGGCGCACCGCGCTGACGGATTTCGAGCTCGGCGGCAAGACCATCCGCAAGGGCGACAAGGTGGCGATGTGGTTTGTCTCGGGCAACCGCGACGAGGACGCGATCAAAGATCCGCACAGCCTGATCGTCGATCGTCCGAGGGCGCGCGAGCACATCTCGTTCGGCTTCGGCGTGCATCGCTGCGTCGGCAACCGCCTGGCCGAGCTGCAGTTGCGAATACTTTGGGAGGAAATCCTGAAGCGCGATCTCGAGATCGAGGTGATGGACAAGCCGACCTACCTGCGTTCGAACCTGATACACGGCATCCGCGAGCTGCCGGTGCAGATCCATTGAACGGAGCAACGCCATGAACGCGCCGGTCGATCTGGACCATCGGGCACTCGCCTGGTCGATGCCGCTTGACAAGTTCGATGTCAGCGATCCGCGGCTGTACTACGATGATGTCTGGCGGCCGTATTTCGAGCGGCTGCGACAGGAGGATCCGGTGCACTATACGCCGGAAAGTCCGTACGGACCCTACTGGGCGGTGACCAAGTACCGCGACATCGTGCAGGTCGAGGTGAACCACAAGGTGTTCTCCTCGTCCGACGAAGTCGGCGGCATCATGATCAATGACGCCCCAAAGGGGATGGAGCGCACCAGCTTCATCCGCATGGACCCGCCAGAGCACGACGAGCAGCGACGCGAGGTCAGTTCGACGGTCAATCCGATCACGCTGGCGAAGATGGAGAACCTGATCCGGGAGCGCACCAACATGGTGCTGGACGGCCTGCCGCGCGGCGAGACGTTCAACTGGGTGGAGCGGGTCTCGATCGAACTGACGTCGATGATGCTGGCGACGCTGTTCGACTATCCGATCGACCAGAAGGCGAAGCTGATCCGCTGGTCGGATACGTTCATCTGCGACATCAACGCGCCGGACGCGCCGGTGCATTCCGAGGAGGAACGCTTCGCCGAGCAGATGCGCTTCGCCGAGCATATGAATGAGATTTGGGAACAACGCGCCAAGAAGCCGAAAAGCTTCGACGTGATCTCGATCATGGCGCACGGCGAGGCCACCAGCAAAATGACGCTGCGCCAGCGCATGGGAATCCTGATCCTGTTCCTGGTCGGCGGCAACGATACCACACGCAACTCGATGTCCGGCGGATTGCTGGGTCTGAGCCGGTTTCCCGAGCAATTCCAAAAACTGCGCGCGAACCCTGAACTGGTCACCAGCGCGGTGTCGGAGATCGTGCGCTGGCAGACGCCGGTGATCCATATGCGCCGCACCGCGCTGGAGGATGCCGAGATCGGCGGCAAGCCGATCAAGGCCGGCGACAAGGTGGTGGTTTGGTACATTTCCGGCAACCGCGACGAGGAGCAGATCGAGCGGGCGGACGAATTCGTGGTCGATCGCAAGCGACCGCGCGAGCACATGTCGTTTGGGTTCGGCATCCATCGCTGCCTGGGCAACCGCCTGGCCGAGCTGCAGTTACGCATCCTGTGGGAGGAGGTCCTGCGGCGCGACCTGCAAATCGAGGTGGTGGACAAGCCGGTCTACGCGTACTCGAATTTCCTGCACGCGATCCGGTCGTTGCCGGTACGGATCGCAGCCTGAGGTTCACCGAATGAGATGATGGGTTTCGCTGCAGCGAAACCCATCGCTTCGAGCCGCCCTACGAATGCAGCAGCGAGCGGTCCTGGACCGTGGTGTCCTGCCCGACCACCGGATCGCCGATCGCCGCTTCCAGGCTGGTGGCGCCCTTCCACTCCTCGGGCGGGCGCACCTTGCGGTCGCTGCCGACCTGGTCGATGTCCCAATAGATCTCCAGGTTGTGCCCGTCCGGATCGGTGAACTCGATGGCGAGCTGGCAACCAGCGCGGCGGCGGCCCTCGAAGTGAATCGGCACGTCGTGCTTACGCAGGTGGTCGCGCGCGCGCAGCACCTCGTCCAGCGTGGAGACCTCGAACGCCATGTGGTGGAACGCACCATGCGCCGGCTGCCCCTCGGGCAGCTTGAACAGCGCGACGCCGTGATGGTCGGCGGAACAGCGCAAGAATACCACGCCGCCCGGCAGCATGTTGCTGTCGTAGGCGTCGGAAACCGAGAATCCCATCACCTCGATGTAGAACTTCGCCGAGGCGAACGGATCCTTCACGTACAGCGCGACGTGGCCGATCTTGTTGCAGCGAAACGGCATGCCCTGCGGGCGATGCATCTTGGCGACTGCCTGGGCGTCCATGGTTGCACCTGTCTGGTTGGCGGTTCCTCGGATTTCCAGGTTATGCCGTTCGCCGACGAGGCGGAAGTGCTGCACCCGTCACACGGCCACATCCGCCATCTCGTGCCGCGCAGGGGTCGTCACGCGACGGAGACCGAAATGATCGCGCAGGGTAGCTCCTTCGTATCTGCAACGGAACAGACCCCGCCGCTGCAATTCCGGTACTACGCGATCGACGAAATCGGCGAAGCTGCCGGGAAAATGCGCCGGCAGGATATTGAACCCATCGGCCGCGCGCTCGACGAACCACCGCTCCAGTATGTCGGCGATCCTGCGCGGGGTGCCGCACACCACCCAATGACCCCGTGCCGCCGCGGTCAGGTTGTACAGATCGCGCAGAGTCATGTTCTCGCGCTTCGCCATCTCATAGAGCACGAAGGGGAACGTCTGGCTGTTCAGCGCAGCCGGCGGTGGCGGGACCGGCCCGTCGAGCGGATGGCCGGAGACGTCGTAGCCGATCCGGCTGGCGACCAGGGTCGTGGCGTTGGTCGGCGTGATCCAGCTTTGCAGCTTCGCCAGTTGCTCCCGCGCCTCGGCATCGCTGTCGCCGACGATCGGCATCACTCCGGGCAGCACCGCGAGCTCGTCCGCGGCACGGCCGTATTTCGCCATCCGCCCTTTCAGATCGGCATAGGCCGCCTTGGCTGGCTCCAGCTCCTGCACCACCGAGAACACCACGTCAGCGGTGCGTGCCGCCAGCTCCAGTCCCGAGGGCGACCCGCCGGCCTGGATGATGACCGGGTGCCCTTGCGGGCAACGCGCCATGTTGACCGGGCCGCGCACCTTGAAGAACCGGCCCTTGTGGTTGAGCGGGTGCACCTTGTCGGCGTCGACGTACCGGCCGGTGGCCTTGTCGGCTATGATCGCGCCGTCTTCCCAGCAATCCCACAGCCCGCGCACGACATCGACGAATTCGTTGGCACGGGCGTAGCGCAGCTCGTGCTCGATGTGCTCGTCCAGATTGAAGTTGAGCGCCGCCTTGGCGTTGGAACTGGTCACCACGTTCCACGCGGCACGACCGCCGCTGATGTGGTCTATCGAGCCGAACACGCGGGCGACGTTGAACGGCTCGGAAAAGCTGGTCGAGACCGTGGCGCCAAGGCCGATATGCGTGGTGCAGGTGGAGAGCACAGTGATCAGGGTGGTAGGCTCGAAGCGGCAGAGGAACGAGGGATGGTCGGTGGGATCCATCGCCATCGAATCGGAGATGAACAGCAGGTCGAATTTGCCCCGTTCGGCGATGCGGGCGATCTCCTGCATCACCGGCAATTCCATGTGGGAGGTGAAGGCGCCCTCATGGCGCCAACCGGCGCTGTGATTGCCGGTGCCGAGAACGAAGACCCCCAGATGCATCCGGCGGCCGGTTGCGGTCATGATGCTTTGCCTCCTGTCGGCAGTGACAAAGTCTGTCGGTCGGATGCTGCACCGACAATTCGCACGAGGAAAGGCCCCTGATGTCAGCCTTCCGTACCTGTCAACCCGCTGGAGCGGACCCGGTTCGGCCGGCACATGCCTGCCGCTTCACTTTTCTGGCTGACGCTCGCGGTCATCGTCGCAGTCGGGATCTTGCTTCGGCTCCTCGGAATCTGGTCGCTGTCGCTGAGTTTCGATGAGGGCGCGACCTATTACTTCGCCCACCTGCCGCTGGCCGATCTGTGGGGAGCGCCGGCGTGGCTCGAAACCAACCCTCCCTTGTACTACACCGCTGAACACGGCATGGTGGCGCTGTGCGGCGACGGTGCGGCAACGCTTCGCCTCGCCGGGGTGGCTGCGGGCGTTCTGTGCATCCCGATTGCTGCACTCATTGCGTTCCGCACCGGAGGCGCTGCGGCAGCACTGGCCACTGCCGCGCTGGTAGCCACATCCGCCTCAAGCATTCAGGCCAGTCAGGATGCCCGCACGTATTCAGCGCTGACACTGGCGGCCCTCGTCGCCATCGCTGCGGAGTTTTCGCTGCTGCGGACATATCGCGGCGCGGTGACGGATGGCCGGCGGGTGCCGATCGCAGCATGGGTCAGCTACGTGCTGGCAGGCATAGCGTCGCTTTATCTGCACAACACCGCGGTCCTGATGATCCTGACCCTGAACCTTGTCGCAGCAACTTGCTGGGTTAGCGTGCGTGACATGCAGCGCCGTTTCGCGACGCATTGGATCGTGGCCAATGCGGTCATTCTTGCCGTCTACGCCGCATGGCTACCGGTCGTGGCCTATCAGTCCGCCAATACCTTGGCGAATTTCTGGATTCCCGTACCGACGCTTGCGGATCTGCGCTACGCCATGATGAATACCTTCGCCCAACCGCTCTTGCACGTGCTGCAACCGGTGCCGGATCTGCTGTTTGTCCTCACCGGTCTTACCGGCATAGTGCTGTATCGTTCGAACCGCGGCCTGCTGGGACTGGCGGTGTTCGTCCTACTTGGTGTGCCGGTGCTGACCTGGGTGATCAGCCAGTGGCGGCCGCTGACCAACGGCAAGACACTGCTCTGGCTGGTCCCGGTGTTCCTGATTTTCGTAGCACTCGGATGCACGTGGCATCGCCGCCTGGCCGCGCCGCTCACTGCTGCACTCGTCGCGGTGCAACTCGTGGCTTGCCATAGCTATTTTCAAACGCGCCAGGACGATGCATTTCCCGAGATGGCGGCCCTGCTGCGCACGTTGGCCGAGGACGGTGACGTCATTTACCTGCATGTGCCGGCAGATGAAATTCTGCTGAACCATTACGGCTGGCCGCGGGAACGGTTGCGGGTCTACGCACCCGGTCCGGTGGGCTGGTTCCGCGCGTTCGACGGCAGCCCCCTGTCGATCGCCGAGTTCGAGCAGACGAAGCACGCTGGCCGGGTGTGGGTCTTCACACGCAACAACCGTGCCTTCCATCGGTCGCTGACGGCCCATCTGAGCAACGGTATGGCCGAAACATTCGCGCGCAGTTCGGGCGGCCTCGAGCTGTCGCTGTTCGCTCCGCAGCCGGAGCAGGCACCGCACGGTTGAGTATCGAGTGGCCAGTCAGTGCCCGACGTGCGCGCCAAACACGCCTGCAAACCGCCTCAGCCCGGCCCATTGCTGGCGCAGATACGACCCGCTCGCCAGCGCCTCCTCGCCGGTCGGATCGCCGGTCGCCACATAGTCACGGCGGAAATCGGCGGTGCCGAACAGCATGTCCCACCACGGCAGCACCGCGCCGTAGTTGCAGCTTCGCTGCCCCGTCGCCAGCAGCCCGTGATGCGCGCGATGGAACCGAGGCGAGATCAACAGCCGTTCGCCCAGCCGCCCGAACGACACCCGCGCATTGGCGTGCGACAGGCTCTCGAGGAAGCGCAGCACCAGCACCAGCAGCGGGAACTGCAGCGGCGGCACGCCGATCGCCAGCGCGATCACCCCGAACCACAGCGCGCCGATCAGGTCATCCAGCACGTGGTTGCGGTCATCCGACCAGAACGTCATCTGCCGCTGCGCATGGTGCAGCGAGTGCAGCGCCCACCACCAGCCGAACCGATGCGAGAGGCGGTGCCGCCAGTAGTCGGCGCAGTCGAGGATGATCGCGTACAGCACGAACGTCAGCGCCGGCCGGCCGAGCAGGAACGGGACCAGACGCTCCAGCGTCGGCGGCACCCAGCCGTGGTCCGCCAAAAATCCGTTCAGCGCCACCTGGGCGCGATAGAACAGCACGAAGGTGAACAACGGCAGCACGCCGACGCGCGAGACGATAGTGTACAGCACGTCCACCGTGACGGCGCGCGCATCGGGCCAATGCTCGACCGGGCGCCAGCGCTCCAGCGGCACGCAGACCGCGTAGGTGATCGCCACCTGGCAGGCGCCGTACACCGCGAACAGCGCCCAGCCGTACGACACGTCCTCCCATTGCATCAGGCCCAGGGCGTAGAGCAGCGGGAGCAGCAGGTGCTCCTGGAGCCAGCCGGCGGCGAGGTCGAACGGGTCAGGCACCGGCGCCGCGGCAGGAAAACGAACCACGGATGCACACAGATGAACACGGATGCGGCCGGAGTGGCCGCCGCAACCACTGCGTCAGATCACGATCCTTATCCGTGTTCATCTGTGTTCATCTATGGTTTCAATCATCGCGCCGCGACACTCGGTGCCGCGTTCCCCTTCGGGTTGAGGAACAGCCCATGCGGCGAGCGGCCGACCTCGATGGTCTGGTATTCTCCGGTCGTCGGATCGAGCACCGCGACCTTCTCGGCGAAGCGCCGCGTGATCCACAGCCTGCCGTCGGGTGCGAAGGCGATGTCGTCCGGCCCGCCGGGGATCGCGTAACTGCGGATCGGCGCCAGCGTCGCCGCGTCGAGCGACGTGGTGGTGCCGCCAACCCGGTTGTTCACCCAGATGATCTTGCGGTCGGGCGAGATGAACAGGTTGTGCGCACCCTTGCCAGTGTGGATCCGCCCGGTCACGCGCCCATCGGCGGGATCGACCACCGCGACATAGTCGGTGCCCATGTCGGCGACCAGGACGCGGCCGTCGTGCCACAGCACCCCGGCCGGCGTCTTACCGACCTTCGCGGTCCACAGCACGGCCAGCCGGTTCAGATCGATCGCCACCAGGCTGTCGGTGCCTTGCAGGCTGACGAATACCCGCGAGGAGTCCGGCGCGTAGTCCAGATGACTCGGCATCGAGGCGATCGGGAACCGCTTAAGCATCTGCATGGCGGCGGCGTCGTAGACATCGACCTGGTTGCGGGCAAGGCCGTTCACCACCAGGAACTTGCCGTTCGGGCTGAACCCCAACTGATAAGGATCGGCCACCGGCACACGCTTCTGCAATGCGGCAGTTGCGGGGTCGAGGAACAGCATCTCGTTGCCCACGGTGTCGCCGACCAGCAGGCTCCTGCCGTCGGGGCTGAGCGCAACGTGGTGCGGCTCGCGCAGCACCGGGATGCGGCGGAGCTCCTTCTGCGACGACATGTCGACCAGACTGATCGAGGCGCCGCCGGAGTTGACGATGAAGGCGAGGCCGGCGGCGGCGGCTGGAAACCCGGTCAGCAGCAGCGCCAGACATAGCACCCAACAAAGGGGCATGGGATGACGGCTCTCAGTTGGAACGGCTCGCGGTACAACAAAGTCCAGGCGTGCCACAAGCTGCGAATCGATCAGTGGCAGTGATCCCATTTATGGTGTGGTGCGAGATCGGATATCTGATAGAGGAGTTGATATGCTTTCTTTCAGTTTGCCCATGCGGGTGGGACCGGCTTTAGCACTCTTGCTCGGCTCCGCTTCGAACGCGCCGGCGCAGCAATCCGATCGGCCTCTTATGCTGCCCACGAGCGACGTGGTGGTTGTCTATCGGCTCGACCGGGGACCGCTGGATGGTCCGCACAAGCTGCAGGCTACCTATTCCGCGCAGGGCCAGCGCGTCCGCCTTGACTATTTCCGCTGGGTGGAGGCAAAGGCTCCGTTTTTGATCCGCATATTCGACCGACCCCGGGATCGTCGAATCGTTATCTACCCCGAGCGAAAGACCTATACCGACCAGCCCATCGGCGATAGCCCTAATCCGGGCGCGTTCCTTAGGGAAGATACGGTGTTCACGCGCCAGGGGAGGGATACGGTCGCTCATGCGCCGTGTACCCAGTGGCGAATCGACCTTCGAGACAGGTCGAGCGGCGGCGATAGTGCCTGTGTGACCGACGATGGGATTGCACTCCAACTCGCTTCAGCCAGCCCCGATTTTGCCTCCCTTATCGCGATCTCGGTCCACTACGAAACGCCGCCCGAGGCAGCTTACCAACCGCCTCCTGGCTTTCGCCCTGAGCCATCCCACCAATAGATCGCTCCCGACCTGCCGTACCCGCCAACGCAGAACGCCCCCGAACCGGGGGCGTCCACGCTAGAAACCAAGCAAGAAGGAGGCTTATCCCCGACGGCGCATCAGGCCGAGGCCCACGACTTCCGCGCCAAGCAGCGCGAGCGACGCCGGCTCCGGCGTGTTGACGGGGAAGGCGCTGGCGGTGCCGCTGTGCGACGCCGTGAACGAAGATAGCGAGCCATTGGTAATGCTGACCGCCGGAGTGACATTGGTCAGCGAGATGCTGAAGGCTTCCGGCGAGCCCAAGTGGTTGGGCGCAATTTGATTCGACGTGAACGCCACCGACTCTCCCGGCTGAGAGGCGCTGAGCGTCAACGCGTTCCCTTGCCCGAAGACAGCGTCCGTGAACACGGCGCTCAGGTAGTTGGCGGCGCCATTCGTGATCTGGAACGAGCCGGAATAATTCTGCAAAACGCTGCCACCCACTAGGGTCGCGGCGTCAGTGCTGGTAGCGCTCAGGGTGAAATTGGCGGTGATGTTCACCGCTGCGCCGTCGAGTTCGTCGATGGTGATGTTGCCGGTTCGCGTGATGGTGGTCACACCGAGCCCATTGTTGGTTCCAATTATCGAATTGGTACCCGAACCACCCCAGGTGATGATATTCGCGGCGTGTGCAGCGGGGGCGGCAGCCAGTGCGATCAACGCTGCCCCGGCGAGGAAGGTGTTCTTCATAGGCTGGATCCTCTCCTGTTTGTCCGAAGGACGTGTTGCAACGCCCTCCGAGGTGATGAGCTATCATGCAAGCCATATGCCAGATAGAAAAATCCTTCCCGGACAGTGCCTTAGCTCCGAAGCGCCGCGCCGCCGGAGACGAGATGTAAAATTCTCCGACTCACGGAGTGCTTGAATACCGTCGTCCGACACAGCCTCCACCTGCCCACAGGGCGAGCAGCACGATCAGCAGGGCCCGGCCGCGCCGACCTCCCCTCGCCCACGCAAGGCCTCGTTGTCAGCGGCCCAGTTCTGGATCATCCGCGCCGGCTCGCTGTCAGGAGGAATGACGGCATTGCCTGCCCCCGCGCCTAACCGAACCCCGGCGCCGCCTCGGCTGCCAATTCGCAATGCGGCCACAGAAGGCCGCGTCCCCTAGGGTTGCCGCCTCGCCGCTCAGCACTTTTGAGCAGCCACACCCCGTGCCAGCGTCGATGTCGACACTGACCCGGCGATGATCGGCGTCAATGTCCTGCATCGCATATGGCGCGACCGTGCCCGCCTCGGCGCTCCAATGGGATGTCGCGGCAGAATGTAATGCCCGCCCACAGCTACGGTTATCTGCTGCGCGCGAACACCCCAATCGCGAAAGTGAAGAACACGCAGGCGGTGGTCGCGATCAGCACGTTGTCGGTATAGGCGTGCACCGCGAAGGCAGCGAACGCCAGCCGCATGATCACCCTGTCGGTACGGCACAATCGGCACGTGTGCCGCCACACCCACAGCACGAACAACCCGATCAGCAGGGTGCGGCCAAGCTGCCCTCCCTCCACTGCGATCCTCAGATATTCGTTGTGCGCGGCCCAGCTCTGGATCATCCGCGCCAGTTCGCTGTCCGGAGGAATGATCGCGTTGCCCGCTCCCACCCCCCAGCCGAACCATGGCGACGCCGCGGCCGCCTGCTCGAACGGTGGCCAGAGCAGTTCCCGGCCGCTGAAATTGCCGGCCTCGCTGCTCAGCACATTGAACAACCGCACCATCGAAAGCTCCTGGGCGAGCACCGCCAGGAGCGGCAGCAGGCAGCCGGCCAGCAACAGCAGCAGGATGCGGCGCCGCCGCGGGAAGGCGTCGGAGCGGACGAAACCAAGCGTCAGGGCTGTCACCGCGACCGCGCAGGCGAGTGGCGCGCGCGCGCCGGTCAGCACCAGGATCAGGAGATTCGCCGCGAGCAGCAGCATCCAGCGCAAACGGCCCTCGCGGTAGAGTTCGATCAGGCAGGCATAGATCGCGGCGAGGCAGAAGCCGGCGAGGAACGCCGGATGGCCGAGGCCGGCCAGGCGCTCACCGCCGCTGTCGACGAACATCGGCCGCAGGCCTGCGAAGTCGAGCGCTGCCCCACCGGCCACAGACATCAGCGGAATCCAGGCAGTGGCGCGCACCATCGCGCCGCCCCAGCCGCGCGACAGCCGGCTGAACGCAAACGCGAATGGGGCCACCGAGCCCAGCAGCGAGCGCAGACTGTCCGCCGGGGTCAGGTCGTGGTGCAGCCCGTGCGCAAAGCCGGCGACGAACATTGCCAGGAACGCCAAGCCTGGATTGAACACGTCGGGGTAGAACCCGTAGCGAACGATGCAGAGCAGCGCCAGGCCGAGTTCGGCCGCCTTCACCACCGCGATCGTGGTCTGGTAGGCACCCGGGCCGACGATATCGGCCAGGGTCATCTCCAACGTGGCGCCAGCAATCAGCAGCCAGATGACACAGACGGCGACGAGGTGGCGGAACGCCAGGAGGCCGGCCGCAGCGATGGCGAGGATGCCCAGCGGCACCCAGAACCAGGCTGGCGAGACCACCGTCGCAGTGGCCGCGCTGGCTAAGACGGCGCAAATCGCCAGCAGCACCGGGCGGCTCCGATCGGCATGGTCGGTCCAGGGCGTTGGCAGCGGGATCGCCATGGCCCGCATGGCAACACGAAATCCCTAAGATTCCCCAAGAATACTCCCTCCCCTTGTGGGAGGGCTGAGGGGAGTGTTCTTGCCGCGCCGCACTTGCTCTACGCTCGCCGCAACAGGCGGGGGAACGGACGATGAGCGAACTGCGGGTGGTGGCGACTGGTCTGTGCTTTCCTGAGGGGCCGGTGGCGATGCGGGACGGATCGATCGTCCTGGGCGAAATCGAGCGCCAGACCGTGAGCCGGGTGCTGCCCGACGGCACGGTGCAGGTGATCGCCCGCACTGGGGGCGGACCGAATGGCCTGGCCCTCGGGCCGGACGGCGCGTTCTACGTTTGCAACAACGGCGGCTTTGCCTGGCGGCTGGAGGAGAACCTGTTCCGCCCGGCTATGACGTCCTCTGACTATGTCAGCGGCAGTATCCAACGCGTGGATCCGACCACCGGCGCGGTCAGCGTGCTGTACGACCACTGCGGCGCCAACAAGCTGAACGGACCGAACGACATCGTGTTCGACGCCCATGGCGGCTTCTATTTCACCGACCTCGGCAAGACCCGGGCGCGTGATCGCGACAACGGGGTGATCTACTACGCGCTGGCGGACGGCTCGAAGATCGTCGAGGTCGCCTATCCCGCGCTGACGCCGAACGGCATCGGCCTGTCGCCGGACGGCGCGGTGCTGTACGTCGCCGAGACCGAGCCGGCGCGGCTGTGGGCGTTCGACATCACCACACCAGGGGTGGTGATGAAGCAGGGCTGGCCGTCGCCGCATGGCGGCCGGCTGATCATCGGGCTGCCTGGGCTGCAGCGGTTCGACAGCCTGGCGGTGGAGGCGTCGGGCAACATTTGCGTGGCGACGCTGATCGCCGGCTGCGTCAGCGTGATCGCGCCGGACGGCCGGCTGATTCGCCAACTACCGATGGGCGATCCGGTCACCACCAATATCTGTTTCGGCGGACCGGACCTCCGCACCGCCTATGTCACGCTGTCTGGCACCGGTCAGCTGGTCGCCATGGAGTGGCCAGAGCCGGGATTGCACATGGCGCATCAAGGCTGATCACTCGTCGTAAGCCAGATAGCGGATGATCTTCCAGCTGCCGTCCGGCTGGCGGGCGAACACGTCGAGACCAGGCTCGTCGGTGATGACAGGGTTCGACGCGCCGGCGCGTACCGTCGAGTGCCAGACCAGCCGCACGATGGCGAGATCGCCGGAAACCAGCACCTCGTTGATTGTCACCATGTAGGAGAAGCGCTGCGCCGGATTGGCGAGCGCGCGGTGCAGCTGGGCGCACAAATCGGCATAGCCGCGCTCCGGCGTGCCGCGGAAATCAAAGCGCAACGTGGGCGCGAACAGGCCGCAGACCTGATCGGCCCGGCCGGCGTTGAAGTCATCCATCCACGCAATCAGCGCGGCGCGGATCGACGCCACATCATCCTGGCGGGCCGAAGCGGCACAGGACGTCACGCCGAGCAGTAGCGCGACGGCAAGGCGCAAGCTACGGCGCCCGCACCAGCCGGTGGTGCTTGCGACCCGCCGACAGCTTGATGACGTCGTCATGCAGGTCGGCGATCGTCACCGTGTGGCCCTCATCGCGAACCGGCGCGTCGTTGATCCTGGCCCCGCCGCCGCGGATCAGCCGGCGCGCTTCGCCGTTGCTTCCGGCGAGGCCGGCCAGTGCGAACAGGCGGAACGCCGGAATGCCGGCGGCAAGGTCACTGCGCGGCACCTCGACGCTGGGCAGCGTGGCCGCCGCCTCGCCTTCCTCGAACGCCAGCCGCGCGGTCTCCGCGGCATCGGCGGCAGCACTGGCACCGTGCGCGAGGCGCGTCGCCTCGGTCGCCAGCAGTTTCTTCGCCTCGTTGATCTCCGCCCCGCCGAGAGCCTCCAGCCGGGCGATCTCCGCCAGTGGCAGGTCGGTGAACAGGCGCAGGAAGCGGCCGACATCCTCATCCTCGGTGTTGCGCCAGAACTGCCAGTACTCGTAGGGCGATACCCGATCGCTGGTTAGCCACACCGCACCCTGCGCGGTCTTGCCCATCTTGGCGCCCGACGCGGTGGCGATCAGCGGCGTGGTCAGGCCATACACCGTCCGGTTGTCGGTGCGCCGCGTCAGGTCGATGCCGCAGACAATGTTGCCCCATTGGTCCGAGCCGCCGATCTGCAAGGTGACGCCATGGCGGCGGTTCAGCTCGCGGAAATCGTAGCTCTGCAGGATCATGTAGTTGAATTCGAGGAACGTCAGCGGATGCTCGCGGTCGAGCCTGATCCGCACCGAATCGAAGCTCAGCATCCGGTTGACGGTGAAGTGAGTCCCGACCTCGCGCAGTAGCGGGATGTAGCCCAGCGCGCTCAGCCAGTCGTCGTTGTTGGCGGTGAGTGCATCGGTCGGGCCGTCGCCAAAGCGCAGGAATGGGTCGAAACAGCGACGGATTCCGGCCATGTTGGCAGCGATCTGTTCGTCGGTGAGCAGCTGGCGTGTCTCGTCCTTGCCTGAGGGATCGCCGATCCGCGTGGTTCCACCGCCCATCAGCACCAGCGGGCGATGGCCGTGGCGCTGCAACAGGCGGAGGATCATAATCTGTACCAGGCTGCCGACATGCAGACTGTCGGCGGTGCAGTCGAAACCGATATAGGCGGTCAGCGTGCCGGCACGCAGCGCCGCGTCCAGCCCGTCTGAAGTCGGTGCATTGAAATACGAAGCCGCGCTCGGCGGCTTCCTGGAGGAATTCGCTGTTGACCATGGCGTGCCTGGGCTAGCACAGACGCGAACGAGGGAAAATGCTGCGCACCATCGGACTGATGAGCGGGACCTCGCTGGACGGCGTCGACGCCGCCTGGCTGGAGACCGACGGCGAGCGGATCGGGGCGTTCGGTCCGACGCTGACACTGCCCTACGACGACCGGCTGCGGGCCGATCTGCGGCGCATCCTGGACCACGCGCCGACGCTGGACCCGAATGACCGGCGGCTGAAAAGCGCCGTGGCGCGGCTGACGGAGTACCACGTGCGCGCGGTGGCCGCGCTGGGACAGCCGGCGGACCTGATCGGCTTCCACGGCCAGACCATCCTGCACCAGCCCGACCTGCGCCGGACCTGGCAAGTCGGCGACGCTGCCGAACTCGCCTGGCGCACCGGGATTCCCGTTGTGCACGATTTCCGCTCGGCGGACGTGGCAGCGGGCGGCCAGGGCGCGCCGCTCGCGCCGGTCTACCACGCCGCGCTGGCGCGCGATGTGGCCACACCGCTGGCGGTGCTGAACATCGGCGGCGTGGCGAATTTGACCTGGATCGGCCCGGACGGGGAACTGATCGCCTTCGACACCGGCCCCGGCAACGGGCCGCTGGACGACTGGATCGCGCGGCGTGCCGCCGCCGCTTTCGACCGGGATGGTAAGATCGCGCGGTCCGGCCGAGCCGATGACGTGGTGCTGAATCGGCTGCTGGCCGATCCGTATTTCATCCGGCCGCCGCCGAAATCGCTTGATCGGCTGGACTTCGCCGCCTCGCTCGCAGCGAGCGGGCTGGATCGCCTGTCGCCGGCCGATGGCGCCGCGACTTTGGTTGCATTCACCGCCGCCGCCGTCGCCGCGGCACCGCTGCCTGCGCGGCCGGTGCGTTGGTTGGTCACCGGCGGCGGGCGGCACAATCCGGCAATCATGGAGGCCCTGCGCGCCCGGCTGGGCGTGCCGGTCGACCCGGTGGAGGCCGTGGGTTGGGACGGCGACGCGATCGAGGCACAGTGCTTCGGCTTCCTCGCCGCGCGTACCCGCGCCGGGCTGCCGATCAGCTTTCCCGGCACGACCGGCGTGCCGCATTCGATGACGGGTGGCGCAATAACGCCCCCTGGCCCACCGTGACGACACGCTGAGGGAAGCAATGTCCAAACCGAGGCCTTCAGCAAGGATGTGGCCGGTCGCCGCCATCATGCTTGCGGGCATCGTCTATGGCTCGTTGTACCCATTCGAATTCCGCGTCCCGGCGCACGGCATCGGCCCATTGGCGACATTTGTACAAAGCTGGAATGAACGCCCCGGCCGAGGCGATTTCATTGCCAATGTCCTGCTGTATATGCCGCTCGGCTTCTTCTTCCTGCTGAGCTTCCCCGAGACACGGCGACGGGCGATGCTACCGCTGGTCGTGCTGTGCGGTGCACTGCTCTCCTTGTTGATAGAGCTCACGCAGTATTACGACGCGGAACGTGTGACGTCGGCGAGCGACTTCTATACCAATACCATCGGTACATTCGTCGGCGGGCTCGGCGCCGGTGCGATGGGTGCCCGTTTTCGCCTGCCCTATATCGGCGAGGTATCGGCCCGGCCGATTCCGACGATGCTGATGTTCGCCTGGTTGGGACGCGACCTGTACCCGTATGTGCCGACCATCGACCTGCACAAATACTGGAACGCACTGAAACCGATCGTTCTCACGCCTTCGCTGCACGAACTTGACCTGTTCCGGGAGACCGCGATCTGGCTCACCGTGTTTACGCTGATCGAAGCCTTGCTGGGCAAGTGGCAATCGGTGCTGCTCGCATTGCCGTTGGCCGCCGCCGTGCTGTTCGCCAAGATCCTCATCGTCGACAAGATGCTCGGGGTTGCAAACGTGGCCGGCATTGGCGTCGCCTTCGCCGGGTGGCTCGCGCTGATGATCCTGCATGACCGGCCACGAGCGCTGATCGTCGGCCTGGTGCTGAGTGCCTATGTGATCGTGCTGCAGCTCGAACCGTTCGAGTTTCAGTCCGTGGCGCGCGAGTTCCGCTGGCAGCCGTTCTACGGCTTCTTACATGGCTCACTGCAGCTCGACATGCTTGCCTTCTTCGAGAAGTTCTTTCTTTACGGGAGCATGGTCTATCTGCTGGGCCGAGCCACGCGGTGGCCGCTGGCCGCCGCCCTGTTCGTCGCTTCCCTGTTGTTCGCGACCAGTTGGGCGGAGGCCTACCAGGCTGAACGCTCGGCCGAGATCACCGACACCTTTATGGCGCTCGTCATCGCGGCGGTGTTCGCGCTGCTGCCGTCTAGCGAGGAGGAACGGTCCGCCACACCGCTCACCGCCGAGCAACGCCGACTGCGTGATTGGCAGCGCGCCCAGGCGCAAGCGATGGGCGTGCAGATCGATCAGTGAGAACGTGGGGCCGCGTCGCCGGAGCGCGCTAGTCCGCTGCCAGCGCCATCGCCCGCCGGGCAATCGACTTACCGCAGTAGTCGTCGATCGACTCGGCGACCCGGTCGGCGTGATCGGCGAACACGTGGTCGGCGCCCTCGAACACCCGGTAGTCGACGCTGACGCCCTTCTGGGTGTTCAGCTTGTCGACCAGTTTGCGCACCGCGTTCTCGGGCACTAGCTCATCGAGGTCGCCGTGCAGCATCAGTCCGCCGCAGGGGCAAGGCGCGAGGAAGCCGAAATCGTAGTGGTTCGCCGGCGGCGCCACGCTGACCCAGCCGGAGATCTCCGGCCGGCGCATCAGCAACTGCATTCCGATGAACGCGCCGAACGAATACCCGGCGATCCACAGACCGCCGTGGTTCGGGTTCACCGCCTGCATCCAGTCGAGCGCGGCGGCAGCATCGCCAATCTCGCCGATGCCGCCGTCATAGCGGCCCTGGCTGCGACCGACCCCCCGGAAATTGAACCGCATCACCGAGCAGCCGAGCCGCTGGAACGACTGATACATCGAGTAGGTGACCCGATTGTTCATCGTCCCACCGTGCAACGGATGCGGATGAAGGATCAGCGCGACTGGCGCACCGGTCTCCTTCGAGTGGTGGTAACGGCCCTCGAGCCGGCCGTCAGGGCCGGCAAACATCACCTCTGGCATGGCGTCCCGAAACCGCTTTCCTGTCGAATGGGCAGAGTCGAAGCGAAGCCCCCCTTGGCCTCGGTCGCCCCCACCTCATAAAGCCTTTAGCCCGTCTCCCCGCGCCCGATCGGGTATAACACTAGAATGGGAACGCATTCCCCGCTTTTCAGTTCCGCGTGAATTCTTGACCTCTCCACTCGGAATAACTAGTTTCAAGCGGAGCGGCGATCGCGCCGCCAAGTTTGCTTCCTCCGACTATCGCTTCGGCCTCCCGATCGGCCGGCCCCGGGGATTGGGCTCCAGGTCCCAGGGTACGCATACTATAGAGTAGAAGCTGGGATACTCCATAACGGAATTGTCGCATGGCTTTCATGTTCTTACGGGAGACGATCCGGACATATCGTGAACGTGACCCGGCGGCGCGGTCCTGGCTCGAGGTCCTGCTGTGCTATCCGGGCGTTCACGCCGTCATGTGGCACCGGCTGTCGCACTGGCTGTGGCGGCACGATTTGCGCCTGTTGGGGCGATTCTCCTCACATATCGCGCGCTGGCTGACCGGAATCGAGATCCATCCGGCTGCCAAGATTGGCCGGCGGCTGGTGATCGACCACGGCATGGGTGTGGTGGTCGGCGAGACCGCCGAAATCGGCGACGACTGCTATCTCTATCATCAGGTCACCCTCGGGGTCGCCCGCACCAGCGGCGGAAAACGGCACCCGACCGTTGGCAATAATGTGATCATCGGTGCCGGTGCGAAGGTGCTCGGACCGATCACCGTGGGCGACAACGCGCGGGTGGGGTCCAATGCGGTGGTGCTCGACAGCGTACCCGACGACACTACCGTGGTCGGCATTCCCGCCCGTCCGGTCGATCGCAGCCTGATGCGCGGCCGGAAAGCACCTGCTTTCGATCCCTACGGCATCCCGTGCGATGGCAGCCTCGACCCGCTGCTGCACGATCTCGATCAGATGCACTGCGAGCTGGCCGAACTCGAAGGGCGGGTGGCGCGGCTGGCCGAGGAGCAGATGCGCCAGCGCCAGGCGGCGGCGGAGTAGCCGGTGCAGCTTTCCACCCGCAGCCGCTATGCGGTCATGGCGATGGTCGATCTGGCTACCCGCCAGACGCTGGGCTGCGAGTGCGGGCCAATCTGCCTGGCCGAGATCGCGGCGCGCCAGAAACTCAGTCAGGCCTACCTGGAGCAGCTGTTCGGCAAGCTGAGACGTGCCGGACTGGTGGATTCGGCGCGCGGTCCGGGCGGCGGCTATCGGCTGGCGCGGCCGTCCGATGCGATGCCGATCGCCGAAATCATCGCCGCGGTCGATGAGCCGATCCATGCGACGCGCTGCGAGAACGGCACCGCCGGCTGCATCGAGGGCCGCGGGGACGAAGGTCCGATGCGCTGCCAGACGCACGATCTCTGGGACGAGTTGGGCCGTCAGATCCAGTTTTTCCTCCAGGGCGTCACCCTCGCTGACGTGGTCGCCGGTCGGGTAGCAGGACGCGCCATGAGGCTGGACAACGATGGCCGGAGGCCGGCGGCCGAGTAGCCATGGTCTATCTCGACGCCAACGCCACCGAGCCGCTGCGCCCGGAAGCCCGCGCGGCCATGCAGGCGGCCCTCGAGGTCACCGGCAACCCCTCGTCCGTGCACGGCGCCGGGCGCGCGGCGCGCAAGATCCTCGAGGATGCCCGTGAATCGTTGGCCGCCCGGTTCGGCGCGCTGGCACCGAATCTGGTGTTCACCTCGGGCGGCACCGAGGCTGATGCGCTGGCAATCCACGCATTGGGCGCCGGCCGGCGCGTGATCGTCGGCGCCAGCGAGCACGATGCCGTGCGTTCGGCTGCACCCGCGGCGTTGTCGTTGCCAGTCGATCGCGACGGCGTCGCGGATCTCGACCAGCTGTCGGCATGGTTGGCGGACGGAACGCCGGCACTGGTCTGCCTGATGCTCGCGAACAACGAGACCGGCACCCTCCAGCCGGTCGGCGATGCCGCCGAACTCTGCCGTCGCCATGGCGCAAGGTTGCACGTCGACGCGGTGCAGGCGGCCGGCCGCATCGACGTGCGGCTGTCGGCGCTCGGTGCGCACAGCATCGCCATCTCATCGCATAAGCTTGGCGGCGCGGCTGGCGCCGGAGCCTTGTTGCTGGCACCGGACGTCGCCGCGATCACCCCGCTGATCGCGGGCGGCGGACAGGAGCGCGGCCGTCGGGGCGGCACGCCTCCACTGCCCGCGATCGCCGGATTCGCCGCCGCGGCAGCGGTCGCCCCTGGCGCCGCGCAGCTTGCGTCACTGCGCGATGCGGCCGAAGCGGCCGCTGTGGCGGCAGGCGCCATCGTGTGCGGCGCGGGTGCCGCTCGTCTCGCCAATACCACCTGCCTGGCGCTGCCAGGCGTGCGGGCCGACGCACAGGTGATCGCACTGGATCTCGACGGCATCGCGGTCAGTGCCGGCGCCGCCTGCAGCTCCGGCAAGGTGACCGCGAGCCATGTGCTGAGGGCGATGGGCCTGGGCCCGCTTGCCGGCCAGGCAATCCGCGTCTCCCTGCCATGGAACGCAACCGCGGCCGATGTGGCCGCCTTCGCCACCGCCTACCCGCGCATGGCGGACCGGCTGCGCCAGGCGCTGGCGCCACGTGCCGCCTGAACCCACATTGGCCGCCATGACCAGTTCTCCCCCGCGCCCGAACCGCCCGGTCTATCTCGACAACCAGGCGACCACCCGCTGCGATCCGCGCGTGGTGGCGGCGATGCTGCCCTGGTTCTCCGAGCATTACGGCAATCCGCACAGCGTCGAGCACGTGATGGGCACCGAGGCGGAAGCCGCGGTCGAGGACGCGCGCGGGCATGTCGCCGCACTGATCGGTGCCGATGCCAAGGAGCTGGTGTTCACCTCCGGTGCCACTGAGAGCAACAACATCGCGATCAAGGGCGCCGCCCGCTTCGCGCTGCGCGCCGGCAACGAGCGGCGCCGCATCGTCACGGTAGCGACCGAGCATAAATGTGTCCTCGAATCGGTGGCCGATCTGGCGGACGAGGGGTTCGAGCCGGTGTTCCTGTCGGTGCAGCCTGACGGACTGCTGGATCCCGACGCGCTGCGCACGGCGCTGGAAGTGCCGACGCTGCTGGTCAGCATCATGGCGGTGAACAACGAGATCGGTGTGGTACAGGACGTCGCGGCGCTCGCGGCGATCGCAAAGCAGGCTGGCGCGCTGTTCCACACCGACATCGCGCAGGCCACCGGCAAGGTTCCGCTCGACCTGACCGGGTGCAAGGTCGATCTGGCCTCGATCAGCGGCCACAAGATCTACGGACCCAAGGGGGTCGGCGCGTTGTATGTGCGGCGGCGCCCGCGCGTGCGTCTGACCCCGCTATTCTCGGGCGGTGGTCAGGAGCGTGGCCTGCGGTCCGGTACCCTGCCCGCCCCGCTGATCGTCGGTCTCGGCGAGGCCTGCCGCCTGGCGCAGCTCGAAATGGCGGAGGAGGCGCAGCGGCTGGCCGGGTTGCGCGACCGCTTCCTGGACCGGCTGCGTGCCGCGATCCCTAGAATCGCGGTCAACGGCAGCATGGCGGCGCGCATCCCCGGCAACCTGAACGTCACCTTCCCCACCGCCACCGCGGCCGACCTGATGGCGCGCGTGCCTGACCTCTGCGTCTCGACCGGCTCGGCGTGCTCCTCGGCCACGATCGAGCCGTCCTATGTGCTGCGCGCACTCGGCCTGAGCGACGATGCGGCGGAGCACACCTTGCGGATCGGGATCGGACGCTTTACCTCGCCCGCCGATATCGACTATGCGGCGGCGGCGCTGGCTGCGGCGCATGACGGGGCGCCGGGCCCCGGCATCGAACAATTCGCCCAGGCCTGAACGGAACCGATTGGCCAGATGCCCAGGATGACCTTCATCGAGCGCGATGGCACGCGCCGCGACGTCGATGCGCCTCTCGGCCTGTCGGTGCTCGAAATCGCGCACCAGCACGGCGTCGATATCGAGGGCGCCTGCGAGGGCTCACTCGCCTGCTCTACCTGCCACGTCATCGTCGACCCGGCCTGGTTTAAGAAGCTCGCCGAACCGACCGAGGATGAGGAGGATATGCTGGACCTGGCGTTCGGCCTGACCGAAACCTCGCGGCTCGGCTGCCAGATCGTGATCACCGAGGCGCTCGACGGACTGGTGGTCAAGCTGCCCGCCGGCACCCGCAACATGCTCAACGACTAGCGTGATGCGCATCCTGGTGGCGATGTCCGGAGGGGTGGACAGCAGCACCGTCGCTGGCTTGCTGCACGAGGCCGGGCACGAGGTGATCGGCGTCACGCTACAACTCTACGACCAGGGGGCGGCGACCGGACGGAAGGGCGCATGCTGCGCCGGCCAGGACATCCATGATGCGCGGCGGGTGGCGGATCACCTCGGCATCCCGCACTACGTAATCGATGCGGAGCAGCGTTTTGCCGATGCAGTGATCGGCGACTTCGCCGACAGCTATGCCGCCGGCGAGACACCCGTGCCGTGCGTGCGCTGCAATCAGACAGTGAAGTTTGCCGACCTGACCGCGCTGGCACACGGCCTCGGAGCCGAGCGGCTGGCGACCGGGCACTATGTGCGACGAATAGACGGCCCGGATGGGCCGGAACTGCACCGCGCCGCCGACCTGGCGCGGGATCAGAGCTGGTTCCTGTTCGCCACCACGCGCGAGCAGCTCGCGTTCACGCTGTTCCCGCTGGGGGAGATGGCGGGGAAGTCGATGGTGCGGACCGAGGCGAATCAACTCGGCCTGCCCGTTGCAGCGAAGCCGGACAGCCAGGACATCTGCTTCGTCACGTCGGGGCACTATGCCGATACAGTGGCGCGGTTCCGGCCGGATGCCGGCGAGCCGGGCGACATCGTCGACCGGGACGGACGGGTACTGGGTCGGCATGACGGTATCGCGCGCTACACGGTGGGCCAGGGAAAGCGGCTTGGGGCGGCGGCGATGGATCGCGGGGAGCGCCAAGCGGTTGTCTCGCTCGATCCCTCGATGCGTCGAGTGATCGTGGGGCCGCGCAATACCGGCACCCGTTTGGTCCACCTGCGCGAGGTGAATTGGCTGGCGCCGCTGCCCGCTGCACCGCTGGGATGCCTGGTGAAGCTGCGGGCACGAGAGACACCGCAGCCGGGGACCGTCTCACCAACTGGCGGGGGAACTGCGGCGGAGGCGGAGGTCTTGCTCGATGCACCCGCTTTGCCGGCGCCCGGGCAGGCCTGCGTGTTCTACCATGGCTCGCGTGTGCTAGGCGGCGGCTTCATTCGCCGGACCGGGACAGCAACAGCGGTTGACGCGACAGGTAACCCCGGACTATCTCCCCTGCCCTTCGGATCGTATGGCGGCGTAGCTCAGCGGTAGAGCAGGGGAATCATAATCCCTTGGTCGGTGGTTCAAATCCGCCCGCCGCTACCATCCAGTTCGGCGGTCCATGGCGCGATACCCACGGTGAAGCGCCTCGCCAGGAAATCCAGCAGTGCGGCAACGCGCGAGGGCCGGGGTCCGCCGGCCGGGGTGATCAGATGCAGCGCGAGCGCCTGCGCCGACCAGTCCCTCAGTACGACCTCGAGCCGCCGGTCGCGCACTGCTTCCCAGACTACAAAGTCAGGCTGCAGCGCCACGCCGCAGCCTGCTTCAAGTGCGAAGCTCAGTGCCTCGGCGTTGGTCGCGCTCAATGGGCCCTTGACGGTCACCATCTCCTCGGCGCCGTTGGCATCGGCGAACCGCCAGGTCTCGCCGGTTGCGAGATACAGATAGCCGAGGCACGCGTGATGCCGCAGATCGCGGGGGTGGCTGGGTCGGCCATGCCGTGCGAAATAGCCGGGCGCGCCGACCACCCAGCGGCGCACCGGGCATAGCCGGCGGGCGATCAGGCTGGAATCCGCCAGATCGGCGATGCGGATCGCGACATCGATGCCGCCGGCGATCAGGTCAACCAACCGGTCGTCGAGTTGGAGATCGACCGACACTTCGGGATAGGCCGCCAGGAACTCCGGCAGCGCTGGCGCGACATGCCGCAGGCCAAACGACATCGGCGCGGCCAGCCGCACCCGGCCACGCGGCTCCGCCGAGCTGGCGTGCGCCTCGGCCTCGGCCGCCTCGCCTTCGGCCAGGATGCGCGCCGCGCGGACCGCAAGCACCCGCCCGGCCTCGGTCAGCGCGAAACGGCGCGAGGTCCGGTGAATCAGTCTTTCGCCGAGTCGCATTTCGAGCCGCTGTATCGCCTTTG
Organism: uncultured Alphaproteobacteria bacterium; assembly: GCA_963819855.1. Taxonomy (GTDB): domain Bacteria; phylum Pseudomonadota; class Alphaproteobacteria; order Acetobacterales; family Acetobacteraceae; genus JAMXLO01. The sequence continues at coordinate 187,099 of CAWFYC010000028.1, forward strand.
ACACGGTCGGACCGGACAGGCCCAACTCCGCGGCGGCAGCGGCGAACGAGCCGGTCTCGGCCACCTTGGCAAAAACCGCCCAGGCTTCCAGGTCGGGCAGGCGCATGCCGATGCCTCTAATTCAGAAACGGTGTCTTTCCATCCTTTCTGTTTTCCACGCCAGCGTCGAGCACCATGTTTCGCCCCGATTGAACAGGAGCAACTCGCATGATCGAACGCAGGAAGTTCGCCGAGCTGGGTGGCGCGAACCACGGCTGGCTGAACGCGAAGCACCATTTCTCATTTGCCAGCTACTATGATCCCGCGCGCATGAACTGGGGTGCGCTGAGGGTGTGGAATGACGACGAGATCGCCGCGAAGTCGGGGTTCCCGCCGCATCCGCACGCCGACATGGAGATCATCACCTATGTCCGCGAGGGCGCCATCACCCATCAGGATTCGATGGGCAACACCGGCCGCACCGAGGCGGGCGACGTGCAGGTAATGTCGGCCGGTTCCGGCGTGCGGCACTCGGAGTACAATCTGGAGGAAGCGACGACCCGGATCTTCCAGATCTGGATCGAACCGACCGAGCGCGGCGGCAAGCCGTCCTGGGGCGCGAAGCCGTTCCCCAAGGCGGACCGCTCGGGGCGCTTCGTGATGCTGGCGAGCGGTCTGGCCGGCGACGACGAGGCGTTGCCGATCCGCGCCGATGCGCGGGTGATGGGCGCCACGGTGAAAGCCGGTGAGCGCATCAGCCTGCCGATCGATCCAGCGCGGCATGCGTATCTGGTGCCGGCAACCGGCGCGGTGGAGGTCGGCGGGGTGCGCATCGACGCGCGTGACGGCGCAGCGATCACCGACGTCGAGAGCGTTGACATCGTCGGTTTGGAAGACGCCGAGGTTGTGCTGGTGGACGCTGCGTGAACGGAAGGAGGCGAACATGCTGGACCTGGTGATCGAGGGCAGACGCAGGAATCTCGGCGGTGGGCTGGAGGTCGGGCGGGTGCTGCCGTTCGCCCGCCGGCGCATGGTCGGACCGTTCATCTTCCTCGACCACATGGGTCCGGCCGACTTCCGCTCCGGCGAGGGGATCGATGTGCGGCCGCATCCGCACATCGGCCTCTCGACCGTCACCTATCTGTTCGACGGCGAGATCCATCACCGCGACAGTCTCGGCGTCAGCCAGAAGATCCGGCCCGGCGCGGTGAACTGGATGACCGCCGGCTCCGGCATTGTTCATTCCGAGCGCACCGATCCTTCGCTGCGCTCGAGCGGCGGGCTGATGCACGGCATGCAGGCATGGGTGGCCCTGCCGGACGAGGACGAGGAGACCGCTCCGGCATTCGCGCACCACGACGCGGAGGAACTGCCCGAGATGTCGGACCACGGCGTGCGGGCGCGGCTGATCGCCGGTTCCGCCTTCGGACTGCGCAACGAGGTAAAGACGTTTTCGCCGCTGTTCTACCTGCACGCCGAACTTGCCGACGGTGCGCGGATGGCGATGCCGGTTGAACACACCGAGCGTGCCGCTTACGTGGTGTCTGGCACAGTGGGGCACGACGGCGCACTATATCCGGCGGGACGGCTACTGGTGTTCGCCAATGGCGGCGAACCGAAGATCGAGGCCGAAGGCGGGCCGGCGCGGGTAATGCTGCTCGGCGGTGCGAGCATTGGGGCGCGGTTCATCTGGTGGAACCTGGTATCGTCGCGGCAGGATCGGATCGAGCAGGCAAAGGCCGATTGGAAGTCCGGCCGGATGCCGTTGCCGCCGGACGATAACGGTGAGTTCATCCCGTTGCCGGAGGACCGGCCGCTTTCGGGCTGACCGAGGATGCGGCGTCGGCTGCGATGGGTTGAGCGCAGCGAAACCCATCGTGTCGGCCGAATTTCAGTCAGGCCGGATATGCTCTCGGATCCTGCGGCACATCAGTCCTCGCGAAGATGCAGCCACGGCAAACGTTCCGCGGGGAAAATGTGCCGCGTCGGCGCAAATCGGGCGGCCTCATCGAATAGACCGACATGAAAATGCACTTCCGGCGAGCTTTCACCTTCGCACGTCAAGGTGGACCCGCACCTCGCGCAGAAGCCACGCAACCTTCCGGGCGACGAACTGAACTTCGTTATCTCACCTTTGGTTACCGTGTAAGCGTCACGGCTGAATGCGACGAACACGGAGACTGGCGCACCGCTGTGCCGGCGACAGCTTTGGCAATGGCACCACGCCACCCCGATCGGGTCGCCGGTCGCGACAAGTCGTACAGCGCCGCAGAGGCATCCGCCCTCAGTTTGGTTGCTCATCTCGTTATCCCTCCCTGGCCACGAAACCTTGACCATCCTCTCGATCGAAGTGAATGGCTACTCGGTGCAGCGCGACAGGTCTTCATTCGCGGTTTACCATTCCCGACATCAATCTTGCCGATCGGATTACGGTGTCGGACGCAGTGGAAGTGGCGGAGATCAGAGTGCGCGGGCGCGTGCAAGGCGTGGGCTTCCGACCCACCGTCTGGCGGTTCGCCCGCGAACTCGGCCTGTCCGGCGAGGTGCGGAACGACGCCGAGGGCGTGCTGATCCGCGTCGCCGGCGGCAGCGGCGCGATTGCCGCGCTGCTCGATCGCATCCAACGGGAGCCGCCGCCGCTGGCGCGCATCGAGGGTATCGAGCGCAATCACTCGGCCGGGACGTGCGTTCCGGGGTTCCACATCGTGGACAGCGCGGCCGGTACCACACGCACGCAGATCGCCCCCGATGCCGCGATCTGCGTCGAATGCGCGCGCGAGATCCTGGATCCGGCGCAGCGGCGTCATTGCTACGGATTTACCAACTGCACGCGCTGCGGACCGCGGTTCAGCATCATTCGCGGCATTCCGTATGACCGCACGGCGACCACGATGGCGCCATTCGCCCTTTGCGACGCCTGCCGTAACGAGTACCGGAACCCGGCAGACCGTCGCTTCCACGCCGAGGCCATAGCCTGCCCCGCATGCGGACCAAAGACGCGACCCTCGATCGACCAGGCCGCCGCACAGCTACGGCACGGACACATCGTGGCGGTGAAGGGACTGGGCGGTTATCAGCTCGCCTGCGATGCAACGGATGCCGATGCGGTGTCGCGCTTGCGCGCGGCGAAGCATCGCGAGACGAAGCCCTTCGCGCTGATGGCGCGCGACCTGGACGTCATCCGACGTTATTGCGCCGTCTCGATTGATGAAGCGCGGTTGTTGGCAAGCCCCGAGGCTCCGATCGTACTGCTGCGCGCGACCGGTAACGCGCTGCCCGCGGCAGTCGCGCCTGGTCTTACAACGCTTGGCTTCATGCTGCCGACCACGCCGCTCCATCTGCTGCTGCTGCGCGACAGCGACCATCCGGTCGTCATGACCAGCGGCAATCTTGCCGACGAGCCGCAGATCATAGATGACAGCGAGGCGCTTGAGCGGTTTGCCGGAATTGCGGAGCTCGTGCTCACGCATGACCGTGCGATCGCGAACCGGATCGATGACTCGGTGATGCGGATAATGGGCGGAATGCCTCGCACGCTGCGCCGTGCGCGCGGCTTCGCACCGGGCTCCATTCCGCTGCCGCCGGGCTTCGCAGCGGCACCGGACCTGCTGGCCGCCGGCGGCGAGCTGAAGGCCACGTTCTGCCTGCTCAAGGACGGTTCGGCGATCCTGTCGCAGCACATCGGCGATCTCGAGGACGCGCGCACCTTCGACGACTACCGGCGCGGTATCGCGCACTACGCCGCCTTGTTCGATCACGCGCCGACCGCGATCGCCGCCGATTTGCATCCGGAATACCTGTCGTCGAAATATGCGCGCGAGACGGGGCTGAAGCTGATCGAGGTGCAACATCATCACGCACACGTCGCCGCCTGCCTGGCGGAGAACGGACGCCCGCTCGATGAGCCGCCGGTGCTGGGCATCGTACTGGACGGCCTGGGCTGGGGCGATGATGGCACGATCTGGGGCGGCGAGTTCCTATTGGCCGACTACCGCGAAGCGCGGCGTCTCGGCAGGTTCAAGCCGGTTGCCATGCCAGGCGGCACGGCCGCGGTGCGGGAGCCATGGCGCAATCTATACGCACACCTTCGGGCGGCAGGACTGGAACCGAATCAGCCGCACGCGCTGCTCGATGCGATGATTCGCGATGAATTGAATGCGCCGACGGCCTCATCCTGCGGCCGGCTGTTCGACGCCATGGCTGCCGTGCTCGGAATCTGCGCCGAGCGCCAAAGGCACGAAGGCGAAGCCGCGTCGCGGCTCGAGGCTCTTGTCTGCGAGCGCACGCTGCGCGACGAGGACGATGCGCTGGCCTATCCCTTCTCCTCGTCATTCCCGCGTACGCGGGAGCCCAGGGGCAGCACCTTGACCGCGGCCCTGGGTTCCCGCTTGCGCGGTAATGACGAACTCGGAGCTGCCGTGCATCGACCCAACCCTGATGTGGCGCGCGGTGCTTGACGATCTGAATCGCCGCACGCACCACGCGGTGATCGCTGCCCGGTTTCACAAGGGGCTCGCCATCGCAGTGGTCACAATGACACGCGCGCTTGCGGCACAGGCTCACTTCGACACCGTGGCTCTGTCGGGCGGCTGTTTCCAGAACACGGTGCTGTTTGATCAGACGGAACGACGGCTGCGCAAGGCGGGGTTTACCGTACTGACCCATAGCCTGGTCCCGACCAATGACGGCGGCCTCGCGTTGGGGCAGGCTGCGATCGCGGCGGCCCGGCTGATCCGGTAGGAGCGCATGCCATGTGCCTCGGCATTCCAGCCCAGATTGTGCGGATCGACGATGCGGAGCGAATGCTCGCCACCGTGGAAGTCGGCGGCGTGCGCCGCCAGGTCAACATCATCTGCGTCGTCGATGCCGAGCATCCGCCGGAATCCTGTGTCGGTGACTGGGTACTTCTTCACGTTGGCTTCGCCATGAGCCGGATCGACGAAGCCGAGGCCGCCGAGACGCTGCGGTTGCTCTCCGAACTTGGCGAGCTACAGGAGACCGGCAATGAGTGACCTGAACAACCTGTATCCGTTTCTGAGTGGCCAACGCCAGGACCCGGCGCGGCTGGACGTCGCGTTGCTGCGCTCGATCGAAGACAAGGCGCGCGAGTCACGCGAGATGAATGCGTGCTTCTTCGCCGAGCAGGGACAGCGCCTGATCGCCGCTGCACGTGCCATCGCGGGCGTCTATGGCGGGGGTGGCCGGCTGTTCACCATGGGCAACGGCGGCTCGAGCTGCGATGCGGCACATGTCGCGGTGGAATTCCTGCATCCCGTCACCGCGGGCCGGCCGGCGCTTGCCGCGATCAATCTCGCCGCGGATGCCGCGACGCTGTCGGCTCTGGGCAATGATCTTGGCTTCGAGCATGTGTTCCTGCGCCAGATCATCGCGCAAGGCCGTGCCGGAGATGGGGTGATCGGCATCTCCACCAGCGGCAATTCGACGAACCTGCTGGCTGCGTTCGCGAAGGCGAAACAAATCGGCATGGTCACCATCGGGCTGGCCGGCGGCGATGGCGGCAACATGCAAAGCTCGGAGGCGGTCGATCACTGTCTGGTGGTGCCGACACCGTCGATCCACCGCGTGCAGGAGTGTCACGTGGTCGCCTATCACATCCTGTGGGACCTGGTTCACACGCTGCTGGCGGACCGGCGGGGATGAAATACGTCGACGAGTTCCGCGACCGCGACAAGGCGGCGGCGCTGCTGCGTGAGATCACCGCGTTGGCGCACGCCATTGGATCGCCCCGGCCGCTGCAGATCATGGAAGTCTGCGGCGGTCACACGCACGCGATATTCCGCTATGGCATCGAGGGTATGCTGCCCGAGCAGATCGAGCTGGTACACGGTCCCGGCTGCCCGGTGTGCGTGCTGCCGATGGGACGCATCGACGATTGCATCGCGATCGCGTCGCAGCCAGGCGTCATCCTGACCACCTTTGGCGACGCGATGCGCGTGCCGGGCTCGCGCGGCAGCCTGCTGCAGGCGAAGGCAAACGGCGCCGATATCCGCATGGTGTACTCACCGACCGATGCGTTGGCGATCGCGCGGAGGAACCCCGATCGCGGGGTGGTGTTCTTCGGTCTCGGTTTCGAGACCACGATGCCGTCCACCGCGCTGACAGTGCTGGAGGCGGAGCGAGACGCCGTCGCCAACTTCTCGGTATTCTGCAACCACATCACCATCGTACCGACGATCAAGGCAATCCTCGACAGTCCCGATCTGCGGATCGACGGCTTCCTTGGACCCGGCCACGTGTCGATGGTGATCGGCACCGCGCCGTATGAGTTCATCGCGCGGCACTATCGCAAACCGCTGGTAGTATCGGGGTTCGAACCGCTCGACGTGCTGCAGTCGGTGTGGATGGTGCTCCGCCAGATTGCCGAGGGCCGCGCCGACGTGGAGAACCAATATGCGCGCGTGGTCGCCGCGGGCGGCAATGCGGCAGCGCTGCGTGCGATCGCCACGGTGTATGAGTTGCGGGAATTCTTCGAATGGCGCGGCCTGGGTTCCATTGACTACTCGGGCGTCCGGTTCCGCGACGCTTACGCGCGGTTCGATGCCGAACGCCGCTTCGCCGTACCAGGCGTGCGCATCGCCGATCCGCTGTCGTGCCAATGCGGCGAAGTGCTGAAGGGCGTGCTGAAGCCGCACCAGTGCAAGGTGTTCGGCACTGCGTGCACGCCGGAAACGCCGGTCGGCGCGCTGATGGTGTCGTCCGAGGGGGCGTGCGCCGCGTACTATCGCTATGCCATGAAAGCTGCATGAGAACGGTGACGCTCAGCCACGGCGGCGGCGGCAAGGCGATGAAGGATCTGATCGACGAGGTGTTCGTCGCCGCGTTCGACAATCCGCTGCTGGCGCCGCTGGACGATCAGGCGCGCGTGCCGATGTCGCTGTTGGCGCAATACGGCGACCGGCTGGCAATGACCACCAACTCGTTTGTGGTCGATCCGCTGGAGTTCCCCGGCGGCGACATCGGCAAACTTGCAGTGTGCGGCACGATCAATGACCTCGCGGTCGGCGGCGCCATTCCGTTGTATTTGTCATGCGCCGCGATCATCGAGGAGGGCCTGCCGATCGATCTGCTCCGCCGCATCGCGCAATCGATGGCCGTGGCGTCGCGCGAGGCCGGCGTGCAGGTGGTGACCGGCGACACCAAGGTGGTGCCGCGTGGCGCCTGCGACAAACTCTTCCTGACCACGACCGGCATCGGTGTGATCCGCGCCGGGGTCGAGCTTGGTGCACATCGCGCGCAACCGGGCGACGCGGTGCTGGTCAACGGCGTCCTCGGCGACCACGGATCGGCGATCCTGGCCGCGCGTGGCGATCTGGCGCTGGATGCGCCGATCGACAGCGACTGTGCCCCTCTCCATGGGCTGGTCGATACGCTGCTGCGCGCGGCACCGGGCACGCGCTTCATGCGCGATGCGACGCGCGGCGGCGTGGCCACGGTGCTGAACGAGATCGCGGTCGCCGCCAATTGTGGCATCGAGCTCGATGAACACGCCGTGCCGTTGCGGGAAGCGGTGAAAGGCTTCTGTGAGATCCTCGGGCTCGATCCGCTGTACCTCGCCAACGAGGGCCGGCTGGTCGCGATCGTCCCGCCGACAGAAGCAGACCGAGCGACTGCCGCGATGCGGGCGCATCCACTCGGCGCCGGCGCGTGCCGCATCGGCCAGGTCACCGATCGGCGTCCGCGCCAGGTGGTCATGCACACGGTGCTCGGCGGACAGCGGATCGTGGACATGCTGGTCGGCGATCAGTTACCACGCATCTGCTGACGCGACAGTGGTCCGATTGGTTGCGCTGTGAATGGACGGCGGCGACCGCAGCCGGCTTCGCCTAGAAGCGCCTGTCAATGTGAACCGGAAAGGAACATTCGACCGTGACGACCGATGCGGGCGCGGAGTCCGCCTACGCTTGGCTGCGCCTGGCGATCTGCACGGCGCTGAGCACAATCGGCGGCATCAGTCTGTGGTCCGTGGTCGTCGTGCTGCCCGCGGTGCAGGCGGAATTCGGCGTCGACCGCGCGACCGCCTCGCTGCCCTACACATTGACCATGATCGGCTTTGCCGTGGGCGGCGTGGCGATGGGGCGGCTAGCGGACCGTTTCGGCATCAGGCTGCCGGCACTGATCGGCGCGGTGGCGATCAGCCTTGGGTACATCGCCGCGGCCAATGCGACCAGCCTGTGGCAGTTCGCCTTGGCCCAAGGGCTGCTGATCGCATTGCTTGGCGGCGCCGCATCATTCGGACCAATCGTCGCGGACATTTCACACTGGTTCACCCGCCGGCGCGGCATCGCGGTCGCGGTCGCGGCATCGGGCAACTATCTCGCCGGAACAATCTGGCCATCGCTAATTCAGCATTTCGTGCAGACGGCGGGCTGGCGGCAGACGCATCTCGGCATCGGCGTGGTGTGCGCGGTGACGATGATTCCGCTCGCACTCCTGCTGCGTCGCAAAGCGCCACCTCAGCAGGCCGCGGTGCTCGGCGTCATGCCGTCGCAGGCCTCGCTCGGTCTGTCGCCAGCAACGCTGCAGATCGTGCTGGCGGTCGCCGGCTTCTGCTGCTGCGTCGCCATGTCGATGCCGCAGGTGCATATCGTCGCCTACTGCGGAGATCTCGGCTATGGCACCGAACGCGGCGCCGAGATGCTGTCGCTGATGCTCGGCCTCGGCATCATCAGCCGCGTGGGCACCGGTTTCGTCGCTGATCGGATCGGCGGCTTGCCAACGCTGCTACTGGGTTCCGTCGGCCAGATGCTGGCACTGCTGCTGTATCTCGGCTTCAGCGGCATGACGTCGCTGTTTGCGATCTCCGCACTGTTCGGCTTGGTGCAGGGCGGCATTGTACCGAGTTATGCGATCATCATCCGCGAATACCTGCCGGCGCGCGAGGCCGCTACGCGGTTCGGCGTGGTGGTCATGGCGACGATGTTCGGCATGGCATTCGGTGGCTGGATCTCCGGCGTGATCTTCGATGTGACCGGGTCCTACAACGCGGCGTTCGCCAATGGCGCGTTATGGAATCTGCTCAATGCCGGCATCGCCCTGGCGCTGCTGACCCGAGGCGCAAGGCGCGTGGCGCTGGCATAGTCGATGCAGCGCGGCGTCGGCAGGTTGCGGTGCGCATCATCCGACACCGATCAGCCCTGCCAGCAGCCTCGGATCATCGAGCAGTGGCTGGCTGGCCTGGTCGTAGACCAGCCTGCCGCGATCCAGGATGATCGCGCGCGCAGCAAACTCCAGAGCCAGCCGCGCATGCTGTTCGACCAGCACGATGGCGAGCCCGTCGTCCTGACGCAGGCGGTGCAGCGCGGCAAGCAATCCATCGACAATGATCGGTGCCAGGCCCTCGAGCGGTTCGTCGAGCAGCAACAGCGAGGGATTGCCCATCAGCGCACGCCCGATCGCCAGCATCTGCTGTTCGCCGCCGGAAAGCTGGTTGCCCATGTTGCGCCGGCGGACCGCAAGCGACGGGAACAGTTGGTAGACGCGTTCGCGCGTCCAGCGTGCGCCGGCGCGTGCGGCGACGCTCAGGTTCTCGTCAACGTTCAACGACGGGAATATCTCGCGCTCCTGCGGCACGAAGCCAATGCCGAGACGCGCGCGCTGGAACGGCTGTAGCCGCTCGATCGACCGGCCGCCAAATTCGATGCGTCCGGCATGCCGCGTCGTGTGGCCGAGCACCGTCGCCAGCAGCGTCGACTTGCCGACACCATTGCGCCCCAGCACCGCCAGCGTGCCGCCGTCCGTCACACTGAGCGAGACGTGTTCCAGCACCACGGTCTCGCCGTAGCCCGCCGACACGTCGTGCAGCGCGAGGCAGTCAGCCATGCCGGCGCTCGCCGAGATAGACCTCGCGCACGCGCACATCCGCGGCGATCTCCGCCGGGGTTCCTTCAACCAGAACGCTGCCCTGCACCAGCACCGTGATGCGGTGAGCGAAGCGGAACACCAGCTCCATATCATGCTCGATGATCAGTACCGCGATGTCGCGCGGAAGCCGTTCGATCACCTCGAAGATGATCGCGCTTTCCGCCGCCGGCACGCCGGCAGCCGGTTCGTCCAGCAGCAGCACGGCCGGTTGCAGACCGAGTGCGATGGCGATCTCCACCAGACGCTGCTTGCCATACGGCAGATCCTTTACCGGCACCAGCGCATCGTCCGCGATGCGCAGACGTTCGAGCAATGCGTAGGCGTGTTCCAGCATGGCCCGACGCGGCCCGAGCGACCGGAATATGTCGCCCCCGGTGCCTGCCTGTTCGGTGACTGCCAGAGCGACATTTTCCAGCACCGTTAGGCCTCGGAACAGCGTGTTGATTTGGAACGTCCGGCCGAGTCCGCGCAGCACGCGTGCTGCCTGCGGCAGCGCGGTGATATCCTCGCCGCCGAGCAGGATACGGCCTGCCGATGGCGGCAGCCGGCCGGTGATCAGGTTGATGAACGTCGTCTTGCCGGCGCCGTTCGGGCCGATCAATGCGTGGCGCGCACCGGCTGCGAGCTGGAAATGAATGTCGTTCGCGACGATCAGTGCACCGAACCGCCGGTGCAGGCCAATGGTTTGCAGTGCCGGTGTCATCGGCGCAGCAACAGATCGATCAGGCCGAGTATCCCGCCGCGCGCGAACATCACCAGCAGCACCAGCAGCAGACCGATCCAGAAATACCAGAATTCCGGATCGAGTTTCGCCAACTGGTCCTGCGCGATCATGTACAGGCTGGCGCCGACGAACGCACCGTACAGGCGGCCGATGCCGCCGAACACCAGCATGATGACGATCTCGCCGGAACGTTGAAAGCCAAGCACCGTGAGGCCGACGAACTGTGTGGTCTGCGCCAGCAAGGCGCCGGCGATGCCGGCGAGTGCGGCGGATATCGTATAGACTGCGATCAGCCGCCGTCGCACAGGCGAGCCGATCGCATGCATGCGCGCGGTGTTCTCGCGAATGCCGACCAGCGAGCGGCCGAATTGCGAGTGCACCAGGCGGCGTGCGAACAGCCAGGTCGGGAACAGAACGACCAGACAATAGAGATAAGCGGTGTGGCCGAACAGGTCGAAGCGGAAGATGCCGAAGATAGGATCAATGTCCACGCCTTGCAGTCCATCAGCGCCGCCGGTGACGAAGCTCGCCTTGTTCGCCACCTCGGCCAGCAAGGCGGTGATGGCAAGGGTCAGCATCAGCAACGTGAGGCCCTGCGTGCGCAGGATGACGAGACCCGACGCCCATCCGACCGCGGCGGCCGCCGCCGCACCAACCAGCAGGCCGGACAGCGGTTCACCGCACACACGCGCCGCATAGATGCCGGCAGCGTAGGCGCCGACGCCGAAGAATGCGGAATGGCCAAGCGTGATGATCCCGGCGTAGCCGAGAACCAGATCCAGCGACAGCGCGAACAGGATCATGATCAGGATCTGGCTGCCGAGAGACAGGTAGTCGGAAAAGCAGAAATAGGCGGCGATCGCGATGGCCCAGGGCAGCAATTCGATAGCGCGCAGGCGGTGGCGGCGGATCAGCGCGTCAACGGGTGACACTCAGGCGCGACCGAACAGACCGGCGGGGCGCCACAGCAACAGGGCGATCATGGCGGCGAACACGAAGAAGGCGCCGAGTTCCGGCACGAGGTACTTGCACGCGGTATCACCGAACCCCAGCAGCAGCGCGGCGATGAACGGCCCGCGCAGCGAGCCGAGACCGCCGATCGCGACGACCATCAGGAAGTAGACCAGATATTCGGTGGCGTAGCCGGGATATATTGCCAGGATGTCGGCCCCGAGACCGCCGCCGAGTGCCGCGAGGCCGGAGCCGAGAGCGAAGGCGAGCGAGAACAGGCGGCGCGTGTCGATGCCGATCGATTCGGCCATGCGGCGATTGTCCACCGCGGCGCGAAGCTGGGCACCGAAGTTAGTGCGCTCGATGCCGAGCCAGAGCAGAGCGATCAAGACGAAGCCGACAACGATGAGGAAGGAACGATACATCGGGAAGCTGCGGAAGCCGAGATCGAGCTGGCCGCTGAGCATGACGGGCAGATGCATCGGCTGCGGCAACGGGCCCCACAGGTAGCGAACGATGGCGACCGACATGAAGATCAGACCGATGGTGAACAGCACCTGCTCCAGTTCACTTGCGCCATAGAGGCGAGCGTAGAGCGTGCGTTCGAGCAGCACGCTGATCAGCGCCGTCACAATGAACGCCGCCAGCAGCGCAAGTCCGAACGGCACCGCGTAGGTGTTCATCAGCGTCACGGTGACGTAGCCGCCGGCCATGGCGAACACACCATGTGCCAGGTTTACGAAGCCCATCAGGCCCATGGTCACGGACAGGCCAACCGAGACGATATAGAGGATCATCGCATAGGCGAGCCCATGGAACAGGATCGAGGTCAGGGCTTCCATTGATTCCACTGCGCCCGGTCATTGCGAGCGAAGCGAAGCAATCTCGGGCCAGTTGTGCGCGCACCCTCGGCCCGAGATTCCTTCGTCGCGTCGCTCCTCGCAATGACAGAGGCGCGTGGTCATTTCTGCTTGTTGATCTCCTTCCACGGGTCCTTCACCATCGGTATGGTTTCGAACTCTACATTGGCCAACTGACCGTTCACCTTCTCGATCCGCCGAATGTACTCGTTCTGCACGATGTCGCGGGTATCGGGATCGATCATGATCGGTCCGCGCGGGCTGTTATCGTTCTTCCAGCCCTTCAGCAGCTCCATCGTCTTGTCCGGATCAATGTTGCCATTTTGTGCGATGATGGCGTGGAAGATCGCGGCCATGCCGTCATAGGCGCCGACCACTTCGAAGGCGGGCTCCTGATCGGTGCCGAACTCCGCCTGGTACGCCTTGACGAATTCCCGGTTGGCCGGCCGGTCACCTGCCGCAGAATAGTGGAGCGCGGTGACCACGCCGAGCGCCACATCGCCCATGTTCTTCAGCTCTTCATCGGTAGTGATGTCACCGGTCCCGATCAGCTTGATCCCTGCCGCTTTCAGCCCGAGTTCACCGAACGTCTTCATCAGCGCCGTCGCATCCTTGCCGCCGGGAACGAACACGAACACCGCATCGGGTCCGGCGTCCTTGGCGCGCTGCATGAACGGTACATAGTCGGGATTGGCGAGCGGCATGTGCACGGAGCCAACGATCTGGCCGCCGGCGTCGGTGAAGCCCTTGGTGAACGCTGCTTCGGCGTCGATCCCGGGCCCATAGTCGGTGACCGCGGTGAACACCTTCCTGATGCCGTTCTTCGCTGCCCACTGGCCCAGCGGATAGCTCGACTGCCACATGGTGAACGACGTGCGAGCGATATAAGGCGACTTGGTGGTGATCATCGCGGTGCCGGCATTCATAATGAAGAACGGCACCTTTGCCTCGGTCGCCAACGGTGCGATCGCCAGCGCGTTTGGCGTGTAAACCGTGCCGGCGAGAAGCTGCACGTGATCGCGGGTGATCAGTTCCTGTGCCATGCGTTTGGCGACCTCGGGATTGGGCCCCGTGTCATCGCGGCGAATGATCTCCAGCTTCACGCCGGGCGGCAGATCCTTTTCGTGCTGTTTCACATAAAGCCGAATGCCACGGTCGAGCAGTTCGCCGACGGCGGCGAACGGTCCAGAATAGGTATCGACGATCCCCAGCTTCACTGTCTGCGCGAGCGCCGTCGTGCTGACGACGGCCGCCAGGCAGACGGCCGCGACAGCAGATGTCCAGAATCTCATGAGCACCTCCCAGTATTGTCTGCGTTCTGCCGCAGATCGACCGGGACAGCAACGGTGTGCAGGTTGCGCGCCACCGTTACGCGATGCGTCAGACTGGATGTTTCGCTGTCTGATTGAACAGGATCCGCCGCTCTTCCTCGCTGGGCGGCGCGCGCCGGCGCAGTTCCTTGCCGAGATCGATGCCACGCTGCACCGCCGGCCGTTGCTTGATCGCCTCACGCCAGCGGGCGACGTTGGGGAACTCGTCCAGCGCCTGACCCAGCGGCTTCGAGATCAGCACCCACGGAAACGACGCCATGTCGGCGATCGAATATTCGTCGAGAATGTAGTCGCGTCCCTCGAGCCGACGCTCCAGCACACCCAGGCAGCGGTTGTACTCGTTGGCGTAGCGCTGGTGCGAATAGCTATGCTCGCCCTGCGCGTAGTTCACGAAATGACTGAGCTGCCCCGCCATCGGCCCCAGATTGCCGACCTGCCAGAACAGCCACTCCAGCGTCTCCTTCCGCCCGCGCCGGTCGGTCGGCATGAACTGCCCCGACCGCTCCGCGAGGTGCAGCAGGATGGCGCCTGATTCGAACACCGGCACCGTTTCGCCATCGGCGTCGTGATCGACAATCGCCGGCATGCGATTGTTGGGACTGATTGCCAGGAACTCGGGCTTGAACTGATCGCCCTTGCCGATGTTCACCGGCACCACACGATACGGCAGCCCGCATTCCTCCAGCATGATCGACACTTTCCAGCCGTTCGGCGTCGGCCAGTAATGGAAGTCGATCATGCCACGATGCCTTCCTTGTAGCCGATCTCGGCCAAGATCTCGTCGGTGTGCTCGCCCAAGGCAGGACCGCCGCGGCGCACGCTGGTTGGCGTGGCAGAGAACCGCGCCGCCGGGCGGGCTTGGCGCAGGCGGCCGGCACCGGAATGCTCGGTCTCCACGACGATGCCATTCGCCACCACCTGCGGGTGCTCGATCATCCGGCTGCGCGTCAGCACCGGCGCACAAGGAACACCTGCCGCCGTCAACCGATCCAGCCACTCCGCGGCGGGGCGCGTGCGCAGCACCTCCTGCGTCATCGCCAGGCGCTCGTTGATGTGCTTCTGGCGCAACGCCGGTGTGACGAAGCGCGGATCCTCCAGCCAGTCCGGCCGATCGAGCGCCCGCGTCAGCGCCACCCATTCACGGTCGGTCTGCACCGCCGCGCTGATGTAGTCGTCTGCCGTCTGATAGATCAGGTCGATGAAGCTGGCGGCCTCCTGCTGCGGCAGTTCATCGCCGACGAAGGTCTGGCTGCCCATGTCGGAGCCCCACAGGAACGCCACCACCGCGTCCAGCATGGAGAGCCGCACGTGCTGGCCTTGCCCGGTTCGCTCGCGTGCCAGCAGCGCCGCCGTGATCGCCTGCGCCGCCACCACGCCGGTCAGCTTGTCGGGCACGATGGTGCGCACCAGCCGCGGCCGCTCGTGGTCGGAGCCGCCCTGGATGCTGGCCAGGCCGGACAGCGCCTGGATCAGCGGATCGTACACCGGCTTCTGCGCGAACGGTCCCTGCTCGCCGAAGCCGCTGATCGAGACGTAGACGATGTCCGGCGCCAGCGCGCGCACGTTGGCCTCGCCAAAGCCCATCCGATCGATCACGCCGCTGCGAAAATTCTGGATGAAGACGTCGGCGCCAGCGATCAGCCGCTTCAGCGCTTCAATCCCGGCCGGCGCCTTCAGGTCCAGCACGATCGAGCGCTTGTTGCGGTTGTTATTGAGGAATGACGCCGAGAACCCCCCGCGCCGGTTGGCCGCTGCGCGCGTGTGGTCGCCGCCGTCGGGATTCTCCACCTTGATGACATCGGCGCCCTGGTCGGCCAGCAGCATGGTTGCCGAAGGCCCCGACACCATCGAGGTGAGATCAACGATACGATAGCCGTGCAACGGTCCCGGCATGGCGTTCACTTCCCCTGGTGGCCATCACGGTGTTCCGCCATCGCGCCCGGCAGGTCAAGCTCACGAAAACGTGTTGCTGCACATGCGAAGGGAATGGCAATATCACTGTCGTAAGCATTCGGGAGATTCTTCCAGGGGGCAGAACCCGTTCTGACTTAGACGTAGAGGTTTGCCGTGATGACTCAACCGCACCAGGCGCCGTTCGGTCTGGTTCTTGCGCAGATTGGCCGCATGATCGCTGCCACTCTGCCGCCGCCTGACCGGGCACCGCCCCCGCATGACCCGGTCTTCCTGCCGGACTTCGCGACGCTGACCCCCGACCAGGCGCAGGAGATGCGCTATGGCAAAGGGCGCGACCGATGAGATGGCGCAGGCCCACCAACGAAGCCGCGGGCGCAGGCGATCTCGCCCGGACCGCGGTGCTCGCCAGCGTGATCGCCGGTCTGCTCGTTAGCGGCGTCGCGGTGGTGTCGGCCGCCACGACGATCGACATGGGTCCCAAGGTCGGCGACATCCTGGTGTTCCGCCAGGGCGCCCGCATGCCGAACGATTGGGAGTTCACCGTCGCGACCACGGCGTCGCCCGCGACCACGTGCAGTCTGCGGCCCGAGGTGATGGCGTCCGAGGGCGGCAGCCTGGTCGTAGAGCAGCGCTTCCAGCAGCCGCGGACATTCCACGTACACTGGGCTGGCGCCCACACCAGCGAGGGTGCCGCTGACTGCGGCAGCAATGCCGAACTCGTGCTGGCGGGTCCGGACCTCCAGTTGCTGTCGAACGCGGTGGGCGGTGCCGGCGTGGAGCACAGGACCTTTGTTGGATTCTGAAGTGGTGCGGCGATGGGTTTCGCTCTAGCTCAACCCATCCTACCCGCGTCACCACATTCGCCGTAGGATGGGTTGCGCAAAAGCGAAACCCATCGGCACGGTCCGCGCCTTACGCCTTGTCCAGCCAGAAGATATCCTGCCGCACGACGTCGTAGACACCGAAATAGTCGAACGGGTTGTAGCCCTTCACGTAGTTCCACCAGACATCGTTGATCTGCTCCCAGCACAACGGCAACACCGGCGGGTCCTGTTCCATGATCTCCTCGGTCTGCCGGATCAGCGCCTGACGTTTGGTAGGATCGAACTCCGCGTCGATCTGATCCACCAGGGCATCGAACTTCGGATTGCTCCAGAACGAGTAGTTCTGCGGTCCGCCGGTGCGGTACCAGGCGTTGAAGTAATCAGACGGATCGAGCAGCGTCGATACCACAGCGCCGATCGCCAGATCGAAGTGCCCGTTCGGAGTGTCGTCGAACCACACCGATTCCACCACGGTGCGAAGATCGCACTGCACGTCGATGTTCTGCTGCAGCATCGCCTGGATCGCCTGCGCCCACAGCTTGAACGAGGCGACGTCGCGGACCATGAAATCCAGACCCTTGATCCCGTTAGCGTAGCCGGCGGCGGCCATCAACGCCTTGGCCTCCTTGATCGCTTCGGTCGGATCCTCCTGGTAGCCGACCCGCTTGAACAATTGATCGGTCGGCGTGGCGAACTCCGAAAACGGATACATGAAGCCGCCAACCCGCATCGGTGCCACATCCTTGGTGACATCCACCAGGACGTGGCGATCGAGCGCAAGATGAAACGCGCGGCGAACGCGCGGATCATCGAACGGCTTCTTCTTGTCGTTCATCCAGGTGCCCTGGATCACACTCTGATTGAACGCGGTGGTGGACATCCCCGGCGTGCCCTTGGCCTTGCGCGCGGTCACCGGATCGAGGATGCGTGCGTAGTCCACGCGGTTGGACAGGATCGCGGCGCCGAGTTCGGGCGAGAACGGGATCAGATTGTAGAACTCGATGCCGTCGAGATACGGCAGGCCCTGGTTCCAGTAGCCCTTGTTCTTTTCCATGACCCAGACTTCGTTCTCGACCCTGCGCACGGACTTGAACGGGCCGGTGCCGGGAATGTTCGCCACCTTGCGCAGATTGTAGTTGTTGTTCTCGAGCGTCTGCTTGCGCACGATGCCGTTCCAGCCGCTGGCGATCGCCGCCATGATGAAGCTTGCGGGTCGTGGCGCGGACAGCTTGAACTGTACTGTGTATTTGTCCGGCGTGCTGATCTCGCTGACCGCCTTGAACAGGATGCTACGTGGGAGGCTGACGCCCGCCGGCGGCCTGGCGATGCGGTCGAACGTCGCCTTCACGTCATCGGCGGTCAGGTCGGCGCCGTCATGGAACTGCACGCCCTTGCGCAGGAAGAACGTGTAGGTCGTGCCGTCCTTGGCGATCTCCCAGCTATGCGCGAGGTCCGGGATGATCGTCTTGCCGCTGTCGCGCGGATCGTGGCGGATAAGGTTGTCGTACATGCAACCCTGTGCACCGAGGCTGCCGACGGTGCCGGACTGATGGAAGTCGAAATGTGGCAGGCGGTTGAGGATGCCGACCCGCAGCACCCCGCCGCGCTTCGGGTTCGGCTCCGGCGCGGCAAGCTGGAATTTCGATCCGTCGTATACGATCGGGATCTCCGCCAGCGCGTGGGCGGGTCGCAGCCCATACGCCGCGGCCATCGCCGCGGCGCTGCCCTGTAGAAAACCGCGGCGGCTCCATTTCCCGTTACCGGTGTCGATTTCGCTCATTGGCGTCATTGCCTCCCTATGGCTGTTGATTTGCAGTCGGGCCTGCCGCGTCAGTTGTCATCCCCGCGAAGGCGGGGACCCAGGCGGCAACTGGGTTCCCCCTTACGCGGGGATGACAAATTGCGGCCATCGTGCCACTTACGTTGACTTGTCCATCCAGAACGTATCCTGGCGGCAGACGTCGTAGGCACCGAAGTAGTCGTCCGGCCGCAGTCCCTTGACGTAGTCGTACCAGATATCGTCGATCTTCTCCCACGCCACCGGCAGCAGCGGCGGGTCCTGTTCGAAGATCGCTTCCGCCTGCCGGATCAGCGCCTGCCGCTTCGCGGGATCCACCTCGCGATCGATCTGGTCGATCAGCGCATCGACCTTGGCGTTGCTGTAGGCCGAATAGTTCTGCGGCCCGTCGGTGTGGTACCACGCGTTGAAATAGTCGGACGGATCGAGCAGCGTCGACACCACCGCGCCGATTGCCAGGTCGAAGTGGCCGTTGGCGATATCGTCGAACCACACCAATTCCACCACGTAGCGCAGATTGGTGGTGATGTTCAGGGTCTGTTGCAGCATCGCCTGGATCGCCTGCGACCAGACGTGATAGCTGGCGAGGTCGCGTATCAGGTAGTCCAGCCCCTGAATGCCGTTCGGATAGCCGGCGGCGGCCATCAGTGCCTTCGCCTCCTTCTCGGCGGCCGTTGGGTCGTCCTGATAGCCAAGCTGCTTGACCAGCTCCGCTTTCGGCGTGGCGAGATCGGAGAACGGATACATGAAGCCGCCGATCTGCATCGGCGCCACGTCTTTGATCGCCTCGATCAGCGTCGGCCGATCCAGCGCCAGGTGCATGGCGCGCCGCACCCGCGGATCGGCCATCGGCCCCTTCTTGGTATTGGTATAGGTCGCGTGAATGACGCTCTGGTTGAACGACGAGACCTTCATTCCCTTGGTCGCCTGTGCCTTCTTGAAGGTCACCGGATCGGTCACCCGCCCATAGTCGACGCGGCCCGACAAAATCCCCGAACCGAGCTCAGGCGAGAACGGCACCAGGTTGTAGAACTCGATGCCGTCGAGGTACGGCAGGCCCTTGTTCCAGTAGTCCTTGTTCTTTTCGACCACCCAGAGCTCGTTCTCCACCCGGCGCACGGTCTTGAACGGGCCGGTGCCGGGGTAGTTCGGCACCTTGCGCAGATTGTAGTTGTTGTCCTCCAGCGTCTTCTTGCGCACGATGACGTTCCAGCCGCTGGCGATCGCGGCCATGATGAAGGGCGGCGGCCGCGGCTCGGACAGCTTGAACTCGATGGTGTATTTGTCGGGCGCGTTCACCTCGCTGACCGCGCGGAACAGGATGCTGCGCGGGATGCTGATGCCTTGCGGTGGCTTCACGATCCGGTCGAACGTGGCTTTCACATCCTCGGACGTCAGCTCCGCGCCGTCATGGAACGGGATGCCCTTGCGCAGGTAGAACGTATAGGTCTTGCGGTCCTTGGCGATTTCCCAACTGTGCGCCAGGTCCGGGATGACAGCCTTGCCGCCGTCGCGCGGGTCGCGGCGGATCAGGTTGTCGAACATGCAGCCCATCGAACCCAGATTATTGTAGGTGCCCGACTGGTGGAGATCGAAATGCGGCACCCGATTGGTGATGCCCATGCGCAGCACGCCGCCATATTTCGGGTTCGGATCGGGTGCCGCGAGCTGGAACTTCGTGCCGTCGAACTGATCGGGAATATCGGCCAGCACCGGTCGCGGGTACAGTCCATAGCCGCCAGCCGCCACCGCGGCGCCGGCTGCTAGAAAGCCACGGCGGGTCAGCCGCGTGCGTGCGGCGTACGGATCGTTCACGATATTTTCCCTCCCTTTAAGGCTTTTCATAACCGCTGGCGGCGTGCTCAGATGGCGCGCTCAACCGGTCCGTTTTGCCAAAGATAACACGCCGGAATCTTGGGAGTCACGTCTTGAGTGAAGTGCAGCTGCCTACGCGCGGGACGTCCGCTCCCGTTGCCACATCCACCCGCCCGCTGTTGGAGATCGACAATCTCCACACGCATTTCTTCACGCCCGCCGGCGTCGTGCGGGCGGTCGATGGAGTGTCCTACAGCCTGCGCAGCGGCGAGACCCTGGGCGTGGTTGGCGAATCAGGCTGCGGCAAGAGCGTCACCGCACTGTCCATCCTGCGGCTCGTCGCAAGCCCACCGGGGCGCATCGTGGAAGGCGCTATCCGCTTTGAGGGCACCGATCTGCTCGGCTTGACCGAGGGCGAGATGGAGGACATCCGCGGCAACCGCATTTCGATGATCTTCCAGGAACCAATGACCTCGCTCAATCCGCTGCTCACGGTGGGCCGGCAGATCAGCGAGGCGATCGCGTTGCATCAAGGCGTGTCGCGCCGCGACGCCATGGACCGTGCCGTCAAGATGCTGCGCCGCGTGCACATTCCGGAACCCGAGCGCCGCGCGTTCGCCTATCCGCACCAGATGTCCGGCGGCATGCGCCAGCGCGTCATGATCGCCATGGCGTTGTCGTGCAATCCCAAGGTGCTGATCGCCGACGAACCGACCACTGCACTGGATGTCACCATCCAGGCGCAGATTCTCGATCTGATGCGCGAGCTGCGCGACACGCTGGGCACCGCGATCATTCTGATCACCCACGACATGGGCGTGGTCGCCGAGAATGCCGACCGCGTGGTGGTGATGTACGCCGGTCGCAAGGTCGAAGAGGCGAGCGTCGACGACCTGTTCGAGCGGCCAGGCCATCCCTATACCCGCGGTCTGCTCGATTCCATCCCGAACCTCGATCTCGCCGCGCGTGCCGATCCCAGCCGGACCAGGTTGAACGAGATCAAGGGCATGGTGCCGTCGCTGTTCAATCTGCCGAAGGGCTGCAGCTTCGCGCCACGCTGCGCGTTCGCCTCCGACCAGTGTCGCGCCATCTATCCGAAGCTGGAGCAGCTCCGACCTGACCATTGGGTAGCCTGCTGGCACGCCGATCGCCTGCTTGGGGGCGCGGCATGAGCGAATTACCGTCCGAACGCCGATCCGACGGCAGCGCGAGCCCGCTGCTCGAGGTCGAAAACCTCAAGAAGCATTTTCCGGTCTACAAGGGCGTCTTCTCGCGCGTTTCCGGCCACGTCTATGCGGTCGATGGCGTGTCGTTCCACATCGACCGGGGCGAAACCCTCGGCCTGGTCGGCGAGAGCGGCTGCGGCAAGTCAACCGTCGGACGCACGCTGCTGAAGCTGCTTGAGCCGACCGAGGGAAAGATCCGTGTCCACGGCAGGGACATCACCGATTTCGATACCCAGCAGATGTTTCCGTATCGGGAACAGATGCAGATGATCTACCAGGACCCTTACGCGTCGTTGAATCCGCGCATGTCGGCCGGCGACATCGTAGGCGAACCGCTGATCATCCACCAGGCCGGCACCCGCACGGAACGGCAGGAACGCGTCGCCAGCCTGTTCGAACGCGTCGGCCTACGGCCGGAGCACATGAGTTCGTTCCCCCACATGTTCTCCGGCGGCCAGCGCCAGCGCATCGGCATCGCGCGCGCGCTGGCACTCGGGCCGGAACTGATCGTCGGCGACGAACCAGTATCCGCGCTGGACGTTTCGATCCAGGCACAGATCATCAACCTGATGATGGACCTGCAGGACGAGTTCAAGCTGTCGTATCTGTTCGTCGCGCACGACCTGGCGGTGGTGGAACACATCAGTCACCGTGTCGCGGTGATGTATCTGGGGCGGATCGTCGAGACCACCGGCAAGGCCAGCCTGTTCGAAATGCCGCTGCACCCTTACACCGAAGCGTTGCTATCAGCGGTGCCGATCCCGAAAGCAAGTGCGCGGCGGCGCAATCGGGTGATCCTGGCAGGCGATGTGCCGAGCCCGATCAATCCGCCGTCCGGCTGCCATTTCCATGCCCGCTGCCCCTACGTCATGTCGCGCTGCCGCCATGAGGTGCCTGCATTGCACGAGGTGATGCCCAGGCACTGGACCGCGTGCCACCTGCATGACGGCGGGGTGCGGTTTCCGTTGGCCAGAGTGGCCGATGCATGACGATGGGTAGAGCGCAGCGAAACCCATCATTGCCAACAATCACACCGCGCCCCTTAACCGTGGGTCCAGTGCGTCACGGATGCCGTCGCCCAGCAGGTTGAACGCCAGCACGGTGAGCGTGATCGCCGCACCGGGGAACAGCACCAGCCACCACGGCGGCACCAGCCCGGCGTTCAACGAATCAGCCAGCATGTTGCCCCAGGTCGGCGTAGGCGGCGGAATGCCGACCCCGAGAAAGCCCAGTGCCGCCTCGATGATGATCGCTACCCCAAGATGCGTCGTGGCCAATATCAGATACGGCGCCACGCACTGCGGCAGGATGTGTCGCGCCATCATGCGCAGATGCGAGGCGCCGAGACCCCGCGCTGCCTCGACATAGGACAACTCCTTCAGCGACAGCACCACGGCGCGGATCACGCGTCCGCCGAACGGTATCCGCGTGATGGCAATGGCGACGATCACGGTGCCCATCCCCGCGCCAAGCGCCATCGCAATCGCCATCGCCAGGATCAGGTCGGGGAACGATTGCAGGAACTCGATGAGGCGCTGGCTGATGATGTCGAATCGCCCGCCGAAATAGCCACACGCTAGGCCCCACAACGCACCGAACGTAGTACCCAGCAACACCGCGCCGGCCGCGACTGTCAGTGACGCTCGGCTGCCATAGATCACGCGGCTCAGCGTATCGCGGCCGATTTGGTCGGTGCCGAACCAGTTCAGTTCGGACGGTGGCTTGGCCATGTGGCGGAAGTCGGCGCGCGTCGGATCGCGTGGCGCAAGCACTGGTGCCGCGACCGCCATGAAGATGATGCCGGCAGCAACGCAGCCCCAGAACGCCGACATCGGCGAGCGTCGCGCGAAGGTGCGCAGCGCCCGCAAGGCGCGCCGCAGCCACGATGGTTCGGCTGCCTGTATGCGGTCGAGTGGAAGAGTGGCGTCGGGCTGAGTGACACTCATCGGTAGCGGATCCTCGGATCGAGCCAGGCGGAGGTCAGATCGACCAGGATGTTCAGCATCACGAACACGATCGAGTATAAGAACACCAGGTTCTGCATGACGAAGATGTCGCGTTCGCTCACCGCAGTGTACATGGCGTAGCCAAGGCCAGGCGTGCCAAACGCGCGCTCCACGGGGATCGAGCCGGCCAGCACGAAGCCTAGCAGGATGCCGGACAGAGTGATCACCGGCAGCAGCGCATTGGGCAACGCGTGCAGCGCGATCACCACGCGGCCGTTCAGGCCCTTGGCGCGCGCGGTGCGCACATAGTCCTCGCGCACCACCTCGAGCAGGCTGGACCGCGCCATGCGCGCGATGTAGGCCGCCTGGCCAAGCCCCAGCACCAGCGCCGGGCCAACGACGATCTGCAGGTTGGACAGCGGGTCGGTGAAGAACGCCACATTGGCGAGTGGTGCGCGATAGCCAAAACCAAACAACAGCCCAAGCACGATCAGCATCGCCAGCCAGAAACCGGGCACCGCGAGGAACAGAATGCTGATGAAGCGGGAGATGTTGTCGCCAAAGCTGTTCGGCCGCAGCGCACTGACGATGGCGACGGGGATGCCGACCAGCCACGACAGCACCACGGATATCGCGGCGATCTCCGCGGTCAATGGGCCGCGGCGCGCGATCATGTCGGCGACGCTTTCCGAGCGAAAGAACGAATGGCCAAGGCTGCCGGTCAGGATGTCGCCAACCCAACGGAGGTATTGCACGATCAGCGGGTCGCTCAGGCCAAGCTGCGCCATGTAGCCGGCGCGGGCCTCCGGCGTGAGCTTGGTGAAGCCCTCCGGGCCGAAGATGGCGACCAGCGGATCGCCCGGCAGCACGCGCAGCACGAAGAACACGACGATGGAAACGCCGAGTACCGTGACCGCTCCGAAGGCGAGACGACGCAGAATGTAGCTGTACATAAACCGCCGATCCGCTTTATTGTGGCGGAGGTTTTTTGACGTTTGCCTCGGCTCCAGCCTGCGTTGCCGCAGGCGCGAGAGTCAAGCGCGGAAAAACTGATTCTCCGGCCGCGGCAGGCCGAGGTTCTCGCGCAGCGTGGCGCCTTCGTATTCGCGACGGAAGATGCCGCGGCGTTGCAGCTCCGGAACCACGCGCTCGACGAAGTCATCCAGCCCGGCCGGTACGTATGGGAACATGATGTTGAATCCGTCGCAGGCGTTGCTGAGCAGCCATTCCTCCATCTGGTCGGCGATCATCGCCGGCGTGCCAAGCAGTGCGGGACCGCTATAGCCGCCAAGCCGCTGGGCAAGCTGCCGCACCGTCAGGTTCTCGCGTTGGGCCAGCCCAATGGCGCGGTCGCGACCACTCTTGCTGGCATTGGTTTCGGGAACCGTGGGCAACGGCCCATCGGGATCGAAGCGCGACGCATCGGTGCCCAACGCGATCGACAACGACGCGATGGCGCTGTCGTAATGCACCAGACTGTCCAGCTTTGCCCGCTTCTCGCGCGCCTCGTCCAGTGAATCACCGACCACGACGAAGGCACCGGGCAGGATCTTCAGATGCTCGGGATCGCGCCCGAGTTTTTCCATGCGGCCCTTGATGTCGGCATACAGCGCACGTCCACCGTTGATGTCGCCGGCGCCGGCGAACACCATTTCGGCGGTCTCCGCGGCAAGCTGGCGGCCGGCATCGGACGAACCCGCCTGGACGATCACTGGCCAACCCTGGATCGGCCGCGCGATGTGCAGCGGCCCGCGCACCGTGTAGTGCTCGCCCTTGTGGTCCAGGACGTGCATGCGTGACGGGTCGAAGAACTCGCCGGTCTCGACGTTGCGGATGAACGCGTCCTCCGCCCAACTGTCCCACAGCCCGGTGACGACATCGTAGAACTCGCGGGCGCGGCGATAGCGTTCGTCGTGCTCCATCGCCTCGTCCAGGCCGAAGTTCAGCGCCGCATCCGGATTGGACGTGGTGACGATGTTCCAGGCGGCACGGCCACCGCTGATATGGTCCAGCGAGGCGAAGCGGCGCGCGATGTGGAACGGCGCCTCGAAGGTAGTGGAGCCGGTGGCGATCAGGCCGATGTGCTCGGTGACCATGGCGAGCGCCGACAGCAGGGTGAACGGCTCGAACGACGTCACGGTGTGGCTGCGCTTCAGCGCGGCGATCGGCATGTTGAGCACGGCGAGGTGGTCGGCCATGAAGAATGCATCGAACCGGCCGCGTTCCAGCGTCTGGATGAAGCGCTTGAGGTGCGCGAGGTTGAAGTTGGCGTCGGGGTACGCGCCCGGATAGCGCCAGGCGGCGGTGTGAATTGTGGTCGGCCGCATGAAGGCGCCGAGGCGGAGTTGACGTTTGGCGGTCATGGTGTCCAGTCCATTCCTGACTGCAATAGGGAAGGCCCGAATGACAGGTCGGTCCATTATAGGCGATACGCCGCGGCGGCGGGAGGATGCCCGGTTCACCACTGGTCGGGGCAATTATCTCGACGACCTGCGCTTCGATGCTCTGACGCACGCCGTCGTGCTGAGGTCACCGCATGCGCACGCGCGGATCGGCCGCATCGATGCGTCGGCAGTGGCAGCGATGCCGGGCGTGCTCGCGGTACTCACCAGTGCGGATGCAAACGCCGATGGGTTGCGGCCCATGCGCCCGACCGTGGAAGCCAACGTCCAGACCGGCGAGACGTTCGCGTTCGCGCCGCAGCCGTTGCTGGCGATCGGCAAGGTCCGCCATGTCGGTGAGCCGGTCGCGCTGATCGTCGCCGAGACGCGCGCGCTGGCGCTCGATGCCGCCGAGCGGGTGGTGGTCGAGTACCAACAGCTGCCCGCGGTCACCACGGTCGCCGCCTCGTGCGCGCCAGGAGCGCCGGAGGTTTCCGCCGAGGTGCCTGGCAATGTCTGCATGGACTGGCGTTGGGGCGATGCGATCGCGGCCGACGCGGCGTTTGCTGCCGCGGCACACAGCGTTTCGCTGCGCCTCGACAATCATCGCATCGTCAC
Organism: uncultured Alphaproteobacteria bacterium; assembly: GCA_963819855.1. Lineage (GTDB taxonomy): Bacteria > Pseudomonadota > Alphaproteobacteria > Acetobacterales > Acetobacteraceae > JAMXLO01. The sequence continues at coordinate 213,348 of CAWFYC010000028.1, forward strand.
CAATCCGATGGAGCCGCGCGGCGCGGTCGGCCGTCACGATGCGACCGCCGGTCGCTACACGCTGTGTGTCTCCAGCCAGAATATCCATGGCAATCGCGACGCGACCGCCCGCGCGCTCGGCGTGCCGGCGGCCGATGTGCGGTTTGTCGCACCGGATGTCGGCGGCGGATTCGGCGCCAAGAACTTCACCTATGCCGAACATGCGCTGATCCTGTGGGCGGCCAAACGCGTCGGCCGACCGGTGAAATGGATTGCCACGCGCGGCGAGGGCTTCGTCTCCGACCACCAGGCGCGCGATCATCAGGCCGAGGCCTCGCTGGCGCTCGATGCAGATGGCAATTTCCTCGCATTGCGCGTCGGCAGCACCGCGAATATCGGCGCCTACATGGCGGGCGGCGCCGGCGCGGTGCAGACCAACCAGTATGTGCATCTCCAAGGCTCCATCTACGCCATCCCCGTCATTGCGCTGCACGTCGTGACTGTATTGAGTAACACTACGCCGATCGGCGTCACCCGCGGCCCCGGCTTTGCCGAGGCGGTGAACATCATCGAACGGCTGATCGATGCTGCGGCGCGGCAATGCGGGTTCGACCGTGTGGGGTTGCGTCGTCGTAACATGGTGCCGACCGCAGCGATGCCGATGACCAATGCACTCGGGTTCTCGGTGGACAGCGGCGATTTCGCGCAAACCTTCGATCGCGCGCTGGAGGCGGCCGATGTCACAGGCTTTGCCACTCGGCGTTGCGAAAGCGAGGCGCGCGGGTTGTTGCGTGGTCTTGGTTTTGCGTACCACATCAAAGGCACCGGCGGTTCACCGCACGAAAACGTCGATATCCGTTTCGAACCGGACGGCACGGTGTCATTGATCACCGGCACACAGACCATCGGTCAGGGGCACGAGACAACGTTTCCTCAGATCCTCGCTGACCGGCTCGGCATTCCGAACACGCTGATCCATCTGTGCCAAGGCGACACCGACCTGATCCCGATCGGTGGCGGCCATGGCAGTTCGCGCGCGACCTACATGGGCGGCACGGCGATTTGGCGAGCGTCGGAGACAATCGTGCAGAAGGGCCGGCCGATCGCCGCCGAGGCGCTGGAGGCCGCGGAGGCTGACATCGGATTCGCCGATGGACACTTCGCTGTCGTCGGCACCAACCGTTCGATCTCGCTGCTGGAGGTTGCTGCGCTGGCACGCGACGCCGGCGCGCCGCTCGACACCTATCATGCCTGGACGCGCGAGCACATGACTTACCCGAATGGCACACACGTGGTGGAGGTCGAGATCGACCGCGACACCGGAGCGGTCGCGTTGGTGCGTCTCACCGCGATGGACGACTACGGTGTGCTGGTCAATCCGACGATCGTCGCCGGTCAGGCACACGGCGCAATCGCTCAGGGCGTCGGCCAGGCACTGATGGAACACGCGGTATACGATGCACAATCCGGCCAGATGCTGGCTGGTTCATTCATGGACTATGCGTTGCCACGCGCCGACGATCTCCCGTCGTTCCATATCGAATTCAACGGCACGCGGTGCACCACCAATCCGCTAGGCGTGAAAGGCTGCGGCGAGGCAGGCGCCGTCGCGATGCTGCCGGCGATCGGCAACGCAATCATGGACGCACTGGCGCCACTGGGCGTCACGCATTTCGACGGGCCGGCGACACCGTTTCGTGTGTGGCAAGCGATAAGCGAAGTCAGCCGTTCACCGCACGGATGATCGCCGCCCAACGATCCAACACCGGCAGTATCGTCTCGGCCTTCTCCGACGGCAGGCTGGTAGACACCCGGTTCACGCCGAGGTCCTGATACCGCTTGATCAGATCGACATCCTCTGCCTGTCCGCCGATCGAAATGTCGAACCTGTTTGGATCGCGCCCGGCCTCCGCCGCCATCTGGCGAAACCGCGGGATCAGTTCGGTCAACGGCGCCGGCGATCCCGCGGTGACCTGTGGCATCCAGCCATCGCCATAACGCACCGCACGTCGCGCGCTGTATGGAAATGCTCCACCGACAAGGATCGGGGGGTGCGGCTTCTGCACCGGCTTCGGCCACGCCTGCATCGGAGCGAAATCGACGAACTCGCCGTGGTATTCGGCGGTATCCTGCATCCAGATCGCCTTCATCGCCTCGATGCGCTCGCGCGCAAGCTTGTGCCGCGTGGCAAAGGTGGTGCCGTGGTTCTCCATCTCGTCCTGGTTCCAGCCATTGCCGACACCGAACACGAAGCGTCCGCCGGATACCTGATCGATCGAGGCCACCAGTTTCGCGGTCTGGATCGGATCACGCTGCGCGATCAGGCAAACACCGGTGCCGATCTTCAGCGTTTTGGTCGCGGCCGCCGCCATCGGCAAGCGTGACGAACGGATCCATCGCATCGTAGTAACGTTTCGGCAGATCGCCACCGAGCACGAACGGCGTCTTGCGCGACAGCGGAATGTGCGAATGCTCCGGTGCCCAGACGATGTCGAAACCGCGCTCTTCGAGGGCGCGGCCAAGCTCCGCCGGAGTCATCGAGTAGTCGGTGAAGAACATCGACGCTCCGAATTTCATGATGCCCCCTTTGCCCCGCGGGCAAGCGCGTCCGTCAGTTGACTCGCCAGACCACATACTGTCACGCTTTCCGCTGGGCCAACAACCGGGGGATTAGCTATGCGCCGGATCGCAACAGCGACGGCTGCGTTCGTCGCATCGATGGTGTTGCTTGCCTTGCCTGTCTCGGCGCAGGACGTAATCAAGATCGCCGCCGGCGCCCCACTGACCGGCCCGCTCGCGAAGCAGGGCCAGGAAGTCGCCAACGCCGTCAAACTTGCCGCCGAGGAATGGAACGCCAAGGGCGGCGTGCTCGGCAAGAAGATCGAGGTGATGGAGGCGGACGATCAGGGCAACCCGCAGATCGGCGTCGCCGCGGCCGAGAAGGTTGCCGCCGATCCGGCCATTATGGGTTCTATCTGGGGCATCACGTCCGTCACCTGCATTCCAGCGTCCGAAGTGCTCGACCGGTCCAACATCGTGCTCATCTCGCCGGGCTGCACCAATCCGAAGGTGACCGATCGCGGCCTCAAGTCGGTGAACCGCGTCTGCGCCCGCGATGACTTCCAGGCGCCGGCCGGTGCCGTATGGCTGATCGAGGAGCTCAAGAAGAAGAAGATCGCGGTGTTCGACGATGGCACCACCGGGCCGCGCGGCGGAGCCGACGAGTTCGAGAAGAAGGCCAAGGCACTCGGCGCCACCGTGATCCGCTATGTCATCCGTGCTGGCGACAAGGACTTCCGCCCGATCCTCGGCACCATTCCGAAGGATGTCGACGCCATCTACGCTTCCATCTGGGCACCTGACGCGGCCCTGCTGGTCAAGCAGTTGCCGGATGTCGGACTAAGCGTGCCGATGATGGGCCCCGACGGACAGTTCGAGCCGGTCGACTATATCCAGGCGTCCGCCGGCGCAGCGGAAGGCAACTACGTCAGCTTCCTGGTGCCCGACATGAGCAAGGTGCCCAGCGCACAAGCCTTCGCCAAGGCGTTCCAGGCGAAATACGGCACCGCCAGCTCGTATGGACCACTGGCCTACGAAGCAGCGAACATCCTGCTCACCGCGATCAAGACCGTGGGCAAGCCGGATCGCGCCGCCATCCGCGACGCAGTACGCGCAACCAAAGGCTATCAGGGCATGCTGGGCAACTCGGTGACGTTCAACGACAAGGGCGACATCGATACCCAGACGATCTACATCTATCAGGTGAAGGGACCGGATTTCGTCCAGGTGAAGACGCTGAACCTGGGAAGCTGAACAGCACAGCCAACCAGCGTCGCGCCTTCATGGCGTCACCTGATCGCCGCGCACCGCTGCTCGAGGTGCGCGGGCTGTGCAAGGACTTCGGCGGCCTGCACGCGTTGCAGGCCGTCGACCTCGATGTGCACGAAGGCGAGATCGCCGGCATCATCGGCCCGAACGGTTCTGGCAAGACCACGTTCTTCAACGTGCTGTGCGGCATCCATCCGGCAACCTCCGGCACGGATCCGGTTCGGCGAACATGCCGACATCACGCGCCTGGCGCCGCATCGCGTCACCCGCAGCGGCATCGCCAGGACATTCCAGAACCAGCGGCTGTTCAACCAGATGACCGTGCTGGAGAACGTACTCGCGGGCATGGTGGCGCGCACGCGCGCGGGTCTGCTGCCGATCATGCTTGGCATGCCGGGCGCGCGCGCCGAGAAGGCGGCCGCCGAACAGCGTGCGGTGGAGCTGCTTGGTCTGTTCGGATCGCGCCTCACGCCACGCCGCGATCGGCGGGCCTATTCGCTGTCCTACGCCAACCGCCGTCGCCTGGAGATTGCACGTGCGATGGCCACCGAGCCGCGCCTGCTTGCTGCTCGACGAACCGGCCGCTGGCATGAACCCGAGCGAAACGCGCGAGCTGATGGGCGATATCCAGCGCATCCGCGACGCGGGCCTCACGATACTGCTGATCGAACACGACATGCGGCTGGTGAAGGGTATCTGCTCGCGCGTGGTGGCGTTCGACCACGGCGTGAAGATCACTGAGGGCAGCTTCGCCGAGGTGCGCAATCATCCGGCGGTGATCGAGGCCTATCTCGGCCATCGCGCTGCCGCTGCCGCCTGAGCATGCCTCTGCTTCAGCTCGACAACATCATGGCGTATTACGGACCGGTCCGCGCGCTGAACGACGTCAGCATCAGCATCGAGGCCGGCGAGATCGTTTGCCTGCTCGGCGGCAATGCCTCCGGCAAGTCGACCACGATGAAGACGATCCTCGGCATGGTGCGCGCCGCCGCTGGCAGCGTGCAATTCGCCGGCGAGCGCATCGATCGCCTGCCGACGCAATCCATCGTCGCGCGCGGCATTTCGCTGGTGCCCGAGGCACGCCGCCTGTTCGGCCGCATGACGGTGCGCGAGAACCTGATGATGGGCGCGTTCAGCCGGAGGCATGAATCGACCGCCGATCTCGATGCCGATTATCAGCGCGTCTTCGCGCTGTTTCCGCGTGTCCAGGAACGGCTGGATCAATACGCCGGGACATTGTCCGGTGGCGAGCAGCAGATGGTGGCGATCGGGCGTGCGCTGATGGCACGGCCGAAACTACTGCTGATGGACGAACCGTCGATGGGGCTGGCACCGGTGTTCGTCGATCAGGTGTTCGACATCATCCGTTCGATCAACCAGCAGGGCACGACGATCCTCGTGGTCGAGCAGAACGCCGCCGTGGCACTCGGCATCGCGCATCGCGGCTACGTGCTGCAGAGCGGGCGCATCGTGGGCGCCGACAGCGCCGATGCGTTGCTCGCCTCCGACGAAATTCGCCGCGCCTACCTTGGAGACGAGGACTGAATGCTGAGCTTCAGCGACATACTCGCGATCCTGCCGCAGCAACTGGTGTTCGGGCTCACGTTGGGAACTGCGTATGGCCTGATCGCGATCGGCTACACCATGGTCTACGGCGTGCTGTTCATGATCAACTTCGCGCACGGCGACGTGTTCATGATCGGCGCCTATGTCGGCTGGGCACTGCTGGGCGTGCTATTCGCCTCGCACATCGTACCGATGCATCCCGCTGTTCGTCCTGCCGATATTGCTGGTCGCGGCCATGGTAGTGACCGGCCTGCTCGGCCTGCTGCTGGAGCGGCTGGCCTACCGTCCACTCTACCAGCGCGGCGCGACGCGTCTCGGGCCGCTGATCAGCGCGGTCGGCGCCTCGATCTTTTTGCAGAACGCGGTCATGCTGATCTTCGGCGCGCGCGAGAAGGTCTACATGACCTACGCGATCTTCCCGCGCACCTGGCGCTTCAATCTCGGCGGCATCAGCATTTCGGTACTCGTCGTCGTCATCGGATCGATCGCTGTGGCGATGATGCTCGGGCTCAACCAACTGGTGCAACGCACCTGGCTTGGCCGCTCGATCCGCGCCGTGGCCGAGGATCGCGAGATGGCAGCGGTCATGGGCATCGATGTCTGGCGCGTCGTGGCGCTGACCTTCTGCATCGGCTCGGCGTTGGGTGGCGCAGCGGGCGTGCTGATCGGCTTCTACTACACGCAGGTGGATTTTTACATGGGCTACTCCGCCGGACTGAAGGCATTCACCGCGGCGGTACTCGGCGGCATCGGCAATGTTCGCGGAGCGATGCTTGGCGGACTGATCCTCGGGGTGGTGGAAAGCCTGGCGGTCACCTTCATCAATCCAGCGTTCAAGGATGCTATCGCCTTCGTGGTGTTGATCCTCGTGCTGACGTTCCGTCCCGGCGGCCTGCTCGGCGAGGCGCTGCCAGACTGGAAACGCGTCTAGCGTGATGCGGGCACTACTCGCACCATGGCACCGCCTGGCTGTGCCCGCGGCGATGGCGGCAGCGCTGGCGATACCGGCATTCGCGCCGAACGCCTATGTCATGGGTGTCATCACGCGCATCTGCCTCTACGCACTGCTGGCACTTGGGCTGAACGTCGTCGTCGGTTTCGCCGGCCTGCTCGACCTGGGCTACGTCGCGTTCTTCGGCATCGGCTCGTATGTCTATGCGTTCTTTTCATCGCCGCATTTCGGACTGCACTGGCCGTTCCTGGTCGTATTGCCGATCTGTGTAGGGGTGACCGCGATCTCCGGCATCCTGATCGGTGCGCCGACGCTCCGGCTGCGCGGCGACTATCTCGCGATCGTCACGCTGGGCTTCGGCGAGATCACCTACATTCTGTTGATCAATCTCGATCGCCCGATCGACATCACCGGTGGGCCGAGCGGCATTATCACCATCGATCCACCCTCGTTCTTCGGCTTCGCCCTGCGCGACAACTGGCAATACTACTATCTGATCCTGCTGCTGATGGGCGCGGCGGTGCTGATGTCGCGACGGTTGCGGGATTCGCGCATCGGCTGGGCGTGGCAGGCAATTCGTGAGGATGAGCTGGCAGCGCAGGCGATGGGCATCAACACCACCGTGGCGAAGTTGCAGGCATTCGCGATCGGAGCGGCATTTGCCGGCGCCGGCGGCGCGTTTCTGGCATCCTGGCAACGCTCGGTGTTTCCCGACAATTTCCTGTTCACCGAGTCGGTGAACATCCTGGCCATGGTGATCATCGGTGGTGTCGGCAGCCTGCCGGGCGTGATCCTGGGTGCAACGCTCATCGTCGCGCTGCCCGAGGTGTTCCGCGATTTTGCGCTATACCGGATGCTGGCGTTCGGACTGCTGCTGATGATCCTGATGATCTTCCGTCCGGGCGGGCTGCTATCCTTCACCGGACCGCCCGAGGAGGCCGATCCCACCGAAAGCGCGCCGGTTCGGGCGGAGTAGATCGCCGGCGACCGCGACTACTGCTCCACCATGCCCATCCACCACATGGTGCGCTGTCCGACATCGATGTCGTATGCGCGCGCGAAATGCAGTCCGCCATCGTCGCTGATGCGGAACAGCGAAAGTTGCGCGCCGGTGATGTGCGCAACCGTCATCAGGCGACCGCTGGGATCGATATGGAAGGTGCGCGGATGGACGCCGTGTGAATCGATGTGCTCGATCAGGTGCGGCTCGCCGCTCGATTGGTCGATCGTGTAGACCGCCAGCGAGTTCTCGCCGTCCGCGCTGCTGGCGCGGTTGGCGACATAGACGGCATGCCCGTTCGGATGCACGTGCACGGTGCCGACTGCCTGGCGGGTTACCGGCGCTCGCCCCAGGGCGTTCTTCCGGAACCGCGGCGTCGGCGACAGGGCACCATTCGCAAGCTCGAACATGTCGAGCGCATTCTGCCGCTCCAGCGACACATAAACCCACGGCATCGACGGGTGGAAATCGAGATGCCGCGGCCCGAAGCCATAGCCGCCCTCGGGCGCAACCGAGACGCCGTTGCTCAGTACGCCGTCCTTGAAATCGAACACCTTCAGCGCGCCCGGCTCCTCCGGTTTGCCATCGGCGGCATCGTGGCCGCGGGTGACCAGGATGACCTGCCGGTTGTCCGGCGTCGCACGCACCTGATGGGCGAAGATCCCCGCATCGACCGGACCGGGCTGCGCCACCTCATCACCTGGCGTCCCATCCGCATTGATCCGGTAGACGCGGATAGCGCTGGGATTGTTGAACGCGACCAGCACGTACTGCGAGGGAATGTCGGTCGCCATATGGATCGGCCGCGTCGGCAGCCCGATCGGCCTGCCATGGGGGCTGAGCGCCCCACTGTCGCGGTCGATGCGCAGCGCGCTCACGTTATGCGTATTGCCGGCGGCGCCCATACCCGACGCGCTGTCGCTGGTTGCCGCATACAGGTACTGCCGCGACACATGCGGCCAGACGTACTGCACATTCGCAGGCAGACTGATGGTGCCGCGACGCGTCAGGGCCGCACCGTCCACATCCACGTCGTAGTGCGTCAGTTCGGGCCCGACGCTCGCGTACAGTGATACCTTGTTTGGCACGTCCCTACTCCCACGGCTGGACCATGATCTTGGCATGCTGTTCGGGGTTCGCCAGGTCGGCAAACGCGCCCTTCACACCGTCGAGTCCGACATGGCCGGTGATCAGCGGCGACACGTCCACCTTGCCTTCGGCGATGTGATGCAGGGCGGCAGCAAACTCCTCGCCGGTATAGCCGAGCACGAATTGCAGATTGAGCTGCTTGATGATGCCGAAAAACGGTTCGAACCGGTCGGTCTCCATGCACACGCCGACCACCACGATGCGCGCGCCCGACGGCGCACCATCGATGATCTGCTGGATCACGCCGGGAACGCCGACGCATTCGAACATCACCGCCGGCCGCTGCTTTGGGCCGCTACCGAACAGCTGCGCATAGCGGCTGCCGTCATAGCCCGTGGGCGTCGCGGCATCCTGCCAGCTCTGATACGGCGAGGTCGCCGCCGGATCGATCACCACATCGGCGCCCATCCGCAGCGCGAATGCACGCCGACCCGGCGAGAAATCCGCGGCAATGATCGGATGCACGTTACGAATCTTCAGACCCGCAATCACCGAAAGACCGACCGGGCCGCAACCGATCACCAGCGGCACATCGTCATCCGCCAGCCGCGCGTTCTGCACGGCATGCCAACCGACCGCGATCGGCTCGGTGAGTGCCGCCTTGTCGGCAGGCAGCCCGTTCGGGACCTCGAGCAGCAGGCGCTCGGCCAGCGGCATGTACTGCGCGTAGCCACCGGCGATGTCGTTGGAATAGCCGATGCCCTGAACGTTGCTGCCGGCGATCGTCATCGGCATCGAACAGACCAGCGTTCCGGGCTTCAGGCGCTTGTCGGTACCAGGACCATGTTCGACAATCTCGCAGCAGAATTCGTGGCCGAACACCACGTCGCGTGCCGGATCCATCGGCCAACGTCCGCCCGCACGGCGCGAACGGTCAACGAACTGCTGCGTGTATTTGGCCGCGTGCAGATCGGTACCACAGATGCCGCAGCAAAGCGTCTTGACCAGCACCTGGCCTTCGGCCGGCCTGGGATCGGCGACAGTATCGACGACGATGTCGCCGTGGCGGAAGATCGCGGCGCGCATGGCAGTTCCTCCGTTGGATCGTTATGTTGCCAGCATCGTGCGAATGTCGGGCAGATGCTCGCTGCCCCAGAACAGCTCGCCATCGACGACGAAACTCGGCACTCCGAATACGCCATTAGCCTCCGCCGCGCGGCTGATCGCGGTCACCTCGTCACGGCCGACCTGCGCCTGCGCGGCGAACGCAGAGCCATCGGCGCCGGCTTCCGCCAGCACCGCGGCGACAACCGCGACATCCTCGATGTCCAGTTCGCGCTTCCAGAAGCGCTCGAATACCGTGTCATGGTAGCGGCGAAACACCGCGTCGCCAGCACGCTGCGCGTACCGCATTCCGGCCGCGGCCAGCGAAGAGTCCCAGATCTTCTGCGGACCGCGGATCACCAGTCCACGTTTGCGTGCCTGGCGGCGACAGTCCATGTAGCTGTAGCGCACGCGTCGCCACTGATGGGCGTTGCGGTTCTCCTCCAACACGCTGCCATCCGCGTCGATCCGTGCCGAGCCGAGGAAGCTTGGGATGTCGAGCACGTAAGGCAGCCATTCCAGCCGCACGGGAAAATCACGCTCCAATTGGTATGCAAGGTCCTTGGCCAGATAGGCGTACGGACTCTTGTAGTCGGTATACACCGTAATGCAGCGCATGGTGCTCAGAGCGGAATGGTGCGGAGTTTCATCGCGTCATCCCATAGCTTGTCGCGGTCGGTATCGAACACCAACTTCGGGTCCTCCGGTATCGTGAACCAGCCGCCCAGTGCGAGTTCGCCGTCGAGCTGTCCGGGTCCCCAACCGGCGTAGCCGAACGCGACGATACTCTGCTTCGGGCCTTGATGGTGACCGATATCGCGCAGGACCGCGGGATCGGCGGTCATCGACACGTGGCCATCGATCTCGATGGTGCCGGTGCGGTGATAGTCGGCGCTGTGCACGATGAACCCGATCTCCGGCTGCACGGGCCCGCCGGCGAACACGCGTACGGTCCCCTGACTGCCCTTGCTGTCGAGCCGGAGCGCATCCAGCAGCTTCGCCACCGGCACCTCGTCGAGCGGCCGGTTGATCACGATCCCCAGCGCGCCGTCCTTGTTGTGTTGAACGATGAGAATGACCGTGTGCCGAAAGCGCGGATCACCCATTTCGGGGGTAGCGACCAGAAGCTGGCCGGCGAGCGATCCGCCCGGCTGCGCGTCCTCGGGTTTCGACAGCGCGACGTTGAACAGCAGCGGCGACACCAGCAGGACGCCGAACGACAGCATGACACGCCTGGACCGCATGTGTGCCATGCCCGATATCCTGCCGCGATGCACGCGCGGGTGCAAACCGGTCGATGTTGCCCCGTGAACTCGCGGCAACCTGTCAGCGCGGTACCACTCTGCGGTAGAGATGCCAGGTTGCGTGCCCAAGCACCGGTAGGACGACCACCAGGCCGACAAACAATGGCAACGAGCCAAGCACCAGGCCGCAGGCAATGATCAGGCCCCATAGCGCCATGACACCCGGGTTCGCCGTCACGGCGCGCACCGACGTCGACACCGCAATCCCGATCCCGACATTGCGGTCGAGCAGCAGCGGGAACGACACGACGCTGACGGCCAGTGCCAGCAGCGCGAACAGGAAACCGACGCCGATGCCGACGACGATCATCGTCCAACCTGCACTCGTGGTGAACACATCGCCGAGGAAACTGGCGACCGACACCGGCGGCAATGGGCCAAGCGTAACGACGTAGATGATCTGCGCCACCACCAGCCACAGCAGGAACAGCGCGATCAGCATAAGGCCTAGCAACATGATCGAGCCGATCGACGGTGCGCGGAGCACACCGAAAGCATCCACCCAGCGGACGTCGCCGCCCTGCTCGCGGCGCCGACTCATTTCGTTCAGTCCAATGGCAGCGAACGGACCAACCAAAGCGAAGCCCGAAGCCAGCGGGAACAGTTCCGGCAGCAAACCGTGACCGGATGCCAGCCGGGCCAGGACCAGACCGATCACCGGATAGATCACGCAAAGGAAGATGACGTCGGTACGGTTCGCTTCGAAGTCCGCGAGGCCACGCGCGAGCGCATCCCAGAGGTCGTGCACGCCAATGCGACGAACAGCGACAGGGGCGTCCTGGACAGCACCTTCGTGCCAGTATTCTTCAGGCTTGGCGGTGCCGATTTCCTGCACCGCGAGGCGGATCTGATCCCACCCCCAACCGGGTGGACTTTGGATGACCATGCATGTTCCTCCCGAACCATTGGTCGGGGAGCGGCCGCCGTCAGAGAGCCACGGCTCCCCCACGCCACGGACGATACGCTCAAGGCTCCCGAGGAACCATCACAAAATGGCGACCTACAGTGTCAGCGCCCAACCGCCGCGACCGTGCGCGGATCGGCAGCCGGGACGGAAATCGCTCCACCACGGTCTGAGGCAAAGGTGCTGGTCTCCTGCACGCCGCGCCTGCCAAATGACTCAACCACGGGTACATCGGCCGGATCGATCGGCTGCATACGCGGCTTGCGCGCCAGCGCCTGCTCGATGAACGGCGCCAGCTCGGCCTGCTTCTGCCGCGCGCGCACCGCATCCCGCGCCTTGAACTCCGGCAGCAGTTTTTCCGCGAACAGTTCGAGCAAATCGCAGATGTGCTCGTGCTTGTTGGTGCCGGACTGCTGCACGAAGATCACCTGATCGACGCCGGCGTCCTCGTAGCCCTTCAGATGCGCGCGCAACTGGTCGGGCGTGCCGATGCCGCCGCGACCGGCATTGTCAGGCAACCGGTCCTTCACTTCCAGGAACTGTTCCCACATGTTGGTGACGCCGGGCTGATGTTTGCCGAAGATGGCGATATAGCCGAGCGAATAGCCGAAGAAGCGGAAGCCATCGAGGCCGCGGCGAATCGCCTCCTGCTCGTCGGTATGGCACGACATGCCGGTCACCAGCGCGATGTTCGGATTGACGCTGTGACCGATCGGCACGCAGTCCGGTGACTTGATGATATCGTAGTATTCCTGCACCCATTTCGCCGCCAGCTCCGGTTCCAGGAAGGCGAAGGTCAGTGCGCCGAGGCCGGCACGCGCGGCGCGATGGATGGTCTCGCGCTTGGAGCACGCCACCCACATCGGCGGATGCGGCTTCTGCACCGACTTTGGCACCAGGTTGCGGCATGGCATGTCGAAGTAGGTGCCGCGGAAGCCGGGATAGGGGCGCATCGCCAGCATGTTGGCGGCCTGCTCGGTCGCCTCGCGCCACATCGCGCTCTTTTCCTCAGGCGGGAGGTTGAAGCCTTCCATCTCCAGCGCGGTGGCCAATTCACCGGTGCCCCAGTCGGCGCGTCCGTTCGACACCAGGTCAAGCGTCGCGATCCGCTCCGCCACGCGCGCAGGGTGATTGTATTTCGGCGGCATCAGTACGATGCCGTGGCCCAGCCGGATCCGTTGGGTGCGCTGCGAGCAGGCGGCCAGGAAGATCTCAGGCGCGGAGGAATGCGAGTATTCCTCGAGGAAGTGATGCTCGACCTCCCACACGTAGTCGATGCCGAGTTTGTCGGCGAGCTCGACCTGCGCGAGTGCGTCCTGGTACAGGCGGCGTTCGGAATCCTCGCCCCACGGTTGCGGCAACTGATGTTCGTAAAACATGCCGAATTTCATTGTCGTTTCCCCTTGTTAGCTGCGGCCCGGCGCGATGAATTCCCACGGCGCGTATTCCTGGGAAATGTCGGTCATCACCTCGATCAGTGCGGGCGAATTCGCCGCCAGCGCCTCGCGCAGCGCGCCGCGCAGCCCGTCGGCATCGTTGGCGCGCCACGACGGTACGCCAAAGCTCTTGGCGTAGACCTGGAAGTCGGGGTTGCGCAGCTTCGAGCCGGAATCGCGGCCCTCGAACAGCCGGCGCTGATCGCGCAGCACGTTGCCGTACGACGAGTTGTTGAACAGCACGGTCACCAGGTTGATGCCGAACTGCACCGCCGTGGCGAGTTCGGCGCCACCGAACAGGAAGCCGCCATCGCCGGTCAGCGCCACCACCGGCCGATCCGGCATTGCCACCTTGACGCCGAGAGCGGTGGGGAACCCGGCGCCGAGGGTACCGGAGAAACCCGACGTGATCAGCGTGCGCGGCGAGTGGATCGGGAAGCCGAACCAGGAGACGTAGCCCGCCTGGGTCATCTCGTCGCATAGGATGCCGTTTTCCGGCAGCACGTCGCGGATCGCATCGAGGAACGACATCTGCGGCTGCACCTTCTGGATCGTCTGTGCGGTCTCCGCCTTGGCACGCGCGATCGTTTCTGCGCGCGCGGTATCGTTGCGGGGTGCGACCGCCGCGGCGAGTGCACGCGCCGCATCGGCGCTGTCGGCGACGATCGGCACATCGGCCTTCAGGCGGCGCATCTCGACCGGATCGATATCGATCCGCGCGACCTTCAGGCCGGCAGGGGCGGCGCCCCAGCGCGACATCGGCACTTCCAGCCGCGTGCCGAATGCGACCAGCAGATCGGTCTGCGGCCATAGCTTGTAGGCCGACGCGATGGTGAGGCCGAGCGGATTGCGGTCATCGACGATGCCGCGTCCGCTGCGGAACGACACGACGGGCGCGTTGATGCGTTCCGCCAGCGCGCGGATCTCAGCCGCCGCATGCAGCGCGCCGCCACCTACCCACAGCATCGGCGCTCTCGCCTCATTCAGCAGTTTCGTCAGCGCAGCGATCCGGTCAGGATCAGGCAGCGGGTTCGGATGGCGCGGCAGCGGTTCCTGCGGTGTGACCTCGGTCGAGGCGCCGAACTGATCCCACGGCATCTCCAGTGCGACCGGACCTGGACGGCCCGACTGCATCTCCTGGAAGGCGCGTGCGGTGAGGTACGACGCCTGGCTCGGATGCTCGATACGTTCGGCCCATTTCAGCAGGCTGCGCAGCGTGGCCAGCTGGTCCGGCAGCTCATGCAACTGGCCGCGGCCGCGACCGATCATCATGCTCGGCACTTGGCCGGTGAGGCACAGCACCGGTGCGTTGACGCCCCAGGCGGTCGCCAGCGCGGCGGTGGTGTTGAGCACGCCAGGACCGGGCACCACCGCATACGCGGCGGGCCGTCCGGTGGCACAGGCATAGCCCAGCGCCATGTAGGCGGTGGTCTGCTCGTGCCGCGCGTTGATCAGGCGCAAGCTGTTGGAGGCGCGTGCGAAGGCGTCGAACAGGCCATAGGTCTGCACGCCAGGCAGGCCGAACACGGTGTCGATGCCGTGGCGCAGCAGGCTGTCGACGATGGCTTCTCCGCCGGTCATGCGTGGCATTGGCTGGTCCTCGCGCTGGTGTTCGTGGGCACGTTGGCATGGCGGGACAGGCGGGAAAAGCGGTCGGGCGATCCGCGATCCGCTTATGGCTGCGTTGCCCAAAACGCGCGCAGCCTCTCTCAACGCGCGACGCTAGGCTACTGGCGAGTAGCAAAGGAAGTGATGATGCCGCCCGTGACCACCGCACTCACTCTCGAGACCACCACCATGCGCCGCATCTCCTGGCGGCTGATGCCGTTCCTGCTGCTGGCCTACCTGATCTGTTACATCGACCGGGTGAATGTCGGCTTCGCTTCGCTGCAGATGAACAAGGCGGTGGGCATCGACCCAAAGACCTACGGTCTCGGCGCCGGCATCTTCTTCATTGGCTACTTCATCCTCGAGGTGCCCTCGAACCTGGCGCTGGAGCGGTTCGGCGCACGCACCTGGATCGCACGCATCATGATTACCTGGGGCCTGGTCTCGGCGGCGTTCGCGCTGATCGGCGGGCCGATCTCGTTCCTGGTTTTGCGGTTCCTGCTCGGCGCCGCCGAGGCCGGATTCTTTCCGGGCGTGATTCTCTACATCACCTACTGGTACCCGGCGCATTACCGCGCGATCATCGTCGGCATCTTCATGGTGGCGATCCCGGTGGCCGGCCTGGTCGGATCGCCGATCTCGGGCGGGATTCTCTACATGGATGGACTGCTCGGACTGGGCGGCTGGCAGTGGATCTTCCTGCTGGAAGCGGCGCCCGCCGTGCTGTTGGGCATCGCCTCGTTCATCTGGCTGACCGACCGGCCGGAACACGCGAAATGGCTGACGGGCGAGCAGCAACGGTGGCTGGTCGCGAAGCTCGATCTCGAACGCCGGCGTGCGCCACGCATCTCGCATCAATCGGTCTGGCGCGTGATGACCAATAAATACGTGCTGATCATGGCACTGGTATATTCCGGCGCCGCGGGTGCCTCGACGTCGCTGGCGCTGTGGATGCCGCAACTGGTGAAGTCATTCGGCCTCACCAACTGGCAGACCGGCCTGCTGAACGCGGTGCCGTTCGGCATCGCCGCGGTATGGATGATCCTGTGGGGCCGCAGTTCCGACCGCAGCGGCGAGCGAGTGTGGCACAATGCTCTGCCGTTGGCCTGGATGGTGCTGGCGATGGTCGCCACGTTCTTCGCCATCGGCAGTCTGTGGGCGATGATCCCGCTGCTGACCCTGATCGCCGCCGGCACCTATGCCAGCAAGGGACCGTTCTGGGCACTGGCTTCCGAATGGCTGGGCGCGGCATCGGCCGC
Source organism: uncultured Alphaproteobacteria bacterium (assembly GCA_963819855.1). GTDB lineage: Bacteria > Pseudomonadota > Alphaproteobacteria > Acetobacterales > Acetobacteraceae > JAMXLO01. The sequence continues at coordinate 229,377 of CAWFYC010000028.1, forward strand.
GGCGGGGCTGGCGCAGATCAACGCGCTGGGGAACCTGTCGGGTTTCGTGTTCAACTATCTGATCGGGTGGATCCAGGCCGAAACCGGGAGCTTCCCGCTCGCGCTGATGCCGATCGCGGCAGTGGCGGCGATCGGCACGATCTGTGTGCTGGTGATCGGCCGCCACCAGCCGCGCACAGTGGCGGCGACCACGTAGGCTCAGGGCACCGTCAGGCGATACACCCGCGCCGCGGTGCCGCTGTAGAGCGCCTGCTTGTCCGATGCCGACGCACCGGCGGTGATCCGCTTGAAGGCGTTCCACAGCTCGGTGTAGCCGCAGGACTGCTTGTCCGGCGGGAAGTTGCTCTCGAACATGCAGCGGCTGGGGCCGAACGCCTCTATGCACGGCTCGACGTACTGGCGCCATGCCGCGGCGAGTTCCTCGGACGATGGCGGTGTTGCGCGTTCTTGGAAGTCGAAGCCGAACGACGTCATGCCGATGCCGCCGAGCTTGACGTTGACGTTGGGGCACTTTGCCAGTTCGCCGATGTTCTGCTTCCAGGCGGCGAGGATCTCGTGCCGACGGCCGGCATACGGGCCTACCCCAAGCACGCCGCCGACATGGTTGAGGATGATCGTCGTCTCGGGGAAGGCACGCGCGAGGTCGATCGCGTCCGGCAGTTGCGGATGGTACTGCCAGGACTCGAAGCTGAGGCCGAGTTTGGCAAGCTGGGCGAAGCCCTCGCGGAACGTCGGATCGCGCGCGAGGTGCGGCGGCACCACGCGGGAGACGAACTTGCTGATCGCCTCGCTGCCGTCCGATGACACGCCGTAGCGGATGCCTCGGAAGCGCCCGCCCCCGACCGCGATCTGCGCCTCCAACACGTCGCGCACGCGCGCGCCGAGGGTGAGGTCGGCGTGGCCGATGATGGCTTCGGCGACACGGCAAGGGCCGTAGTTGCCAGATGCGCTCATGGCGGCGATGCCGTTGACGAACTCGACTTCGCCCACCGGTGCCATCTCGGCGGAGCCGTGCTTGCGGTACATCGCCTGACACTCGAGGAAGACGGTGGCGACGATGTTGTGTCCGTCACCGATGTCGGCCAGCAATTCGGGCAGGAAGTAGCGGCCACGATGCGGCGCGTCCCAGAAGTGATGGTGCGGGTCGATGATCGGCAACTCGGGCTCAAGCGCGGCTTCTGTCGGTCGCTTCGCCAGCCACGCCTTCAGGTCGGCGTCGTTGCGGTCGATCAAGCCTCGGTATTCGCCTTTGGCGTCGCCCGGCTGGACCATTTCCATCCCCCCTGGTTGGTTGCTGGCAGGCAGGTTAGCGCATGATCGCAGCTACCGTCATAGCGAGGACCGCAGCAGTGTGTCACAGGATCGCGCCGACGCTCTCCCAAGCCAGGGACGCGCCGGGGACGCCCGACGGAGGAGAGAGAGCCGTGCCGAAGGGCCCAACGGCGCAGGGCGGCGATTGTGGCGCGGGATATAGTCGTCCCCGACTGGTGAACTGCCCTCGTTGACGCCGCGCGCCATCCACCCCACGTGACCCCCGCAAACCAGGGTTGATCAATGTCTGATACCGTCCCCGCGTCAGCCATAGCAGCGTCCCTTGGAGACAGCGGACCGAGCTTTGTCCTGGATCAACTCGGCACGGGCGCTTCGACGACTGCGGCTGCGATCGGCGTCTACACTAGCGACTTCCACGTCAGTGGAGCCGTTCACTCTGCTCCCGTCAGCGGGTTCGGTTCGCCCTTGTTGGTCGACTTCGTGACGTGGAGCCCGGCGCCAACGCCGACTGTGGCACCGCCGACCGTATCCGGCCCGGGTGTCGCTGGTGGCATGCACCCGGATGGTCTCGTCGGACTGCCCACCCATCATGCCACCGACGTGTGGGGGTCTTGACCCGCATCGACGGTGTTCGCTGCGACCGTCTGCCAACCCGTTCGGTTCCCGCCATAACGCCTTGCCGAGCCGCTGACCCTTTTCGCGACCCGGTGCGCGAGGCTCGCGCGCTGCCCGGCGCGGTATCCGGGTTGGAGACTGGCAAACCAGCGGACGAAACGGTAAGTGATTGATCTAACTGATGGTTTGGTGCCGACGCTCGGACTTGAACCGAGGACCTGCTGATTACGAATCAGCTGCTCTACCGCTGAGCTACGTCGGCAACCGAGCGCGCCCGAGCTATAGCGGCAAGGCGCCGACCGAGGCAACAGCGGGAACCGTCGCGACAGCGCTATGCGGCAGCGGGCAGGCGGTGCAGTTCGGCGCTGAGGAACTCCGCGATCGCTCCCGGACCGGACCGAGCGGTGCCGGTCCGTCCTGCCCGTGCCTCCGCGTCCGGGTTATAGTTGGTGTTGGTGTTCACGTCGTAGACCAAAGGACGGCCTGCGCTGTCGGTGATGAACTCGATGCCCGCCACCTCGACCCCAGTCGCCGCCAGGAAACGCTCCAGCCGGGCGCGCAACGCGCCAGGGATGCCGTCGATGATGGTAAATTTCTCCCGCGGCACCTCGCCGACCGGACAATTGGCATCGCCAATGGCACAGACGTCAGCCGGGCAGAGTTCGAAGCCGTCACTGGTGTCGACCTCGACCGCATACAGGTATCGCCCGCCGACGAACTCGGCCCGGGTGATGAACGGACGCGGAGCGCGGACGTATTCCTGCAGCAGATGCAGCCCGTCCACTGGCGCCTCGTACGCCGCGCCGGCGACGTAGGCGACGAGGCAGTCCGCGGAGGCGAAGAGCTGCACGCCCAGGCCCTTACCGCCCCGGTTCGGCTTTAGAATGACCGGCTGGCCGGCGAAATGCCGCGCGGCAGCAGCAGCGACATGCCCGCGTCCGGCGACCAGGACGGTGCGCGGCGTGGCGATGCCGTGGCTTTCCAGCGCGGCGTACTGGCGGACCTTGCTGATCTCTAGGTCCAGCGCGCCCGGGCCATTGACCACGCGCCGGCCCCAGCGCGTGAGCCAGGCCAGCACCCCGGCGGTGAGTTCCGCCGAGAACCGATGGTCGCGCGTGTGCGAGGATGCGCTCATGCGGTTGTAGAAGACGCCAGGCGGTGGTGGGGCGGCCAGATCGAAGGTGCCGGCGTCGAGGAACCACTCGGTCCAGGGCAGCCGCCGCTGATCGAAGGCTTGGGCAAGGGGCGGCAGCCAGGCGGCGTTCTCGTGCAGGACATGGATGCGGCTCACGCTGGAATCTCCCGTGGCTTTCAACAATGGAGATGAATTTTTCGCTACAATGCAAGGTGATGGCGCTGATAGATAAAATTGTCTCCGATAGAGAGGATCGTGCGCGATCATTTGGCACGTATGCGCGCCGTCGTGAACGATTTCACCGCTGTGTTGCGGCACCCAACCGCCGCTTCTATAAGGCACGACCGCAGCGGAGAGGTGCCGGAGCGGTCGATCGGGGCGGTCTCGAAAACCGTTGTACCCCTCGCGGGTACCCAGGGTTCGAATCCCAGCCTCTCCGCCAAAAATCAACGCGTTACTGGGCGTTGCTTGAACTTGTTTCGTGCCGTTCCCGGAGCTGGGTCCACAGCAGAGTCCACAATCTTCGGCGCGTCGCTCGTGACTGTCATTGCGTCTGCTGCATCCGATGACGGGGGAGACAGCGGACGGTCGAGCGCCTGGACGGCCAACTGCTCGGCCTGCTCGGTCACGTGCTGGTAGACTTTCAGGGCATCGCTGGATCGGCATGGCCCAATCGGTTCGCCACCACCTTGATTGACACTTGGCCCTGTATGAGCAGGACCGCATGAATGTGGCGCCGATTGTGCAGTCCGGTCATCAGCCCGTGCTTGCGGGCAACGTGACCCACTACCGCGGTGGCCTGGCTGGGTCGCCATAGCCCGCCACTGGAGGCTGGAAACACCAGGTCATCGGCATTCCAGGTTCGTCCGGATGCGAGCTGGCGCCCCCTTATCTTGAGCCGGCTAACAGCGTCCGCCGGCAGCGCAATGCTACGTCAACTCGCCGCGTTCTTGGGTTGCCGTTTGAGGCCGAGTGCTCTCCCGGCCTCCCAAACGGCCTTATGAATGCTGATGGCACCGCGCCCCAGGTCGACGTCGTCCCAGATCAACGCCAGGAATTCCGATTTGCGGGCGCCAGTGGCCGGCATAGTGTGCAGCAGGATCGCCGCAACCGGTTGGTATGATACGAGCAGATCGGCAAGGCGCTGCGTGTCGGCCACACTCGGCGGCTACGGCGAGGCCTGGGGAACCGGCGGCAAGGTGGCGTCCTCCCAAGGTGCACTCGCGATCAAGCGCCAGCGCCGGGCCTGACGCAGCGCCTTCTTGGCGCACGACCAAGTGTTGTGGACGGTGATCGGGGCATAGACACGCTGGTGCAGACCTGCCGCGAGTTGGTCCAGATCCGCCCGGTGAGCCGAGCCAGCGGTCGACTGCCGATCAGGTCGCTGATGACCTTGACGTGCTGGCCGTAACGGTAGGCAGTCTTTGTAACGACATTGCCTGCCTTCGTGCGCCAATCCTGCCAGTCGGAAAGAAACTTGGCGAAGGTGATCCCGTGCGCAGACTGCACCGGCTCGCGACGTTTGGGCAGCCTGGATTTCGTTGGCTGCCCTTACCGCGTCACCGCGCGTGCCTTCGAATATCTTCGATCGCTGCGCCGTCTCGCGATGCGCGGGCACGAAGGCTTTGGAGCCGCGGCACTACGGGTCCTTCCCCAGCACTTTCACATCCACGGGCAATTCGCGCGCGCGGTAGGAGACAGATTTTGTGTGGAAGATCCTGGCATTACATAGTTGTTCATATTGCCTGCGAGACAGTTAGGGAACGTACGAACCAGTGTGCCCCGGTCCCAACGACAAGCCGCCGATAGCAACGTCATCGCTACTGGCTCACCCGGTCGGGTGCTTTTGCCGGCGGCACCTTCCCACCTCAACCACGGATAACCTGGCGCACCACGGCAGACGAACGTTCACTCCGCCGCAGTGTCGACCGTCGCCGCCACTGAAGTCACCCGCGCCGCGCAGAATTTGAACTCTGGGATCATGCCGAGGGATCGAGCGCTGGGTTGGTCAGCAGATTAATCGCAGCCTCGGCGTAGCAGAACGGCATGAACACCATCCCCTCCGGCACATCGCGATCGGATCGGACCTTGGTTTCGACGACGCCTCGCCGCGTCTCGATCCTGATGAAGTCACCGGAATTCAGCTTTGAGCGCCACAGCTCGCGCGGCGACATGAACGCGACCGCCTCCGGCTCGATCGCATCCAGTACGCCGGCACGGCACCTCGCTGGCGGCAGGACATTCGCGGGCACGATCTTCGCGCCTCCGCCGTCTGTTGCCAGACCGGAATAGGAGATGATTTCGTTGCCAAACTCATCTGGCACATCCACCGGGTAGGTGACTGCGCTCCAGCCGCTCCCAGGTGATGTTCGCCAGCGATGGCATCATCTGCGCCATCTCAGCGAACACATCACTCGGCCCGTTGTAGTTCCAGTCGAGGCCGAGGCGCTGTGCGATCTGCTGGATGATCCACCAATCCTGCCGTGCGTCACTCGGCGGTTCGATCACCGGACGGGCCAATTGCACGCGCCGTTCTGTGTTGGTGAAGGTGCCGCTCTTCTCGGCGAATGCCGAGGCCGGAAGCACGACGTCGGCGTGGAAGGCGGTTTCAGTGAGGAACAAGCCTGCACCACAAGATGCTGAAGCATGGCGAGCGCTTCCCGCGCATGGTTCAGATCCGGGTCGGACATCGCGGGATTTTCGCCTTCGATGTACATGCCCTTGATCTGTCCCACATGGACCGCATTCATGATATCGACGACGGTCAGACCCTTGACCGGATCGAGAGACGTCTTCCAGAAGCTTTCGAACTTCGCGCGGCCGTCCTCCTTCATCACCGACTGATAGTCGGGGTAGACCATTGGGATGAGACCAGCATCGGAAGCCCCCTGTATGTTGTTCTGGACTCGCAACGAATGCAGCCCGGTACCCGAACGGCCAATCTGGCCCGTCGCCAGCGCCAGTGCGTTCAGGCAGCGCGCGTTGTCCGTGCCATGCACATGCTGGCTGATTCCCATGCCCCAGAAAATGATCGAGTTGCGGGACCGCGCATCGAGACGGGCGACCTCGCGCAGGATCTGCGCGGGGGTGCCGCAGACGGCCTCCATCTTCTCGGGCGTGAATTCCCTGATGCGCTCCCGCAGTTGGTCATAACCTTCGGTGTAGCCGGCGACGTATTGTTCGTCGGTGAGGTCCTCTTCGATAGTGGTATGCAACAGTGCGTTGAGCAGCGCCACGTCGCTGCCCGGCTTGAACGCCAGGTGATGCAGGGCGTGCCGCGACAGCGCCTGGTATCGCGGGTCGATGACGATCAGCTTGGCGCCGCGCTGCTTCACCGCGTTCTTGATGAAGATAGCGGCAACCGGATGATTGACCGTCGGGTTCGCGCCGATGACGATGATCACCTCGGCATCCATTGCTGCAGCGAACGGCGCCGTCACGGCGCCGGAGTTGGCCGGCCTGTTCCTCGATGAAAGCGCGCTGCAACGGGTGAGGCTGATCGCGCGTGCCAAGACCCTCGATGGTGGTCACTGCATTGCCGGCCACACCCCAGATCGGCTTCCCGCACGACTTTTCGGCGGAGCCGTCCATGAGCACCATGCAGCAACCGCACTGCTCGAAACCACAGTCAAAGCGCATGCCTTTCAGGTTCAGGTGTTCGCGCAGCGACGTGCAGCAGCGGAGTCAATTCCGGCGCTCCGATGCGGACCACGGTACCGTTCACCACGAAGTCGATCGGCAGCATGGGGGCAGTATCGCGCTGATTGGCGTACTTTACGAGCATGCGGCGGCCGCACGGCCACTACCCATTTTCAACCCCCTACGCGAAATGCGGCATGATCTCCGAGGCGATAATTTCGAGCGTTTCTCTATCGTTCCGGTAGTCGCTGTTGATCAACAACTGAACACCTACATCGCGATATTGGCCCATAAGATCGATCGCTTCGGACACGGTGCCTACAAAGCCGCGCAATGGGCCGCGTGCCGAGAGGTGTTCCCGCTTCGCCGCTATAGCGGCGGCGTCGCGAGCGATCAGCCAGCTGAAATTGTGCGTCCGCTCGATGGCGTCATAGTCGCGCCCCGCAGCGTCGCAATGCTGGCGGAGCACGGCAAACTTGTGTCGCACGGTCGCAAGATCGCCGCCGACATTGCAGGAATCGGCGAGGCGGGCGACAGCACGCAACGTCATTTGCTCGCCGCCGCCGGCGATCATGACCGGTGGGCACGGCTTCTGAACCGGCTTCGGCTCAAGGATCGCGTCTTCGACATGGAAAAAGCGACCATGGAATGTTGTCCGCGGCTCGCTCCACATGCGCAGAATGAGCTGAACCGCTTCCTCCATCTGACGAATCCGCGTCGCCGGTCGCGGCGGGAATTCCCAGCCATATTGCTTGTATTCGCCTTCGAACCAACCCGCGCCGATGCCAAGGGTCATGCGCCCCCGGCTGATCTGGTCGACGCCGGCGGCGATCTTCGCCAAGTGGGCGGGATTGCGATAGGCGACCGAGGAGGCGAGCGTCGCGAGCCGGATGCGGCTGGTGACGGCGGCCAGCGCGGACAGCACAGTCCAGCCTTCCATGAAAGGTTCCGTCGGCGCGCCAACCCCGCCGATCTGGATCAGATGATCCATGACCGAGAACCAGACGAAGCCGTGGTTCTCAACCCACTGTGCTTTCGATTTTATGCCTTCGAACACGTCGGCGGGATCGGGACCGTAAACCCAAGACGGATTATGAACGCCAAATTTCATCGGGGTTTTTCCTAGCTTGAGCGGTCGTAATTTCTGCGGAACTCAGCCGGGCTGTCCGCGGAACGTGGTCGCACCTGTGACACCTTGCGAATGAATGCCTATATACGACGGACCATAACAAACATATGGACAAACTGCGCTTCAGTCCAGCCCGGCAGCGGCGGCGCGGCATGGCGGCTTTACAGGCGGATGGATCGTGATTGCCGGCTTCGGCAAATGCAATCCCCGTAACAGCGCGCCCTCGCATCGGCATGCCAGTTGCGAGGCTGATATTTTCATATGACAGAAAGCAAGCCGCTCCCGATGCTTATGGCCCTGTCCGGTCAGGTCCGCCCGCCAGTCGCTGGTGGCAATCCCGCCCGCCTAGTGATCCTGCTGCACGGTCGAGGCTCCAATGGCGAAGACCAGCTTGACCTGCAGCGCTTTTGGGGACAGTTGAGACCCGAGGCTGAGTTCATTCCACCCAGCGCACCCTTCCCAAGCGATGTGGCACCAGCGGGTTACCATTGGCTTCAGGGTCAAGATCGCGACCCGGCCGCCGCATTGGCTGGCGTCCAAGCCACGGCGCCGAGCCTAGACGCGTTCATTAATGCGGAACTCCAGAAACGCAGACTGAGAGAAAGCGACGCGGCGCTCGTCGGCTTCTCGCAAGGGACGATGATGGCACTTCACATCGGACTGCGCCGGGAGCGGCCCTTTGCCGGCATCATCGACTATTCCGGTCGACTGATAGCGGCTCACCCGCTCGCCGAAGAATTGCGCCGCATCCGTGGGTGCTGCTGATACATGGCACCGAGGACACGCGGGTGCCGCTTCAATCGATGACGGACGCGGAAACGACGCTGCGAGCGGTGGGCATTGCGGTCGAAACGCTGGGTCGGGACCGAGCACTCGATCGACGAGGAAGGGTTGGTGCGCGGAGGCCTCTTCCTGCATCAGGTGTTCGACGCGCCGGTGCAGTGACCGCGTGCGCCTGCGGCGACAACCAATGGAGAGCGACCGCGATGAACAACGACAAGGCAGCGCTCGGCCTGCTGCGTTATTCGCCGACCTGACCGGGGATCTGAGGTTTGACCACTATTCCCCGGCGGATTTGACCCATTGCCAATGCGTTCCAGACCGCTCCCAGGTGAGGTTCTAGCGAACGATCAATGGGGTACTGGCGGCGCAAAGGGCGTCGGCGTAGTCTTAGGTTTTTGACGGAGGGACCTGAATGTTCAGCCATGTCATGATAGGCAGCAACGACATCGCCCGGTCGAAGAAGTTCTATGACGCGCTCTTTGGCGCAGTCGGCGGCGAGCCTGCCGTCGAGGACGCCAGAGGTCGGCTGATCTATACGCATAACGGTGGTCGCTTCCTCGTCACCAAACCGATCGATGGAGCGCCAGCCACTCACGCGAATGGCGGGACGATTGGCTTCACGATGAGCGGGCCTGACCAGGCCAAGGCTTGGCACGATGCTGGCGTCGCGAATGGCGGCGCGTCGATCGAGGACTCACCTGGTGTCCGTCAGGGCGGTGCCGGTCAAACGTATCTGGCTTACCTTCGCGATCCCGACGGCAATAAGCTGTGCGCGCTACACCGGATGGCCGGGCTGTGAACGACAGCTGATCGTAATCCCCAGTGGGCCGTTCGCGAGAGCGGCTCTGATGCGCTCCCTGAGTTCCGGGACGATCGCTGCGACGCTGACAGCGGCACCCAGCGTCAGCGCCAGCCGAGGGCTGGAGCGACGTGAGTTAAAATCGCTTCCATGACGTGCGCGTTGTAATCCACACCAAGTTGGTTGGGGATGATCAACAGCAGTGTGTCGGCAGCAGCGATCGCCTCGTCCTGCCGGAGCTGGTCGATCAGCACGTCCGGTTCCGCGACATAGCTCCGGCCGAAGATCGACCGTTTGCTTTCGTCGATGAATCCAATCTGGTGCTCATCGTCACCGCCGTGTCCGAAATAAGCCCGGTCCCTATCGTCGACCAGCGCGAATATGTTGCGGCTGACCGACACCCTCGGTTCACGCGCGTGACCGGCCTCTTGCCAAGCGTCCCGGAAGGCCGGATCTGTGCCGCTTGCTGAACGTGGAAGCGCTCGCCCCTTTCATCGTCCTTCAGCGTGGAACATTGCAGGTTCATGCCGAGCTTCGCTGCCCAGACCGCGGTTGCGTTGGATCCAGACCCCCACCAGATCCGCTCGCGCAGCCCCTCGGAGAAGGGTTCGAGGCGCAGCAGGCCCGGTGGGTTTCGGAACATCGGGCGTGAGTTCGGCTGCGCAAAGCCCTTGCCCTGTAGCAAGTCGCAAAAAACCGCGGCGTGCCGGCGAGCCACGGCTGATGCCTAACTGCAGGCGGCCACCCGCGATGATGTTAGCGGCGCCCGCGTCCTCGGCCGTGTAGAGCGGGTTCTCGTAGCGCATGTCGATCACCGCCGCGCCGATTTCGATGCCGCTGGTCCTCGTGCTGACTGCTGCAAGCAGCGGAAACGGCGATGCGAGTTGACGGGCGAAGTGACGTACCCGGAAGAACGCTCCGTCCGCGCCCAGTTGCTCAGCCGCGACAGCAAGGTCGATGGATTGCAGCCGCACGTCCGACGTCGTACGGGCCTGCGATCCCGGCACGGCCGTCCAATGCCCGAACGAAAGGAAACCGGTCTTCTTCATGACGATTAAACTCGCCGCGAGCCGCGCCACGAAGGCCGCGCCCGCCGAGTGGTTCACCGGGACGGTGCTGCAGGATGCCCTGGCCACGCCGGTGGGACCATCGCGCACGAACGCCACACTGGTCACCTTCAACCCGGGTCCGCGAACCAACTGGCACACCCACAAGACCCGTCAGGTCCTCGTCGCCACGCACGGGACCGGGATGATCGAGGTACGCGGCAAGCCGCCCCGCGTCATGCGGGCCGGTGACGTCGTCGAGGTGCCGCCGGGCCTGGTGCACTGGCATGGCGCAGTTGCCGGGCACTTGTTCGCGCATATCTCATTCCTGGAGATCGAGGGGCCGGATAACAACAACTGGATGGAGCCAGTCGACGAGGCGCACTATCGAGCAGTCGCGGTCGCACCGGCGGGCTAGCGCAGGCGAATTGTCCAGGGAGATTGTTGGCAAGGGAATACGGTTTTCGCTGCGGCACGCGCCTTGTGCTCACATTTGCCGTTACTGCCTGATCTCGGAATCGCGCAAACGAGGCGCTTTGCCGTTCTCTCGTTTCGAGCAGCTTGTGCACCGGTTCCATGACTGGCGGCAGGCCGAGCGTCCCGATCTTGAAATCGGGATCTTCGTCGGACCATCGTTCGACTATGACCTGGAGACGTTGAAAGGCATCGCGCGTTTGCGCGAGCGCTGAGGGATGAAATTCCGCGTCCTCAATCTCGGTGGGCTTCGTCTACGCCGCGGTGACGAGTTGACCGCTTGGCTGAAGAACGGCAGGACGCCGGCATTGTCGGATTGCACACGTCGCTTGCAGGACTTGGTGCGATACACGACCGATGGAATGGCCGAGCCGGGGACTTCGACTATCAGATGACCGTGCTGCGACTCGGCGGCGAGCGAGGAATGACGCGTCAGGAGAAGTTGTTCCTGACAAAGAACACGCTGCCGGTGTTCGGCCGCCTGCTCGATCTGCTCGACGCGCTTCCCGGAGAGTTGCGCAATCGCTCCGTCAGCCCGTTCTTCTATGCGGGGCTGGCGACCCGTTACGAGGACAAACGTCTCACGGAGCAGGATCGGGACAATTCTGCCCGAGCGGATCAATGCACTTCGGTCAGGAAAGTTCGGCACGTCGCTCTCGGAGCGGGAATGGATTCCGGCCATGCTGGAAACCGCGACGCAGCCGCGCCGCCTCGTGCTTAATGATGTAACGAGAGCAATATCGAATGGCTGGAAGCCACGCCTGTGAGGCGGTCTTCACCCAGCGCGAGCTTGAGTACCAGGAGAGCTATCGCGCGATCCTGTCACTCGGCGAACAGTGCGAGCGTTACGGCGACTCCGGAGAACAGTCGCCGATCTACATGATGAGCCGAGACGTCGAGGGCAAATGGCTGGATCTGCCCCATCATGCGACGGGGACAGGCAAGCCGATCGATTGACAGCCGCGGCGGTTCGCGTGACCCGCACCATCACCCGCGCTATCGCTGTGCTATCCGAATATAGCGTTGTGCAACAGAATTGCGGCCGCTGCCGACGGCATCGCGTGGCCGAGCGGACAATCGAGTGAGTTTTTCGACAGCTTTCTCACGTGTGGTCGCGTTGGTTTGTGACGCGGGATTGCTGGCGCGACGGATGCGGCAGGGCGATCGCACGCCGGCTTGGGGAGCCAGCCCCGCGATCCCTGAGGCGAAGCCGCAGGGACGCTGAAGATGTCGACCGCGCGTGGCTGACTGCCAGGCCAGACACCCACAGCGGAACCCAGCCTCAGCTGATCTCGACCATCCGCGCTGGATCGAGGTGCTGCCGAACGGTGACGTGCTGGTGGCCGAGGCGATGAGCATGGACCGCTCGCCGCGATCGCTGTCCGACTATGCGATGGTCACCACGATGCGACGCGCACAGGTGATGGGCGTCAGCGCCAATCGCATCACGCTGCTGCGCGATGCCGAGGGCGACGGTTCGGCATGACGCTGGTGAACGACACATTCTTTGTAGGCAATGCCGACTACGGTATGGACGAAGAGGAAGGCCGCTGTTGGCGGCGGTGAGATTCCGCGGATAGACGGCGATGTGGGTGGTTTTGAGGATCGTCCTTCTGCGGCGAGGCTGCCGTCGTGCTCGCGACCGTCAAGGACGCGAGGCGCCGCTTCGCGGTGGCCTTGCGGCCATCCTTGACTGCCGCTGCGCGCGTCGGCGCGCGGTGTGCAGGTCGGGACGACGGGATGGCCGTCTTGATCGAACAACAGGATGACTTTTGGTTGGGGTCTGTCGCGATCTCGACAGATCTGGCGGGGTAGCGCGGTTCAGGCCAGGCGGTGATCGGGGGTCGTGTCGTCTCCATCCTCACGACGGGGTGCGCATTGCTGGCGAAGCAGATCCTGTAGTTGAAGATTGTAGAGAGCCCAGACCTTGTCGCGCAGATCGTCGATCAGTTCGAACACCGCAAGCGCCTCCTCCGGTGTCCAGGAGCGGAGGATCTCGACGGTGAGCGGACGCAGATGCTCCGGTAGCTGTGGTCGGTCCGGTGGCGTGCTCATGATTTGGCGCCGCGGCGCTGTCGTGCGCGTTGTTCGGTGCGATCGTGAGCTTCCTTGAGGCGATGAGGAATCGCCTTCGATGGCGACGATCTCGGAGTTGTGCAGAAGACGGTCAACCAGCGAGACGACGCATGCGGCGTTGGGGAACACCTCGCGCCATTCGGCGAAGTTGCGGTTGGTGGTGACCAGGGTGCTCCTGTTCTGATACCGCCGCGAGATCAGCTCGAACATCAGGTCGGCATGGCGATTGGAGTAGGAGAGGTAGCCGACCTCGTCGATGACGAGCAGGTGCGGGCGGGCGTAATGGCGCAGGCGGCGACGCAGCGCGGAATCGCTGTCGAGTGCGCAGAGATCGCCGAGCAACTGGCCGGCGCTGGTGAACAGCACGGTGTGGCCGCGGGTCAGCGCCTGGTGGGCGATGTTCTGGGCGATCATCGATTTGCCGACGCCGTTCGGCCCGACGAGCACGACGTTGGCGGCGTCGTTGAGGAACGCGAGCGTCATCAGCGTGTCGATGGCGGCGCGGTCGCAACGCTTGGGCCAGGCCCAGTCGAAGTCGCAGAGCGGCTTGAAGCGGCCGATATGAGCGGTGCGCAGTCGTCGCTCCAGGCTGCGGCGGGCGCGTTCGTGTTCCTCCCAGCCGAGCAGTGATGTGACCCAGGAATTCGCTGGCCACCTCGCCCCAGTGCGCCAGCAGGCCGTGCAGATTGAGCGCCGTGGCGCGGTCGCGCTGTGTGTCGCGCTCAGTCGTCGGAACGGGTTGCATCGTGTTGGTCCTTGAGCTGATCGTAGGTTTCGAGTGCATGCGGGCGCACCGGCGCATCTCGGTCGCGCACGTGCGCGGGCATGACGATCGCCACGGGCGGTTCGCCACCCTGCTGCTCGCGCTGGCGCTCGAGCGCGAGGCGCACGGCGTTGGGGTGCGGCGCATCGCGCAACAGCGCCTCGAGGATGGCATCCTGCAATGCCGCGGCGCCGTAGCGTTCGAGCAGCCGCGCCAGGGCGGCGGTGATGGCGCCGAGATTGGCGCCGCGTTCGGCGGCACGCATGAGCAGGGTCTGGCTGGCGGGAGCGGCCTGCGCGAGGCGGTCATTGGCGCTGTGCTGACGAGCGGCACGCTTGTCGTCGAGCAGTCCCTGGATGTGGGCGTGCTCTTCGATCTGCGCCCCCTTGTCGTAACTGCGCGGATGGCTGGCGACGATGTCGGCACCGTCGGCGATGCGCACCTCATGGGGATCGGCGATGTACCGTCAGGATGCGCCGGACATGGCTGTGCGGGACCGAATAATCGTTGAGGTCGAAGCGGACATAGGGCGTCTTGCCGACCGAGACCGCGACGCGTTCCAGCAGCGGTGCCGGGTTGTCAGGCAGAGCCAGCAATCGAGGCGCTTCGTCGGCGAATACCTGGCGGACGGTGCGCTCGGGTTCGTCCGGGCAGCGCCGGTCGGCGGCTGGACCGTTGCACCAGTCGTCGGCCTGGGCGTTCAGATCGTTGAGACCGGTGAAGCTGCGGGCGGCGAAGAATGCGTCACGCACATAGCGGATGGCTCTTTCCACGCGGCCCTTCTCGTTGCCGCGCCCGATCGCGACGGGCCGGGGTTCGTAACGGTAGTGCCCGGCAAAACCCAGCAATGTCGGGTGGAACCGGATCGCCTCGCCACGGCGTTCCAGCACCGCGCTCTTCAGATTGTCGTACAGCAGGACACGAGGGACGCCATTCCACGCGGCAAAGGCGGCGACATGGCCACGCAGGAAGTTCTCCATCCTGGCGTCCGGGAAGAAGCGCAGGAAGATCTGGCGCGAGTGGCTGAGCACCATGACGAACGCCATCAGCGGACGCCGCGCGCGGCCAATCTCGAGATCGGCCGAAATGTCCCCAATCGACCTGTCCCTGCTCGCCGGGCAGGCTGCGCAGGCGCAGATAGGCCTCGGCCTTCGGACGCGGCCGATGGCAGGCGATGAGATGGCGGAAGTGATCGGGGCTGCCGCGATAGCCGCGTTCGCGCACCATCACATACAGCCGGCTTGCCGTCAGCGCCGGGAAGCTCTCCAGCGTCTGGCGGATGAATGCAAGGTAAGGGTCGATCCGCGACTTGCGCGGGGCGGGCCAGGCCGCGGCAGACCAGCCTGCGCCAACACCCCGGCCAACCACGCTGTAATGCACGTGCAGCTGCTGGGCGATGGTGCCGATCGGCCGCTTCTCCGCGTGGTAGAGGCGCAGTATCCGCGCTTCGATCTCAGGTGGCGTCACCATGGCCGTGTCCCATCCGGTCGTGTCGTGGCCCCCACCGGCGACCGCCGCGGCGACGCAAGAAGCCTTGACGCACGAGCTCCGGACAGCGCCGCCCGCACGAGTCACAGCGCGAGTAAGGTCGCCGGGCTCGACCTACGAAGGCCGATGCATCGCTCGCGATCGCCGGCGAGCCGGAGGACAGCAAATCATCCGGCGGCGATGGAGGTGAACCGTGATGCGTCACATTCTTGCATCGGACCCGGTAGCGACGTGATCGTTCAGCGTCGCGACGAGCCGTCCCGGCGGCTGGTCTGGTAGCGTCGTCCCGCGTCGCGCCAGGTGCGCCGACGGGCCCGCGCGGCGCAGTCACCAGCGCAATAGATCTGGCCACGGTCGCAGCAGCTACAGATCAGCGCCTGCGCGTGGCATTCCGCGCACATGAACAGCCGGGCCGACGCCGCCGCGCCGTGACCGGATCGGCGGATATCCCTTGGACGAACGCCACGTTTGACGGAATACTGGCGCCGCACGCGTGCCCGGCGCGGTGTGGGGCGCGGGCGTCGAGCCTAACTGCCAAGTTCATGATCGGCGCCGTGCTTGCCCCTCAATACAGGCAAGCCACTCTCCCCGTGGTCCAGTGCCGCGCCAGCCCCCTCTCGCAGCCACTATCCGCCAGCGCATCGCCCAAGCAACGCCAATCGCGTTCACCGCCACAACGAGTAGGCGCGCCGCCAAATCAAATTTCGCCGGATTTACGCGGATTACGCCGCACGACGCCGCGCAGCGATCCATGAATTCGATATTGCCAGCGGCACGGATCGCATCTTTGCGTCCGGCCTGCGCGATGCTGTGGAACTGCAGGTAGGTCCGGAGTACGGGCTGGCGGTCACGAAGGATGCACCTCCGGCTGCAATGCTTCTGGCGCTCATCATCCTGTCGCCGATCGGTCAGAGGGTCCTGGCTGATCGAGGCTTCCGGCTAGTGACGTTGCCCGAAAAATGATCGCGATGGTTCGTATATTACAATCCGTTAATGGCGCTATTTGCGACGAAATACAACGACGCCCGCGGTGTCTCACAGTCGGGATCATCTGCAGGAGGCACTGACATGTGGACACGACGTCATCTGCTGCTGAATAGCGCCATTGGCTTGACGATCGGGCTCCCGGCCACCTCGCGTGCCGCCGAGACGTATGAAGTTGTGCACACCGACATGGAATGACACCAACTGCCCTGCTGAACCCGATCAGGCTGTTCTGACCGATACTCACATCTTGAGGACGAGGCGAAACCGGGCCTGACCGCTCACCATCCGGTCATATCCAGCTTGTGTCTGTTCCAGCGGATAGACCTCGTTCATCGAGCCGATCGCATTGCTTTCGCTGAATCGCAAGGTGTCCTCGGAGGCGGCGGACGTGCCCGAATACCAGCCCTTGACCGAGGCCCGCTTCATCAGGAGTGCCAGGGAATCAATGGTCAGGTTGCCCACAGCGCCGATGGCCATCATTACGCCGTTTACGCCCAGACCGCTGGCGATGGCCTCCATAGCCTGGGGGTTGGCGACGGTGGCGATAATGGCCTCGGCGCGGCCCATCGCCAACAAAGCCTTGGCCGGATCGACTGCCTCGCTGTCGATGTAGTCGGAGCATCCGCCGCGCTGACGCAGAGCGCGTGGCGGCCGCGCTTCGCAGGCGTTGTGGAGATCATCGGCGGGCGGGAGCATCGCCGTCGGTGGGGTCGTGAAGAGACGTCGCGGAATATCGCCGAGACGCAGGAGGCTGGCGCCTGCGTGCGCGCGTCTGTGCCGGCGCAATGAGATTCTAAGCCAGCCGCCGCAGCGCGATGTCGCAGAACATGCCGTTGTTGAGGGCGAATCCGACAACCTTCCAGTTCTCCTCCACCACCATCTCGTTGACCGCATGGACCACGCCATAGGGCGAATTCGTCATATGGTCATACAGGATGTAGTCGTTGAAGATCAGCGTGCCGTCCCGCCTGACCTTCCGCGCCGAGACCAGCGCGTCCTTGCGCACGCTGTCGTAGTCATGTCCGGCGTCGATGTAGATCATGTCGAAGCAGGCATCGGGATAGCGCTCTATTGCATCGTAGCTCAGGCCGCTTTCGATGACGACCTGATCGCCGCGGGAACGGAAGCGCTCTTCGTAAAAGCCCCGGTGCGTGTTGCCCTGGAACAGCACCTCAGAACGTTGCCCCCAATGCTCCGGCCACTCGTGCATCGTCCAGATATCAACGGCAACGAACCTGCGCGGAGACAGAGTCTGCATCAGGAACTCGGAGAAATCGCCGAGTGCGACGCCAAGTTCCGCGATTACCCCACCGGTCGGCAGCCTGAGCCCGCGCACCAAGTCGTGGCGGTCCGCGAACAGACGGGCGCCGTCAACATGCTCGCGCCGCAGCGGCAAGGGAGGCTGTCGATCGCTCATTTTGCTGGCACCTGAATCCGGGAACAGACGCTGCAGGCTACGTCGGGTCAGTTCACGGACGGCATGGAACTCGAACCCACGCACATGCGTCTCGACCAGGCTGTCGAAGGCGGCAAGCTCCGTGGCGCCGCGGTCAATCCGCAAGCTCCCCTGCCCGCCTGACGTCACAGCCGCGACGTCCTCGATTACCTCCGCCAGTGCGTCGGCAAGCGCCGCGACGTCCCCCGGGGGAACAAGGCGACCAAGTCCGACGCAGATATTCGGCAGGTTGTCGGCAGCATAGCCGACCGGGATGCAGCCGGCGCGCAACCCCTCCAAGGCCGCCCTGCCGAACCCGGCGTGGTACGAGGGAATTGCCATGATATGCGCCGCGTACAGAAGTTCATCCCGCAGCGTGTCACTGACCGTACCGAGGAATTCAACTTTCCCGCCCAACGCCTCGGAGTTGCGCCTGACGGCCTCGACGTAATCGGGGTCGGAGCAGTCCTGATCGCCGGCGAGGCGCAGGCGGAAGGATGGCCCCCGGCGCCCTGCGACGTCGGCGAGCACCTGCAGCAGTTCCAGTACCCCGTCGGACTGCACGAAGTTCCCGAGGAAAAGGATCTCCACCGTTCCTGCTCTTTTGGCGGAGAGCCTGGCCCGTGCAGGCACGTCCACCACCAGCGGAATGACCTCGGCTGGCGGGTGTTGGAGACCGCTGTTCAGCAGCGTGTCCCGGTCGGTGGAACTGACCGCCCAGATCGCGTCCGCGTGGCGAAAGTTCCAAAGCTGGTCGAGCGGCCGCTGGACGGGCAGCCCGTCATTCGGGCCGAGAGACTGCCCCCGTGTGACGTTGTGGAAGTGAACCACCTGCCTGCCATGGCCGTTCCCGACCAGCAACGCATCGAAGATCGGATTGTAGCGACCAAAATGGTAGACAACCAGGTCCGCCGCCAGGAATGCCGGGGACACCAGCAGGTCCGCGACCCCCTCGGCAATTTCCGCCGGCACCTCCGGCCGGTCGCTGCGGGTCGTCAGGAGAGTGGCCTGCATGTCCGGCAGGCTGTTGAGCAGCCGCCAAGTGTCGACCGCAGCCTGCGCGATGGCGTCGCGCCGCGACAGCCCTGGCAGCACGACCGCAGCCCGACGGATCGGCCTAGGCGAGCACTCGGCCGTCATGCGGCCGTCGCCAGCGACTGGGCCCGTTGCTTGCGTTCGGCAACGCGCAGCAGCACATTCAGCACGCCTTGCGCCATCCGCTCCGCGGTGAAGGCGGTCTCATAGCGCGCGCGCGCCGCGGCGCCGAGGCGGGCGCGCAGGGCAGCGTCCGAGATCAGGCGTTCAAAGCATGTGGTCAGCGAATCGACATCACCGGGCTCAGCCAGCAGCCCCGACACGCCATCCTCAACTACCTCGACCATGCCGCCGGCCCGGCAGCCGATAACCGGCTTTCCGAACATCATTCCCTCGACCAGCATCAGGCCGAAGGATTCGAAGCGCGAGGGCGTCACCAGGATGTCGCAGGCTTGGTAGAAGCCGCGCAGCCGCTCCTCCGCCACTGTGCCATGGAAACGCACCCGTTCGCGGATGGGTTCGGCAGCCGGATCCGCGTCAAAGCCTTCGCGGTAGGTGCCTCCCTCGGGCCTTGGGATGCGGTCATTGCCCACGATGTCGAGGTGAACCTGGCGATGCCGCGCGAGCACGTGCCTAGCCGCATGCAACAGCACGTCGATGCCCTTCCGGGATTCGAGGCGGCCAACGAACAGGACGCGCAGGCAGCCCGGAGGCAGCGCCTCTGGCGCCTCACAGGGGAGGCGCGTCCAGTCCTCCAGGCCGAGCGGCACCATGAAGCACCGGTCCCGGCGGAGCGCCACTCCGCTGACCTGCTCGATCTCCGTTGCGATCGCGGCGCTGATCGCGTGAATTCCATCAGATTCCGACAGCAGCCGCTTCTCGCCTGCCAGCATGAGCGGGGCGTAGTCCCTCACCCAGACCGCATTGGCCCGGATACCGGGGTTGCTCTCGATCCAGAAATGCAGCGTGGTCTGCAGCGAGGTGACCAGCGGCGGCCAATCTGGCCCCAGCAGGGCCAAGCCCTCGCTATCCCAGATTGGTGCGTAGATGGCGTCAACCTTGCGACGCGACGCGACCGCGGCCACCTCGCGGCCCACGCGGGCGATGTGTGGCGCGATGCGGCTGGGCATGCCAAGCGACGCGCCGGCCTCGGCGTCCTCTGGCCCGGGAACGACGCGGTGGACCCAAACGCCCTCCTCGAAATCGACGCAGTCAGTCGAGTCGCCGCGCGTCAGCACATGCACGCGGTGCCCCATCGCGGCGATGCCGCGCGCCAGGTTGTGGACATAACGGCCGATCCCCCCGACCGGCCCAGGGGGATACTCCTGGCTGATGAGGCAAAAGCAGCGCCAGCCGCCGGCAGGCTGCAGCGTGCGGAAGGGAAGCAAGGCCGACGGCGGACCGTTCCAGCGATCCAGGCCAGTGATCCGGCGCCCTGCCAGCCCGCGCAGCAACCCGTCGCGCCAGGCGCGGTCGACATCCTGCCAGAATTTTGTCCGACCGGCCGCGCCGATCTCGAACTCCGCGTTGATGTGGCGTCCGAACATCTCGATCCGCTCGCGCGACACGCGGATCACCTCGTCCAGCGAATGGTGGGCGAGGCCGTTCACCAAGCCGAAATATATGTGGTTCTTGATGATCGGGTAGAAGTGGGTGATCGACCGCGACTCGTTGCGGATATCGCTCGGCAGATATTTATGGTGGACGAACGCGCGCTCGAGCTGCGCGACGCGCCAGCCCGCGTCGACCATGCGCACGACAACGTCGGACTCGTCGAGATAATATTCGTATTCCTCGTCGAAGCCGCCGATCGCGAGCAACGCCTCCCGCCGGAAGGCACTGTTCGCGCCGAGGGGATGCGGAAAATTCGCCGTGAATGGGAAGGACAGTTCGGGGGAGGCGCGCTGCCACGACAGGTCGGCGCGTCCCAGTCGGTCCACTGTGCCGTAGCGGTACTGGAAGGTGACCCCGTCCGGATTGAAAACGAATCCGCCGGCGCAGCCGACCGAGAAGTCCTCGAAGGCGACCGCAAGGTCATCCAGCCATTCGGGCTCCGGGATGGCATCGTCGTCGAGGAAGGCGACGATTTCGCCCGCCGCAAGGCCGATCCCGATATTGCGCGAGATCGAGAGGTTGCGCACCGGATTCCGCGCAATCTTCACGCGCCCACTCCAGGTATCCAGCAGCGCGGCCGTCCCGTCCTCGGTTGGGCCGGCGACACAGACCACCTCGAAGCCCGTCGCATTCAGGTATTGTAGCGAGTGCAGTGTCGTCGCCAGTGCCGTGCAGCGCCCGTCCGTGCAGATCACTATCGAGAATACGGGTCGCTCCGTGCCAAAGGCCGGGTATGCACCCGCCGGGCCCCGGGTCACGGCCGCGCCGCCACGATCTCAAATTCGAAGCACTTGCCATTCCGCCGGCCGCTTACCGGCACCTCGATGTCGTGGAATCCCGCCTCCTCCAGCAACCCGCGCATGCTCTCGGGCGTGAACAGGTTATAGTGATAGTCGCCCTCATAATCCTGGGCCCCGAACAGGACCTCACGGAAATCATCGAACGGGTAGCCGGACCGGCCGACCGCCGCGATCATCGCGGCCGCGTCCGGGGTAATGGCGCGGAAAGCACTGCCGCGGCCCAGCAGGTCGCGCCAATAAGGCAGGAGCTGCCGGCGCATTCTCTCCTGGGGGAAATGCTCAACCAGATGCGCCGAGAAGATCTCGCTGACCGTCCCAGGCTCGAACGGCAACTGGTCGACATCCGCAATTATGTCTACGCCAGGCAGTTCGCGCCGGTCGACGTTCAGATAACCGGGCAGAGGGATGTGGCCCGAGCCGAGATTAAGCCGGATGTCACCCGCCGCCTGCGCGGCCGCCAGCTTCTCCACGGCGATGATCCTCGGCTCCAGCCGCTCGTTCCGCCGCGCCCCGGTCTCGGCAAAGCCGCTGCCATGCGCCAGTTCGAACAGGACCTCGCGGCGGGCGAATTCGATCCGGTCCGCGAGGCGCCGAAGTTCCTGCCGGGACTGCTCCGCCTCGGCCCGAACCTCCACCAGCTCGTTCCGCTGCCGCTCGATGTCGTTGCGGGCCTCCCGCAGCTTATGGCCGAACGCGCCGACACTGCTCACGGCATTCAGGAAAGCAGGCACATGGGTGCGCCAGGCCGCCTCGAGCGCGGGCAGTCTCGACAAGCCGCTCACGTCGATGGCGTCCAGACGGGCTTCGTGGGAGGACAGCCTTGACTCGACTGGGGTCAGACGAGACTCGAGGGAAGGCAGTGCAGACTCGATCGGACCCAGACGAGCCTGGATAGCAGGCAGTGCCGACTCGACCAGAGCCGGACGCGCCTCGATCGCAGACAATCTCGACTCGACTGGCGCCAGACGAGTCTCGATGCGCGCCCAGACCCGATACCACACAGGTCCAACGAGCGGCCGGATCATGGGCCGAAGTCTGGACCTTATACTCATTGCGACTCCAGAATCCTTTAGCTTCGGCTAGTTGCGATTTTCAGCTACTGTCTCTTGCGAGGCAGGTCAAGCATGGGTCTCGGCAGGGGAATCGTAGTTGGAGTGGGCGTTATATGGTACCCGGGCGCAGCGTCTGCCCGGCATCACGCCGTTACGCCGACTGCGCCAGCGGGCTGCGTTGCAAAGTGCGGCATGACGTCGGTGATGAACAGCTCCAGCGAACGCCGGGCGACCGCATGCGGCAGCCCGAACGAGGCGCCGTAACAAAACTGGTCCACCCCGACCGCCTGGTACTGCTTCAGTCTCGCCACCACCTGGTCCGGCGTGCCGAGTATCATGCCGTCGCGGATCGCCTCCACCTGGTCATCGGCGGGGATCACCATCTGCTGCAAATCAGGTGGCTCGGCAAAGCCATCGCGTACCTCCCCGACATTGCGGAACAGACTTTCGAAACGCGCCGAGTGGGCAGCCGCGACCTGCACCGGAACCCGCCAATCGTCCGACCGAGGGTGGACACAGGTGCGGCGCAGCATCAGAAAGCGCGGCCGCCTGATGCCGGGGAATTTAGCCAGCGTATCGGCAAAGCGCCGGCCGAGAATGCCTACCTCGGCATGCGGACGCGATAGCGGGGTCGCCATGATGTTGGCGCCTGCTTCCATAGCCCAAGCGAAGCTGTTGGGATCGCGGGTCGCCACCCAGATCGGCGGATGCGGCGTCTGTAGCGGTTTCGGCACCGAGGTCGCGGTCGGAAAGCGCCAGACGTCGCCATGATGCGCGACGTCGCCGCGCCACAGTCCCATCACCACCGGCAGCATCTCGCGCATATACTGCCCGCCCTTCTGCTGCTCGAGGCCGCCGGCCATGCGGTCGAACTCATACTGGAAGGCGCCGCGGCCGATGCCGAATTCCAGCCGGCCTTCGCTGAAGATGTCGAACAGCGCCGCCTCGCCGGCAACGCGGATCGGATGCCAGTAGGGTGCCACCACGACCGCGGTGCCGAGCCTGATGCGGGAAGTGTGTGCCGCCCAATGGGTCAGGATGGTGAACGGGTTGGGTCCGATGGTGAGCTCGATCGTGTGGTGTTCTGCCGCCCAGGCGATTTCGAACCCGCCTTGCTCGGCCAACTGCACGAGCTCGAGCGCGTCACGGACTACCTCCCGCATGTGCTGGCTGGGGTCGAAGCGCTCCATGTTGACGGCGATCGAGAACTTCATCCGCGGCTCCCTTTCTCGGTCTAGGCCAGAAAATCCATCACCATGGTTGCGATCATCTCTGGCGCCTCGACCAGAACGCTGTGCTTCAGGACGGGCAGAATTTGCAGCCTGGCACCACGGATCTGCGCTTGCATGAAACGCGCCATGCGCGTGTTGGAGCCGACATCATGTTCGCCGGTCGCGATCAGAGTGGGATGGTCGATGGCGTGCAGACGCTCACCCAGGTCGCAGGTGGAAAACACGGTATAGGCGGCGGCATACGATGCCGGATGATTGTGTTGGAGTTGCTCCATCCGCTGCCGGACCAGCTCGGGATGGCGCGCGATGAAACCGTCCGTGAACCAGCGATCCTGCGCCGCGCCGGAGATTGCCGCGATGCCCTGGGTGCGCAGGATGTCCAGTCGGTCGCGCACCCTGGACCGCTCCTGCTCGGTGCGGCCGGCGACCGCGCTCAACAGCACCAGACGATCGACGCGAGACGCATGGTCCAGAGCCAACGCCTGAGCGATTATCCCGCCCAGCGAGAATCCGACGACATGGGCGCGCGGCGTGTCGGTGGCGTCGAGCACGTCGATGACGTCGCGCGCAAAGTCGCCGAGGGTCAGCTCGCTGCCGATATGACCCGATCGGCCATGCCCGCGGAGGTCAAGGCGCAGCACGGTGAAGCGAGCGACCAATACCGGAGCAATCTCGTCCCAGCTCGATGCGTCCGCACCCACTCCGTGGATCAACATGACCGGCGGGCCGGCGCCTTCGACCTGATAGAACAGGTCCGGGGCGTTGCCGCGTTGCAGGTGTCTGTCCATCTAGACGTCCTTGAGCTCAATTCGTGCCAGAAAGCTTCGCAGCCTTTCGTGCTGCGCGCGCGCCCCGAACACGTCCTGCGGCGCGCCCTGCACCGCTACGCGGCCGCCGTCCATGAACACCACCTGTGACGACACGTCGCGCGCGAAGCTCATTTCGTGGGTCACCAGGATCATCGTCATGCCGTCGCGCGCCAGCGAGTGCACCACTTTCAGAACTTCGCCGACCAGTTCCGGATCCAGCGCCGACGTGATTTCATCGAGCAGCAGCACTTTCGGGTTCATCGCCACGGCGCGGGCAATGCCGACGCGTTGCTGCTGGCCGCCGGACATTTCGATCGGCAGACTATCCAGCTTGTCGTCAAGTCCGACGCGTACCAGCCAGTGCTCGGCGGCGGCGCGGGCCTCGGCCTTCGCCATGCCACGCACCTTGCGCAAGCCGAGCATGACGTTCTCGATCGCGGTCAGGTGCGGGAACAGATTGAACAGTTGGAACACCATGCCGATGTCGGCGCGGATGCGGGCAAGTTCGCGTTCGCTTCGCGGTTTGCCGCCGTCGCGGTAGCCGACTTCAACCCCGTCCACCTGGATCGAGCCATCGTCGTAGGTCTCCAGCAGGTTCACGCAGCGCAGCAGCGTGGTCTTGCCGCTGCCGCTGGCGCCGATGATGGAGACCACACTGCCCTTCTGCACGTCGAGGTCCACGCCCATCAGCACCTGATTGGTGCCGAACGCCTTGGTGAGCCGCCGCACCTTCACCAGTGGTTCGGTGGAATTCGGCTCACTCGCGGACATAGGAAAACCGCGCCTCAAGGGTCCGGCTGGTGAGGGACAGGGCATAGTTGATGACGAAATAGATCAGCGCTCCCAACACGTACATCGGCATCGGCTTGAAGGTGCGGCCGATGACCTGCTGAATCGACAGCATCAGATCGACGATGCCGACCAGCGACACCAGCGCGCTGCCCTGCACGGTGGCGACAACCGTGTTGATCCAGGGCGGCAGGAAGCGCCGCAATGCCTGCGGAAACACGACGTAGAGCATGCGCTGGGCGAAGGTCAGGCCGATCGCTTTCCCAGCCTCGTGCTGGCCGGGCGCGATCGATTGCACGGCGCCGCGCGTGACCTCGATCACGTGCGCGGTTTCGAATGCCGCGAGCGCGGTGACAGCGGCCCAGAAATTGCTCACGTTCCAGCCGGTCAGCGGCAGCATGTAGTAGATCGAGAAGATCAGCACCAGCAGCGGCAATCCGCGGATGATGTCGCTGTAGATGCGGACCGGCCAGGCGATCCAGCGCGGCCCGAAGCTGAGCCCGACACCAAGCAGCAGGCCGCAGCCCAGCGAGATGACGACCACGAACGCGGAGACGTGCAGCGTGACCAGTAATCCCTGCCACAGGAAGGGCAGGCTGTTGAGCATGACGCTCATCTGCGGCGAACCGCGAAGCGATATTCCAGGCGCCTCAGGCCGAACAGCAATACGAACCCGGTGAGCAGATACATCGGCGCAACGACGGTCCAGACCTCAACGATCCGGAACGTGTTGGTGTAGATCCAGTTGGCCCCGTACATCAGTTCGGGCACCGCCAGCACGGTGGCCAGCGAGGTATCCTTGAACAGCGAGATGAAGGCGTTGCCCAGCGAAGGCAGCACGATGCGGAACATGGTGGGAAGGCGAACGTACAGCACTCGTTGCCAGCGGCGTCAGCCCGATGGCGCAGCCGGCATCGATCAGTCCCTTGGGGATCGCATCCAGCCCGGCACGGAACACCTCCACCAGATAGGCGCCGGCGTAGATCGCCAGCGTCATGGTAAAGCTGGTGGTGGCATCGTAGGCGAAGCCGCCAACGCTGGGGATGCCATAGAACACCAGATAAACCAGCAGCAACAGCGGCACGTTGCGGATGAATTCGACGTAGGCGCCAACCAGGAAGCGCACCGGGCGGCGGGCGCCATGCGACACCACCGCAAGGACCAGCCCGATGACGCATCCAATAAGAATGCCGATCGCCGCCAGTTCCAGGCTCAGCACCAAGCCCCAGGCGAGTTGATCGAAATACTTCCAGATGAAGTTATAGTTGAGATGATAGTTCAAGTCAGAACGGAGGGAATCCGGGCTTCTGCACCGGCGGCCTTTCGCCGAAGAATTCCTCGAACGCGGCGGTGTAGATCTCCGGCTGATGGCCGTGCATGGCGACGTTGAAGCAGGTGTCGATCCAGTGGAGCCAGTCCGGATCGCCCTGCCGCACCGCGGCGCTGTACAGTTGCGCCTCGTAGGCGTAGCCGGGATCGGTGTAGTCGCCGGGGTTCTTCTTCACCAGCCACTTCACGGTGGACGCATCGACCACCGCGACGTCCGCGCGGCCGGCGGTGACCGCCTGCATCACGTTGGCCTGGCTGTCGAGCTGCATCACCTGCGCATCCGGCAGGGCATTGTGCACCAGCGTGTCGGCATCCACGTTCTGCAATACTGAGGCACGGACCTGCTTGCCCGCCGCCTGCAGGTCCTTGTAGGTCTGCCACTTGGATTTCGGCGCGGTCATCAGGGCCGCGCCCTCGACGTAATAGGGCCGCGAGAACGCGACCAACTGTGCGCGCGCAGGTGAGACCGTCATAAACTGGATCACCACATCGACCTTGCCGGTGGTGATGTTGGGAATGCGGGCATTGGCCTCCTGGCGGACGTATTCGACCTTGGTTTCATCATCGAACAGGCCTTTGGCGAGGATGCGCGCCATCGCGATGTCCATGCCGGTGAGTTGGCCCTTGTCGTCCTCGAAATGCCAGGGAGGGTTGGTCGAACCGGTTCCGACGATCAGCTTGCCGCGGTCCAGGACCGTCCGCAGCAGGCTGGTGGGAGCGGCCTGGGCTGCCGCACGCGGCGCATCCAACAAGGCGCCGGCAGCGATCAGCCCCAGCCCCGCACCGCCGACCCGGAACAGGTTCCGCCGTTCGGTGGTGGTTTCAGTCATATCATATCTCTCCCATACCGGTGGCCGACGCGTCGGACGAAGCACCGTATTCGGAAGTGGCCGGAATGGCTATGGCGTCCTCCTCCAATTATACTGAATCTCACAGTCAATGACTCATGCGACCGGTGCATCCTATCGTCATCCCCGCGCAAGCGGGGACCCAGGACCGCAGGCACCGTACGATCCCCCTGGGTTCCCGCGTTCGCGGGAATGACATCTTTGCTGCCGAAGCGCAGTGCCATCGGTGAGCAATATCGGAATTTGGTCGTGTCCAGCCGTATGTCGGCTCATTGTGTCACCACACCGTCAGGAGGGAAGAATGCGCTTTCAGGATCGCGGGGTATTGGTCACCGGTGGTGGCAGTGGCATCGGCCAGCAGGTCTGCCTTGCGGCGGCGGAGGAAGGTGCCCGCATTGCGGTTGGCGATCGGCATCTGGAACACGCCGAGGCCACTGTCGCGGAAGTTCGCCGACGGAAGGGCGAGGCGCATGCCTTCCATGTCGACGTGGCCGACCCGGCATCCGCCTCGCAATTCGTCAGTGCAGCGGAATCGTCGCTCGGCCGGCTCGATGTGCTGGTCAACTCCGCCGGTATCCGCGAGATCGTCAGCGTGCTCGATCTGTCATTCGAGGAATGGCAACGGGTCATCACGGTCAATCTCTCCGGTACCTTCCTGACCAGCCAAGCCTTTGCGCGTCGCCTGGTACAGCAGGACCGGAAAGGACAGATCGTCAATCTGGCATCGACCCTGGGGCTGATGGCCGCACCGAAACGGGCGGCATATACCGCGTCGAAGCACGGCGTCGTTGGCCTGACGCGTCAGATGGCGCTGGAACTTGGCGAGAAGGGCATACGCGTCAACGCGGTTGCTCCCGGCGTGGTGCGCACACCGCTGACCGAACGCTACTTCCAGGACCCGGACCAGGCGCAGGTGATCCGCGATATTCATGCCCTGGGCCGCTGGGCGGAACCGCGCGAGATCGCCAACGCGATCCTGTTCCTGGCCGACGAGGCCAACAGCTTCATCACGGGCACCATATTGACCATCGATGGCGGCTGGACGATCGGCAAGAAGATGTAACGAGCCACCGCCCCTATGTCGTTGGCATGTGCTCCCAGTAGTGATGCGCATACTGCAGCCGGGAGGCTGCCTTGAGCGTGTCCTCGCTCAATCCGCCCTCGCGTCCGGGCGCCAGCGGCGACAGATCCATGGGCGGCGCGCCGTCGGTGATCCAACTGGCCAATACCTCGCCGATCGCCGGCGAGATCGACAATCCACCGACGCAGCATCCACCGGCAACGTACAGTCCCCGAATCCCGGGCACCGGCCCGACGGTGTGTTCGCCATCGGCGGTCATCGTCGGCAGTCCGCCGCGATGCACGCGCAGCTTGATCTGCTCGGGCACGCGCTGGAAGATCGGCAACTGCTCACGCACGGCATCGGCAAATCCGCGCAGGACGCCGAGATCGAGCGGCAGGTCGGCGATATCGAACCGCGGTGGCAGGGCGCGCGCATCGTACTGCAGCGGATTCTGCTCGTAGCCGCCGAGCATCAGTCCACCCTCATCCGGTCGCGCATATACATTCACATCGATGATACGGGTGATCGGCTGCATCGCGTCGACGCCATCGATCGGCTCGGTGATCAGCAACTGGTGTCGCGTCGGCACCACCGCGACCTTCGCACCGGTAAGCGCCGCCACCGAGCGCAACCAGGCGCCGGCGGCATCCACCACCGTCTCGCAGCGTATTGTCCCCTGCTCCGTCTCCACACCGTTGACCACGCCGTTGTGCGTGGTGATTCCGGTCACCAGCGTGTGCGGCAGCATCGTCACGCCAAGTCGGTTCGCCGCGCGCGCATAGCCGTTGGGAATCTGCGACGGCTCCAGATAGAGATCGGTCGGCGAATAGATCACGCCGAGAATGCCGGTCGTGTTGAGGAACGGATTTTTCGCCCGCGCCTCCTCCGGGGAGATCATCTCGATCCCGGTGCCCATGCGCCGGCCGCGCACCACCTCGCCCTCGAGCTGCTCGACGTGTTCCGGCAGCCGCGCGATCTTCAGTGCGCCAGGCTGATGGAACACGATCTGCTCGCCGGTCTCCTGCTCGAAAGCCTCGATCTTGTGCACGGCGCGCTTGGCCAGTTGCGTCATCAGATCGGTGCCGCGCGCCTGCGAGGTAAGTCCGGCCGCCCGCGGCGAGGTCTGCGAGCCGAGCGCATGCTTGTCGAGCAAGGCGACCTGCTTGCCGGCCTTCGCCAGATGAAACGCCACACTGGACCCCAACGCCCCTGACCCGATCACCACACATTCCACCGCGTCGATCATCCCAACCTCCTCGCTGTCAGCTTGCGATCCGCCCCTGGCCCATGCGCAGCTCCAGATAGCGCGCGCCCTTCGCCAACGGATAGGCCATTACCAGATACATCACGCCCGCCAGAACATAGAGTTCCATCGGCATGAAATACTCGCTGCTGAGATCGCGCGCGCGCAGCATGAGCTCCGGAGCGGAAATGAGCGACGCGACCGACGTGTCCTTCAGCAGCGACACGGCATAGTTGGCCATCGGCGGGACGACGATGCGCACCGCCTGCGGCAGGATGATGTTGCGCATCGCGAGCGCGTTGGTCATGCCGATGGCCAGTGCGGCCTCGCGCTGTCCGCGATGCACTGCGGCGATGCCGGCGCGGTACACCTCCGACATATATGCGGCATAGTTCAGGCCAAGGCCGACGACCGCCGCGGTGAACGCGGGCAGGACGATGCCGGCCGAGGCGAGACCGAAATAAATCAGGAAGAGCTGGGTCAGCGCCGGCGTGCCACGGATCAGCTCGACGTAACACGTCGCGACGGCGGATACGGCGCGACGCCGCGAAGTCCGCGCCAGCGCGATCAAAAGACCGGCAATAACTGCCAGCGCGTAGGCCAGCGCTGTCATCTTCAGCGTGCCGCCCGCGGCGACCAGAAGCTGCGGCAGCCACTCGAATAAGTCCGTCCAGGTCACGCCAACCGGCCCCGCGACATGCGTCGCTCCAGCTTGCGGACCACATACGCGAGCGGCAGGCTCATGGCGAGGTACAGCGCCGCGACCGTCAGGTAGATCTGCGTGCTCAGATAGGTCTGGTCGACCAGCATATGCGCCCGGAAGCTTAGTTCCGGTGCAGCAACAGACGAGGCCACCGAGGTGTCCTTGAGCAGACCGATCGCGAAGTTGCCCAGCGGCGGCAGCACAACGCGCACGGCCTGCGGCAGCACGATGACCCGCAGTGCCTGGGCGCGCGTCATGCCGATCGCAAGCGCTGCTTCGTTCTGGCCACGATGTATTGCTTCGATACCCGCACGGAACACCTCGGTCAGATAGGCGCCTCCGTTGATACCGAAGCCAATGATCGCCGCGGGGATCGGGTCCAGCTTCGCACCCAGTTCGGCCAGACCGAAATAGATGATGAACAGTTGCGTCAGCACCGGCACCGAGCGGAAGATGTCCACGTAGAGCGTGCCGAGCAAGCGGACCGGCGCCGTTCGTGCGTTGCGGAGCAAGGCGCCCGCCATTCCCAGGATCATCGCCACCACGAATCCGCCGAAGGTGACGATGATGGTCATCTCGACACCCAACAGCAGGGTATCCATCAACTCCGGAAACTGCGCCGCGAACCGCTCCCACGGACCGCCGCTCATGCGGTTTCCGCCGAATAGACCTGCCGGTCGATGACCGCGCGCAGAAATTCCCGCGTGCGGGTCTCCGCGGGCGCGCGAAAAATCTGATGCGGCGGTCCTTGCTCCACAATCTGCCCATGATCCATGAAGATCACCCGATCGGATATGTCCTCGGCAAATTGCATTTCGTGCGTGACGATGATCATCGTCATGCCTTCCGCGGCGAGCCTGCGGATCACCGTCAGCACCTCGCCCACCAACTCGGGATCGAGCGCGGAGGTCGCCTCGTCGAACAGCATCAGCGTGGGCTGCATCGCCAGCGCGCGGGCGATCGCAACACGCTGCTGCTGGCCGCCCGACAGCATATCCGGATAGACGTCGCACTTATGCGCAAGCCCGACCTTGTCGAGCAGCGCTCTGGCCTCACGTCGCGCCTCCTGCTTCGGCTGACGCAGCACCTTGATCGGACCGATGGCGACATTGTCCAGGGCGGTCAGATGCGGGAACAGGTTGAAGCGCTGGAACACCATGCCGATGCGCGCCCGCATGCGCGCGAGTTCGACATCGCGCATCTCGACGCGCCGATCGCCGGATCGTGTTTCGCCGATCGGCTGGTCGTCGATCAGGATCTCGCCGTCGCTTGGGCGCTCCAACCAGTTGATGCAGCGCAGCAAGGTCGTCTTTCCCGATCCCGACGGGCCGATGATCGACAGCTTTTCGCCGGCCAGCACCTGAAGGTCCACGCCACGCAGAACCTCCAGCGTGCCAAACCGCTTGTGCAGGCCGACGATTCGCAGCAGCGGACGCCGGCCTACGTCATCCGGCATCGCTCAGGCAAACAGCGCCGAGAAATCCCTGGGCGTATGACCGCCGGGGCCGATGACGTTGCTCTGAGCGTCGCGATCCACCCCGATCCGGGGATTGGTCTCCGGCGGGACGAGATAATCGGGGTTGGCGACGCCGTATTTCGCCAGCATCTGAGCGTTGGTCTTGGACTTCCACAGCCAGGCAACGCCGGCATTGACCGCGTCGAACAGATCGTGGTTGTCCTGATTCATACCCATCACGGTGTGCTGCTTGCTGGTGAGCTGCGTAAACGCATCGTCGTGCACCACCGGGATCTGCTTCAATCCCCAACCTGGATTCTGCAGGATCATGTAGTCCACCGTCGGCGGATCGAGCATCGCGAAATCCAGCCGTCCAGCGACGACATCGCGGATACAGGCATCGCTGGTGTCATAAAGTTTGACGTCGGTGGTGCCCGGCACCTTTTTCATCTCCGGGACGATGGTGAAGCCGGTGACGGTCCCGATGCTGTGTCCCTTCATGTCACCGATGGCGAGCTTCGTGAGCGGGTTATCATGCTTCATGGTGCCGAACGTGCCAGCGTAGTAGATCGCGTCGGTAATCGCCAGCACCTTCGCCCGCGTCGGCGTCCAGCCCATGTTGCCGAGCATGATGTCGGTGCGACCGGTGCGCACGCTTTCCACCGTGGCCGACCATTCCATCAAGGCCGGCTTGACCTCGAGGCCAAGCTTCTGCGCGATCAGGACGATCATCTCGCCGTCGGTGCCGATCAACTTGCCGTCCTTGATGCTGGTCATCGGCATGTCGCCGTTCATTGCCACGGTCAGCACGCCGGGACTGACGGTCTTCAGGTTCGGCGCGGCACTCAGGCCGGCGCGGGGCCGCAGCATCGCCAGCGCGGCACCGGCCGTTGCAGCGACGGTCAGAAGCGACCGACGGTCGATCATGTGTGGCATTGCCTGTTCCCCCGCATTTGACGTTCGCACGTAGTATTCTCCGCGGGAGGTGCGGCATCAAGTCCGGCGCGAACCGGCCATCTATCTGGTTGCGGGGACCGGTGAAGTACCGCCCCCCTGTGTCATTCCCGCGCAAGCGGGAACCCAGGGGCACCAGCACGGGCTCGACCCTGGGTTCCCGCTTGCGCGGGAATGACGTGATTTGCAGCGCCGGCAAGTCATCCGATTGCATCTAAGCACTAGGTTCTCAACCGGAACCTCTGGATTTTACCGGTCTCGGTCTTCGGCAGCGCATCCACGAACTTCACCGAACGCGGATATTTGTACGGCGCGATCGTCGCCTTGACGTGATCCTGCAAACGTTGCCGTGTCGCGTCGTCGGGTGCGACACCTTCGGCCAGCACGACATGCGCCTGGACGATCCAGCCGCGGTCGGTATCGGACGCGCCGATGACCGCACACTCCTTGACGTCGGCGCAGGTGAGCAAGGCGACTTCGACCTCGGGCCCAGCGATGTTGTAGCCGGATGAAATGATCATGTCGTCCGAGCGCGCCACGTAATGGAAATAGCCGGCTTCATCCTGGGTGAAGGAATTGCCTGTCAGGTTCCACCCGTTGCGGACATAGACAAGTTGACGCTGGTCCGAAAGATAGCGGCAACCGGTCGGCCCGCGCACCGCCAGATTACCGACCGTGCCGCGCGGCAGTTCCTTCATGTCGTCATCGACGATCCGCGCCTGGTATCCGGCCACAGGCTTGCCCGTCGTGCCCGGGGCCATGTCGTCAATGCGATTCGTGATGAAGATGTGCAACATTTCCGTGGCACCGATGCCATCCAGAATCGGCTTGCCGGTCTTGCGCACCCAGTCGTCGAACACAGGTGCAGGCAGCGTCTCACCGGCGGACACCGCGATGCGGAGCGACGAGAGATCGGCGCCTTGGTCCATTGCCTGCAGCATGGCGCGATAGGCGGTCGGCGCGGTGAAGCTGATCGTTGCCCCAAAATTCTGGATGATCTCGATCATGTTCGCCGGTGAGGCATTCTCCAGCAGTGTCGCGGCCGCACCGAAGCGGAGCGGAAAAATTGCCAGGCCGCCCAGTCCGAAGGTGAATCCCAGTGGCGGCGCGCCGACGAACACGTCATCCGGCGTCACCCGGAGGACTTCCCTCGCGTAGCCGTCCGCGATCATCAGCAGGTCGCGATGGAAGTGCATCGTCCCCTTCGGCTCTCCTGTCGTACCCGACGTGAAGCCAAGTAGCGCGACATCGTCGCGTCCTGTGGCTACGGCCTCGAACCGGACCGATTTGTCGAGCGCCAGGCGGTCGAGTTCGGCATCGTGGTTGGCGGTCCCGTCGAAGCCGACGACGGTCTTCAGGTGAGCACTGTCCTTCGCACAGATGACCAGTTCGTCCATCAGCCGCGTATCGCAGAGCGCCAGCGAGACCTCCGACTTGTCGACGATCTTGGTCAATTCCACCGAGCGCAGCATCGGCATCGTGTTGACCACGACGGCGCCAGCCTTGGTGGCCGCCAGCCAGCAGGCAACCATGGCGGGGTTGTTGGCTGACCTGATCAGGACGCGGTTGCCTGGCCTGATCCCGAAATCATCGACCAGAGCGTGCGCGATGCGATTGCTCCAGTCGGTCAACTCCTTGTAGGTGCGGCGACGGCCGTTGCCGATCAAGGCGGTATGGTCGCCGAAGCCCTTCCGGACCATTGCGTCGGTGAGTTCCACCCCGGCGTTCAGGTATTCCGGATAATTGAACCCGTCGAGCAGCAGTTCCGGCCACTGGTCCGGTGGCGGCAGCCTGTCCCGGGTGAACGTATCCAGATGCGCCGATGGTCCCAGCATCACATACCTCCGCCCGCGCACGCTCACCGGCAGTGCTGCTGGCCTGTTCGGCGCAAATTAGGTCAGATATAAGATGCCGACCAGAGGGCGATGTCACCGATGCGGATCGTTTGCGCGGGCGGCGGGCCGGCAGGCCTGTACTTTGCGATCCAGATGAAGCAGCGCGATCCGTCGCATCGGATCACTGTGATCGAACGCAATCGTGCCGACGACACCTTCGGCTGGGGCGTGGTGTTCTCCGACGAGACGTTGCGCAACCTGGAGGGTGCGGATCCGCCGTCCAAGCAGGAGATCCTCGACAGCTTCGCGCACTGGGACGATATCGACATCCACTTCAAGGGCCGGGTGATCACCTCGGGCGGTCACGGTTTCTGCGGCATCGAACGCAGGCATCTGCTGAGCATCCTGCAACGCCGCGCCGCCGCGCTGGGCGTGGAACTGATCTTCCAGCGCGAGGTGGACGACATCGCCGAATTACCCGGCGCCGACCTGATCGTGGCCGCGGACGGCATCAACAGCAGGATCCGCAGCCGCCATGCGGCGCACTTCAGACCGAAGATCGACCTCAGGCGGAACAAGTTCGTCTGGCTCGGCACCCACCGGATGTTCGAGGCATTCACCTTCATCTTTGTGGAGACCGAGTTCGGCTGGTTCCAGGCGCACGCCTATCGCTTCAACCGCGACACCTCCACATTCATTGTCGAGACCACAGAACCGAACTGGCGATCGGCAGGGCTCGATCAGCTCGATGC
Source organism: uncultured Alphaproteobacteria bacterium (assembly GCA_963819855.1). Taxonomy (GTDB): domain Bacteria; phylum Pseudomonadota; class Alphaproteobacteria; order Acetobacterales; family Acetobacteraceae; genus JAMXLO01. Next base: position 264,532 of record CAWFYC010000028.1, read on the forward strand.
CGCCGACACAATCGCCTTCTGCGAGCGGTTGTTCGCACCCTGGTTGGACGGACACCGGCTGCTGGCGAACATGAGCCATTTGCGTGGCTCGCAATGGCTCAACTTCCCGCGCGTGACCAACGAGACCTGGGTCATGGGCAACATCGTGCTGGTGGGCGATGCGGCGCATTCCGCGCATTTCTCCATCGGCTCCGGCACTAAGCTGGCGCTGGAGGATGCGATCTCGCTGGCACGCGCCTTCGACACGCACGGCACAGACGTACCCGCCGCGCTTGCCGCCTATGAGGCCGAACGCAAGGTCGAAGTGCTGCGCGTCCAGTCCGCGGCGCGCAACTCCACCGAATGGTTCGAGAACGTGGCGCGTTACGCGCACCTGGAGCCGGAACAATTCGCCTATTCCCTGCTGACACGCAGTCAGCGCATCAGCCACGAGAATCTTCGCCTGCGTGACCGGCCATGGCTCGATGGGATGGAACGTTGGCTGGCCGATCGCGCGGGACATCCGGCAAACCGTGCGATCCCGCCGATGTTCCTGCCGTTTCGACTGCGCGAGATGCAGCTTGGCAACCGCATCGTGGTCTCGCCGATGGCGACCTACAGCGCCCGCGACGGCATGCCCAACGACTTTCATCTGGTGCATCTCGGTGCCCGCGCGCTGGGCGGCGCCGGACTGGTGTTTACCGAGATGGTCTGCGTCACGCCACAGGGTCGCATCACGCCTGGCTGTGCGGGGCTATGGTCGGTCGAGCAGATGTCGGCGTGGGCGCGCATCGTCGAGTTCGTGCACGCGCAATCGGACGCGAAGTTCTGCCTCCAGCTTGGCCATTCCGGCCCGAAGGGTTCGACCCAGCTCGGCTGGGAGGAGATGGACGCGCCACTCGCCGAAGCGAACTGGGAGGTGATCGCGCCTTCTCCGGTCGCCTGGAGCCCACGCAATCAGATCCCCCGCCCGATGACGCAAGACGATATGAACGCCGTGCGCGACGCTTTCGTGTCCGCCGCGCGATTCGGCGCCGAGGCGGGATTCGACATGATCGAACTGCACGCCGCGCACGGTTACCTGCTGTCAGCGTTCATATCGCCGCTGACCAACCAGCGCACGGACGCGCATGGCGGGTCGCTGGAGGACCGCCTGCGCTTCCCGCTGGAGGTGTTTCGTGCCATGCGCGACGCGTGGCCCGCGCACAAGCCGATGTCGGTGCGTATCTCGGCGACCGACTGGGTCGATGGCGGCATCACCGCCGACGATGCGGTCGAGATCGCCCGCGCGTTCAAGCGGGAAGGCGTGGACCTGATGGATGTATCCGCCGGTCAGACCTCGATCCGGGCACAGCCCGTGTATGGGCGGATGTTCCAGACGCCGTTTGCCGACCGCATACGCAACGAGACCGGTGTTGCGACGATGGCGGTGGGCAACATCACCGAACCGGATCATCTGAATGCTATCATCGCCGCCGGCCGCGCCGATCTGTGTGCGCTAGCGCGCCCACACCTGTCGGACCCGCACTTCGCACTGCGCGCCGCCGCTGGACTGGGTTACGGCGAGCAGTGGTGGCCGCGGCAATATCTGGCGGGCAAGGCGCAGATCGAGCGCCTGGTCCGGCGCGCGGATACGGATTATTCGGCGGTGATATGAACGCCCCCTTGCGTGGTTACACGGCACTCGTAACCGGGGGAGCCAAGGGAATTGGACTGGCGATCGCGCGCCGGCTTGCCGCCGATGGCGCTGCCGTCGCGCTGATCGGCCGAGATGTAAGCGCGCTGGAACAGGCTGCCGCCAAACTCGGTGCGCGCCACGCCGTGGCCGATGTCACCGACCACGCGGCACTGCGCGATGCGGTGGTCTCGTTCGGTCAGGTCGATATCCTGGTGAACAATGCTGGCGGGGCGATCTCGAAGCCGTTCGCGAAGCACACCGTAATCGACTTCCGCGCCATGCTGGAGGTGAACCTGCTGTCCGCGGTCGTCGCCAGCCAGGTCGTGCTGCCCGGCATGCGCGCGCGCGGTTTCGGGCGCATCGTCAACGTCGCCAGCACTGCGGGTCTGAAAGGTTACGCCTACGTCACTGCCTATGTCGCGGCCAAGCACGCGCTGGTCGGGTTCACGCGCGCGTTGGCGCTGGAGACCGTGAAAGACGGGATTACCGTCAATGCCGTCTGCCCCGGGTTCACCGACACCGACATGGTGGCGCGCTCGGTAGCGACCATAGCTGCCGCCGGCGGACGCTCGCCGGACGAGGCACGCAAGTTGTTGGCATCGGGCAATCCCGCAGGCAGGCTGGTCCGGCCGGAAGAAGTCGCGGAAGCAGTCGCATTCCTGTGCCGGCCAGATGCCAGTGCGATGACCGGGCAGGCGATCGCCGTCGCGTGCGGAGAGGTGTGACGATATGCTGCAACAACCGACGCATTTCCGTTGGGAGGTGGCGGGCAAGGTCGCGACCATAACGCTCGACCGGCCCGAAAAGAAGAACCCCCTCACCTTCGAATCATATGCCGAGTTGCGCGATACGTTCCGTGCATTGGCGCACGAGCCGGCCATCAAGGTAGTGGTCATCACTGGCACCGGCGGCAATTTCTGTTCCGGCGGCGATGTGTTCGAGATCATCGGGCCGCTCACCCGCATGAAGATGCCGGAGCTGCTCGCATTCACGCGGATGACAGGCGACGTGGTGAAGGCGATGCGCGTTTGCCCGCAGCCCGTCATCGCTGCGGTGGAGGGCGTGTGCGCCGGCGCGGGTGCGATTCTGGCGATGGCCGCGGACCTCCGCTACGGCACCGCAGAAAGCCGCACCGCGTTCCTGTTCAGCCGCGTTGGGCTGGCGGGATGCGACATGGGAGCATGCGCGATCCTGCCGCGCATCATCGGCCAGGGCCGCGCGTCCGAACTGCTCTACAGCGGCCGCTCGATGACCGGCGAGGAAGGCGAACGCTGGGGCTTCTTCAACGCACTCCATGCGCCGGGGCAAGTGCTGGCCGCAGCGCAGTCGATGGCTGCGTCGCTCGCCGACGGCCCCACCTTCGCGCACGCCGTCACCAAGGCGATGCTGCACCGGGAGTGGAGCATGGACGTCGAGGGCGCGATCGACGCGGAAGCCCAGGCGCAGGCGATCTGCATGGCGACCGAGGATTTTCGCCGTGCCTTCGATGCTTTCGCCGGCAAACGCCGGCCCGAATTCAGGGGCGATTGAATGAGCGATCGAAGCGAAACCGGCCAGCGCGTCCTGCAACCGTCATCCTGGGGCCGTCCTCGCGGCTATGCGAACGGGATCGTCGCAGGCGGCGAGACCATCTTCCTGGCCGGTCAGATAGGTTGGGACTCGCAGGGCCGATTCGCGGAAGGCCTGGCCAACCAGGTTGGGCAGGCACTGTCCAACATCGTCACCCTACTCGCGGAGGCCGGCGCCGAGCCGCGGCATCTGGTGCGGCTCACGTGGTTCGTCACCGACCTGCGCGCGTATCGCGACAGCCAGGCGACCATCGGAACGGCGTATCGTCGCGTCATCGGCAGGCACTTTCCAACCATGTCGGTGATCGGCGTGTCGCAACTGGTGGAACCGGACGCGATGGTGGAGATCGAGGCGACCGCCGTTCTGCCGCCCTGGCATCCTCCAGGACCTTGACGCCAAAGCTGTCCTCGCCTGAAATAATCCCGCTCGCGTGCGCAATGTATCCGGGCGATCCGTCAGCAGGGAGTATCGAATGAAAGCGCGTCTGTTCGCGGCCGCCATGGCCGCGGGAATACTCGGCGGATCGGTGGCGGGTCAGGCGCAGATCAGGATCGGCGCCATCCTGTCGATCAGCGGTCCCGGCGCGGCGATGGGTGTCGGCTACAAGGGTGCGTTCGACTTCTTCCCCAGCGAGATCGCCGGACAGAAGGTGGAATACATCATCCGTGACGATGCGACTGATGCCAACACCGCATTCACCATCGCACAGAAGATGATTTCCGAGGACCACGTGGACGCCTTCATCGGTCCATCGCTGTTCGCTTCGGACGCAGCGGTGGCGCCACTCGCAAACCAGGCGCACATCCCGATGATCGCCATGGCGCCCTACGAGTATGATCCGGCGAAGCAGCCCTACACGTTCAACGATGCGCAGCCGCTGTCGTTGATGGTGGCCGCCGTCTTCAAGTACATGCAGCAGCACGAGGTGAAGGACATCGGTTATATCGGCTTCGCCGACGGCTGGGGCGATCAGGTGCTGGCTGCGACCAAGACGTCCGCCCAGGCCGGCGGGATCGCCATCCTTGCCGACGAGCGCTACGCCCGCACCGATACGTCGGTGGAGGCTCAGGCGCTGAAGCTGATGAGCGTGCATCCGCAGGCGATCATGATGGGCAACTCGGCAACGCCGGCCGCCCTGCCCGTTGTCGCGCTGCGCCATCGCGGCTTCAAGGGCGGCATCTACGGCAACCACGGCATCGTCAGCCCGGCCTTCATCAAGGTGGGCGGATCGGCGGTCGAGGGCGTGATCGCCGTTACCTCGCCGTTGGTGGTCTACGACCAGTTGGCTGACGACAACGCAATCAAGCCGGTGGCAACCGCGTTCATGGCCGATTATGGGAAGAAGTTTGGGCCACAGAGCGTGAGCCCGTTCGCCGGCTACAGCTTTGACGCATTTCTGCTGCTGAAGAACGCGATTCCCATCGCATTGCAAGCGGCCAAGCCTGGCACCGAGGAATTCCGTGTAGCGCTGCGCGACGCGCTGGAAAAGACCCACGAACTGGTGGGCGTAAGCGGCATCTACACCATGTCGCCGACCAATCATAACGGTCAGGACGAACGCGCTGCGGTGCTGGTGCAGGTGAGCGACGGCGCCTGGCGGGCCATCCGCTAGGCGCCGATCCCGCCGGGTCGCCGCGTGGACCTGTTCGTCTTCCTCGCACTGCTGCAGGACGGCATCACCACCGGCGCGATCTATCTGCTGCTGGCGATCGGACTGCTGATCGTGTTCTCGGTGACACGGGTGATCTTCGTCCCGCAGGGCGACCTGCTGGCGTTCGGTACGCTGACCGCTGGTACGCTGCAATCGGGCCACCTTCCCGGCACGCTCTGGCTGCTCGATGCGGTCGCGGCGATGGCGCTGGTCGCATCGCTGTTCGGCGGACGGCGCGCGGCGTTGCGCGGCGTGCTGATTTGGGGCGTCTATCCGCTCGCGGTAACGGCGGCCGCACTGTTTCTGGCGCCACGCCAGATGCCCGCGATCTCAATATTGCTTGCTCTCGCCATCGTCACGCCAATGGGCCCGCTGATCTGGCGCTTCGCGTTCCGCCCGATCGCCGACGCCTCGGTGCTCGCGCTGCTGATCCTGGCGATGGCGTTGCATTTCGTGTTGATCGGCCTTGGCCTGGTGTTCTTCGGGCCGGAGGAAGCCACCGCCCCGGCACTGACCGACGCCAGCTTCGACATCGGCGTTCTGAATGTCTCGGGCCAGTCGCTGGCCGTCGTGGTCTGCTGCGCCGCTCTGGTGGTCGGCCTGCGTTGGTTCTTTGGCGCGACCATCCACGGCAAGGTGCTGCGTGCCGCGGCCTCCGATCGATTGGGTGCACGGTTGGTGGGGATCGATGCCGGAGCCAGCGGCGCACTGGCTTTTGGCCTCGCATCGTTCATCGCGGCGCTGGCCGGCGTGCTGATCGGCGCGGTGACGCCGCTCTCCTACGATGCCGGCTTCGACATCGGACTCAAGGGTTTCGTTGCGGCAATCATGGGCGGCCTGATCTCCTATCCAATGGCCGCTGCCGGCGCATTGCTGGTAGGCGTGCTCGAATCGCTCGGCAGCTTTTGGGCAAGCGCATATCGCGAGGTGATCGTATTTACCCTGCTGATCCCGATCCTGGTCTGGCTCTCGTTGCGCAGCGGTTCGCCTGAGGATCGGGCGTGACGCCCAGCGCGAAACGCGGCCTCGCGGTGGTCGCGACGGTTGTCGGCATCGTGCTGATCCCCGCCTGGTTGCCGGAGTTTTATGTCACGCTGTTCGGCTATGTCGGTCTTGCCACGTTGGTTGCGCTCGGTCTGGTGCTGCTCACTGGTGTGAGCGGTCAGACATCGTTCGGACAGGCGAGCTTCGTCGGCCTCGCTGCCTATGCCACCACGCTGCTGACCAAACTCGCGGGCATGCCTTCGATCCTGGGTCTGGCCGTCGGGCTTGCCGTCACCGGCACGACCGCCTGGCTCCTCGGCCTGGTCACGGCGCGGCTATCCGGTCATTTCCTGGCGCTGGTTTCGGTGGCATGGGGCATCAGCTTCTACGCGTTGTTCGGAACGCTGCCGCTGCTGCACGGGTTCAACGGCATCGGCGACATTCCGCCTCTGCGTATCGGCCCGCTCTCGGCCGAGAGCCGGCGCGTCAACCTTGGGGTGATCTGGACAGCCGTTGCGATCCTGACGGCGATGTCCGGCTGCCTGCTTGACAGCCGGATGGGCCGCGCCATCCGCACGTTGAACGGCGCACGGCTGATCGCCGACAGCGTCGGGATCGACACCGCGCGGCTTAGCCGAGAGGTGTTTGTCGTGGCCGCGCTGTACGCCGGTATCGCGGGATTTCTGTTCGCGCATTTCCAGCGGTTCATCAGCCCGACGCCGTTCAGCCTGGGCGCCAGCATCGACTACCTGTTCATGGCTATCATCGGCGGCGTTGGTTCCTTGTGGGGTGCTCCGGTCGGCGCGGCGGTCGTCGTGGTGCTGCGCGATCAGTTCAATGACTGGATTCCGCGCATCACCGGGCGCGCCGGCGACTTCGAGGCGCTGGTATTCAGCGCCGTCGTGATCCTGTTGCTGCAACGGGCACCGGAAGGGCTGCTGCCATTGCTGGCGCGCGTGTCACGACGACGCACACCGCAAAACAAAGCGATGGCTGGCGCGGATGACGAAGTACCACCGTTGCCCAGACCATCCAGTGCGGGAGCGCCAGGTGCGGAGTTGCTCGCACTCGAGTCGATCTCACGCAATTTCGGTGGGTTGGCGGCCAACCGGGACGTCAGCCTCGCTGTCCATGCCAACGAGATCGTCGCCCTGATCGGCCCGAACGGTGCGGGCAAGACGACGCTGTTCAACATTGTCAGCGGCGTGCTTCTGCCCAGTTCCGGGCATATGCGCCTGTTCGGTGCCTCCGCCGATCATCTGCCTAGCCGATGTATCGCCGCGCTCGGCGTCGCACGCACGTTCCAGCACGTGAAGCTGCTGCCAAACCGCAGCGTGCTGGAGAACATCGCGCTCGGGGCGCACCTGTCGGGCCATGCCGGATTGTTGCGCTCAATGCTGCGGCTGGATCGCGCCGAAGAAGCAATGCTTCTCGCCGAGGCGCGCGCGCAGGCGGTTCGTGTCGGTTTCGGCAAGCTGCTGGATGTGCCGGCAGGCGATCTGCCGCTGGGTCAGCAGCGTGTGGTCGAGGTTGCGCGCGCGCTCTGCCTGCACCCGCGGTTGCTGCTGTTGGACGAACCCGCCGCCGGGCTTCGGTTGGAGGAAAAGCAACGCCTCGCAACCTTGCTGCGCCAGTTGCGTGCGGAAGGCATGGGCGTGTTGCTGGTCGAGCACGACATGGACTTCGTCATGCAGCTTGCCGATCGCGTTGTGGTGATGGATTTCGGTCAGAAGATCGCCGAAGGCGCGCCAGAGATCGTGCAATCCGATCCAGCCGTGCAGGAAGCCTATCTGGGCGGCGTGGCTTGACCGCACCGTTGCTGCACCTGGACGGATTGCGCGCAGGCTACGGACATGTGGAAGTGCTGCACGGGATCACCTTGTCGGTGGCGGAAGGCCAGATGGTCGCCATCGTGGGGCCGAACGGCGCGGGCAAGACCACACTGATGGGCGCGGTGATGGGCTTGTTGCCACGACGCGGCGGAGTGGTGCGCTATCTGGGCGCGTCCGCCGGCTCGACCGAGACGATGGTCGCATCCGGCGCGACGCTGGTACCCGAGCAGCGTGCGCTGTTCACCGACATGAGCGTCGAGGAAAACCTGCACCTGGGCTTCTATCCGCGCCGGCGCGCGGGCGAGCGCGACATGGTTCCGACGATGCGCGAAGTATTCGCGATCTTCCCGCGCCTGGAAGAGCGGCGCCGCCAGCTCGCTGCCACGCTTTCGGGTGGCGAGCGCCAGATGCTCGCGCTCGGCCGCGCACTGATGAGCCGGCCGCGCCTGCTGCTGCTGGACGAACCGAGCCTCGGACTGGCACCGTTGCTCGTGCGAGACATCTTCCGAGTGCTTGTCGATTTGCGACGGCGCGGCCTGTCCATCCTGCTGGTAGAGCAGAACGTCCGCGCCGCGTTGCAGATTTCCGACTACGGCTACGTGTTGGAAATGGGTGTGGTCGTGACCGAGGGGCAGAGCGCGGCGCTCGCACGAGCGCCGCGCATTCTGGAGACTTATCTTGGCCAAAGGCGTGGCAACAACGGCGAATGACGCCCAGCGTCTGGCATCATGTGCGCCGGTCGGTCCATCATGGGCCCCGGCAGACTGACAGGACCGGAGTGAATGAGCACCGCACCGAGCACGGACCCGTTGCTGCAGCCGTTCCGGCTCCGTCACTTGACGCTGCGCAACCGGTTGATCAGCACCGCGCATGAACCGTTCTATTCCGAGGACGGCATGCCGAAAGATCGCTACCGGCTTTATCATGCGGAAAAGGCCAAAGGCGGCATCGCGCTGACGATGACCGCGGGGTCAGCCGTGGTATCCCCTGAACTCGCCGCCCGTGTTCGGCAACCTGCTTGCCTACAAGGATGAGATCGTACCCTGGATGCGTCGGCTGGCGGATGACTGCCATGCGCATGGCACGGCGGTGATGATCCAGTTGACGCATCTCGGCCGACGCACAGTGTGGAACAAGGCGGACTGGCTGCCGGTGCTGGCGCCATCACCGGTCCGCGAACCAGCGCATCGCGCGTTCCCCAAAGCTGTCGAGGACTGGGACATCGCACGCATCGTCGCCGACTACGCTGCGGCGGCGGCGCGGATGGAGGCGGCCGGCCTGGATGGCATCGAAATTGAAGCCTACGGCCACCTGCCCGACCAGTTCTGGTCGCCGGCCACCAATCATCGCGACGACGCCTATGGCGGCAGCCTCGATAACCGGTTGCGTTTCATCCGGCAGGTGCTGGACGCGGTGCGCTCGGCAACTGACCCACGCTTCATTGTCGGCGTTCGCATGGTTGCGGACGAGGACTGGGAGATCGGGCTATCGCGCGAGGAAGGACTCGAGATTGCGAAGCGCATGGTGGCGACCGGACAGGTGGATTTTCTGAATGTCATTCGCGGCCATATGGATACCGACGCAGCACTGACCCGGTTGATACCGATCCAGGGCATGCGCGCGGCACCGCATCTGGATTTCGCCGGCGAGGTGCGGGCGGCAACACGCTTCCCGGTGTTTCATGCGGCACGCATCCAGGACGTGGCGACCGCGCGGTACGCTATCGCTGCGGGCAAGCTCGACATGGTCGGCATGACGCGCGCCCATATCGCCGAACCGCATATCGGGCGGCTGTTGGCCGAGGGGCGTGAGGCTGAGATTCGTCCGTGCGTCGGCGCCACCTACTGCCTCGACCGTATCTACGAAGGCAATGACGCGGTCTGCGTGCACAATGCCGCCACCGGGCGCGAGGCGACGATGCCGCATGTTACCGCTCGTGCCGAGGGTCCGCGCCGCAAGATCGTCGTGGTGGGCGCCGGGCCTGGCGGGCTGGAGGCGGCGCGGGTCGCTACCGCGCGCGGCCATGCGGTCACACTGTTCGAGGCAGCGGACAAGCCAGGCGGACAGATCCTGCTGGCATGTCGCCTGGCACGACGCAAAGAGCTGATCGGCATCATCGACTGGCGTATGCAGCGGCTGGAGGCGGCCGGTGTGCAACCGCGGTTCGCGACCTATGCGGACGCATCCGATGTGCTGGCCGAGGGCCCCGACGTGGTGATCCTGGCGACCGGCGGCGTGCCCAACACCGCGGTGCTGGAGGGCGGCAGCGAGCTTGTCGTCTCCACCTGGGACATCCTGTCGGGCACGGTTGCTCCAGCGTCACGCGTGCTGGTGTTCGACGACAACGGCGGCCATCCGGCGATGCAGACAGCCGAACTGTTGGCCGAGGCTGGCAGCGCGGTGGAGATTGTTTCGCCGGAGCGGTATTTCGCGCCGGAAATGGGGGGCATGAACCACACCCTGTATGCGGCCGCGTTCCATCGCCACGGCGTGCGCATCACCATCAACGCTCGGCTGCTGTCAGTGCGGCGTGAGGGCAATGCGCTGAGTGCGACGATCGGCTCCGATCACGGTCCGGAACGGTTCGAACGCCTCGTCGATCAGGTTGTCGTGGAACACGGGACGTTGCCGCCGACCGAGTTGTACGACGCCCTTCGCCCGCAGTCGCGCAACCTGGGCGAGGTCGATCACACGGCACTTCTGGCCGGCCTACGCCAGGACGTGACGCGCAACCCCGAGGGACAATTTCTGCTGTTCCGCATCGGCGACGCGGTTGCCAGCCGTAACATCCATGCCGCCATCTACGACGCGTTACGCCTGGTCAAGGACATCTGATACCAGAAGCCGATGATGCCGACCGATGGCACCACGCTGCACCAACAACGATGTCATTCCCGCGAACGCGGGAACCCATGGTCGCCGCACGGTGCCCGCGAGCCTGGGTCCCCGCTTGCGCGGGGATGACAATAGGATGCGCAGCGGCAGTTCACCGGTAAACGAACGCGCGATCATCGAGGTCGATGGCCGGTAATTCGTCCTTCTCGCTCCAGTAGTCCTGGGTGTGTTGCCATTCGGGCTTATCGCCGCGTTTCGGCAGCAGGTGCATGCCGCGCATGAGATAGCCGGGGTTGAAGTTCTCCGGATCGATCCAGGGCAGCAAGGGCATGTCCTTGTCCTCGGGTCGGAGGGCCGGCGTGACCTTCCTGGCGCCTTTGGCCTTCATGTGATTGAGCAGGCGACAGACGAAGTCGCTCACCAGGTCCGAACGCAGCGTCCAACTCGCGCGGAAGTATCCGAACACCCACGCCAGATTGGGCACGCCGGTGAACATCATGCCGCGATAGGTGACCGTATCCGAGAACACCAGGGGTGCGCCGTCGATGGTGAAGTCGATGTCGCCGAGAATGTTGAGATTGAAGCCCGTGGCGGTGATGATGATGTCGGCCTCGAGCAGCTTGCCGGACTTCAGAAGGATGCCGGCTTGCGTGAATCGTTCGATCTCATCGGTGACCACCGACGCCTTGCCGGCGCTGATCCCCTGGAACAGGTCCCCATCCGGAATGAAGGCGATGCGCTGCCGCCACGGCCGATAGTTCGGCGTGAAGTCCGTCGCAACATCGTAGTCAGGCCCTAGATAGGCACGAACCCCCGCGAGCAGTTCCTGCTTCACCACTTCCGGTTCGCTGAACGAACGGCGGGTGAACACGGCCTGATCGAACAGGATCTTCTTGCGCACGATCTCGTGGATCCACTCCTCGTTGATTTCCAGTTGCCGCAGTTCGTCCGCGAGCTCGATCGCATTGCGGCCGGTCCTGAAATACGTCGGCGAGCGCTGCAGGAGCGTGACATGGTCGCAGTCGGCCGCAATTGCCGGAATGAGCGTCGCCGCGGTGGCGCCGGATCCGATGACGACCACCTTCTTGCCCTTGTAGTCCAGGTCGTCCGGCCAGGTCTGCGGGTGAACGATGCGGCCCTTGAAGTCTGCCATACCGTCCCATTCAGGCGTGTAGCCCTCCGAGTGCCGATAATACCCCTGGCACATCCAAAGAAAGTTCGCGGCGAAACGGACGCTTTCGCCGGTGTCGGTCCGGATCGCATCGATGGTCCAGAGGTTCTCGCTGCTCGACCACCGCGCCGAGGAGATCACGTGCCGGTAGCGGATATGCGGGCCGAGGTCGTTCTCGTCGATGACGTCGCCCATGTACTTGAGGATCTCGGCTGCCGTCGCGATCGGCGCACTGGTCCATGGCTTGAAGCGATAGCCGAAGGTGTACAGATCACTGTCGGACCGGATGCCCGGATAGCGGTGGGTGAGCCATGTCCCGCCAAAACTCTCCTGCGTTTCAAGCACGACGAAGCTCGTCCCAGGGCATTGTTTGGTGAGGTGATAGGCACCCCCGACCCCGGATATTCCTGCACCGACGATCAACACATCGAAGTGCTCGGTGTTATGCGGCGTGGTCACGGAGCGTGCTGGTAATGTGTCCATCGGATCGGATCATCTCTCTGCGGTTGGCAGCCTACTGAACAGCGAGAGTAGCGCCAGGACGCGACACCGACCAGCGCAATGGCTCAGAAGCGACGCAGTCCGGCCTCGCGCATCAGGGGGATGACCTCCCGGCCAAAGAACTCGAGATCGGGCAGATAGTCGAAGAAATTCACCTGCACGCCGTCGCAGCCTGCCTGGTTCAGCCTGCCGAACCACTCCACGATCTGTTCGGGCGTGCCCACCAGATGAACGTTGCCGCCGATCACCCACTGCGAGCGGCTGTGGCCGCGCCAGGACGCGGTGTCGCCGCTCTGGAAGGTGCGCACGAAATTGTCGGCGGCGACCGAATCCTCGTTTTCGAGAATTGCTGCATAGGCCGCTCGCGCTGCCTGCTCGGTGGCACGACAGATGACGTGAGGGTTGATGATCGTCTTGACCTCGCGCCGGTATTTGCGGGCAAGCGCCTTGATCCTCGCGTTGTGCGCAGGCAGCGCCGCGCAGGCCTGTTCCGGATCGGCGCCGGCCGGACTGGTGATGAAGATCAGGTCGGAATGCTTCGCCGCGTAGTCGAGCCCGGCATCGGACGACGCCGCGTTGACCAGGAACGGGCGCCGCAGTCCCGGCTTTGGCGCCAGAAACGCCCGCTCCGTCTTCCAGAATTTTCCCCCGAAACTAAGCTCCTCATCGTCGGTCCAGAGCCGCTCCATGATGGTGGTGAACTCGTCCGCCATCACGTAGCGGTGGTCGTGCTCGATCGGCTCGAGCCCGAACATGCGATACTCGCTCGGCTTGTAGCCGGTGACGATGTTGATGCCCCACCGTCCGCCGCTGATGTGGTCCATCGCCGCGCCGAACTTTGCCAGATGCAGCGGGTGCCACGCGTACAGGACATGGACGGTATTGATCAGCACAATCGACTTCGTCAGCGCTGCCAGGGCAGCGTTGGCGATGATCGGATCCACCTCGTGCTCGCGAAAGTGCATCTCGCCGCCGTAGCCGCCCTTGCCGAGCCATTGCGCGAGGCCGAATGTCAGATCGAAGCCAAGCTGTTCCGCCATCGTCGTGCAGCGCACGATGTAGTCGAATGTCCACGACGTGGAACGCGGCGCCGTCGACGGACTCCATGCACCCTGTTGCATGGGCAGGAACAAGCCGAGCAGGAGTTTGTGGTCGGGGAGCCGGCCGAGCGGCGATGGCTGTTGGCTAGCCATACGAGTCTCCTGCGGTGCTCGCGGATATGGCGGACGTATACCGCATGCGCGCGTCGGCCGCGCTACCAGCCTACCCCTCACGCCTTCCCTGCCAAACCGCGGCCAGCGCCAACGCGACCCCCACCGCCACGAACGCCGTCGCGGCAAGAATGGCGAATCCGCCGATACTGTAGATCACGCCGGCCAAGGCCGAACCAACCGATGCGGCCAGCGAGGTGGCAGCGTTGAACAACCCGACACTCTCGCCGCGCGCGGTTGGAGCCAGCCGCACCGACAATGAATTCGCGGCGACGGCGAGCAGCGGCCAGACAAGCTGGATCAGCGCGAACCCGACCAGCACCAGCCATCCCACCCATCCGGCGTGCAGCAGGCCCGACGCGGCAACCACACCCAGCAACCCAAGTCTCGCGCCAAACCCGGCCATCAGCATTTGCCAGCCGCCCAGGCGATGGGTCGCCGCGCCGATCGGCGCGTATAGCAGCAGGCTGGTGGCGACACCGATCGCATAGGCACTTGATGGCAGGATGGGGTCCATACCGAACTGTCGCGTCATCGCCACGGGGAACAGCGTGGCGAATCCGTTCATCGCGGGATAGGCAATCAGCCAGACGATCAGGAACTGCCGCAGCGGCCGGTTGATCACGCTGAGGAACGCCCCGAGTTCCCGCCAGGAGAAATGGTGGCTGCGATGGTGCGGCCCCGATACGCCGGCGTCGCCGCCCATCATCGGCCTGGGGGCGGGCTTCTCGCTGGGGTCGCGCGGCCGACGTCCCGGCGCCGAGACAAACGCCAGCGCCCCGGCGGCCAGCAGGGCGACGCCGGCGAACACGAAGCCGTCGCCCGCACGGCCGTGTGCCAGCAGGCCGGCGGCGAGCAGACCAATCACCTGGCCGGCGCTGACATAGCGCTGCAGCAGCGCCACCCGGGTATCCCACTCCGCTTCCGGAAATCCCTGAATGGCAAGCACATTGCCGGCTGTCGTCGTCGCCATGACTCCCAGGCCGGCACCGGCCGCCAGGATGATGCGCAGCGGGAGATTGGCCGCATCGAACATCAACAGCAGCACGCCCGACCCGACCGTGCCCCAGATCAGCAGATCGCGATGGCGGCCGTTGCGGTCGGCCCAACTCCCCAGAAAAGGGGCGAACAGACCGAGAAGCGAGAATGCCGCGTAGGTCACACCGGCGACGCCGCTTCCGGCAGAGACCAAAGGCATCAGCACCGGCACCAGGCCGTTCTGGGTCAGTCCGAGCAGGCCGTACAGACACAAGCCAGGTTTCGGTTCGCAACCTAGGGCGCTCCGTGGTGACCGGCATGGAATCCGGGTGGGCTCAGGGATGATGACGGCTACAACGGCGTCGGCGGTAGCTGATAGAAGGCTGGTTTATGCAGCGGAAGCCTTTGTCGGCGGCGACGCTCAGGCGCGGACTGCGACCAGGATTCGTGGGACTGGGCGTGCTCGCGGTGGTGCTGGCCGCGTGGGCATTGTCACCCGACAATGCGCGTGACGCGCTCCGCGAGCGGGCATTCGACCGGCTGTTGCCGCTGCTGCCGCGGCAGACCGCAGGTGGACCCGGCGTGGTGATCGTCGATATCGACCGCGCCACGCTGGCCCGTTTCGGACCGTGGCCCTGGCCGCGCAGTCGTATGGCTGAGCTTGTTGCAGCTGCGCCGACGGCCACCCCACCGCGCTGGCGCTCGACATCCTGTTCGCCGGCAGCGATCGATTTTCGCCGGATGGCGATGCGGCGCTGGCACACGCCCTGTCGGCGGTGCCAACCGTGCTCGGGTTTGTCCTGGAGACTGCGAATTCCGGTCAGGAGTTGCCCACAACGCCGATCCTGTCGCGCGGCACCGTCTCGTTGCCGGGTATCTGGCGGGCAAACGGCGTCATCGGCCCGATCCGCTGCGCTGGCCAATGCAGCGCAGGGCTTCGGTGCCCTGGTCGCGGCCGCCGACCCGGACGGCCCGATCCGCCGGGTTCCGCTGTTGGTGGTGGCGGGCAACGTGGTTCGACCCGGCCTGGCGGTCGAGACGGTCCGGCTCGCCCAGGAAGCCAGTGCGCTGCTGATCGATCCCAGGGGGGAGCTGATCGTCGGCAACCTCGCGCTGCCGCTTGGCCGCGACGCGACGTTGCGTCTGTGGGGGCCTACGGCTGCGGCCACGATATCGGCGACACGGCTGATCGAGGAACCTGCGGCGCGCGCCGCGCTCGCCGGACGGATCGTGCTGATCGGCAGCAGCGCCCCGGAGGTTGGCGGCCTGCGCGTCACACCCGCATCGCCGGCTACGCCATCGGTGCAGATCCAGGCCGCAGCCATCGAGGCGATCCTGCGCGGGCAGGTGCTCAGCCGGCCGGTCTGGGCGGAATTCACGGAATTGGCCGGCGCTGCATCGCTCGGCTTGCTCTGCCTCCTGTTTGCGGCGCGACTGCGCCCCGCTACAGCGGCTGTGCTCGCGTTGCTCGTCTGTCTTGCGTGGACGGCCGCGGCGGCCGCGGCCGTTCCCGGTCTTGCGGTGCTGCTGGACCCAGCCGGTCCGCCGCTGGTCGCGATCGTCACCTTCGCCATGGCCACGCTGGTTCGTTTCGTGCGCGATGAGTGGCGCGCGCGATTGCTGCGCCTCAGCTTCGAACAGCACCTGGCACCGGAAGTGGTCCGCCGCATCGCCGCCGATCCCAGCGCACTGCGCCTGCGCGGCGAGATGCGCGAGATCACCGCGCTGTTCACCGACATCGAAGGCTTCACCGGCATGACCGAACGCGCCGAACCGGCCGATCTCGTCGCATTGCTCGACGCCTATTTCGATGTCGCGACACGCATCGTCACCGACCACGGCGGCATGATCGACAAGATCGTCGGCGATGCGATCCATGCGATCTTCAATGCCCCGTTCGAACTGGCAGACCACCCGCGGCACGCGGTCGCGGCGGGGCTGGCATTGCTGCAGGCGACCGACGACGTGCGCCAGTCACCACTCGGGCAGCGGCTGCAGCTTGGTCGCACGCGCATCGGCATCGAGACCGGGCCAGCCATCGTCGGCGACGTGGGTGGCAGCCGTAAGCTCGACTACACCGCGCATGGCAATGCGATCAATGCTGCCGCGCGACTGGAAGCAGCGAACAAGGACCTCGGGTCCGCCATCTGTATCGGGCCGGGCACCGCGGCACGGCTCGATCCGACGACGGTGCGCCAGATCGGCACGCTGACCCTGCGCGGCCAGAGCGGGGAGATCTCCGTATATACGCCGGTATCGCTCGCTGGACCTGTATCGACCTGAGTGTGAACTGCCACGGGGTCGGCTCGGGACGTCGGATAACCGGGTTCCGCCGTCCGGGTTGGAGGAGGCTCCGGGGCTCAGGTGGCGATCAATGCCAGCGTCATCCCGGACGGCGCGCAACGCACCTCCGTCATCCCGGACGGCCCATAGCGCCGATCCGGGACCCAGGTATCAGTCCCCGTTTATCGCTCAGGGCGGACCGGTCGCTGGTGTTGTCATACCAAGTGCCGGAAGTGGTGACGTATCTGAGCAACAATGCTCCATATGAGTTATCCTCGCGAAATAATCGTCATTCCCGCGAAAGCGGGAACCCAGGCCCAAATATGCGGTGCGGCTCGCCTGGGTTCCCGCTTTCGCGGGAATGACGGGATGCGTCACCACTTCCGTCGCTTGGTATTAGTCGTGGGGGTGCCACCGGCCATCCGGGGTCCGCGCGGTCGGAGTGGTCACCGGAGCCGTGCGCGAACAGCCGCCTGCGCAGATTTCCAAGAAAGCAGGCGAGGCTTCCGCCATAGATGATGATGGCCAGGTTGAGTTCGTCCCAGAATGCCCGGTCGAACTGGCCGGGCGCGATGCCGAGATCGCGGCAGATATCGGCGATGACGGCGCCGACCGGGCGGCGACGCACCTCGGCGGCGATTTCGTCGGCCGTGGGGAGGCGCGCGAGACGCGGGTCCTGGGTGTCGTCGGTGCGCTGGGGTTCGGGCTGGGCGGATGGCGGCGCGACCTGCCGTGCGGCGCGTGGCCCACGGATGGCGGGGAGGCGCATGGGCGGTGATGTGAGGTCCTGGCCGCGTGCGGCGCGCTGGCACAGCCTGGCTTCGAGTGCCGCGGCGCGGAGCAGGCCATTGGTGATGCGGGCGAGGATGACGGCGACATCGGCGGTGCCGAAGCGAGCTGGCGAACCGGGCGAAGCCTGGGGCGGTGGCGCGCTGCTGAAGCGTGCCGGCGAGTTGCTTGCCGTAGTCGATCAGTTTGCGGACGACGCTGAGGACGCGGCCGATGGCGGCGGGCATGCCCGCCTCGGTCGACGTGAGCTTGACCATCCGCGATGCAAGTGACCTACGGGAACCGACATATGGCAAAGGGGTACCTAGTCATCTGCGTGGGTGCCGCACTCAGCCCTGTGTGGCGCCGCCATGCCCCCATCCGGCCCGGGACAAGCCTTTCAGAAAGGCAGAGTTCACCACGTAGAGTAGGTCGCCCTTCAGGCGATTCCGCTCTGCCTCGAGGCGTCGGTAATCATATTCGACGTCGTAGATGAAGACCGGTACGGATGCCTCGCTGATGAAACCGAGGAAGCCATACCAGAGCAGAAGTTCAACGACCTCCGCGATGCTCAGTTCGGGGTGGTCATTCGCGATGAGGTTGGCGACTTCGGTCTGCGTCATCAGCGATGGAGTGCCAATGAATGAATATAGGAGGTTTTCCGGCGTGCCCGCGACGTCTCGCATTTCGTACGCGAAATCAGACACCAGATATCGCGCCATCAAGCGCAGACCTTCATCGACATCCTGAGGTGTCACGAAAGCGTGGCCCCGGTTTATCGCGCATGAGATGGTTTTCTCGCAAAGGTCTATCAGGAAACGCGGTCGGCGTAAGGAGTAATCTATCAAGAGGGCAAGAGTATCTCCTTGCGCCAGATTAGGGTTGATGGCGTCCCAGGCATCGCCCTGCTTGTCGAGGTCGACAGAGCTTACAACTCGTTCTCGAATTAGGTTGCGTAGCTGCGCTTGATCGGACCAATCGACTCGAATAACGTTGTATTTGCCGCGATCGGAGGTCTCCTCTACCAGCCGCTCGTATATGTCGCTCCTAAGAAAGAGCAAATGTCGCAATGCGACGTGATTTCGCCTTAAGTCCCGTTGAATGCGGTTTAGGCTCTCGATCAGATGCTTAACCATGCTGACATCATGGCTCTCGACACGGCGTGGCGGCCACCCTTTATCCAAATCGTCGATCAAGATCACGATCTCATCGGCAACGTCGGTAAAGCTCGCGACGGCAGCCCGCAGTTGTGGGATGAACTTTTCGAACATCGTATTGGTAATTCGACTGCGCACTTGATCGCTGTCCTGGGCCTGACCCATAGCGGCGATCACACCGTCGACTGCCGCTCGGAGTCGGGAGGTGAAGTCACCTGCAACGATGTCAGCCGTGAGCGAGAACGTTGTCTCGACATCCCTCAGTCGCTCCTGCAGGGCGAAGTCATTTCGTGCCCTTCCAAGTGCGGCTTCACGTAGCTTGAGCAGAACCTCCACATACATGATGTACTGCCAGAAAGCCGCAATTGTGTGATCGAAGATGCCGGCGCTGACGACGTTCAGCATGGCTTCCCGCATCTCGCTCAGATTGTGCGAGGCCGGCCGCAGATCGACGATACAGGTCCGCCTGTTGCGAGCGAGCTGAGCGAGAACCTGCAAGTATATTGCGGACTTGCCCGAGCCCTTTCGTCCGATGACAACAGCCCCTTCGGCTCGAAGCGCCCTGGCGAAGGCGGCGGTTTGGATGAAATAATCGTTGAGACGCTGCGTCTCGTTTTCGGCCATCGGGGAGCCGAGGTCTATGGCGCTCAGCAAATTCAGATTAAGGCGCCGGTCGCGTGAAGATGCTTTTTGGTTCCAGATGAGAACCTTGGCCGCGAATTCGCCGACATGCTTTGCTGTCTCATGCCCATAGGTGGAGTTAGTGATAAAGTCGCGATAGTCTACTGGGGCAGGGCGATTGTCGTACTGGATCGCCAGCACTTCCACGTCATAGCCGTGACAAAGTCCGACGATGAACGAAGCGCGTAGATTGTTCCGCTCTGCGTCGACCAGCTCTTCGCTCAGAAGGGGAACGATAACACCAGCCGAGGAAGATACCTCGGCAATCGCATTTGAAGCCGTGAGACGTGGAATCTCCGTTGGGTCGAAAACCCGGAATTGGACCTCCGAATTCTCAACTGCATGGAAAATTTGATTGCGGAAGTCCGTCTTCATCTGGGTATCGAGAATGAAGAGCGGCTGGCTGTGGTTCTTACGGCGCGTGTAGGTGTTGGCCCACGGCGTTTCCGGGGGATCCCTTAGTGCCTCGAATAGATCGTCTGCATTCGCATAAGTAGCCCAACCTATCGTATCAAAGAGCCCAAGCTGGTTAACGCGAAGTACAGCTCGTTCGACCGCCACGTTTACCGTAAGGATGACGGGCTTTCCGATGGCGATGGCATATCCCATTTCATAAAAGACATTCATGTTCGGATAAGTAACGTCCGCGATCAGCAAAGCAGCCGCTGCCACGCTTGCGCGAACCTGGTCATCGAGTTTGAAGCCGATGATGCGCATGGCCCGCCATGGCTTAAGCACCAGCGGGCCTCCCCTGCATTGCTGGACGACGCCCTCTACTGCCTCAGCGACAACCGTGTGTCCGTCAGGATACGCGAAGAAACCAAGCTTGTGCATCGCTTCCATTCCCGCTTCGGCTCCGCTCCGACGGCGTCCTACGGCGCACGGTCTGTGCATTCGGCTAGTCTAGTGGCCCGGGCGAAATCGAAATCACAGGCTGCTTACCCTATCGTCGCAGCCGCTTCCAGGAGGAACCGGATGAAGATCAAGCTCCACCACTTGAAACCTGTGCTCGAAGGAGGCGGTGCGAGCGGCTGATATGATGAACCGCCGGGCGATCGATCGCCACGGCGCATGGCGGCACAGCACAGCCGTGAGGCTCTTCAGCCCAAATGCGCTTCATTCAGCATCCAGCCGATCCCCCCCCGAGGCCGCCGCCGTTTGCCGGCCCGCGCCAGAATCGCTCGTGCCGTTCCCGGCCTGGCCCGCGCGGCCCGCGCGGCAAATATGCGTTCTGCCTCCGCCTGCGCGCCGACATGCGCGGCCATCACAGTGTCGATGTACTGGTTAAGGCTGATACCGGCCCGCGCCGCCTGTGCGGTGGCGATCACCTTCAACTCCTCGGGCAGGCGAAGCGGGAATGTGGTCATGGTCGCAATCTCCATAGGACCGCTGCCGGCCGCTCGACGGCAATGCCAAATCGTGCCGCGGCCGCGCGCATGTCGTCGATGTTGAACGTGGCAATCACGTCGCCGCCGCCGTTGACGGCAGTTGCGATGACCATGTCATCATCCGGATCCGTTGCGGCCGGACGCCAGCGATAATCGAGAGCCACCGGCACGCAAAGTCCTGCGAGCTCATCCAGCACGGCGAGCACCGCAGCTGCATCGATGCCGGTCATGCGCAGAACGGTGGGACGGGTCAGCACCGCCTCGTATTCGAACAGCAGGCTCGTCGACATGAGCAAGCTGACGTGGCCGTCGAGCACCTCCATGACCAACTGCCGCGATGCACCCGTCAGGCTGTCGAACGCGGCCACCGGCACATTCGTGTCCAGCACGATCCGCAACACGCTTGATATCATATACGACATCACGGCTGAGCGTCAATTGAGCGCAGCGGCTGCGTGCCAACGGTGACGGAGTTGGTGGCGCGCACGCGACGCGCAACGCCATCAACGGCGTGGCCTCTCGTCGAAGCCATGAAGCAAGGCAAGCAGGATTCAACGCAGATTCACGCTGATCAGAAGGAATGCACTCAGATGGTCCTGAGTAGTGGCTCCGCCGTTGCCCTGCCTCAAAGGATACGCCGGCCGCGCGACCGCTCGGTGCATTGGCGTGCATCCCTTCTGATCGGCGTGCATTTGCGTTGAACCTTGCGTGCTTGCCATTGGTTGCGGCCACCGGCCGCGCCAGGTTCATCTGCGTTCCTGCTGTCTTCCGCTCTATCACGCCGCCATGACCATCGCCCTGCATCTAGCTAACCGACGCGAACGCGCTGGCGATGCGGGCTGCGTTCCACTGGTGCGGCACCGTGGGCTCGGCGCCGGCATGCGAGAGATCGCTGCCGAAACTGCTCGCCACAGTCACTGCGGTGTTCACCCCAACGACCATCACCTCGCCGCGTTCCACGAACACACCGAATACGCCATTGCTTGGGCCGGCGAAGAAACGAGTGCCGCGCACCGCCACCAGGCCGAACGGAACCCGCACCGCGACATTGCCTTCATCGGCCTTCGGATCGTGGTCGTACACCATGGCGCCGCTTTCCAGCACCAGCACGCCACCGGCATTCACCACGAATCGGTCGATGCGAAGCCGTGTCTCGGCTCCAAGCTTCACCTGTGTCGCGGTGCCAAGATGCAGGCTGATTGCTGACTGTTCGCCGGTGGCGACGGTGTCGCCGATGAACAGCGCCGCGGCGGGCGCCAGGATGCGGCGCATGGCTGATGTCTGCGCGTAACATTCGCCGCGCGAGGTATCGACCTCGCCCGCGGGCTCCCTGGCCGAGGCGACGTGCGCGGCAAAGCATGCGCCGGTCAGCCCGCCGAAAAGGGCACGCCGTGGAATCCGGTTCAACATTGTCACCTCTGTTTCCTAGCCTCGTGGCAGTTCGACGGTGATAAGCCACCCGCCATACAATACTGGTCCGGTCGGCTGCCCGGTCGGGGATCCACCCTTCGGCTCGAGGCTCACCAGCAACTGCGTATTCGGCGCAAGTTGCGCGACCAGCGTCCTGCCCGACGGCGGCAGCACGCCGAGTGAGCGCGGCCGCGTCTCGCCCTGCGGCAGCGCCCAAAGCTCCAGGTCCTTGTCGGTTGGCACTGTGATCGGCGCGGTCGGCTGAACCACCAGGCCGCCGCCGCGTTCGGCGGTCGCCAGCAGCACCGGCGCTCCACCTGACAGCGGCGACAAGACAGCAACGCGTGGCGGCTCCGGCTGACGCAACACCATGAACGCGGCGAGCGACGCGGCAATTGCCAGTGCTCCCACCGTGGTCGCCTGCCAGAATCGCACCTGGCGCCGGAACGGCAGGATGCCCGCGGTCGGAGCAGTCGGCGTAATGTCGTCCTCGATGCGCCGCCAAAGATCGGCGGGCGGCGCCACCGGCGCGACATGCGCCGCGAGCGGCGTCAGCCGTGCCTGCCAGGCGGCCACCGAGCGCGCGAACGCCGGATCGGCAGCGAGCAGTTGCTCCGCGTCGCGCCGCTCCTCGCCCTCGAGCGAGCCCAGCACGTATTCGGCGGCGAGCAGGTCACGGTCCGGTTGGTCGCTCATGACGCGAGACACCCCCGCAGCGAGATCAGGCTGCGCCGGATCCACGATTTCACCGTGCCCAGCGGCACGCTCATTCGCGCGGCGAGTTCGCTGTGCGACAGCCCGTCGACGAACGCCATCACCACCAGCCGGCGGCGATCGTCCTCAAGCTCGTCCAGGCAGCGATGCAGCGCGGCACCCTCTGCCGTGCTGACGAGGCGGGCGAGCGCGTCGGGTGATTCGTCCTCGATCTCCCCTGGTTCGTAGCCCGGCACCTCGCGCGACTGGCGGCGCACGATGTCCAGCGCACGGTAACGTATGATGCCGATCAGCCAGGCGTCCGGTCCGCCGCGCTCGGAATCGAACCGGTGCGCCTGCTGCCAGATCTGCACGAATGCATCCTGGGTCGCGTCCGCGGCCAGCGCGGCCTGCCGGGTGATCCGCAGTGCGATCCCGTACAGCCGATTGCCCCATCGGTCGTACAGCAGCCGAAATGCGGTACGGTCACCGCCGGCGCAGCGATGCAGCAACGCCTCGGTGTCGTCGATTTCGAAAGCATGCGTGGTGGCGGACATCGGCTGGGTGTTTCCGGTTCGACCTTAGCCTATACGCGGTTGATGCCGAATCGGATGCGATCTAACTGACCGGCCGCCGCGACGACGGAGCTGCGCCTGCCGCCTGCAGCACCGAGTATACGAAGTCGCTCTTCGCGTCGGTATAGGCGTTCCGGTCCATGTGATACTGCTCGGCCAAACGATCCTTCAGCGCAACATACTCCTGCCGCAGCGCGGGGTCGTTGCGCAACGCGTCGCGGAACAGCAGCAGCTTGTGCAGCTCCGGATGGTCGCGCTGCATGATCTGGAGATGGTGCGTTCGCGCCGCGGGCGTGGGGCGCAGGAACCACAGCCGATAACTGCGGTTGGGATCGTCCGCCCAGAACAGCCAGCCATCGCGTTCCAGTACCGGCACCGCTTCCTGTGCAGCGATGAACGATTGTACGGGTGCGATTATGTCCACGATCGGCTTGGCGCGCAGGCCGGGGACCGCGGTCGAGCCGACGTGCTCGGGCGGAGCGGCAAGCCACGGGCTGAGCAGACGCGAAAGCACTGCCCGTTGAGCAAGAAACCGGTCGTGCCAGGACGGATCATGATCGACGAGGGCGATCGGCTGGTCAGCCATGGCGCGCAGGCTAGCCCGCCTTGCCGGTGATGCGTCGCATCAGTTCGGGGGCGAGGCCCTTCGCCGGCTTGGCGGCGGGACGCGCGAAGCTGCCGCGTGATGGTGCACGAGGTCGCAGGCCGACCAGCGCCTCGGCCATCCGCACGGCGCAACTGACGCCGTCAAGCGTGGGCACCGGAATGTCGTCGCGCACCTCGCGCGCCAGGCCGGCGATCGGTCCACCGCCAAAGATGATCACCTCGGCTTCGTCCTGTTCGATCGCGCGCATGCACTGTTCGACCAGGCGGTCGCGTAATTGCGCCTTGGCCAGCGTTATGTCGGTGATCGGCGCATCGAGCGCGCGCACGCTGGCGAGGCGTCCAGCCAGACCATGTTCCTGGGCGCATTCGATGTACCAGGTGCGCAGGCGCGGCGTCAGGCAGATGATCGAGTAGCGCCGCCCAAGCATCCAGGCGGCGAGGATGGCGGATTCCTCGATGCCCACGACCGGGATGTCAGCGAATTCGCGTGCCGCGGCCAGCCCCGGATCGCCGAACGCACAGACGATCGCGGCGTCGCAGCCGGCGGCGTGTTTCGCCAAGGCGTCGAGCACGGCGTGCGAGGCGATCGCGGATTCGGCACGATTTTCGACGTATTGCGTGCCGAACGCGGCGGTGACCGCGACGACGTCGGTGCCGGGCGAGGTGAAGCGACGGGCTTCGTCGGCCATCGAGTTGGTCATCGACCCGGTGATGTTGGGGTTGATGAGGAGGAGTTTCACCGTCCAGTCAATATCCGCTCGACGAGTTGCTTCACCGTGGGGATGAAGCCGTTCGAGTAGTACGGATCCTTGGCAAACCTGAACGCGTTGTGGCCGCTGAACATCAGGTTGCGTTCCAGTGCCGCCGCATCGTCGCTCTCGTGCACGATGTTCTGCAACGTCTTCTGGATGCAGAAGCTGCGCGGATCCGGCCGCTTGCCCGTGCTGTGGTCCGGCTCCTGCTGCTCCCAGTTGGAGAAGCGGCACTGGCTGAGGCAGCCCATGCAGGCGACCTGATCGGTCAGGATCTCCCTCGCCTTCTCAGGGGTGACGAAGATTAGCGTGGCATCGGGCGTGCGCAGCGCCTCGATGAAGCCCGCAGCCTCCCAGCCGCGGACGCGCGCAAGGTCGGTTGGCGTCAGGTAGACGGTGCGCTTGCGTGGGCCCACGCCGTATTGTGCCACATGATCGCCTATCGCCTCGGTGGTGAAAGCGGCCTGGCGCTCGTTGCGTTCGCGCAGCTCCTGGATGAAGCCGTTATTCACCGCGCTGGAATAGAAACCGGTGGGGCTGAACTTGTTGAGGAATACGTCCCCTTCCCGCAGCGTACGCAGCCGCTCCTTCCAAGCATCGCCGATCGGGCTCTCCCTGGTCAGCAACGGGCGTGTGCCGAACTGGAACGCCACCGGACCGAGTTCGGGGTTGTCGATCCAGTCTTGCCACTCCTCCAGCCACCACACGCCGCCGGCCATGATGATCGGCGTTTCGTGCAAGCCGAATTCGCGCATCAGCTTGCGCAGCGCGAGCACGCGGGGGAACGGGTCTTCCGGCCTGCTCGGGTCCTCGCTGTTGGACAGGCCGTTGTGGCCGCCGGCGAGCCACGGGTCCTCGTAGACCACACCGCCCAGCAATGACGCGGCCTTCGAGTAGGCGCGCTTCCACAGCGCGTTGAACGCGCGGGCCGAAGAGACGATCGGGTAGTAGTAGACATTGAACCGGGCGGCGATGTCGGACAGGCGGTAGGGCATGCCGGCACCGCAGGTGATGCCGTTGATGATGCCCTTCGCCTGCTCCAGCACTTCGGTGATGATGCGTTCGGCGGCGCCCATCTCCCACAGGATGTTGGCGTGGATCCGCCCCATGCCGCTGGCCAGCTCATAGGCGCGGCGGGCCTGAGCCAGCGCGCCCTGGATGGCATACGCGACCAGCTCCTCGTGCCGGTCGCGGCGAGTGCGGCCGCCATAGACCTGGGCGATGCGCCGGCCCTGGTCGTCGAAACTGTCGGCGTTGACCGCGCTGAACGTGCCGACGCCGCCAGTGAACGCCCAGTTACCGGACGAGATGCCGTTAGAGATCGAGATGCCTTTGCCGCCCTCGACGAGCGGCAGTACCTCGGTGCCTCCCATGCGGATCGCGTTGATCAGCTTCATGGGCCTTCGCCTCCCACAGGCCATATGACACAACCGTTACGTCGGTTGTCGTTGGATGCAAAGTGAAATTCGGTAGGTAGGTCCGCGGCGCCCCCTCCCCGACCCTCCCCCGCTTCGCGGGAGAGGGGGGTTTTCTACCAGCACTCTCTCGCCCGCGCAGCGGGGAGGGTTGGGGAGTGGCGCCGAAGCCGCTTATTCCCCCACCACCGGTTGCTCGGTGCCCTCGGCTGGCGCCGGCTCGAACCGCTCGCGCCGCTCGCCCCTATCCCGGTCCCGATCGCCACGTCCAGGCTTGGCGCCGACCTTCTCGGTGATGTCCTCGCCGGTGGCCTGATCAACCACCCGCATCGACAGCTTTACCTTGCCGCGCTCGTCGAAGCCGATGACCTTCACCTTCACCTGGTCGCCGACATTCACCACGTCGGTGGTCTTGCCGACGCGGCCCTGCTGCAGTTCGCTGATATGCACCAGCCCGTCGCGCGAGCCGAGGAAGTTCACGAACGCCCCGAAGTCGGCGGTCTTCACCACCTTGCCATTGTAGATGATGCCGATTTCCGGTTCCGCCACAATGCCGCGGATCCAGTCGATGGCACGCTGTGCCTGTAGCCCGTCGGTCGCCGCGATCTTGATCGTGCCGTCATCCTCGATGTCGACCTTGCAGCCGGTCTGCTCGACGATCTCGCGGATCACCTTGCCGCCGGTGCCGATCACCTCGCGGATCTTCTCCTTCGGCACGTTCATGATCGTGATGCGTGGAGCGGTTGCCGCCACGTCGTCGCGCGCGCCGGTGATCGCCTTCGCCATCTCGCCCAGGATGTGAACCCGCCCGTCGCGCGCCTGTGCCAGCGCGACGCGCATGATCTCCGGGGTGACCGAAGCGATCTTGAGGTCCATCTGCAGCGCGGTAACGCCGACCTCGGTGCCGGTCACCTTGAAGTCCATGTCGCCGAGATGGTCCTCGTCACCCAGGATGTCGGACAGCACGGCGAAGCCGCGATCCTCCTTGATCAATCCCATCGCAATGCCCGCCACCGGCCGCTTCAACGGCACGCCGGCATCCATCAGCGCGAGCGAGCTGCCGCACACCGTCGCCATCGACGACGAGCCGTTGGATTCGGTGACCTCGGAGACCACGCGCAGCGTGTAGGGGAACTTGTCCTTCTCCGGCAGCAGCGGGTGCATCGCCCGCCACGCGAGCTTGCCGTGGCCGACCTCGCGGCGGCCCGGCGAGCCCATGCGGCCGGCCTCGCCGACCGAATACGGGGGGAAATTGTAGTGCAGCATGAAGTGCTCGCGGTACTCGCCCTCGAGCGCATCGATGATCTGCTCGTCCTGCCCGGTGCCGAGGGTGGCGACGCAGAGCGCCTGGGTCTCACCGCGGGTGAACAGGGCGGAGCCGTGTGCCCGCGGCAGGATGCCGACCTCGGCGACGATCGGCCGCACCGTTGTGGTGTTGCGGCCGTCGATACGGATGCCGGTGTCCAGGATGGCGTTGCGGACGATGTCCGCCTCCAGGTCGTGGAACAGCGACTTCGCCTTCTCGGCGTCCAGGCCCTCTGCAGCCAGGGTCTCCGCCACCTTGCCGCGGACCGCATCGACCTGGTCGTGCCGGGCGCCCTTGTCGGGCTCGCGATAGGCCTCGGCCAGCCCGGCGCGGGCCAGCGCATCGACGCGTGCCTTCAGCGCCTGCTCCTCGGAGGACGGCTCGGACAGCGGCCACGGATCCTTGGCGGCGTGCTCGGCCAGTTCGATGATCGCCTGGATTACCGGCTGGAAACTGGTATGGCCGAAGGTGACGGCGCCGAGCATGACGTCCTCCGGCAACTCCCGCGCCTCGGACTCCACCATCAACACGCCCTCGGCAGTGCCCGCCACCACCAGGTCGAGCTGCGTGCGCTTCATCCGGTCGGCAGTCGGATTGAGGATGTACTGGCCGTCCTCATAGCCGACGCGGGCAGCGGCGACCGGGCCGAAGAACGGGATGCCGGACAGCGTCAGCGCGGCCGAGCAACCGATCATCGCGACGATGTCGGGGTCGTTCTCCAGGTCGTGGCTGAGCACGGTGGCGATGACCTGGACCTCGTTGCGGAAACCCTCGGGGAACAGCGGCCGCAGCGGCCGGTCGATCAGGCGGGACTTCAGCACCTCGGCTTCCGACGGCCTACCCTCGCGCTTGAAAAAGCCACCAGGGATCTTACCCGCAGCGAACGCCTTCTCCTGGTAGTTCACGGTCAGCGGGAAGAAGTCCTGGCCGGGCCGGGAGCTTTTCACGCCGACGGCAGTGCACAGCACGATCGTATCGCCGTAGCGGGCCAGCACGGCGCCGTCGGCCTGGCGGGCGATCTTGCCGGTCTCCAGGATCAGCTTGCGGCCGCCCCAGTCGAGTTCCTTGCGGAAGTAGTTGAACATTCAAACGTCCTTACAGATGCGCGGCATCGGCGGACGGTCGAGGCTGACGCTCCGATGGCCCAACTGGGCGGGAGGCGGCGTCTCGGGTCGCATGGAAGGCGCGGGCTGCGTTTGCGTTGGGCGCCGGCGCAGCCGCGGGCCATGTGGCCGGAAACGCCGTCGCGAATCCCGCACCTCGGGTCGCCGGAACGGCGGTCTATCGGTCCGCCGCGTGTCCGCGGCGTTCGGGGGCGAAAGCCGGCCCCCGCGGCGTTGCCCCGTCCCACCATGGTCCAGGGGTAGGCGCCGCTCTGCCCCATATAAGGGCATCGGGCGGCAAAACCAGTTAACGGCGCAGGCTCAGACGGCCAATCAGCGTTTCGTAGCGCCGCTGGTCCTTCGCCTTCAGGTAGTCGAGCAGCCGACGGCGCCGGCCAACCAGCATCAGCAGGCCACGGCGGGAGTGGAAGTCCTTGGCGTGCGTCTTCAGGTGCTCGGTCAGGTTGCCGATGCGCTCGGAGAGCAGGGCGACCTGCACCTCAGGGCTCCCGGTATCCGCCGGCACGTTGGCGTACTCGCCGATCAGCGCCGTCCGGCGCTCCGCAGTGATCGACATCGGGTTGGTCTCCTCAGGTAAGGGTCACAGCATCCGCTCGGGCTTCATCCAGCCATCTTCCAGCCGGGCCAGCCCGATCACGCGGCCCCCCGCCATGGCGCGGACCAATCCACCCGAGGGATCGGCCGAGTCAGGAATGCGGCCCATCAGCGTGACCAGGCTGATCGCCTGGCCGTGCCTCAGTCCGCTGGCCTCCGCTTCGGTCAAGGCCAGCGCCGGGATGTCGGCCAGCGCGGTCACGACCGGAAGCAACAGGTCCGGGGAAGCCGGCGCGGTATCGTCTGTTGCGCGCAGTTTGTCCAGGGGTATCGCCTGGGCCGCGGTGAACGGGCCGACACGGAGGCGGCGCAGCGCGGCGATATGGCCGCAGGTGCCGCAGGCGGCGGCGAGGTCCCGGCCCAGACTGCGCATGTAGACGCCCTTGCCGGAGGCCACCTCGAACACTGCGGTATTCGCGGCGGGGCGTTCGATCAGCTCGAAGCTGTCCACGCGGGCAGGGCGAGGTTCCAGGCTCGGCGGGCGGCCCTCGCGCGCCATGTCGTAGGCGCGCTCACCCGCCACTTTGACCGCCGAGTAGGTGGGCGGCACCTGCATGATGTCGCCGCAGAAATTTGCCAGTGCGGCACGAATCGCCTCATCGGTCGGGCGGTGGGACGAGATGGCGGTGACCTTGCCGTCGGCATCGTCGGTGTCGCGCGCCTCGCCGAAGCGGAGGGTGAAGCGGTACAGCTTGGTGCCGTCCATCACGTACGGCACGGTCTTGGTCGCCGCTCCGAAGGCGATCGGCAAGACGCCGGTGGCGAGCGGGTCGAGGGTGCCGCCGTGGCCGGCTTTTTGGGCGTCGAATGCGCGGCGGACGCGGTTCACCACGTCGGTGCTGGTCAGCCCCGGCGGCTTGTCGATGATCAGCCAGCCGTCGAGCGGACGGCCGCGGGGCTTGCGGCGGGGCATGTGAGGTCTTTCGGTCGGTACGCGGGAGGCGCCCTATGCCGCCCTCGGTTTCATCGCGTCAACGCCGGTGCCGGCGAATTGCAGCCCGGCCCGATATGTTGTTCTGGGAGGTTGTGGTCGAGGCTTGCTGGCTCAGTCGGGTGGCCAAAGGTGCAGCGCACCGAACAGCGCGACGGCGCACACGATGATGATCGCTCCCAGGCGAAGCAGGAGCCGGTGCTCAACCCGCGCCAGCAGGCGATGCTCGAACCGCTCAAGCGCTGCCCGCAGGGCCGCGATCTCGGCGTGCAGGTCGTCGCTCATTGGTCCTCACGCATCGCGGAGAGGATACAGTCCGTATTCGCGTACGGGTCGGTCAGCAGGACATTCAACGATGTCATCCGCTTTGTTGCGTTCGCTCGCACGCCGTGACGCTGCGAATCGAACGTGCCTTCCAGTTCGCGCAACCTGTCGAGCGCACCGTCTGCCGGTTGCCGCATCCCGTCATTCCCTCGATGACGGTGCCCTATGAGGCGCTGCCGGTGTTTTCCACAGTCGCCGTGACGGCTGGACACCGCCATTCCTGATCAACACGCGCGACCCACTCCATCGTCGATCGCGGCCGATACCGCCCAAACGGCCGGCGTTTCGCTGGTGTTTATAGCGGGCGAGGCTTTCTTGATCTACATCAATGCTCAGGCCCGTTGGGCGGCGTATCCTTCACCACGTTCGGAACGGTTCTGAACACCCGAACACTTCAGCCGGGGGGCGGAGCCTCTCCCCCCGGCCTTTTCAGTCCCGCAGCCACGCCGCCCTGAACCGCGCGGCGACCCACTTCACCTTCTCGAGCAATGCTCTAATTGCGGTCGACGGCTTGGAATCAACCTCGCGCCGGTCGTCTGACCGATCCTTACGACCTCGCTGCTTCGCTACCGTTGCGTCATGCGACGGGCGTAGGTGACTATCGTCATTGCTCAACCTGGCGCCGAAGGTGTCGGGTTGGAACAGGCGGCCGAGGCACCGGCCCAGTTCCGGCGAGCCCGTATGCGGCGTATGCTGCCAGCAGCGAGGCCAAAGTTACCGATACACAACCTAAGATACTGAACAAGCGAAACCTAATTCATGAACCGTAACGTCTGGCTCCTGTTCTGCTGTCAGGCGCTGATGAATGCCGTGATGTCAGGCCAGACCGTGATGAGCGCGCTGATCGGCCATTCGCTCGCGGTGGATAAGGCGCTCAACACGCTGCCGATGGCAATCCAGATGACGGCGACGATGACCGCCTCGATCCCGGCCGGCATCGTGTTCGCCCGCCTCGGCCGCAAGCCAGGCTTCTGGCTCGGCTGCGCCGGCTCGCTGCTGGGCAGCCTGACCTTCGCTCTCGGCGTCTGGACGCAAAACTTCCAGATCTACTGCATCGGCGCCGTGTTCGCCGGCCTGGGGTTCGGCATCGCGCAGCATCTGCGCTTCGCGGCAGCCGAGGTGGCAGCGGCCGAGGCGCGCGCCCGCGCGATCTCGCTGGTGATGGCCGGCGGCATACTGGCCGCGATCATTGGGCCGGAGGTGGTGAAGCGCACCAACATGCTGCTGCCGCCGCTGATGTTTCTCGCCACCTATCTCTGCATCACCATCCTGCCGCTGATCAGCGCCACGCTGCTGCTGTTCATCCGGCTCCCGCCGGCAGTACGCCAGGTCAGCGCGCCGGTGCCGTTCCGCGCCATCATCGCACGCCCGAACTTCCTCACCGCCGTCGTCTGCAGCATGGTCGGCTACGGCACGATGAACCTCATCATGGCCTCGACGCCGCTGCAGATGCTGTTCTGCGGCTTCGGCGTGAACGCCAGCGCCGATGTGATCCGCGCGCATTCGATCGCCATGTTCCTGCCTGGCTTCGTCAGCGGACGGCTGATCCAGCGCTTCGGCGCGCATCCGGTCATCTGCATCGGCGCCGTGCTCACTACGCTCTGCGTCGCCACCAATCTGGTGTTCCCGCCGTTGCAGGCCACCTTCATGGTGGCGCTCGCCCTGCTGGGCGTCGGCTGGAACTTCATGTTCGTCGGCGGCACGACGCTGCTGGCGACGGCGCACGACGCCCATGAGCGAGTCCGCGTTCAGGCCACCAACGACTTCATCGTGTTCGGCACCGTGGCCTGTACTGCGTTCGCCTCAGGTGCGATCGAGGCAACCGGCGGCTGGGCGGCGCTGAACGCGGTAGTCGTGCCGCCGACGGTGATCGCGGCAGTGCTGGTGATCTGGCACTGGTCGGCTCGTGCGCGGCTGGCGCCGGTCGCGGCTCAGTAGGCCGGCCCCGGTGCGCCACCCGACGGCGCGGTCTGACTCGGGCCGAACGCGTTGAACCGGCCGATGTTGCCGAGCAGCTGCTGCAGGAACGACGCCTCGGTGCCCGGCGATGGGGTCGAGCGCGCCACCATCGAAACCGGCACGGAATCGTCCTGATCCAGCCGCTTCACATCCTGCAGCACGCCCTGATCGTTGAAGCTCAGGACCACCACGTTCTGACTCAGCACGCCCTGCACCTGCCCGATGCGCGGCCGGGTGACCTCGGCGACATAGAGCCAGGTGTTGTCGTCGAAGGTCGCCCGGGCGGTCGGCGAGCCGATCAGCGCCGTGACGTCCGCCCGCGTCGAGGTTCCGGGCACCAGCTCCTTGAGCTGGTCGGCGTCCACGTGGTTGCCGCGAAACACCGACTGTGCCTCGAAGAAGCTGCAACCGCCCAGCAACAGCAAGGCGAACAGCGCGACAAATGGCAGGAAGGCGGCTGCATGGTCTCTATCCAACTGGGCGTATCCTTGGCTCCGCGCTATGTCACCTCGGTGTCACGCTGGCCGGCTGCTTGTCAATCGCAAGCGCCGGCGCTGCAAGGTGAAAATGACGAAGGTGTCGGGGCTGCTCGGTTTCAGGGGTTTGCGCAGGGTCGATCGGCATCAAAGGGCCAGCTTCTCCCTGTATGCCGCCGCGGTTGCCGCCGCACGTGACCCCTGGTTCTACCAGGCACTCCGTGTGCCGGACACGCTGGACGGACGGTTCGACCTGGTGGCGCTGCACGCCTTCCTGCTGATCCAGCGGCTGCGGGATGCAGCAGACCCCGGTCCGGCCCTGGCCCAGGCGGTGTTCGACGCCATGTTCAGCGACATGGACCACAATCTGCGCGAGATCGGCGTGAGCGACCTCAGCGTCGGCAAACGGGTGCGCGCGATGTGGGAGGCGTTCCACGGTCGGGCCAACGTATATGCCGCCGCCATCCGGGCCGCGGATCGCGAGGCACTGGGGGCTGCGCTCGCGCGCAATGTCTGGCGCGGTGCGGCGCCGGAAGGCGCGGCCGGTTCGTTGGCCGGGATCGTCCTGACGCAGACGGCCCATCTTGCCGCGCAACCGCTCGCAGCGCTGGCATCAGGGTCGGTAGATTTTCTGTCAGCTGCGGAGGCTCGGCGATGATTCCCGAACTGCACCGACCGATTGCCGTCGAGCGCGTCGGACCCGCGGGGCTCGATGTCATGGTGGAGGCGAGTGCGGCGGAATGTGCCGCAATTGCACAGCGGATGAACGTGCCCGCCGTGCTCGCGCTGAACTGCCGGTTCCATCTCGAACGCGACACCTCCGGCAGTCTGTTGGCGTTCGGAAAACTTGCGGCGCGCGTCGTGCAGACGTGCATCGTCTCGCTGGAGGATTTCGCCGCTACCGTCGAAGAGCGCTTCGCCGTGCGGTGCGTCCCGGAAGGAGAAGAGAGCGACGACGCAGACCCCGAGGCGCTCGACGAGATCGTCTATGCCGATGGGATACTCGACATCGGCGAGGCCGCGGCCGAGCAACTGGCACTGGCGCTCGATCCCTATCCGCGCGCGCCCGGCGCGGTGTTGCCCGACCTTCCGGACGATCCGGAGGCGCAGCCATTCGCCTCGCTGGAGGCGCTGCGTCGTCGCAATTAACGCCCCCAGGGCGGTGCGGGATTTGTGGCGTTGCCGAAATCCCTATTGACGCGCTGAGTCAAATATACTAACTAACCCGCGTCAACGGGCGTACTGCGCCCGGTTCCCCTGCACATCCCCGGAGACAACATGGGCATCGACCTGACACCACTGGTGCAGGCGCTGGCCGCGCTTGCGCTGGCCGCCATCACCGCCACAACGCCATACTTGGCACCGTTGCTGGTTCGCTACCTGCACATCCGGCTCACCACCACCCAGGCCGCAGCAATCCAGTCGGCGGCAGATGCCGGGGCGCAGGCGGCGTATGGCTATATCGCCACGAATGCAGCCAGCTACCGGAATGTGACGATCCGCGATGCCGCGATCGCCAAGGGCGTGCAGCATGTCATTGCCTCTACTCCAGAGGCCCTGACCGCCCTCGGCGTGACACCCGAACATCTCCGCAACATGGTCGAGGCGCGGTTCGGCGGACTGCTCGCCGCCGATCCGACGGTGTCGATCGGCGGGGCGCCAACAGCCTGAATTTCAACAACAACCGGAGCCTTCATCATGCAACGCAATACCGCGCTGGCGCTGCTTGTCTGCCTGTCCGCGTGCAGCAACGTAACACCCGAACAGCAGGCGACGATCAGACAGGTGCTGACGGTGGCCTGTAACGTCGATGGCGTTGTGGTGCCGGTGGCGCAGCCGATCGTCGCCACGCTCGGCCCGGCTGGCGCCACCGCAGCCAACGTGGACCTGCTGGTGCATCCCGCCGTGGTCGCGGCATGCAAGGCGCTCAACGGCGTGCCGGCAAGCGTCACGCTCGCAAGCCCACCCGTGACCGTGGCGGCAACCCCTGCCGGCAACTCACCCAACTGACTCGCCAGCCGCATGAAACCCGATTGACGACACCCGAAAGGAAAGCACGATGCCCAGGCCGGACCCGGTCACCGCGTTCCTTAGTCCGATGCACTGGCCGCGGGTGCTGTTCGTGCTCAAGCATCGAGAATCCCCATGGGGCGACTATGGCTGCGGTCCGGACCGCAGCCACCAGGGCGGGAATGCGGCGACGGGACAGACAATGTCGTCCGGCCTGAGAAACTCAGTGCATTTCGTAGCCAGCATGCTCCGGAGCATCGGCGTGACCGCCACCATCGTCGAACTACGAGACAACAATGATATCGACCGGGAAGTCGCGGCCCACCGGCCGACTCACGTGATCATCGAAGCGCTCTGGGTGGTGCCGGAGAAGTTCGATGTCCTGAAGCCACTACACCCCAACGTCGCGTGGATCGTCCGTAACCACAGCGAACTGCCGTTCCTCGCCAACGAGGGCATCGCGATCCAGTGGATCGCAGGCTACCTCGCGCGAAATGTCGAGGTGATGTGCAACTCGCCACGCGCGCTGGAAGACATACGGGCGCTGGCGCGTGCGTTCTGCCTACCGGACCGTCTGGTGACCTGCGGGCCGAACTTCTACCCGATCGCCGATGCCGGCCCGCTGGCGAGCCGCCTCGACCGCACCGCGCCGGTAATAAGGATCGGTTGTTTCGGCGCGATGCGCCCCCTGAAGAACCACCTTACGCAGGCCGTCGCGGCGGTCGCTTTCGCGCGGAGCCTAGGAAAACGGCTGGAATTACACGTAAACGGCACACGCGTCGAAGGGTGCGGCGAACCGGTGCTGAAGAACCTCCGCGCCATGTTTGAGGCCGTGCACGATGCGACGCTGATCGAGCACAGCTGGCTCGATCACCAGGACTTCCTGAAGTTGGTCGCCGAAATGGATGCCATGATGCAGGTGTCCTTCACCGAGACCTTCAACGTCGTCGGCGCGGATGCCGCAGCCGCCGGCGTGCCGCTCATTGCTTCCGACGAGGTGCCCTGGCTCGGCAAGTACGGCCATGCGGACCCGACGAGTGTGGCCAGCATGGTCGCCATTCTCAACGACGTGTGGAGCGAGCCGGCATCGCTCATGCGGCTGCGCAGGCAGCGCCGTGACCTGTATGACTACGGGCAGCGGTCCGAGGCCGTTTGGCGTGAGCGGCTGGGAATCTGAACGGCCCCGCATTCCATCCTCCACCCGCCTCCCTGAAATCCGCCCGTCTCCCTTGCGACCTGCCGGCCCCTCTGCTAGACGCCCCGATCCTGCATTGTTGACAGAATGTGACTGCCCCCTCCTCCCCAGTCGGGCGCAGGGCGTCACCAAGACCGGAGGGGCGTTATCCCATGGCCGTTCCCAAGCGAAAGACGTCGCCATCCCGCCGCGGCATGCGGCGCAGCCACGAGGCGCTGCCGCGCGAGGCGCACGCCGAGTGCCCCAATTGCGGCGAGCTGAAGCGCCCACATCACGTCTGCAGCCATTGCGGCTTTTACGACGGACGTGAGGTCGTACCGGCCGGAGATGCGCTGAAGGGCGCGGTTCGCGCCTGACGCCCGGAAGCGGCGTGGCCTCCATCCTCCCTTGACCGCAACCTACACGCTGGCGGTTGATGCGATGGGCGGCGATGATGCGCCGCTCATGGTGGTGGAGGGTCTCGAAATCTCCGCCGTGCGTCACCCTGGCGCGCGCTTCCTGCTGATCGGCGACGAGGCGCAGCTAGGTCCGCTGTTGCAGCGCCACAGCCGCGCGGCGGCTGTCTGCGATATCCGGCACGCCCCGGAGGCGATCGGCAACGACACCAAGCCGACTGCCGCATTGCGCGTGCGCGGCTCGTCGATGCGCGTCGCGATCGATGCCGTGGCCAGTGGTGAGGCGTCCGGCGTGGTCAGCGCCGGCAACACCGGCGCGCTGCTGGCACTGGCCAAGATCGTCATCAAGACGCTGCCCGGGATCGACCGTCCCGCGATGGCGGCGATCGGCCCATCGGCGCGCGGCGACGTGGTGCTGCTTGATCTCGGTGCCAACGTGCAGTGCGACGCCCGCAACCTGGTCGAGTTCGCGGTGATGGGGGACGTGTTTGCGCGCACCGTGCTCGGGCTGACCGCACCCTCTATCGGCCTATTGAATGTCGGCTCCGAGGAGCTGAAGGGCGACGACACGCTGCGGCTGGCCGCCGAGACGCTGCGCGCCAGCCATATCGCGCCGCAGTTCGTCGGCTTCGTCGAGGGCCACGACATCGCCGCCGGCACCACCGACGTCGTGGTGACCGACGGCTTCACCGGCAACGTGGCGCTGAAGACGGGCGAAGGCGCGTTGAAGCTGATCGGCGAGTTGCTGCGCCAGGTGTTCCGCAGCAGTCTCACCGCGAAGGTCGCGTACCTGTTGCTACGGCCTTCGCTCGAGCGCCTGCGCGAGTGGCTGGATCCGCGCCGTTACAATGGGGCGGTGATGCTGGGACTGAACGGTGTCGTGGTGAAGTCGCACGGCGGCACCGACGCCGAGGGCTTCGCGCATGCGATGGACGTCGCGATGGACATGGTGGTGCATCGCTTCAACGAACATATCCGTGAGGACTTGACCCGAATCGCCGAGTTGATGGCGTTGGCCGCGAAGAACAGTGCGCTGGAAAAAGAGGCCAGCGGCAGTGCGCGCCTCGCCACGGCACCATAGGGAGACGATGATCATTCGTTCGATTCTGGCCGGTGTCGGCGCCTATCTGCCTGAGCACGCGGTCAGCAACGACGAGCTCGCCCGAACAGTGGAAACGTCGGACGAGTGGATCCGCGAGCGTACCGGCATCCGTCAGCGCTACCTCGCGGCACCGCACGAAACCGCGGCGTTTATGGCGACCGCGGCGGCGCGCGTCGCTCTGGCCGACGCCGGCGCCGGTCCGGCCGAGGTGGACGCGATCATCCTGGCCACCAGCACGCCGGACCAAGCGTTCCCCGCCACCGCGTTGCGCGTGCAGGCGGCGCTCGGCGTGACCCGTGGCTTTGGCTTCGACATCGCCGCGGCGTGCGCCGGGTTCATCTATGCACTGTCGGTCGCCGACAGCATGATCCGCACCGGCCAGGCACGCGGCGCGCTGGTGATCGGCAGCGAAGTCTACTCGCGTATCATGAATTGGCAGGACCGCGGCACCTGCGTGCTGTTCGGCGACGGCGCCGGAGCGGTGTTCCTGCGCGCGGACAAAGGCAGTGGCAGCATCGACCGCGGGATTCTCTCCACACACCTGCATGCGCAAGGAACGCTGGGAGACATTCTGTACGTCGACGGCGCAGTTGGGCGGCGCGACAAGCCGGGCCACCTGGTGATGAACGGCCGCGAAGTGTTCCGCCACGCGGTGGCTCGGCTCGCCGAGGCGGTGCAGGAAGCGCTTGCAGCCAATGGGCTGACCCAGCGGGACATCGACTGGCTGGTGCCGCATCAGGCCAATCTGCGGATCATCGATGCGATGGGCCGCAAGCTTGGCCTGGCGCCGGAGCAGGTAGTGATCACCGTCGATCGGCATGCCAATACCTCGGCTGCCTCGGTGCCACTGGCGCTCGCCGAGGCACGTCAGGACGGCCGGATCCGCAACGGCGACCTGGTGTTGATGGAGGCACTGGGCGGTGGTTTGGCCTGGGGTTCTGCGCTGGTGCGCATGTGAATGCTGCGACCCTCGCTCGGCGCCTTCCTGCAACATCCTGATCCTGATTGATTTTATTCTGCGAACTGCTTGACTGTGCGGCACCGCCTGCCTAGCGTTCACGAATGCAGACCGTCACGCGCGCGCATCTGGCCGAGACGATCTATACCCAGGTTGGCCTGTCACGGAACGAATCCGCCGATCTCCTGGAAACGGTTCTGGAGCGCGTGTCCGCCGCTCTGGAAGCAGGAGAATCGGTCAAGATCAGTGGGTTCGGCACCTTTTCAGTGCGGCAGAAGGGACGTCGGATCGGCCGTAATCCGAAGACCGGCAAGGAAGTGCCGATCATGCCGCGCCGCGTCCTGGTGTTCCGCCCCAGCCATGTTCTGAAGGCGCGGGTGAACGGGACGACGCCCGGCCCGGATGACGATGAATGAGCGACCGTGTCGATGACATGGCATTCCCGCCGGTCGGACGTTCGCGACCGAAAAAGGCGCCGAACGCATTCCGCACCATCAGCGAGGTGGCCGACGAACTGCATATCCCGCAGCATGTGCTGCGTTTCTGGGAGACGAAGTTCCCCCAGGTGAAGCCGCTGAAGCGAGGCGGCGGTCGGCGCTACTATCGTCCCGACGATATCGCACTGCTGCGGCGAATTTCCGATCTCCTGTACATACAAGGCTACACCATCAAGGGCGTCCAACGGCTGCTCCGTGAGGGCGGCGGCAGGCTGTCCGACGACATCCCGCCGGCACCGGAGGACGAACAGGAGGCTGCCGAAGCAGAGCGCGCGGCAACACTGCCGGAGCCGGAACTGCCGATGCCCGGGCTGGCACCCGCTGCTGCTTCCCCGCAGGTTGCTCGTGTCAACCTTCGCCCCAAGGTCGACCCGGACGTCGAGCGCCTGCGAGCGTTGCTGACGGAAACGTTGCACGAACTGGAGGCGCTGCGGGATCTGCTGGACTGAGCGGCGCTATGGCCGCCCTCCCGCCAGGGGTGTGCCGTTCAGGTTGTTCGGTCCGTTCCACACGTTCATGTTGGGGAACGCCCGATACACGTGGGTCGGCGACAAAAAGTCCCGATAGGCCGATGCCTGCGTCGAGCGGCCGCCACCCGCACCTCGCGTCTCCATCGCCAGTCGCGCATAGCCGGTGCGGTCTGGGTGGATATGGTCCGGTCCCGTCAGCGGCGCGGCATCGATCAGCCGATCGCCGAACCGACGGGCTACCGAAAGCACAGCCTCGCGCGCCCGCAGATTGCCCCCGGTCAGCAGCCAATAGACGACATCCGCAGAAACCTCGCCACGCAGCCGGCTCAGGTTGTCGGCGGTGGCGGCGCCCTCACCATCGTTCACGCCAAGGCTGATGACCGCCGTCTGCACGTGGCGCGCGCCGGAGAACATCTGGACGAACCGCTCCGAGGTAATCCCGGAGACGGCGACGACCTCGCACTCCGGCCGCGCCTGGCTCATTCCAGCCGCGATGCTGTCGCCCAGGATGATGCAGTCGAGCAACCCTTCCGTCGCTAGACGTGCGCGCCGGCGGGCCGATACAGCCCGATCACCGGCAGCAGCGCCCTGGCGAGGACGTCGTAACCTGCGCCGGTGAAATGCACGCCATCGTCGGCGCGCAGTCGGGTGGTCTGGCCATCGAGCCCTTTGCCGTATGGCGCATAGTTGCCATCGGCGTCGGTGAACAACGGCCAGGACGGGAACCAGTCGGCACCCGCCGCCATCGATTGCCTGGCGTAAAGCCGGTTGAGGAATGCCATGTCCTCGGCATACGCCGGGTCGCGCACGATCGGATGTCCGACCCAGATGACGGCCATACAGGACCGCTTCAGGCCCTCGGCGATCGCCCGCACATGCGAGCCGTACGACACCGTGAACGCCGCGGCCAGCTTGTCGTCGATCTGGCCATGCAGACGAACTGGTGGCCGGTCGTTGGCGCCGAACATCACGACTGCGATCGCGCCGCGTTCCGCCTCGCCGATGCCGGGCGCAGCCGCGGGCCAGTCGAACCGCGCCGGCGAGCACAGCCCGGTCGCGATGCGCGAGCGGTCGATCACCCGCCACGCGGCGTCGCCGCGGCACTGACGCTGCAGGCCACCGGCAAGGCCCTGCGCCTGCAAATCTCCGACCACAAGTACGCGTGTCGTCGCCTCCGTCGCGCATGCGGTCCGCACCACAGGCAACGTCAGGGCACAGGCGTAGAGCAGATCGCGTCGCTGCAGGGTCAGGTGCATCGGCATAAGGTCAGGGTATTGCCTGTGCTAAGCTAACATCGCGGATTCGCGGGAGCAACCAAGTCCTTATGCTGTCACTGTGCCGACGCTTCTGGCTGGGCGGCGCGGCCGCACTGCTCATCACGTCCTGTGCCAGTACGCTGCCAGGCCCAACCGAAGCGGAGATTGCGGCGAAGCTCGGTCCGGCAGCGCCGCTGTTGCCGCTGTATCGCGCGCTGTCCGGCGGGGCGACGGTGGTGATCCTGCAGATCGGCGACAGTCACACCGCCAATGACAGCTTCAGTGGCCGGATGCGCGAGCTGTTCCAAGCGCGGTTCGGCGATGCGGGACGCGGCGTGTTGCCGCCAGGGGTACCGTATCGTTGGTACCGGCCGGCGCGGGTCACGGTGACTTCGGAGGGCTGGTCGGTGATCAGCAGCTATCGGGGCGATCCCGGACCGTACGGCGTCACCGGCCTGCGCCAACACGCCGACGCGCCAGCGGCAATGACCCTGACCGCCGACGACCCTGGCGATCTCGACCACGCCGAGATCGAGGTGCTGCGTCAGCCTGGCGGCGGCACGCTGGACGTCGAACTGGAACTCGGCGCTCGCACGTCGATCGCGACGGCGTCGCCGACCTTGCAGGCGGTGTGGCTGCCGGCGCCGTCTGTGCCAGGCAGCCACACTCTGACGCTGCGCACCAGCGGCGATGGGCCTGTGGACGTCCTGGCATGGACCGTTACACGCGGCCGGCGCGGCGTGTTCTACGCCAACCTCGGCACTGTGGGCGCCAGCGTCGATCTGATGGATACCTGGGACCCGGGATTGCTGCACCAGGACCTCGCGCATCTCGCCCCGTCGCTGATCGTGCTGGCATTCGGCACCAACGAGGGCTTCCGCGACAGCACCGATCCGGCGGGCTACGCCGCCATCTTCGCCAACCGGTTGCGCGAGCTGCATGCCGCGGCGCCAGGCGCGGCACTGTTGGTGCTGGGGCCGCCCGACGGTTACCGGCGCCGCGGCAAAAAGAGCACAGCCCCGCCCGCCTGCGGCGATCCCAACTGGACCGAACCGCCCAACCTCGCCCCGATCCGCGAAGTGCAGCGCAGTGTCGCGGTACGCGAGGGGGCGTATTTCTGGGATTGGCAGGCGGCGATGGGCGGCGCGTGCAGCATGTTGCGCTGGGCCGCGACCAAGCCGCCGATGGCCGCGCCGGATCACGTGCATCTGTTCGAGCCAGGCTATCAGGTAACCGCCGAAGCGCTGTTCCGCGCCATCATGGACGGCTACGAACGATATCGCACGCTGCGCCCTACCGCCTGATGCTGTTTCCGACGCTCGACTTCCTGCTGTTCTTCGTCGTGGTGCTGGCACTGATGGTGCCGTTCGCGCGAGCCCATGAATCGCGCAAGCTGGTCCTCGTCGCAGCCAGCTACTTCTTCTACGCACAATGGAACTGGCATTACTGCCTGCTGCTGGCGGGCAGCTCGCTGCTGACCTATGTCGGCGGCATCGGCATCGGCGGCACGTCGGCACCGCGGGCGCGCAAACTGATCGTCGGCATAACAGTGGCGATGCATCTGCTGCTGCTGTCCACGTTCAAGTATCTCGATTTCCTGGTCGGTTCGGCGAATCACCTGCTGCACGCTTTCGGCGCAGACCGCGAGCTGCCGTTCATGGAGATAATTCTGCCGGTCGGTATCTCGTTCTTCACCTTCCACGGCATATCGTATCTGGTCGATGTCTATCGCGGCGATGTCGCGGTGTGCCGCCGGCCAGTCGATATCTTCCTGTATCTCTCGTTCTTCCCGCAACTCGTCGCCGGACCGATCGTGCGCGCCGCGTTCTTCCTGCCGCAGCTCGCCCGGCCGGCCGCGGAACGCGTGCCACTAGCCGAACCGGTGCTGCTGATCATCGGCGGGCTGTTCAAGAAGGTGGTGATCGCCACCTATCTCGCGACTGATCTGGTCGATCCGGTGTTCTTCGATCCGTCGCGCTACGGCACCGCTGACCTGATGCTCGCGGCCTATGGCTACGCAGTGCAGATCTATTGCGACTTCTCGGCGTACACCGACATGGCAATCGGGTTCGCCGCGCTGCTCGGCTATCAATTCCCGATCAACTTCAACCAACCCTATCGCGCGCAGAGCCTGCGCGAGTTCTGGCAGCGCTGGCATATCTCGCTGTCGTCGTGGCTGCGCGACTATCTCTACAAGCCGCTCGGCGGCAGCCGCGGCACCCGCTGGTTCACCGCGCGCAACCTGATGATCACCATGCTGCTCGGCGGCATCTGGCACGGCGCGGCGTGGAAGTTCGTTGCCTGGGGCGGCCTGCATGGTATCGGCCTGGTGATCGAGCGTTGGTTGCAACCATGGTCCGGCGACTGGGCCCGCAAGCCGCTCGGCCGCGCGCTGGCCGTTCTGATCGTGTTCCACATCGTCTGTCTGGGTTGGATTCTGTTCCGCGCCGACAGCTTCGACACTGTGGTGATATACTTGACCACGCTGGTGCACGGCCAGGATGCCGCGATGCAGGCCACGCCGTTCACCGTCGCGCTGATCGTGCTCGGACTCGCCCTGCATGCGGTCCCGCGGGATGTGCCTGGGCGCCTGGCGAGGCTGCTCGGCGAGCGTCCGGCCTGGCTGTGGGGTGTCACCGCCGGTTTCGCCCTCGCGATGATCGACGCCCTCGGCCCCGAGGGTGTCGCGCCGTTCATCTATTTTCAATTCTAGGCGCGGCAATGGGTATAACGCCGCGACGGCTGCTGGGGATCGCCATTCTGAGCTGCTTCGTCGCGGCGCTGTTCGGCGCGGCGCCGCTGGCCGCGTGGGTGGATGCATCGATGGTCAGCGGTACCGTCGTGCAGCAGGTAGCCGACAATTGGCACGAACTCACACAGCGAGTCGGTTTCGATCGTCCCTATAATGCGCTCCGGCGTGCGGTGCGCGACGCCGAAGCCGCGCATTAGCCGTTTCTTCATCGCGACATGATAACCAGTAAGCCGAATCGACATGGCGGCGCTATCGGTGTGCCGCTCAACAAGGAGGTTCGGTTTGATACCTTGCCTGCTGATCGGGGACAGCATCGCGCTTGGCGTCGGCAGCACGCTCCCCGAGTGCCGTACCGAAGCGCGCGTCGGCATCAGTTCCCGACAATTCGTGCATCAACTGCTGTCGCCGCGGGAAGCCGACAGGGTGGTGATCAGTTTGGGCGTGAATGACGGCGTATCACCGTACACCATCGCCAATCTGGAGCGCGTGCGCGACAGCGTGCGCGGCAATGCGGTTTACTGGCTGCTGCCGGCAAACCATGAATACGCCCGCGCTGCCATCCGGCAGGTTGCCGCACGCTTCGGCGACCGGCTGATCGACTGCGCTCCGGAGGTCGGTCGCGACGGGCTGCATCCGACCGGCGCCGGGTATCGGAAACTGGGTGAGATGATCCGGGCAGCGGGCCATCGCCGCGCCTGACAGCCCCCTGTCCCCGCCGCCGCTGTCGCGGCAGACTGGTGCGAGCACCAGGGGACCGAGCATGCCCGCCATCACCATTCCAGCACGACGCGGCAAGGCCGCGTTTGTCGCGGCCGGCCAGGTCATTCGCGTCATCAACACGCATGGCGAACAGGTGGTCGACACCTGGGCGTTCAACCGCCACGACATGACGGAATTCATGTCGATGGAGCATAGCCGCGCCACGATGCGCCGGCTGATCCCGCGTGTGGGCGACGCGCTGCTGACCAACCACCGGCGGCCGATCCTGACCGTGCTGGAGGACACCTCGGGTGGCATCCACGACACGGTGATGGCCGCGTGCGATCGCTATCGTTACCAGGAGCTCGGCTGCAAGGACTACCACGACAATTGCACCGACAACCTGGCGCAGGGCCTCGCGGAACTCGGCCTGA
The DNA here is from genome assembly GCA_963819855.1 of uncultured Alphaproteobacteria bacterium. Classification (GTDB taxonomy): domain Bacteria; phylum Pseudomonadota; class Alphaproteobacteria; order Acetobacterales; family Acetobacteraceae; genus JAMXLO01. The sequence continues at coordinate 309,131 of CAWFYC010000028.1, forward strand.
CGCCGCCAGAGACGCCGAGCCCGCTCAACCTGTTCATGAACATCCCGTGGACCGTGGAGGGCGTGCTCTCATTCGAGGCGCCCGTTTCCACACCGGGCTGCTATATCGGGCTGCGCGCAGAGATGGATCTGGTGATCGCATTCTCCGCCTGCCCGCAGGACATCCTGCCGATCAATGGTCGCGCGGGGAAACCGACCGAGGCGCATTTCCGGATCGAGGGCTAAGCGGAACGATGATGGGTTTCGCTGCGCTCAACCCATCCTACGGATTCGCGTAGCGCGTAGGATGGGTTGAGCGCAGCGAGGATTCCGTCGTAGCGCGTAGGATGGGTTGAGCGCAGCGAAACCCATCGTCCTGCCGCACCTCTACCTGAACGCTGCCTTCCAAGTTGAGGTGAAGAACGCGAACAGCGCGTCACCCGCGATCACGCCGGCACCGAACACCTCCATGCCTTCCGCCTTGGCGAAGCGCTGCCACAGGACGCGGCAGGCGATGCCGGCCAGCACCGCCCAGCCAGCCAGCGGGAACGAGATCAACAGTCCCGTCGCCAGTAAAATCCCAAGTTGTCGGCGCGGTCCGCCGAGGAACTGGATGGTCGCGCCGGGAATCGCCCACATCACCAGCGACCACGCCACATCAGCCGAGGCGCCGGCCTTGATCGTGGCGACATAGACGCGGGTTACTGGTGCCACCAGGTTCTGCGCGAACAAGCCGGGATAGGCGATCAACACCACCACACCCGCGATCACGAACGCGAACATCGCTGCGAACAATTGCTGGCGGCGTCCGTCGCGTTCGAAGGCAGGATCACCACCGTAGCCGCGCAGCATGTAGCCGGCCTTCAGGTCGTAGCCCATGTCGGCGAACGCCGGACCGGTCGCCGCGGAGAAGCCGACCAGCAGCGCCAGCGCCACCGGCGGGAACCCGATCAACATGCCGATCACCAAGGTTATGAGCGCCACCGCAAAGGCAGGGAACCAGCCGGAGTGCATAGCCGCCAGGCCGACGATCAGCTCGTGCACCAGTGCCGCGAACGCGGCGTAGATCAGGAACAGCACCAGCATGCCGACCGAGAGCTGCGCCACCAGGCCGCCCACCATGGATATGACCATGGCGATCAGCAGGTAGATCGCGCTGCCCATGCCGAGTGTGCGTCGCACCTCCATCGGAGTACGCGTGGCACTACACATCGGTCCGAACGCGGCGCCGCAGGATGACGACGGCGACCTAAAAGGGCGACTGCCGGCACCGACCATCATGCCGTGCGGCACATACGCCTTGGCGATGTCGCCGCCCGGGATGATCGACGCGAACAACGGATTGTTGAACAGCGGCATCGAGTAGCCGCGGAGCAGCAGTCCGATGCCGAACATGCTCAGCGCCCAGACGTTGCCAATGAACGCCACGCCGAACGCGGACATGACAGCGGGGGCGATCAGCCAGTTGCCGGCGATGCCGACCATGACGCCGATGCCCAGGATCGCTGCCTTGCGGCCACCCTCGTCGCCGGCACGGATTGCCTCGGCCGCAGCGGCACCCGGTGGCCAGGCGCCGCTTGCGGGGAACACCTCGGAATCGAACATCCGGTACAGCAGGTAGCCGTCGAGCAGCATCGCCAGGAACACGCCGGCGAACAACCCCGGCACGAGGTCGGGGCGGCCGAGCACGAAGGGAATGCCGATCGGCAGCATCAACGCGTTGCCGGCGCCGAAAGTGGCGGCCGAGATCGCGCTCTGCGCCAGGTTCTGCACATGAATCGAGCGATAGCGGATGAACGCGTTGAGCGGGATGCGGGCCAGCGCCATGCCGGCGAGTGCGCCGATCAGCGAGGTGTTGGCGGTGATGCCGAGCGTGACGATGAGCTGCACGCCGATGATTGCGCCCACGACGCAGAGCGGGGTGATCAGCAGCAGCGAAGACAGTTCGAGAAAGCGGGGGTGTATGCGTGCGCTGGTTCTCGGCGCGGCTGTCCTCTGCGTTGCAGTCAGCTCGCTCATTCGATGCCCCGTTTGCTATTCAGCGGCCGCATTGTCGACGACTTGCAGACCGTAGCGCCGCTCCGCGGCTTCCGGCGACACGATGCCTTCCGCCACATCCTGTTCCACCAACGCGGTCAGTCGCTCTCGCGGATCGCCGAAGCCGGCGCCGCCCGCGAGCCGCACCTCGACGATCTGGTCGGTGCGCGTCAGCGTGACCAGTTCGCCGGTGCCGCAGTCGTACACCACGCCGCCGTCGGGATCGAGCACCACGCCGCGCACGCCTCCGCCTGGCAGACCGCCATGCAATCCCTGCACGGTGACACCGACACCTTCCGGGTAAACCGATGCCAGCGTCGGCAAACCATCGTCATGCAGCTTGCGCAGCCGCGTTCGCACGCCGCAGCCGCCGCGATGTTCGCCGGCGCCGCCGGAATCGGTGACGAAGGATTTCTCCAGCACCAGCACCGGCGCGCGCGTCTCCATCAGTTCGACCGAGGTGTTCGCGGCCGAGGTCGGATACAGCAGTGCCGATTTGCCGTCGCCGCGGCTCGAGGCGCCTTGGCCGGCGCCCATGAAGAAGTGGTCGGCATAGACGTGCCCGTTCGCCTCGCGGCCGTAGATGTTGATCGCAACTGGCAGGCCGGTGGCCGCCTGCACCTGCGCCGGCGCGACATCCGCCAGCGCGCGGAAGATGTTGGGCGCGATATACCAGCCGACGCGCGTGCGCAGATTCACCGATGCGGGTTTGGTGCAGTTGAGGATCGACCCTTCCGGTGCCTTCACCGTGAATGGCCGATAGCAGCCGGCATTGCTGCGCACCTGCGGGCTGAGAATGCATTTCATCGGATAGGTCGCGTGCGCCGCAGTGTAGCTGTAGGTGCAGTTCAGCCCGCCTTGCGGCAATTGCGCCGGGGCGCCCTCGAAGTCCAGCTCGATCGCATCGCCCTGCACGGTGAGCTTCAGCGGATAGCTCAGCTTCTGCCCGAGCGGGTTGTTCCAAATCTCCGAATGATACACGCCATCCGGCAGCGCACGGATTGCGTCACGCATCGCACTTTCGGCGCGCGTCTGTACCACGTAAGCAAGCGCGCGCAGATCGTGCATGCCGTACTCGGCCATGAACGCCAGCAGCCGTTCCGCACCGAGTGCATTGGCGGCAATGAACGAGTGGATGTCGCCAAGCACCTCCTCGCTCTTGCGCACGTTCTCGGCGATCAGCGTGAACAGGTCGTCGTTCGGAACGCCGGCACGATACAGCATCATCGGCGGAATCTGGATGCCTTCCTCGTAGATCTCGCGGGCACGCAAAGAATCCTTGGTGCCGCCGATGTCTCCGACGTGACCGACGGTGCCGGTCAGCGCCACCAAGGCACCGTTGCGGAACACCGGCGTGACCACCGCAATGTCGAACAGATGGCCGGCGCACAGCCACGGGTCGTTGGTGACCAGCACGTCGCCAGGCTGCAGCGTCTCGGGTGGGAAGCGCTCCAGAAGCGCCTTCACCGCGCGCGGCAGCGTAAGGTTGAACACCGGCATCGCACGCGGCGAATGCGCAAGCAAGTCACCGCACGCATCCAGCAGGTCGCAGGCGAAGTCCTGTGCCTCGGAGACGATCAGCGAGAATGCGGTACGGCAGATCGTGTGCCACATCTCCTCGACCACGGTGACGAGGCGGCTCCACATGATTTCCAATGAAACCGGATCGGCCTCGATCAGCGCTGCGGCTTGGTCGATCGGCGTGTCCGCGGTGATGCGCGCGGCTGGCGCCGCGGCGAGGCCGATCTCGATCGCCAACGTCCCGGTGGCATCGACGGTAACGCTGTCGCCCGCGGGGATGACCGTGGTTGCCTCGCGCTCCTCGATGATCGCCGGTCCAGCGATGCGCGCACCGGGCGTCAGGGCGTAGCGGTTGTAGACTGGCGTATCCACGAAGCCGCCGTCGAACCACGCTGCGCGCGTCCCCTTCTGCGCCGCGGCGGAGGAACGCGCACCTCCCTCGGTCAGCGAAAGCCGCGGCAATGGACCCCGGCAGCGCACCCGGAACGAGACCGCCATCACGCCGACTCCAGAATACACAGATGTATATCTTGAGGCGTAGGCGGAAGCGAACGCCTCGCGGATCGCCGGCATCGTCGCATCAGTAATCGGACCGTCGGGCAGCGCGACGCTGATCTCGTGCATCTGGCCTTCCAGACGCATGTCGGCCAAGCGTTCGGTCGTGACCTCCTGGTCGGGGAACCGCGCGCGCGCGGACCGACCTAGCTCGCGCAGAATCCCATCGATGATCGCCGCCGCATCTGGCGAATCGAGGCGCACGGGACGGCTGCGCACCTGTTCGAATGACAACGGTGCTGCGAGAAATCCGAGTGCCGATGCCGCCCCCGAGGCTGGCGGGATCAGCACCTGCTTCACCCCGAGCACGCGCGCCACCTCGGCAGCATGCGCCGGACCGGCGCCGCCGAAGCCGACCATTGCATAGGCACGCGGGTCCTTCCCCTTCTCAACGATGTGGATGCGCGCCGCGGCCGCCATGTTCTCCACCACCATGCGGTGGATGCCCCACGCCGTGTCGATCGCGGACAGGCCGAATTTTGCTCCGACCTGCGCCAGCGCGCGATCGGCGGCGTCGCGATCCAATGCCATGCGGCCGCCGAGGAAGAAGCCGGGATCGTAATAGCCGAGCAGCAGGTTGGCGTCGGTCACCGTGGGTTCGGTGCCGCCGCGCGCATAGCACGCCGGGCCCGGATCGGCGCCGGCGGAATGCGGCCCGACGCGCAGCAGCCCTACCTCGTCGATCGACGCCACCGAACCGCCGCCGGCGCCGATCTCGATCATGTCGATCACCGGCGCCTTGATCGGCAGGCCGGAGCCCTTCTTGAACCGATGCACACGCGCCGCCTCCATCATCGGCGCAATCTCGGCACGGCCGTTCTCGATCAGGCAGGCCTTCGCCGTGGTGCCGCCCATGTCGAACGAGATCACGTCCGGCTTGCCCGCCGCGGCGCCGAAGAACGCGGTGGCGAGGCCGCCGCCCGCTGGGCCGCTCTCCAGCAAGCGGATCGGGAAGTCGCGCGCGGTCTCCGGTGACAGCAGGCCGCCGGCCGAGTGCATGAATCGCAGTTCACCGTGGAAGCCGCGTGCGTGCAGTTCGCGTTCCAGCTTCGCGATGTAGCGGCCCATCAGCGGCTGCACGTAGGCGTTGGCACAGGTGGTGTTGCAGCGCTGGTACTCCCACAGCTCCGCCACCACGTCGGACGAGATCGACACTGCGATGTCGGGGAACGCGGTGCGCACGACCGCCGCCGCTTCGCGTTCATGCGCGGGATTACGGTAGGCGTGGAGGAAGCAGATGGCGATCGCCTCGATGCCGTCGGCGACCAGACGCTGCGCCACCGCGCGCACCTCAGCCGCATCGAGCGGCGTCAGGACGTTACCGTCTCGGTCCATGCGCTCCGCCACCTCCAGGCGATGGCGACGCGGGACAAGCGGGGCGGGGAAACGGAGAAAAAGGTCGTAGATGTCGTAGCGCTGCTCGGTGCCCATCTCGAGGATGTCGCGGAAGCCGCGCGTGGTGATCAGGCCGAGGCGCGCGCCGCTGCGCTCGATCAGGGCGTTGGTGACCAGGGTGGTGCCGTGCACCACGTCGCCGATGTCGGCCAGGGCGAGTTGCGCCGCGTGCAGCAGTTCGGTGAGGCCTTCCAGCGCGCCGACCGACGGATCGCGCGGCGTGGTCAGGCGCTTGTGCAAGCGGATGTCGTCGCTGTGCGTGTCGAGCAGGATGAAGTCGGTGAAGGTGCCGCCGATGTCGAAGCCGATACGATAGCGGCCAGGGGTGGGCATGCGGGTGTCCTTGCGTTCGCGACGGGTGAATTGTGCGACGCGGCGGAGGGGCCCTCAAGGGCATGCAGACTCGATGACGAACGGCGTAGGATGGGTTGAGTGCAGCGAAACCCATCAAGGAGCTCTCTCCGATGGACCCGATCAAACGCCCAACCCGCTACCAGGAGATGACCGACCCGCAGGCGCGCCCGCGCTACACCGGCATCCCCTCCTTCTTCCGTGCCCCGCACACCGAGTTGCTTGCCGACGCCGATATCGGCGTGATCGGTGTGCCGTATGACGGCGGCGTGACCAATCGCACCGGTGCCCGCCACGGCCCGCGCGCGGTGCGCGACCAGTCTTCGCTGCTGCGCCGGCTGCATCCGCACGGCATCGCCCCGTTCGATACCGCCCGCGTGCGCGACCTCGGCGACTGCTGGATCGAGCAGCCCTTCACGCTCGAAGGCGCGTTCGCCGAGATCGGGGCATTCTACACCACGGTCGTCGCGGCGAAGGTGGTGCCGCTGTCGGTCGGCGGCGACCATTCGATCAGCCTGCCGATCCTCCGCGCGGTCGCAGCAGGGCGGCCGGTCGGGATGATCCATATCGACGCCCATTGCGACACCGGCGACGACTATCTCGGCTCGCGCTTCCATCACGGGGCGCCGTTCCGCCGCGCCACCGAGGAGGGCCTGCTCGATCCGAAGCGGGTGATCCAGATCGGCATCCGCGGCACCACCAACGACCCCGACATGTGGGGGTTTTCCACGCGCTCCGGCATGCGCGTGCTGCCGATGGAGGAATTCCACGACAAGGGCTGGCGCTACGCGGCGGAGGAGGCGCGGCGGGTGGCGGGCAGCGGCCCCACCTACCTGACGTTCGACATCGATAGCCTCGATCCGTCGCAGGCGCCGGGCACCGGCACGCCCGAGGCAGGCGGCCTCACCGCACTGGAGGCGCTGCGCCTGCTGCGCGCGCTGCGCGGCATCGACTTCGTTGGCGGCGATCTGGTGGAGGTGGCGCCGCCGTTCGACGTGGGCACCATCACCTCATTCAATGGCGCATCGATCCTGTTCGAGATCCTGTGCCTGCTGGCGGAGGCGTGGCAGGGCCGTGAGCGATAGCGAGCGATGCGCAGCGCGCCCTGGTCGAACCGGAATGGCGAGGCACAGAGCACAAGAAGAACTTGAACCGCAAATCACGCAAAGCACGCAAATAATGCCGAGCTGATGACCCGTTAGTTCCACATTGCGCTTCTGATCTGCGTGTTTTGCGTGTTTTGCGGTTTCATCACCTGTTGATGGTGACCGTGGCCGGTGAGGGCGGGCCGGTGCCGGCTGGGGCCGCTGCCGGTTGCGGACGGGGGAACCAGGCGGCGGCGATGAGCCGGGCCCCCCGATCGATGATTTCGCTGACCAGCCGGGCGTAGCCGCTGCCCTCAAGGATGATGGCGCGCTCCAGCTCCCGCCACAGCGGATGGCTGGGAAGGATGCCGAGATCGCGGCAGATGTCGGCGATGACGGTGCCGATCGGCCGGCGGCGCACCCAGGCGGCGATCTCTGCCTCGGTAGGCAGCTCAAGCGGCGCGTCGGGAGCCTCGTCGCGCGGCGCTACCGGGCAGGCGGGGCGCGGCGCGTGCCGAGCCGGCGCGGAACGCGACCGGCGCTCGGCGTCCAACCGGACGGCGCTCTGCACCAGCCTCGCCTCCAGCGCATTCGCACACAGCAGGCCGCGCCGGATGCGCATAAGAATCAGCGCGAGGTCGGAGGTGCCGAACGACTGCGCGATAGAGCGAAGGTCGGCTGTGGCGCGTTGCTGCAGGGTGGCGGCGAGTTCGTGGCCGTAGTCGATCAGCTTGCGGACAAGATTGAGCAGGCGCCCGGAACGGCTAGGCTTGGGAGGCTCGGTAGGGGAGGCGGCGGCGGACATGAACGGGACAAGAACATACGATGGCGGTGGGTGTCAAGGAATATTTTCCGATATCACCAGCTTGGAGGATGACGCGGGAGAGGTCGCGGTGGACGGCAGCAATGCCTGGCGCAGCGACCTTACCGCTGGCGTGGGCCGTGGCGTGGATTCCAAGCAGGTCGTGAACATCGTGAACGACCACTGGCGAACTGAGGGAACGGCTTTTACATAATACATTTGATTAGAGCATCGGCGCACCCCGCAACAGGCTACTGTGTAGCCCGGGAGATTTTGTAGCTACCCTTCTCGCGGGAAATGAAAAGAAGATTGCCTTGGCTGGGGAGCTCCTTGGTAAAGCGGGGTAAGGAGTCGATGACGTATTCGAACTTGCCGCTGATGCCCGCGTATTTGCCGCTGCCAGAAAGAAATGTCGCCTCCCCTTTCGGCGGCTCGCCGGACCGGCTGTGCGTGTTTTCAGTTGCAGTCTCGATCCGGTCGCCATCGGCATCGACCAATACGCATTGATCGACGTTGTGATTGCCACCGGCGTTATTAGTGTTCGCTCCTGTTCCCTTGCAATGAATCACCATGTTGTGCATGAAGCCGGAGCCGGAGGCGTTGGTGACAATACCGTAATCGTCGTAAGTCCACATATACGACTTGGGCGCGGTCTCCACCGCATCATACGAGTCGTGAAAGTAGGTGGTCGTGGCGAAGGTGCCTTCCTTTGGAAGTTCGGCAGCTGTGGCGGCCACGCTGACAAAAACAGACAGTATCAGTGCGGCCGAGCCCATCGCCTTGAGCTTCGAGTTGCTGAGGATCGCAAAGTGTCCCATCATGGGATGATCTCCCCCGTCTTCTGGTTCTGACATATTCTTGCCGACTTCGGCAGTCGCTTCTATCCCGCCAAAACCATATGCCGGTCTTCGCCTCATTAGCCAGAGAGGCAGATTTAGCCGTTGTGAGGGAATAAATGGTTATGCCCAGCCGCATCTCTGGAGCAGACGGTCTGCACTTGCACGGCACCAATGTGGTGCCGGAGCGCTCAACGATAGTAACAGGATGAGCTGTAAACCTGTGATTCCTTTCGCCAGTCCGCGGCTTTTGTAAGCTATGAGCCACCCTCCCACAGAACAAAGCTGTTCTTTAACCGACGAGGGCGCGGTCGAGAATGTGACACCCGCCGCGAGCGATTTGGCGATGAGCCGCGCGAACAGAGGCAGACCATGGCTTCACGTCCTGGGGGCCTCGCACGAGCTCATCCGTATGTGCGTAAGTCAAGACTTTCGAGCTTCTCCGCTGACCCTCGCGGATCAACAGGTTACAGTTTCCGTAAGATATGACCCATAAGAGCCTGCAAGGTCGGCCTGTCGAATATGCCCGCGTGAGCACCTACGGCCAGAGGCCTGACGCCCAGCTTGACCAGCTGCGCGCGGCGGGTTGCACCAGATTTACCGCGGGAAGGTAACGGGCACGCGGGCCGACCGCGCGCGAATTGCTCCGGCTGCCGAAAGCCCTGCCCCGCCGCGGCTCATCTTATGCGGTCCGTCGGCGCGAGCGGGGAGCGGTCGGTTTGCCGGAGCGCCGCACCTTCACGGCCGCAGGCGCGAAGCTGATCCGCAGGCAGCATCGTGCCCCAGCGTGCGCGTTGATGGCAGCACCTTGCCGCCGTCCCATCTGGCGACGACTTCCTGCTTGGTGCCCGTGCCCTCGGAGGCTTTATCGCACCGCGTTTCGCTATCAGTTGCTTTGATGTCTGTCCGCAACACGCACTCTGATCGTGCGGGATGATAGACCTCAGCACATCTTATGTTGCTACGAACGCGCATTGGCATCGGCGATGACATTGTTTTTGCAGGTGTGGTTTGAGTGTGTTTTTTTTAGCGTGCGCCGATGGTGTTGTCGCTGGCGCGCTCGACGATATTCAGTTCACGACCGCCTCTCAGCAACTGCAATGTCACCGCTTGCGGCTTTCGGCGGTCGGAACAGGCAACGCGATCAACTTGCCTCGGCTGGTAAAGATGCGTGGTAGGAAGGGGAATGCTTGCGGACAACGGCTGAACCTTCTTCAAGTTGCTGGGTGTGAGTGTGTTTGCTAGCTGTTCCTGCATCAGGCCAGCATCGGCACGGGCGCGGATCAGTGCGGCGGCGAGGGCGAATTCCTCCAGGGCGTCGTAGGCGTCACGGTAGGTCGGGTCGTTCATCCAGCCGAGATGCAGATCACGAATGCGGCTCATGGCAGCGCTTCGCCTCATATCAACGTTGATTGGGCACCATCTTCGACCACTGTCGGCGGTGAATCGAAGCACCCGTGCGGCCCTGGATCCGGAATGGCTGACACTCCGCAATCCATCAGGAAGCGGGCAATTGGTTCGAACTCCGCGGGAGAACGCGTCGTGTCGTCCGGATCGCCCTGCGGCACCCAGATCACCGTCTCATACCGGGCGCGCGTGAGCAGAACGCGATAGGTATTGATCTGATAAGCAATGGTTGCCTCGTTGCGCGGCTCCTGCCATCGCGTGCCGGCAAACGAGCGCACGACCCATTCGGTGCGGCGCTCGCGGCGGATCAGGTCATTGCCCCAGCACAGGCCGACATGATCGAGTTCCAGACCCTGGCAGGCAAACTGCGTCGCAGGAACTTCCAGCGCATCGGAGGCGCGAACGTCAGGCCATCGACGCAAAAACCAGTTGGCGATTGCATCTGCATCGAGATGCGGAAAATTCGGCGACAACCCATCCGCCACCAGCCTTCGCGCACCAGCACTGCAAACCAGACCTGCACGTCGGGTACCGCGTGCCAGCCGACGCAAGGCATCACGCATGATTGGCAGCGATCGCGTCAGCAGAAATGGCACGCCACCAGCGGCGTCAGCGATCGCCGAAGCTCTCGCGGCCTCGCCGGCAAGCACCGCATCGACCCACGATGCGGCGGCCGCCGACCGGATGGAACGAACCGCAACATCCAGATGCAGCGCTGCATCCACCTGAAGCGCAGTTGGTGCCTCAGCGAACAGACGCTGCCTAGCGTCCGTGCCGCCGAGCACGCCCGGACCCGCCCGAACTGCCCAGGTTCCACGTTCCACGAGCGCTTCGCCCCACGCGGCAAGACCAGCTTCGCCGGTGTTGATCTCCTGGCCGCTGCCGACCAACGCAACGATCACCGCCCAATCGCGGTGGCGACCCATGATATCGACAAACAGCGCCGCCTCGCTGGCGGTACGGCCGAACTTGCGGCGACCAAAGGCCGCGTCCCATGCACGCTGCGCCTCGTCAAATACGATGACGTGCTCATGCGGTGGATCAGACCGCTCGAGGTTGTCCTTCAGGAATCCCATCAGCGGCTGGATGGCCCCTTCGGTCTTCTGCCTTGCCATGCGGAGGCTCCCGCCTTGCTCATGCGCATCGCGTGCGAGCGCCTCGCGCATGACGTGGACGAGCGGTAGGTTGCCGGTCAGGAACGCCGCACCACTGTCCGCGCCGAACACAGCGTTCAGTCCACACAGCGTCTTGCCCGCGCCAGGTATGCCGGTGACAAACAGGATCACATGGCAAAGTTCCGTGCGTGCCACATCGATGGCGCTACGGATCGCGTCGGTTGTCCGGCCGAGATTGCCAACGTCGGCGCGCGCCTCGGCAATTTCAGTGACGCCATGCCGGTTGTATAGCATGGTTGCAGCCTCGACGATCGTTGGCACGGGTCGATATGGCGCCGTCTCCCAGGCGCGCGCATCGAGCACGCGCCTAGGCTGCGGGACATAAGCAGCCATATCGCACAGCAATGATCCGAGGCTCTGCGCCGACGCAACGAACACCGGCGTCACCCCGTGCCAGAGCAGCGGCCAATCAGGAGGCATGGGCCGCGCCTCCGTTGCCACCAGGATCGGCACGACAGGATGCGTGCGGCTCTCCGCATGGAAGTCAAACAGATCGAGTGCGTAATCTTCGCATTGCTGACGATCGATGGCATTGATGGACGTGGCGCCGACCTTGAATTCCAGCACGATGATCGCGCGATCGGTCAGCAACACGGTGTCGATGCGTCGTCCCAGCCGAAGCAGCGGATATTCAAACAGGATCCGCCAGGTGCGAGGAGCCTCCCGCAGTGCGTGCTGCAATACCGTAACCTGCTGTCGCCAGGCGCGAAGCTGGGTATCGTGATTGAGGTGGTGCGTCTCGACCAGGCGCACGGCGAGGCGCTGCACGATCGCTTCCGGCTCACTCGCCAACAGCTCCGCCAGGTCGCCGGACCACCAAGCCGCCAAATCGCTGATCCTCCGTCGGGAGTCAGTCCTGTTCGCACTCCTTGCGGAACGGCGACTGCTCCGCCAGGTGCGCCATCTCCGCGTGGATGCCGCGACGTTCGTCGTGCAGGAAATTGGCGATCGCCTTGCGCAGCCCGGAATGCGCGATCCAGTGCGCCGAGTAGGTCGGCTTCGGCAGATAGCCGCGCTGGATCTTGTGCCGCCCCTGCGCGCCGGCCTCCACGCGTTGCAGCCCGTGCTCGATCGCCCAGTCGATCGCGCGGTAATAGCAAAGCTCGAAGTGCAGGAACGGCCAGTCGCCGCGGCAGCCCCAGTTGCGGCCATACAGCGCCTCGGACCCCGCCAGGTTCAGCGCGCCCGCCACCGGCTTCGCGCCCTGGAACGCCATCATCAGTACCACGCGGTCGCCCAGCCGCTCGCCCAGCAGCGAGAAGAACGAACGCGACAGATAGGCCGAACCCCACTTGCGATCGACCGTCGAGCGATAGAAGCGGTAGAACGCGTCCCAGTGCGCCTCGGTGATCTCGGCACCGTTCAGCGCATGGAACGTCAGGCCGGCGGCATTTGCATCGCGCCGCTCGCGCCGCAGTACCTTGCGCTTGCGCGACGACAGCGCGCCGAGGAAGTCATCGAAGCTGGTGTAGCCGGCGTTCTCCCAATGGAACTGCATGCCAAGCCGCTGCAGCCAGCCGGCCCCGCCGAGTTCCTGCCACTCGGGTTCGGTGCAGAAGGTGACGTGCACCGACGACACGTCGAGCGAACCGCACGCCTGTTCCAGTGCCGACGCCAACGCCGCCACCGGCACACCGGCGTCCGGATGGCGCAGCAGACGCGGCCCGGGCGCAGGACTGAACGGCGCGGCAACCTGCAGCTTCGGATAGTAGTCGCCGCCAGCGCGTTCCAACGCGTGCGCCCAGCCGTGGTCGAACACGTATTCGCCGTAGCTGTGCGACTTGGCGTACATCGGCGCCACCGCCACCACCTGTCCCGCCTCGCCGCGCAGCACCGCATGCTGCGGCAGCCAGCCGGTGCGCGCATTGGCGGACCCGCTGTCCTCCATAGCGCTTAGGAAGGCGTGGCTGACGAACGGATTGCCGTCGCCGGCACAGGCGTCCCATTCGACGGCGGGAACATCGGCGATCTTCTGGTGCAGCGTCAGCGTGAGCGTGGCGGAACCGTCGGGCATGGCGCGAGCCTAACCGATCTCGAACATCCCCTCCACTTCCACGGTGGCGTCCGCGGGCAAGGCCGGCACGCCGATCGTGGTGCGCGCGTGTCGGCCGGCATCGCCGAACACCGCCACCGCAAGATCCGAGGCGCCGTTCATCACCTGAGCGTGCTGGGTGAACTCCGGTGGCGAGGCAATGAAACCGCCCAGCCGCACCACACGTTTCACCCGGTCTAGGTTGCCGCCGCACGCGGCCTTCAGGTGCACCAGGACATTGATGAAGCAGAGCCGTGCGGCCTCCTTGCCGCGATCGATCGAAATGCCGGCACCGACCTTGCCGGTGATCGCGATCTTGCCGTCGATCGCTGGCACCTGGCCGGAAACGACCACCAGGTTGCCGGTGACGACGTAGGGAACATAGTTGGCGATCGGCGGCATCGGGCTGGGCAAGGTGATGTCGAGTTCCGCCAGTTTCAGATCGATACGACCGGGCATTCAGGACTCCTTTGCGCTTGCCCCAATGGCGTCGCCAGAAGCGTAGCGGTGACGGCCCTACCTGGAAACCACCTTGAATCCTCGCCTGCGCGCGCGCGGCGATTCCGCCGGCAGATCGAGCGGCAGCAACGGCGCATGGTCACGGCTGCCGTTGCCGACCGTGTCCGCCTCCTCCGGTTCCGCTTCCGGAATGTCCCGTCGGCCGAGATAATTCGTCGCAAGGTGCCGGAACGTATAATCGAGCAGCGACGTGGCATGCGCCACCGCGGGATCGCCTTCCACGGCCCCGGCGGGACCGAACCGGGTGAAGGTGAACGCCTCGACGAACGCTTCCAACGGCACGCCGTGCTGTAGCCCCAGGCTGACCGCGATCGCGAAATTGTCCATCAGCCCGCGGAACGCAGCGCCTTCCTTGTGCAGCGCGATGAACACCTCGCCCAGCGTTCCGTCATCGTACTCACCGGTGCGCAGGTACAGCCGATGTCCGCCGACCGCTGCCTTCTGTGTGTAGCCCGCCCGCCGCGCCGTCAGTTCGCGACGGCGTGCGGCGTGCACCGACTGGCGTACCGGCTCCGGCCGCGCGGGCATGGCATGGATAAACGTCGCCACCGCGTCGTGCATCGCGATATGCGCGGCAGCACTCGGCATCGGCAGCGGATCGCCGCCGGCGAGCAGCTCAGCGAGAGCGCTCTCGGCGGTGATGCCTTTCGCCGCCAGCCAGGCGCGTGCAGTTTGGCTGAGGCCTCCGGCCGCCGCGAGCGGGGAGAAGGCGGGCGCGATGCCGCCGGTCTCCACGCCGAGCAGCGCATCAGCCGGCCCCGGCTCCGCTATCGCCGTCAGCGTGATATGGCGCAGGCCCTCCATTGTCGCCGCAGCCTGGCGAGCAGCGCGAGCCGCGTCGGCGAGGCCCGGCAGCCTTGTGTCGGGTGGCTCCGGCCAGTCCAGCGACACGGGCGCGGCGGCTCCGAACAGGCGTGCCAGCGCGCCGGATGCTGCTCCCGCCCGGCCGCGCAGGATGGCGGCGAGCGCGCAGGCGATCGCCAACGACGCATCAGAGCCATAGTCGATGCCGAGAGCGGCCAGCAGGCCAGCAAGGTCGGCCACGCCGATCGCCAGCCGTGTCGCGGCGGGCACGGCCAAGGTGAGCGCAATGACCGCGGTCTCGACCGCTTCGGCAAACGCGGGCGCGTCGAAGCCACTGGCCGCATCGTGGAACGATGCCAGGTTCAGCACGAACCCCGGCACGCCATCACCCTGTCCCTGCCAGATCGGCGCGGACGGAGCACCATGTCGCAGCAGCAGCATCCGGTGCAGCCGCTCCGACAGCGGCACCTCCAGCCCGGCCCGCAGTGCGCGCTCGGCCACCGGTCGGATCCAGGCATCGGCAGCCATGGCCAGGGACACCGGTTCCACGCCCGGCACCAGACCAGCCAGCGCCGCCGCCGCTGCGTCGTCCCAGGATGCGGGCAGCGTAACGTGCCGCGGCACTGCGTCTGGATCCGCGCCGATCACCACGCGACGCATCCGTACGCCCTGCCAGGTCCGAATGGTCCTCATGCCGCCATGCTAGGCGGACGCCACCGACTGGGAAAGCGTATTTTGCGTCCGTTGCGCGTCTGCACCACAAAATCCTGTGGGCCAGCCAATGGGTGGACCAGACTCCCCGAGCTTCGTATACGGTGCGGCATGAACTTCGGCACCTGGCTGTTTACCCGACTGAAGGGCAGGCGTGTCGGCGCTGACACCCTCGGCAACGCCTACTATGAGGAGCGGCGCCCTCGCGCAGGCCTCCGTGTGCGGCGTTGGGTGACCTATCCCGGACCACCCGAGGCGTCGCGGGTGCCGCCGGAGTGGCACGCCTGGCTGCACTACACCACCGACGCGCCGCTGGTCGAGCAGACGCGGCGAGCCTGGGAGAAGCCGCACCTGCCAAACGCCACCGGAACGCCGGCCAGCTACCGACCCCCAGGCCACGACTACCAGGGAGGCCAGCGGGCCCGCGCCACCGGCGATTACGAAGCCTGGACCCCGGACAACTGAGGCGCGGAGGATGCATCGTCGCAGCATCGCCGAGGTGCTGACCGGAGCGGTGGTCCTGCTGGTGGCAGCAGGCTTCCTCGGCTACGCGGTGGCGCATTCCGGCCGCAGCACGACCTCGGGCTACACGCTGTTTGCCAAATTCGACCATATCGATGGGCTCGGCGTCGGTGCCGATGTGCGCCTCGCCGGCGTCAAGGTCGGCAGCGTCAACCAGGAGCGGATCGACCCGGAGAGCTTCCAGGCCGTGGTGGCGCTGTCGGTGCGCAACGACATCAAGCTGCCGAAGGACAGCGCCGCGATCATCACCAGCGAGAGCCTGCTTGGCGGCAAATATCTCTCGCTACAGCCAGGCGGCGACGAGACGCTGTTGCAGCCAGGGCAGATGATCACCATTACCCAGTCCTCGGTCAGTCTCGAGGAACTGTTGGGCAAGTTCATCTTCAGCATGACCAACGTGCAGAAGGGCGGCGAAGCCCAGCCCGGAGCGCAGAAGCCATGATCCCGCCGCCCCCCACGGTCTGGCCGCAATCCGACGGCGCACCGGTATCCTGTCGTGAGAAGCTACGCATGCTGGCGGAGAACCATGCCGAATTGGCGCAGGCGCTGCAGGATGCGTTCGAGGACGCCGTGCTGATGGGCGTCGACGAGCAAGCGATGCGCAACGTTCTGTCCGGCATGGTCGAGGGCCTGGAGTCGCCGAAGCGCGCTGGCCAATGAGCTTCCTGGCAGGCCTCTTGGCAGGGTGCGCCATTCCGGCCATCGCACTGGCGCAGCCACTGCCGCCGATCACCACCACGCCACTGCTGCCGCCCTCGGCGCAACAACTGCCAAGCCCCGCCGCGACGCAGCCGCCGGCGGACCAGAGTCAGGCTCCGGCACAGCCGGCAGCTCCAACTGCGCCGCAGCCGGTGCAACTGACATGGGTGCCACAGGCTACCGCGCAGTTGCAGGTGCTCGACAAGGTGAATGCGCAGAACGCGCTGCTGACTGTGAAGGTCGGGCAGGAGGCGCAGTTCGGCTCGCTGAACATCCAGGTGCAGGCCTGCGACATCCATCCTCCCGACCAGCCGCAGGATTCCGCCGCTTATGTGACGATCACCGACAGTCACACCGATGCACCGGGCTTCCGCGGCTGGATGCTGGCGAACAATCCGTCGCTGTCGATGCTGCAGCACCCGATCTATGACGTGCGCGTCGTCGGCTGCCACGCCTGACCGATGCGCCTGACCCTGCCGCCGCTGGACCGTGCGGCCCTGCTGCTCGACCTCGACGGCACGCTGCTGGACCTCGCACCCCGGCCGGATGCGGTGGTGGTGCCGGCGGAGCTGCCGGAGGTGTTGCGCACGCTGCGGAGATTGCTGGGTGACGCGCTGGCGGTGATCACAGGCCGGCCGATCGAGACGGTCGATACGCTGCTGGGCGACGCGGTGTTCGCCGTGGCAGGTGAGCACGGCGGCGCGATCCGTCACGGACCTGGACTGATGGTGGAACGTGCGCCGCTGCCATCGCCACCTGGCGAATGGCTGGTCGAGGCCGAAGGGCTCGCGCTGCAGTTCCCGGGCGCCCTGCTGGAGCACAAGGCGCGTGGCTTTGCCTTGCATTACCGTGCGGTTCCCTCAGCGGCAGAACCGCTGCGCCGGGCACTCACCGAAATGCTGCGCGACTCCGGTGATTTCGAGCTGTTGCCGGCGCACATGCTGTGGGAAGTGCGCCCACGCGGCGCCGACAAGGGCAAGGCCGTGGCAACCCTGATGGATCGCGCGCCGTTTCGCGGCCGGCTGCCGGTATTCGTCGGCGACGACTTCACGGATGAGGCCGGCATTGCCGCGGCCCAGGCGATGGGCGGCGAAGGATTGCGTGTGCAAGAGGCCTTTGGCGACCCCACCGGCGTGCGCGCCTGGCTCTCCTCGATCGCTACGCCCGGGGGCTGGCCAAGCTAGGTCAGTCTTGGTGCCGCTCACGCTACTTACCAGCCCAGGCTCGCGGCGCCGCCAGTTGTTGCATGGTTGGTTAGACAGAATGAATCTTCTCATTCATCTGAATGAGGCAATCTAACGAGAGGCTTTGTTACTTTCGCCCGAACCCGTCGCACGAGCGAGGGGAGGCGAGACCAGAACGGAGCCCCAGCCATGACCGATCGACGCTCAAGGGCGATCAGCCTGCGCGGCGTGCTAATGGCCTGTGTCCTTGGCACTGTCGTCGCAATGCCGGCGCGCGCGCTGCTTATCACGAGCGAACGCGCCGTCAGCCTGGCCGAGGACAGCACTCAGTTCGTACCCGTCCGCCAGGACACGGGCGACACTGCGGCCGGGCGCGACTCAGCCACGGTTTCCCTCGGCAACGGAACCAACGCCTTCGGTCAGCCGGCCATCGCTGGCGCCTTCGGCGCCTTCCCGACCTCTCAGGGCGTCTACTGGGTCGTCCTCAACGCAGACAACACGCCAAACCTCGGCGATGACGGCCTCGGTTTTACCAAGGTCGAACTCACCTACAAGGCCATCAAGCAGTTCGGCGACACCGCCTTCGTCTTGAACATCGTCCCCGGCCGGCTGGAGATCGACGACGGGGAAGGACAGTCCACTCCGCTCCGCGCCAGCGTCGACCTCAACGCCGGGGTCTTTGGCCCGACCGGGGACAGGCTGACCGGCGCCAGCGCACACGCGGACCTGACCGGCCATGGCGGCACCTTCCAGACGGAGACGTTCGACCTGGACTCCGCAGGGCTAGGCGCGACGCTCACGAAGCAGGACGACGGCGGAAACAACGTGGTCGGCGCCACCGCCGAGTGGGGCGCGAGGCAGCTCCCGCTCGACCTCAGCCAAATCGTCGACGGCACGCAGATCGAGATCGACGTCGACCTGACCGGCAACGTGTTCGCACCCGGCGGCGAGACCATCGCCAGCGCCTTCTTCCGCGATCCGGCCCACGTCAACGACCCGGACCCGTTCGCGGGTGCCTCGACCGTGACGTTCGAGACAGCCGCGGGGATTGGGGTGCCAGAGCCGTCGGGCCTTGCCCTAATCGGGCCCGGGCTGGCTTGGCTCTGGGCATGGCGCCGGCGGCGCCGCGGGTGGGCGCCTAGGCGCATCCGTCAAGGCGCATTGGCTGTATCAGCGCGCGGGTGAACAGCAATGCTGTGATTTGGAATGCGCGGCAGGCGCGTGATCAGGCGCACCAGTTCGCTTTGACGACTGGTACCGGTCTTCGCCAACACACTGGCAAGATGCGTCCGCACCGTGGCGATACTGCGCCCACTACGGTCCGCGATTTCGCGAACACTCTGTCCGCACAGCAGGTCAGCGACCAGGTCCACTTCTGCCGGGGTCAGCTCAAACGCCTCGACAAGGAGTGCCCGGTTCGGAGCGGCGTGCGTGAGAGGATTTGTCACCTGCAGGATGACCGTGGGGTTGTGTGCGAGAGGAAATTCAGCGCTCTGCGGAAGTGGCACCGTCACCACCGTAAGGTCGGGCCTTTCGGAAGGTCGCGGCAATCGCAGAGCACAGCCCGCGGCGTGCTCGCCGGCCGATCCGGCTGCTCTCCCGATCAACGCGGCGAGGCGCGCCGAGTGGGCGGTCGTGGCGGCGCGCAGGCCATCCGGCCCGACGGTCAACCCGTCGCTTTCGCCTAGGAGCCGTTCGGCCTCGGCATTCGCATGGACCACACGACCGCGGCGGTCGAGAATGAAAATCGGCGCCTGCGCAGTCTCAAGCGCGTTCAGCGCCAGCCGTGCCAGAGCCGTCGCGTCTCCGAGCCGCATTTGCACCGTCGCGGCATGCTGAAGGTGGGGCATGACGGAGCGCGCGAATTGCAGCTCCTGGTGCGTGTATGGGCCGGAAGACCAGGGGCGGGCCAACGTAATGCCGAGGCTGCGGTCACTCTCGCACAAGACATCCAGCCGAACGGTTTCCTGGATAGCGCGTGGCGCGAGGTATTCACGATACATGGCGCAGCGCACCAATTCCGCCTTGGGTACCATGTCATGTCCCACGACGATGTCTCCGGCGCGTCGGGCCGGACAACGCGAGCCATAGACACTGTGCTTGTGCCAGGCACGCAGGAATTCACCGTGATCGTCTGCGGTAATCCCGACCGCGCCCAGACTGCGAGGCGCGTTCCTGTCAGGGGTGGTCGTGATCACCGCGGCGTAGTGACAATTGAATGCGCGCCCCAGCAGTTGCAACACCCTTGGCCACTCGCCGGGGGCCAGAGCCAGCTCGTGCGCGGCAGCGACCAATCTTTGATAGGTGGCTTCGCCCAATCGCGTCTTGGTGGCTGATAGCGGTGAAAGGCCGGGAGAATGCATGGCCGGTCGTGATCAGTGCGTTTCTTCTTCCCGGTCCATACCAAAAGGAAAACGGTCGAAGCGAGCAATGCGCGCGCCTGGCTGAGCGGCGCACGACATTTTGAAGTCATGGCGGTAAGCCACACTTGACAAACGTCACAAACTAAGTTGCGCCGGGTAGCTTCTTAGCTGCCCGCCGACCGGTGCCGGACTGCGCGTGCAGGACGCGTTGGGCGACGTGGCCCGCGGGACTGGCTGGGCGCAATTGCATCGGGTGGGGATTGGCCGTGCAGATCACCGACTTCAGCACCCTGACCTTCGACTGCTACGGCACGCTGATCGACTGGGAGAGCGGCATTATGACCGCGCTGCAGCCGCTGCTTGCGCGCGTCGGCCATTCGCTGTCCCGTGATGCGGTGCTTGAGGCGTTCGGACGGCATGAGACGCGGCTCGAGCAGGCCAATCCGACGATGCGCTACAGCGAGTTGCTGGCGCTGGTGCATGATGCGCTCGCGTCGGAACTGGGCACCGCAACCAACGCGGTCGAGCGCCGATGCTTCGGCGGGTCGGTCAGCGACTGGCCGGCTTTCGAGGACACCGCGGCAGCACTGCATTATCTGAAGGAGCAATACCGGCTCGTGATCCTGTCCAATGTCGATCGCGAGAGTTTTCGTGCGACCAACAGTCGGCTCGGCGTGGCGTTCGACGCGATCTACACCGCCGAGGACGTGGGCTCGTACAAGCCGGATCCGCGCAACTTCAGCTACATGATCGAACGGCTCGCTGCCATGGGGATCGACAAGTCACGCATTCTGCACACCGCGCAAAGTCTGTTCCACGACCACGCGCCGGCGAACAGCGTCGGGCTTGCATCGGCGTGGATCGATCGGCGGCACCACACGACTGGCTGGGGTGCCACCGCGCCGCCACCAGCAGGCGTGCACTACAACTTCCGCTTCACCAGCCTGGCCGAGATGGTGAATGCGCATCTGGGGTCAATGTGATTCGTGAAGCGACGAAGAAATCTCGTGCCGAGCGAGCCGGATACCTTGCATCGGCGGTCTGTCGGCTAGCGGCTGCCCGTGCTCGGTTCGATCTGGACCGTGGCGGTCTGCCCGGCGACAAGGAGTACGCCATCAGGCACGTGGTCGATCTTGATACGGACCGGTACGCGCTGCGCCAGCCGCACCCAGGTGAAGATCGGGTTCACGTTTGCCAGGCCCGACTGCCCCTGCGCAGCGTTGGCGACTGTGATACCACGCGCGATGCTGGCCACGTGGCCTTGCAGCACGGCTCCGCGGCCCATCAGCCTGACCGTCGCCCGGTCTCCGACATGGATCGCGCTGAGCGAGGTTTCCTCGAAATAGCCATCCACCCAATATGAATCGGCATCGACGACAGAAAGCGCGCTCTGCCTGGCCGTCGCATAATCGCCCTCCTGCACCACCAGGTTGGTAACGTACCCATTGACCGGCGAGAGGATCGTAGTGCGCTGCAGGTTCACCCGCGCCTGCGCCAGATTGGCAATGGCCTGCCGCTCCGCCGCCGCCGCCGCAACCGCGGCGGACTGGTAGGTCTGCTTCTCTTCCTCCGATGTCTCCAACAAAGTCAGGTTCGCCCGCCGCGTTGCCTCGCGCGCGGCATTCTCGGCATTGGCAGTCGCCTGGCTGACGGCAGCCTGCGTCAGGTCCACGGCGATGGCGTAGTCGGTCGGGTCGATGCTCATCAGCAGATCGCCCTTGTGGACGAACTGGTTATCGACGACCGGCAGTTGCACAATACGGCCGGAGACCTCCGGCGTGATGGTGACGACGTAGGCGCGCACTGTCCCGTCGCGCGTCCAGGGCGCGGCCATGTAGGCCTGCCACGCGGCCCAGACGCCGATGCCGGCCAGCGCCAGCCCGATCAGCGTCACCAGCACCGGCACGGCGTGCAGCCGGCTCGTCGGCGCGAGGTCGGCGGCGGCCGGCGCCCGCGGGGGCTCGCGCGCCTGTGTCCCTACCTGGACTTCGGCGTCCGCCATCAGCCCCCCAACCTGCCGGCCAAAAGCACGATCGCCGACAGCAGAGCCATATAAGCGGCGAACATGAACAGCGCCGGGTGCCAGACATAGCGCAGCAGCCCGAAATGGTCGGCGAGCCGACGGACCGGGATCAGCAGCACCCAGGCGGCGACCATCATCGGCGCGATCGGTGCGACGTAAACGCCGAGCAGATTGAGCTCCGTGTACCTCATGGCCGCACATTGGCGTCGAAATAGCTGGCGTGCTCGGACAGCACGTCGGCGATGGACAGGATCGTGCCTCGCGCGCGGAACCGCAACCTGGCCCCGGGCAGTGCGGGGGACAGGTCCGCAACGGCACGGTCGAAGCGGTCCAGCTCTCGGCGCCCTGCCGCGCTGTCACCCGCGGCGATCGCGGCCATCGCTCCCCTCAGCTCGGCACCGAGCCCGAACCGGCGCGCAATCCGGCGCAAGCGAATAATCCCGCTGCCCATCGATAGTGCCGCCGCCAGCCTGGCACCCTGCAGGATATCAACCGAGGCCGGGAGCGCAGAAAGCCGGGAGTACACCTTTCCTTCCCATTCCGCGGAGGAGGTCGGCACTTTGCCATGTGTGAGACGACGCAGGTCGCGCAACGTCAGCGCCAGCAGCCGGCGTGCCCGCACCACCGGCTGCATCGGCGGCAGCAGTCGCATTGCCAACATGGCGAAGGCAATCCCGCCGACCAAAGCAATCGCCTTATTGTAGAACTGCTGCGGATCGTAGGTCTCCGGGTTTGACGGGGCTAGTAGCGGGATGAACAGCGCCGCTAGCCCGACGAACAGACTTTGTTCCCAGGACTGCGCCGACAGCGCCCCGGCCGGCACCAGCACCAAGGCGAGCACCGCGCAGAAGCCCGCGAAGCTCGTCCGGTGCGGCAGCAATGCGAAGGCAACCACGGCGGCGAAAACGGCAGTGAGGGCGACGCCCGTCGCGAAGCTCCGCGCGGTCGCGTAGGCGGCATCCTCCCGCGGGGCGAACAGCGTGATTGCGAGCATCGCGAACAAGATGAACGTGGCTCCGTTTGGCCAGGCGGTCCAAATCCAGAGCAACGCGGCGGCGCCGATCGCAAGGAACGCCCGCACACCATTGATCAGCGCGGGCATCAGATCCGGCACACGCAGCCGTGCGGTGCGCCGCAGCCTCGGCGTCAGCGCCGGGTGGCTGACCCTCACCACGCCAGTCACGGCGCGGCTGAGCGCGAGCAGCCCTGCAGCCGTGGCGTCGCAGAGCAACCGCAGCGACGGCGTCTCCGCCGGCAACGCCACCAGCCGCCGTGCCGCTATCCGCATGGCGGTGCGCATCGCCAGGGGGTCGCTCCGCCAGCGCACCGGATCGATCGCCCCCTCCGAGGTCGTCAGAATGGTCGGCAGGCATTCCCACACTCGTGGTGCTTCCGCGCCGGCTTCGGGGTGGAATTCCTGATGGTTGGCGACCGAGCGCCAGGCGACAATTGCGTCGAACAGGCTGTCTGCCGCGGCCAGGATTGCACGCGGGCGGAACAGCGTGTTCGAGATCTCGCCGGCCGCCTGGTCGATCACCGTGCCGAGGCCGGAGACCTGCATGACCAGTCGCCGGCGCTCCGTCCGCGACTCTGCCTGCAGGGCGGCCGGCAGCCGCAGTGCGCGCATCAGGCCACCGGCGACATCGGCCGACAGGCTGGCGAGCAACGTTGCCAACCGCCGGCGCGTGCCGCCGAGGTCGGTGCTGGCGAGGACGACGCCGGCGCACACGATGCCGATGCAGGTCGCGGCGCCGCGCGAAACAGCGAGGTTGAAGGCATCGCCGTTGATGCCCCCTACCGCGCCAAGTTCGTCGCCGGCTATGATCGCCGCGGTGAAACTGGCCATGGCGGCGGCGTAGGACGCGAAGTTGCGCAACAGCGTCGCGACCAAAGCGCAGACGCCGGCCCACAGTGCAAGACCGAGCAGGAAGCCGGCGCGGCTCTGCGGAAACAGGGCGCTGAGCACGACCGCCGCGATCGCACCGATGACGGTCCCGACCATGCGGAACCAGCCCTTGCGCAGCGACGCACCGAGCACCGGCTGGCAGACAATGGCGGCGGAGGTGCCGGCCCAGAATGCGTTGTCGAGCTCCAGCCAGAACGCCACGAACATCGCCAGGCAGACCGCAGCCCATAAGCGGATGCCGTAGAGCAGCGCCGGCATGGCGGCGCGAAGCCAACCGCCGAGTACTGGCGCGGGGAATATCACCTTGACTGCCGATAAGCTGCTTGGCATCACAAGCTACTCTGACGCACTGGTCAGGCCGCGTGCAAGGCACACATCTCCTGCGGCGCCCAAGTGCGAATAGCGGTTGTAATAATCGCGGTTCACCGCTTCTGGTAGGAGTGGAAAATATAATCCCTCGCCTTCACGATGGTATGGCAGGCGTACCCGCAATTGGCGGTGCCGTCTT
The DNA here is from genome assembly GCA_963819855.1 of uncultured Alphaproteobacteria bacterium. Lineage (GTDB taxonomy): Bacteria > Pseudomonadota > Alphaproteobacteria > Acetobacterales > Acetobacteraceae > JAMXLO01. The sequence goes on from CAWFYC010000028.1 coordinate 333,544, forward strand.
TGTCGGGCGTGAACTCGTCGGACGCGGCGTTATAGTCAAACACGGCGTAGCCCCATCCGCTGGTGGCCGGAAACCTCGCATTGTCCTTCTCGATGAAAAACAGGTCCTGCAGGACGTCCGGCACGTCTACGGAAAACGGGGCCTCCGTCATCTTTTTGAATTTCCACTCGATCTTTGCGATCTTGGAGCCGTCGGGGAAAGGTTTGCCGTTGCCCGGAATGCCCGCGCGGTATGCATCGATCATCGTGGGATTCGCGACCATCACCTTCAACAGGTTGTCTGTGCGAGACGTCGAAACGACCTGCCAGTCTTCGTACCCCCTGAAGTCGGAGAACGCGAGCCCGTTCGGCAAGCTCACGGTGTACTTGTCCTGAGCTGCAAGGACGATGCTGCCTAGTGCAGCGAGCACCAAACCAAGGGTGGTAATTGCAGCGACTTGCAAACCGCGGGAAGGCATCTCAATCATCATGTCCTCCTGATCGATACTTGGTGGATCATCTCGCGGCCTCCTCAGTAGGTTCGGAACATTGCTCCGATGTGTTCCGGATCGCGCGTCACGGTCAACGCCAGCGACAGCAGAATGCGCGCCTTCTGCGGGAGCAGATTGTCCGCGATCAGCAAGCCGGCACCGGCAAGCCTGGAACCGCGAAACGTGCGTCCGCTACCGGCACGCGTGCACTGCACTACGACGATGCCTTGCGCGACCGCCTCCTTCAGTGCCTCGAATTCGCCCGGCGGCGCGAAGCCGGGCGCGAACCCAGCCGAGACGATGCCCTTGGCGCCGGCGGCGGTGAAGGCGCGCACCGCAGTACCGTCGCCGCCGGCATAGGCATAGGCGATATCGACCCGCGGCAGCGCATCCAGCGTGCGGATGTCGAACTCGGTATCCGGACAGCAGCGCCGCAGCGGTTTGCGATAGAACGCGACCGCGTCGCCGTCGGCATGGCCCAGCACGCCGAAATCCGCGGAGCGGAATGTCTGCAGCCGCAGCGTGGCGGTTTTGGTCACGTCGCGTGCGGCCTGGATCTCGTCGTTCAGCACCACCAGCACGCCCATGCCACGCGCGTCGGGACTGGCCGCGACACGGATCGCGTTGACCAGGTTGAGGCCGGCATCGGTGGAGAGCGCGCTCGACGGCCGTTGCGATCCGACCAGCACCACCGGCACATCGATCTTCAGCGTTAGATTGAGAATATAGGCGGTTTCTTCCAGCGTCGCGGTACCGTGCCCGATGACGATGCCGGCAAGGTCGGCATGTTCGGCGACGAGCTGTTCGCACAGCAGCACCAGCGCCTTCCAGTCGGCAAAGTCGATCGCCGTGCTGGGGATGTTGCGGTAGCGCACGGGCAGCACGTCGGCGACCAGGGCAGTCTCCGGCCAGCGCGCGATGATCTCGTCGGCGTGCATCACCTTGCCGTTGGCGCCGTAGTCCTGCAGATCGAGCGGACCCTTGCCGACCGAGGCGATCGTACCGCCGGTACCGATGAATGCGACTTTCGGCTTCATGCCACGATGACGGCGCCGGCGTCCGCGGCGTCCAGCACCGGGGGGCGGCGTGTGTGGAAGTCGGTGTCGCGCTGATAGGCGTCGGCAACCTTCAGCACGCGCGCCTCGGCGAACGGCCGCGCGGCAATCTGCAATCCGATCGGCAGCCCATTGGGATCGAAGCCGCAATTCACACTGACCGCCGGCAGGCCGAGGTAGTTGTATGGCCGCGTGTTGGACGACACCGCCATGAACGTCACCTCGGTGCCGGGCGGGCCGTGGTCGATGTCGGTCTCGGCAAGCGTCGGCAGACAGGTGCGGATGGTCGGCGTGATCAGCACATCGACCTTGGCGAACACCTCCTTGGCAAAGGTCTTCAGGATCGGGCCGCGGCGGCTCAGCGCCTCGACATAGTAGGTCGCGGGAATGGCGTAGCCGCCGTACATCCGGGCGCTGATATGGATGCCGTACTCCCCTGCCCGCTCGCGCATCCATTGCGCGTGGATCGTCGCCGCCTCGACGCGCGAGACGATGCTGCCATAGGTGGTGACGGCGTCCATCAGCGGCAGCGCGATCGGCTGCACCGTGGCGCCGCGCTCCACCAGCACCGCCACCGCATGCTCCATCGCCTCCAGCACGGGACGATCGACATCATCGAGGAACCAGGAGGATGGCAGTCCGATGCGCAGGCCGCGGATGTCGCCGTCGAGTGCCGCCTCATAGTCCGGCACCGGCTCGTGCGAGCTGGTCGGATCGCGCGGATCGCGGCCGGCGATCAGCGTCATGACGCGGGCGCAGTCGCGCGCGGTGCGCGTCAGCGGCCCGACATTGTCGGCGCTGAACGACAGCGGCATGACGCCGTAGCGCGACACGCGGGTCTGCGTCGGCTTGATGCCGGTGACCCCGCAAGCCGCCGCCGGCAGGCGGATCGAGCCGCCGGTGTCGGAGCCCAGCGCCATGTAGTTGAACCGCGCCGCCACCGACACGCCGGACCCGGAGGACGATCCGCCGGTGATGTAGGGCGGGTTCCACGGGTTGTGGCAGTCGCCGAACGCGCGATTGTGACCGGTCGGGTTCTGCGCGAACTCCGCCATGTTGAGGCCGCCGAAGGTGTAGGCGCCGGCGGCACTCAGCTTCTCGATCACGGTCGCGGTGATGGCGGGTCGCCAGTCCTTGCGCAGCGCGGAACCACAGGTGCTGAGCTTGCCGGCCTGGTAGTACATGTCCTTGTGCATCATCGGCACGCCGTGCAGCGGCCCGAGCCACGACTTGTCGCGTATCGCACGATCCGCCGCGCGGGCCGCCCGCTCCGCACCCTCGCGATCCAGCCAGATCGTCGCGTTCAGCTTTGGGTTGGTCGCGTCCATGTTGCGCCAGCAGGCGTCGAGCAATTCCATCGACTTGGCATCGCCGCTGCGCACCGCGTCCGCTGCCTCGACCAGGGAGAGGTCCGCCAGATCGGTCATGGCCGTCACTCCTTCGTTTCGTGCAACGCGGCCTCGAAGCTGGACGGTTCGTCCTCGAACACCAGTGTGCCGCGCAACGCCTCGAACGCCTTGATGGTCGAGAGCAGGTCGGCCGCCATGCGCCGCGCCGGGTCGTTCGGCGCCGCGATGCCGTGCCATCGCGCAATCGTTGCCTCAACCTCGGCGGCGAAGTCGTCCATGTTCGGTCTCCCGGGCGTTATGGAGACCACTATGCCAAACGGACGGACCGAGCGACACATCCCCACCCCCGCATCGCGGGAGAGGGAGGCTGTGTTCGAGACCGATGTGCCGGCGCGGCTCGACCGCCTGCCGTGGAGCCGGTTTCACTGGCTGGTGATCGTCGCTCTCGGCATCGCCTGGGTGCTCGACGGGCTGGAGGTGACCATCGTCGGTTCGCTGTCCGGCGCGCTGACCGAGAGCCCGGTGCTGCATCTTACCGGCGAGCAGGTGGGGCTTGCCGCCAGTGCCTATCTGGTTGGCGCGGTGGCAGGGGCGCTGTTCTTCGGCTGGCTCACCGACCGGCTGGGGCGGAAGAAACTGTTCAGCATCACCGTGCTGGTCTACCTGACCGCGACAGTCGCATGCGGGCTGTCGTGGGACTTCTGGTCGTTCGCGCTGTTCCGATTGCTGACCGGCGCGGGCATCGGCGGCGAATACGCCGCAGTGAACGCCACCATCCAGGAGTTGATCCCGGCACGGCGCCGCGGCTTCACCGACCTGGTGGTCAACGGCAGCTTCTGGCTCGGCGCCGCCGCCGGTGCCATCGGCGCGCTGGTGGTGCTGAACCCCGCGGTGATGCCGGCCGAATACGGCTGGCGCTTTGCCTTCATCATCGGCGGCGTGCTCGGCCTGATCGTGCTGCTGCTGCGCCGCTTCCTGCCGGAAAGCCCGCGGTGGCTGATGACACACGGCCGACCGGAGGAAGCGGAACGCGTGGTGACCGAGATCGAGCAGCGCATTGTGCGGGAAACTGGCCGCCCGCTGCCGCCGGTGCCGTATCAGCGGCTGCGGCTGCGCAGCGACGTGCAGTCGTGGTTTGGTCCTGCGACGCGCGCACTGTTCACCGACTACCGCCGCCGTGCGGTGCTCGGCATCGCGCTGATGGCGGCACAGGCGTTCTGCTACAATGCGGTGTTCTTCACCTATGCGCTGATCCTCAAGCAGTTCTACGCGATCCCTTCCGCCGACATCGGCTGGTTCATGCTGCCGTTTGCCGCCGGCAATTTTCTCGGCCCGCTGGTGCTGGGCAGACTGTTCGACACACTGGGACGGCGACTGATGATCACCGTTACCTACGCGGTCTCCGGTATCCTGATGGCGCTGACCGGCTGGTTGTTCGCCCTCGGCGTGCTGGACGCGATGCAGCAGACGTTGGCTTGGACAGCGATCTTCTTTGTCGCCTCCGCCGCGGCAAGTTCCGCCTATCTGACGGTCGGCGAGAGCTTCCCACTGGAAATGCGCGCCATCGCCATCGCCCTGTTCTATGCATTCGGCACCGGCATGGGCGGGGTCGCCGGCCCAGCGCTGTTCGGCGCGCTGATCGATACCGGCCAGCGGATGTCGATCCTGTGGGGCTACCTGCTCGGCGGCGGGCTGATGGTAGGTGCAGCGGTGGTCGCGGCATTTCTGGCGGTGCCGGCGGAGCGACGCGCGCTCGAGGACATCGCGCCGCCCCTGTCCTCCGTCGCCCGATAGCGCCATAGTCGCGGCCAGCGCAGCCGGGGATGGAGCCAACCGTGGCAGTCGAAAAACAGGCCTACCGCGAGGCGATGGCACGTCTCGGCGCCGCGGTGAACGTGATCACCACCGACGGACCGGGCGGCCGCGCCGGCTTCACCGCCTCGGCGGTGTGCAGCGTCACCGACAGCCCGCCCACGCTGCTGGTCTGCGCCAACCGCACCAATAATTCGTATCCGGCGATGAAGGCCAACGCCGTGCTGTGCGTGAACACGCTGGCCAGCGCGCACGAAGGACTGTCGCCGGTATTCGCGGGCCTGACCGATCACACGATGGCAGCCCGCTTCGAGGGTGCCACCTGGCACCCGCTCGCGACCGGGGCCCCGGTGCTGGACGGCGCACTGGTCGCCTTCGATTGCCGTATCGAGCGGATCGTCGAGGTCGGCACCCACGACGTGTTCATCTGCCCGGTGGAGGCGGTGGAGGTCGGCACGGTCAACGAAGGTCTGATCTATTACGCGCGCGGCTACCACCGGGTGGTTTACGAGGGCTGATGCTCGGTCCGCCGTAGTACCCTACGCACCTGATCTGGGGTCCACACCGTAGCGCCTGAACTAGGCGATCGTGCGCTGCCAGGCATCCTCCGCATCGGCTTGGCGGTAGCTCGGCCGATAATCGGCGTGGAAACCGTGCGGCGCGTCGGGATAGATGACGATCTCGACCGTTTTGCCGGCGGCCTTCGCCTTGGCCTCCGCCTGATGGATCAGTTCCGCCGGGTTGCTCGGATCCTGTCCGCCGTACAGTCCGAGCAGCGGACAATGGAGTTGGTCGGCGATGTCGAGCGCGGTCTTCGGCTTGATGTCGGAGGTGGGGTTCTTGATGTGGCCGTAGAACGCGACAGCCGCCTTCAGGTTCGGGTTGTGCGCGGCATAGAGCCAGGTGTTCCGACCGCCGAAGCAGAAACCGACCTCCGCCATCCGATTGGCATCGCCATGGTTGTGCGCGGCCCAGGCGAGCGTCGCATCCAGGTCCGACATGATCTCGGCATCGGGTGTCTTGAAGATCACGTCCCGCATGATCTGCTGCGCGTCGGTCATCTTGGGGAAGTCCGGGTTGCGGAAGTAGATCTCCGGCGCAACCGCCATGTAGCCGAGTTTAGCGAAGCGGCGGCAGACGTCCTGGATGTATTGGTGGACGCCGAAGATTTCCTCGTTCACCAGGACGACGGGGAAGGCCGTGCCCTTGGCGGGACGGGCGTAATAGATCGGCAGTTTGCTGTCCGCCAGCGAGATCAGCGCCTCGCCGGCGTCGAGCCCGGTGGTGTCGGTAGTGATCGCCTGGGCTTCGACGCTCTGAGTGGCGAGTGTGAAGCCGCTGATCAGGCTGGTCATGACAAAGCCGCGGCGGGCCAGCGGATAGCGTCGCAGGCCCGCGATCTCGGTCATTTCGTTCATGCCAGGCCCTCCGCTTTGATCGTGATCGGCGGAGAGATGGGGAGAATGCGGAATTGCGCAATGGCGGCTGGAACAATGGTTACGACAGTCTCTGGCCTCAAGAATAATTGAGGGGGCCGTCCAGGACTTTCGGCTCGTGCGAGTTGTCTGATTCGAAAGCGGGGTCCGCGCGGACTTCCCGAGGGAATAGGTTCCGCGCCGCCGCGCTATGGGTTCGCGGATCAAGACCGGTGCGAACAAGAGGGGGAGTTCCGGGATGAAGCGTCACACTCGCAATGTCATCATGGGGACAGCGTTCGGAGCCGGCATCGCGCTGTTGTCCGGACGGGCGGAGGCATTCTTTCAGCAAACCGATCTCGTGTCCGATATCCCCGGCATGGCCGAATTCACCGACCCGGATCTGGTCAATCCGTGGGGCATGTCATCGTCGGCGATGAGCCCGATCTGGGTATCCGACAACGGGACCGGACTTTCCACGTTGTATAACGGTGCGGGTCAGAAACAGGGTCTCGTCGTGACGATCCCGCCGGCTGCTGGGTCCACGCCGACCGGACAGGTGTTCAACAGCGCAGGCGCAGGCGCTTTCAATGGTGCAGTCTTCATGTTCGCGACCGAGGACGGGACCATCGCTTCCTGGAAGCCTGCAAACGGCACGATGGCGACACTGGCGGTCCCCAATTCCGGGGCCGCAGTGTATAAGGGCCTCGCCATCGATAGCACGAGCGCACGAATCTACGCTGCCAACTTCAATAGCAACACGGTGGACGTCTTCGACAGTACGTTCACGAAGCTGACGCCAGGCGTGCAACTGCCGGTGGGTGCGTTCCACGATGGCACTATCCCCGCCGATTTCGCGCCATTCGGCATTCAGAACGTCAATGGCAACATCATTGTCACTTATGCCAAGCAAGACGTCCAGGGGAACGGGCATGATGATGTCGCTGGCGCGGGCAACGGTTTTGTCGATATATACGATGCGAATGGCACCCTGCTCAAACGGCTGGTGACGAACGGCCCGCTCAATTCTCCCTGGGGCGTTGCCTTGGCGCCGAGCAACTTCGGCGCGTTCGGCAATGACCTGTTGGTCGGGAACTTCGGCGACGGGACCATCAACGCGTTCGATCCGGTCAGCGGAGCGTTCCTGGGGCAGCTCACCGATGCGTCCGGCAATCCGATAATAATCCAAGGGCTGTGGGGCCTGCTGTTCGGCAATGGCGGCAACGGCGGCACCACGGATCAACTGTTCTTCAGCGCCGGTATACCGGGCCCCACTGGCGACATCGAGGACCATGGCCTGTTTGGACTTCTGGCCATACCGGAACCCTCCACGATGGCGCTGCTCGCGTCCGGATTGGCGCTGCTCGGCCTGAGGCGCCGACGCGCCTGACCCCTCCCGGATGATGACCGAGAAACCGGCGCCTTGCGGCGCCGGTTTTGCTTCCTATGGCTCCGCCCATCGCCGTCTTGAGATTCTCTCATCAAGCTTTGCCAGGAAGTCCATTTCTGGTCCGGCCCGATCGGCACTGCCAGGTCGCGCGTCATGAACCCCAACTCCGCCGTGGCGATACACACCTTCTCCAGCGTCTCGGCGAACTTGGGTCACGTCCGGCGTCCCGTCGAACCGCTCGCGTCGCGGATTGGCCGGGCATCTCAGAATGTCGGTTCACGGTTCTTTCTCGTCTCCGGGTGAGGTTGCGGGCGCCGCCACCGCTTGCCCTTCCCGCACGCCGGTGCGACAAGGCGCGCCTGCTCCGTGGATAGTTCAACTCAGCGGAAACCGGCCGGCGCGCAGAGGTGCAAGCATGTCAGATCTCGAGATCGTATGGACAAAGGTCGATGAAGCTCCGGCGCTCGCGACGTTCTCCCTGCTGCCGATCGTCGAAGCCTTCGTCGGCACGGCCGGCGTGACGATGAAGCTGAAGGACATTTCGCTGACCGGCCGCATCCTCGCCAATTTCCCCGAGAAACTGACGCAAACGCAACGGGTCAACGATGAACTCGCCGAGCTTGGCCAACTTGCGATGCGGCCCGAGGCCAACATCATCAAGCTGCCCAACATCTCGGCCTCGATCCCGCAGCTCAAGGCCGCGATCAAGGAACTCCAGGGCAAGGGTTACGACGTGCCGGACTATCCGGACAGCGACGCGACGCAAGCGGATAAGGACATCCGGGCGCGCTACGGCAAAGTGCTCGGCAGCGCCGTCAATCCGGTGTTGCGCGAGGGCAATTCCGACCGCCGCGCCGCCGGCGCCGTGAAGCAGTATGCCCGCAACAACCCGCACAAGATGGGAGCCTGGAGCGCTGACTCCAAATCGCATGTGGCGCACTTGTCGGGCGGCGATTTTTACGGCTCGGAAGTCGCGACGACCATCGCGGCGCCGACCAACGCCCGTATCGAGCTGGTCGGCAGCGATGGCGCGGTCACGGTGCTTAAGGCAAAGACGCCGCTGCAAGCCGGCGAGATCATCGACGCGTCGGCGATGAGCAGCAAGGCGTTGCGCGCCTTCTTCGCCAGGCAGATCGACGCCGCGAAGCAGGACGGCGTGCTGTTCTCGCTGCACGTGAAGACGACCATGATGAAGATCTCCGATCCCATCATTTTCGGTCATGCCGTTTCCGTGTTCTTCGCCGACGTGTTCAAGAAGCACGAAGCCACGCTGGCGCGCCTCGGCGTTGATCCCGACAACGGCGTGGGCGACATGCTGGCGCGGATCGAGACGCTGCCGGACGCCGAAAAGGCAGCGATCAAGGCCGACATCGCGGCCACCTACGCCGCACGGCCCGGCCTCGCCATGGTCAATTCCGACCGGGGGATCACCAACCTGCATGTGCCGAGCGACGTGATCGTCGATGCGTCGATGCCGGCGATGATCCGAGAATCAGGGCGCATGTGGGGCGCCGATGGCAAGCTGCACGACGTGATCGCCGCGATCCCGGATCGCTGCTATGCGCGGCTGTACCAGACGGTGATCGACGACTGCAAGGCGCATGGCGCGTTCGACCCGAAGACGATGGGCTCGGTGCCTAACGTGGGGCTGATGGCGCAGCAGGCCGAGGAATACGGCTCGCACGACAAGACGTTCGAAGTGCCCACGGACGGAACGGTGCGCGTGGTCGCCGACGACGGCAAGGTGCTGCTGGAGCGTCCGGTCGAGACCGGCGACATCTTCCGTATGTGCCAGGTCAAGGACGCGCCGATCCAGGACTGGGTCAAGCTTGGGGTACGCCGCGCACGCCTGACCGGCACCCCGGCGGTGTTCTGGCTCGACGCCAACCGCGCGCATGACGCGCAGGTTATCGCCAAGGTCGAGAAATACCTGAAGGAACAGGACACCGCGGGGCTCGACATCCAAATCCTGGCGCCGGTCGAGGCGATCAAGTTCTCCCTCGCGCGCATCCGCAAGGGGCAGGACACGATCTCCGTCACCGGCAATGTGCTGCGCGACTACCTGACCGACCTGTTTCCGATCATGGAGCTTGGCACCTCGGCGAAGATGCTGTCGATCGTTCCGCTGCTGGCGGGCGGCGGGTTGTTCGAGACCGGAGCCGGCGGTTCGGCGCCCAAGCACGTGGAGCAGTTCCAGGAAGAAGGCTATCTGCGCTGGGACTCGCTCGGCGAGTTCCTCGCTCTGGGCGCGTCGCTCGAGCATCTGGCGCAGACCCACAAGAATGCCGACGTGCAGGTGCTCGCCGATGCGCTCGATGTGGCCAACGGCAAGATCCTGGAGTTCAACCGCTCGCCGGCGCGCAGGGTCGGCGAAATCGACAATCGCGGCAGCCATTTCTACCTGGCGCTCTACTGGGCGCAGGCGCTGGCCGCGCAGAGCAAAAGCCCGGCGCTGCAGGCCCGCTTCAAGAGGCTGGCCGAGACGCTCGCGGCCAACGAGGCCAAGGTCAACGCCGAACTGATCGCCGCACAGGGCAAGCCGGTGGATACCGGCGGTTACTACCTGCCGGATTTGGCCAAGACATCGGCGGCGATGCGGCCGAGTGCGACGCTGAACGCCGCGCTCGCCGCGCTCTGACGCGGAGTTGGGTGGACTTGCTCTGGGGAGCCGGGGCGGGTTCTTAGGCGGGATGGTATGAACCGGGTTGAGCTAGGCTCCAGACTCAATCGGCCCACCAGATGACGGCGGCGGCCACACAGAGGGCAATCTATCCAGCGGCAACCGCAGCGCAGGACATGTATAATGTCGCTGATGATGCGATGATCATCCACCCGCCGGGCACCGGCGTAGACCTTCGGTAGTAACGGATCGATTGCCGCCCTCGCCAGGCAAACCAGCCAAGACGGCCACGCCAAGCCTGGCAGGCCGCGCAAAACCGGAACGGGGAGGAGAAACCAGCCAGTCACGGCGCATCAATCGTCGACGGCTGCGGAAGCTGGGCGGCGCTTCCCTCGCAGCGCCTATTTCGTCCCTTCAGCTCAAGAGCTGCGCGGCTTCGCCCTTCCTGGACAGGACGGTGACGGCCTTGCTGTCGAAGGAGAAGAGTGTTTCGCCCCCAAGCCACGCCCCCTCGTAGGCGATCGCGCCATCGGCAAAATCACCGCCGGCCTCGAGGACGGCAAGGCCAAGCTCGGCAGCCGGCCGGTTCACCACCACATTGCCCGCATTCATCAGACTGCGTACGGCCGTCGCCACGTCATCCTTTGATAGTTTGGCACCCTGCCGAAGCACCCAGACCAACTCGCAAAGACACGGCAAAGGCACGGCGATCAGCGACGCTTCCTTGAGCAGTTTTCTGGCTGCGCGAGACTGCGCGGGATCATCGTTCAGCACGGCCCGCGCGAGCACGTTGGTATCAACGGAGATCTTCATGCCTGATCCAGATTGCCCGCCCAGCCAGCGGCCGTAATCCGGTTGATGTCCTCGATCGACAGCGGCTTCTTGCGCTTCACTTTGCCGTCGAGGCTGTGCAGGAAAGCGTCAATCGTTCCGGTCGGCCGCGCTGCCCGCACGCGCAGTTCCCCACCTGGCAGCTTTTCGAAGTCAACCCGTTCACCGGGCTTGATGCCCAGATGTTGTAGCAAGTCGCGCTTGAGCGTGACCTGACCTTTCGCAGTGACGGTGAGGGAAGCCACGAGGAATCTCCCTTGGCGCTCGCTGGGAGGTAATGTTGATGATCATTACCGTCAACCCCCTGCGCACCCTCACGGCGCGACATCCGCATCCTTGCGGCGGTCGAGGCGATCAGGTTTTCACTCGATCGCATCCGCAAGGGGCGGCACACGATCTCCGTCACCGGCAACGTGCTGCGCGACGTTGAGGATGTTGCGGATCGTCCCGTTCCTACTGCGATACATCCGCTTCAGGTTGAACTCGCGCGGCGCGCCGATGAACGTCCGGATGATGCGGGTCATTTCGCACCCGTCGAGTTCCACGACCGGGGTCGTCATCCTGATCTTCGCCATCCTGCCCTCGTCCAGGGAGAATTGGACCGCGTTCGCTGCGCCCAGCCGTCCCGCAAGCCGGCGGACATTCGCATTTGCCCGTGCCCGGAGCAGGCGGTTCGCGTCGGAAGCAGTTGTATTTGGCTCCGTGAAATGCTTATGCAGCGGAAACGGTGGGTGATTGCACCGTCCCGGCTGCAGCAGGACGCTGGACGTTGCGTGATGATACAGTAAACCGGACGCGGGTGAGCCAGGCCATGCGGTTGGCCGGCACCGCCGCCGCCGCGATCCTGATCGCGCTCACCTGGCTCGCGACGTTCAGCGCCACCCGCTCCGAGCGTGCCGATGCCGAGGCACGTATCGCAGCCAACGTGGCGAGCCAGGCGGCGTTGTTCCAGCGACAGGTCGAGGTCGATCTGCTCGAGGTGGACGAGACGCTCCGCGTTCTCGCCCATGCCTGGGAGATCGATCCCGACCACTTCCAACTCCTGTCCTGGCGTGGCAACCTCGTCCTGCTGAACGAGATCAGCCCTGACGTATTCATCGCCGACGAACGTGGCGTCGTCCGCGACAGCACCGTGCCCGACCTGGTGGGCAGCGAGGTTGGCAGCCTGGACTACTTCCGCGCGCTCGCGGGGCGGATCTTCGACGACGGCAAGATGTTCATCAGTTCCAGCACGATGGGCACGCTGGTGCGGCAATGGCATCTGAATCTGGCGCGCCCGCTGCACCATCGGGACGGCTCTTTCGCCGGCGTGATTGTCGCCGGCCTGCGCATCAACGCGATCGCGAACTTCTACCGTATGGCGAATATCGGCACGCACGGCATGATCGCCGTTGTGGGCCTCGAGGCGGGACATCTGCGCTTCGCGCTGGGGCCGAACCCGATCGATCCTGGCATCGGCATTGCCGACAGCGACATGTTCAAGGCCATGCGGACGGACCCGGATTCGGTCTGGGTTGGCCGCACCGCGCTCGATGGCATCGAGCGCGTGCACGGGTTCCACCGCGTCGCCGACCGCGACCTCGCTGTTGTTGTTGCGGTGGACCGCGACGAGGCGATGCATACCACCGACAGCTGGATTACCACCGCCTATCTGTTCGCCTGCGGTGTCACAGCACTGCTGATGCTGCTTGCGGGCATCGTTATCCGTTCCATCCGTGCCGCGCATCGTCGCGAGGCGGCGATCGGCTATGAACGCTCGGTCCTGGCCTCGGCCAACACCGAACTGGAGCTGGCCAAGGCGCGCGCGGACGACAAGACGATTCGGCTGGAGGCAACTCTCGCCGGTATGTCGGATGGCGTGGCGATGGTCGACGGGGACATGCAGCTGGTCGAATGGAACCCGCGCTTTCCGGAAGTCGCCGGCGTACCTGCCGAGATGCTGCGCGCGGGCCTGCCGATGGAGGATATCCTGCGGGCCCAGGCGGCGGCCGGCGAATTCGGGGAGGTCGATATCGAGGCGGAAGTGACGCGGCGGATCGCTGCCCTGCGGGCCGGCAATTACGCCTCCACTGTCGAGCACAGGCGGCCGGACGGCAGGGCGGTCGAACTGCGGCGCAACCCGCTGCCGAACGGCGGTTTCGTCATGCTCTACGCCGACATCACCTCGCGCCCAGGCATCGATGCACGCGCTGCGCGAGGCGAACACCCGGGCCGAGGCTGCCACCAAGGCGATGTCGCGTTTGGTCGCAATCGTGTCGCATGAGATCCGCACGTCACTCAACCTGCTGCTGAACAGCCTCAGCCTGCTTGCCGACAGCGGAATGGCGGCGACTCAGCAGACACTCGTCGACATGGCACAGCAGTCCGGCGACGCTTTGATGGCGCTGATCAACGACGCCCTGGAAATGTCGCGGATGGAGGTCGGTCAGCTGGCACTGCGCCCGAACCGGTTCGCGTTGCGCCCGCTGATCGAAAGCGCAATCGAGATGTTCGGCGCCCAGGCAGCGGAACGCCGGATCGCGCTGCGGCTCGCCATTGCGCAAGGGGTGCCAGACGAGCTGTATGAGGATTCTGGCCGGCTACGGCAGGTGCTGATCAACCTGCTGTCCAATGCCGTGAAGTGCGCCGGCGCCGGCGAAGTGCGGGTGATTGCGGAGCTGCGTCAGGAGCGAGACAAGCAGCGCCTCTACCTCGCGGTGCGCGACCGCGGGCCGGTAATCCCCGCTGCGAGCCGCGCCCGCCTGTTCGAACCGTTCGCCCGATTGGACGATGGCAGCGACACCGCGCCGCTCGGCACGGGTCTTGGGCTGACCATCTGCCGGCACCTCGTGGCGCGGATGGGCGGCGAGATCGGCTGCTCGGTCTGGACATTGGGCGACCGTGACGCCGGCAACGAGTTCTGGCTGAACCTGCCAATCAAGCCGCTTCCGAATCCGGCTCGGTCGCCGCCTCCTCCCGCCGATGCGCAGCCGCGGCGAGGGCTGCCGCGCACGCGCATCCTGCTGGTCGAGCACATCCTCGCCAACCAACTCGTCATCGCAACGCCGCTCCGCTGCGAAGGCCACATGGTCGATATCGCCAGCAACGGGCGGGAGGCGATCAGCGCCGCCCGGAGCCGGCCCTACGACCTGATCCTGATGGATATCCTCCTGCCGGGCATGAGCGGTCTGGACACCGCGCGACTGATCCGCGAGTTGGAAGGTCCTGCCGCGACCGTGCCGATCGTGGCGCTGACCGCGAACCCATGCCCCGAGGAGCAGGCAGCCTGCGCGGCGGCCGGAATGAACGGCATGCTGGGCAAGTCGGTCGCGCTGCCCGAATTGCTGGATGCGATCGCCAGGCATGTATGGCCGCATGGGTGTAACCAGCTATCGAGTGCCGCCCCCGAAGCGCCGGTCGAGCCCGCGACAGCGACGATCCTGTCGTCCATTCGGCTGAACGAACTCCGCACCACACTGCCCGCCGACACGCTCGCCAACCTGGTCGAGGACTGCCTGCACGATCTGTCCGAACGCCTCGCGTTGTTGTTGGCAGCCGTGCGGCGACAGGATGTGGACCAGATCGTCGACCATGCGCACGCTATGGCCGGCATGTCAGCGGAATATGGTATGGCAGCGTTGGCGACCCGGTTGCGCACGTTGCTGCAGGGTGTGAAGCAGACCCCAGAGTCCGCCGGCGCTCTGACGGAGGAGCTTGAGGCCGAGTTGTTCCGCGCCGCCACCGCGCTGCGCGAGACCTTCCACATCGAACTGGTATGAGAATTCAGGCGATGTTAATGCCTCGGCGCGACAATGCCTGCATGTTGTCGCCAGCCACTCTCGCTGCATTTTCCACCGGCGCGGCGCAGTCGGTGTTCGGCCAGGCAAACCCCGTCCGTCGCGTGCGTTCGGTTGGTGCCCAACCGACGCAGCCGGTAACACCCGCGCCCCTGACCCCGCCGGCGCGCGACGGCGAAGCCACGCCTGGCCGGCCGTTGCCACGCGGTTCGCTGCTCGATCTGTCCGTATAGCTGCCTGCCGCTTCGCGTTCATGGCGTTCAGGGATTGATCCGCGGCCGCGAAAGCGTCACGCTTTGCGCATGCCGGACTTCGTCCGCAGGATCCCCGAAGGTGACAATCGCGAGCGCCTGATCTGCGCCGACTGCGGTCACATCGCCTATGACAATCCCAAGGTTGTCGTTGGTTCGGTCGTGGTCTCCGGCGACGCCGTGCTGATGTGTCGCCGTGCCATCGAACCGCGCCGCGGCTTCTGGACCCTGCCGGCAGGCTATCTGGAACACGGCGAGACGCTGCAAGAGGGTGCCGCGCGCGAGGCCTGGGAGGAGGCGCAGGCCGAGATCGTGCTCGACGGCATCCTCGGAGTGTTCAGCATCAGCCGCATCGGCCAGGTGCAGGTGATCTTTCGCGCACGCTTCGCGTTGCCCGGTACGCCGCGCTTCGCCGCCGGACCGGAGAGTCTGGAGGTGGCCCTGTTTCCCCCGCCTCGCATCCCGCGCGACGAGATCGCGTTTCCCTCGGTCGTCTGGGCGCTCGATGCCTGGCGAAGGACCGGTTCCGGTCCGCTCGGCGCACCGGCGGGCAATCCGACCCATGATCCGCGCGGGACCGAGCGGCTCATGCCGCCCGCTGCCAGGGCGGACGGATGATGCGCGCCGCGTGGGCGGTGTTCGTGCTGCTCGCCACCGTGGGCGCCAGCCCCCCGCGCGCGCTGCCAGTGCCGCCGATCCCGCCGGCCCATCCGCCGACGGATCAGTCCGCACCGATGCCGGATCGCGATGCGCAGGCGCCTCCTGACGGCACCGGCGATGGCGCGCGGGTCAGCGTGCGGGATTTCCGGATCAGTCGCTTCAACCAGGGTATGGGCTACGCACCTGGTTCGCAGTTCGAGACCAGCGAGGAAAAGCGCTCCATCCAGACGCCGGGCCTGACCGTTCAGGTGCCGCTCCGATAGGACGTATGATCCAGATCAAGTCGTCGGCGAACACAACGGCATATATCTCGGACTGACCGCAGTGACAGGGAGAAATGAGCGATGGCTCTAAAGGACATCCTGGTGCATCTCGACACCACGCCGCGCTGCGCCACGCGACTGGAGATCGCCGCCCGGGTGGCGATGCGGCACGGCGCGCACCTGACGGGCGTGCACGTGATCGATATCCCCTCGGCCAACTACTTCTACGGCGCGGCGATGCCGTTCGTGCCGGCAAACCCGGAGGAGATCGTCCAACGTATCCGCGCCGAGGCGACCGAGGCGGCCGGACCGGTCGAGGCCACGTTCCGCGAGTGCCTGCGCCGCAACAACATCGAGGGCGAGTGGCGGCTGGTGGAAGGCGCTCCGCCGGCGACGGTGGCACTGTATTCGCGCTATGCGGATCTGACCGTGGTCGGCCAGCCAAACCGTGATGAACCGCAGGACGCCGATGCCGTCACGGTGACCACGGTGATGACCTCCGGCCGGCCGGTGCTGGCGATTCCGTTCGCCGGCGAGTTCCCCACCATCGGCGAACGTGTCCTGGTCGCCTGGAACGCCAGCCGCGAGGCGGCGCGGGCGCTGAACGACGCGCTGCCGCTGTTGCTCGGCGCGAAGCAGGTGACGGTGCTGGCGATCAATCCGCAACGCGGCGTCGGCGGACATGGCGACGTGCCGGCGGCGGATATCGCGCTGCATCTGGCGCGCCACGGGCTGAAGGCAGAGGCATCGCATACCGTCGCGAAGGACATCGCCGACGGTGAGGCGCTGCTATCGTATGCCGCGGATATCGGTGCCGATCTCATCGTCGCCGGCGCATACGGGCATTCGCGGGCGCGCGAGCTGGTGTTCGGCGGCGTCACGCGTACGCTGATCGCGGAGATGACGGCGCCGGTGCTGATGTCGCATTGAGGCGCGGGGGCGGGATGGTCGATGGGTTTCGCTACGCTCTACCCATCCTACGGCAACGAGCGGGCAGCGAACTCGTAGGATGGGTAGAGCGCAGCGAAACCCATCGATTACCGCGTGATCACCACACAAAGCGCGGAACTGTT
>CAWFYC010000029.1:0-85789 GCA_963819855.1 uncultured Alphaproteobacteria bacterium
TGGTCGGAATGCCGCGCGCGCCCACGGTACGGGCGGCGGCTCCTTTGGGGTCGAGCAGTACCGGCAACCCGGAGATGCCGTGCTCCTGATAGAACGCCGCCACCGCGCGCACGCCACCACGATCGGATGACAGCGGCAGCACGGCGACGTCGTCCGGCGCCAGCGTCTTCGACAGCGCGGCCAGCGAGGGCAACTCCTCGACGCAAGGCACGCACCAGGTCGCCCACAGGTTGATCACCATGCCATGGCCGATGAGGTCCTTCAGGTGATGCTGGCTGCCGTCCGCCGCGACGAACGCGACGTCCGGGGCAGGCACCGGCGGATCGGTCGGCACCAGCTGGGTGGTGAGATCGTGAAGTTCCTGCGCACGCGGTTTGCGCGCGCCCAGGCCCGCCGCTAGGGTCCCGCCCGCCGCGACCAAGCGCCGGCGCGTGATCAGAACCATGACGGACCCCCTGCCGTGAGCGAGACGCCGGACCAGCGGAACGAGGCGGCCAACCCGCAATGGGGCGGGCGTTTCGCCGCCGGCCCCTCGGTGGTGATGCAGGAGATCAACGCCTCGATCGGCTTCGACCGCAAGCTATGGCGGCAGGATATCCGGGGTTCGCTGGCGCATGCGGCGATGCTGGCGAAGGTCGGGGTCATCACGGCGCAGGATGAACAGGCGATCCGCTCCGGTCTAGCGGCGATCGTGCACGAGATCGAGATAGGGCGTTTCCCGTTCGACGCGGCGCTCGAGGACATACACATGAACATCGAGGCCCGCCTCACCGAGCGCATCGGCGAGGCCGGCCGCCGGCTGCACACGGGGCGCAGCCGCAACGACCAGGTGGCGACCGATTTTCGTCTGTGGGTGCGCGACGCGATCGACGGCCTGACCGCGCAGCTTACCGACGTGATGGGCGCGCTGGCCGACCGCGCCGCGGCGCACGCCGCCGATCCGATGCCGGGCTTCACCCATCTACAGACCGCGCAGCCGGTGACGTTCGGCCACCATCTGCTGGCCTATGTCGAGATGCTGGACCGCGACCGCGGCCGGCTCGCCGACTGCCGGCGGCGGCTGAACCAGTGCCCGCTGGGCAGCGCGGCGCTGGCCGGCACCTCGTTCCCGATCAACCGCGCGATGACCGCCAAGACGCTGGGGTTCGACCGGCCCACCGCCAATTCGCTCGACGCGGTGTCCGACCGTGACTTCGCGCTGGAGTTCCTGGGTGCGGCGGCGATCTCGGCCGTACACCTGTCGCGCTTCGCCGAGGAGATCGTGATCTGGTGCTCGGCGCCCTGGAGATTCATCCGGCTGTCGGACGCGTTCACCACCGGCAGCTCGATCATGCCGCAGAAACGCAACCCCGACGCGGCCGAGCTGGTGCGGGCGAAGACCGGGCGGGTCACCGGGGCCCTGGTCGCGCTTCTGACGGTGATGAAGGGCCTGCCGCTGGCCTATGCCAAGGACATGCAGGAGGACAAGGAGCCGGTGTTCGACGCCGCCGAGGCCTGGGCACTCTCGCTTGCCGCCATTGCCGGCATGGTACGCGACATGACGCCAGACACCGCGCGGATGCGCGAGCTGGCGGGCTCCAACTTCGCCACCGCGACCGATCTGGCGGATTGGCTGGTGCGGGCGCTGCGGGTGCCGTTCCGCGACGCGCACCATGTCACCGGGCGCCTGGTGGCGGCAGCCGAGGCGAGGGGGGTCGATCTGGCTGGCCTGACACTGGCGGAGATGCAGGCAGAGGAGGCCCGCATCACCGCCGATGTGTTCTCGGTCCTCACGGTCGAAGCCTCGGTTGCCTCGCGCACCAGCTTCGGCGGCACGGCGCCGGCCAATGTCGCGCGCGAGGCGGCGCGCTGGTGCGAGGCCCTGTCGTGAGGGTAGCGCTGCTGTTGGCGCTGGTGCTGGCGGTGGCAGCCTGCGGCAAGAAGGGGCCACCGGAGCCGCCCGGTCCGCCCGATCAGATCACCTGGCCACGGACGTATCCGACGCACTGATCGCGTGCCGTCCCCGGCCTGCGGACTTCGCGTCACCATACGCCCAGCGCCCGGCCGAACAGGCCAACATAGGTCGCTGAGAGCACACCGAACACCGGCCACAGGATGCCTGCCTCGATCCGCCGTCGCCGCGCCCGTCTGGCGCGGCCGGACCTCGAGTAGTTCGATTTGTTGCGACCAAGCACGTCTCGCCGGATGGCAGGCATGTGGACACCACGAGCGGGTGCGGTGGCAAGATCCCTGGCCAACAGCACCATCGAGAGCGGCGCGGGTTTCGCGCCCGGGAGGGAACATATCATGAACCCATTAGCGGATCGTTAGTTTCCGAGTTCCGTGACGCGCGGGGTGCGCGGTCGGCAAAGTATGGTCGATACCCTCGACCTCGTGTACTCTGGCCGAACAATGGCTACACCTGCCACGCCTGACACACCCGATCCCACGATCGCCGAACTGATCGCGGCGCGGCCGCAGCTTGCCATGCACGCGATGGATGGGCTGGTGATCGACGACGTGCCGCTCAACGCCATCGCCGATGACGTCGGCACCCCGGTTTGGGTCTATTCGGCGTCCGCCATGCGCCGGCGGTATCGCGTGCTCGCCGGGGCACTGGCGGAGGCCGGCCTGGGTGCGCACGTGCACTACGCGATGAAGGCGAACGACAGGCTCGCCGTGCTGCGGCTGTTCGCGGCCGAGGGCGCCGGCGCCGATATCGTCAGCGAGGGTGAGCTTCGGCGTGCGCGCGAGGCGGGCATCCCAGCCGACCGGATCGTGTTCTCGGGCGTCGGCAAGAGCGAACGTGAGCTGCGGCTGGCGCTGACCGAGGATATCGCGCAGATCAACGTCGAAAGCGCGGAGGAGCTGGTCATGCTGTCGGCGATCGCCGCCGCGATGGGCCGCACCGCGCGCGTCGTCCTGCGCGTCAATCCGGATGTCGATGCCGGCACGCACGCCAAGATCACCACCGGCCGCGCCCGCGACAAGTTCGGCGTTCCCTACGCCGACGCGGCCGCCCTGTACCATCGCGCCGCCGAACTGCCGGGCATCCGTCCGGTTGGGCTGGCGACCCATATCGGCAGCCAGATTCTGTCGCTCGCACCGTACCGCGCCGCATTCGGACGACTGGGTGAACTCGTGCGCGCACTCCGGACCGACGGATTGCGGGTCAGCGTCATCGACTGCGGCGGCGGGCTCGGCATCCCGTATCGTGGCGAACCCGCGCCGCTCCCGGCTGCATTTGCCGGCGCGATCCGCGGCGCGCTGCACAACCTCGATGTGCGCGTGGTGGTGGAGCCAGGCCGTTGGCTGGTCGGGCCCGCGGGCGTGCTGCTCGCGTCGGTCATTCTCGTGAAGCACGCGCAGGAGAGCCGCTTCATCGTGCTCGACGCGGCGATGAACGACCTGATCCGTCCCGCCATGTACGACGCCTGGCACGGCATCGTCCCGGTCTCCGCGATTGACGCCGTCGCGCCCACGGCGCCGGCCGATGTGGTCGGACCGGTCTGCGAAGCCGGTGATACCTTCGCCCGCGAACGCATGTTGCCCCCGCTGGCGCCGGGCGCTCGGGTGGCGATCCTCGATGCCGGCGCCTATGGCTCGGTGATGAGTTCGGCGTACAATGCGCGCACCGTGGCGGCCGAGGTGATGGTGGACGGCAGCAACTGGTCAGTGATCCGCGAGCGTGACAGCCACGCCGACTTGTGGCGCGGCGAACGCGTGCCACATTGGCTGAAATGAACGCCCCGGGCGGAGATTTCGATCGCCTGTTGCGCCGGCTCGCCGGCCGCCGGGCGCTGGCCCGCTTCGCTATCCTGTTCGAACGCATCTGGCCGGCGGTGTGGCCGCCGCTTGGCGTCGCCGGCGCATTCGTTTGCGCGGCCCTGCTTGACCTGCCGCGCCTGCTGCCGCCCTGGTGGCATTTCGGCCTGCTCGCTATCACCGCCGCGCTGATCCTGGGGCTGCTGGTTCGCGGCCTGCGGACCATCGCCGCCCCGGACGACAAGGCGGCCGATCGCCGGCTCGAACTCAGGTCCGGGCTTGCTCATCGGCCACTTGCGGTGCTGACCGATCGGCCATCGCGTGGCACCAGCGGGCCCGATACGGCATCGGTCGCGCTGTGGCAGGCGCATGTCGCCCGCGCGGTGCGTTCGGTGCGGCGGCTGCGCGTCGGCCTGCCGCGACCCGGCCTGGCGCGGCGCGATCCGCGTGCGCTGCGTGCGGCGCTGGTGGTCGCACTGGTCGCCGCCTTCGCGATCGCCGGCGACGATGCCCCGTCGCGGCTGGCGCAGGCGATGGAACCGACGCTGCCGCGCGACATTCCGCCACCGGCCACCGAGCTACAGGCCTGGATCACACCGCCTGCCTACACGCGGCTGGCGCCGATCTTTCTCAAGCCCGAAAGCGGCACGGTGTCGGTACCGGCTGGCGCCCGCCTCACGATCAGCGTGACCGGTGGCAACGGTACGCCGACGCTGGCACTCGACGGACACTCGGAGCCGTTCCGCGCGCTGGACAAGTCGAGCTTCCAGGCCGACCGCGACCTGACCGAGGGAGGCCATCTCACGGTGCGGCGCGACGGCCAAGAACTGGCCGCCTGGAACCTGGCTGTGGTTGCCGACCAGCCACCCACGGCGGAGTGGAGCGACGATCCCGCGCGCGCCGCCGGCAGCCAGCAGACACGCCTGCCATGGCGCGCCTCGGACGACTATGGCGTGGTATCGCTGCAGGCCGAGATGCGATTGCGCGACCGGCTCGATGCGCCGCCGCTGGTGGTCAGCGTGCCGTTGCCGGGCGGAACACCGAAATCGGCACATGGCATCAGCCAGCAGGACCTGACGGCGCATCCGTGGGCCGGGCTGCCGGTGATCGCCAGGCTGATGGCGCGCGACGCGCTGAACCAGTCGGGCGAAAGCCGCGAGGTCGAGTTCGTCCTGCCGGAGCGGCCGTTCCAGAACCCGGTCGCACGCGCGCTGATGGCGATCCGCCGCGGCCTCAGCCTGCACCCCGAGGATCGCGCATCGGCGGTGAATGGGCTGGACGCCCTGATAATGGCGCCCGATGCCCTCGGCGGCGACTACGGTGCCTTTATGAACCTGGGTGGCCTCTACTATCTGCTCGAGCGCAACAAGGCGCCCGAGGCGGTCGGCGAGGCGCAACAGCGCATGTGGGAGCTGGCGCTGCATCTGGAGGAAGGCGAGACCGAACGCACCGCGCGGGCGTTGGACGAGGCGCGGCAGGCGGCCCGTGACGCGCTGGACAAGGCGATCCGGGAGCCGAACCAGGCCAACCGCGAGGCGCTGGACCACAAGCTGAAGGAACTGGAGGAGGCGATCGCACGGCATCTGCAGGCGATGGTGGAAGAGGCGCGGCGCAACAACGAAGAGATGCCGTTCGATCCGGACGCGCAGCACCTTTCCAACCGCGACCTGGACAAGATGGCAGAGCAGGCGCGCGAGGCCGCCCGCCAGGGCCGCATGGAGGATGCGCAGCAACGGATGGCGGAGCTCGAGCGCATGCTGGACAAGCTGCGCAACGCGCGGGCCGAGCATGGACGCGATGGCGAGCGCAGCGAGGCGCAGCGTCGGCGCGGGCGCCAGCAGATGGGCGTGGTGCAGGACATGATCGGGCGGCAGGGCGGCTTGCTCGATCGCTCGCAGAGCCGGGCCGATGAGACGTCGCGATTCCGCGGCAACCAACCGCCGACCCAGCCGGCGGACGGGGCATCGCAGCGCGAGGCCGATCGACGGGTGCAGCAGGCGCTGCGACGCGCACTGGGCGAGCTGATGCAGCAATTCGGCGATCTGACCGGTCAGGTGCCGCCGAGCCTGGGCGAGGCGGACACGGCGATGCGCGAGGCCGGACGGCAGTTGGGCGAGGGCAACGACTCAAACGCCGGAGAATCAGAGCAGAAGGCGATCGAGGCGCTGCAAAAAGGCGGCCGTGAGATGGGCCAGGCGATGGCCAAGCAGTTCGGACCGCAGGGCGGGCAGGACGGCAGCGAGCAGGAAGGCGATGGCGACGGCCCGATGGGGCTGACGTTGCACGACGGCCAGGATGACGGTCCGGGTCACGGCTGGCGTTCAGGACCGCCCGACCGGGCACAATCGGGCCGCGATCCGCTCGGGCGCCGGTACGGGCAGGGCAGCTCGGGCGCCGACGAGAGCGCCGATGTGACGGTACCGGAGGAGCGCGAACGCCAGCGGACGCAGGCGATCCAGGAGGAGCTGCGCCGCCGTGGCGGCGAACGTCTGCGGCCACAGATGGAGCTGGATTATATCGACCGGCTGCTGAAGCAGTTCTAACCGCCGGCGTCTCGGATTGCGCCTGTTGCAACCTCCTGCCACAGTCGCTGCTACTGATCAGTAGGGAGGATCGGCCGATGGACCTGCGCTTCACCCCGGAAGAGATGGCGTTCCGCGATGAGGTGCGAGCCTTCATCCGCGACCATCTGCCCGCCGAGATCCGCGAGCGCATGCGTCTCGGCTATGGGCCACGCAAGGAAGACACGGTGGCGTGGCAGCGCATCCTGAACCAGCGCGGCTGGGCGGCGATCTCCTGGCCGAAGGAGTGGGGCGGGCCAGGCTGGACTTCGGTGCAGAAGATGATCTTCCTGGAGGAGAACCAGTTCGCACCCGCGCCGGAGCTGTCGTCGTTCAACATCACCATGCTCGGCCCGGTGTTGATTCAGTTCGGCACCGACGCGCAGAAAGAGCGGTTCCTGCCCCGTGCCGCCAACCTCGACGACTGGTGGTGTCAGGGATTCTCCGAGCCCGGCGCCGGGTCCGACCTGGCTTCGCTGAAGACCGCGGCGAAGCGCGACGGCGACCATTACGTGGTGAACGGGCAGAAGATCTGGACCTCCACCGCGCACCACGCCGACTGGTGCTTTGTCCTCGTGCGCACCAACCCCAACGCGGCCAAGCGACAGGAGGGCATCTCGTTCCTGCTGGTCGATATGAAGACGCCGGGCATCACGGTGCGGCCGATCATCTCGATCGACGGCAGCCATCACCTCAACGAGGTATTCTTCGACAACGTGCGGGTGCCGGTGGAGAACCGCGTGTATGAGGAGAACCGCGGCTGGGACGTGGCGAAGTTCCTGCTCGGCAACGAACGCACCGGCATCGCGCGGCTTGGCAAGTCGAAGGAGCGCGTGCGGTCGGCAAAGGAGATGGCGCGCGAGGTGCGCGAGGGGGGAAAACCGCTGATCGAGGACGCGGCGTTCCGCCAGCGCATCGCACAGCTCGAAGTGGACATGAAGGCGCTGGAGATCACCCAGTACCGCGTGGTGTCGGCGTACGACCGGCAGCGCGACGGGCGGCCCGATCCGCTGTCGTCGGTACTGAAGGTAAAGGGGACGGAGCTGTTGCAGGCGACGACGGAACTGGCGATGGATGTCGGCGGACCGCTGTCGATGCCGATCTGGGCGGAGGAGCTGGCGGCGCTGTCGAACGAGCCGGATGTCGGGCCGGAGTGGGCGACTCAGGCCACCGGCAGCTATCTGTTTCTGCGGGCAGCGTCGATCTACGGCGGCACCAACGAGATCCAGAAGAACATCCTCACCAAGGCGGTGCTGCGGCTGTAAACCCCCGTCATCCCCGCGCAAGCGGAAACCCAGGCCCGCACCACCTGTGCCGCGACCCCTGGGTCCCCGCTTGCGCGGGGATGACGGGTTAGAGGGGATGACGGGTTAGAGGGGATGACGGGTTAGAGGAGGAACGATGGATTTCACTCTCTCCGACGAACAGCGCCTGCTGAAGGACAGCGTCGACCGGCTGATGGCCGACCGCTACGCATTCGATCAGCGCAAGAATCACCTCAAGGAGTCAGGCGGCTGGAGTACCCCGCTGTGGTCGCAATACGCCGAGCTTGGATTGCTCGGGCTGCCATTCGCCGAACAGTACGGCGGGTTCGGCGGCGGCGCGGTCGAGATCATGCTGGTGATGGAGGCATTCGGTCGCGCGCTGATCCTGGAGCCATATCTGGCGACGGTGGTACTCGGCGGCACCGCGGTGCGTCTCGGCGGCAGTGACGCGCAAAAGTCGCGCGTATTGTCGGCGATCGCCGACGGCAGCATGAAGCTGGCATTCGCGCATGGCGAGCGGCAGGCGCGCTACGACATCACCGACGTGATGACGACGGCGAAGCGGAGCGGCGCGGGCTGGGCGCTGGACGGCGCCAAGAGCGTGGTCACGCATGGCGACTGCGCCGATACGCTGGTGGTGAGCGCGCGCACCTCCGGCGAGCGCGACGATGCCGACGGCATCACGCTGTTCCTGGTGGATGCTGGCGAGAACGGCGTGGCGCGGCGCGGCTACACGATGCGCGACGAGCAGCGCGCGGCCGAGGTGTCGCTGTCCGGCGTGCAGGTCGGCGCCGATGCGGTGCTGGGCGAGGTCGGCCGCGGCCTCGCGCTGATCGAGCGCGTGATCGAGGCGGGCATCGCGGCGACCGCGGCGGAAAGCGTCGGCGCGATGGACGCGCTGCACGGCATGACGCTGGAATACAGCCGGGCGCGCGAGCAGTTCGGCAAGCCGATCGGGTCGTATCAGGTAGTGCAGCACCGGCTCGCCGAGATGCTGATGTCGCTGGAGCAGGGCCGCTCGATGGCGATGCTGGCGGCGATGATGGTGGATGAGCCGGACGCCGATGAGCGGGCGCACAACATCGCCATGGCAAAGGTGGGCATCGGCCAGGCGGGACGCTTCGTGTCGCAGAACGCGGTGCAGCTCCATGGCGGCATGGGCATGACCGAGGACCTGGCGGTCGGCCACTACTTCCGCCGCTGCATGGTGATCGAACGGCTGTTCGGCGATACCGCGCATTATCTGGCGAAGCTGGCGACCGAGGTGGAGTAGCCCGGCAGCGGCCACCGTGGGTAGGCTTGGCGGTAATTAGCGCCAGCGGGAGAGTGCGATGAAATTCATCGACGACGGGTTGATCAGCGGGTTGCTGCCGGCCGAGACGGCATCCTTTCCTTCCCCCGTGCCGACGCAGATCGTGTCGAGCGACGAATACCTGCCGGTGCCGCAAACCGCGCAGCAGCAAGAGGTTGAAGCGCGGCTGATCGAGATGAGCGATCGCCTCGCTAAACGCCAGGGTCTGTCGCGACGCCGGTTCTTCCAGACCGCGGCGGGCATGGCGGCCTCATTCGTGGCGATGAACGAGGTTTTCGGCCGCTATTTCAGCGCCAGCGAAGCCGAAGCCGCCACACCCGAGCTGGCCGAACAACTGGCGGCGGCGAACGCCGGTCAGTTCATTTTCGACGGTCATACCCACTTCCTGCGCGACGACACGCGGCTGACCGGCTTCGTCAAGGGCCGGGAGGCAGTCGGCCAGTGGGGCTGGAACAAGGAGCTGTCGGGCAAGGAACAAACCCTCGACGATCTCAAGTTCAACAATTACGTCAAAGAAATTTACCTGGATAGCGATACCAAGACTACGATCCTGACCAATTCGCCATCGGTCGAGGCGGAGGACTGGTTCATCCCGCAGGAGCAGGTGTTCAAGACCCGCGCCGCCGTCAATGCGAAGGCCGGCACGCGCCGCATGCTGGCGCACTTCACGATCACTCCGGGATGGCAGGGCTGGCTCGACCAGGTCGACGAGGCGATCGAACGGTACAAACCCAATTCCTGGAAGGGCTACTCGGTCGGCGACAACACCCACAAGGAGCTTGACGGGCATCCCTGGCACGCCGACGACGAGAAGCTGATGTATCCGTTCTATGAGAAGATCGCGAAGGCCGGCATCAAGAACGTCTGCATCCACAAGGGCCTGTTCGCGCCGGCTGTCGCCGAGAAATTCCCGCGTCTGTTGCCCTATGCCGATGTCAGCGACATCGGCAAGGCGGCAAAGGACTGGCCGCAGCTCAATTTCCTCGTCTACCACTCGGGCTACCGCTGGGTCGGCGCCAACCCGGCCGACGCGATGGCAGAGTTCGACCAGACCGGTCGGTCGTCCTGGACCAGCGATCTCGCCGAGATTCCGGAGAAATATGGCGTCACCAATGTGTATGGCGATCTCGGGCAGATTTTCGCGTGGACTGCCGTCGCCCAACCGCGCCTCGCTGCGGCGCTGATGGGGATGCTCGTCAAGGGTCTCGGGTCCAGCCACATCGTCTGGGGCACCGACGCGGTATGGACCGGAGCGCCGCAATGGCAGATCGAGGGGCTGCGTCGGCTCGAGATCCCCGAGGACATGCAGAAGAAATACGGCTTCAAACCCTTGGGCCCGGCAGACGGTCCGATCAAGACCGCGATTTTCGGCGGCAATTCCGCCAGGCTCTATGAAGTCGATCGACAGCATGCCGAACTGGTCAACCACGATCGCTTCGCCGCGGTGAAAACCGACTATCTCGCCAATGGCGGCGGCCGGAGCAATCTGCGCTACGGCTATGTCGCGCGGCCGGCGTGAGAAGGGCAGCCTTCGCACCGATCGCCGTCTGACGCGGCGTGAAATGATGACCGCGGCGCTGGGCGGACTCTCGGCAGCACTGCCGGCGTGTGCCGAGGAGCCGCCGGGAAAGATGTCGTCGCAGATGGCCGCCGCGTATCAGAGCACGCCAAAAGGCTTGTTCAGTTGCGCCATCTGTACGTTCTTCATCCGCCCCCGGAGTTGCAAGGTCGTCAGCGGCGATATCAGCCCGACCGGTTGGTGCAGGTTCTTCGACCTGCCCGACTGACTGGTGGAAAGGGAAGCAAATGTTCGTCCGTGCCCTGATCGTGATTGTTCTTTTGGTCTCCGGGTTTCCTGCGCTCGGGCAGGATGAGGCGAACAAGCCGAACACCAATTGGCCCGGGTATCGGGAGGGCGATTACGTCATCCACGACTACAAATTCGTCAGCGGCGAGGGCCTTCCCGAGGTGAAATTGCATTACCGCACGATCGGCACGGCAAAACAGAATGCGGCTGGCGAGGTGGTCAACGCGGTGCTGCTGTTGCAGGGCAACACCGGGACCGGAGCCAACTGGTTCCGGGCGACGCTGGCCGACGAATTGTTCAAGCCGGGCCAGGCGCTCGACGCGGCGAAATATTACATCGTCATGCCCGACGCACTGGGCCGTGGTGGCTCATCGAAGCCATCCGACGGCCTCAAAGGCCGCTTTCCGCATTATCGCTATCACGACATGGTCGACCTGACGCACCGGCTGGTCACAGATGGGCTGAGAGTCGCCCATTTGCGCCTGATCATCGGCAGCTCGCTCGGGTGCATGCAACAATTTCTGTGGGCCGAGTGGTATCCGGATTTGATGGACGGCACAGTCGGGATGTCGTGCCAGCCGGTAGAGATCAGCGGGCGCAACTACATGCTGCGTCACGCGACCGCCGAGCTGATCCGTCACGATCCCGCCTGGAACAACGGCGAATACGATCAGAGCCCGACGCTCTACAAGTACGCCGCGGCCGGCAACGATCTGACCGAAAGTCCGGTGCGCATTCAGGAAGAGGCGCCGACGATGGAGGCGGCGAAGGCGTTATACGACAAGCGCCTTGCGGCGTTGATGAAAAACGGCGACGCCAACAATACGCTGTACGAGATCGAGTTGATCTACGACTACAGCCCCGAGGCCGATCTGCCGAAGATCAGAGCGCATGTCATGCTGATCAACAATGCTGAGGATTTTGCGGATCCGCCGACGCTGGGCACGGTCGAACGCGCCTTCAAGAAGATCGCGCACGGCAGCTACGTGCTGACGCCCTATAGCAAAGGCACGCACGGACATTTCAGCCATTATTACGCGGCAATCTGGCAGCCGTATCTGGTGAAATTCATGTCTGGCCTGCCGCCGGCGCCCGACACGGCGCGATGAGCGCCCTTCGGCTTCCCCTCCGGTGTCCGCTCGCTCCACGGCCTTTCCCATGAATGGGGAAGGCGTACGGTCCTTGAGCCCCACCGCTGCTGTTCCTGCATCCCGGCGAAGGTCTGGAGCCGCGGCGCGCATGACTGGATCTGCTAGGTAGGCCGCCAATTCTCCCCCTCCCCTCGCGGGAGGGGGTTGGGGGGAGGGGGCATCCTGAATTCGTAGCCTTCCCGACCTACGCGCCTCCATTTCGCCTCTCACTGGTTGAACGGGGCGCACGCTCCTCCTTCGGACAAGCATGGGGTCGCTTTGATCTAAATCAATGAACGATCGTCCACAGCGCCCGCATGCTGCTCCAGCACGTGGCGGGAGAAAATACATGGTTCGTGCATTCATAACCGCCGTAGCATTGACCGCCGTCTTAGTAGTCTCGCCAAGTCCGGCCACAACAGCGTCAGATGGTAACCAAAGCACGCTCGTCGGTACGTGGAAATTGGCTTCGGTGGATACCCTGCCCCCCGATGGGCGAATCCTGAATATCTGGATGGGGCCTCATCCCGTTGGCCTCATCGTCTACCAGCCAAACGGGTACATGGCAATCCAAATGATGCATGACCCGCGCCCGATGTTTTCGAAAAGTGCCATCACGGCGACCAGTGACGAACTCAAGAACGCGTACTTTGGCTATTACGCGTACTGGGGTACTTACAATATCGACGGCACCGAGGGTACCGTAGAGCACAACGTACAAAGCAGTCTGTTTCCGGCAGAGGTTGGGAGAAAATATAAGAGGTCCTTCAGCATCAACGGAACGAAACTTGTGTTGACAACCCCTCCCTACAAGGCAGGACTTGTGTTTCCCGATGATATTCTCGAAACCGCGCAAGTACGAGGTGACGAGCAATTGGTGAATCACCTGACATGGGAGCGGATTGAATAAGAGATCGCCGCCATCGGCGGTTGATGATGACCGGAACCATTTACGTCGCTTGCAGGCTGTTGCGGTTCCGCGCGACGCCGATCGGGAACACCAACAGGCGTTCGATTGCTGGAGGCACGTCGGTTGGCGTCCACGCCCCAGCCTGGTAGCGGAACGATCCAACCGCCAATCCGGCAACCGACCAGCGCAGCCTGAGCCGCCGTGACATGCGGGACCTCGCCAGGCGCATCATGTCGGTCCGTCACCGACGACAGGGCTTGAGCCCACCACAGCCGCGGCACACAATCGACCGCGACAGCAACGCGAGCTCATGCATGACAAGATCGATCTCCATCGCCGGCGTCGCGCTGGAAATGGAGGAAAGTGGTGACGGCCCGCCGCTCCTGTTCCTGCATCCCGGCGAGGGGCTGCAGCCGCAACGCCCATGGCTCGATTTGCTGGCGCGGCGGTTTCGGGTGGTCGCGCCGCATCATCCGGGCTGGGGCAATTCGGCGCTGCCGGACTGGCTCAGCACCGTCGATGACCTGGCCTATCTCTACCTCGATCTCGCCGGAACGTTGGGACTGGAACGGGCCGTCCTGGCCGGCGCCTGCTTCGGCGGCTGGATCGCGGCCGAAATGGCGGTGCGCGACACGCGGCGCTTCACCCACCTGGTGCTGGTCGATCCGCTCGGCATCAAGGTCGGCGGCGTCATGGATCGCGACATTGCCGACATGCACGCGATCCCGCGCGAGGAGTACCAACGCCTCGTCTGGGCCGACCCCACGAAGGGCGAACGCGACCTGATGCAGTTGCCGCAGACCAAGCTTGCCGGCATCGCGCGCGGACGCGAGGCATTCACCCGCTTCGGCTGGAAGCCCTACATGCACAACCCGCATCTGAAGCGCTGGCTGCACCGCGTCGACATCCCCACCTTGCTGCTGTGGGGCGAGCAGGACGGCATCGTCAGCCCCGCCTACGGCGAAGCGTTTCGCGCCGAGATCCCTGGCGCGCGCATGGACATCATCGCCAGTGCCGGGCACTTTCCCCACTGGGAACAGCCGCGCGGCTTCGCCGACCGGATCTTCCATTTCATCGACACCAATTGAGGAGCGCGCCATGCGCTGCTGGTATTTCTCCGAGATGGCGTATCACCCGGCCTGGGACGCCGGCCTCGCACGCGGCACGCTGCGGGTGGTGCTGCCGTCGAGCAACTTCGATCCGCCGACCGCGCATGGCTTGTTGAATCGCTATCTCGACGAGTTCGCGTTGTGCGACGAGGTCGGGCTCGACATCATGGTGAACGAGCACCACAGCACCGCCACCTGCATGACCGTGTCGGTGCCGATGGCGCTGGCGATCATTGCACGTGAAACCAAGCGCGCGCGGCTGCTGTCGCTGGGAACGCCGATCGCCAACCGGCCCGATCCGGTGCGCGTCGCCGAGGAGATGGCATGGCTCGACGTGCTGTCGGGCGGGCGGCTGGAGATGGGGCTGGTGAAGGGCGCGCCATACGAGATCCAGCCGGCCAACAGCAACCCTGCGACGCTGATGCGCCGCTACTGGGAGGCGCATGACCTGATCCTGAAGGCGCTGTCCACGCATGACGGCCCGTTCAACTGGGAGGGCGAGTTCTTCCACTACCGCAGCGTCAACATCTGGCCGAAGCCGGTGCAGCAGCCGACGCCGCCGGTGTGGATGACCGGGATGAGCGAGGGCACCGGCACGCTCGCAGCCGAGCGCGGCCATGTCGTGGGAACGTTGCTGTCGGGTGGTACCGCGAAGCCGATGTACGATGCCTATCGCCGGCGCGCCCGCGAACTGGGCTGGGAGGCGGGGCCGGACCGGATGGCCTACGCCGCGGTGGTCGGCGTCGGTGCCACGCGCGAGGAGGGGCTGCGGCGCGCCGACCAGATCGCGGACTATGTGCGCACCGCCCCGGTAGTGGCGGAGCCGTTCACCAACCCGCCCGGCTATAACTCGATCGGCGCCAACGTCGCGATCATGCAGGCCGGGCCGCGCGCGCATCGCATCGTCAAGGATCGGCAGGGCAATACGATCGATCATCGTCGTGCGACAGTGCAGCAGTTCATGGACACCGACACCGTGTTCGCGGGCACACCGGACGATGTGTTCGACCAGATCAAGGCGTTCAGCCACCGGATGGGCGGCATCGGTCACCTGCTGTTCTTCGGTCAAGGGCGGATTCCTTGGCCACGAAGATACGGCGGAGAACATCAGGCTGTTCGGACGCGAGGTTGCGCCGCGGCTGCACGATCTTGCGGTCGAGCCGATCAGGTCAGGAGTCGCTGCGGCGGAGTAATAATAATGTGGTTACTGTCACCCCTGGGTTTCCGCTTGCGCGGGGATGACGTTTGTTACGGCCGTCAGGATCGGCGGGCGTGAATTGAGGGCGTCCTTGTCGAAGCCCGCAATCCGCTTGTAGCCGGCCGCAACGTTCTCCAATTCCTCTACCGACAGCACGTCGCCGATGTGCGCGAAGCCGTTCGGCGCCCGCTCCTCGACCAGTTGCATCACCTGCTCAGGGCCATTCCTGCGATTGGCGAGAACGATCGAGGCCGTCGCGGGGCGGCGCTCGGCTTCATAGCCATGCAATGCCGCTTCGGTGCTCCCGTGGGCACGAATTTCGCGCGCCAGCACGCGCGCATCGAGGATCGCCTGCGACGCGCCATTGGAACCGATCGGATACATCGGATGCGCCGCGTCGCCGAGCAGCGTGACCGGGCCGCAGGTCCAGCGCTCGAGCGGATTGCGATCGACCATCGGATACTCGTAGCAGCGCTCCGCCGCCCGGATCAGCCCAGGCACGTCGAGCCACTCGAACCGCCAGCTTTCAAAATGGGGAAGGAAGTCCTGCAGGTCGCCTGGCCGGTTCCAGTCCTCGCGGCGCCATTGGTGATCGGGCCTGAACTTGCGTTCGGCGATCCAGTTGAGCACCGCGTCACCGCGCTCTATGGCCACGGATGAAATCGGATAGCAGACAAATTTTTGCAACTCGTGGCCGGCCATGATCATGCTACGGCCGGTGAGGAACGGCTTTCCGCGAGTGACGCCACGCCAGAGGATCGCGCCGTTCCACAATGGCGGGCCTTCATCGGGATACAGGATACCGCGTACCGTGGAATGGATCCCGTCGGCGCCGATCAGCAGTTCGCCGTCCGCCTGCCCGATCCTGTCGCCACTGCGGCGATCGACGAAATACGTACGGACGCCGTTGTCGGTGGTCTCCCATCCGGCGAGATGATGCCCGGTGACGATGCCATCGGCGCCAAGCCGTTCGCGCGCCGCCGCAAGCAGGATCATCTGCAGTTCGCCGCGATGGATGGAGAACTGCGGCCAGTTGTAGCCCGCGGAGCGTCCGCGCGGCTCCGACCAGATGAGCTGTCCCCGTTTCGAGTAGTAGGCCAGCTCCGCGGTCGCGATCGCTGTCGCGGCGAGCCTGTCAGCCAAGCCAAGCTCGGTCAGTTCGCGCACGGCGTGCGGCAGCGTGTTGATGCCGACGCCGAGTGGTTCGATGGTTTCGACGCTCTCGAACACACGGGCGGCGACGCCGATCTGATGCAGGCTCAGCGCCGTCGTCAGCCCGGCGATACCGGCGCCGATGATCAGTACGGCCATGGCTGCTCCTGAAGGTTGCCACATGCCGGTGTATCACACCCCGATCGGTGCGGTTGAGACGCTGACATCGCTGCGCGGACCGGGGAGACTATCCGGTGAGATGCATCGTGGAGACCTGAATGTTCGATACCAAGGTGGCGATCGTCGTGCTGGACGACCTGCCGGTGTGGCAGAAGTTGAACGTGACAGCGTTCCTTGCCACCGGCATCGCCGGATCGGCACCCGAGGCGATGGGCGAGCCGTACGAGGACGCGGCCGGCCGGCTGCACGCGCGGCTGCTCGGCCAGCCGATTTTGATCTTCTCCGCGGTGGCGGAGGGTCTGGCGCGGGCGTGGCGGGTGGCGATCGAGCGGGAGCTGACGCGCGCGGCCTATGTGCGGGCGATGTTCGAGACCGGGCACGATGCCGCGAACCGGGCGGTATTCAAGTCGGAGCCTGCCGAGACTCCTGACCTGGTAGGAGTGGCGCTGCGAGGGACCAGGAAGGATGTGGACCGAGCGACGAAGGGGCTGAAGTTGCATCGGTAGGATTGGGGCGGACGTTGCGCATCGGGCTGATCACCGACGAGTTCAATCCCGCGGGCGGCGGTGCCGAGCGATGGACGGCGCAGTTCGCCGAGCACCTGCTGGGGGCCGGACACGAGGTCCACGTCATCACCTTCCGAGTTTCCGGCCAGCACGGTTTGCCGCAGATGCACGTGCTGCCCGATCCTCAGAGCTTGTATGGCCGCGCCCTGGCGGTGGAAGCGGCGGTCGGCGGGCTGGGCCCGATGGTGCTGCATGACTCGGGCACCGGCTGGTCCGGCCATGTCTTCCACCCCCAGACCGGGTCGCGTCTGCTCAGCATGCAGCAGGAGATCCACTCGCATGTTCGGCTGCGGCGGCTGCGCGCAGCGGTATCGCCACGGCTGAACCTCCGACGGCTGCGCATGACGCAGATCGAAGCCAGGGCGGCGACACGGGCACGGCGCGTCATTGCCGTGTCGCGTCGGCTGTGCGGCATGCTGGCGGCCCGCCACCGTCTGGACGAGCAGATCGTCACCGTCATTCCAAACGGTGTGGACACGGCGCGCTTTGCCCCCGAGCGCCTTGCGTCGCTGCGCGCGCCCGAGCGAGCCCGGCTCGGGGTGCGCGACGAGCTGTTGTGCCTGATGGTGGCGCACAATCTGCGGCTGAAGGGGTTCGATACGGCGTTGCAGGCGCTCGCCATGCTGCGTCGTGACGGTATCGAGCCGAGGCTTGCGGTGGTGGGCGGCGTTCCCGACCCGCTGTGGTCCGACCTGGTGGGCCGCATGGGGCTTGCCCATTGCGTCACCGTGCACGGCCCGGTGGTGGAGGTCGAGCGCTTTTATGCCGCCGCGGACGTACTGGTGCATCCCACACGGTGGGACGCCTGCAGCCTCGCCACGATCGAAGCGATGGTTGCGGGCTTGCCGGTGATCACGACCGCAGCGAACGGTGCCGCGGACCTGATCACCGACGGGACGGACGGCTACGTGCTGGCGGATGCGGAGGACCATCGGATGCTGGCCGGCCGTATTGCGGCGCTGCGCGACCCGACGCTGCGGGTGACCATCGGTCGTGCCGCGCACCTGGCATCGGCCAACGCCGACATCCGCGCAAATTGCCGCGCCGTCGAGGCGGTGCTGGCGGAAGTGGCACGCGAGAGTCGCACCGGGGCGGCGAAATGAATGACGCACCAGTATCCCTTCGGTCGTGACTGCACGTGCCATTTTCGTCGTCATCCCCGCGACAGCGGGGACCCAGGCGGCATCTGAGTCGCCGCTTTCGCGGGGATGACGGCTTGGGGGTCGTCCAACCCGTAGGCCGCGCGGAGGCTCGCCTGAAGCGGCTCGAGATAGCCGGCACGCGAGACCAGGCCGGCGGTCTCGTGAATCACCTCAGCCTCGGCGTGCAGCAGACGGGACACGTACCAGTGCGTGGAACACGCCGCCGGCGATGGTCGGCACGTGGGGATGCCCGACGTCGAAGCGGTCGCAGAAGGCGATCGCGTGGCCCACGACCGCGCGGCCCGCTGCGAGGACGCGGATGGTGGCCTCCTCGCCGGTGTCGGTGGTCTCGCCGCGCAGCTTGCGCAGTACGATCAGCCCGCCCAGATCACTCCGGCGGAACGCCATGAAGTGCGGATGGATGTACCAGCCGTGCGGATTGCCTTGGTGCGGGCTGCGGAAAACGGCGCCGGCGAGGGGATGCGCGTCGTCGAGCCGGTCGACGCTGTTTTCCAGCCAGTCCGCACTGACCGGGTGTGCATCGGAATCGAGCAGCACGATGTGCGCGTGGCGTGCCGCCCACACCCCGGCCTCTGCCGCCTCGCCGTGACCATGGCCACGGCGGAACCAGCGGCGGTGGCGCAGCAGCCTGACGTCGGGTTGCGCCCGCGCCCAGGCTCGCGTCCCGTCACGGCTGCCCTGGTCCACGACAATGATTTCGTAGTCCCGCTCGCCAACCGTTTGACGCACACGCTCGACCAGCAGCCGGGTGAAGAACAGTCCGTCGCGTGTGACGGTGACGATGCTGACCGGACGCAGCTTCATGCGCTATGCGTCGGCGCCATGGATGCGCGGAGCGATCCCGACGTCACTGTGCTGATGCCGGTACGCAACGGCGGCCGGTACCTGGAAGCCGCCATGGCCAGCATTCTGACGCAATCCCTGCGGAACTTCGAGTTCATCGTCTGCGACGACGGGTCGACCGACGATACGCCACACGTACTGGCTCGGTATGCGGCGAGGGATACCAGGATCAGGTTGCTCACGCTGCCGCAGCAAGGCCTCGTGGCGGCGCTCAACCGCGGCATGCAGGAGGCGCGCACGGCGTGGGTGGCGCGCATGGATGCCGATGACGTTGCCTCGCCGGATCGCCTGGCCGTGCAACTGGCGGTCGCGGAGGCGCACCCCGAGGCCGTCGGCATCGGCAGCGCCTGGCGGATCATCGACCAGAACGGCCGGCCGCTTCGGATCGTGCGGCCGCCGACCGACCCCGGCGGCATCGCTGCAGCCCTTGTGCGGTACAATTGCCTGGCGCATCCGACCATGCTGCTGCGGCGCCAGGCGGTGATCGCGGCCGGCGGGTACCGGGAAGCCTTCCGGCACGCCGAGGACTACGATCTTTGGCTGCGACTGTCCGAGCATCACCCGTTGCTTGTCGTGCCGCAGCCGCTGCTCGACTATCGTGAGCACCCGGGGCAGATCAGCCACAGCGCCCTGGAGCAGCAGATCATCGCCGAACTGGGGGCCCAGATCGCTGCCCGTGCCCGCCGCCAGGGCAGGCCGGACCCGGCCGGCGCGGTGCCCGCGGATCGTGCGTGGCTGGTGTCGGCGGGTGCCACCGAGGCTGCAATCCGGGCCAGGGTAATCGCCGGCGCGTTGGGGGCGGCCAAACGTGCGGTGCGGATGCGCCAGCCATCGGCAGCGCGGGAGGCATTGCGTCTGCTCTGCGCTCAGGATGGCTTGCGCCCACGGACCCGTCTGCACGCCCTGCTGCTGCAGATGGCCACCGGCCTCATGCGGGAGCAAGTGCCGCCGCCATGATCTGGTCCGCCACCTCCGGCCATTCGCGGGGTCGGAAATCACTGCGAA
This sequence comes from uncultured Alphaproteobacteria bacterium, assembly GCA_963819855.1. Classification (GTDB taxonomy): domain Bacteria; phylum Pseudomonadota; class Alphaproteobacteria; order Acetobacterales; family Acetobacteraceae; genus JAMXLO01. The sequence continues at coordinate 19,946 of CAWFYC010000029.1, forward strand.
TTCGGGCCTCCCATGCCGCATAGGCCTCCGGGCGCTCGATCCATTCGCCCAGCAGGTCGGTCCAGGCATCGACGTCGCGCGGATCGAGGCAGGGCGACAAACCGTGCACGGTCTCCGGCACCGCGCCGCCCGTCGATGCGATCACCGCCTTGCCACGCATGAACGCCTCGACGATCGGCAGGCCGAAGCCCTCGTAGCGGGACGGGTAGAGGCAGAAGGCACAATCCCGATACAGCCGCGCCAGATCCAGGTCGTCGACGCCTTCCCAATGCAGCGTTGCGTATGGGTCTCGCTGGCCGTCGTGCTCCAGTTGCCGCACCACGTCCTCCATCATCCAGCCCATGCGGCCGACGAACAGCAGCCGGAAGTTGGCCCGCTGCGGCACACCGCGTTGCAGCAGTCGACGCCAGGCCTCGAGCAGCATGGCGTGGCCCTTGCGCGGTTCCAGTGTGCTGACGAACAGCGCGAAGCGGCCTGCCTGCAATGGCGGACGCAGCGGTGGCAAGGCGCCCTGCGGCGGCGGGGAAGCGGCCAGCGGCACAATCGTTGTCGCCGGGTTCCCGAGCTTGCGGGCCGCCGCATAGGACCGCACGTCCCGCGCCACGCAGACCGAGTTGCACAGGATGCGCACGTCAGCCTGCAGCGTCGCGTCCCAGTAGGTGCGGAACCGGGGCAGCTCCTCGGCGGGGAAGAATGCGGGATGCAGGAGTGGCAACAGGTCGTAGCACATCACGGCCATGCGGAACCCGTGGCGACGCTGTAGCGACAGCATGGCTGTGCCTTTATGCAGCCAATCCGATCCGGCTGACAGCAGAGTGTCGCCCCGGCCTGGTTGTATCCGCGCACCGAGGGCGAGGTCATACGGCACGTTTGCGAGGCGCCGACCGAACCGGTCGGCAAACGGCGCACGTCGTCCGGAGGGGCCGAGTAGCAACGCCTGCATGGCGCCGGCCGCAGCCTGCATCGTCGCCGGGCCGATCAGCCGGTGGCGTTCGAGACGCATGATCGCGGGATAACGAATCGACAGCAGATTCCGCCAGCGGGCACGGTGCCGACGGAAGTCGATACCGACCGTGTCGACGGCTCCATCAAGCCCCAGCACAATCTCCTGCCATGCGGGCTCCAGCGCGCGCAGGCTTTCGGTGACCGGATCGTAGAATGTCAGCAGCACGTCGGGACGTCGGCGTATGACGTGCTGTGCGAGTTCGAACTCCACCCGTACGATGCCGACCGGCGGGCCGGTCCAACGGGCGATGGTGGAGATGTCCAGGATCAGACGCTGCATGACGTGGCGAAGCATAGCAAAGTAATCGGACGGTCTGATTGCCTTGCCAGACCGCGGCCGGTGTCGCGCGGGTGACCGCGCAGGACCTTGACAATAACCTTGGTTTGGCGGACCCACGGCGGCATCCGGGGAGGCTAATGCAGTTCACGCCGAATTGTCGCCAGACGACAGGAACGACGTGGGTTTGGTCATGTACAGGAGATGACGATGCCGACTGCCCTTATCACCGGCGCGACCGGCCAGGACGGCGCCTATCTGGCGCAGTTCCTGCTGCAAAAGGGCTATCGCGTCGTCGGCCTGTTGCGCCGTTCGGCGTCGGCCGATGTCATCGGCGAGCGCCTGCGCTGGCTCGGCATCGAGCGCGACGTGGAAATGCGCGATGGTGACCTGATCGATCTGTCCAGCGTAATACGCGTCGTTCACGACGTGGCGCCCGACGAAGTGTACAACCTCGCCGCACAGAGCTTCGTCGCGACCTCGTGGCAGCAACCGCTGCTCACCGGCACGGTCACCGGAATAGGTGCCGTCGGCATACTGGAGGCGCTGCGGCTGATTCGACCGGGTGCGCGATTCTACCAGGCCTCGTCATCGGAAATGTTCGGGCAGGCGCAGGAGCCGCAACAGAACGAACGCACACCGTTCTATCCGCGCAGCCCCTATGCCGTCGCCAAGCTGTTCGCCCATTGGATGACCGTCAACTACCGCGAATTGTTCGGCATGCATGCGTCGTCCGGGATTCTGTTCAACCATGAAAGCCCGCTGCGCGGGATCGAGTTCGTCACCCGGCGCATCACCGATGGCGTGGCACGGATCAAGCTTGGCCTTGCGCGCGAGCTGTCATTGGGCAATCTCGAGGCAAGGCGGGACTGGGGGCACGCGAAAGACTACGTGCGGGCGATGTGGCTGATGATGCAGCAGGACAAGCCGGATGATTACGTCGTGGCGACGGGCCGCACCACCAGCGTGCGCGGCTTTTGCGAGCTCGCGTTCTCTTATGTCGGCCTCGATTACCACGATCATGTGGTGACGCGAGACGCACTGAAGCGTCCGGCGGAAGTTGACTTCCTGCTCGGCGATGCAGGCAAGGCGCGACAGCAACTCAACTGGGAACCGACGATCGTCCTGGAGGATCTGGTGAGCGAGATGGTCGAGGCCGACCTGGCGCGGCATCGCACCAACCTGAGCAGGTAACATGGCAGCGACGGAACCGCGGCGCATCCTGGTGACAGGAGCATCTGGCTTCGTGGGCCGTCATCTTCTGCCGGCGTTGCAGGCATCATTCGCCGGCGTCCAGGTGTTCGCGGGACATGTCGATGTCACCGATCGCAACGCCGTTTCCAACCTGGTGCGCGACGCGCGGCCCGATGCCTGTATTCATCTTGCGGCGATCACCACGGTTGCGGACGCAAGGCAGAACCCGGATCGCGCATGGCAGGTCAACCTGCATGGCACGCTCAACCTGGCACGGGCGGTACTCGACCATGTGCCCGACTGTCGATTGTTGTTCGCCTCCAGCGCTGAGATCTATGGCAGGTCGTTCGCGGATGGCCGACCGCTGGACGAAACCGCGACGCTGGTGCCGATGAACAGTTACGCGGCAACCAAGGCTGCCGCCGACCTGGCATTGGGCGCGATGGCGAGCGATGGCCTTCGCATCGTGCGTTTGCGCCTGTTCAATCACACCGGACCAGGCCAGTCCGATGATTTCGTGGTGCCGGCGTTTGCCCGCCAGATCGCCATGATCGAATCCGGCCGCCAGGCGTCACCGCTGCGGGTGGGCGGGCTCGACAGCAGGCGCGACTTCCTCGACGTGCGCGATGTGTGCGGTGCCTATGTCGCCTGCCTGCGCCGCGGCGCGGACCTGACGCCGGCAACTATCCTCAACATCGCCTCCGGCGTGCCACGTCGTGTCGGCGACATTCTCAGTGAATTGCTCGACCTGGCCGAACTGCGTACCGAGATCACCACCGACGCCGGGCGGCTGCGCGGCCCCGAGATCCTGAGTGCGAGCGGCGACGCCGGTCGCGCGCGCATGCTGCTTGGCTGGGCGCCGGCCATCGCGTGGCGACAGACGCTGGCGGATGTGCTGGCCGATTGTCGCGCGCGCGTGGCCGGCTGATCGCTGTCCTACGGCAGGCTCAGTCCGATGCCGCGCAGCGCCGCAAGCAGTGGTGCGATGCCGAGACGCGCTGTCGCGGTCGCTGCTGCCTGCGCGCCCAGTGCGGTTCGTTCGTTCGCGTCGTCCGCCAATCGGCGCAGGTGCGCGACGGCCATCGCCTGATCCGGCTCCGCCCAGGACGCGTCGGCATAGACCTGCCGCGGATCTTGCGCGGGGATCAGGCGATGGCCGACCAGCGCGGCGCTCTCGGCATCCATGAATGTCATGTTGCCCGACCAGCCGGTGGCGATCACCGGCCTGCCCAACAGCATGGCTTCGGCGAGCACCAGTCCGAAGCCCTCGCTGCGATGCAGTGACAGCACGATGTCGGACGCTGCGGTCAGCGCATGCACATCGGCGGTGGGAAATGTCCGGGTTTCCAGCCGGATGTTCGACGCGGCGCCGACCGCGTCGACGATGCGCGCGAAGTCGTCCGGAGCGTGCTCGCGATTGCCGACCTTCAGCAACAGGATGCGATCGCCGCGCTCGCCGAACGCAGCGCGAAACGCGGCAATCGCCGCCAGCGGATTCTTGCGCTCGAACGAGGATGCGAGATTAAACGAGACCAGCACCACAACGGCATCTCGCGGCAAGCCGAAGGCGGCGCGGTCCAGTGCGGACGGCTCAGGCCTGGCGATCGCCAGCGGCAACGGCACCACCCGCACCCGTCCCGGCAGCAACGGCTCGACGGCGGCGGCAACGAAGTCCGAGGGAACCCAGACTTCATGCACGAATCGCGCGCCGGCGCGCCATTCAGGCGGCACCGTCGGCAATTCCCACAGCCAGTAGCCGATGACGCGCCGACCGCGCACCAGCGAGCGCGGCAGGCGGAACAGCACCCACGGCAGCAGCGGCGCGTTCACGTGCAGAAGCAGCGGTACGCCCGGCGGCGGCATTTCCGAGGCGACGGCGAAATCCGCAGTGTGGGCCGGCAGCAGGTTGCCGACGTCGATGGTCCAGTTCGGCACGCCGGCGCGCTGCATCCCGCGGGAGATCAGCCGTGCGGCTTCGCCCAGGCCCGACGCACGCGACACCTCGCCCGCGATCGCAACGCCATCGACGGTCGCCGGTGGTGTGCGGTCGATTCCCGGCGCGAGCATCGACGTGAACCAGGTCATCATCCGACGACGCTGCCGGATGGGCAGTTGGCGCCACAGACGATGCGCAAGGCGAGGGTGAAATCCGGACGCGGCCATTGGCTGTGCTGCACCGTAGGACGCGCGGGACAGCCTAGCCAGATGTTGATCACGAGTCGGCGGCGGCACTACAACGAAGCGAAAGCATCCAGGCCTTGGCTGCGCAATGGAGACCTCGGAAGGTGACAACGACTGTCTGGATCGATGTCGAAGACCTGTTCGAGTACGCGCTCCATTACTCTCGCCCAAGCGGGATCCAGCGTCTGGCGTACCAACTGTATCATTCGCTGCACACCCAGCACGGCGACTCGGGACTGGTGCGTTTCGTCCGCCACAACACCGCCCGGAATACCTTCTACATCGTGACGTGGCCCGAGGTGGCGGCCGTATTTGATCGTTTGGCGGCCGGAAAGCAGCCAGAGACGGCACAATGGGACACCGAGTCTGCCTATGCCCGTCAGAGACGATTCCTGCGCGGTTTGCTGCATCGATTATCGCCCGCCCTGCGTGCGTCGCTGATCAAGGCGCTCAGGTTGCAGGGTCAGGCGTTTCGCGCCTGGTGGCAATTTGCGCGAACCACCGTATCGGCTGCTCGTTCGGTGGCGACGCGACTTTCCACCTCCGGCCGTGCTGACGTCGATCGCGGCGACTTCGTCAGCCAGACGACCCGTGGCGACGTGGTGCTCGCCCTTGGGTCGCATTGGTCGCATCCTGAATACGCCAGGCTCATCCGGGCGCAGCGTGAAAAATATGGCTTACGGTTCGGCCTGATGGTCTACGACCTTGTCACCGTGCGCTGCCCCGAGTGGTGCGAGCGCGATCTGGCAAATGCATTCCGCACCTGGTTCGATGATCTCCTGCCGTTGTGCGACGTGGTGTTCGCCATTTCACAGGCCACGGCAGCGGACGTGACCGCGTATGCCCGCGACCTCGGTGTTGCGCTGCCGGGCGCGGTGATGCCGCTTCCACTCGGCACCAGCCTGAGCAGCGAGGCCCCGAGCGGTGATGCCGCCCGTAGCGACCGTCAGCCACCGCCGGGCAGCTACGTGCTGTTTGTTTCGACTATCGAGGCGCGCAAGAACCACCTGCTGGTGTTCCGCATCTGGCGCAGGATGCTGGAGGAAATGCCCCGCGACCAGATACCCACGCTGGTGTTCGCCGGCCGCGTAGGCTGGTTGGTGAATGACCTGATGCAGCAGATCATCAACACCGATTACCTTTCCGGGCGGCTTGTGCTGATCGAGAACGCCTCCGACCCCGAGATCGCCTCACTGTATCGAGGCTGCCTGTTCACGGTGTACCCGTCCTTCTTCGAAGGCTGGGGTCTTCCGGTGACGGAGAGCCTGGCATTCGGCAAGCCGTGCCTGATCTCCGATCGTACATCCTTGCCGGAGGCGGGCGGCAACCTGGCGCGCTATCGGGACCCGGAGGACCTGCATGGATGGTATGCCGCGATCCGTCAGATACTTGAGGACCGGGCGCAATTGGCTGAATGGGAGTCACAGATCCGACGCGAGTTCGAGCCGGTACCTTGGTCTGCCACGATTGACGCACTGATTGGTGGACTGTCGCACCTCCTGGCGGACGAGTCCCGGGATCATCCGGGCATCGCTGCCGGCTCGCCGGAAGTTGCCGCTGCGGGGGCAGACTGATCCTCCGCTCGCACTGCAATGCTGCATCGCAGCAAACAAGGAGGCGCCGGCGGCTTTGAAGCCGCAGAGTTGGTTGTGCACATGCTGATCCGGGATGAGCCAATGCCTGAGGCACTCAATGCGGGACTTGCGGTTGGCCGTCGCGATGAAGCGCCAAGGTCCAATGCGATGAACTGGGGCGCGATCGATCTCAATTTGTTGATTGTGTTCGATGCGCTGATGCAGGAGCGCAACCTGACGCGCGCCGGCCGGCGGCTCGGTCTTAGCCAGCCGGCGACCAGTCATGCGCTCTCGCGCCTGCGTCTTATGCTCCACGACGATCTGTTCATCCGCTCGCCTGACGGCATGCAGCCGACACCGCGAGCGCAGCAGATGGCCGAACCGATCCGCGACGCGCTGCGCGTGTTGCGTCTCACGCTGGAACCCGAGGATTTCGACCCGGCGCAATCATCGCGCGGCTTCACACTGGTCGTGAACAACTACGCGGCCCGGGCTGTGGTCCCCACTCTGGCGCGCAAGGTGGGTGAAATCGCGCCCAACGTCACCCTGGATATTCGCCCCACCGGCATGGTTGATGTGCTGGATCAGTTGGATGCGGGTGGCGCCGATGTCGCCCTGAGCAGGCTGGTCGACGGCGGCGAGCGGTTCAAATGCGTGCGGGTCACGGATGACGATTATGTCGCACTGCTCGACCGGCAGCATGCGGCGGCGCACGAGGCAGCGCTGTCCGCCGAGCGACTGGCGGAGATCCCGCATGTCGTCATCACTTCGAGCGGAGATGACACAAGCTTCATCGACGAAGCGCTCGAGCAGCGCGGCCTGGCACGCAAAGTGGCAACTCGCGTGCCATTCCTGTCGATCGTTCTGATGTTGGTGGGATCCGATCGGCTGACGGTCCTCCCGCGGCGAGCCGCCAACGGCCTCGCCGTGGTCTGTCCGCTGGTGGTGAAGGAACTGCCATTTGCTTCGCCGCGCATCGCCCTGTCGATGATCTGGCATCGGCGGCTCGACAATCATCCTGCCCAGCGCTGGCTGCGGGGCATGATCCGGGCCTCGGCCCAGGGCGGCCGCACGGTGCCGTAATCCCGGGTTCGCGCCGCGCCTGACGCGGCATTCCCCGGCTGCATGTGCCCATGCGTGACGTCGCACCTTGGGTGCGGCGTCGCCGCGTCGATATTGCAGCGCAGCATAATTGTCGGAGGGGTGACATGAGCAGGCGTATCGCCGTGCGGCTGGGGGCGGTGGTTTTGTGCGCGGCGGCGGCAGGGGCCGTTGCGATGCGCACATCGTCCGCGCAGCACTCCGTGCAAGCCCAGGACGAGAGCGCGCCGACTGCGGTTCCCGCCGGGGTCGCGAAGGCGGTCCGACAGGACGTGCCAATCTATGTCACCGGCGTCGGCACGGTGGAGGCCTACCAGTCGGTGTTGATCCGTGCCCGCGTGGATGGAACGCTGGTGCGCGTTCCCGTCACCGAGGGTCAGGACGTGAAGCAGGGCGACCTGCTCGCGGTGATCGACCAGCGACCCTATCAGGCAGCGCTCGATCAGGCCAACGCCAAGAAGGCGCAGGACGCAGCGTTACTGGCCAACGCGCGACGCGACCTGGCACGCTATCAGTCGCTGTCGACCCAGGACTTTGCCTCGCGCCAGCAGGTCGATACGCAACAGGCTCTGGTCAACCAGTATGTCGCGATAGTGGCCGGCGATGACGCGGCGATCGAAGCGGCACAACTCAACCTGGCCTACTGTTTCATCACCTCACCGGTGGATGGCCGGGTTGGCTTGCGGCTGGTCGACCCCGGCAACCTGATCCATGCGACCGACACCACCGGCATCATCACGGTCACGCAGATCCATCCTATCTCGGCAACTTTCACGCTGCCCCAGCAGGAGCTGCCACGGGTCCAGACGGACATGCGGAAGGGCAACCTGCCAGTGCTGGCGTACGCCGGTGACGACAGTACCGAACTCGATCAGGGCACGCTGCTGACGCCGGACAACACGATCGACGCCACCACAGGCACGATCCGGCTGAAGGCGACGTTTCCAAACCTGCTAGACAAGCTCTGGCCCGGCCAGTTCATCAATGCGCACCTGCGGGTCGACATCGCTCATGATGCGGTGACGGTCCCGCCTGCGGCAATCCAGCACGGTCCCGACGGGCTTTATGTCTACGTCGTCGGCCCCAACTCCACCGCAACGCGCGAGCCGGTCACAGTGGGTTATCAGACCGCGCAGCGCGCGATCGTCACCAAGGGCCTCACCGGGGGCGAAGACGTGGTGGTGAGCGGTCAGTCCCGTCTCCAGGCGGGAACCCGGATTGCCGCACAATGAGCATCTCCGCCCCGTTCATCCGCCGGCCGATCGCCACATCGCTGCTGATGGCTGCGATCCTGCTGGTCGGCCTCGCCGCCTACCCGCTGCTGCCGGTGGCACCGTTGCCGCAGGTGGACTTCCCGACCATCACGGTCACCGCGCAGTACCCCGGCGCGAGCCCCGACACCATGGCCTCCAGCGTCGCGGAGCCGTTGGAGACGCAGTTCAGCCAGATCAACGGCCTGGCGCAGATGACCTCGATGAACGTACTCGGCACCAGCACGATCACGCTGCAATTCGATCTCGACCGTGACATCGACGCGGCGCAGACCGACGTGCTGGCAGCGATCAACGCGGCCCAGGGCCAGCTGCCGAAAAACCTCCCGAACCAGCCGACCGTGCGCAAGATCAATCCCGCGGATGCGCCGATCTTCGTGCTGGCGGTGCAGTCCGACGCACTGCCGCTGACCGCGGTGGACGACTATGCCGAGAACATCCTGGCGCAGCATCTGTCGAAGATCTCCGGCGTCGCGCAGGTGGTGATCGGCGGGCAGCAGAAGCCGGCCATCCGGGTCCAGATCGACCCGGCGAAGCTCGCGTCGATGGGTCTGACATTGGAAGACGTACGGACCGCGCTGACCAATGCGACGGTCAACAGCCCGAAGGGCAGCATCGACGGTCCTGACCGGTCCTATACGGTGCTGGATGACGACCAGCTCACCACGCCCGCGCCGTACAACGACGTTGTCATCGCGTGGCGCAATGGTGCGCCGGTGCACGTCGGCGATGTCGGTCAGGCGGTGCGCGGGCCGCAGAACCGCGAGCTCGCAGCATGGCAGAACGGCAAGCGTGGCGTGCTGCTGCTCGCCTTCAAGCAGCCCGGCGCCAACGTCATCGACACGGTCGAGCGCATCAAGGCGGCGCTGCCGGCGCTGGAGGCGTCGATCCCGCCCGCCGTGCACGTCTCCACCATCGTCGACCGCACGCAGACCATCCGCGCCTCGGTCAACGATGTTGAATTCACCCTGGCGCTGTCGATCGGCCTGGTGGTGATGGTGATCTTCCTGTTCCTGCGCAGCGTATGGGCAACCATCATCCCCAGCGTGACGGTCCCGCTTGCTCTCGTCGGCACGCTGGGTGCGATGTACCTGCTGGGGTTCAGCCTCGACAACCTGTCGCTGATGGGCCTGACAATCGCGGTCGGGTTCGTTGTCGACGATGCGATCGTCATGTTGGAGAACATCTATCGCCATATCGAGGATGGCATGAAGCCGATGGATGCCGCGATCAAGGGCGCCGGCGAGATCGGCTTCACCATCGTCTCGATCAGCCTGTCGCTGGTCGCGGTGTTCATCCCGCTGCTGCTGATGGGCGGTATCGTCGGCCGGCTGTTCCGCGAGTTCGCGATGACCGTGTCGATCACCGTGCTGGTCTCGGCGGTGGTCTCGCTGACCCTGACGCCGATGATGTGCTCGCGCTTCCTGACCAACCATCGCACCCAGCACGGCAGGCTCTATCGTCTCGTCGAGGCCATGTTCGACGCCATGCTGGCCTTCTATCGCCGCACGCTCGACGTGGCGCTGCGGTTCCGCTTCTGCACGCTGCTGGTGTTCATCGCGACCGTGACGATCACCGCGATCCTGTTCGTGGTGATCCCGAAAGGCTTCTTCCCCACCCAGGACGTCGGCCTGATCATCGCCATTTCGGAAGGGGCGCAGGACGCCTCCTACCAGCAGATGGCAAGGCTGCAGGTACAGCTCAACGACATCGTTGCCCATGATCCGGCCGTCGCCTCATTCGCATCCCAGGTCGGCGCGGGCACCGCGGGCCAGCAGGGCAATGACGGCCGGATGTACATCAACCTGAAGCCCTGGGATCAACGTCCCAATGACGGGGTGATGCAGGTGATCGCCCGGCTCTCGAAGAAGGCGCAGGCGATCCCGGGCGTGCAACTGTTCATGCAGCCCGCGCAGGACATCAATGTCGGCGGCCGGCTGTCCCGCACGCTGTACCAATACACGCTGCAAGACTCCGACAGCGCGGAGCTGAACAGTTGGGCGCCGAAGGTGTTGCAGCAGATGCAGGCCTTGCCGATACTGCGCGATGTTGCCACCGACCAGCAGATCGCGGGCACCACGGCGACGCTGAGCATCGATCGCACCACGGCGCAACGCTTCGGCATCGAGCCGCAGCAGATCGACGACACGTTGTACGACGCATTCGGCCAACGTGAAGTGACGCAGTATTTCACTCAGCTCAATTCGTACTTCGTGATCCTGGAGGTGCCGCCGCAACTCGAGGGCGATCTCACGACGCTGCGCAAGCTCTATGTCCGCGCGCCGAACGGCCAGGCGGTTCCGCTGGCCACCCTGGTGCACGTGGACACGCAACCCGTCACCCCGCTCGCGGTCAATCACCAGAGCCAGTTCCCGGCGGTGACGATATCGTTCAACCTGGCACCAGGTGCCGCTCTCGGCGATGCGGTGACGGCGATCAACCGCATCAGCAACACGCTGCACGCGCCGTTGTCGCTGCAAGGCAGCTTCCAAGGCTCCGCGCAGGCGTTCCAGACTTCGCTGAGTTCGGAGCCGTACCTGATCGCCGCCGCACTGGCCGCCGTCTACATCATCCTGGGCGTGCTGTACGAGAGCTACATCCTGCCGCTGACGATTCTGTCGACACTGCCATCGGCCGGCGTCGGCGCCTTGCTGATGCTCATGCTCGCGCACACCGATCTCTCGGTGATCGCGATGATCGGCATCATCCTGCTGATCGGCATCGTAAAGAAGAACGGCATCATGATGGTTGATTTCGCCATCCATGCCGAACGCAACGAAGGCGCGCGACCCGATGAGGCGATCCGGCAGGCGTGCCTGCTGCGGTTCCGGCCAATCCTGATGACGACGATGGCGGCCTTGCTGTCGGGCCTGCCGCTGATGCTGGAGAGCGGCGCGGGATCGGAGCTGCGGCAGCCTCTCGGCTACGCCATGGTGGGCGGATTGTTGTTGAGCCAGGTGCTTACCCTCTACACGACCCCGGTCATCTACCTCTATCTCGACCGGCTGCAGCACTGGCTGGCGCCGCAGCGGCGATCGCGCCTGTCCTACCTGGCGGCAAGACTCGGCGAAGCCGGCGCCGACTGACCGCCCCGACAATCTGATGCAAACCGAAGGAGCGAAATCATGACCGATCTCATGATCAATGGCAGTCGGCACACAGTGGATGGCGATCCTGCCATGCCACTGTTGTGGGTGCTGCGCGATCTGCTGGGCCTGCGCGGAACCAAGTTCGGCTGCGGCATCGGTGCCTGCGGTGCCTGTACGGTGCATCTGGACGGCGAGGCGGTCAGATCATGCGTGACCACGCTCGAAGACGCAGCGGGCAAACAGGTGTTGACGATCGAGGGGCTCGGCACGCACGGTGAACATCCGGTGCAGCGCGCCTGGAAGGCGGCCAACGTGCCGCAATGCGGCTACTGCCAGCCAGGCCAGATCATGCAGGCGGCGGCGCTGCTGAAACAGACGCCAAAACCGACCGATCAGGAGATCGTCGATGCGATGAGCGGCAATATTTGCCGCTGCGGCACCTATCAACGCATGAAGGCGGCCATTCATGCGGCCGCGGCGGAGGCGGCCTGATGAGCAAGCTCCAGAATCTCAGTCGGCGCAATGTCCTGAAAGGTGTCGCGTTATCGCAGTTCCTGCTGGGTGCCCGCATCGCCGACTGGTCGCCGATCAGTCAGGCGCATGCAAACCCGGCGAATTTCGCGCCGAACCTGTTCGTCAGCATCGCATCGACCGGCCAGGTGACGATCGTCGTGTCACGCTCGGAGATGGGCACCGGCATACGCACCAGCCTGGCAATGGTGCTGGCGGACGAACTCGATGCCGACTGGCAGGACGTGCACGTGGTGCAGGCTCAGGGTGACGTGAAATACGGCGACCAGAACACCGACGGATCCAAGAGTATCCGTCTGCTGTTGAACACGATGCGCGAGGCCGGGGCGACGGCCCGGCAGATGCTGCTCACCGCCGCGGCGCATCGCTGGAACGTCGCGCCGTCAGCCTGCCACACCGCGGCCGGCGCCGTCGTTCTCGGTGCCGCGGGCAAGCGCCTGCGCTATGCCGAGTTGGTGGACGATGCTGGGAAGCTGCCGATGCCGCCGCCCGGTTCAGTTCCGATGAAGGAGCGGGCTGCCTGGCGCTACATCGGCAAGCCGATGCCGATAGTGGATCTCGACGACATCGTACAGGGCAGTGCGGTTTTCGGTATCGACGTGATGCTGCCAGGGATGAAGTACGCCTCGATCGAACGTCCACCGAGCTATGGCGATCGTGTGAGAAGCTTCGATGCGAGGGAGGCCCTGAAGGTGTCCGGCGTGGAACAGGTGGTGGAAATCCCGGGTGCGCCGCCACCATCCGGCTTCAGGCCGCTGGGAGGCGTCGCCGTCATCGCGAACAACACCTGGGCCGCGATGCAGGGGCGTCAGAAACTGCAGATCGTGTGGGAGCCAGGGCCCAACGCGGATTATGACACCACTGCCTACCGCGCTGTGCTGGAGGCGACGGCACGACAGCCGGGGAAGGTCGTGCGCGACAATGGTGATGTTAGCCAGGCCTTGCGGACAGCGGCCAAGCGAGTAAGCGCCGATTACTTCGTGCCGCACCTCGCGCACGCGATGATGGAACCGGAGTCCTGTACCGCAGTGTCTGGAACGGGCGGTTGCACGGTATGGACGGCCACGCAGAACCCGCAGCAGGCCCGCGCGACGGTCGCCGAGGTGTTGGGGATCGATCAGTCGGACGTGACGGTGAACGTGACCCTGCTCGGTGGCGGGTTTGGGCGAAAGTCCAAACCGGACTATGTGGCGGAGGCGGCGTTTCTGGCACGCGCGGTCGGCGCACCGGTGAAGGTGACGTGGAGCCGCGAGGACGATCTCACCCACGGCTACTATCACGCGATCGCGGCACAGCATCTGGAAGGCGGTCTGGACACGGACAGCAAGCCGGTCGCGTGGCTGCATCGCACCGTGTTTCCCTCGATCGGCTCGACGTTCAAGGCTGACACAGCCTACGGGTCGGCCGGCGAGCTGAGTCAAGGCGTGGTGGATGTGCCGTTCGATATCCCGAACATTCGTTGCGAGAACGGCTCGGCTGAGGCGCATGTACGGATCGGTTGGTACCGGTCCGTCTATAATATCCCGCACGCATTCGCGGTTGGCTCGTTCGTGGATGAGATGGCGGCCGCCGCCAACAAGGATCCATTGCAGTTCCTGCTCGCGATGCTGGGCGACTCGCGCAAGCTGGATCCGCGGCTGCTCGGGGCTGGCTACAGCAACTACGGCGCATCGCTGGACGAGGACCCGATCGATATCGGCCGTATGCGCAACGTGGTGCTGCTGGCTGCCGCGCGCTCCGGCTGGGGCTCGCCGCTTCCGCCGCGGCATGGACGTGGCATCGCCGTGCACCGCAGCTTCCTGACCTATGTCGCCGCCGTCGCGAAGGTTGCCGTGGCCGCCGATGGCACCGTGTCGGTGCCACGCATCGATCTCGCGGTGGACTGCGGGATGGTGGTCAATCCGGATCGCGTGGCGGCGCAGTTCGAGGGAGCGGCGGTCATGGGGCTGGGCAATACGCTGTACAGCAACCTGACCTTCAAGGCGGGGCGTGCCGAGCAAAGCAATTTCGCCGACTACCAGGTGCCGCGGATCGACGCGACGCCGGAAACCCACGTGTATGTGGTACGCAGCGATGCACCGCCAGGCGGCGTCGGTGAGCCGGGCGTGCCTCCGGTAACCGCGGCGATCTGCAACGGCATCTTCAATGCTGTCGGGCAGCGCGTCCGTGCCTTGCCGGTGGATTCCGAGCCGTTGAAGGCCGCCTGAGCCCGCGGGTCGTTCACCCGGCGCGATATCGGTCGATGCCGTCCCCGCCGGTCTCCAGCACGAGCTGGTCGAGTGCAAGCATGTGGTTCACATGCGCCAGGACCTCGCCGAACGCGAAGCCGGTCTGGTGTTCGTCGAGCTCGCGGTGAAATACGTGCGGGACGATGTCGGCGACCGAGAGCGGCTTCTGCCGGCACGCGTCGGCGATCGCGGCGCAGCGCTGGGTGTGGTGCTCGATCAGTTCGGCGATGCGATGGTGCAGGCCGTAGAACGGCAGTCCATGACCTGGCAGCACCAACACGTCCGGTGCAACCAGATCACGCAGACCCGACAGTGAGCGCAGGTAGATGCCGAGTGCGTCCAGGTCAGGCTCCATGGCGTGCACGCTGACATTGGGCGAGATGCGGGCGATCACCTGGTCGGCGGCAAAGAACAACTGCTCTTCGGGCCGGTACAGCATCGCCTGCTCGAGGGCGTGACCTCCGCCGGTAATCACCTGAAAGGTCCGCGCGTCGATCCGCAGCGTGTCGCGGTGCTGGATGCGATGATATGTCGTGGGCACGCCGGTCGTCTGCCGCAGGTATTCATGACCGCGTCCCAGCACGGCTTCCGTGACCTCGTGCGACAATCCGTGGCGACGATAGAACGGCCGGTGCATGTCGGCGCCGAGGTCGCCCGGGGCGTATTGCAGCGCGAGGCTATAGAGATACTCCGGACGCGGCATCGACAGCGGCAGTCCCAGGCGATCGGCAAGCCAACCCGCGAGGCCGACATGATCGGGATGGAAATGCGTCACGATCATCGCGGTCAGACGCTGTCCGGCCAGCGGTCCACTTAGAATCGATTCCCAGGTGGCGCGGCAGGCATTGGTGCCGAGGCCGGTGTCGAGCACGGTCCAGCCAGCGTCGTCTTTGATCAGATAGATATTCACATGATCGAGCCGGTAGGGCAGCGGCAGACGGAACCACTGCACGCCTGGTGCGATCTCGACCAGTTCGCCCGGTGCCGGCGGCTGCGTGTGCGGAAATACCAGGCTGGGGACGTCCGGGTTCTGCTGCATCGTTGGAGTTTAGCCTGCGGTCCTCCTCACTGGCGAGGCGCTGCGGCAAGCAGAGGCTCCGGTGCTGGCGCCTTTGGGCGACGGCCGCACGGTGGCATGCCACAATCCCGGTTGAAGATCAGGAGACTCACTATGACGAAGATGATCGTGATCGGAGCTGGCGTGATGGGCGCCTCGGTAGCCTATCGGCTGGCACAGGCAGGCGCCGAAGTCACCGTGCTGGAGGCGACACGCGTCGGCGGCGGTACCTCCGGCATCAGCTTCGCCTGGACCAACGCGCACCGGAAGCCGCCGAAGCCGTATCATGACCTGAACGTGGGCGGCATGAAGGCACACGCCGCGCTGCGCGATGAGTTTGGCGCCACGCCTTGGTGGCATGGCGGCGGCAGCCTGGAGTGGGAACCCGAGCCCGCCCGCGCGGCGCAACGGGAGAATGTCGAGCAACTGCAGGCATGGGGCTATGCCGCCGAGTGGATCGACCACAAGCGGGTACACGAACTTGAACCGGACATCGATCCCGACAGCATCGGCGATGCGCCGGTTGCCTATTTTCCCGACGAAGGCTGGCTCGATCCGGTGGTCTACGCGCATGCCATGCTGTCCGCGGCACGGCGGCGTCATGGCGCCAAGGTTATCTGCGGTGCACGGGTGGCCGATCTGATGATCGCGGCAGACCGCGTCTCGGGCGTGCGTCTGGCCGACGGTACGCTGCATGAAGCCGACATGGTGGTGAACTGTGCCGGCCGCTGGACCAATGAGGCGGTCCGCGAGGCCGGCCTGCATCTGCCGCTCGCACCCACGGTAGGTTTCCTGGTGTTCACCCCTCCGGTGGCGGCCGGCCTGAGCCGCGTGGTCCGCACCAGTGTGATCGATGCACGGCCGGACGGCGCCGGGCGCCTTGTGCTGCATTGGAATCCGACCGACGCGACCTTGAGCTTCGACAGCAGGCTCAGCCCGTCGATGCCGGAGGCACGCGATCTGGTGCAGCGGGCGCGCCGGCTGCTGCCCTCGATCGGCGAGGTGGAACCGGAGGCGGTGCGCATCGCCATCAGACCGATCCCCGGCGATCAATTGTCGGCCATCGGTCCGGTGCCGCGGATTACCGGCTATTACCTCGCGGTCACCCATAGCGGGGTGACGATGTCGCCGTTCCTGGGAGCGGCGGTGGCCGACGAGGTCGTGCGTGGACTGCAACGGGCAGAGCTTGCCGATTTCCGCCCGGCGCGGTTCTTCAACTGAGTATGCTCGCCAAGCACGGGCCGCCGATCCTCCGATCGGTGGTCCGCGGCGATCGATGCGACCCGCGGTGCGAAACGCCGCGGTCGGCAAATCCACCAGCAGGCGAAGCGGTTAGCCCGCAGCCAGCAGTCGGGTCGCGCGAATCGGCAGCTTCAGGACTTTGCACAGCGCATTCAGGTTCGCATCCCGCGGGCGTGTCCGCCCTGCTTCCCAGAAATACACGCACGGTCCGGTCACACCGACCTGGGCGGCAACGTCTGCCACGGACAGGCCACGACGAATGCGAGCATCGCGAAGGTGGCTGCTCAGGCTGATCTTTCGAGGCAAGGCAAACTCCAACGAGTTGTTAAGGATGCCGCCGATATGGTGGCACAGCGACCTAACGTAATATTATACTTAGTGTTCGGCAAGCACCCGCAGCAGATAAGGCGATCGGGTCAACATCAGGCCGACCGGAGCGGTTAGGTAGAAAGGGATTCAACACCGAGGAAGATTGCGGCCACAGAGGGCCACGGAGGTCAACTTTAGCGTGCGCACAGCGGATTCAATCCATACTCCGTGGCGCTATTTCTCAACTCAATTCGGCGGCTGGCTGTATAGATACTGATGGCAAAGTGATCGGCCTAGGCCACGGTGGGCGACGATGTTCACACCGCCCGCGTGGTGAATACTGTCATAGGTAATGCCGTCGCCGCCGCTGGCCCGTGCGCGTTCGCCAAGGTTCTAATTGGCGCTGCGTGGTGCCCACGCCGCTCGCGCTCGGTCTCGAACAGTACGCCCGGAGCCTGGTGGATGCCCAGAACGGCCGCCGCTTCGCCGGCATACAGTGCGACGCGTCGACCCGATCCGGGCGTTAGCTCTACCCATTCCGGACGTCGACGCGTCGCCGCCATCGTTTCTCTCCGTGTCCAGAGACCAGGCGTTTATCCGGGGCGCGCGGCCCGGAGCATCATTCCTGCGGATAGCGCCACGGCTTCTCCGGCTGTGCAGCCCCCTCGTCGATCGTCCATTGCGGCAGCGAGATCCCGGGCCCCACGTCGCTGAACACCATCCGCATACGCGTGCCGATGCCGACCCGTTTCACCATGTCGGGCGGAGCCAGCACCCCATCCGGCGTGGTCAGGTTGCCGACGACGCGCAGCGACTCATGCTCGGTCGGCTTCCCCTTCTGCGTGTCGAGTTCCACCAGCAGCACCATATATGGCACGCGCGCCTGGAACGCCGGCTGGATACCGTGACGCACTTCTTCGTAAGAGTACACCGCCCCCTTCCCTTCCACCTTTGACCAGGTGGAGGTCAGACACGCGCACCACGGACAGGCCGTGGTCGGCGGATAGCGAAGCAACTTGCACTCGTCGCATTGCTGCAGATGGAAGTCGTGCGCGGCGCAATGGCGGAAGTATTCCAGGTTCTCGCCGTCGAGATCGTCGATCGTCAGCGGCATGTCGAGGTAGTTGGCGCGAATTGACATGATCGATTCCCTCCCTCAGCCGCGCCGCATGACCATGGCCGATCCGGTCATCGGATTGGCCCAGCCGAGATTGGCGGTCACCTCGATGTTGCGCACCTGGCGGCAGCCGCCCTCGCGATAGTCGAACGTGTGCTGGCGCTTGCCGTCCGGTCCGATCGGGCACGAGTCATCGGCATCGTGACGCAACTGACGCACGTTCTCGATCACCATGTTCATGCCGTGCGTATAGCCCTCGCACAGATGACCACCTGACGTGTTCTGCGGCCGTTTGCCGCCTAGCCGCGTAATGCCGGACGAGACGTACTCACCGCCCTCGCCCTTCTTGCAGAAGCCGTAATCCTCGAGCTGCAGCATCGAGGTGAAGGTGAACGCGTCGTATGCCCCGACGGCGTCGATGTCCTCGGGGCCCACGCCGGCATTCGGCCACAGGATGTCCTTGGCATAGTAGCCGGCGACGCGCGTGATCGGTCCGTGCTGGTAGTGCATGTCGGTGCGCGGCTTGGAGCAGCGGCCGACCACACTGCGGATCAGCGCCGGGGTGTGTTTCAGATCGCGCGCATGTTCCGCGCGGGTGACGATGATGCAGGTGGCGTTGTCGGTCTCCACGCAGCAGTCCAGCAGGTGCAGCGGCTTGCAGATCATCCGGCTGTTGATCACGTCATCGACGGTATAGCGCTTCTTGTAGAATGCCTTCGGGTTGTTCGAGGCGTGCTCGGAATGCACCACCTTCACCATCGCGACCTGCTCGGGCTTGGTGCCGTATTCATACATGTGGCGCATGAAGGTTGGCGCGAACATCTGTCCGGCACTCTGCCAGCCATAGGCGCGACTGTGCAGCGCATCGCCGTTGACCGGCGCGGCGGAGCGTGCGCCGGTGCCGCCGATTCGCACCTGCGAATAGCCGTTCATCGAACGGAAGATCGCCACGCACTTGCACATGCCGGCTTCCATGATGCCGATCGCGATGCCGATCAGCGCCTCGGTGGACGAGCCGCCGCCGTTCACGTCCATGAAGAAGTTGAGCCGGATGCCGAGATCGCCGGCGAGGAACGGCGACGGCGTGGAATCGTTGCCCGAATAGGACAGCATGCCGTCGATGTCGCCCGGCTTCAGGCCGGCATCCAACATGGCGGCGCGGACCGCAAACGTGCCCATTGCGCGGGTCGTCTTGCCAGAGCCGCGCGTGTATGTGGTCTCGCCGACGCCGACGATGGCGTATTTGTCGCGCAGGTATTTCGGCGTGGTGGCATCGGTGTCTGCCGGTAGCGGCATGTGCGTTTCTCCCTCTTGCAGCGTTCCTACGTCCAGCTGGGACAAAGGCTGGACGCGATAGCCGAGGGCGTCAACGCCGGCTTCCACCTCGTCCGTTCGCCGCGCTGTATCTTGGCGGGTGACAATATTGGCGCGCGCCAGGATTGGCTCCGTCCGTATGGTGCGGCGGACCGGCCGGCATTATAATTTGCACTATGGCAGAGCGCGGACGACAGGCAGTCCTTGTGCTCGGAATGCACCGCAGCGGCACGTCGGCGGTGGCCGGTGCTGTGCGTTTGCTGGGTGCCGATCCACCCGTCACCATGCTGCCGCCGGCGGCGGACAATCCATCCGGCTTTTTCGAGGCATTCGGCGTAATCGGTGTGAATGACTGGATCCTGCGGGAGGCCGGCGCCACCTGGTACGACTGCCTTGGTTTCATCGGCAATCAGCTCGAACCACGCAAACACGCCATGGCGCTGGCGCTGATCAACCTCTGCCTGATCAACGAGTTCCCGAACGCATCACTGTTGTTGTTGAAGGATCCACGGCTCTGTCTGCTGCTCGATTACTGGCTGCCGGTATTGCAGACGTCGCGCATCAGACCGGCAGTGTTGCTCGTGCTGCGCCATCCCGATGAGGTCGTGGCCTCTCTGGCGCGGCGCGATATCTGCCCGGCAGCGGTGTCGGCGTCGCTGTGGCTGCACCACATGCTGACCGCCGAATATGCGACGCGCGACTGCCCGCGTGCGATCCTTCCCTATGACGCACTGCTGCTCGACTGGCGCGGCAGCCTGTCCCGCGCCAGTGATCAGGTTGCAGTGTCGTGGCCGGTTGCATGGGACCTGGCAGCGACGCGTATGCGGCAATATCTCGACGACGGCCTGCGTCACCATCGCCGGCTGTCGGATCAGTCGATGATCCCGATCGGCGCACCGCAGCGCTGGTTGGATGACGCGCATCAGGCGCTGCTTGCGCTCGCCGTTTCGGATGGCGATCCGCGGCTGTGGTCGCGGCTGGATGCGCTCCGTGGCGATTTCCATCGCTGGTGCCGACAGCATGGCCGGCCTTTGACGGCCGCTTTGCTCGACGGCCATCCGATGCGTGAGCAGCGCATGGCCCCGATTCCGCAAGAGTGGGAGCGGCTGGCGTTCCAGCTGGCGCAGAACGTGGCAGCGTATCCCCCCGGGGTGTGAAATTCCCCGATCCCGGCTACCGTTCCAGTCATCATGCCAGGGGGAACGCACATGCAGCTTGGAGCATCATTGCCGGTGGTCGATATCGGCACCGGGCCTTCGGTCATCCGCGACTATGCGCAGGCGGCCGAAGCGCTTGGCTATTCGTATCTGGTCGCGCCGGACCACGTACTCGGCGTCAATCCCGCGGCCGACCACGCCGGACGGCGGGTCGGCACCACCGCCAACCCGTACCACGATCCGTTCGTGCTGTTCGGATTCCTGGCCGGCTGTACCCAGCGCATCGGCTTCGCCGTCGGCGTGTTGATCCTGGCGCAGCGCCAGGCGGTGCTGGTGGCGAAGCAGGCCGCCAGCCTCGACGTGCTGTGCGGCGGGCGGTTCCGCCTTGGCATCGGCGTCGGCTGGAACGAGGTGGAGTTCGTCGGCCTCAACGAGAATTTCCACAACCGCGGCAAGCGGTCGGAAGAGCAGGTGCGGGTGATGCAGGCGCTATGGGCGCAGCCTCACGTGGACTTCACCGGCGAGTTCCATCGCATCGCGGACGCCGGCATCAATCCGCGCCCGGCCTCGGGTCGAGTACCGATCTGGTACGGCGGGCACGCCGAGGCGACGTTCCGTCGTGCGGCGAAGTATGGCGATGGGTTCATGCCGCTGGCCTATCCGGCCGACGATGCGGCGCTGGCGGCGTTCGACAAGCTGCGGCGGATGACGCGCGAGGCCGGGCGCGATCCAGCGGCGATGGGGATCGAGGTGTGGGCCTCACTCGGCGCCGGCCGCGAGGACGATTGGCGGCGCGAGTTCGCCTTCTGGAAGCAGGCCGGCGTCACGCACGTGACGGCGCACACCACATATGTGAGCGGCCACCACAAACGTATCGACGGTCGTAGCGCGGCCGAGCATCTGGCGGCGATCACGCGATACCAGGCGGCGGTCGCCGACCTGCTTTAGCTCCGCCTACATCGCGTTGACGCCAAACCACCCTGCGACTTCGCAGCGTGGCGACGTGCCGGGACGGGTGATCCTGAGCAGTCGGCCGATATCAAGCTTTCCCGGATCCCAATGGAAGTTTCCCGGGACGTGTTGATGTCCGCACCAGCCGTTGAACGCGATCCATTCGTCGTCGCTCATCCGTGACGAGCTGTTGTATCCCTTGCCATCGCCTTCGCCGACGAACGTGGCGTATTGCCAGGACTTGATCCCGGTCTGCGTCTCAGTCCACCGCATCCAGTCCCACAGCCGCTCGAGCATTGCCTCGGGGATGTCGGCTATTGCGGCCGCCGTCCACACCAGCTCGATCTGGATCGCCGATCGCTGGTTGGTGTCGATGGTGCCCGCGTTATGCTCGAGTGCGCGGGCGGCGACGGTAATGGGGAAATGTTGATAGAACCTGGCGTCGTCGCCCTCCATGACCAGCGTAAAGTGCGGAGGGTCAAATTTCCCATAGTAATCCTTGGTCGACGGTGTGTAGTACGTGAACTCCGTCGTATGGATTACGCCCCTAAACGGTCCACCGATGTAGGCACCGCCATTCTGCATCGCAAACGGCAGCTTGGTCGCTTCGCTCCACCACGGATCCATCGCCCGACTCCAAGGTTTGCCACAAGTCAGTTCCACAGATCCGCAGCAACGGCTACGGCACTGACGAACGAGTGGTGCGGTTTATATCCGCGCAGCCGGGGCCGCCGTTATGTCAGATTGACCCGGTAGTGCGGATGTGATCGCCGTCACCTGAGAACTCGGCCGCGGCGCCGGGCAGGCGTGACCAGCAGGGAGGTTGCCAGCAAGCCCGCGAACAACGCGACGAACAGCCACAACAGCCCCTGCGGATTGCGCATCTCCATCGCCGCCCCGCCAAACGCCGGGCCCACCAGCGCGCCGATTCCGTATGCGATGATCATCGCGGCATTGACACTCACTAGTTCGGCGCCGCGGAAGCGATCGCCGGCCATGCTCAGCGCCACCGCATAGATCCCTGATGCGATCCCGCCCCACACGAACAGCAGGCCGAACAACACCGCCGGCGAGGCCGGCACACTTGCGAGCAGCAGCGCCCCGGTCAGCCCCACCACGCCGCACAGCCGCAGCGCCGCCAACCGCGACACGCGATCCGACAACCAGCCGATCAGCAGCTGCAGCAGGATCGAGCCGATAAAGACCGACGACAGGGTCGCCGCAGCCAGCCGCTCGCTCAGTCCGCTGCGCACGCCCCAGATCGGCAGCAGCGCCATCAGCGCCAACTCGTACAGGCCGAACGCCGCGATGACGCCGACAATCAGCGGCGCGCGGGCGAACATACCGAACGGACCGGGGCTTCGCTCGCGGCCGAAGACACTGGAGGCTTCGCCGGCACAGAGCAGTGGCAATGTCGCCAGCGCGCTGATGGCCGCGTTGACCAGGAAGGGCGGCCATCCCTCGATGCCGGTCAGCGACAGGATCAGCGGCCCGATGCCGAACCCAGCCGACAGCGCCGCCGCGTAAACGCCGATGATCCGGCCGCGCCCTGCATCGCCGGCGAGCTGATTGATCCAGGCCTCGCTGGTTGTGAAGATGGCAGACACGACCACGCCCAGCGCCGCGCGCAGCACGAACCAGGACGCGATGCTGTCGAACCGCTTCATCGTCAGGAACAGTGCGATGTCGAGCGCGAAGCAGACCAGCAAGAAGCTGCGGATGCCGAACCGCCGGACCAGGCGTGGCGCGAGCAGCGGTCCGATGATCACGCCGAGGAACGTGGCGCCGGCATTCAGCCCGTTCAGCGCAACGTCGATGCCGCGCTGCTCCAGCAGCAGCGGCAGCAGCGGCGCCGACTGACCGATGCCGAGGCCGAACACGGTGACCGAGGCGATCGTCGCCGCCAGGCTCCAGCGCCGCTCGCGCGCGGTGGTTGGCAGCGCGCTTGCATCCGTGCTTGGCATCGCCATCGATCGGCCCCGACAGGAAACGGCTCGGCATGCAGTGGCACAGAACGCCGCCATATGGCAGAGGGGACAGCGCCCCCTTCATGCTGATCGTGGCGATCACCGCGTGCGGCACGCTGGGCATGCACATGATCATCCCGGCGCTGCCCGATACCGCACGTTCGCTGGGCGTCTCGGCCGGCACGATCCAGCTGACGATCACGCTGTATCTGATCGGTCTCGCGATCGGTCAGTTGCTGTACGGGCCGATGTCCGATCGGCTCGGCCGCCGGCCGGTGCTGCTGGCGGGGCTGACGCTGTTCACCCTTGCCGGCATCGCCACCGCCGCCGCGCCGAACGCCTGGACGCTGGTGATCGCGCGCATCCTGCAGTCGATCGGCGCCTGCGCCGGTCTGGTGCTGGGCCGCGCGATCGTGCGCGATTCCGCGGCACCCGACCGCGCGACGGCGCAACTGGCCATGCTGACGCTGGTTATGTCGGCCGCGCCCGCGATCGCGCCGGTGCTGGGCGGCTATGCCGCCGCATGGATCGGCTGGCGCGCGGCCTTCGCACTGCTGGCCCTCATCGGGGCGGTAACGCTGGCATTCGCCGTTCTGCTGCTGCCGGAGACCAACGCACTGCAATCGAGTTCGCGGGCATCACTGCTGCTGGGCTCGCTGCGGCTGTTCCGTTCGCGGGCGTTCTGCGGATATGTGCTAGGCGGCGCGTGCACCACCACATCGTTCTACGCGTTCATGGCGGCCTCGCCGTTCATCCTGGTCGATCTGCTGCATCAACCGACCGAGCGCGTCGGCCTCTATTATCTGCTGCTGATGGTGGGCGTGGCCGCGGGCGGCCTGTCGGCGAACCGGCTGGCAGGGCGGATCAGGCCGCGTGCGGCGCTGCGTCTGGCGAATTCCATCGCGCTTGCCGGGGCGGCGCTGTTCATGCTGGCGGACCTCACCGGCTGGCTGAACGTGGTGTCGGTGATCGCGCCGATTATGGTGTTCATGGTCGGTGCCGGCATGGCAAGCCCGTTCGCACTGACCGGCGCGGTCAGCGTCAACCCGCATGCGATCGGCGCAGCGTCGGGGCTGTACGGCTTCACCCAGATGGCGTACGGCGCACTGTGTACCGTGATCGTCGCGGTGTGGCGGCCGGGATCCGTCTTCACCGTTGCGGTGGCGCTGCTGGTGTCGGCCCTGCTTGGGCAGGCGGCGCTGTCGCTCGCGGTGCGGCGAACCTCCGCTTGACTTCGTCGCATGTGCCGGGATGTCATTCCGCCAAACGCCGCATGGGAGGCACGCCGATGTTCGTCCGCAACGCCTGGTACGTCGCCGCCTGGGGCGACGAAATCAGCGACACGCCGCTGGCCCGCCGGATCTGCAACGAGCCTGTCGTGCTGTACCGCGACCGCCAGAACCGTGCCGCGGCCCTGCTGGACATGTGTTGCCACCGCGGTGCGCCGCTGCACCTGGGCAAGGTCGTCGAGGAAGGCCTGCAATGCGGCTACCATGGACTGACCTTCGATCGTTCGGGAGCGTGCGTGCGCGTCCCCGGCCAGGACCACGTCCTCGACCGCACGCGTGTGCGCAGCTTCCCAGTGGTCGAGCAGGATGCGTTCGTATGGATCTGGATGGGCGATCCGGCGATGGCCGATCCGGCGACGATCGTGCGCTGGCCGTACCACAACGATGCAGTCAACTGGCCGCACAAGCATACGATGTATCCGATCAAGGCGGCGGCCATGCTGATGGTGGACAACCTGATGGACCTGACGCATCTCGGCTACGTCCATGTCTCGACCATCGGTGGTAATCCCTCGCAGCACGTCGAGGCGAAAATGGAGACCGAGCGCACGCCACTCGGCATCAGGTTCACGCGCTGGATGCTGAACTCGCTGCCGCCGCCGACCTACGTGAAGGCGGTCGGCTTCCAGGGCCGCATCGACCGCTGCCAGCGCTTCGAGTTCGTCGCCCCAGGGTCGGTGCTGCAATGGACCGGCGCCACCGATGCCGGCGGCTACCGGGACGGCGACACGTCCGACAGCAAGCTGGCATTCCGGCTGTATCACGGCCTGACACCCGAGACCGACACTTCGTGCTTCTACTTCTGGTCGGCCGCGAACGGCTTCCGGCAAGACGACCCAGCGGCGACAGGGCAATTTTTCGACCAGGTCGCCGCTGCGTTCCTCGAGGACAAGGAGATGGTCGAGGCCCAGCAGGCTCGGCTGGGCGAGTTGGGCGAGTCGGCATTGGTGGACATCGCCAGCGATGCGGTGCGTCTGCATATGCGCCGCACCGTGGAGCGGCTGCTGGCGGAGGAAGCAAAGCTGGCGTTGGCGGCGGAGTAGGATGGATTGCGCGTCACGCAACCCATCGCACCCCGCGGAGGCTACGCGAATGCGAAGTCGTGGACGCCAACTGTCGGTGAATGGATGTTCTGATCGACCGTCATGCCGGCCGCCGCGCTGGCGCCACTGTCGGCATGAACACTGCCGCCGAACGACGCGACATTGCTGACCAGATCGCTGAAGCCGCCGCCTGGAACCCCTCCGGCAAAGCCGTTGATCCCGGAGAAGTCCAAGCCACCGGCGCCGGTGCCATCCGCTGCCAGGCCGCCCGCCTGACCACCGGGCAGCACGCCGGTCGCGGCGCCGACGATGAACCGCATCGCGGACGCAGATATCGCAAGAGCGCTGTTGATGATGACGTTGTCGCCGGATCCGCCGTCGAGAATGTCCTGTCCCCCACCGCCGATCAGGACGTCGTCGCCCGCGCCGCCGGTCAGGGTGTCGTTGCCGGGGCTGCCGATCAGGACATCGTCACCGTCACCGCCATTCTCGGTGAGCTGCATCGCGGTTCCGAACCCCGATGCAGTGATGACATCGTCGCCGCCAAGGCCATTGATGACGATGCGATCGGTCGGTTCGAAGTTGGCGATCGTCACCGTCGAGGCCAGACCCGACACCGTGACCACACCATTGGTATCGGTCAGCGTGATCACGTCGTCGCCGCTGGTCCCGTTGATGACAACCGTGTCCTGCTGGCCGTCGCCGCCGGGGATACCGGGCTGCGCGCCCAGGTCGATGGCGACCTGATCGACCGAGGTCCCGGTCAGGTCGTTGACCGTGACGGTGTCGGCGCCGCCCAGCGTATTGAGCTGGATGTGCTCGACGCTGTTGAGGTCCATAGTGACGTTGCCGACGTCGCGGAATAGGGTCGCGCGGCTGCCATTGGCCGAAATGTTAATGTTCTCGCTGACGTTCGAGCCATTGAACAGCAGCGTGTCGGTGCCGCCCTGGCCCTCGACCGTGTCGCTGCCATCGCCCGGGTTCCAGACGAACGTGTCATCGCCCTTGCCCAGGAAGGCGGTGTCATTGCCACGGCCGCCGATGATCGTGTCGTTGCCACTGCTGCCCGTGATGACGTCGTCGCCGTCGCCACCATTGATCACCAGGTTGATCTGGCCGGCCTTGAGCGCCGATGCGTCGATGGTGTCGTTGCCGCCGAGACCGTTGACGGTGAGCGTGTCGTTGGTGCCGTCGGCGTGCGCGATCGTCACCTGGGCGGCGAGCCCGCTGACCGTCACCGCACCACCGCTGCTGGCAATCTTGATGGCATCGTCGCCGGCAGTGCCATTGACAATGACATTGTCCGGCTGGCCATCGCCGCTGGTCGTTCCGGTCGCGGCCAGATCGACGGCAATCTGAGTTACGTCCGTTCCGGTAAGATCGTTGACCGTGACGGTGTCGGCGCCACCGGCGGCATTGAGCTGAATGTGCTCGACGCCGTTGAGGTCCATGGTGACGTTGCCGACGTCGCGGAACAAACTCACCCGGCTGCCGTTGGCCGAGATATCGATTTTCTCCGGGGCGTTGGACCCGTTGAACACCAGCGTGTCGGTGCCCGCCTGGCCTTCGACCGTGTCGCTGCCGTCGCCGGGGTTCCAGATGAACTGGTCGTTGCCGTCGCCGAGAAGGGCGACGTCATTGCCTCTGCCCCCCGTGATCACATCGTTGCCGGCGCCACCGATCAGCCTGTCCGCGCCATCGCTGCCGGTGATGGTGTCGTTGCCGTCGCCGCCGTCGATCGTCAGGTTGATCACGCCGGCAGGCAGCGTCGAAGCGTCGATGGTGTCGTTGCCACCGAGACCGTTGATGACGAGCGTGTCGTTGGCTGCTTCGGCGCCTTCGATCGTCACCTGCGCGGGCAGCCCGGTGACGCTGACCGAGGTGCCGCTGCCGGCGATGCCGATGTGATTGCCGCCGCCCGTGCCGTTCACCGTCACCGTGTCAGCCGAGCCGTCGCCGACGCCGGTGCCGGGCTGACCCGCCAGGTCAATGTCGATCAGCTTCGCGTCGGTGCCGGCCAGATTGTCGACCGTGATGTTGTCGGCGCCGCCTCTCGCAGTGAACTGGATCTGCTCGATACCCTTGAGGTCCATGGTGATGTTGGCGACGTCGCGGGTGAAGCGCACGTGCGAGCCGTTGGCCGAGATGTCGATATTCTCGTTTACGTTGGCGCCATTGAATAGCAGCGTGTCGTTACCGGCCTGGCCATCGACCGTGTCGCTGCCGTCGCCGGGGTTCCAGATGAACGTGTCATCGCCGTTGCCGAGCTGCGCCACGTCGTTGCCGCGACCGCCGATGACGACGTCGTTGCCGTCGCCGCCGATCAGCGTGTCGTTGCCGTCGCCGCCGGTGATCGTGTCGTTGCCTGCACCGCCGTCGATGGTGAGCTGGGTGAGGGAGTCGAGGCCATTTCCGGCGGTGATGACATCGTCGCCGCCGCCGGCATTGATCACTATGTTCTCGACACCGTTGATGTCCATCGTGACGTTGCCGACATCGCGGGTCAGCAGAACGCGGGTTCCGTTGGCCGTGACCGTGATGGTCTCATTGGCATCGGAACCGTTGAACTCGAGCGTATCGGTGCCGCCCTGACCCTCAACGGTGTCGCTGCCGTCACCAGGATTCCAGATGAACCGGTCATTGCCGTCACCCATGAAGGCAACGTCATTGCCCATGCCGCCGGTGATGACGTCATCGCCGGCGCCACCGAGCAGCACGTCCGCACCGGCGCTGCCGATGATGGTGTCGTTGCCGTCGCCGCCGTCGAGCGTCAGGTTGATCTGGCCGGCAGCGAGCGCCGAAGCATCGATGGTATCGTTGCCGGCGAGACCACCGATGACGAGTGTGTCGTTGGCAGCTTCGGCGCCGTTGATGGTCACCTGCGCGGCCAGTCCATTGACGATGATCGAACCACCGCTGTTGACGACGCTGATATGATTGTTGGCGGCCGAGCCGTTGACGATCACCGTGTCCGGCTGACCGTCGCCGAGGCCGCTGCCTGGTGGCGACGCCAGGTCGATGGCGATCTGTTTCAGGTCGGTCCCGGTCAGATCGTTGACCGTGATGGTGTCGGCGCCACCCAGCGCATTGAGCTGAAGATGCTCGACGCTGTTGAGGTCCATGGTGACATTGCCGACGTCGCGGAACAGCCTCACCCGGCTGCCATTGGCCGAGATGTCGATGTTCTCGCTGACGTTCGAGCCATTGAACAGCAGCGTGTCGGTGCCGCCCTGGCCCTCGACCGTGTCGCTGCCATCGCCCGGGTTCCAGACGAACGTGTCATCGCCCTTGCCCAGGAAGGCGGTGTCATTGCCACGGCCGCCGATGACCGTGTCGTTGCCGCTGCTGCCCGTGATCGTGTCGTCGCCGTCGCCGCCGTTGATCACCAGGTTGATCTGGCCGGCCTTGAGCGCGGACGCGTCGATGGTGTCGTTGCCGCCGAGACCGTTGATCGTGAGCGTATCGTTGGCGCCTTCGGCGTGCGCGATCGTCACCTGCGCGGCGAGCCCGCTGACCGTCACCGCACCACCGCTGCTGGCGATCTTGATGGCATCGTCTCCAGCGGTGCCGTTGACGATGACATTGTCCGGCTGGCCATCGCCGCTGGTCGTTCCGGAAGCTGCCAGATCGACGGCAATCTGAGTTACGTCCGTTCCGGTAAGATCGTTGACCGTGACGGTGTCGGCGCCACCGGCGGCATTGAGCTGAATGTGCTCGACGCCGTTGAGGTCCATGGTGACGTTGCCGACGTCGCGGAACAAACTCACCCGGCTGCCGTTGGCCGAGATGTCGATTTTCTCCGAGGCGTTGGACCCGTTGAACACCAGCGTGTCGGTGCCCGCCTGGCCTTCGACCGTGTCGCTGCCGTCGCCGGGGTTCCAGATGAACTGGTCGTTGCCGTCGCCGAGAAGGGCGACGTCATTGCCTCTGCCCCCCGTGATCACATCGTTGCCGGCGCCACCGATCAGCCTGTCCGCGCCATCGCTGCCGGTGATGGTGTCGTTGCCGTCGCCGCCGTCGATCGTCAGGTTGATCACGCCGGCAGGCAGCGTCGAAGCGTCGATGGTGTCGTTGCCACCGAGACCGTTGATGACGAGCGTGTCGTTGGCGCCTTCGGCGCCTTCGATCGTCACCTGCGCGGGCAGCCCCTGGACCACGATCGACGTGCCGCTGGTCCCGACGGTGATGTGATCGCTGCCCGCCGTGCCATCGACGGTCACGGTGTCCGCCTGACCATCACCGACGCCGCTGCCGGGCGGCGACGCCAGGTCGATGTCAACCTGTTGCACGCCGGTTCCGCTCAGATCGTTGACGGTGATGTGGTCGGCGCCGCCCAAGGCCGCGAAGTTGATGCGCTCGATACCGTTCACGTCCATGGTGACGTTGCCGACGTCGCGGAAGAAGCGCACCCGCCCGCCATTGGCCGAGATGTCGATGTTCTCGCCGACGTTGGAGCCGTTGAACTGAAGCGTATCGAAGCCGGCCTGACCCTCGACCGTGTCGCTGCCGTCACCCGGATTCCAGACGAACGTGTCATCGCCGTCGCCGCCGATCAGTGTGTCATTGCCGCGACCGCCCGTGATCAGGTCATTGCCGTCGCCGCCGATCAGCGTGTCGTTGCCGTCACCGCCGGTGATCGTGTCGTTGCCCGCACCGCCGTCGATGGTGAGCTGAATGAGGCCGGCGAGGCCGTTGCCGGCGGTGATGACGTCGTCGCCGCCATTGGCGTTGAGGACGAGGTTCTCGGTTGTACCTATGTCGATGGTAAATGGCGCCGGGTCGACACGAGCGAACAGCACGCGCGAGCCGTTGGCCGTGATGGTGAACGTTTCTGCTCCGTTACCGCCGTTCACCTCGGCGGTATCGGTGCCGTCGCCGCCCTCGAACAGGTCGCTGCCGTCGCCCGGATTCCAGATCATCGTGTCGTTGCCATCCTGGCCGAACACCTGGTCGCTGCCGGTGCCGCCGGTCAGCGTGTCGTCGCCCGAACCGCCGAACAGCAGGTCGTCACCACCTTTGCCGAACAGAGTGTCGTTGCCGTCCTGGCCGAACAACTCGTCCGCGCCCGAGCCGCCGGTGAGCGTGTCGTTGCCCGCGCCGCCGAACAGGTCGGCAGCCGGCAGGGCGCCGTTGGTCTCATCGAGCGCGATCGTGTCGTTGCCGCCCAGGCCAAACCCCTGGATCAAGGTGGTGTTGGCGACCGTGGCATCGCCGCCCACGATGGCTACAGCCCCGCCGTTGACGAGTAGCGTCCCGGCCGCGTCGCGGCTGACCGTGATCGCGTTGCCGGCACTGTCGCCGAACGCGGTCAGCACCCCCGTGGCGGGGATGAAGCTGCTGGTGATAGCCATGGTGGTGGTCCTTTCGACGCTCTGGGCGACGCGCGTTAGTTGTTGCAGTGAAATTTCTCGGCACTGGCCCGGCCGCTGGCTGCGTTGCCGCGGTCAGGCCGGTGTCGTTGACTATTCCGGTAAGAGTTCGCCGGTGCCGCCGAACCCGGCCGGGAAATCGCGCAGCTTCGGCAGCCCGTCGCGCATCGGCAGTACCGTTTCGGCGTAGTTGACGTGCACGTGCGCCGCAAACTCCAGGTCGGGAATGGTCGCCGCAAACACATCGATCATCTTCAGGGGCGGATGGCGCGTCATCAGATGGCCGCCACAGAGCCGACAGAACTCGCGGTGGCTCAGTTCCGTCTTGCTATAGATGGCGACGTGTTCCTTGCCCTTCGTCACCGTGACCGCCTCTGGCGGCCAGAGAGCAAAGGCATTCACCGGTCCGCCCGACCAGGAGCGGCACGAACGGCAGTGGCAGTAGCCCATGACGTTGGGCTGTCCGGTAACCGCAAGCTCAACCGCACCGCAAAAACAGGTGCCGCGATACGAATGTCTCATTGTTTTCCTCGGGGTCAGTTCGTCGGCTTGCAGAAAGATGCTGCGAGCGCTGCATAACGGAATGGAGGGGGGTAATGACAAACGATCAGTTTTCATCCCGATGGTGAGCCGGACTCATGCGTTGGCCGGAGCGGGGCGCATCGGTGGAACAGCGTTGCGACGCTGCACTGGGCGCAAGCCCGGAGCGTGTCCGATCAGGACATCCTTTCGGCTGTATGGTGGGACGCTGATCAGCGTCCCGCACGCCTACGCTACCGCTGCGAGTATTTGAAGTTCTGGAACCGGTCTCGGCGCCGACGTTACGATTGAGCGCGCGAACACTTCGGTTGCCGCGGCTTCTGAGACCAGCAGTTCGCGGAACGCGGCAATCTTCGGCCGGTCGACCGCCTCCGGCAGTCCAAGCAGGTGATAGGAGAACGCGGTCGGCGCCGCCAAGCTTAATGGGCACACCAAAGTGCCTCTCGTCATCTGTTCGGCGACCAGACTGGCACGGGCGAGCGCAACACCGAGACCGAGCTCCGCCGCCTCGATCATCATGCCGGCCTCGCTAAAGCGCTGACCGGCATGACAGGCAATATCCGGCCTGCCGAAATGAGCGAGCCAGGCCCTCCAGTCGCTGTCGGTCGCGGAATCGTGCAGCAATGGCAGTGCGACCAGCGCGTCGATGCTGTCGACCGGTCCATGCTGTTCAAGCAGCTCGGGCGCGCAGACCGGGAAGAAGCAATCGCCCATCAGCCGTGTCGCGGCGTAGCCGGGCTGCGGTGTGCGGCCAAAGCGGATCGCGAGGTCGATCCCCTCAGCCCGCAAATCCAGCGGACGCGAATCCGCGATCACTTGTACGTCAACAGTGGGGTGCTGGCGGCGGATGCGCGCCAGGCGCGGGATCAGCCAATGCGACGCGACCGAAGGCAGCATCGTCACCTTCAACGGCGCGGTATCATCGGAGCGGTAGAGGTCGACGACGCTGCGATCGATCTCCCCGATCGCCTGGCCGACCCGGTGAGCCAGCGCCCGTCCCTCCGGGGTCAGTTCAAGCCGCCGGGTGAGGCGCCTGAACAGGCTTAGGCCAAGCTCCTCCTCCAGTCCGCGAATGCGGTGACTGACCGCACTCTGTGTGAGGTTCAGTTGGCTGGCGGCCTCGGTAAAGCTCATGTGCCGGGCGGCCACGACGAAGATGCGCAGTGCATCGAGCGAGGGAGTGCGGGGCATGTTGCTGACTTCAACCAGAGTGACCGAACGTCGTGCGGGGCCACAGGCGGCGCCTTAGTGCACAAATTCGGCGCACGGGCAAGATGATAAAGTGACCATTCGCCCTGACGGCGACCACGGCGTCACGGGAGAGGGAAGATCCGGGGCAAACGAACGACATCGGCGGACGCTAGCCGCTCCACGGACCGGCTGGTGTGAAGCAGTTCACACTGCTCCCGCGACCAGTTCCGCTGAGCGGTGGATAGTCGATTAGAAAGTTGATGTTTCGCAAACTTGGGCGATCATCCGACGCCAGGGCCGATTGACGGTATCGTCGACTGATGCACACGCTGGCGCTTCCGATAGCAGTGTGAGCGGTTTATGCGACGGAGCACGACGTTCCATCTGTCAGCTGTCGCGTGGGCGCGCTCGCCGACGGTCATGCGACCGACCTGCGTCGCCGCGCTGCTCGCGGCCCTGGTCGTCCCGCGATGCGCGGCTGCGGACGCCAACGCGCTGTGGCACATCGTCGGTGAGCAGTGCGTACCGAATCAGCAACAGAACCAGTCGCCGAAGCCGTGCGAGCAGGTAGATCTGGCGGCAGGCTATGCCGTGCTGAAGGACATCGTCGGCGAGACACAGTTCCTGCTGATCCCCACCATCAGGGTCAGTGGCATCGAAAGCCCCGAGATACTCGCGCCGGACGCGCCGAACTACTGGGCGGCCGCCTGGCAGGCGCGCCATTTCGTCGAGGACCGCGCGCACCGTCCCTTGCCGCGCGACGCGATCAGCCTGGCGATCAACGCGGTCGGCGCGCGCTCGCAGAACCAGTTGCATATCCATATCGATTGCGTCCGCCTCGATGTGCAGGCGGCGCTGCGCGAACACGCCGCGGCCATCGACACGCACTGGCTGCCGTTCCCGGTACAGCTCGCCGGCCACGAGCATATGGCGATGCGGCTGACGCAGCCGGAGCTTGGCCACACCAACCCGTTCCTGCTGCTCGCCGACGGCATTCCAGGCGCGCGCGACGACATGGCGCACTATTCGCTGGTCGTCGTCGGCGACACCGACGGCTTCGTGCTGCTCGCCGGCCACGCGTCGGCGCTGGACGGCGATCGCGGCTCCGGCGAGGAATTGCAGGACCACGCCTGCGCCGCGGCGCACTGATTCCGGGAGACCACCATGCAACTCGGCTTCAACCTGCCGATCAGCGGCCCCACCTCGGCCGCGCGCAGCTTCGCCCGCATCGCGCAGGAAGGCGAGGCGATGGGCTACGACTACCTGACCCTGACCGATCACGTCGTGCTGCCGGACATGAGCGTGCCCGGGTATCCATATTCCGAGTCCGGCGAGTTCATGTCGAACGCGCCGGCCGAGCGTCACGAACTGCTCACCGCCACTGCGTTCATCGCCGCGAAGACCTCGCGCATAAGGCTGGTGCTGGCCGTGCTGGTGGTGCCGCATCGTCCGGCGGTGCTGGCCGCCAAGATGCTGTCCACGATCGACGTGCTGTCGGAGGGGCGGTTGGTCATCGGCATCGGCGCGGGCTGGCTGAAGGCGGAATTCGATGCGGTGGTGACCACGCCGTTCGCCGAACGCGGCGCCGTCACCGACGAATATCTCGAAGCGTTCCGCGCGCTGTGGACCCAGGAAGACGCGATATTCGATGGCCGCTACACAAAATTTTCCGACCTGATCTTCCTGCCGCGTCCGGTGCAGCAGCCGCATCCACCCATCTGGGTCGGCGGCGAGAGCGGTCCGTCACTGCGTCGCGCCGCGCGGTTCGGCGACGCATGGTATCCGATCGGATCGAACAACAGGCACAGGCTGGACACAGTGCCGCGCCTCGCCGACGGCATTGCCCGTCTGCGCAAGCTGACCGCGGATGCCGGCCGCGATCCCGCCAAGGTATCCGTGGTGTATCGCGTCAAACGCTATGGCGATGTGGTGCCGCCGATCGCCTCGGACGGCGAACGGCGCCTGTTTTCCGGCAGCGACGACAAGATCATTGCGGATCTGCGCGCTTTGCGCGATCTTGGCGTCACGGCGATCGATGTCGAAGTGGAAGGCCAGGACGAAGCCGGGACCCTCGCCAACATGCGGCGGTTCAAAGAGGCGATTTTCGCGCGGGTTTGAAACCGACGGCACATGGTTCAGGACACCTTAAAAACGATCATGCACCGACATCGCGAGCGACGGATCCGGGAGAAATACAGCGCGAACGCCGCCCGGTGGAGGGAACACTAAAATCGCTAGATGCCTCTGTCATTCCAGGCAGCGTTCGGCTTCATCGCGATCACCTCGGCGTTGCTGATCCCGATGCCTGTGTAGCCCAGTTTCGGGTCTTCATGGACCAAGAGCCGCAGGATGCGCGGACTGCGACCACCGTTGCCGTCGACGCCGCAAAACACTGATCAACATTGGTGCAGCGCTGTTCTCCGCACTTGGCGCATTGGAGCATTTTTGTCCTGACCGGAAACTCTTGCGATCACCTGGCTCGATGGGTTTCGCTGCGCTCTACCCATCCTACGAGTGCTGCGCGCTCGTTGCGGTAGGATGGGTAGAGCGCAGCGAAACCCATCATCCCGTCGCGATTCCACTCTGCCTGAAGCCGCTCTAGCGCTGGCTTATCCGCCTGGTGATCGCCAGCATAATCACGAATTTCGCCGCGATAGGGCAGGCACACCGCAGCGACCAACGCCTCCTCTGTGAGCAACGCGTCCCCAAGCGCAAGACGCGCGAGGCCATCCGTGCTTATCGGGCGAAGCTTCACGCGCCGGAGGGACGGTCGGCTCACACCTGAGCGGATCGAGGACCTGCTGGGCACGCACTGACAACAGGAAGGCCATAGCCGGGGGAGGGCCTTCCGCTACTTGCCGATGCAGAAACGCGCGAACAGCGTATCGAGAATATCCTCCACACCCACGCTGCCGGTGATGCGCCCGATGGCGCGCAAGGCCAGCCGCAAATCCTCCGCCCGCAACTCTGCCAGAGTCGCGGCCTGGGCGCCGACCAGCCGGTCCTGGGCTTCAAGCAAGGCTGCGCGATGACGCGCCTGGGTCAGCGGCGGCGGACCCGAGCCTTCAGTCAGCGACCTCGCCGCCCCGGCCAGCCGGGCGCGGAGCACCGCCAGCCCCTCGCCGGTCAGTGCGCTGACGCCGATCCCACCCTCCGGCACAGCGCCGCCAAGATCGAGCTTGTTGGCCACCAGCACATCGCCATCCAAGCCAGGCTCGCCAGCTTCGATCACCACGACTACCAGATCGGCCACGGCGGCCCGCGCCCGGGCGCGGCGCACGCCTTCGGCCTCGATATCGTCGGCCGTATCACGCAGTCCGGCGGTATCGATCAGCGTTACCGGCACCCCACCCAGCACCACCCGCGCCTCCACCACATCCCGTGTCGTGCCGGGGGTGGCCGCGACGATCGCCACATCCCGCTCCGCCAGGGCGTTCACCAACGAGGATTTCCCAACGTTTGGCCGGCCGGTGATAGCGAACACCAAACCCTCACGCAGCCGTTCGCCTCGCCGCTCGTCATTCAGGTGAGCCGCCACCTCGCGGCCCAGTGTTGCCATTTCGTCGAGAACTTCCGCTTCGACCTCGGGCGGCAGGTCCTCGTCCGGAAAATCGATCAGTGCCTCCTGCTGCGCCAGCAGCAGGCGCAGCCGGTCCGCCCAGCCACGATACAA
Organism: uncultured Alphaproteobacteria bacterium; assembly: GCA_963819855.1. Lineage (GTDB taxonomy): Bacteria > Pseudomonadota > Alphaproteobacteria > Acetobacterales > Acetobacteraceae > JAMXLO01. Next base: position 56,616 of record CAWFYC010000029.1, read on the forward strand.
CGCGCCCAGCGCACCATCGAGCTGGCGTAGTGCTTGCCGCCGCTGCGCCTCGGTCTCGGCGGCGACCAGATCGTGCACCGCCTCCGCTTCGGTAAGGTCCATCCGGCCGTTGAGAAAGGCGCGGCGGGTGAACTCACCAGGCTCCGCCGGCCTGGCGCCGAGTGCGACCAGCGCATCGGCAACTGCGTTCAGCACGGCTCGGCCACCATGCAGGTAGAGTTCCGCCGCGTCCTCGCCCGTGTAGCTACCGGGCCCCGGCAGCCAGACCACCACACCCTGGTCGAGCTCGGCGCCTTCGGTATCACGCAGCTGCCGAAACGAGGCGCGGCGCGGCGGAGGAACGCGCGCGCATAGCGCCGCGAGCATTGCATGGCTGCCCGGGCCGCTCAGCCGCATCACCGCGATGGCAGCCTGCCCGGCACCCGAGGCGACGGCAAAGATGGTGTCGGCGTCCATCCCTCCCTATGTCACCCCGACACCCCAGGAGCGCAACGCCATGGCCGCGCCGGAAAACCTGCTCCGTCACGAGACCTCGCCGTATCTGCTGCAACACGCCGACAACCCGGTGCACTGGCGTCCCTGGGGTGCAGCGGCATTGGACGAGGCGCGAACGGAGAAAAAGCCGATTCTGCTGTCGATCGGCTACGCCGCCTGCCATTGGTGCCACGTCATGGCGCACGAGTTGTTCGAGGACCCGGACACCGCGACGCTGATGAACCAGCGGTTCGTGAACATCAAGGTAGACCGCGAGGAGCGGCCGGACATCGACCACCTGTATATGTCGGCGCTGCACGCGTTGGGCGAGCAAGGCGGCTGGCCGCTGACCATGTTCATCGCCCCCGACGGCGCGCCGTTCTGGGGCGGCACGTATTTCCCGCCGGAGCCGCGCTGGGGACGGCCATCGTTCCGGCAGGTGCTGCAAGGCGTATCCGAGGCATACCGCACCGACCATGAAATGGTGACGAAGAACACGGCTGCGCTGCGCCAGGTGCTCGCCAGGATGTCGACCGCCCATCCGGGCGATCTGCCGACGCCGGTGCATCTCGACGCCGTGGCGGCAGCGCTGCTGCGGATGAACGATCCGGAGCAGGGCGGGCTGCGCGGCGCGCCGAAATTCCCCAACCCGCCGATCTTCCGCTTCCTCTGGCAGAACGCATTCCGCACCGGCGCGCCCGAAGGTCAGGAGGCGCTGCATCTTATGCTGACCCGCATGTCGCAGGGCGGCATCTACGATCATCTGGGTGGCGGCTATTCCCGGTATTCCACCGACGCGATCTGGCTGGTGCCGCACTTCGAGAAGATGCTGTACGACAATGCGCAGTTGCTGGAATTGCTGGCTCTGGCGCACGCGCATCGTCCGGATCCTCTGTATGCGAAGCGCGCGGATGAAACCGTCGGCTGGATGGTGCGCGACATGACCGCCGAGAGGATGGCGGGCCGCGCGGCGTTCGCCGCCTCTGAGGATGCCGACAGTGAGGGCGAAGAAGGCCGCTTCTACGTCTGGACCGAGGCCGAGGTTGACGCGCTGCTGGGCGATGCTTCGGCGGCGTTCAAGCGCGCCTACGACGTGACGCCGGGCGGCAACTGGGAGGGCCACACGATCCTGCGCCGGGTGACGCCAGCTGTTTCAGCCGAGGAAGAAATGGCGCTGGCCCGGTGTCGCGCGGTACTGTTCGCCGCACGGGCGAAACGCGTACGACCCGGGCGCGACGATAAAGTGCTGGCGGACTGGAACGGCTTGGCGATCGCAGCACTGGCCCGCGCCGCCGCAGTATTCGGCCGCCCGGAATGGCTGGCGCGCGCCGAGGAGGCACATGACTGCATCCGGTCTGAGATGTCCGCGACGGATGGGCGGGTGCAGCACGCCTGGCGCCTCGGACGGGTGACGGCGGCGGGGTTGCTGGACGATCAGGCTGCGATGGCCCGGGCATCGCTGGCGCTGTTCGAGGCGACCGGTGAGGCGCGGCGGCTGGCCGAGGCCATGCGGCTGGCCGAGGCCGCGTTGGAGGTGTTCGCGGATGGGAAGGGCGGATTCTACACCACGGCTGCCGATGCGAAGGATGTGCCGTTGGCGCGGCCGCGCACCGCCGCGGACAACGCGACGCCGGCTGGAAATGGGCTGCTGGCGGAGGTGTTTGCCAGGCTGTGGCATCTGACCGGCAATACCGCGTGGCGCGAGCGTGCCGAGGCACTGCTGCGCGCGTTCACCGGCAACCCCGATCAGCTTGCCGCGATGCCGACTCTGCTTGCGGCAGCGGATCTGCTGGAGGAAGCGGCTACTGTGGTGATCACTGGCGATCCGGCGCATCCGCTGGCACAGGCACTTGCCACGGTGGCGCTGGCCGCGGCTGACCCGCGGGTCGTGGTACTTCATGCCCCGGCGCCCGGTTCGCTGCCGGCCGACCATCCGGCGTTCGGCAAATCCGCGGGAGCCGAGGGCGCCGCCGCTTATGTTTGCCGCCGCATGGTGTGCGGGTTGCCGATTGCGGACTGCGACGCGTTGGCAGCGGCGCTGTCGTGACTGCCGTGTCGGCCAATGCTCACCTAACAACAGAACTCGCTACCCCAAGTTGTACAGTGTGCATCGTGTGCAAGAGTTGCCGACGACCAGCCACGACTGTACGCTGACGATATCGTAGCAAACGGATCGAAATCTTGGATGGCGGGCGAACCGCGCACACACCGAGACGCGAACTTGCGAGTCGTCGTCTGGCAATGGGGGAGATACGGGGCTGGCCCACGCCTCGCGGTTTTGCTCGCCAAAGGTTTGGAAGCACTGGGTGGTATAGAGACGATACTGTCGCTGTCGAGTGCCGCGGAGATTCTGCAGGACCCGAGCGCGCCGAAGTGCGAGATTCCGGTAAAGACTTATGCCGGCCTGGTCGGGCTTGCCTGGCGGTTCATGCAAGCCCCGATCACCGTCTTGCAACTGAGCCGACGCCTGCGTCGCCTGGATCCGCGAATTGCAGTGTGTGCGATGCCAGGTCCGCTCGACCTGCTGATGGTCATGGCGCTGCGTCGCGTTGGCGTCCCTGTGGCAGTGATCGTACACGACGCCGAGGCACATCCTGGCGACGGATTCCCGCTGCTTCTCGCGTTGCAGCGGGCGCTGTTACGGCGGACGGATTTAGCGATCGTGCTGTCCAACCATGTGGCTTCGGCACTCACGTCGAACGGCTCTCTGCCATCTCGGATGCCGGTCCTCGTTACTGCGCTGCCACCGCTGGCCTTCGGCTCCGTTACGCCTCCGGTTACTCACACCGGCCCCCGACGTGTACTGTGCTTCGGGCGGTTGCGGACCTACAAGGGGCTTGATCTGCTGGCAGAGGCCCTGCGATTGCTTGGCCCGCGGACGGATATGGAGGTGCGAATCGTGGGGCAAGGTCCGGAGAGCGCGGCACTCGCTGATCTTCGGGCGCTACCGGGCGTTACGGTCGAGAATCGCTGGGTACCGGAGGGCGAAATCAGTTCGATCCTGAGCTGGGCGGATATTGTGGTGTTGCCATATCGGGAGGCAAGTCAGAGTGGCATCGCGCCAACGGCACTCGCCGCCAGGCGTCACGTCATAGCCACGCGGGTGGGTGGGCTTCCCGAGCAACTCAAGAACGAGCCGTTTGCGACGTTGTGCGAACCGGACGCGGAAAGCCTCGCCGCAGCGTTACTGTCCAGCTTGAACAGGCCCAACGATATCGTCGCGCCCATTGACGATGCTCGTGAGGCTTGGCACGGATTTGCCGCCAAAGTAATGGAAGGGCTTGACCCTCTGATTTCGCTGACGAGACGAGACTCTTACATGGCGACTAGTTGAGCGCAAGAGCATCTTCGGCCTGACCGGAGGCTCGTGCGATCACTTGGCTCGATGGGTTTCGCTGCGCTCTACCCATCCTACGAGTTGCTGCGCTCGTCGCCGTAGCCGTAGGATGGGTAGAGCGCAGCGAAACCCATCACCCCGTCGCGATTCCACTTTGCCCAAAACCGCTGCTCGCATAATATATCCGCAAGTAATAGTGTTTCGTTACTCTGCCGCGCGCTGGGCCCGCAGTGGCTGCGTCATAAGCTGGCGCTCCCGGCGACGCGCATACAGCCCCGCGGCCAACAACACAGCCGCGGCGATCACGCCGAAGCCAATGGCCACCGGCCCGGCGACGCGCTTCGCCTCATGGCCGAGCAGGTAGGCCCCGCCACCATAGAGCGACGACCAGATTACGCTGCCCGCGATATTGGCCGCCATGAAGCGGGCCCACGGCATTCGGTTGGCGCCCGCCAACAGCGCGGCCAGAGTACGCAGCACGATGACGAAACGCGCGGCGCACACGACTTTCACGCCGTGGCGCCTGAACAACGCCCGGCCAAAGGCCATTCGCCGGTCGGTCAGACCGATGGAGCGTCCGTAGTGTCGTAACAAACGGAAGCCGACACCCCAGCCAATGCTGTAGCCGACCATCTGGCCGACGATCGCACCCAGCGCTGCGGACAAGACCACCAATACAATGTTCAACTGGTGCGTCGTCGCAGCCAGGTACCCGCAGCCGCTATCAACAGAGTCTCGCCCGGGACTGGCAGACCGACGCACTCGAGGCCAACCACGACACCAAGCACCACATTGCCATATGAGTGCAGAAGATCGATGAGATGATGCAGCGAGAAGAGTGACATGCGGGCTATAAGGCGACCCGGCCGGCAGGTGACAAGGTGCGAAGGCGATGGCTGAGCGTTTCGATGTTGTGGTGGTCGGCGGCGGGCATGCCGGATGCGAGGCAGCCGCGGCGGCCGCGCGCGTCGGAGCGCGGACACTGCTGCTGACGCATCGCGTGGAGACGATTGGCGAGATGTCCTGCAATCCGTCGATCGGCGGCATCGGCAAGGGCCATCTGGTGCGCGAGGTGGACGCGCTGGATGGGCTAATGGGCCGGGCGGCGGACGCGGCGGGCATTCATTTCAAGCTGCTGAACCGCAGCAAGGGCCCCGCAGTGCGGGGGCCGCGCGCCCAAGCCGATCGGGCATTGTATCGGCGGGCGATGCAACGCTTGTTGGCGGAAACGTCCGAACTGCAAGTGCGGCCCGGAGCAGTCGAGGATATCGAGATCGGACGCGATGGCCGCCTGGGTGGTGTGCTGTGCGCGGACGGTTCGGCCGTCCATTGCGACGCAGCAGTGCTGACCGCCGGAACCTTCCTGCGCGGCGTGATCCATATCGGCGAGCAGCAGAGCGCGGCCGGACGGGCCGGGGAAGCGCCTTCAGTTGGGCTCGCCGGCGCGCTGGCGCGGCTCGACCTGCCGCTCGGCCGACTGAAGACCGGCACACCACCGCGGCTCGATCGCCGCACGATCGACTGGTATGGGCTGGACGCCGACCGCGGCGATGCGGTACCGGAACCATTCAGCGCGCTCACCGGGCGGATTACCAATCCGCAGATCGAATGTCGTGTCACCCGGACCACGCCTGAAACACACGCGATCATCCGCGCCAATTTGCATCGGTCGGCGGTATATGGCGGCGGCATCACGGGAGCCGGGCCCCGCTACTGCCCCTCCATCGAGGACAAGATATTGCGGTTTGCGGCCCGAGAGAGCCACAATATCTTCCTGGAACCAGAAGGACTGGACGACGACACGGTATATCCCAATGGCATCTCGACCAGTCTTCCGACGGATGTGCAGCTAGCGCTGATCGCGACGATCCCAGGGCTCGAGCATGCCCGCATGACGCGGCCGGGTTACGCGGTGGAATATGACTATGTGGATCCACGGGCGTTGGCGCCATCGCTCGAAGTGCGAGCGTTGCCGGGACTCTACCTGGCGGGTCAGATCAATGGGACTACCGGATACGAGGAAGCTGCGGCGCAGGGGCTGATCGCCGGGATCAATGCCGCGCGCCAATCCGGCGGAGCCGGGGCAGTGTCGTTCAGCCGCTCGGAGGCGTATATCGGTGTGCTGGTGGACGATCTAACCCAGCAGGGTGTCAGCGAACCGTATCGGATGTTCACCTCGCGCGCCGAGTTCCGCCTGACGCTGCGGGCGGACAATGCCGACCTGCGATTGACGGAGAAAGGCGTCGCTTGGGGCTGTGTGGGAACGGCCCGGGCTGCAGCGTTCCACGTGCATCGGAGTGCGGTGGCAACGGCGCTGGAGCGAGCGAGGGTCGAGGGCGGTCATCCTGGCGATTTGGCTCGGCGTGGCATTCCGGTACGAGCAGACGGGCGCTGGCGGTCGGTGTTCGATCTTTTGGGACACCAGGAGATCGCCTTTGAGTCGGTGACGACCGCATTCCCCTGGTTGCGGGAATTATCTGCCCGCACGCTAGGTCAGTTGCGGACCGAGGTTCGCTATGCCGGGTATCTGCCGCGGCAACAGGCCGACATCCGCGCGTTCCATCGCGAAGAGACCGTTGCGCTGAACGGGGTCGCTTTCAAGGAGATCGGTGGTCTCTCAGCTGAACTCACCGCAAAGCTAACGCGGCTGCAGCCGGGATCGCTTGGCGCGGCCTCACGGATCCAGGGCATGACCCCAGCGGCACTGGCGGCGATTGCTGCCCATGTGCGCAAGCGTGGTGCACGGGTCGTCGGATGATGTGTTTCACGTGAAACATTGCTGGCTTTCGAACGATGTTTCACGTGAGACGATGGAGACCCTCGAGCGGTTCGCTGTGCTGCTGGCGCGCTGGAACCGAACGGTGAACCTGATTTCCCCTCGTGACACTGCGCTCATCTGGGATCGCCACATCGCCGACTCCCTTCAGCTCGCCCCGTTGATGCAGCCACGCCCCGCCCGCGCGATCGACCTCGGTTCCGGCGCCGGTTTCCCCGGCCTGATTCTTGCCGTCGCCACCGGAGTTCCCTTCGATCTGATCGAAGCCGACCAGCGCAAGGCCGCATTCCTGCGCGAGGCCGCCAGAGTCACAGGCGCCCCTGTCTGCATTCACGCGGTGCGCATCGAAACGGCCGTTCTTGGCCCAGCCTCGCTCATCACGGCACGTGCCACTGCCCCGCTCCCGAAACTTCTAGCCCTCGCTGCTCCGTTGCTCGCACCTGGTGGGCGGTGCCTGTTCCCGAAGGGCACCAACGCCGAAGCAGAATTGACGCACGCGGCCGCGCAATGGCACATGCGGGTGGAGCGAATCGCCAGCCGCACCGACCCCGACGCCTGCATCTTACGGATCAGCGATCTCAGCCGTGTCATTGTCTCAGACTGATACTGCCATCATCGATCCGTCGCCCACTGGGGCCGGCGTGCGCATCCTGGCGATCGCCAACCAGAAGGGGGGAGTCGGCAAGACGACCACAGCGATCAACCTCGCCACTGCCCTCGCCGCCGTCAATGAGCGCGTCCTGCTGATCGACCTCGACCCCCAAGGCAATGCTTCCACAGGCCTCGGGATCCCACGCACCGACCGGGCGATAGGCAGCTATCGCCTGCTCACCGAGGACATGCCGCTACTGGCCGCGTCCCGAGTCACATCAATCCCGAACCTCTCGCTGGTCACCGCGGAAGCCGACCTCGCCGGAGTCGAGATTGAACTGGTGGGGCTTGATCGCCGCGAGTACCGCCTGCGCGACGCACTGGCATCGCTGCGTACTGGACCCTGTCCATACAGTTTCGTGCTGATCGACTGCCCGCCCAGCCTGTCCCTCCTCACGCTGAACGGGCTGGTCGCCGCCGACGCTGTGCTGGTTCCGCTGCAATGTGAGTTCTATGCCCTCGAAGGCGTCAGTGGACTCGTCCGTACCATCGAGATGGTAAAGCGCGCACTTAATCCCGGACTACGGCTGCAAGGAATCGTGCTGACCATGTTCGATCGACGCAATAATCTGTCCGACCTGGTCGCCGCCGACGCCCGCGGCTTCTTCGGCGAGACCGTCTACGAGACGGTTATCCCCCGCAACATCCGAATTTCCGAGGCGCCCAGCCACGGCAAGCCCGTGCTTCTGTACGACTTCCGCTCCCCCGGCGCGCAGGCGTATGTACAACTCGCCGGCGAGCTACTGCGACGTGAGCGAGCACAGCCGTGAATGCCCGGCGCGAGACCGGCCCGCGACTCGGCCGTGGGCTTGCCGCCCTAATGGGCGACGCCGCTGTTCAGGCGCCCGCCCAGGGGGCAACCGTCCGCCAGGTGCCGCTCGACCTGCTGGAGCCAAACCCGTTCCAGCCGCGCAGCAGCATCGATCCGGCCGCGCTCGACGAACTCACCCAATCGATACGGCTACGCGGCATCCTGCAACCGTTGCTGGTCCGGCCACACCCGGTGACCGACGGCCGCTACCAGATCGTGGCCGGGGAGCGCCGCTGGCGCGCTGCCGGTGCCGCCGGCCTGCATGAGGTCCCCGCGCTGGTCAACGAAATGACCGACACCGAGGCCGCCGCCGTCGCTCTGGTAGAGAACCTGCAGCGCCAGGACCTCAACGCGATGGACGAGGCCGAGGGGTACGCCCGCCTGCTCACGCAGTTCCACTTCACCCAGGAGGCCCTTGGCCAGGCCGTCGGCAAGTCCCGCAGCCACATCGCCAATACGCTGCGTCTGCTCAACCTGCCGGACGGGGTGAAAGAGGCGTTGCGCAACGGCGAAATCTCTGCCGGGCACGCACGTGCCTTGTTGGCGCATCCCCTGCCAGACTTTGCGCTGCGCGAGGTGATCGATCGGCAATTGTCGGTCCGCCAAACCGAGGCCCTGGCGACCCGCGATCCCCGCGCCGCGTCCCCGACGACCGATGATCCCCGCCGCGGTCGCGGCCCGGATGCGGTGGCGCTGGAGCGTTCGCTCAGCGAGCAACTCGGCCTAATCGTCAAAGTAACGTTCAACGGCAGGCGAGGCGTGATCCAATTCCACTACACTGATCTGGATCAGTTAGATAATTTACTGAGCAGATTTGGTGTGCACCAGTAATAATGAAATAAAGCGAAAGCAATCACCGTCAGACAACTCGCCGTCTTGCACCGCCGCTCGCGGCGCGGCGCGCCAGGGCCAGCACCGCATTTCGCGATAGCACGGTATCCGGCGCCCCCGTGCGCTTGCAGGCACGCTCTGCGTCCGACAGCCCAGCCAGCGCCGCCATCAGCGCGGCGGAGGACCACAATTCGACCGCACGGCTGAACGCGCTCACCCGCCGGAAGAATACCGGCGGCCGCGCAGCCTTCATCGCGTCGGCCGTGCTCAGCCCCTCATCCACCGCAAGCCGTACCCGGTGCAGCCGCTGCAGGTGCATCACTCCCGCCCGTAGCACGCCGACCGGATTGGCCCCCTCGGCGACTGCCAACTCCAGTGCCCGATCGGCGCGCGCCACGTCGCCCTCGGTGGCGGCGAACAGCGCATCATCCAGTGATAGCCCGGCCAGGTCGCCGACACACGCCATAGCAGCGTCCAGGCTCACCCGACCGCCAGCGCCGGCATACAGCGCCAGCTTCTCCGCCTCGCCTCGGGTGGATACCCGGTCGGCGCCCAGTTGGTCCGACACCCAGGCCAGCGCATCGGCATCGATGGCAACGCCGAGCTCGGTCAGCACGGTGCGAATCGTGTCCGTCAGCGCGCGACCTTCCTCCGGGTAGCAGGCAATTGCCGCCGCATCCGGCGCTCCCTCGACCAGCGAGCGCAGACGCGAGCGCGTTGCCAGCCCGGCTGCCTCCAGCACAACCAGCGCAGGTGCAGTCCCCTTGAGGATGACGGCAACCTGCTCAGCCGCGGTGTCGGTGGTCTCGCGCAACCGCACCACCCGCCGCCCACCGGTCAATGCCAATGATCCAGCTTCATCAGCCAGCCGGCGGACATCCTCACGCCCCAGCTCCGCCACCAGGAACGGATCGTCCAGCGAGCCGGCCGCCGCCCGCACCAGCGCGGTCGCGCGGTCTCGGATCATCCCGTGGTCCTCGCCATACAACAGCACAACCCGGCAGGTTCCCGGATCGCGCAGGAACGCCGCCACACGCTGCGGCGGAACCTTCAACCGCTGGTCGCCGCTCGCTTGCGGAAGTACGCCGCGAGCTGGATGGTTATCTGGTCCGCCAGCGCGTTGGCCAGACGTCGCGTGATCGCCTCGTTCTCCAGGTCCATCGCGAAATACTGCGTGTCGATGACGTTCAACCCATCCACTGCCTTGGCATAGCCGCTGCTCAGCTTCGTGCGACCAGGATCCTGGGCAACCAGGGTCCAGTTGGCGCTGCCGATCATGCGGATGCGGGTCACGCTGCTGTCCGGCTGGATCGCGATGCCCTCGCCGGAAACCGAGAACCCGACCGTCAGGTCGTACATATGCGCCACACCGTTGCCGTCTCGCTCGAAGCGTTCCTGTAGCGCCTGACGCATCACCTGCCCCGGGCGATCGGGAATCAGGTCCACGTAGATGGCAGCCAGCTCACGTTGCGCCACACCGGCATTGCCCGATGCCGTGGGCATATAGACCGGCTGAAAGCCGCACCCGGACAACGCAGCACCGGCCGTTGCCGCCAGGAAATGCCGCCTGCGACACAGAATTCCTGGCACACGAAGGCTCATCAGCCCGCCACGAAGTTGATGATCCGGTCCGGCACGTAGATCGTCTTCCTTACCGTCCTGCCCTCCAACGCGCGGACTACATTGGGTTCCGACAACGCCGCTGCGGCGTTCGCCTCCTGACCGCAGTTCGGCGGACGCACGATTGTCGCTCGCAACTTGCCCATCACCTGCACCGCGATCGTCACGGTATCCGCGACCAGCAGGTCCGGATCGGCTTCCGGCCAGGGCAGGTCTGCGACCAACATCTCTGCGCCAGGATGCATACGGCTGTACGCTTCCTCGGCCAGGTGCGGCATCATCGGCGCGATCAGCCGGACCAGCATCTCCAGCGCTTCGCGGCGCGCCGCCCCGAGCCCGGGCGTAATCCCGGCATCCGCGATCGCATTCGCCAGCTCGTACAGCCGCGCGACCGCGACGTTGAACGCGAAACTGTCCAGCGCCTCGCTGACCGCGACGATCGTGCGGTGGGTGACGCGGCGCAGGTCGCGTCCGGCATCAGATGCCGCCTCGGTCGGCACATCGCCAAACGTCTCGACCAGCCGGAATACCCGCTGGGTGAAGCGGAACGCACCGGCGACCCCGGCCTCGGTCCACTCCATGTCGCGGTCGGGCGGGTTGTCCGACAGCACGAACCAGCGCGCCGTGTCGGCACCGTAGCGCCCGATGATCGCCTCCGGATCCACCGTGTTGCGCTTCGACTTGCTCATCGCCTCCACGCGGCCGACCACAATCGGCTCGCCGGTGTCGCGATGCACGGCAGTGCCATCCGGCTGCTTCATCACCTCCTCTGGATAGAGCCAGGCGCCGTTCGCGCCAGGCGCCGAGCGGTAGCTTTCGTGCGTCACCATGCCCTGGGTGAACAGCCCGGCGAACGGCTCTTCGAAATCCAGATGTCCGGTGCGTTTCATCGCCCGGGTGAAGAACCGCGAATAGAGCAGGTGCAGAATCGCATGCTCGATCCCGCCAATATACTGATCGACCGGCATCCAGTGAGCGACCGCCTGGCGCAGCACAGGCAGATCCGCATGCGGGCTGCAGAAGCGCGCGAAATACCAGGCGCTGTCGACGAACACGTCGAACGTGTCGGTCTCCCGTCGCGCCGCGGCACCGCAGCGCGGGCAGGGGACATGCTTCCAGGTCGGATGATGGTCCAGCGGATTGCCCGGCCGGTCGAACGTTACATCGTCCGGCAGTTTCACCGGTAACTGCTCGTCCGGCACCGGCACCACGCCGCAGCCGTCGCAATGGATCACCGGGATCGGACAGCCCCAGTAGCGCTGCCGGCTTACGCCCCAGTCGCGCAGCCGCCAATTCACCTCGCCACGGCCAACTCCAAGACGTTCCAGCTCGGCGATCACCGCACGCTTCGCCGCCTCCACATCGAGGCCGTTCATGAAGTCCGAGTGGAAGATCGTGCCTGGCCCGACATAGGCCTCGTCGCCCACGGTGAACTGCGCCGGATCCTCGCCAGGCGGCAGCACCACCGGCACCACGTCCAGCCGATATTTCCGCGCAAAGTCCAGGTCGCGCTGGTCATGGCCCGGGCAACCGAAGATCGCGCCGGTGCCGTATTCCATCAGCACGAAGTTGGCGATCCACACCGGGTAGGTCGTGTCCTTCAGGAACGGGTGCCGCACGCGCAGCCCGGTGTCGTAGCCGCGCTTCTCCGCAGTCTCGATCACCGCCTCGGAGGTACCCATCCGGCGGCATTCCGCGATGAACTCCGCTGCGTTGGGATCACGCGCCGCCGCCGCTGCCGACAGCGGATGCTCGGGCGCCAGCGCCAGGAACGACATTCCGAACAGTGTATCAGGGCGCGTGGTATAGACCTCGACCGCGGCAATCCCGTCCGCCGGCGTCGCAAGGGCAAAATCCAGCCGCGCCCCTTCGCTGCGGCCAATCCATTTGGCCTGCATCAGGCGCACCCGTTCCGGCCAGCGATCCAGCGTATCGAGCGCGTCGAGCAGTTCCTGCGCATAGTCGGTGATCTTGAGGAACCACTGGCTGAGCCGCTTCTTCTCCACCAATGCACCGGACCGCCAGCCGCGGCCGTCGATTACCTGCTCGTTGGCCAATACCGTGCCGTCGACCGGGTCCCAGTTGACCCAGCTTTCCTTGCGCTCGACCAGGCCGGTGCGCAGGAAATCCAGGAACAGCTTCTGCTGATGGCCGTAATACGCAGGATCGCAGGTAGCGAATTCGCGCTCCCATTCGAGCGACAATCCCATGCGCTGGAGCTCGGCGCGCATGGCAGCGATATTGTCCCAGGTCCACTTGGCCGGGTGAATGCCACGCTCGCGTGCCGCGTTCTCCGCCGGCAGTCCGAACGCATCCCAGCCCATCGGGTGCAGCACCGCGAACCCGCGCGCGCGCTTGTAGCGGGCAACCACGTCGCCCAGCGTATAATTGCGCACATGGCCCATGTGGATCTTCCCGCTGGGATACGGGAACATCTCCAACACATAGTATTTCGGTTTGTTGTCGGTCGGCACGTCGGCCACACGGAAGCAGCCGCGCTCGGCCCAGGCGCGCTGCCAGCGCGGTTCGGCCTCGCGGAAGTTGTAGCGCGGCGCTTCGGCCGCAACAGTCACGCTCTCGCTCATGTCGCAGTTATTTGCTGCCGGCGCCGCCTGCGCAAGAGGCGCGTGAGACGCCTCGCTTGAGCAATTCGTCCGGCGACATCTACATTCAGGGTATGAATCGTCAGCAGCGGCGAGCGGCGGGACGGCGAACCCAGGGTCCTCATCGCACTTCAGCCTCGCTGGACGAACTGTTCCGCGACGCTGTCGCCTGTCATCAGGCTGGCCGGCTGACCGAGGCGGCAGCGACGTACCAGGCGGTGCTGAGCGCCGACCCGCGCCACGCGCATGCGCTGCATCTCGCCGGTGTCATCGAAGCACAACTGGGCCGCGCCGCGGCGGCGGTCGAACTGATCGGCCGCGCGATCCGAATCAACGACCGGGATGCGGCGTATTTCTGCCACCACGGCGACGCCTGCGCCGATCTCGGCCGGCTGGAACCGGCAATTCGCAGCTACGACCGCGCGATTGCCCTTCGGCCGCACTATGCGGAGGCCCACGCGAATCGGGGCGATGCGCTAGCGGCACTCGGCCACCATGACGCGGCGGTGGCGAGCTACGATCGGGCGACCGCGATCGAGCCCCTGCATGCCGAGGCCTGGTGCAACCGCGGCAACCCGCTGCGCAGTCTCGGCCGTTTCGAAGATGCCGTCGCCAGCTACGACCGTGCCCTCGCTCTGCGCCCCGACATGGCCGAAGCCTGGAGCAATCGCGGTTCGGCACTGCTGGATCTGCAGAACTACGAGGATGCGATCGCCAGCCTCGATCGCGCGATTGCGTTGCGGCCAATGCTGGCCGAGGCCTGGTTCAATCGCGGTATCGCCATGACCAGGACCGGCAAGCAGCACGCGGCCGTGGAGAGCTTCGACCACGCGCTGGCGGTGCGGCCGGACCATGCGGAGACGTGGTCGAACCGGGGCGTTGCGCTGCTCGGGATGGAGCGCCCTGTGGATGCCATCGCTTGTTACGACCGTGCGATCCTGTTGCAGCCCGACCTCGCCCAGGCCTGGCACAACCGCGGCAACGCGCTGCAGGCGACAGGGCAATTCGCTGATGCCCTGGACGCGTTCGATCGCGCCATCGCGGTGCGGCCGGACTATCCCGAAGCCCTGAGCGAGCGCATCCACACGCGCTATCTTGCGTGCGATTGGCGCCGCCGAGACGCAGATGACGCCGAGCTGATCGATCTGGTGCGCCGTGACGCGGCGGTGGCGCCGTTCGCCCTGTTGCCCACATCTGCCTCGGGCGAGGAGCAGCTGCGTTGTGCGCGCCAATGGGGCAGGCGGTTCCCACGGACACCCGGACCACTCGCCGGATCGCGGCAGCGGGATCTGCAGCGACGGCTCACGGTGGGCTATCTGTCGGGCGATTTCCGTCAGCATCCCCTGGCGCATTTGATCGTGGACGTCCTCGAGCATCACGATCGCACGCAATTCGAAGTGGTCGGCTACGATCTGCGGCTGCATAACGACAGCGCGATACGCCGTCGGCTCGTTGCCGCGTGCGACCGTTTCGTCGACCTGTCGGTTCTGCCGGATCTCGCGGCGGCCCAGACGATCGCCAACCACGCGACCGACATCCTGGTGGACCTCAGCGGGTACACGACCCGCGCCCGATCGGGGGTGCTGGCGCTTCGCCCGGCGCCCATCCAGGTGAGCTATCTCGGTTACATCGGCAGCATGGGCGCCGACTTCATCGACTACATCGTCGCCGATCCGGTGGCGTTGCCGCTGGCACAGCAGCGATTTTACGACGAGAAGATCGTGCACCTGCCGGTCTCCTACCAGCCGAACGGGACTACGCGCGAGACGTCCCCCCGCCGCTTCAGCCGTGAAGGCTGCGGTCTGCCGGAGCGCGGCTTCGTGTTCTGCTGCTTCAACACCAGCTACAAGATCGCCCCTGACGTGTTCGCGATCTGGATGCGTCTGCTCGCGACGGTACCGGACAGCGTACTTTGGCTGGTCGGAGGCAATCCACCCGCCGAAGCCAATCTGCGACGGGAGGCAGCCGAGCGGGGGATTGCCCCCGAACGCCTGGTGTTCGCGCCGAAGGTCAGCTACCCGGAATACCTGGCGCGTTGCGCGATCGGCGATCTGTTCCTCGACACGCTGCCCTACAGTGCCGGCGCCACGGCAAGCGACATGCTTTGGGCAGGGCTGCCGCTGGTGACCCGCGTCGGGACCGGCTTCGCCGGGCGCATGGCGGCCAGCGTGCTGACCGCGTGCGGCCTGACCGAGCTGATCACTGAGACCGAGTTCGGCATACGAAGCGTTGGCGTTGCGGTTGGCGACCAAGCCATCGGAACTGGCCAGAGTCCGCGCGGTGTTGCGCGACCGCGTGCGTGCATCCCCGCTGTTCGACGCGGCTCGCAGCGCCCGGCATTTGGAGGCGGCTTATGCGCAAATGTGGCGTCGCGAGTGCGACGGGCAGGCGCCGGCGAGTTTCGCGGTAGCTGATCCTGCTGACGCCGGGTGAGCCAGGGGGCTTTGCCCCCTGGACCCCCAGCAAAGGCGCAGCCTTTGCGATCCATTCGTTTGGTTGAGGACGGGTTCCAAGGGCTGTGCCCTTGGTCGGGGTCCGGGGCGAAGCCCTGGCCTTCTAGCTGCTGGCCTGCGACTGTTCGCGCAGTTCGCGGGCGCGGGACAGCACCTTGTTCTCGATCTCGCCCACGGTGACCGGGCTGACCGGCGCGTCCACCCACTGGCCGCTCTGCAGCACCTGGCGGAAGATGGCGACCCGTACGCCGTCGCTGCGCAGCTCGCGGCCGAGGATATAGGCGCTGGCCTTGAACCGCTCGCCGTTCGCCGCGGCAGGCGTGTACCAATCGGTGATGATGACGCCGCCGAACGGATCGGCCGATGCCAGCGGCATGAAGCTCAGCGTATCGAGAGCGCCGCGCCATAGGTAGGCGTTGACGCCAAGCGCGCCACCACCAGAGCCGCTGCCACCGCCGCCTCCGCCGCCGTCGGATTTCGCGCCGGTACCGAAGACAAGGCCGTCGCCGCCCAGGACGCTGCCGGTGCCCTGGAGCCCGCCCGGGCCGTAGATACCCGAGTAATATCGGCTCCGTCGTCTGCGGCTTGCTGCTGCTGCACGCGGCAAGCGCCAGAATGCCTGCCAGAAGCGTCAGCGATACTACAGGTCTGCTGGCCATCGGGTATCCAGAGGCGATTCGCGCGAACGGACCTCTGTAGCGCCACCGCGCCGCGGCGCCAAGATGGATCGGCATCAATCGGTCGGCAAAAGCAAAGGCGGCGGGAAGTTGCCCCGCCGCCTTTTCCGTGTAGTCCAGGGCTTGTGTCGGTTTACCAGCGCATGCGTGCGCCGACGACGAAGGCGGTGCCGTGGACGTCGTTGTTGCCGGCATAGCCAGCCTGGTTGAAGTATTTGCCGTTGTTGAGGTCGAACCCGGCCTGATGGCGCTGGAAGTAGAGCAATTCGCTATAGCCCAGCAGCCCCGGCGCGATGGCGTAGGAACCGCCGACGCCGAACGCGTCTTCATGCCGCTGTGACAGCCCGGTCAGACCGATCGCGCCTTGCGAGTCGAACTGGTAGTAGGTGGCGCCGACCCCGAGCGGCCCGTTGCTGTAGTAGATGCCGGCCACCCAGGCCTGCGCGCCGACGCCGTTCTGCGGCTTCAGGGCCATGACGCCGTTGTACTGCCCGCCCTGCCAGGCGGCATCGACGGTGAACCCGGCATAGGTGACGGCCACGCCGGCGAACCCGGCGCTGAGGTTCTCGAACTGCCCGTTGTACTGGCTGCCCTGCGCCAGCGACGGGCCGCCTTCCAGCGTGCGCGCCAGGAGGCCAGTCGGGTCGCCCTGATACTGAACGTGGCCGCTGCCGAGATAGGCGCCCCAGGCATACAGCGCGACCGGCCCGAACGTGCCCTGATAGCGGGCGCCGCCGACATACAGGTCTGTGAAGCGGGCGCCGCCCGGCGGCGTGATCGTGGACGACAGGTTCGGCATTCCGGCTTCCGCCGGTCCACCCGCGAATTCCTGGTTACCGTTGTTCGGCGCGTAGTCGAAGCCGAAGTCGAAGCCGTAGAGCTGCGGCGACAGGTAGACGATCTTGGGGGAGCCGTATTCGGCGCCCTGCTGGGTGAACCAGGGATAGGTTGGTCCGTTGCCCGCGATGATGCCTGGCGCGTCGCCGTTCCACAGCCCCTGGCCAGGCTGCTGGCCGGTGGTGATGCCGTTGTCGAAGATGCCGGTGACGCCGTCGGTCTGACCCATCCGGAGCAGGCCCCAGTTGTCGCCCGCCATGTACCAGAAGGCGCGCCGGACATACAGCGTCTGGCCGCTGGTCAGGCCGGAGGTGCCGGTGTTGCCGGTGTTGCTCTGGGCGGCGACGAAGTTCTCCCGGATTTCCGTCTGGGCGCCGTAGCGCAGGCCGTTGGTCGCCATGGCGTCGACCCCGGGATACAGTCGGAAGTAGGTGCCTATCGAGTACGGCGCCAGCTTCTGTCCGGCATTGGTGCCGGTACCGAGGAAGACGGCCGTACCGGGGCGCCGGGCCCCGGGCCGAGCCCGCCTGACGTCACGAAGGACGGACCGGAGCCGACGAAGCCGCTGCCGCCGCCCAGGAAGAATTCCGACCACACCTGGCCGTTGAGGCGGACCACGAAGGTGCCGGGGGTCGGGTTGGCGACGTTGCCCGGCAGCATCTGTGCCTGGTAGTTGTTGTTGCTGTTGGCGGAGTTGCCGCCGTTCGCGGTCATCGGCTGCTGCATCGCCGGCGGGATCACCGTCACGACCGGTGCCGGCGCCTGGGCACTGGCAAAGCCGGTCAACGCGGCACTGGTGCCAACCATCGCCGCACTGGCCAACAAGAGCTTACGCCAGTTATTCGCCGCTGGTTCAGTTCATCGCCCACGATGGCCGGGCGGTCACGTTCCTCGACTGGGCGAGCGCGCGCCCAAGCAGCCGTGGGCCTCGCCGTCGCTGCGACACGCGCAAGTGACGCAGGAGCCGCGCAGGTAGGATTCTGGCGGCCGAGGTCTAGTCGGCGGCGTCCTTCGCCAGGGCGGCAACCTTGGCGGTTTGCCGCAGGCGGACGCTGGTGATCTCGATGCCGATCGGCTGCCCCGCCCGATCGAATTCCACGTAGACGCCCGGAGTGACCTCCTGGTGGCCGTCACTCTCTGCGTCGGTCGGCCCGAACTGGACGTTCAGCACGTCGGCTTCGGGGTCGTAGGTGGTGCGGATCACGGCCTTGCTCCTCGATCCCAATGCGCGGTTACCACAAAAACGTCGTCGCCGTCCGGAGGGCGAGGACACCGGTTGGTGGAACGCCAGCGAGCCCACCTGATGCTTGTGAGCGACTATAGCGCTACGCTATAGGGACTTGGCATGAAGCTGGTTCGCTACACTGCTGACGCCGCCAAGGATCTGCGGCGACACAGCAATGTTGCGGGGCGTTTGCGCAAGGCGATGGACGAATACGCTACCGGAGACGGCGCGCACGCCAACCAGGTCGCGCCGCTCGTCGGGCGTCCGGAAATGCGACTGCGGCTCGGCTCGTGGCGAATCATCTTCTCGGAAACCGCGATCGAGATCGTGGTCGTTAAGATCGCACCGCGCGGGCGGGCTTACGAATGAGGTGCCATCATGGCTGAGACGATCACGCTGACCATCGAGGAATATGAGGACCTCGTCGACGCGCGTGATGCGGCTATTGCCGCGGCCAAGATCGCGCGAGGTGAGATGGAGCTGCTGACCTCCGATCAGGTGGACGACTACCTAGCCGCGGCGACACCGCTTCAGTTCTGGCGGAACCATCGCGGTATGACGCAGACCCGGCTTGCCGCTGCTGTAGGAATTACCCAGCCGTACTTGGCGCAGATCGAAAGCGGCGTCCGCACCGGAGGCATCCACGTTTATGCAGACCTTGCCAAGGCACTGCGGGTGCAGATCGAGGATCTGCTGGAAGAGCGGTAGGGCCGAAATCGGCCGGCGCCCAGGTCAATCCCCCAAAAACCGGTTTGAGGGATGCGACTACTGGCGCCGGCGGACGATGGGTAGAGCAAATCCTCATTGGGCAGGGAAGCGCGAAATAGATAGATATCGTTGCCGACCTGGAAGGGGCCGGCGCTGATCCGGTTGTCGCCCGCATCGATCGCGAACGTTGGGGTCGGCTGCCGCCCATCTTGCGGCTGCCCGCCGTAGTTCATGGGGCTATTGGTCACTTGCCCAGTGCGGCACCGGCGCTGCCACCGCCGGATCTGAGAGCTGGTGATGGTCACGGGGCTGCTCGGCGGAGGGGATACAACACCGAGCACGATAGCGTTGCCGGAGGTGCCGAAATTCGTCGCTGTCTGCGGTGACCAGCCCTGGACGGAGGGCTGCAGGTTGTTGAAGCTCGTGTTGGTAGTGGTCGGTATCGCAGCGGTCGGGTCGTTCTTCGGCAGCAAGAAACTGGACGATGTCTCACCATCCACACCATTCAACGCCGCCCCGTGGTCATCGGAGGCCCGCCCTGGATAAATGCACGGATTCCTGTGCACGGGCAGGGCCGAAACACACTCTACACCTATTTCTTCTGCCTCGGCTGCGCCCCGTGCGGCTCGGCGGCCGTGCCAGCCGCGAGCGCGGCCTCGCATGTCTCGATCGGCCGTTCGCTGCAGGCATTGTAGAGCCGGACCATCCGGTCGTACGCATCCGGGCTGGCGTGCGCCATCAATGTCTCGCCGGCGCGCCAGCGCCCGCCGCCGATCAGCGATGCTGCCAGCCAGTCACCCGCGCCCCAGGGCAACAGCGATGGCAGGATGTACCACAGCGCGATCCCCAGCATGATGCCCACCGCCAACGCGGCTCCGATCCACCGTTGCTGCTCCTCCCGCGTGCGCATGCTTCCGGCCGCGCGCTCCAGCCGGAGGACGGCATCACCGAGCTGAGCCTTGGTGTCCCACACCGCTTTGCTGCCGGCCTGGTGCGCACGCTCCGCAGCGGCGGCCAGTTGCCCGGCATATCGCTCCGGCGTCATCGCCATCGCCGGGTGGCTCTCGATCGCTTCGAGGCGCGCGCCGACACCCTGCAGCTCCTTGGCCATCGCTCCGAGGGTGAGCGCGTAGTCCGGCACGCTTTGCCCTTCGACGGCTTGGCGCAGCGCCGCCACTTCTGCCCGCAGCGCCGCGAACGCTCGCTCAGCCCCGCCGCTATCGGCGTCGTCGTTCATCGCCGGGACTCACCGGCCCAACCCAAGGCCGCGGCCGTGCCACAGCCCAAGCTCACGGGTCAGCGTGCGGTCGATCCCCTGGCTCTGTACCACCCACGCCAACCGCGAGCCTTCGGCAACGCCGAGCTGCGGCCCGCGCTGCCGCAACACGCTGTCGAGCTGAGGATCTCGCTTCAGCGCCGTGGCGAATTGCTCCATCCGCCCGCCGATCTCGCGCTGCGCCAGGTGATCGTAGGTCTTCTCCGCCTGCTCATAGGCCCGCTCCAGCTTGACCCATGCCCGCACCGCCTCGCGCGCCCGTTCCTCCAGCTTCTCGCGTTCCGCGCGCGCCGACTGCCCAGCCTCGATCAGCGCCGCCAGCCCATCCGTGCCGGCGCCATGCGCCAGCTTGGGCGTGCGGGTCAGCGCCGCGTCGAGGTCCTGCCCGAAGCCCGGAAGCTGCGCCTCCACTGCGCGGTCGGCATGCACCAGCGCCTCCGTCTGATGCGGCAGCACCGGCAGCCCGGCCTGGCGCATCCGCTCGGCGTCAGACCAGGCCCGCACATAGACCCCCACCGACTGCACCAACCGGTCCGCCGCCCGGTCCTGTTCCGTCAGCGCCGGCGGGGCGGTGCGAGCCGGCGTTGCCGCAGCGTGGTCCGCGTCCAGCTTCAGCCCGGCGAACAGGCCTCGCCGCGGCCTGGCCGGTTCGGCGCCTGGCACCTCCGCCGGCCGCTCGCGCAGGACGATCTCGCTCTCTGGCACCAGGCCGCGCCGCTCGGCATAGGCTCGCGCCGAGTCGCGCGAACTCCACCTGGAATCTCCGGTTCAGCCTTCGTTCCCGCGACCCCGTAATCCAGGCTGGTGTCTTTCAACCGCTCGCGGCCGAGCACCCGCGCCAGCCGCTCCCGGCTGCCCACCTGGTCCGCGCTCCAATGCAGGTCCACCCGATCCCGGTGCCGGCTCAACCCGACATACGCCGCGTGTCGGTCTATGTGGCTGGTGGCCAGCACATGCGTCCGGTCCACCGTCACCCCCTGGCTCTTGTGCACCGTCGCCGCGTAGCCGTGATCGATATGCGCATAGTCCTTCACGTCGAAGCCGACCAACCGCCCGTCATCCAGCCGCACCACCAGCCGATCGCCCTGGCCGGGAACGTACCCCTCGATGCGCACCACGGTGCCGAGCGTGCCGTTCTTCACCCCCAGGCTTCGCTCGTTGCGCAGGAAATACACCCGATCGCCCGCGGCAAACTCGCGCGCACCGCGCTCCGTCTGCACCCGGTAATCCTCCCCCAGCTCGCCGGCCGCCTGGCGCACCGCCCGTGCCCGCGCGTTCAGGTCGCGCACGTCGTCACGCCGGTACGCCAGCATGATTTGCCGCGCCTCCGGGCTCTCTTTCCGCGCCGCATCCCAGCCGGCGACGATCGCTGCCTTGGCCTCATCCAGCGTGGCGTGCCCATGCACCATCCCGGCCTGCTCGTACCGCGCCAGCGCCGCGTCCGTGCGCCCCGTCGCCAGCTCCCGCGTCGCCTGCTGCTGCCACGCCTCGCGCTGCCGCCGGACCTCGGTGATCTCCGCCGCCCCGACCCGCTCGGCGATCGCCCGGAACGCCGCCCCGGCCTCGATCGCCTGCAGCTGCTCCGGATCGCCCACCAGCACCACCTTCGCCCCGGCGGCCTGTGCCTGCGACAGCAGCCGCTCCATCTGCCGCGAGCCGATCATCCCGGCCTCGTCCACCACCAGCACGTCGCGGTCCGTCAGGACCTCCCTGCCCTGCTCCCATTGGAACAGCAGGCTGTGCACCGTCCGACTGGCGATCCCCGCCCCGGCCTCCAACTGCTCCGCGGCGATCCCTGACAACGCCGCCCCGCGCACCTGATAGCCGTCCGCTTCCCAGGCCTCCCGCGCCGCGCCGAGCATCGTGCTCTTGCCAGTGCCGGCGTAGCCCACCACCACGCTCAGATCCCGCGTCTGCGTCACGTGCCGGAACGCCAGCAACTGCTCTCGCCCCAGCGTGGTCGATTCCGCCAGCCGCCGCCGCAGGTTCACCCCATGCGCTTGCCGCGCGGCGAGCGTCACGCCCGCCTGCTCCATGCGCTGCTCGGTCGCCAGCATCTCGCGCGTGGTGAACCGATCCTGCCCGCGCCCGTCCGCGCCGAGCCGCACCAGCTCGGGCGACGCCTCCACCTTGGCCATCGCCGCGGCGAACTGCTCGGCGTCCGCCGTGTGCCGGTCCACCACCCGCGCCAGGTCGCGCCGCGTGAAGGTCGATTGCTGCCGCGTCAGCGCCGCCAGCACCAAGGAGGGATCGGCGATGATCTGATCGCCGTTCCGCCGCGCCAGCGCCTCGTGCTCCGCTGCGCGCTCGGCGTCCTCGCCGCGTGCGTCGCGCCGCGCGCCCGCCGGTCCGATCTTGTTCTGCGGCTCCAGTCCGATCCCTTGCGCGGCGTGCGACCGGTGATCAACCCGGATGTCGTGCCCCAGCTCGGCCAGCCGCTCGTTGGCCAGTTCTGCCCAGCGCTCGCGCCAGCCCACCAGCACCTCGGTACGGTTCCAGTCGCGCACCTTCTTCCCGAAGCCGTCCGGCCCGACCGCGCGCATTGTCAGCATGACATGCGCGTGCGGCTGCTCCTCCCCGCTTGCCGTGCGGCCCCAATGCACGTTCAGGTCCGCCACCATGCCGTGCGCCACGAACTGCTCACGCACAAAATCCTGCGCCAGCCGGATCGCCTCGGCCTGGGAAAACTCCCGCGGCAGCGCGATCTCGATCTCGCGGGCAAGCTGCGCGTCCTTGCGTTTCTCGCCGGCCTCGACTTCGTTCCACAGCGTCGCGCGGTCGAGCAGACGCGCCGGCGCACCATCGGGCAGGAGAATCTCCGAGTGGATCACCCCGGCCTTGTTGGTGAAGTCGTGCGCCCGGCCGAGCCGCTCGTCATGCAGTTCCGCGGCCGCCCGGTAGGCTGCCGCCGCCACCGCGCTGCGTCCGTCTGCACGGCTCATCACCTTCACTGAGAGATGGTAGATCGCCACTCGCGAGACAGCTCCAGACGGTTCGTGGCAGCGAGGCTAGCCCGGGCGATGTTGCGCAGCAACGTATAAGCGCGCACTCAGGAAAGCGGCTGCGTTTCACTCCGCCGCGCGTGACGCGGTTCCGCTCGCTGTTCTATCCTGCACCGTTACCCTGCAACCGGAGACCCTCCATGCGCAAGCCCGCCGATCTCGACACTCAGATCAAGGCACTCCAGGATAAGGCCAGGTCGTTGAAGGACCGGCAGAAAACCCAATTGGGCGAGTTGGTGCTGGCAACCGGTGCCGATGCCCTGTCGCCGGAAGCTCTGGCGGGCGTGCTACTCCACGCCGTCGAACAAGTCCGGGAAACGCCCGAAGCCGTCGCGAGGTGGACCGAACGCGGCCAGGCGTTCTTTCGGGGCAGCAGCAAACCGGGCAGCCGGGGAGCGCGGAACGGGGCCGCTCACCCTGCTCCGGGAACTCCAGGCCACGACGCGCCTGCGCAAGCGGGCAGCAACCCAACGCCATAGGCTCGACGCGCAGAAGGCTCGCACCGACATGCGCGACTGGGCCAAGGCACGCCGCGAGCGCACCCGCCATCTCATCGAGCTCGGCGGCCTGGTTCAGAAAGCCGGCCTGGTCGAGCTGGTGGACGACGACCGCGCTACCCTGCTCGGTGCGTTCCTCGAGCTCGCCGATCGGCTGCGCGGTGCAGACGACGCAGGCGACGATCCTCGGCACCTCGCCACGCGATGGCGCCGACGCGGCCTCCGGGCGTTTGATGCGGAACAGGATGGGAAAGAGCAACCCGCCCTCACTGGCGATCCCGGATTCACTCATCGGTCAGAAGGCGACGCAGATATCCCTCCGGGTCGCGCATGAAACGGCGCATATCCCGCCAGCGCTCGACCTCTCTCCGCAAGGCGGCGCGACGAGCGTGATGAAACCGCGCTGTCTGCCGCGGTGGTTGGCATCGGGATCCGCCCCTGCCGGCGCGACCGCTTCCGCAAGCCGGTCGGCGCGCACGAACAGGCCCCGTGGCCGGCGCTGCCCAGCAAACATCACCTGACATTCTCGACGACACGCGACGTCGCCAGCGACAGCACACCCTCGCGACCGCTTCCGCAAGCCGGTCGGTGCGCAAAAACAGGCCCTGTAGCCGGCGCCGCCCGGCAAACGTCACCTCGACCGCCGCAGACAGTCGGTCTCGGGCGTAGCTGCGCCCGCCACCCGGACGGAGGCACACCGTGCCGCGATCGTCTCCAGCAGCGTTGTCTTACCGGAACCGTTCTCGCCGACCAGGAACGTCAGCGGTCTGTGCAACTGAATTTGGACAGGACCGCACGACAGGAATAGCAAACAACGCGGTCGCCGCCACGCAATGATCAATCCTGAAACCCTGCAGCAGGTTGCCTCGCGTTGCCATCAAGGATTACGCGCCGGCTGGGGTTGCGGGAGGCGCTTTCGGCCACCCCTCCGGCACCTCGTCACCCTCGACCTGTATGGGGCCGCCAGCCTTGGCGAGAATGCGGCTGAGGTCGCCTGGCTTCGCGCGTTCTGCCCGATCGGCAAGATAGCCCCGCGCTTTCAGTGCCGCGACCTTCTCGGCCGTTGCCTGGACAACGAATTGGTTAACCGACACCGCATCCTGTGCGGCAAGCACCTTCACATCTTCCATCAGCGAGGGAGGAAGGCGAAGGGCGAAGTTGCTGACGGTCGCCATGGCAGTCTCCTGAGAATGTCACCGGGTCGGCAGACCACGATCCCGAGGCCCGTCTCCCGGTCGTTGATCGGCGCGTAGTCCGCCACATTGAACGTCACGAGCGCGTCGGCGCGCCCGTTGACCGCGACCGAGACGAATATCTCGTCGTCGGGATCACGGATTGCGGGCCGATAACTAAAGTGCGGCACAACGTGATCGGCATGCGCCACAAGGGCATCGAGGAAGATATCCACGTCGTCGGCGTTCAATCGGGATGCCTCCAGATGCTCCACGCGCTTCAGCACGGCTTCGTACTCGATCACGGTGGCTACGCTGACCAGCGGCGTCACAACGCCGGCCTCGATGGCCAACAGCAGAATCCGGGACGCCCCGACTGTGCTGCGCAGGCCGCTCAGCACCACGTCAGTGTCCAGGACAAGCCTCATATTGTATGCAATATCATTTTATCCAGATGCGGCATAGACTGCGCGGGGCCAAACCCAGCGCCGGCATCAGTTCGCCCGGCGCGGCGAGCGCCCCTCCCCGGTCTTCCGGTCACTTGCGCGCAGCCCCCAGATCGTCCGCGCCAGGTTGAGCTCGCCGGCTTTCGCCTTCGCCACCATCCCGTGGAAATATCCACCCGGAGATGACCGAAAATGTCCCGCCGGCTTAGCCGACACGATCGCCACCGCGATCGCCGCCTGCTCGCGGCCCATGGCAAGGCAGGCCTCGCCCCACAGTGGCTTCGACACCCCGAGCTCGCCGCGTAGCCAATCGGCGGCGTCCACCACGTCCCGCCAAGTCGGTGCCGGCGTTGCCAGATAGCCCCGCAGCCGCGGGGCCAGCCGCACCAGCTCGTCCGTCGTAAGCCGCAGCAACGCCCCGTCGATCTGCGCCGGCTTCGCCGGTTTGGTCTCCTGCGGGCCTGCCTGCCATTCCGGCCCTACTTGGCCGGGCACGGCAGCGCCCGGCGGCCAATTACGTCTCTCGTGAGCGATTACCGTATCTGGTTCAGGATTTAGGCTTGGTTTGTAGATGTATTGGTGGGGGCCGTTTTCGGACCCCTTGGGGTCTGAATCCACTGCTTCGGAAGGCCCTGTGATGACCGCCGACAGCAGGATTTCCAGGCGCTCGCGGGCCGCACGCTGCCGCCGCTCCAGGCTCTCCACGCCCAGAACCATCTCCTCAGGCCTTTCGACCCCCCGCAGCGCGGCCACGAGGTTGCGGGCATCGCGGGCCAGACCCGCCCAATCCTCGCCCTGGAAGCCGTATTCCGCCGCCGTTTCGAGGATCTGGGTGATGCCGTTGCGCGCGATCGTCGCCCGTCGACGTAGCCGGCCCATCTCCACCCGTTCCGCTCGCGCCGCCTCGGCCAGGCGAACGAACTCCACGTGCCGCGCGGCGATCGGCGAGAGGTCGAAGCCATAGGCCTCCGTGATCCGCCCCGCCCGGTCGCGCACGCCGTAGCGCTTGCCGTTCGGGCTGTCCTTCATGGTGATCAGCCCGGCCTCGATCAGCGCCCGGTTGGTCGCCTTCGTCCGAGTCGCTGATAGGCCGAGCGCCTCCTCCTGTGTCGAGGCCGAGGGCCACACGATCGGGCGCCCGCCCCTCCCCCAGTCCTGCGGCTGGGTGAAGC
The DNA here is from genome assembly GCA_963819855.1 of uncultured Alphaproteobacteria bacterium. Classification (GTDB taxonomy): domain Bacteria; phylum Pseudomonadota; class Alphaproteobacteria; order Acetobacterales; family Acetobacteraceae; genus JAMXLO01. The sequence goes on from CAWFYC010000029.1 coordinate 83,184, forward strand.
GGAACAGCCAATCCACCGCGTGCACCAGCCGCGGCGACAGACCGAGCCGCGGCGCCGCGGCCTTGAACGCCGCCAGCAACTGCCCGGGCACCGTCACCCCCTCCGGCAGGCCGGCGAACCCCTCCGCCGTACGATCGGCCCGTAGCAGGCTCGGTGTCAGGCGTCGAAAGCCGGTGGGAGAGCCGGCGCGAGCTCCCTCCCGCGCCTCTGGGGCGCTTTCCATCGTCATCGCAATCCTCCGTTTAGATGGATCGCGACGGGCAAACCACTCCCTCGAGCGGAATGAGCAAATTCCGCTTGATGATGAGGCGTCTGATGGCTACGTTTGGGGTGTTGATGCGCCCCAGACGTAGCCGGAAGGCCCGTCGCGAATTTCGCTAAAGCCCGCCCTGCAAGGCGGGCTTTCGCACTTTCAGGTCATCTGCAGGGCGGCTGTCCTCCCTCGCTCGATCAATTGCTGCAACACCTGACTGCGGCTGCGCAGGCCCTGGCGCTGCTTGAGTTCGTCGATCAGCGCGACCGTCTCCGTCGGTAATGCCACAATGAGCTGGCGCCGGCCGTTCTCCGCCAGGCGGCGGCGATAGGCGCGGTCCTTGTCATCATTGGGGGGCGTGGTGAGGGTCAGCATCGGCGGCGCCCATCGGCAATTTCGCTAGCGCACGAGGCTATGCAGATATCGCTGAATTGTCCAACGATTCTCTACTCCGAGTCGCGCTTAGGCTATGAAAAGGTTGATTTTATTTAGCAAATTTTCGGAAGCGAGAATTTCGCCCGATGGGCACACGGCGTCTGCGGTGAGCGCGACTCGGCAGCAACGTGTGAGGCAACGGCCGCGCCTTTATGGTGCGCCTCCGTCCTGATCTGACCTGGGCGCGGACTCGATCCCGAAAGGGAGAAAACAAGAAAGAGAGAATTGAAAAATGGAGACTGTCTCTTCCGCTGCCAATTTCCGCCAGGGCGATGCGGCTGGAGAGAATTCCAGAAAGCGAGAATTCTATCTCTTGACCCCGCGCTTCTCCTCCCAGGCATCGAGGGCTTCGAACAGCAACTCGTTAAGTTTGAGATCGGCGTCGGCTGCACGCTGGCGGAACCGCCGGCGAAATGCGGGCGCCACCTTGAACGCTAACGCCTGAAGGTTTGCAGTCTTCACCACGGACTCAGCCATGCTGACTGGCGCCCGCGCCGGCGGCGCCGCGACCGTCGTCGGGGCTGCCCGCTGGGTAGCCTCCGTCATCGGCGTTGCCGCCTCGGATGTGAGCGCCGATAGATCAACGGCGGGGCGCTTGCTCATGGTTGAATTCTCCCTTTCATGAATTATCTCTTTCCGTCTTTATCTTCACCTCATCCCACAAGGCGCTCACTTCCTGCGCCGCGGTGCCCTTGGGATCGGTTTCGAGGGCGGTTTTCCCGTGCGCGAAGGTCTCCGCGTAGATCACCCGCTCATGCATGCGGACGGTCAGCACCAGACCGAGCGCATTGAGGGCCACGGCCGCCCCGTCATTGTTCCGTAGATTGGGGCGCACTCTTGTCAGGATGAACTGGAACGGACGGCCTGACTGCCGAACAAGCGGCAGCCCTTTCACCAGAGCCCGAAGGTCGGCCGGCGTCGGGTTGAGCGGGATGAGGATGAGGTCGGCAAGCGCGAGCAGGTCAGCATTTACTGCGCCGATCGAGGGCGCCGTATCGATGAAGAGGTATGCGGCGCCGGCCTCATCAAGGGCCTGAATCCGCTCCCGCAGATCGGAAAGGCTCAGCGGCGAGTAGCGAGGCGTGTCGATGCCGGACTTCTTGCGCTGGTTGAACCAGTCGGCTGCCGTGCCCTGCGGGTCGGTATCCGAGATCACAACTGGTCCATCGCCTGCCCGTTCGGCGGCGGCGGCGAGATGGACGGCGATGGTGGATTTCCCTGAACCGCCCTTCTGATTCGCAACGACGATAGTTTTCATGAAAACGGCAATAGCGGAATTCTCCCTTTCATGAAAGCGCGAATTATCGCCGCGGGGGCAAAGGCGCCAGGCGGCGGGCATATCGGGTCGAAAGGCCCAACCCGCATCCCAAGCCAAGCCGGGCGCTACGGTCGCATACCGACTTCTTCAAGCCGATTTCGGGCTGGCGCTCTCGGGGCCGCACAGTTTCCGGCCGTCTTGCTGGATGTGCACGGCACGTTTCACACCACCCGGTTGGTAGGACCGCCCACATGAACGGCACGGTCCCGTGCCCCATGGGAGCCGCGCCGGAAGGCACGGCCGTAGGGAGGGGGAGGGGGCCGTTCGCTCGTCCCGGGTTGATAACGCCGGCCTCATTGACCTCGGACTTCGCGCCACTGCCGCTCGTCATCTGGCGGCCCCGAACCGCCATGTGATTGATATCGTTAGGAAATGACGGCCGTTTCGCACAGTACCGGGCGGGTTCGCTTCACGGACTTGTGCCGGAAATTGCCCACGTGCTGTCAGCCGGACTTATCATGGCCACGCGCTTTGAGGCACGTCTAACTAAGGCGTGGTAAGAAGTCAGGACGGGTTCCCGAGGCGTGCTTTGTGTGGGCGGCTGCGCGGCACCTGGCGATCACCGGCGCCTTTTCGCTACGCCGGGGATTTGGCCCCCTC
>CAWFYC010000030.1:0-177094 GCA_963819855.1 uncultured Alphaproteobacteria bacterium
AGCAGCTCGCGAGCGTGATCGCCACATTGCCGGGCGGCCGCTTCATGTTCATAGCGGCGTCGATCGTCGCCTTCGTGGTGCTGGGCCCGACCGTGGTTGCGGCCATCCCATGGGTGTCGATTGGATTTCTGTGACGAGGCTTACGGTTGCGTGATCGCCGCCGCCCTTCCGAATCTGGCTGGACAATGGCAGCTTGACGGTACGGCTTCGAACAGTGCGGACCCAACCATGAAGCATTGGCGCCTCGAGGACGTTGCCTGGGACCGATTCGACCCCGCGAGGGCAGACCCCGAGCTGATCCCGCTGGTGAAGGCCGCGGCCATGGTGGAGCGGAACGGCACCGACTACGCCATCTACCTCAACCGCGTGTTCGGCGACGATCCCGACTTCCGTCAGGCCGCCGACTACTGGGCCCTCGAAGAAGTGCAGCACGGCGACGCGCTCGGCAAATGGGCGATGCTGGCCGACCCCAGCTGGGACTATCAGGCCGCCTTCGCCCGCTACAAGGCGGGCTTCCATCTGCCGCTGGATGCCGAGGCGTCGGTCCGCGGCTCGCGTACCGGCGAGCTGATCGCGCGCTGCATGGTGGAGACCGGCACCTCCAGCTATTACACGGCGCTGGCCGAGGCGACACAGGAACCGGTGCTGCAGCAGATCTGCCGCCACATCGCCGCCGACGAATTCCGCCACTTCAAGCTGTTCTACGACCACATGCGCCGCTATCTGGAGCGCGAGAACATCGGCCTGCTGCGCCGCCTGCGGATCGCCGTCGGCCGCATCGGCGAAAGCGAGGATGATGAACTGGCCTATGCCTGGCACTGCGGCAACGAGCCGGAGGGGCAGGCGTACCGGCATGCCACCTGCACCGCCGCCTACATGGCCCGCACCGTGGCGTTGTACCGCTTCCGCCACGTCGAGCGCGGCATGGGCATGATCTTCAAGGCAGTGGGCCTGCCACCGCGCGGGCGCCTGTCTGACCTGTCGGCCAAGGCAGCCTGGCGGCTGATGCAGTGGCGCCGCCAGCGCCTGGCCGCGCGCCTCGCCGCCTGAGCGGCGCTATAGCGAGTTCACCAGCAGCCCCACGATCCCCGCCGCAACCGCAAAGAGCAGGATCGCACGTCGAGGGCTTGCCAGTGCCGGCGGAGTCACCGCATCCGGGAGGTGCTTTCGCCCGGTAATCATCGGCCGCACCAGGTCGTGCCGCTTCAGCACGGCATAGGCGAGAATCGCGACGATGTGCGCGATCACGGCAATCTTGATCAGTTTGAAATTGACCGCGTGGATGTGCGACAGCCAGTCGCTCCAGTCCTTGCCGACATACGCGAACAGCGGTCCCTCGGTGTCGCCGTCGTCATTGGCGCACAGACCCGTCGCAGCCTGAACAGCGAGCAAGGCCAGCATCATCAGCACCATCCAGCCGCCGGCGGCGTTGTGACCGATCTCGGCGTCCGGCTCCCGCCGGTGCAGACGGGCGAGATGCCGCAGCACCGCGATCGGGCTCCTGACGAACTGCGAGAAGCGTGCGGTCTCGCTGCCGACAAAGCCCCAGGCCACACGGAACAGCAACAGCGCGATCACGCTGTAACCGGACAGGAAGTGCAGCTCCATCCAGCCGCGGCTTTCGGTCAACCAGCTCAGTCCAAGCAGGACGACAATCGCCCAGTGGAACAGGCGTGTTGGCGCGTCCCACACGCGCATCGGCACGATCCGTTCACTCACCTACGCTGCCTCGAAATCCCGGTCGCATGGCGTGAGCTTGACGCACCGATGGCGCCGCGTCACGCAGCGCGGATGCCGACGCATTTCGCCCAATGGCAGCAGTTCCACGGACCGCTGATCGCGTTTGCCGTGGCACTCGGGCTCGCTCTGGTTGGCCGTTTCCTGCGCATCGGGTTGCTTGGCGCGGCGGCGGGCGGCGCAGGCGTGGTCGCCGGCTGGTATGCGATGACAGGCCGGCTCTGGGTCATTTCGCCCCAGCCGGCGGCGGACGAGCTGACCACGCTGGCCGCGACCGCCCTGATTATCGGCCTGGTTTGCACCTGGCTTGGTCCGAGCCGCCAGGACTGGATCGGCGCGCTTCTCGCCGCGCTCGCCGCAGGTTGGCTGCTGTCCGGTGCGCCGCGCCATCTGGCGGGATTGCGCGCGAACTGGCCGGTTGGTCTCGGCGTCGCTGTCGCCGTGCTGCTGTCCGCCCGTGTCCTGACTGCCAAGGCGCTCGAACCATTGGGCCTCGCGTTGGCGGGGTTGACGCTGACTGTGGCGCTGCATGTCGCAGGAACATCGCCGATGTTGGCGCACCTGGCCTTGGTGCCGGGTCTCGTTGCGCTGGCGATGTTCGCCCTGCCACCGATGCCGGGGCTGGCGGCACTAGCGGTCGCCGTCGACGTCGCCGCGCTCGGCTGTGCGGCGGTGATCAGCCTCGGAAAGCTGCCTCGATTGGGGTTCGCGTCGGTGGACGCCGCCGCGCTGTCGCCTCTGCTGGCAGTCTGGCTGCAACCGCGCACGGCAGAGCGCCTGCGCAGTCTAGGCCGAGCGGCGCCGTTGGCCGGCTGCCTGCTGGCGGGCGCGATCGCGGTCGGCTGCGTCTGGCTGGCGCGGCTGTTTCTCAACCGCTAGGCCGCAACCGCTAGGCCGCGCCACTATCCGCCACGGTCAGGCCGCTTTCGTCCATCAGCTCGAGATAGGGCGCCAGATCGAGCGCGAAGCGAGTGATCTCGGTTATCAAACCCGCGGCGGTGATGGGCAGGTCGATCCGCTGGTCGGTTTCCAGCCACACACGGTGGTCGGCCAGGAGGAGCACCTGCCAATCCGGCGGTACCTTCCGCTCGAGCCAGTGCAGCAGGGCGAAGCTGCGAGGCCGCAGGGTCGTATCGGGAGCGCGGGCCGAACTCTGCACGCGCGCCAACGTCACCTGGAGGATCAGTCGCCCGGTTTCGTCATCAGCCTGATCCAGTCGCGCCCGTACCGCGCGGTTGTGCCAGCGGAACAGGAACGCAGGTGCTGCCGCCGGTTTGCGGGGCGCCAACCGCCCCTCGGAATCGACCGAAAATGGCCCAAGCTTGAATGGCGCGTCGAACGGCATAGCGGGTGCTCCTTGGTTGCCACCAGTCTTGCCCCACCAAGGTGAAGCTTCCATAAACCGCGCTGCGTATGTCCCTCGTCGACGACATCGGCCACGTGTTGTCCCCGCCGCATCCTGCCGGGCGGCCATTCATCCTGGGCGGGCTGATCGCGGTGATGCTCGGACTGGCGATCGGGCCATGGCTGGCTTGGCTCGGGTTGCTGTTCGCCCTGTTCTGCCTGTTCTTCTTCCGCGATCCCGAGCGCGTGCCGCCTGGCCGGCCGGGTGCGGTGATCGCGCCGGCCGACGGCCGCGTCGTGTCGGTGACGCCAGCGGTGCCGCCGGCGGAACTCGGTCTCGGTGCCATGCCGCGCTGGCGCGTGTCCACCTTCCTGTCGATCCTCAACGTCCACGTGAATCGCGTCCCGGCCGATGGCATCATCACCCGCATCGCCTACCGGCATGGCAGCTTCGTCAGTGCGAGCCTGGACAAGGCGAGCGACGACAACGAGCGCAACGCCGTCGCCCTGCGACTGTCGGACGGGCGGGAGATCGTCGTGGTGCAGATCGCCGGCATGATAGCGCGCCGCATCGTCTGCGACCTGCGCGAGGGTGATTCGGTGCATGCCGGCCAGCGCTTCGGTATCATCCGCTTCGGCAGCCGGGCGGATCTCTACCTTCCGGAGGGTGTGCGCCCACTGGTGGCCGTCGGCCAGACCATGATCGGCGGCGAAACCGTGATCGCGGAGTTGACGCCATGAGCGGATCGCCGCACCCCGACTGGCACACCGGCCGCGTTTCGCCGATCAACCGGCTGCGGCGGCTGCGTCCGCGCTCCCGACCCCGGTTCAAAGGACAGTCGTTCAACCGCATCGTCCCCAACCTGCTGACCCTGATCGGTCTGTGCGCCGGCCTGACGTCGATGCGCTTCGCGTATGAGGGTCGGTTCGGTTCGGCGGCGGTCGCGATCATGGTCGCCGGCGCGATCGACGGGCTGGACGGCAGGCTGGCGCGGCTGCTGAAGGCCACATCGCGTTTCGGCGCCGAACTCGACAGCCTGGCCGACTTCCTGTGCTTCGGCGTTGCGCCGGCGTTCATTCTGTTCCTGTGGTCGCTGCAGCGCGCCGGCGGCTTCGGCTATACGCCCTGCCTGATATTCACGGTGTGCATGGCGCTGCGGCTGGCGCGCTTCAACGCCGCGCTGGATGGCGCGCCAGCCCCTGCCTACACCTACAACTTCTTCACCGGCGTCCCCGCGCCCGCCGGCGCCGGTGTCGTGCTGTTCCCGTTGTTCCTCGGTCTGGAGGCGAAGTCGCTTGGATTGGACTGGCTGCTGAGCGTTGCGCAATACCCATTGTTCTGTGCCGTCGTGCTGGTCGGCACTGCGTTCTTGCTGGTTTCGACCTTGCCGGTCTGGAGCTTCAAGAACTTCAAGGTGCCGCACGAATACGTGCTGCCGTTGCTGCTCGGTGCCGTCACCTTCGCCGCGGTGCTGGTCGCCGACCCTTGGGCGGCATTGGCCGCTGGCGGCCTGATCTACCTGGGGATGCTGCCGTTCAGCGTGCGCAGCTTCCGGCTTTTGAAACGTGAGGCCGAGGCGATGCGGGAGGCGGAACCGCCGTGATCAGGCAAGGGATCATGTGTCAGTTCGATTGTCCGCTACGGATGGTCAGGCCAAGCTCATTCAACAACAGCTTCGCCCCCTTTAGATCAGCCGTGTCGAAACCTTCCGTGAACCAGCCATACACAGGAGCCAGCAGATCGACGGCCCTGCGTTGCTCGCCCCTTTCGGCCAGCACTCGCGCGAACGTCGTGGCGGTACGGAGTTCAAATAGGCGGGCACCTTGTCGACGCGCTGTGTTCAAGGATCTGATCAGACATTCGTCGACGCTGTCGGCTGGAGCCTTCTCGTCGTACAGCAGCAAGGCTTGCAATCGGTCGATTTCCGCGGCGAGGTAGTCTTCCCCGTAGCCCGCACAATGCAAGCGCGCAGCATCCAGGTGGACGCGCGCCTCCGCAGCCTGGCCTTGCCGAATAAAACTATCCGCGAGAATGGCCTCGCAGTGAGTCAGGTGCAGCGTAGCTCCGGTGTCGGTCCACCGCCGGACACCCTGTAGCTGGAGGCTCAGCCCTGCAGCGAAATTGCCGCGCCGGTGCATCGCCCAGCCCAGGGATCGCTCGCCGAGGGCGAGCCATTGCGGCAAGTGGTGCTGGCGTGCCGTGTCAATCGCCTCGGTGGCGAATCGAGCTGTAGCCTCCACGTCATGGTGAATCTGGAAGATGTGCGCAGCAACCGCCAGCGCCCAGGCAAGGCTGTGCGCATTTTCTTCGCGGCGCACATACGCAACCGCTGCTTCGACGAGTTGCGCTCCGGATGTCGGAAAGCCGGCCGAGATCTTTGCCTGCCCGCCATAGGCCCGGCAGACCATGCTTGGATGCTCGCCATAGACAGTGAATTCTCGGCTTGGGACGGAGTCGGCGAGCGCCGCTCCTCGGGCAAGGATTTCATCGGCCTCGTGGAATTGACCCGCAACCAGCAGCGAGTAGCCCAATGCCCGGTGAGCCACGGCCAGCTTCGCCGGACTCTTTTCCTGATCGGCCAATTCGATGAGGTTCCGCGCCAAGGCGACCGTCCGCGGAACCGGCTGGCGCATCAGGCAGGAATTCCAGGCGAGGCGACGCGCCGCGAACCGACTCGGCGATCCGGGGATTAGGCCCGCAAGCTCGCTTGCTCTGAGGGCGCACTCCTCGACGCGCAGCGCCCCGAAGCCATGGACCGCAATCAGGGGTACCGCGAGTTCAAGCATCAGATCGAGCTCGCGCGTATCGCGGAGTTCACCTGGGGGCAGCTTTCCGAGTAGGTCGAGCGCGAACCTGAACTGAGCGCTCGCCTCGGAGTGTGCGGACCGGCCGACGCTGCGCACGCCCGCGCGGCGCCAATACTCGATCGCAGGATCCAGTACACCGGCCTGACTGAAATGGTGCGCCAGGATTTCCGGTTGCGTATCGACGATCTGCGGGAATTGTTCTTGCAGGACCGTCCCGATACGCGCGTGCAGTTCCTGGCGTTGGCTGCGCAGCATGGTACTGTAGACGGCGTCCCGCACCAGTGCATGCTTGAACGTATAGTCTGCGTCCGGTGGAACGCCACGGCGGAAGGCCAATCCGGACGCGACCAGGGTATCAATGCCATACACAAGCTGCGCCTCCGGCACCGTTGCGACGGCGGCAAGCAACGCATGTGCGAACGCGCGACCGATCACCGCGCCGATCTGGCCAACCTGCTTCGCCGCCGGAAGCCGATCGAGCCGCGCTATCAGCGAGGCTTGTAAAGTAGCTGGAACTTCCAAAGGTGCTGCGTTGCGGCCCGACAGCTCGGCGTCCTCCAGCACAGCCTTGGTCAGCTCCTCGATGAACAGCGGAATGCCATCGCTCTGAATCACAATCCGCTCGAGCAAACTGGGGGACAATCCCCGTTCGACCACGATCCGTTCGGCCAGTTGCGCCGCCTGCCTTTGAGTCAGCCGTCTAAGTGTGATCAGGCTGGCAATGGCAAAGCCGACCCAGGGCGGCTGGAATTCTGGGCGGAGCGAAACAATCAGCAGAACAGGCAGGTCCGTCAGTACACCTATTGTCTTGTCCAGCAGCTCGAGCGAGCTGGCATCGGCCCAATGAGCATCTTCGAACAGCATGATAACCGGCTGCCGGCGAGCTCTATTCGCCAGCCCGCGGAGAAGCGCTTCGAAGATCCTCTCCTTCTTGCGCTGCGGGTTGAGATCGAGCGTCGGATAGCGATCGTCGACCGGCACTGACAGCAGATCGGCAATCAGCGCGGCATCCTCAAGCGAGGTCCCCACTCGGGCGAACTCCGCCTCGAGCTTGTGCAACCTCTCTTGTGGCGAGTCGCCGCGGGCGAACCTCAGATCCTGCTCCCACCGTGCGACAAACGGGTAGAGCGCGCTATCCCGATGGTGCGGCGAGCAGAAATAACGCAGGGTTTCATGCGGCTCACCGCGGAGCCGCTCTTCCAGGGCCGCGATCAGGCGCGACTTTCCGATGCCGGGCTCGCCGGAGAGCAGCACCAGTTGTCCCTCACCATCCTTTGCCTGTCGCCAACGCCGGAACAACAGCTCGGACTCCTCGTCGCGCCCGATCAACGGAGTCATCGTGCCGGCGTGCAGTGCCTCGAAACGGCTCTCAACGGCAGACTGCTCGATCACCTGCCAGGCCGGCACCGGCTCTGGCAGGCCCTTCAATGCGACTGATCCGAGCTCTCGGCAGGTGAACAGACCACCGATTTGCCGGTGTGTCGCAGCATCGATCACAACACCGTTGGGCTCGGCAAGACCTTGCAGGCGAGCGGCAAGATTAGGCGTTTCACCAATCGCCGTCTGCTGTCGTGCCTCGCCCGTACCGATCAGCTCGCCCACGACCACGAGGCCGGTGGCGATCCCGATGCGTACTTGCAGTGCCTCCGATCGGATGGGCGTCTGACCGATTGCATCGATGACCGCGAGAGCGGCACGAACCGCCCGCTCGGCATTCGCCTCATGCGCCTCAGGCCAGCCGAAATAAATCAGTACGCCATCACCCACGTAGCGGGCGATGAAGCCTCCGAAGCGCGAGATCGGCGTAGCGACGCGGGACTGATAGTCGCGTGTGACGGCACTCAGATCCTCGGGGTCCAAGCGAGAAGACAGCGCCGTGGAGCCCACCACATCGCAGAACATCACGCTGATCTGGCGGCGCTCGGCGGTCGTTGCCGAGGTGCCCATCATCGGCGATCGCAAGGCTTCGGTTGGATTGCCCGCCGGCACCGTATCAGCGCGCAATGCGGCGATTGCGTCCAGGAGCTGACGCCGATGACCCACCGAGGCGACGCCGAGCTCTCTGAGGTCTTCCGCAGTCAGGCTGGGGAGAACCACGGCGCTGACGTCGTTCGTACGGAACCCTGCCTCGTATTGTCCAAGGCCTAGCTGTCGCAGCCAGTCCGCGACATCCATCGCCGCTCTCCAGTCTGCGGTTCACTCAGCAAAACGGTGCTCGACTTGATAGACGATGTCCAGCAATAGCCTGCCGACGAGCCAATCGACCGCGGTGATCGAATAGCCGCGCTATATCGCTGTCCGCTCCGCTCAGTCCCGTTCCGTCAGCCGGAACCAATTCTGATGCCTATCGCGATGCTCCTGCTCGTCTGCCGCGTTGTGCAGGAAAAGCACCACGACCGTAATGCCCGCGAGCAGGGTCATGACGACGATGATCAGTCCGGGCAGAAGAACAGGACTGCCGCCGAGCATCTCCAGAACGGCACCGCGGCTGAGCCACAACCACGCCGCGACCAGAGCGACTACCGCCCACCGCCGCGCCACCTTGCGCCGCCGCATCGATCGCCGCTCATTGTCCTCGATTCGCAGCGCCAGCACCGCCAGTTCGCCGTGAAACCTGCAGCGCAATTCGTGCTGCTGACGCCGCAGATAGGCGAGATCGCTTCGCAGATTCGCGAGGGCCTCCCGTGTCCTGGAATCCGCGCTGCCTGCGCGCTGCGACTTCGGCACCACATCGTCAGGCAAGGCGAGCTCCTTTCGGCGGCCAGATGCTGCGCTGCCGGCTGGATGCCATAGTCGGCCGTTACCATGTCAATCGGAGCGCCGTCGCGAAACTGGCGCGCAGCCCCGCCGAGGACAGGCCGCGCGTGATCAGCACGATGCGGGTGGTGCCCTCAGGCTGCACCGAACGATCGAGATATACCGGCGGATGCATGACATGATGCACGCCCTGCAACACGATCGGCTGGGTTTCGCCGTGCAGCCAGACAATGCCCTTCAGCCGCAACACGCTGTCGCCGCGCAGCGACAGGACGGACTCGAGCCAACGCTGCAGTGAAGCCCAGACGATCGGCTTGTCATGACGCAGCACCACCGAACCGATCTGTTCTCCATGGCGGAAAGGCAGATGCTGGTGGCCCCGATGGCCCTCGATCTCCAGCGGCCGGAGCCACTGTTCCAGCCGCGCGCTGTCTGGGCCGAGGTCGAACACATCGGCAGTATCGACGGCGCCGACGACGACCTGCCGCAACGGGGCGGTCGCATTCAAGGCGGCAATGCGCTCCTCGGTTTCCGTGATCTGCGCCGGACTGGCGAGGTCGGTCTTGGTCAGCAGAATACGGTCGGCCATCGCTACCTGGCGTCGCGCCTCGGGCTGCCGATCGAGCTGCATCGGGCCGTGCAGCGCGTCAACCGTGGTGACGATGCCGTCCAGCCGGCACGCATAGCGCGCACCAGGCTCGGCGAGCAGCGCATGCGCCACCGGCGCGGGATCCGCCAGTCCCGTTGTTTCGATCGCGATGCGGCGGAACGGCGGCAGCTCGCCGGCCTCGCGACGTCGCCACAGCACATCCAGAGTATCAGCGATATCGCCGCGCACGGTGCAGCAGATGCAGCCGTTCTTCAGCAGCACGGCGTCCTCGATCGCTTGTTCGATCAGCAGATGATCCAGTCCCACCGCGCCGAACTCGTTGACGATCACCACGGTGTCGGCGAGCGAGGGCCGCCGCAGCAGGTGGTTCAGCACCGTGGTCTTGCCGCTACCCAGGAAGCCGGTGAGTATCGTCACCGGCACAGTGTTCGCTGCCTCGCTCATCACGCGCAGCATCGGGGAGAAACGCGATCGGCGCCAGTGCGCGGGCTTGACGGGTGTCAGTTATCGACTTAAATTGACATACATGGTCAAAACGCAGGTCTATCTCCGCAAGGAAGAGCTTGACGCCCTGCGCGAGATCGCTGCGCGGTCTGGGCGGAGCGTGGCGGAACTCGTGCGTGACGCGATCCGCAAAGTCGTGCTCAAGCCGCAGGCTTCCGGGCCGGTGGCGTTATGGGACGGCGAACCGAAGCGCACGTCGATCCAGCATGACAGCATCTACGACGATATTTGATGCGTCAGGGCGAGGCGGTCTTTGTCGACAGTGGCGCCTGGATCGCGCTCGCGCTGTCGCGCGATCCTTTGCACGAGCAGGCGCGGGAGCAATGGGAGCTGATACGCGGCGCAGGGACGGCACTTCACACCTCAATTCCTGTCATCATCGAGACCTTCACATTTTTGGATCGGCAGGCTAACCGGGATGTTGCGCTGGCGTGGAAGGAAGCCGTTTATAAACTGCGAACGATGAAGATCCTTCCCTGCGAGTTGCGCGACCTGGAACACTCGTGGGAATACTTTCGTCGGCAGGATCTGCACAAACTATCAGCTGTCGATGCCAGCAGCTTTGCGATTATGCGACGCATGGGAATTCGGCTGGCCTTTACGTTCGATCACCACTTTGCTGTGGTCGGGTTCAGGCTGGTGGCGTAGCCGCGAGCACCGTGGTCTTGCCGCTGCCCAGGAAGCCGGTGAGTATCGTCACCGGCACAGTGTTCGCTGCCTCGCTCATCACGCGCAGCATCGGGGAGAAACGCACATGGCACAACCGGAATCCCATAATTTCCGCCTGATCTCGCACGACCTGATGAGCGGCTTCGGCAACGTCGGCGAGGGCATGAGTCTGCAATTGGCCCCCGGCGGGCGGCGCATCATGTGGATGGCGCACGAGTGCGCGCCGAAGAATTTTACCGGTGTCGATGTCACTGACCCAACGAAGCCGCGCTTGGTGGTGCAGACCGATCTGCCGCACCGCAACGTGCGGTCCAATTCGCTGGAGGTGTGCGACAACATCATGGCGGTGGCGTACCAGACCGGCACACATGGCGCGACGCCGGCCGGGATCGAGCTGTTCGACATTTCCTCGCCGGAGCAGCCGCGCAGCGTCAGCTTCATCGACCGCTCCGGGCCAAGGTCGCGTGGGGTGCACCAGCTCTGGTTCGTCGACGGCAAGACGATCCACTGTTCCAGTGGCGCCGCCGACTTCATGCCGCGCAACCTGAAGGACGACCAGTGCTACACGGCGTTCGACGTGAGCGATCCGGCGAAGCCGCGCGAGATCGGGCGGTGGTGGTATCCGGGCACGGAGGAGCGTGACGAGGCGCCGCCGGTGCCGCGGCATCCGAAGTTCGACACCGGCTGCCGGGCGCACAATACGAATGTGTATCCGGAGCGGCCGGACCGCGCCTATGTGGGATATATCGACGGCGGCGCATGTGTGCTGGACATTTCGGATATCGGCAGGCCGAAGCTGGTTGGGCACTGGAATCCGCACCCGCCGTTCCCTGGCTTCACCCATACGGTAATGCCGCTGTTCGATCGCGACCTCCTAGTGGTGAGCGACGAGTGCGTGCGCACGGAAGGCGCCGACTGGCCGAAGCTGGTGTGGCTGCTGGATGCGCGGCGAGAAGAGAATCTGGTTTCGATCGCGACGCTGCCGCTGCCGCCGATGGAGGATTACGCGATCGGCGGACGCTACGGCGCTCACAATCTGCACGAGAACCGGCCGGGGCCATCGTTCCAGTCCAGCACGCTGGTGTTCGGTACCTATTTCGGCGGCGGGCTGCGCGTGCACGATATCAGCGATCCGCTGCAGCCGAAGGAAGTGGCGTCGTTCATTCCGGATCCGCCGGACGGTTCGCCGATGAAAGCGGCAATGATCAACGACGTGTATGTCGACGAGAACCGACTGGTCTACGCGGTGGATCGGTTCGCCGGCGGACTGTACGTGCTGGAGATGACGATCTAACCCCCGGTCATTGCAAGGAGCGCAGCGCCGAAGCAGTCTCGATCCGAGTGCTCGGCGCGAGATTGCTTCGTTACGCCGGCAATGGCAGGCGAATTATACAAGGCGCGGAATGGCGCGGCGGAACGGACTAGACGGCAATGTCTGCCCTCTCCAAAAAGCATTGAATGGCTCTGGCAGTATCTCCCACAGCCGATCGAATGCGCTTAGGCCAACGCGAAACACAGCAACCCCCGTAGCCATCAGCACCTTCTCCTTCTCGGTCTCCCGGGCGGCAAGTTCGAGTGCGATGGCTTTTGTGCCATCCCAAAACACGATATCGGCCGGCAGCAGACGGCCGCCCGCAGGCACCCATCCCCGCGGCAACGGTCGCAGCGCCGACCACAGAAAATCCTCCGGCGCAAACAGCCCGTCATACGGTTTCAGCTGCTCCGCCAGCGCCGCCTGATGCATCCCGATTTGCGCCGCGACAAATCGAAAATATGCCGCAATGAACTGCTGCCGCAGCGGCGCATAGTCGCCGCACTGGCTCGTCAGCCATTCCGTCGCTGTCGCCACCCGCGCCGCGTGGTCGCCGGTCGCCAGCGGCATCGCATCCGCCGGCACCGGTTCGCTGTTCAGCCGCAGCGGTTCGTTGCGAACCTCCACGCACCGCAGGCCCCAATCCCGCGGCGGACGATCGAGGCCGTAGGGTATCCGCAACCGGTTCAGCCGTTGACCTTGCGCGTCAGTCCCGCCCAGCCATCGATCACCGGCAGGATCGCGTCTGCCTTCTCCGACTCCAGGTTGAACACCACACGCGCAACACCGAGGTCCTCATAGCGCTTCATCAGGTCGGCGTCCTGCTTGGGACCCCACACGGTGATCTCGATCGACTTAGGATCGCGCTTCGCCTCGGCCGCCATCTTGCGGAACTCAGGCAGCATGTCGGCGATCTCGGCGTAGGTATTCCGCGTCGCATGCGGAATCCACCCGTCGCCATATCGGATCGCACGGCGCGCGGAATAGGGGAACGCGCCGCCGACGATGACCGGGGGATGCGGCTTCTGCACCGGCTTCGGCCACGCCATCATCGGATCGAAGTTGACGAACTCGCCGTGGTATTCCGGCTTCGACTTGGTCCAGATCTCCTTCATCGCCTCGACGCGTTCGCGCGCCAGCTTGTGACGCGATTTGTAATCCGTGCCGTGGTTCTCCATTTCATCCTGGTTCCAGCCGTTGCCGATGCCGAACAGGAAGCGGCCGTTGGAGGCCTGATCGATCGATGCGACCAGCTTCGCGGTCTGGATCGGATCGCGCTGCGCGACCAGGCAGACACCGGTCGCGACCTTCAATGCCTTCGTCGCCGCCGCCGCCATGGTCAGCGTCACGAACGGGTCCATGGTGTCGTAGTACTTCTTCGCCAGTTCGCCGCCACCCGCTGGCGCCGTCTTCCGCGACAGTGGAATGTGCGAGTGCTCGGGCGCCCATACCGACTCGAATCCCCGCTCCTCCAGCGCTTTGCCGAGGTCGGCTGGCGTCATCGAATAGTCGGTAAAGAACATGGCCGCGCCGAATTTCAGCATAGGTGCCTCCCTTGATTACTCGGTGCCACGCGGCAACTGTCGTTCGACCAGTCGTGCATAGAGCGCCGATCCGAACGGAATCGCCTCGTCATTGAAATTGTAGTGATGATTGTGCACCGGCGCACAATCACCGTTGCCAAGGTTGATGTAGGCGCCTGGCACCTGCTCCAGCATGAAGGCAAAGTCCTCCGATGCCGGCGCCGGTGCCTGCGCTCGATTGACATTCGCATCGCCGACCAATTCGGCCGCCGCATCGGCGATCGCGTGGAACTCCGCTTCGTGGTTGACCAGCGGCGCGAAGATCAACCGGAAATCCACTTCCGCCGTCGCGCCGAACGCCGACGCCACGCCGGCGACGACGCGCTGCATGCCCTGCTCGATCAGCGTCATCGTCTCGCGCTTCATCGTGCGGACCGTGCCGCCGAGCGTCGCGGTCTGCGGGATGACGTTGTAGGCGTCTCCGGAAAGAATGCGCGTGACGCTGAGTATCGCCGTCTCGCGCGGGGACACGTTGCGCGATACGATTGACTGCAACGCCGCTCCGATGTGACACGCAACCAGCACTGGATCGATCGATTCTTCCGGCCGCGCGCCATGCGCGCCCTTGCCGGCGATGGCGATGTCGAAGAAGCCGCCGCCTGCCATTGCTGTGCCGGGCGCGATGCCATACTTGCCGACTGGCATCCCAGGGCGATTGTGCATGCCGTACACCGCATTGCACGGAAAACGCTGGAACAGATCATCCTGCAACATCGCGAGTGCGCCCCCGACGCCTTCCTCGCCCGGCTGGAAGATGAAATTCACCGTGCCGTTGAAGTCGCGTGTCTCCGCCAGGTAGCGCGCAGCGCCGAGCAGCATCGTGGTATGGCCGTCGTGGCCGCAGGCGTGCATCTTGCCCTGGTTGCGGCTGCGATACGGAAACTCGTTTGCCTCCTGGATCGGAAGCGCGTCCATGTCGGCACGTAGCCCGATCGTGCCCTCGCCATTGCCGGAGCGCAGCACCCCAACCACGCCGGTGCCGCCAACGGATCGATGCACCTCGATGCCCCATTCCTCCAGCTTGCGCGCCACCAGATCGGCGGTGCGATGCTCCTCCAGACCGAGCTCCGGATTGGCATGGATGTCCTGGCGGATCGCGGTGAGGTCGGCATGGTAGCGGCGGATCTGGTCGATCGACGAGGTCATGGTCTGCTCCTGTCCATCTAGCGACTATAGCGCATTCAGCGTCCCTTGAACGGGCCGGCCGGGCGCTTCTCGGTAAAGGCGCGGGCGGATTCCGCGAAATCCTCGGTCAGGTGCAGCTTGGCGAGATTCACCTGCAGCAGCACGTCGCGCGACAGTTGTTCCAAATAAAAACGGCGCGCCCGCACCGTGGAGCGCACGCCCAGTGGCGGGTTGTTCGCCACATCGGCTGCCATGGCGCGCGAGGTCTCCATCAACGAACCCTGCGGCGCGACGCGCTCGATGATGTTGGCGGCGCGCGCCTCCTCGGCGGTGAAGAACCGGCCGGTCAACGCGACATCGGTGGCGAACGCGCCGCCACCGCGGAAGTTCAGCAGCGCCCAATATTTGGCACCGGAAAGACCACGCGGCGTCTCGGTGACCTGGAATTTCGTGCCCACCTCGGCGACGATCAGATCGCACTCCAGCATCAGGCCCAACGCCAACCCGAGCACATAGCCGTGCACCGCCGCCATCACCGGCTTCCAGTTCACCGCGCGCAGCAGCAAATCGTGGCTGGACGCGTCGGGCGCCTGCGCGCCGCCGTAGCGCTCGAATTCCTCGCGCGAGCGCAACTGTCGCTGCCGCACATCCGCACCGGTGGAGAACGCTCGGCCACGGCCGCACAGGATGGCGATCCGCGCGTCGTCGTCGATATCGAACTGCTTCAGCGCCGCGGCGATCTGACGCACCATGTCGTCGTTGACGGCATTAAGCTTGTCAGGCCGGTTCAGCGTGATTGTCGCGATGTGATCGCTGCACGCGTACTCGACCAGGTCCGACATCGGCCGCTCCTTCCCGACGCGGCCGATTGTGCACTACCAGGGACGCACGTCCAGCCAGGTGCTCTGATAGGTGGCGCCTTCACCCATGTCGGTATAGGCATCCGAGCATAGCATGTTCACCGTGCCGTCCGCTGTCTCATCGTCAGGGCGCTGACCTGGAACCAGCACCACGCCCGGTTGGATCTCGTCGCGCACGTGTAACGTAAGCCCGACCGTGCCGCGATCGTTCACCAGGCGCACGCGATCACCATCCCGCAGGTTGCGGACATCCGCATCGGCAGGGTGCAGCACACAGTACGGCGTGCCCTCGCGCCGACGCAGGAACGCGACGCCAGAAAATGCTGTGTGGCTCAGGAAATATCCCGGACCGGTCAGCAGCCGCAGCGGCCATTGCGCACCCTGCGTTGCTTCAACCGGATCGGGCCGCCAGTCCGGCATCGGCGAAAGTCCCTGTTTTGCCAGCGCCTCCGAATAGAATTCCAATCGGCTCGAGGGCGTGTGGAACTGCTGGCCGGCCTTGGTTGCGATGGAAACCGGGCCGGCGTCGCGCAGCGCGTCGGGATCGAATGCCGCGACCGCGCCTTTCGCGCCACGGAACAGCTCGCGCAGCAGCTCAGGCTCCGACATGCGGAACACCGGATCGGTGACGCCGATGCGCGCCGCCAGCTCCTGCGTCAGCTTCAGGTTGGACCACGCCTCACCCTGCGGCGCCACCGCGCGCGGCGAATACTGCATGTAATAGGTGCCATAGGCACGGAAGAAATCCTCGGTCTCCAGGTAGGTCGCCGCCGGCAGCACGATGTCGGCATAGCGCGCGGTCATGGTCAGGAACGGGTCGTGCACCACGGTGAACAGGTCCTCGCGCGCCAGACCACGCCGCGTCTTCGCGCTGTCCGGACAGGTGATCGCGGGGTTGTTGGAAGCGATGAACAGCGCACGGATCGGCGGGTCGGTCAGTTCCAGCAGCGCCTCGCCGAGGCGATTATGGTTGATCGTGCGTGTCGTTGCGGGGCCAGACGGCTTGCGCAGCGAGTTGTAGTTGAATTCGAACGACGACGCCGTCAGGTTAATCGCGCCGCCGCCGTAACGGCCATAGGCGCCGGTGACGCCGGGCAGCAGTGCCACGGTGCGGAGGGCCTGGCCGCCATAGGTGAAGCGGGTCATGCCCCAGCCCAGCCGGATCAGTGACAGCTTCGCCGCGCCGTACATCGCGGCGAGCCGCTCCACGTCGGTCGCCGACACGCCCGTGATGTCAGCGACGCGGTCCGGCGGGAAGCGCGGCAGCACCTCGCGCTCGACACGATCGAAGCCGAGAGTGTGCGCTGCGATGTAGTCGCGGTCGCACAGCCTGTCGCGCACCAGGATGTGCATGATGCCTAGCGCAAGCGCGGCATCGGTGCCGATGCGGATCGGAATGTGCCAGTCCGCGTTCTGCGCCGAGCGCGTGCGGCGCGGATCTATCACCACGAACGGCACGCCGCGTTTGCGGACCTCCTCGAGCTTGGCCCAGAAATGCACGTTGGTGGCGAACAGGTCGGCGCCCCAGCAGATCACCAGATCGGACTCGACGACCGATTCCGGATCGGCGCCGCCGATCGGACCGACCGTCGCGTCCCATGCCGCCTCCATGCAACTGTCGCACACCGTGCCGGCCCACAGCCGGCTGACACCCATGGCATGGAACAGCCCGTTCGGCAGGCCGCGATTCATCTGGCCCTGATGCGAACTGTAGCAATAGCCGAGCAGCGCCAGCGGGCCCAACTCCCCGATAACGGACTTCCAGCGCGCGGTGATTTCGTCCAGCGCCGCGTCCCAGGTGATCGGTGCGAACCTACCCTCGCCTTTTGCACCGACGCGACGCAACGGTGTGGCGATGCGGTCGGGCGAGTGCACCAGTTCGGCGTCGCGGTTCACCTTGGCGCAGGCAAAGCCGGCGGTGAACGGCTGATCGGGGTCGCCCTCGATCCGCATGACGCGGTCATTCTCCACATGTGCCACCAGGCTGCACATATCCGGACAGTCATGCCCACAAACGACCCGAATGGTTGCCACCTTGCGTCTCCATGTTGACCGGCCGACGGTAGGGCGTATGCCACTTGTGCGGTAGACCATGTGTTGATCCGCTCCCCAGACCATTCCGACGAGCTTCACGCATGTCACTGCTGATCCGCGACAGCCGACCCGAGGACGTTCCCGCTATCACCGCCATCTTTGGCCATGCGGTTGTGTATGGGAACGCCAGCTTCGAGACTGACCCGCCTGACGCGAGGGAAATCGGGCGACGGCGCGATGCGCTGTTGGCGGCGGGGTTTCCGTACCTGGTTGCGGAAGATGCGGCGGGACGGGTCGTGGGCTACAGCTCTGCCGGAACGTATCGCCCGCGTCCGGGATATCGCTTCACCGTGGAGAACTCGGTCTATGTGGAGCCGGATCGCCAGGGTCAGGGCATCGGGCTGGCGCTGCTGCCGCGGCTGATAGAGCGCTGCGAGACGCTGGGATTCCGGCTGATGGTGGCGGTGATCGGCGATTCAGCCAACCGCGCGTCGATCCGCCTGCACGAGCGCTGCGGCTTCAGGCACGCAGGGCTACTGCCGGCGATCGGCTGGAAGCACGGGCACTGGCTCGATTCGGTGATGATGGTGCGTCCGCTCGGGCCGGGAGCGAGCGAACCGCCGGATCAGCGGGTCTGATCGCGCGTGTCGATCAACTCCGGCGCCTCGGCCCACCCGGGCGCCACACCGGCCATGTCCGGCAATTCGTGGGCGATGCCCTTGTGGCAGTCGATGCAGGTGCGCAGCCCGGTCAGCAGGTACTGCTGGTGGATGCGCGCCGCCCGTACGGTCTGCTTCGACAGGTCCATGGCAATGGCCGAATGGCAATTGCGGCACTCCAGCGAATCGTTCGCCTTGAACCGCGCCCACTCATGCTGGGCCAGTTCCAGCCGGTGATCCAGGAACCGTTGCCGCGTGCTGACGGTGCCGAACAGATGCCCCCATACTTCCTTTGAGGCTTGCATTTTGCGCGCGATCTTGTTGGTCCAGTTGTGTGGCACGTGGCAATCCGAGCAGATCGCACGCACGCCGGACCGGTTGGAGAAGTGCGCGGTGTGCGACAGCTCCTGATAGACGTTGCTGCGCATCTCGTGGCAGGACAGACAGAACGTCTCGGTGTTGGTGAACTCCAGCGAGGTGTTGAAACCACCCCAGAACACCAGACCGCAGGCGAAGCCGCCAAGTGTGAGGAAGCCAAGGCTCAGCGCGGTGGCAGGGGAGCTGGCCACCGACCAGAGGCTGCTCAGCCAGGTAAGCAAGGAGCGCATGTCAGCGCGCTTGTAATGCGTCGCGGAACGTATTGCGCACCAGCGGCTGCGCATCCGTCTGTGGCACGTGACAGGCATTGCAGAAATAGCGCCGCGGCGTCACATCGGCCAGCACCTGGCCATCGCGGTCCATGAAGTGCGTGACGCTGATCATCGGCGCACCGGAACCCTCGATGAACTGCCGCGCGTGACAGGTGAGGCACTGATTGGTGTGCAGCGTGATCTGGTAGCCCTCGATCGCGTGCGGAATGACCGGCGGCTGTTCCGGGTAGTTGCGCGCGCGCCGGATATCGTCGGTGACCGGGCGCGCTACGGGCAGCGCCGGCACCGGCGTGGTTGGCGGCGAATTGCCGATGAGCCGCGGTGCGTCGGGCGTCGGTTGCGCAACTGCGCCCGAGGCGGCAAGCAACGCCGCCACGACCAGCAGCGTCCATCGCATCATCATGCCGGCACCACCTTGACCGCACATTTCTTGAAGTCGGTCTGCTTGGAGATCGGATCGGTCGCGTCCAGCGTTGTCTGGTTGATCAACTGGCTGGCGTCGAACCAGGGCACGAAGATCACGCCCTCCGGCATGCGGTTGCGGCCGCGGATCTCGACGCGGGAGCGGATTTCGCCGCGCCGCGAGATCACCCGCACCTCCGCGCCTTGGTTGATACCAAGCGTGCGCGCGTCCACCGCGTTCATGAACACGCGTGCACCAGGGAAGGCGCGATACAGCTCCGGCACGCGCATCGTCATCGAGCCGGAATGCCAGTGCTCCAGCACGCGACCGGTGACGAGCCAGAACTTGTAGTCGGCATCAGGCGATTCGGCCGGCGGCTCATACGGGGCGGTGAGGATCACCGCGCGCCCGTCGGGCCGGCCATAGAACCGCACACTCTCGCCGGGCTTCACATAGGGATCGAGACCTTCGCGATAGCGCCAGCGCGTCTCCTTGCCGTCCACCACCGGCCAGCGCAGGCCGCGCGTCTGGTGGTAGGTGTCGAACGGCGCAAGGTCGTGGCCGTGACCGCGCCCGAAGGCGGCATATTCCTCGAACAATCCCTTGTGCAGATAGAAGCCAAAGTGCTGCGCCTCGGCGTTCGCATAGGCCGGATCGCAGTCGCTGGCCGGATAGCGGTCGACCTGGCCGTTGCGGAACAGCACGTCGAACAGGGTCTTGCCGCGAAACGCCGGATTGGCGGCGAGAGTTTCCGCCGGCCAGACTTCATCGGTGGTGAACCGCTTGGAGAACTCGACGATCTGCCAGACATCCGACCGCGCCTCGCCGGGCGCGTCCACCAACTGATGCCAGAACTGGGTGCGCCGCTCGGCATTGCCGTAGGCGCCTTCCTTCTCCACCCACATCGCCGCCGGCAGGATCAGGTCGGCCGCCATCGCGGTGACGGTGGGATAGGCCTCCGACACGACGACGAAGTTTTCCGGGTTGCGATAGCCGGGGTAGGTTTCGTTGGCGCTGTTTGGCGCCGCCTGCACGTTGTTGGTGGTCTGCGTCCAGTACCAGTTGAGCTTGCCGTCCTTCAGCATCCGGTCCTGCTGCACGGCGTGGTAGCCGGGCTTGTCCGGCAGCAGGCCTTGCGGCACACGCCAGACCTCCTCGACATGGTTGCGGTGCGCGGGGTTCGTCACGACCATGTCGGCCGGCAGGCGATGCGCGAACGTGCCGACCTCGCGTGCGGTACCGCAGGCCGAAGGCTGTCCGGTCAGAGAGAAAGGGCCATTGCCGGGTTCGGCGATCTTGCCGGTCAGCAGATGCAGGTTATAGCAAAGCTGGTTCGCCCATACCCCGCGCACATGCTGATTGAAGCCCATCGTCCACAACGACAACGACCTTCCGCTTCGGATCGGCATATAGCTCCGCCAGCGCATGCAACTGATCGGGCTCGACGCCGGACAGCGCCGAGACCTTCTCCAGCGTGTAGTCCTTCACGAAGGCCGCGTAGCTGTCGAAGTCCGTCGGCGTCATCACCGTTGGATCGGCCGCGCCGTTCGCCCGCTTCTCGCGCGGATCCTCGGGGCGCAGGCCGTAGCCGATGTCGGTCTGCGCGCGCATGAACGTGGCGTGGTCGCGCACGAAGTCCTGGTGCACCCGATCCGTCGTGATGATGTGGTTGGCGATGTAGTTGAGGATCGCGAGATCGGTACCCGGCCGGAACACGATCGGCAGGTCCGCCAGATCGGAACTGCGGTTGGTGAAGGTGGACAGCACCGTGACCTGCACATGCGGCGAAGACAGCCGGCGATCGGTCACCCGCGTCCACAGGATCGGGTGCATCTCAGCCATGTTGGAGCCCCACAGCACGAACGCGTCGGCCTGCTCGAAATCGTCGTAGCAGCCCATCGGCTCGTCCATGCCGAAGGTGCGGATGAACGCGTAGGCGGCCGACGCCATGCAATGTCGTGCATTCGGATCGAGGTTGTTGGAGCGGAAGCCGGCGCGCATCAGCTTGGTGGCGGCGTAGCCTTCCCAGATGGTGGACTGGCCGGACATGAACATACCCAGCGCTGTCGGGCCCTTCGCCTTCAACACGCGCTTGGCCTCGCTTGCCATCACGTCGAAGGCCTCGTCCCAGGTGACTGGCGTGAACACCCCGTCCTTGGCGTAGCGACCGTCGCGTTTGCGCAGCAACGGCTGGGTCAGGCGATCGGCGCCGTACATGATCTTGGAGAGGAAGTAGCCCTTCACACAGTTCAGTCCACGGTTCACTTCGGACAGCATATCGCCATGGGTGGCAACGACGCGGCCTTCCTTCACGCCGACCATCACGCCGCAGCCGGTGCCGCAGAAGCGACAGGCGGCCTTGGACCACTTGATCTGCAGCGATTCGATGCCGCCGGCCACCGGCTGCGCGCGGGCAGGCAGTACCACGCCGGCCGCCAGCGCCGCGACCGCGCCGGCATGCGCCTTCAGCAGATCGCGACGGTTCATGCGGGGTCTCCATCGGGTTCCGAGTGTTCAAAGACATCCGAGTGTTCAAAGACAAGGGTGGCGGACAGCACGCCGTTCAGGTCGGCGATGCGATCGAGCGTGTCCGCGATATCGCGCTGCCGGCTTGCCTCGAGGACCACAATGATGCGGCCGTGGTCGATCGCCAGCACATCGGCGCCGGCAAGTTCCGCGATCCGCGCCGCCACCGCGTCCTGCGTGGGAGGTCGCGCCTTGACCACGGCGGAGGCGATATGGAGCATTCGCTCAGACACCGGCACCCGGCTGTGCAACGGCAATCGCGCTCACCGGACAGGACGACAGGCACTCGCCACAGGCCGTGCACCTGGCGGGGACGATACTCGGCAACGGCGGGCCGCCCAACCGTGGCGTGAAGCTGATCGCTTGCTCGGGGCAGGCATCGGCACATGACTGGCAGTGAACGAACTGCCGGGCCAGGCAGGTATCGGCGATCACGACGGGTGCCTGGCGCACACGGGTCAGGAAGGAACGCCTGGTCGTCGCCATCGCGTTACGAATGCGATGGCGGCCCTGGCGGGCCGTTGAATTGCTGATACATCCAGACGGCAAGGCCCCAGCCACCGACGACACCGACGGTAATTACCGGCCAGACCAGAACGGCCAGCACGGCAAATACCAACAGTTCCAGCCGTCGCCGCGGAGACGCTCCGGGAGGGCTGGACCGGGAGAGCGACGGGCTGGCCACGCCGGTCCTTTCGAATGACGCGTTGCCCGCAGGTCTAGAGGACCCGAGCGGTCGCGCAATTCGGTATTCTACGTACTAATTATTCCCTAATTCCGCCGTTCGCTGCGGTGAACTCCCTCCCACCCCGTTGGGGAGCGGGAGGGATTGATCTCACGCCGCTTCCGCCAGCTGCCCGTTGATCGTCAGCCCCTGCGATCCAGCGGACACATGCACCGTGTCGCCTTCCTTGATCGCGCCTTCCAGGATCAGCGACGCCAGCGGGTTCTGCAGGCTGCGCTGGATCACCCGCTTCAGTGGCCGCGCGCCATAGGTACTGTCGTAGCCCTCGCCCGCCAGCCATTCGAGCGCGCTGCGATCCAGCTCCAGCCCGATCTTGCGATCTTCCAACAGCTTGCGGAGATGATCGAGCTGGATCTGCACGATGCTTGCCATGTCGCTGCGCTGCAGGCGGCGGAACAGGATGATCTCGTCCAGCCGGTTGAGGAATTCGGGCCGGAAGTGGTGACGCACCACGTTCATCACCTGCCCCTGCACCATCGTGGTCGGCTCGCCGTCCGGCTGTGCCGCCAGGATGTCGCTGCCCAGGTTGGAGGTCAGCACGATGATGGTGTTCTTGAAGTCCACCGTGCGACCCTGGCCGTCGGTCAGCCGGCCGTCGTCCAACACCTGCAGCAGCACGTTGAACACGTCCTCGTGGGCCTTCTCCACCTCGTCGAACAGGATCACCTGATACGGCCGACGCCGCACCG
This sequence comes from uncultured Alphaproteobacteria bacterium, assembly GCA_963819855.1. GTDB lineage: Bacteria > Pseudomonadota > Alphaproteobacteria > Acetobacterales > Acetobacteraceae > JAMXLO01. Next base: position 23,016 of record CAWFYC010000030.1, read on the forward strand.
CCTCGGTCAGCACACCGCCCTCGTCGTAGCCGACATACCCGGGTGGGGCGCCGATCAGCCGCGACACCGCGTGGCGCTCCATGAACTCGCTCATGTCGATGCGCACCATCGCACGCTCGTCGTCGAACAGAAACTCGGCGAGCGCCTTGCAGGTCTCGGTCTTGCCGACGCCGGTGGGCCCGAGGAACAGGAAGCTGCCGATCGGCCGGTTCGGATCCTGCAATCCGGCACGCGCGCGACGCACCGCATTGGCGACCGCCTTCAGCGCCTCCTCCTGACCCACGACGCGCTTGCGCAACTGCTGTTCCATGTGCAGCAGCTTGTCGCGCTCGCCTTCCATCATCTTGTCCACCGGAATGCCGGTCCAGCGGGACACCACCCCGGCGATCTGCGACTCGGTGACCGCCTCGTTGACCAACTTGCCGTCGGAGGCCGCGGCCATCTTCTTCTCGATGTCGGGGATAACGCCGTACAGCAGCTCGGATGCACGGGCCCAGTTTCCCTGGCGCTGGGCGATCTCGACCTCGCTGCGTGCCTGATCCAGCCGCTCCTTCAGCTTCTGGGTCTCCTGCACCTGCTCCTTCTCGGCGTGCCACTTGGCGGTCAGCGCATTCAACTCGTCCTCGAGTTCCGCCAGCTCCTTTTCCAGCCTGACCAACCGATCCCGCGACGCCGCATCGTTCTCCTTGCGCAGCGCCTCGCGCTCGATCTTGAGCTGGATCACCCGGCGATCGAGCTCGTCCAGTTCCTCGGGCTTGCTGTCGACCTCCATGCGCAGCCGGCTCGCCGCCTCGTCCACCAGGTCGATCGCCTTGTCGGGCAGGAATCGGTCGGTGATGTAGCGGTTGGACAGCGTCGCCGCGGCCACCAGCGCACCGTCGGTGATGCGCACGCCGTGGTGCAGCTCGTACTTCTCCTTGATGCCGCGCAGGATCGAGATCGTGTCCTCGACCGACGGCTCGCCCACGAACACCGGCTGGAAGCGTCGCGCCAAGGCGGCGTCCTTTTCGATGTGCTTGCGGTACTCGTCGAGCGTGGTGGCACCGATGCAGTGCAGCGTGCCGCGCGCCAGCTCCGGTTTGATCAGATTCGACGCATCCATCGAGCCTTCGGCGCGCCCTGCGCCCACCAGGTTGTGCAGCTCATCGATGAACAGCACGACGTGGCCCTGCGCCGCCTCTACCTCCTTCAGCACCGCCTTCAGCCGTTCCTCGAACTCGCCGCGGTACTTCGACCCTGCGACCATGGCACCGAGATCGAGCGACAGCAGCTGCTTGCCCTTCAGCGCCTCGGGTACGTCGCCGTTGACAATGCGCAGCGCGAGCCCCTCGACGATGGCGGTTTTGCCGACGCCGGGTTCGCCGATCAGGACGGGATTGTTCTTGGTGCGACGCGCCAGCACCTGGATGGTGCGGCGGATTTCCTCATCGCGGCCGATCACCGGATCGAGCTTGCCATCGCGTGCCAGCGCGGTCATGTCGCGAGCATATTTCTTCAGCGCGTCGAAGCTGGATTCGGCGTTGGGGCTGTCGACTTTGCGGCCCTTGCGGATGTCGTTGACCGCCTTCTCCAGCTCCTGCGGATTGGCGCCGGCGTTGCGCAGCGCACGGGCGGCCGGCGTGTCGGAGGCGGCGATCGCCACCAGCAGCCGGTCCTGCGCCACGTACTCGTCGCCGGCCTTGGTCGCGCTCTGCTGTGCGGCATCCAGCAGCCGCACCAACTCGGGCGTGATCTGCGGCTGGCCGGCGCCCGACCCTTGCACCTTGGGCTGGCGCGCGAGCTCGGTTTCGACCACCGTCAGCGCCGCCTTCGGATCGCCGCCCGCGGCCTTGATCAGGCCGGCGGCCGCGCCTTCCTCGTCGTCCAGCAGCGCCTTCAGCAGGTGCTGTGGGGTGATCTGCTGGTGGAACTCGCGGATCGCGATCGTCTGGGCAGCTTGCAGGAAGCCGCGCGTCCGCTCGGTGAATTTCTCAATGTCCATCTCTGTGTCCCTGTTCGTAGGCGACCGGTCTCATCCCATCCCTCATCAGGCAACGGAAACATGACCCTTTGGCAATTCAGGTGGGTCCAGGCAAACTGAGACGCAAGAGGGACCGCACGATGCGCATCGAATACCTGTACCGCTATCCGGTGAAGGGCCTGACTGCCGAGGCACTGGAGGCGGCCGAAGTGGAGGAGGGCGGCTGCATCCCGTGGGACCGTGCCTTCGCCCTGGCGCAGGGCGATTCCGGGTTCGATCCGGCACAGCCGAACTGGCAACAGAAGACCAACTTCATGTGCCAGATGAAGAACGCCCGCATCGCGGCGCTGTTCTCGTTTTTCGAACCGCGCAACGGTATGCTGGCGATCCGCGCCCCCGACGGTTCGGCGGTGGTGGAGAATGCGCTGACCGATGCGGGGCGCGAGCGGATCGCGACGTTCCTGACCGGCTACCTGGGCGAGGATGCGCGCGGCACGCCCCGCTTCCACCACGTACCGGGCCACAGCTTCTGCGACCAGCGCCAAAAGGTGGTCAGCCTGATCAACCTCGCCAGCCTGCGCGACTACGAGGCGAAGGTGGGCGCGCGCCGGCACCGACGGCGCTTCCGCGGCAATGTCTGGTTCAGCGGCGCACCGGCGTGGAGCGAGCGTGGCTGGGTCGGTCAGCAGATCCAGGTCGGCGGCGCCGTGCTGCGGGTGACCAGGCCAGTCACTCGCTGCGCCGCGACCCAGGTCAATCCTGAGACGGCGGAGCGTGACGTCGATCCGCTGGAGGAGCTGCGGCAACTGTACGGCCACGTCGAACTTGGCGTGCATGCCGCGGTGATCGAGGGCGGCCGCTTCGCAGTCGGGGATGCGATCGAGCTGCTGCCGGAATAGGCGAGCGACTTAGCGCGCCTCGCCAGTGGCCGGCACCTTCTCGTGGCCGATACCGTCGCCGACGGTCGGATGCTTTCCGCGCCTCCGCCATTCTTCGAACCGCTGCAGCACGGCGAAGAACGACGGTACAAACAACACGGCGAGGCAGGTCGAAGCGATCATGCCGCTGAACACGCTGATGCCGAGCGATTTCCTGGCATTGGCGCCCGCGCCGGTCGCGAGAACCAGTGGCAGCACGCCCAGGATGAAGGCGAACGACGTCATCAGGATCGGCCGGAACCTGGTCCGCGATGCCTCGACCGCCGATTCCAGGATGGACAAACCGTCGACCATGCGCCGCTCGCGCGCGACCTCGACGATCAGGATGCCGTTCTTGGCCGACAGCGCGATCAGCAGCATCAGGCCGATCTGGGTGTAGAGATTGTTGGCGGCACCCAGGCTGGTGAGGGCGATGACCGGACCGAGCAGTGCCAGCGGCACCGCCGACAGCACGGCCAGTGGCAGGATCCAGCTTTCGTACTGACCGGCCAGGCAGAGATAGACCAGGAGCACGGACAGGCCGAACACATAGTAGAGCTGGTTGCCGGTGATTTTCTCCTGGTACGACATCGCCGTCCATTCGAAGCTGACGTCGCTCGGCAGTACCCGTCTGGCGATCTGCTCCATGGCGACGATTGCCTGGCCCGAGCTGAAGCCGCGCGCGGGGCCGCCGACGATCGTGGCCGACGGGTAGAGATTGTACAGCGTGATCAGCGGCGGCGCGACCACCGGGCTGAGATGCGCGACCGCACCGATCGGCACCATTTGCCCGTCCTGGCTGCGCACATATAGATTCAGCAGGTCGTCCGGATGCAGGCGGTACTGCGAGTTGGCCTGGACATAGACCTGCAGCGATAAGCCGAACTTGTTGAACTGATTGACGTAGGTCGATCCGACATAGTCGGTGAGCGTCGAGAATATGTCGCCCACGGACACCCGCAGGGTTTCCGCCCTGGCGCGATCCACGGTCAGTGCGACATGCGGCGCATCGGGCTTGAACGTGGAAAGCACGTTCGCCAGCGCGGGATCGCTACTGGCCTGCTTGATGATCTCCTGCGTCAGATTGTTCAGCTTCTGATAGTCGAAGCTGCCGCCGAGCAGCTCGAGCTGCATCTGGAAACCGCCGGCATTGCCGATCCCCTGGATCGGCGGCGGCGGCAGCACGAACGCTTGTCCGTCAGGCAGCGAGGCGACCGCCTTCTGCAGGCGCTGGTAGATCGTCAGCAGGTCCTGGTCGCCTGCCTTCAGGCGTTCGGCGAACGGTTTGAGCATGACCCAGCCGGTTCCCGCATTGGCGAGATCGGCGCTGTTGTCGAGCACGGAGACCCCTGACAGCGCGATCGTCTGCTGGACGCCGGGTATCTCGCGTGCCGCCTTGGCGGCCTGCTCCAGCGCCGCTGTCGCGCGGCCCAGCGACGCGCCCTCCGGCAACTGCAGCGCCATGATCAGATAGCCCTGGTCGTCGATCGGGATGAACGCCGTCGGCAGCCGGGCGAGTCCCCAGATGCCCGCGCCGGCGACCAACAGGGCGATCACCACCATGATGCCGCTGTAGCGCACCATGCGGCCGATGAACGCCGCGTAGCCGCGCTCCATCGGGTCGTAGATCCGGTTGAACCCGCGGTAGAAGAAGTTGCGTTGTTCCGGGGGTACCGGGGTGCGCAGCCACATGGCACATTGCGTCGGCTTGAGCGTTGCGGCGTTCACCGCGCTGATCAGCGCCGTCGCCGCGATCACCAGCGCGAACTGGGCGAACATGTTGCCGGTCAGGCCGGGAACGAAAGCGGCCGGCAGGAACACGCTCATCAACACCAGCGTGATGCCGACCACCGGTCCGAACAGTTCGTCCATCGCCTTGATGGCCGCGTCGTGGCCGGACATGCCTTGCTCGATATACTTGGAAACGCCCTCCACGATGACGATGGCATCGTCCACCACGATGCCGATCGCCAGCACGATGCCGAACAGGGTGGACAGGTTGACGGTGAAGCCCATCGCCGCCATCGCCGCGAAAGCACCGATGATGGTGACCGGCACCGTGGTGGCCGGAACCAGCGTGGCGCGGAAGTTCTGCAGAAACACCAGGATGACGATCAGCACCAGGATGCCGGCCTGATACAGCGTCTTGTAGACCTCGTTGATCGAGTCATTGACGAACGTCGTGGTGTCGTAGGGGATGGAATAGTGCAGTCCCTCCGGGAAGCGGCGCGCCATCGCCGCCATCGCTGCCGCGATCTCCTTGCCGACCTGCAGCGAGTTGGACTCAGGCGTCTGATAGATGGCGATGCCGGCGGCGGGCCTGCCGTTCAGCTTGAAATCCTGCGCATAGGTCTGCGCACCAAGTTCGATGCGCGCAACATCGCGGACGTAGATCAGGCGCCCGCCCTGCGCGGTCTGGTCCTTGACCACGATGTCGCCGAACTGACTTGGATCGTTCAGGCGTGACTGGATGTCCACGGTGTACTGGAATTGCGTGTCGCCTGGCGCGGGCGGCATGCCGACCTGCCCGGCCGCCACGTTCTGGCTCTGCTGGCGGATGGCGTTGATGACGTCTTTTGGTTCCAGGCCGAATGAATAGAGCTTCTGCGGGTCGATCCAGACGCGCATGGAGTAGTTGCCTGCGCCGAACACCTTGACACTGCCGACACCCGGCAGTCGCGCCAGCACATTGGTCAGGTTGATCGTCGCATAGTTGCTCATGAACAGGCTGTCGTACTTGCCATCCGGCGAATCGAGCGTGACGATCTGCAGGATCGCGGTGTTCTTCTTCTGAACGCTGACCCCCTGGGCCTGCACGGGTTCAGGCAACGACGCCAGGGCAAGCTGCACCCGGTTCTGCACCAGCACCTGGTCGATATCAGGGTCGGTTCCGATCGCGAACGTCACTGTCAGGTTGTAGGTGCCGTCGGAGGCACTGGTCGATTCCATGTAGAGCATGCGGTCGACGCCGTTCACCTGCTGTTCGATCGGCAAGGCAATCGTGTCGATCACAGTCTGTGCGCTGGCACCCGGATAGCTTGCCGTCACCGAAACGGTGGGCGGCACCACATTGGGATATTCCGACACCGGCAGGCGGAACAGCGAGACGGCACCGAGCAGCACCAGGACGATCGCCAGCACATTGGCGAGGACGGGGCGCTCGATGAAATATTTGGAGATCATCGGCGTGCGTCCTAGCCACCGATGGTGGTCAGTTGCGGCACCACCTTGGTCCCCGGCGTCGCGCGCCAGAGCTCGCCGACCACCACGCGATCATCCGGCTTCAGACCGCTGGTGATGACGCGCAGGGTGCCGCTCAGTTCGCCAAGCTGGACATAATGCTGCCGGATCACGTCGTCCTGCTCGACCACCAGCAGGTAGCGACCGCCCTGATCCTCCTGCAACGCGCGGTCCGGCACCAGCAGCGCGCTCTGTACGGTCTTCCCCATCGGCAGTCGGATCTTGACGAAAACGCCAGGGAGCAGTGTTCGATCCGGGTTGCGCATGATGCCGCGGACCAGCAGCGTGCCGGTCGCCGCGTCGATCTGCGGTGCGACGTATTCTATCGTGCCGCGGTGAGGGAAGCCGGTTTCATCCGACAGCGCGGCCTCGATCGGCACCCGCTGCAGCTCGGCCAGCGTGAGCCGGCGCTGATCCAGGTTGGCGCGGATCTGCAACGCCTGTTGCGAACTGATATTGGCCACCACATAGATCGGATCGAGCTGAGTGATGTCGGCCAGGGCGGCTTCCTGCCCGTTGCCGCCGACCACGTTGCCCACATCGATGAGGTGCTTCCCCATCTGACCGTCGAACGGCGCCCTGACCTCGGTATAACCCAGGTTGAGTTGGGCAAGTGCGATCTGCGCCTGGGCCGCCACGATGTTCGCTTCCGCGCTCGCCCGTTCGAAATTCCAGTGATCGACATCCACCTGGGTGGCCGCGTCGCGCTTGAGCAGCGCCGTATAGCGGACCACCTCGGTCTTCGCGTAGAGCAGCGCCGCCTGCTGCAACTGAAGCTGGGCCTGTGCCTGTTGCAGTTGTGCCTTGTACTGGTCTTGCTGGATGGTGAACAGCAGGTCGCCCTTCCTGACCAGTGCTCCATCCTGGAAGTGGATCTGCTCCAGAAAACCGACGACACGGGCAATCAGTTTCACCTGATTGACGGCAGCGGCATTGCCGGTGATCTCCAGCGACTCGCTGACAGTCTGGACCTTCGGTTGAACCACCGGGATTGTCGGAGCCGTCGGCGGTTGCACCTGGGCCACGTCCGAGGTGGTCGGCGGTGACACGGCAAGCGGCTTTGCATCCGCACCGATCGGGCTTTGCCCCCACTGGTCCCAAAGCCCGGCCGCACCGACAAGCACGAGCACCATGGCGGCAACGGCGCGCCATTTCGGCGCTTTGCGACCGGCCGCCGCGATCGTGCGCAGAACGCTCACCATTGCGGTGCCCGCACGTCGGGGCCGCGGTCGGCGGGACCGGGAAGGCCGGGCGTCGGCTGCTGTGGCTGGCCGGCAGGCGGCAGCAGACCGCCCCAATTGGTACGGCTGCGCATTTCGTCGCGCGTGGCGTCATTCACGACATCATTCCCCTCTCGTATCTGCCATCCACCGCCAAGTGACCGGTACAAAGATGCGAGGCTGGTTGAGAGATTGCCCTCCGCCGTGGCGAGGTTGCTCTGCGCCTGATACAGGTTCTGCTCGGCGGTCAGCACCGTGGTGAAGTCCCTGGTTCCCAGCAGGTACTGATCGAGCGCGATGCGAAGCGCACTGCTGGCCGCCGCGACGCTGCGCCGCAGGAAAACGACCTGCTGGCGTCCCTGCAGGTATCCGCTCAGACCGTTTTCCACTTCCTGCTGCGCCCTCAACACCGTGTTCTGGTATTCGATCAGCAGGGTCTGAAGGCGCGCGTCCTGCACCCGCACATTGTTGGTGATCTGTCCGTAGTTGAGGATCGGCCAACTGAACGTGGGGCCGAATGCGAACTGGATGCCCGGTGCGGTGAACACGCCGTTCAGACGGTTGCTGCCCGTCGTTCCTGCCACGGTGCCGAACGCGCCGGTGAGCGAGAATGCCGGGAACAGATCGGCCTTGGCCAACCCGATCTGTGCGCTCTGGGCGGCGGCCTTGAGTTCAGCGCTGCGAATGTCCGGCCGTCGGCGAATCAGATCGGCCGGAATGCCCACCGCGACGTCGTTCGGAGGGACCGGTATGGTCTCCGGACCGGCGAGCAGCACGTCCAACGACGCCGGCGTCATGCCCAGCAGCACGCGGAGCGCATCCTCACCCTGCTGCAGTTGCGCGGTGAGTTGCGGAATCATCAATTCCGTCTGCTCCAGGACATTCTGCGCCTGATACGCGTCTAGCGCCGTGGCGGTGCCGCCGTGCCAACGATCGGTGGCAATCTGCAGCGCCTTGCGCTGCTTCAACACGTTCTCGCGTGCGATATAGATCTGCTGCTGGAGCGTGCGTATGCCGATATACGTCGTGGCAACATCGCTCAGCAGCGTCACCAGGACATCGTCGTAGGTGGCGATCGATGCCAGATATGACGCATCGGCCAATTCCACGCCGCGGCGGAACTTGCCCCACAGGTCCACCTCCCAGGCGATCTGGGTGTTCAGCGCAGCGCGCCAGTAGTTCTCAAGCTCGTGCTGCGGATTCGAGGTCGGATCAACCTGACTGGCTTGGTTATAGCCTACATTCGCGCCGATCTGCTGCGTTTGCGGGTAGAACTCGCCGACCGCGACGCCAAGTGTGGCGCGCGCTTCGAGCACCCTGGTGCCGGCGGCCATCAGGGTAAGATTTTGTCGATAGGCCAGATCGATCAGGTGATTCAGCGTGGGGTCGTTGAACGCTGCCCACCACTGCTCGTAGTCCTGACGATCGGTACGAACCGATGCGTCGCCCGACTCCAGCCAGTTGCCCGCGACCGGCGCGGTCGGCGCGGCGAAGTCGGGACCGACCTTGCAGCTCGCGAATGGCAGCACCACCGCCAAGGCCAGAATGCGGCAGCGTACGGCAAATGGTCGACGAATATAAGATGCGACAACTCGGGAATCCGACGTCACCGGCAATGTTCTCATGCGGAAACCGTCGAGCGCAGATCTCGACCAGAACTGACGCCCATCCATTCGAACTCCTCGCCACGGCACGCGCTCGTTGAACCCGGGCGGCAGATGGCTTATCAGCGTCACCTTACAACCCCAGTCCGCATTGATCCAGATCAATCCTGATTCTCATCAGCCTGCATGGACTGGCCAGGCAAAACCGGCGAGACGCGAGGGGTGGGCAATGTTGCCTGTCGGAACAACGGATGCCTGGGCTTGGGACTGGTTTTGGGGTCTGCTGCTGGTCACCGTGTCGCTCGTTGCGCATGCGTTCGGCCTGGGTCTGATCCGCGTCTTGCTGGCAAGATGCTTCGATTCAATGCTGCCGCGCGCTCGGCGGGGCGCTCATTTCAGTCTGCTTTTTCCTGTAGTGATTGGTTTTACCGCGCTGCTGCTGGCGACTCTGCACGGAATTGAAGCGTCGCTTTGGGCGGCCGCCTATGTCTGGCTTGACGCAGTGCCGGATTTCGCACGTGCGATGTATTTCTCCCTGCAAATGATCACAACCCTTGGCGCAGACGTCATCAACGTAGACGCCCGCTGGAGGCTGATGGGTCCATTGGAAGCAATCTGCGGTATGCTGGTGTTCGGTCTGAGCACCGCCTTTCTACTGGCCGTTTTCCAGCGCGCCTGGCCGTTTTCCACGTCGACCGAGCGCAAAGACTGAGTGCGGCTCCATCAACCAGCACTTCCCTGTCGATCTCCAGTCTCCTGGGGCGGGCATAATGCTGCGATCGCCGGATCCACTGTGGGATGGATGCCTCGTCCGCCTGCACCGGAGCCAAGTTCATAACAACGAATGTCGTCGAATACGCCTTCGGAAACGGCGACAGCAGCAAACAGGACTTCGCGCGTCGACAATGAGCGCGCGCACCTCGGCGGCGGGGATGCATCCACAGGTCGCCAGGCTAGTGGCGCCGGCGCAATCCGACGCGATCACCGACGCGCAGCAAGAGACACATCATCGGAGGCCAACCTCCGGCTCAACGCCTACAAGCTCCAGTCGGTCGACTGCTTTTCCGAACACACCGGCGGTGGCAGAGTTCGCGGCTGGCGTTGTTCCCTCGATAGGCTCAACCTGCCTGCCCATGACTCTCGTGTGCGTCGGCCTGGTTCGGTCCGAGCTTCCGCACCGCGTCCTCGACGGACAGGAACACGTGGTCCGCGTTAATGGCTTCGAGCAAGCCCGAGTGGCTTGCCTGACGTTGAGCCTGCCCGCCCGACAGCCGGGCGACTGCGATTGCAATGCCCTTCGCTCTCAGCTCGACGATGGCCTGCTGCAGCATCTGTGAACCGGTATAGTCGATGTCGATCATGCTGCTGGCCTCGATGACCAGCAGCTTTACCGGTTGCTGCTTGCCGGCGACGGCCGATTTCATATCACTACAGATGCGCGCGGCATTGGTGAAATTGAGCGGCACACCCGGAGCAAAGACGAGCACCCCGGGCTCATGCTCGCCTTGCATGGCCGCGCTCGGCGGCCACCACACCGTGGTTCCAGGCACCCTCGCCAGTTCGACGCAGTGCGGCCGCGCGACGATATAGAGGCTGTGCATGAAGGAGAGGACGATGGCGAGCAACATACCGGTCTCGATCGGCAGGATGATGACGAGCCCTGCGCAGGCCGCCACCAGGAGAATTTCGAGCCCGCCTCGGTGATAGATCCGGATCATCTCGCCAAGACGGAAGATGCGCAGTGCGATGTAGACAAGAATGCCGGAGAGCGCGGCATGGGGCAGATAGGCGGTCAGCCGCGCCGCCAGGACCACGAGGGCGATCATCAGGCTGACGGCGGTGAGCGAGGCGATCTGGGAGCGCCCGCCGGACTCGCGGACGATCGCTGTGCTGGGCGGGCTTGAATCGACGGCGAAGCTGCCGATCAGGCCAGCAAGTACGCTGCCGGCGCCAACACCGGCAAAATCCTGGCTGACGTCGTCGGGCTTCCCTTCGTCCGACGGGAACGTGCTTGCCACTGCCGCCGTCTGCATGATGCACACCATGGCAACCACCAGCGCGAGCGGCACCAGCCGCCCCAGTTCATCAATCCCGGGCCAGGGTGGCAAGGCCAGTCCGGGCAGCCGTACCGAAAGGGGGCCGAGCACGCTGACGCCGCGTGCATTGAGATGGAACAATGCCACGGCGAGCCCCGCCCCAAAAAGGCCGATCAGCGCTCCAGGAACCCTGGAGCTGATCAGCGCCGTGCCCATCGTCACGGCCAGAACACAAACGCCGATCGCAAGCGTCCAGGCATTGGCGTCTCCAATCCGGCTGAGGATGTGGACCAGGCGCACGAGCAGATGCCCCGTCTCCCCGGAGATTCCCAGAAGGGTCGGCAGCTCGCCGACAATGATGTGGATCGAGATGCCTGCCAGAAAGCCCGTGGTGACAGGAACCGAAAGCAGGGTGGCGAGCCAACCGGCCCGAAGCAGACCGACCGCGACGAGAACGATGCCAACCATGAGGGCCAGGAGCGTCGCCAGCTCCGCGTAGTGTGCCGTGCCGGCGACGGCGATCGAGGCCAGAGCGCCGGCAAAGATCGGCGCGATGGTCGAATCCGCCGCGACCGACATAAAGCGATTGGCGCCAAAGATGGCGAAGGCGAGTGATCCGGCGGTAAAGGCATAGAGCCCTGTTTCAGGCGGCATGCCCGCCAGCCGGGCGGTCGCGAGCTGCCCCGGGATGGCGATCGCCGCCAGCATCACCCCGGCAACCAAATCACGTGGCAGAAATCCAATCCGGTAGCCGTGCAGCGAGGCGAACAGCCAGCCCGGCATGGCGAGGGCGTTACTTGGACTTTTGGGCGTCGTTCAGAGTTCGCTTGCCGCTGCGCTTCTCCTCCCGCGCGGCCGCATGGAATTTGCGCCGGATTTCGTTGATGTCGACCTGCGTGGGCGGCAACTTCAACCCCATCTCCTCCATGGTCTCCGCGACGATCTGCGAGATGGCGAGATCGCGGAACCACTTGTGGTTCGACGGGATGACGTACCATGGCGCGTGGCGTGTGCTGGTCTTCTCCATGGCATCCTCGAACGCCTCGATGTACTGTGGCCAGAGTTCGCGCTCGGTGTAGTCGGACTCGCTGATCTTCCAGTGTCGATTTGGGTCGTCGAGCCGCTGTTCGAAACGTGCGAGTTGTTCCTCAGGGCTGATATGCAGGAAGAACTTGAGGATGCGCGTGCCGTTTGCGCTCAGCATTTTCTCGAAGTCGTTGATGAGGTCATAGCGCTTGGACCACACTGACTTTGGGGCGAGCTTATGCACACGCACCACCAACACGTCTTCGTAATGCGAACGGTTGAAGACCACCACCTCGCCCTTGCCCGGCGCCCTCAGGTGGGCGCGCCACAGAAAGTCGTGGGCGGCCTCGACCTTACTCGGCTGTTTGAACCCGACCGAGGTCGTGCCCTGCGGGTTCATGCCACTGAAGAGGTGTCGCACCACGCCGTCCTTGCCGCCCGCGTCGAGCGCCTGTAACACCACGAGCAGAGACTGGTCGCCGTCGGCGTAGAGCAGGTACTGCAGCCGGTCCATGCGCGCGACGTGCTTTGCGATCTCCGGCATCGCCTGCTCGTGCGACTCGTGTGGACCGGTATTGGCGGGATCGACCTTGTCGAGCCGGACCTTCGTGCCCGGTTCGACGACGAACTTCCTCCGATAGTCCATATGCCCTCTCCTATCACCCAGCCACGGGCGACTTGGCGAACGCGCCCGCCTGCGGGTGCAGCGCCTGGTTCACGAGGTCCACGCTCTTGAGATGCCGTGCCGTGCGATGGTTGGCGAACCGCTCCGTCACCTGCCGTACCCCTCCCATCACGAACATCCAGGCGATGTTGTAGATCCAGACACCAGCGATCATTGTCCACGAGATCGGCTCCACCAGCCAGCCTGCGGCGCACATCGCGACCGCCACCACCTGCGTGAGCACGATGGCCCAGAACAGGGGCGCGGCTGGGAACGGCGGCAGGAAGAACCAGCGCTCACTGCGGGTGACGAACAGCAGCAGGTGACCGCCTGCCACCAATTGGAGGAACATAACAGTCTGCAACTGTATCGTGCTCGCGAGGCCGAACCATTCGCTGTGGGCCGGATGGTTGATCACCTCGACCCCCGCCAGCAACAGCCCGAACGACTGCACGATCGAGAAGAACCCGAGCACAGCGGACACGCCGAGCAGTTTGGGCATCTCCCAGCGGATCGGCTGCTCGCTCACCCGGGTGTTGTCGTACGCGATGGTCATGATCGGCACGTCATCGAGCAGCGACATTACGACAATCATGGCGGCCGTCAGGGGCTGAAAGCCGAGGAAGATCGACGACAGCACCACGAGGAACATGATGTCCATTGTCAGCGACACGCGGTAGATCGTGTAGCTTGTGATGCGGCCGAAGATCCGCCGCGCCTCGTCGATCGCGCTGTTGATCACCGACAAACCGGGGGCGGTAAGGATCAGTGCCGCTGCACCGCGCGCCGCATCGGTGGCGCCTGACACGGCGGTACCGCAGTCCGCCTGCTTGAGCGCCGGTGCGTCGTTCACGCCGTCGCCGGTCATCGCCACGATATGGCCGCGCGACTGCAGCGCCTTGACGATGGCGTATTTGTGTTCGGGGAAAACGCGGGCGAATCCATCTGCCCGCTCGATCGCGTCGACGATCTGAGGCGGGACGTTGTTCGGATCCATGTCCTTCGGGAATGCGTCGGCCGCCGGGATGATGTGTGTGCCCATGCCGAGTTGGCGCGCGGTCTCGATGGCGATGGCGGTATCGTCTCCGGTCACCATCTTGACTTTGACGCCCTTCTCGTTCGCCTCGTCGATTGTCGCCTTCGAATTGTCGCGCGGCGGGTCGAACATTGGCAGGATGCCGAGCAGCGACCAGGTAGCGCCGCCGTCGGCCGACCGCGCCACGCCCAGCGCCCGCGATCCCTTCGACGCCAGCGCCGCGACCGTCTGCGCGACCTTCGCCGCGACATCCGCCGCGGGCTTTGCGAGATCGACGATCGCCTGCGGGGCGCCCTTGGCCACCACGACGGACTTGCCGGCGGGGTCCGTCACTGTTGCTTCGGTGCGCTTCGTGACCGGATCGAATGGCACGAACTTCGACTGCTTCCACGCCTGCAGGGCGCTCTGGTCCTTCAGCGCGGTGATCACCGCTGTGTCGATCGCGTCGCGGTCCTCGATGCGTGACGCGAGCGCGGCGGCGAGGACGCAGTCTTGCGGATCGGTGGCGGCAAGCATCACCGGGTCGCCGAGCGTGAGCTGGTTCTTGGTCAGCGTGCCCGTTTTGTCCGAGCAGAGGATGTCCACACCAGCCATTTCCTCGATCGCCGAGAGCTTTGAGACGATCGCCTTTTCCTTCGAGAGGGCGAGCGCTCCGAGCGCCATGGTGATCGAGAACACCGTGGGCATCGCCACCGGAATGGAGGCCACCAGCAACACCAGCACGAATTGCAGGATGCCGAGTGCGTCGCTGAGGCCCCAGGTATCGACGATGACGATGTCATGGTAGACGCGGAACGCGACCATGATGGCGGCGAGCACCACCGCCACAACGATGAGGAAGTTACCGATTTGGAACATCGCCTTCTGCGCGTGGCTGGCGGCACCGGCGCCTGCCACCAGCTTGGCGGTGCGGCCGAAGAACGTGTTCGAGCCGGTGGCGATGACAACCGCGTCCATCTCGCCCTGCTTGACCACGCTGCCCGAGTAAGCTTCGTCGCCGACTTTCTTGGCCACCGGCAGGGATTCACCGGTGAGTGCGGCCTGATCTATGGATGCGTAATCGCCATTCACCATCCGCAGGTCGGCAGGCACGATGACTCCGAGGCGGATCTTGACGATGTCACCAGGCACCAGCGTAGAGGCCTGCACCGTCTGCCACTTGCCGTCCCGCATGGCGACGGCTTCGGGCGCAAGCCCCTTCTTGAGCGCCGCCAGCGCACTCGATGCCTTCCGATCCTGCCACATCTCAAGTGCGACATTGAACAGAAGCAGTGCCGCGATGATCGCGAAGTCTTCCCAGTGGCCGATCGCTGCGGACACCAGCGCTGCCGCCTCGATCATATAGGCAATCGGCCCCGTGAAACGCCCCAGGAGCTTCGCCGCGAAGCTCTCCTCGTTCTCGACCAGGGCATTCGGGCCGTATCGACCGAGACGCTGCTGCGCCTCAGAGCTGCTCAACCCCCGGTCGGTCTGAACATTCAGCTTGGCGACGACTTCGCCAACCGGCGCCTTCTCGAGATCGATCTCCGGGCTCGATGCCTTCCCGGCCGGGGCCGCCGGCGACGACAGGATGGTCTCAGACATGATTTAAATCCTCGAACCGTGTATTCGGCCCAGATGAACGTCCATTTCACGCACAACGCCCGCGGACGTCCGAACGGCACTACGCGGTTCTCAGAGAAGCATCCTTGATCCATATCAACTGGCGTCTCCGTCACGCGTCTTGCCGTTCCCTCCGCCGATAAGGGACGGTGTTCCCCAGGACCGGTCGGAGCCGGCTACACCGCCGAATTAGGCGGAAAGATGGGACGACGCTTCTCCTTGTGCGACGCCAGCCCCTCCTTCGCCTCGGGCCCAGTGAAGCCCATGAACTCCAGCGCCAGCGACGCGTCGAACGACGGACCCGCCAGCCGCAGCCAGTTGTTCAGCGCATACTTGGTCCAGCGGATCGCGCTCTGCGCACCTTCGGCCAGTCGCACCGCGATCTCCAGCGCCTTCGCATCCAGTTCGGCGTCGTCCACCGCCAGCGAGATCAGGCCGATCCGTTCGGCCTCGGCACCCGACACCGCGTCGCACAGCAACAGATAGTACTTTGCCTTCGCCAGTCCACACAGCAGCGGCCACACGATCACCGAATGATCGCCCGCTGCGACGCCGAGACGCGTGTGGCCATCGATAATGCGCGCGTCCTTCGTGGCGATCGACACATCGGCCAGCAGGCCGCAAACCAGGCCAGCACCAACCGCCGGTCCGCGCATCGCGCTCACCACCGGCTTGCCGCAGTTGATGATGTTGTAGACGAGGTCGCGCGCCTCCTTCCAAACCCGCGCGCGCGTCTCGAAGTCCGCCATGATCTCCTCGATCATCGCAAAGTCGCCGCCAGCCGAGAAGGCGCGCCCGGCGCCGGTGATGATGACGGAATTAACCTCCGGATCGGCGTCGACGTCGCGCCAGATCTCGCCCAGCTCGCGGTGCATCACCGCATCGACCGGGTTGGGCCGTTCCTGTCCGCTGCCCATGGTGATCCTCAGTACGCGCGGATGCGGCCGGTCGAAGCGAAGGCGCGTGTACCGCGCATATCGATCTGGCATCGATGCCTCCTGAATCCGCAGCAACACCGGCACCGTAGACGAACAAGGCGTCGCTTCCTAACATCCACCGCGATGACCGACATCGATTTGCCTGAGGCGGTTCGTCGCCAATGGCCGTTCCAGCCGCGCTTCGCACGCGTGAACGGCTGGCGCATGCACTACGTGGACGAAGGCGCCGGCGATCCTGTCGTGCTGCTGCATGGCAATCCGACATGGGGCTTCCTGTATCGCGACTTCGTGGCACCGCTCACCGCGGCGGGCTACCGCGTCGTCATTCCCGACATGATCGGCTTCGGCCTGTCGGAAAAGCCGGTACGCGAACAGGCACACAGCCTGGACGGCCACATCGCCAACCTGACCGCACTGTTGCGCGGCCTTGATCTACAGCGCGCCACGCTGGTTTGCCATGACTGGGGTGGCCCAACCGGCCTTGGCTTTGCGCTGTCGAATCCCGCACGCGTGCGAGCGCTGGTGCTGATGAGTACCTGGGCCTGGCCCCTGCCGCCGGCCGAGTTTCACACGCGGATATTTCCCTGGCGGATGATGCACGCGCCATTGCTCGGGCCATATCTGCTCGGGCGGCACAATGCACTGGCGGCGCGCGGCGTCTATCTGTCCGTGGTCGACCGGCAGCGATTTCAGCAGCGCGCGCAGGCGGCGTATGAAGCCGTGCTGCCGGATACTGCGAGTCGCCTGCTGACCTGGACCTGGCCGCGCTGGATTCCACTCGACGCGACCGCGCAAGCGTTCGAGCGCTTCACCTGGTTGGAACGCGAACTGTCGGCCTGCACGTTGCCCGCGCTGCTGGTCTGGGGACGCGAGGACGACGTGTTCGAGCCGTCGGAGTTTATTCCGCGCTTCAGGCGATTGCTGCCACATGCCGAGGGACCGCATCTGGTGACCGGCCGGCACTTCCTGCAGGAGGACTCCGGCCCTGAGATCGCCGCACACATCGTCGAATTCCTGCGGCAAATGGCATGACAACGGTAGTCGTCCCGCCTTCGCTTGACGGCAAACGACTTGCGTTCGTGTTGGCCGAGGACCGGCTTGGCCACTATCCCGAATTCCGTGCGTTCTTTGTCCGCAGCTTCGATCTCGATCGCCTTGGCCTCACGCAGCCGGGCTACCTGCAGGCGCCGTCGGGCACGATGTACGAACTGGTCTTTATCGGACGGAGTGGCGAACCTTTTCCATCCGGCGTCGAGATCCATGCCGTCGTCCCCGCACTCGAACCAACCGACGACGCGGCGGTCGACCACGATCTTTGGTCGATCCTGCGCTGGATGATCGAGGGGATCGGCGGCGAATGGACCGCGGATGCGATGGAATCAACCGGGCGTCTGTTCCGCATTCCGGCCAGCATGGACGCGCGGCGCGACCTCTCCTAGCATTGACGCGCATCGTCAGAGGAAACAACCATGAGCGGGGCATCACCGGTCAGCCTGGAGCGCCAGGGCGATATCGGCGTCATCGTGGTCAACTATCCGCCGGTGAATGCGCTCGGACCGGGAGTTGCGGAGGGCATCAAGGACTGTCTCGCGCGCGGCAACACCGATCCGGCGATCAAGGCGATGGTGTTGATCGGTGCGGGCCGCAGCTTCATCGCCGGCGCCGACATCCGCGGCTTCGGCACCAGCCGTCCGCGGCTGCCGCTCGGGCAACGCGTCTACGACACGCTCGATGTCAGCCAAAAGCCGGTGGTCGCGGTGATCCACGGCTACGCGCTCGGCGGTGGGCTGGAGATCGCGATGGCCTGTCACTATCGCATGGCGATGCAGAGCGCGAAGGTGGGCCTGCCGGAAGTGCTGATCGGCATCCTGCCGGGCGGTGGCGGCACGCAGCGGCTGCCGCGCCTGATCGGCCCGAAGGCCGCGCTCGATATGATCGTGACCGGACGCCATGTGCCGGCACCGGAAGCAAAGCGGCTTGGCATCGTTGACGAATTGCTGCCGGACACGGCCGATCTGCGTGAAAGCGCGATTGCCTTTGCGATGCGCATCATGGACGTGCGTCCGTTGCCGCGCGTGCGCGACCGCATGGTGAAGCTGGAGGATCCCGGCATCTTCGATGCGATGCGCAAGTCGATCGCTCGCCGCGCGCGCAATCAGAACGCGCCGTACCACTGCATCGCAGCGGTCGAAGCGTCGTGTGCGATGCGGTTCGATGACGGCTGCCGGCGCGAGGCGGATCTGTTCAGGGAGCTGGAGGACAGCCCTGAGGCACGCGCGCTGCGCTACGCGTTCTTCATCGAGCGCGAGGTGGCACGGCTGCCCGACATTCCGGCGAGCACGCCGGTGCGCGACTTCACCACCGCCGCGGTCATAGGCTCCGGCACGATGGGCGGCGGTATCGCCATGAGCTTCGCCGACTACGGGTTCCCGGTGAAGATCATGGACGCCACCCCGGAGGCGCTGGAGCGCGGCATGCAGCGTATTCGCGACAACTATGCGACCTCGGTCCGTCGCGGCTCGCTGGGGGAAGACGAGATGCAGCGCCGGCTCGCGCGCATCGAGCCGGTCGCGGGCTACGAGGATATCGCCGACTGCGACCTGGTGATCGAGGCGGTGTTCGAGGAAATGGATGTCAAGAAGCCGGTGTTTGCCAAACTGGACGAGGTGATGAAGCCGGGCGCGCTGCTGTTCTCCAACACGTCGGCGCTGGACATCGACCAGCTTGCGGAAATGACGACGCGGCCGCAGGACGTGGCGGGGACGCACTTCTTCAGTCCGGCCAACGTGATGAAGCTGCTGGAGGTGGTGCGCGGCAAGGCGTCGTCGCCGCAGACGCTGGCCACTGCGATGCAGGTCGGCCGCAGGATCGGCAAGCTGTCGGCGATGGCGGGCAACACCGATGGTTTCGTTGCCAATCGCTCGCGGGCGCCATTCAACGCCGAGATGGTGATCCTGCTGGAGGAAGGCTGCCTGCCCGAGCAGGTCGACAAGGTCATGGTGGATTTTGGCTATCCGATGGGACCGTTCGCGGTCGGTGATCTCGCCGGTCTCGACATCGGCTATGCCAGCCGCAAGCGTCGCGCTGCGGAGAACCCGAATTTCCGCAAGCAGCCGATCTCCGATCGCCTCGCGGAGATGGGTCGTTACGGACAGAAGACCGGTGCCGGCTGGTATCGCTACGAGAAGGGCGACCGTACGCCGCGTCCCGATCCCGCGGTTGCCGCCATCATCCGCGAGGTCGCCGCCGGCCTCGGTGTCCCGCAGCGCGCGTTCACCGACCAGGAGATCCTGCGCCGATTGCTGTTCTCCTCGGTAAATGAGGCGTGCAAGATACTCGAGGAAGGCAAGGCGTACCGGCCGAGCGACATCGACGTGATGTGGCTGCACGGCTTCGGCTTCCCACGCTATCGCGGCGGCCTGTTCTTCTGGGCCGACGGCATCGGCGTGCGTGAGGCGTACAACCAGATCGCCGCGTGGCATCAGCAGTACGGCGATCGCTGGGCGCCGTCGCGACTGTTGCGCGAGCTGGCGGAATCCGGCACGCCGTTCCGCGAAGCCAAGGCCGCGGCCTTCGTGCCATAGGGGGAAACAGGATGTCCGCAGTCATCGACGATCTGAACGATCTTGCCGACGAAGATTTCCGCGCAGAGGTACGGCAGTGGATCGCGGCAAACTATCCGCCGGAGATTCGCAACCCGCCGAAGCGGCTGCACCACAGCGACACCAAGGTCTGGTACCAGAAGCTGTCGCGCAAAGGCTGGCTGTGTCCCGGCTGGCCGAAGGAGTTCGGCGGCATGGGACTGTCCCCCGGCAAGCAGCTCATCATGCTGGAGGAGAAGGAACGCCACGGCTGCGCGCCCTTCAACGGCATGGGTGTCACGATGCTGGGTCCGCTGTTGATCCGCTACGGCACCAAGGAGCAGCAGGACTACTATCTGCCAAAGATCCTCACCGGCGAGCACATATGGTGCCAGGGCTACTCGGAGCCGAACGCCGGTTCCGATCTCGCCAGCCTGCGCACCGAGGCGGTGCCGGACGGCGACGACTGGGTGGTGAACGGGCAGAAAATCTGGACCTCGCTGGCGATGGACGCCAACTGGATTTTTCTTCTCGTGCGCACTGACAAGCAGGCGAAGAAGCAGGACGGCATCAGTTTCCTGCTGGTCCCGATGGACAGTCCCGGCATCACGGTCCGGCCGATTACCAACATCGACATGGGCGACGAGTTCTGCGAGACGTTCTTCGACGACGTGCGCGTACCGAAGGGCAACCTGGTCGGCCAGATCAACAAGGGCTGGACAATGGCGAAGAACCTGCTGGGGTTCGAGCGCATCGGATCCGGCTCGCCGCGGCAGTCTTCGTACGCGCTAAGTCGGCTGCGCCTGCTGGCGGATCGCATGGGCGTGTGGGAGGAGGAGTGGTTCCAGGACCGCTACACGCGGCTGCGCCTGGATCTCGAGGACCACAAGGCGCTGTACAACGAGTTCGTCGCCAAGGTGTATCGCGGCGAGCCGCTGGGACCTGACGTGTCGATGCTGAAGGTGCACCAGACCGAGCTGTATCAGCGCATCACCGAGACGATGCTGGAGATCGCCGGCGAGCATGGCGGTCAGTTCGGCCCGCTGGACGGCAACCGCGAGATGAACCCCGCGGGCCTGTTCATCCAGTCGCGGCCATCGACGATCTACGCGGGATCGAACGAGATCCAGCGCAACATATTGGCAAAGAACGTGCTGGAGCTGCCGTGATGGCGGACGAGGGCCGGTAGTGTCTCAGCATGAAGTCAGTGAGCGACCCGGCCAGCGTCTCCCGTGCCTCGCGCTCCTCCGATGACAGGGTGATGGCGTCACCGATCAGGGGAATGAGAACCGATGGCGATAGTCGGTCGTGTCGAAAGTCTCTGCCGCTACCCTGTCAAGAGCATGCGGGGCGAAGAGGTGCAACAGGCGTTCGTAGGGTTTGCCGGTATCTATGGCGACCGCGTGTACGCCTTTCACGACAGCGGCGCCTCGAAGGGATTTCCCTGGCTGACGGGACGGCAGCAGGAACGCATGCTCCTCTACAAGCCGACGTTCCGTCATCCGCAGTCAGCGATAAACCCCCCCAATCTCTCCGAGGCGGAGAGTCTGAGTGCCGGCGCCACTCCGCTGTACGCAAGCATCGAGGAGATGATGGTGGACGTCGAAACGCCGGCAAAAAGTGTTCTGGCGATAGACGATCCGGCGCTGATCGCAGAATTGTCCGACGGTCTTGGTGATGGACATGCCCTATCTCTCGTTCGATCGGATCGATCGCTGACGGATTGCCGGCCCGTATCGGTATTCTCCCTGCAGACGATACAGCAGATCGGCCGGGAGGCCGAATTGATTCTGGACAAGCGACGTTTTCGCGCCAACATCTACGCCGACCTGCACATGGCGGCATTTTCGGAGAATGCCCTGGTGGGACGCCGGCTCGCGTTGGGCGCCAGGGCAGTCGTTGCTGTGATTGGTCTCGATCCCCGGTGCAAGATGATTACGCTCGATCCCGACACGGCAGAAGCAAAGCCCGAAGTGTTGCGGACGGTGGCGCAGCATCACGGCGGCAACGCCGGGCTTTTCGGAGCGGTGCTGACCGAAGGAGTGGTCCGCCCCGGCGATGCGATCGATCTGCTCGACTAAGTGCCGCTACCCAGGCAGGGCATTCGGGTGAACGGCCGATGCCGCCACGAGCCAGAAGAGTTCTTGAACACAGAGGACGATCGAGGGGCCACTGAGCGCCACGGAGGCGGCTGGCCTCGGAAACCCGCGCGCGCTGCGAAGATTTTGCGAGCGGCCACGACTCCTGTGGCACTCCGTGACCCTCGCACTTCCTCCGTGTTGAATCCTTTCTTGTAGACTATCCAACCGCTAGTACTCTTGCACAGAGGTTTTGACTGATTCCTGGCTCGGCGGCGAGTTGACCGTTCCCCTACGCATGGAGCAAAGCCTGCGAGCCGCGCAGGACCGTCTGCGTGTTTCGCGTGAATCCGCCCTTATCTGCGTGAAAACCTTTTCTTGTCCTGCGGCGCCGCTATTGCTCGCACGCGGCGGTCCAGATCGTCTGCTGGCACAGTCGCCCAGGAACGGTCAAAGCTGGCGCAACCCGTCAAAACCAGTGCAAAGGTACTGGTGGATGAAATCTGACGGATCGGTCCAGTCGAATTGAGGCAAGAAGTCGAAACCACAGATGCACACAGATGAACACGGATATATTCACGCCGCCGCAAAAGCAGTCGGTGGGCGCCCGAATCAGCGCCGACCTGTGTACATCCGTGTGCATCTGTGGTTTCAATATCTCGCTTACTTTCTTGCGCTAAAGCAAACGAGCCGTGCTCTGGCTTGGTTGCGGGCGACGGCTGCGCCAGGTTGAATCCTTTTTCGCGGACCACAAAGCGCCCCACCGGATCCAAATTGCCTGTACCCAAGGGCCGGTTGCATTGACGCTCCGCAAAAGCTCGTCCTATCGTCGCGCCTGAAATCAACTGCCGGGGCGCCACGAAGTCGGCCCCGCCTAAGGGAGGGCCGCCGAACGTGGAAGATGCTGCGCGTCTGCTGCAGCTGGTCGTCAACGGCGCAGCCGCCGGTTGCATCTATGGCCTGATCGCGCTCGGATTCGTCCTGATCTACAAGGCGACCGAGATGATCAACTTTGCCCAGGGCGACATCATGATGCTGGGCGGGTTCTTCGCGTTCGCCCTGATCGCGCATTTCGGCCTGAACTACTGGGTCGGCGCGCTGCTCGCCATCCTGCTCACCGCCGCCTTCGGCTTCGCGCTGGATGCCGTCGTGCTCCGCCGCGTGATCGGCCAGCCGCAGTTTGCCGTGGTGATGCTGACACTGGGCCTCGGGTTCATCTTCCGCGCCGCTGCCGGCATCACCTGGGGCTACGATTCCGTCGGCTTCGAGACCCCCTTCACCAACCGCACCATGAACCTGCACGGCCTGATCCTCGGCCAGGACAACGTTTCGATCATCGTCGGCACCGTACTGCTGTGCGGCGTGCTCTATCTGTTTTTCAGCCGCACGCGGCTCGGCGTTGCCATGCAGGCTTCGTCGCAGAACCAGCTCGCCGCCTACTACATGGGCATCCCGGTCCGCACCGTGTTCTCGCTGATCTGGGCAATCAGCGCCGGCGTCGCCGCGGTGGCCGGCATCCTGCTGTCGCCGGTGTCGATGATCGACGTGAACATGGGCTTCCTCGGCATCAAGGCCTTCGCCGCCGCGGTCCTCGGCGGCTTCGGCAGCATTCCAGGCGCGCTGGTCGGCGGCGTGGTCATCGGCATCGTCGAACAGTTGGCCGGCTACTTCCTGCCCGCCGGTTTCCAGGAGGTGACCTCCAACGTGGTGCTGCTCGCGACGCTGATCCTGCGCCCGCAGGGTCTGTTCGCCGAGCTCGCCGGCAAGCGGGTCTGACCCATGCGCTACCTGTTCAAGACCGACTACCGGCAGGACACCACGCTGTGGCGCCACCGCGGCGATCTGTTCTGGTACGGCCTGCTGGTCGTTGTGCTGCTGGTGATCCCCTTTGTGCTCAGCGAGTTCTATGTCGGCGAACTCGGCGGCGTGTTCGTGTTCGCGGTCGCCGGCGTCGGCATGATGCTGCTGGCCGGCTACACCGGCCTGATCAGCCTGGGCAACGCCGCATTTCTTGGCATCGGAGCCTACACCGATGCGATACTGCTCACTCACGGCGTGCCGCTGCTGATCGCGTTGCCGGTCGCCGGCCTGTTCACCGGCCTGTTCGGCATCGCGATCGGCCTGCCGACACTGCGCATGAGCGGCCTGTACCTCGCGATCGCTACACTTGCGTTCGGCAGTATCGTGGGTACTGTGTTCCAGAAGTGGGATGCGGTCACCGGCGGGTTCGATGGTTTCGCCGTGCCGGCACCCGACATCTTCGGCGTACCGATCCAGAACGCGACCGGCATCTACTATCTTTCGCTCGCGGTGCTGGTGATCGTGTTGTGGTTCTCCGCCAACATACTGCGCACGCCGCTGGGCCGCGCCATGGTGGCGATCCGCGACAGCGAGATTTCGGCGCAGAGCATAGGAATCCATCTGGCACGCTACAAGACCTTCGCGTTCGCGCTCAGCGCCTTCATCACCGGCCTGGCGGGTGCGCTGTTCGCCCATTACGTGCGCTTCCTGGCACCCGACGCGTTCGACGTGCTCCTGTCGGTGCAGTTCGTCACCATCGTGTTCGTCGGGGGTCTGGGCTCGCTGCACGGCGTCATCCTGGGCGCGCTGTTCGTCCGCCTGTTGCCGCAGTTCATCGCCATCGTCCGCGACGACCTGCCATACGGCATCGGCCGCATGCCGGGCCTAGAGCCATCGCTGTACGGCCTCGTGCTGGTGATTGTGATCCTGTTCGAACCGGGCGGTATCTACGGCCGCTGGATCAAGATGAAGCAATGGTTCCAGGCCTACCCGCTGAAGCGCCGCACCGGCTTCCGCCGGCAAAAGTCATATGCGCGTTCGGAGCGGCTGCGGTGAGCCTGTTCCGTGCCGAGGACATCGCGATCCGCTTCGGCGGCATCCGCGCCGTCGATGCGGTGAGCTTCGATGTCGAACCGGGCGAGGTGTTCTCGATCATCGGTCCGAACGGCGCCGGCAAGACGACGATCTTCAACCTGATCAGCCGGATCTATCAGCCGAGCGCGGGAAGGCTCATCTTTCAAGACCAGGACATCACCGAGGTTCCGGCGTACCGCATCGCCGGCCTGGGCATCGCACGCACATTCCAGAATATCGAACTGTTCGCCAATGCCACGCTGCTGCAGAACCTGCTGATCGGCCGGCATTGTCATTCGACAGTGGGCGTGCTGTCCCAGGTCATCTTTACCCCTGCCGTGCGGCGCGCGGAACTGAAGCATCGCGAGAAGGTGGAGGGAGTGATCGCCTTCCTCGGGCTCGAACGCTATCGCGACACGCTGATCGCCAACCTGCCGTACGGCGTGCGCAAGGTGGTCGAACTCGGCCGCGCGCTGTGCGTCGAACCCAAGCTGCTGTTGCTGGACGAACCGTCCTCGGGCCTGAACGTCGAGGAGACCGAAGGAATGGGGTTCTGGATCGAGGACATCAAGAAGGACCTCGGCATCACTGTTATCATGGTCGAGCACGACATGAACCTTGTGCGCATGGTGTCTGACCGGGTGATGGCGTTGAATTATGGCAAGGTCATTGCGCTCGGTACGCCGAACGAGGTGCAGAACCATCCTGAGGTGGTGCGGGCTTACATTGGGGGTGAGGGATGAGCGCCACTTCGCCACTCCTCGACGTCACCGCGATCGAAACCTTCTACGGTCCGATCCAGGCGATCCGCGGTGTCAGTCTGCAAGTGGCGCAAGGCCAGATTGTCACCGTCCTTGGTGCCAATGGCGCCGGCAAGACCACCGTGCTGCGCACCATCTCCGGCGTGCTTGACGCGGAACGCGGCGCGGTGCGCTTCGAGGGCACCGACATCAACCACCTGCCACCCGATCGCGTCATGCGCCTCGGCATTTGCCATGTCCCGGAAGGCCGTGAGGTCTTCCCCTTTTTGACGGTGCAAGAGAACCTGATGATGGGTTCCTATACGCGGCGCGATAAGGACGCGGTGCATCGTGATCTGGAATTGTGTTACGGCTACTTTCCGGTGCTCCAGGAACGTTCGCATCAGCGCGCCGGTCTGCTGTCCGGCGGTGAGCAGCAAATGCTGTCGATCAGCCGTGCGCTGATGGGCCGGCCGAAGCTGCTGCTGCTCGACGAACCCTCGCTCGGCCTGTCGCCGATCCTGGTCACGCAGATCTTCCGCATCATCCGCCGCATCAACGACGAGCAAGGCGTCGCCATCCTGCTGGTGGAACAGAACGCCCACATGGCACTGCGCACCGCGCAGTTCGGCTACGTGCTGGAGGTTGGCCGCATCGTGCTTGCCGATGACTGCGAAAAGCTGATGCAGTCCGACGCCATCAAGGAATTCTATCTGGGCCAGAAGGATACGGGCATCCGTGGCCAGCGGCGCTGGAAGAGGAAGCGGCTGTGGCACTGAATCCGGCAAGCATACCCGCGGTCCTCGCCGCGCGGGTCGCGGCGCATGGCAGCGACATCGTGCTCCGGAAAAAGGATCATGGCATCTGGAAGGCCACCACCTGGGCACAGCTTGACGCACTGGTGCGCGATGTCGGGTTGGGTCTGAAGGCGATCGGCTTCCGTCCCGGCGACGTCGCCTGCGTGCTGGCCGAAACGCGCCCGGAATGGGTGCATATCGACCTCGCCATCCTCGGCGCCGGTGGCGTCAGCGGCGGCATCCATCCCGAGCAGGAAGCCGAACCGCTCGGCCAGGCGCTGCGCGACGCGCGTTGCCGGGTATTGTTCGTGGAGAACGACGAACAGCTCGACAAGGTGTTGCTGGTGCGCGAGCGCTGTCCCGCGTTGCAGCGCATCGTCATCATCGACATGAAGGGCCTGCGCGATTTCGCCGATCCGATGTGCGAGAGTTCTGCAATCGTTCGTTGCGCGGGCGAGCAATGACAGTGACTGGGACGCCGGTGTCGCGGCAATCGCCGCCGACCAGCCGGCGGTACTGTTATTGCCACGCACTGGCGCGGGTCAAACGCTGACTCATGGCGACGCGCTGCACCTGATCGCCAACACGCGGTCGCTGCTGTCACTGCGCGCCGGCGACGAGCGGCTGGCGCTGCTGCCGATGTGCCATGTCATGGAGCGTGTGCTGGGACTGTATCTTTCGCTCGACGCGCGCGTGATCAGCAATTACCTGGAGAATGCTGATACAGCGATCGAGAACCTTCAGGAGGTGCAGCCCACGGTCCTGGCCACCGACCCGCACATCTGGCAACTGCTGCACGCCCGCATCAGCAACGCCGCTGCCGGCGCGACGCCCGTGCAGCGGATGCTGTACCGCGGCGCGATCGCTGCGGGAGCGCACGGCGGCGCGGCGGCAATGCTGGCCCGCGTGTGCGTGTTGCACGCGGTCAAACGCGAGCTCGGGCTGAGCCGGCTGCGGTGCGGCTATATCTGCGGAGCCAGGCTCGCGCCGGAGATCGAAAGCTGGGCCGCGGCGCTCGGCATCACCGTCCAACCCATCAACGGCCAGGCGGCCCGGGGCACCGCCTTGGATCCGCGCTACCAGGCCCTGATGGAAGAAGCGTACGGCACCTGAAGGAAGGAAGTTCTATGCGTAGCAGGCTACTCGCGGCGGCGCTCGCCACCGCACTGATCGCTCCCGCCATGGCGGCGGACAGCCAACGTGGCGTGACGGACAACGAGATCGTCATCGGCACCTATACCGACCTCTCCGGCGTGACCGCGATGTGGGGCGTCAACAACTCCAATGCCCTGCGCATGGTGTTCGACGCGACCAACGCCGCCGGCGGCATCAACGGCCGCAAGATCAAGTACATCGTAGAGGACAATCAGTATCAGGTTCCTCGTTCCGTCCAGGCCGCCAACAAGCTGATCAACCGCGACAACGTGTTCATGATGGTCGCCAACGGCGGCACGCCGATGAACAACGCAACGATGCCCGACCAGCTCGCGAAGGGTGTGCCGAACATCTTCCCGCTGACCTCGGCGCGCTCGATGTACGAGCCGCTGCATCACCTCAAATTCGGCCTGGCGGCTTCGTACTATGACCAGATGCGCTCCGGCGTGAAGACCTTCGTCGAGCAGCATCACAGCAAGGCAGTCTGCGCTATGTCGCAGGACTCCGATTTCGGCCGCGACGTGATGGCCGGCGCGAACGATCAGCTCGCGGCGATGAACCTGAAGCTGGTGGCGCAGACGCTGCACAAGCCGACCGACACCGACTTCAGCGCGTCGGTGGCCAGGTTAAAGGAAGCCAACTGCGACCTGATCCTGCTCGGCACGATCACCCGCGATACCATTCAGATCGTTTCTGCTGTGCGCAAGATAGGCTGGAATGTCGAAATGCTCGGCCAGGCCGCGAGCTATGATGAGGCGGTCGCCGAAGTGCCGGGCGGTGTGACGGAAGGTTTCTACTCGATGACGCCGGTGCTGTTCGTTGCGGCCAGCGATTCCAGTCCGGCGGTGACGAAGTTCGCCGAAGACTATAAGAAGGAGTTCGGCAAGGAACCGAACTTCGCCGCGCAGATCGGCTACACGGCGGCGCAGCTTGTCGTGCTAGCGCTGAAGAACGGCGGCAAGGACCTGACGACCGACAGCTTCGTCGCCGGCATGGAGAGCATCAAGGACTGGCACGACATCTTCGGCTCGCCGGCAATGAGCTTCAGCGCGACCAAGCACCAGGGTTCCAACGAATTGTTCCTGTGCGTGGTGAAGGGCGGCCACTGGACGCCGGTCAGCATGACGCCGGTCGGCTACTGAGCCGACAGCACGACTATCGAATTTTTTCCAGGCCGGCCGGTGTTCGCACCGGCCGGTCGCCGACCGGGAAAGGAGGGACGTACTGCGGTAACCGAACGCCGACGGATGCCGCGGGAAAGCCGACACAATTCGGCGAGGGAGTAGGGACGCATGCGCAACGTGTTCATCGCGGCGATCGCAGCCGTCGCACTCACGGTCCCGGCCACGGCGGGAGAGAACGCCCGTGTCACCGACAACGAAATCGTCATCGGCACCTACACCGACCTGTCTGGCGTGACCGCGATGTGGGGCGTCAACAACACCAATGCCTGGCGCATGGTGTTCGACGAAGCCAATGCGGAAGGCGGCATCAACGGCCGCAAGATCAAATATATCGTCGAGGACATGCAGTACCAGGTGCCGCGCGCGGTGCAGGCAGCGAACAAGCTGATCAATCGCGACAACGCGTTCATGATGGTGGCGAACGGCGGCACCCCGATGAACAACGCCACCATGCCTGAACAGATCGCCAAGGGCGTGCCGAATATGTTCCCGCTTACCGCGGCACGGTCGATGTACTATCCGCTCAACCACATGAAGTTCGGCTTCGCCGCGTCGTACTACGATATGGAGCGCGCCGGGGTGAAGCTGTTCGCCGAGAAGTACGGCAAGAAGCGGATCTGCGCGATGTCGCAGGACACCGACTTTGGTCGTGACGTGATGGATGGTGCGCGGGACGAATTGAAGGCCCTGAACATGCGGCTTGTGGCGGAGACGCTGCACAAACCTACCGACACCGACTTCAGTGCCTCAGTTGCCAAGTTGCACGATGCCGACTGTGATCTCGTGCTGCTAGGCTCCATCGTGCGGGATACCGTGCAGATCGTCTCGGCGATACGCAAATCTGGATGGAACGTCGATGTCCTGGGCAACATCGCGATCTATGACGTGGCGGTCGCGGAGGTACCCGGTGGCGTGACCGAGGGGGTCTACACCACAACGTCGGTCATCTTCGCCGAACCGAGCGATCCGCGTCCCGCGGTGCGGGAATTCGCGACGAGGTATGAGAAGCTGTTCGGACACCCGCCCAACTTCGCCGCGCAGGTTGGCTATTCGGCGGCGCAACTGGTGGTGCTGGCCTTGCAGAAAGCTGGTCGTGATCTCACCGCCGACAGCTTCATCGCCGCGATGGAGAGCATCAAGGACTACCATGACGTCTTCGGTTCGCCGACGATGAGCTTCAGCGCAACGAAGCATCAGGGCTCGAATGAAGCCTTCCTCGCCCAGGTCAAGAACGGCCACTGGGTACAGGTCGGCACGGAGTTGTACGGCTACTGACCGTCCCGTCAAGAACTCCCCCTCCCCTTGCGGGAGGGGGTTGGGGGAGGGGGCGGTTACAGAACCTCGATCTCCAACGGGAACAGCGCATCCGGATCCGGTGTACGCAGCAGGTGGTACATGTTGAATCGGTACGCCGGGCCGAGCGACACCTCCGGCGGCGTGAACGGAAACGCTAAATTGCCCGCGGTGGACAGCCGTCCCGCATAGCCGTGGTGCAACAGATATTGCTTCAGCGTTCGCACCACCTCCGCTGCGCGTTCGGCAGTCGGCGCGATGCATTCGCCCATTACGAACACCTCGCCCGGCGGCGATTCTCCGGGTGGCGCCGCCATCCGCACGCCGTCCACACCATAGACCCGGAAGCGCAGTGTGTAGTCCTCGGGCACGTCCTCGCATACCAGGTCGCGGACCACGGTCACCACCGCCGGCAGAATCTCGCGATGCTGTGCGATGAAGCGAGGATCGGCCGCACCCGCCAGCAGGACCGCGCGCTCGCCGATCCGCCGCGCGCCTTCGATCTTGACGCAGGGATCGGTCGACTCGCGCCACGCCGCACCGGTAACCCGGCAGCGACGATCATCCACCGCGGCGTAGTCTGCCTCGCTCAGATCCAGTCGGCCTTCCGGTTCATGCACGGTGTATGGATCGGCCTGCTCGTACAGGCTATGCGCCGCGACCGACACCGGCGTTGCACGCCGCTGTCCCGCCATGCTCTCCAGCACGAACCCATCATCATCCAGTGTCGCCAAAATCGAATCACGCCCGCCCGGCACGCAGCACAGCGACGCACACTCGACGATTTTCGCCATGTGCACGGCAAGTCCGGTGGGAAACCCCAGCATCGTCGGCAGCGACGCGAAGATAGCCGTGTCGCAGGCCCGTCCGGCGATCAGCACGTCGATGTCCTCGGCCAGCGCACGGCGGAACGGGCCCATGCCCATCTGGCCGACGATATGCGCCGCTTCGGTCACCTCCTCGTCGGTCAGTGCGGGCATATCGTCGATACCGCTGACCGCGCCGGCACGCACCGCCGCACGCAGCGCATCGCGCGTCAGATCGGCACGCAGCACGCCCAGGCGGAAGTGCAATCCTTCGGCGCGCGCGATGTCGCGAATAATCGCCAGCGTCGCCTCCAGATGTGGCGCGGCACCAGCGGACCCTGCCGAACCGATCACCAGGGGCACGTCGATCGATCGTGCACCCAACAGCGCCTTGCGCAGATCGCGCCGTGTTGCCGCCGGTGCAGTCGCCATCTCGCCCTTGCCGAGATACGTGGGTCCGATGTCGATCGAGCCCATGTCGCAGCCGATCAGATCCGGCTTGCGTGCCAGACCGGCGTTGAATGCCGGCGTGGGGATACCGTAACCAAGCTGTCCCGACGCACCGAGAAAGCGCATCGGCCGCCGCGTGCGTCGCACGTCGTCGAGAATGCGGCTGGAGGCGCTCATATCTCCACCCCCAACAGCGGCGCGTGTTGCTGCGCGCCGTACACATCGCGATCGCCGGGATCGCCCGCCATGATCGGCCGTGCCAGCACGATCTTGATTGCACGTCCGACCGGATACGGAATCACCGTCACATCGTCGGCCGGAAGGCAATACAACGCACCGATCCGCTCGCGGCTCAATGCAGGCGACTGCACGACGCGGCGATAGTCAGCGTCGGTGGCGAACATCAGGTCCAGCGTAAGCCGGCGCGGACCCGCGTTCTTACTGCGGATCACCTGGGCAATGTCGGACAGCTTCATGGGAAACGCCTTCTTAGGAATGCCAGGACGTCCGCGGCGCAACGATCCGGCACGATGTCACAGATGTTGTGGGGCAGCCCCTCGTATGCGATCAGCTCGCAGTCGGGAATCTTCGCGCGCATGATCTCGTAGTTCTGCGTGCTGCCCACGGTTTCCGCGCCCGGCATCACCAGCAGCGTCGGGCATTTGATGCGCGGCAGTTCGTCGGCCCACCACAGCGTCGTCATCAGCCCGACGAAGCGGCCGATATACGCGGTGTCGTTCTTCGCCGCCTCGTCCAGGAACCATTCGATGTGGCCGTCATCGTGGCCATGCGGAAAGCGGTCCTCGATCGTTGCGGCGAGAAAGCTGCGCAGGCCTTCCTTCGCAACGCGCGGCAGCCAGGTGTGAGCCTGGCTATTCTTCAATCCCGGTGTGGAGCCGAACAGCATCAGGCTGCGCACGCGTTCCGGCGATGCGATCGCCAGATTCTGCGCCAGGTAGCCACCGGCGGAGTTGCCAACGATGTGCACTGCGCCGCAGCCAAGGTGATCGAGCAGTTCGCGTACGTCCTGTACCAGACGATCCATCGACAGCGGCGGTTCCGGCGGCGGCACCTGCGACTCGCCGTGCCCGCGCAGATCCATCCGCACCACCCGGTAGTGGCGGCAAAGCGATGGAATTCCGGCATACCAGCGCTTCGACGAACCCATCGCCGCATGCAGCATAAGCAGCGTGTCCGGAGCGCGCCACGGATCAGTGAAGTCGTCGATGAAGTAAGCGATGCGGTTGCCGTCGCTGGCACGAATAGACTGCGTCATGGTCTGTGCAACTCCGCCCGTGCCCGCGTCACTGTGCGTATGCCGCGCTTGAACACCGCCAGCGGATGGCAGATCTCGGCCACCGCCTGTTCCGGAGAGGCCGCATCCAACACGACGATGTCGGCGGGATTGCCGACCTTGATGCCGTAGTCCCGTAGGTTCATCAGGCGTGCCGAGCGTTCGGTCAGCATGGCGAAGCATTCGCGCAGCTGCACTGCGCCGCTGATCTGGCAGACGTTCGCCTGCAAATTCGCCATCCGCAGCAGCGACCCGTCGCCGAACGGCGTGAAAGGGTTCAGCACGTTGTTGGTGGACAGCGAGCAGTTCACCCCATGCTCCACCAGCAGGTTAACGTCAGCCACGCCGCGCCGCACGCTGTGTTCCTGATCGCGTCCCATCATGAACAGCTCGGTGGCCGGCAGGACAGTCACCGCCACGCCGGCACCGGCGATCCGCCGCGCGAGCGTGCGCAGTTCGGCAATCGGCATGGTGGACAGCTTGCACATATGTCCGACCGCAACGCGCCCACCGAGTCCGTATTTCTCAGTCAGTTCGCATACCAGAAGAATGTCCAATTCCTCCGGCGAATTGCCTGAGTCGAGATGCATGTCGATGTCCACACCGAATTCGCGCGCCAGATGGAACACCCGATGGATCTGCCCGGCATGATCGGGGTCGTAGTTCGGCGCCGCCCCGATGACGTGCGCCCCGCGTCTCAGCCCCTCCACCAGCAGCGCGTCGGAGCGTGGATTGTTGGTCAGCCCTTCCTGCGGGAACACGCACACCTCGACATCGATCGCCCAGGCGTAATCACGCCGTAGCGCCTCGATCGCCTCGAAGCTGCGCATTTCCACGCCGCCGTCGAGTTCGAGGTGCGTGCGCATCCGCGTGGCACCGTGCTTGATGCACTTCTCCAGCGTGCGGCCGGCACGCTGGTACACGTCCTCGACGGTGAACGTCTGCTTCACCGCCGCGACGCGCTGCATGGAATTAGCCTGCCTGCCGTCCTCCGCCGCGCACCGGTCGATGATGTTGGACTTGTCCAGATGGATATGCGTCTCTACCAGCCCGCCGCATACCAGACATCCCCCAGCATCGAACACCGGCCCATCCGCCTGCAACGCCGTCTCGATCGCAATGATCCGACCCCCCGCAACACCGATGTCAACTGGCGGCGCATCCGGAGCATGCGCCAACCTGCTGTTGCGGACGATCAGATCCATTGTCTTCCCCTCCTGCGCCGCGCGATGCTGGCGCGGCGCGTGGAGGAGCGCAATCCTACGCAGTGCGCGGCATAACGTTCCAGATGTCCTCGGCGTATTCGCGGATCGCGCGATCGGAGGAGAACCAGCCGAGGTTTGCGGTATTCAGCACGCTGGCGCGCCACCAGGCGCGACGGTCGTGCCACTGCGCGTCGACCCGGCTCTGCATCGCGGCATAGGCGGCGAAGTCCGCGGTCACCATGAAGTGGTCGTTGCCGGTCAGTTCATCGACCAGTTCGCGATAGCGCTGCGGCTCGTCCGGCGAGAACACGCCGTAGGCCACCGCGTCCAGCACCTCCTGCAGCACCGGCAGCCCATCGATCGTCTCGCGCGCGCTGGGTCCGCGCCGGCGGCGTTCGTCTATCTCCTCGGCGGTCAGGCCGAAGATGAAGATGTTGTCGTCGCCAACGCGTTCGCGGATCTCGATATTGGCGCCGTCCAGCGTGCCGATGGTCAGCGCGCCGTTCAACGCCAGCTTCATGTTGCCGGTGCCTGACGCCTCCATCCCGGCGGTTGAGATCTGCTCCGACAGGTCAGCGGCCGGAATGATCGCCTCCGCCAGACTGACGTTGTAGTCGGGGATGAACGCCACCTTCAGCAGCCCGTGCAGCGCCGGGTCGACGTTGATCACATTCGCGACGTCGTTGATCAGTTTGATGATCAACTTGGCGCGGCGATAACTCCCGGCCGCCTTGCCGGCGAAGATCTTCACCCGCGGCACCCAGTTGGAGGTCGGCCGCGCGCGCATGTCGTTATACAGCGCGATCGTCTCCAGGATGTTTAGCAACTGACGTTTGTACTCGTGGATGCGCTTGATGTGGACGTCGAACAGCGCGTCAGGGTCCAGCGTGATCTGCAGGCGTTCGGCCACCAGCTTCGCCAGCGCCTGTTTGTTGCCACGGCGGATGCCTGCAAGCCTCTCGTGGATCGCGGTATCATCTGCAACGCTCGCGAAACCCGCCAGTGCCTCCGCGTCGTCCAGCAGGCGACTCACCGACGACGTCGGTGAGCAGGCCGGTCAATCGTGGGTTCGCCGCGAACAGCCAGCGCCGCAGCGTGATGCCGTTGGTCTTGTTGACGATGCGCTCCGGATAAAGTCGGTGCAGCTCACGGAACACGGTCTGGCGCATCAGCTCGGTATGCAGAGCCGACACGCCGTTCACCTTGTGCGCCCCGATAAAGGCCAGCGAGCTCATGCGCAGGCGGCGGCCGGCATTGTCGTCGATCAGCGAGAGCGCGGCGAGCGGTGGCCCATCCGTCCGCGACTGGGCACAGACCGCGTCCAGATGCAGCCGGTTGATCTGGTAGACAATCTGCATGTGGCGCGGCAGCAGCCGCTCCATCAGCGACACCGGCCAGCTCTCAAGCGCCTCGGGCAGCAGTGTATGGTTGGTATATGCGATGGTATTCGTGGTGATCTGCCACGCCTCATCCCATGGCAGTTCGTGCAGGTCGACCAGGATGCGCATCAATTCGGCGACGGCAATCGCCGGATGCGTGTCGTTCAACTGGATCGCCGCCTTGTCCGGCAGCAGGCGGATGTCGTCGTTCTGCTGGCGCATGTGACGTGCCACCAGGTCCTGCAGCGACGCGGAGGTGAAGAAGAACTCCTGACGCAGCCGCAGTTCCTGCCCGGCCGGCGTCTCGTCGCTCGGATACAGCACCTGTGAAATGGCATTGGCGCGATCCCGCGGCTCCAGCGCGCGGATATGATCGCCGCGATTGAATGCGTCGAGCCGTAAGGGATCGGCTGCCCGCGCCGACCAAAGTCGCAATGTATTGGAGTAGTGTCCGCGCCAGCCGACCACCGGCGTGTCGTAGGCGACCGCATCAACCATTTCGGCCGGATGCCAGACGTATCGTATGGTGCCATCGGCGGCCGTCTGGGTCTCCACTGTGCCGCCGAAGCCGACCGGATGGGTGGCATCCGGCCGCGTGACCTCCCAAGGATTGCCGAAGGTCAGCCAGTTCTCGGGATATTCGTGCTGCCAGCCCTCCTTGATGACCTGACGGAACATGCCGTGGTCGTAGCGGATGCCGTAGCCGTGCGCGGCAATTCGCAGTGTCGCCATGCTCTCCATGAAGCACGCCGCCAAGCGCCCAAGGCCGCCATTGCCCAGCGCCGCGTCGTGTTCGACGCTGCGCAACCGGTCGTAATCCACGCCGAGTTCGGCGAGGGCCGCGCGCATGCGATCGACCAGTCCCAGATTGTTGAGCGAATCATGCAGCAGCCGGCCGATCAGGAACTCGAGCGACAGATAGTAGACGCGCTTGCCCTGGGAGACGTAGTTGGTGCGGGTCGATGCCAGCCAGCGCTCCAGCACATGGTCGCGCACGGCGAGTGCGGCCGCCATGAACCAGTCCCAATCGGTTGCAACAATGGGGTCGCGGCCGACGGCGTAGGTCAACTTCGCGATCACGCTCTGTCGCAGCGCCGCGATGTCCTCGTCTTCCGCAGGGATCGGGATGCGCGATGCGTCCGCACCGGAGATCAGGGCTGAGCTCATGGATCAAGCGTTTTCCAGCGAGAGAGGAAACAACAGGTTAACGCAAGCTCCGCCGCCGTCCCGGCCGCTCAGGCCAGGAAATCACGCACTGCGTGCAGAAACAAGTCCAGCTTATCGTGGTGCACCCAGTGCCCCGCGCCCTCCACGCCGAGGATCTGTGCATTTTGGAAGTAGCCGGCGCGGCCGTCCTCCGCCGGATTCTTCGCCCAGCTCTCCTTGCCGTAGACCAGCAGAGTCGGACACGCGATGCACGTCCAGAGCGACGCGATCTCCTCGCGCGTCATGTCATAGGGCGGCCAGACGCGGATATAATTGTCGAACTTCCAGCTATAGGTGCCATCCTCGTTCTGGTTGACACCGTGCTGCGTCAGATGCCGCGCCTGTTCAGCGGAGAGGTGCGGGTTCTCCGCCTGCATCCGGCGCAGCGCGTCCTCGATCGAGGCGTAGCGTCGCGGCAGCCGTCCCGACAGCGAGCGCTGTTCGTCGATCCAGTCGCGCATGCGTTGGTCGATCATCCGGCGCGGCTCGACGCCCGGCGGACGTGGCGGCGGACCGATGCCCTCGATCACCACCAGTCGGCGCACTGCGTCCGGGTAAACGCCGGCATAGCGCGTCGCGATGTTGCCGCCGAGCGAATGGGCGACGATGGCGACCGGCGCCAACTCCTGCTGGTGGACGAGCTGTGCCAGGTCATAGATGTAGCTCGCCATCGTGTAGTGGCCGGACGCCGACCAGGCGGAATCGCCATGGCCGCGCAGGTCAGGTGCGATGATGTGGTACTCGTCCCGCAGCGCCGTTGCCACCCAGTCCCAGTTGCGGCAGTGGTCGCGCCCGCCATGCAGCAGCAACAGCGGTGGTGCGGACGGGTTGCCCCAATCGACGTAATGCAACCGCAGCCGCTGCGAGAAGTAGACGCGCGAAGTGGGGCCGGACGACGTGGTGACGCTCATTGCGCATTATTTTGACGCAAAACCGGTATGCCGACCAGTGTTGGCTCGATCGTCTCGTCCCGTGTCCGGAAACCAGCCGAGGGGCGCCGATCACCGAGTCCGGGCCGCTGCGGGCGTTGCTGGCCCGATGTCCGATACAAGCCGCCGTCGTGCGCTGCGCCGCCAAGCTGATGCGCGCCGTTGCAGCCGGCGCCGAACACGCTCCAGGACGCATCCCGTGACGATCAGCGGTGCGCACCCCATCGCTTCCCATGCCAGCGAGGCGAACGATGGATGCAGCGTCGTGACCGCCCCGCCGTTGGCGAAATGGGCGCGATCGCCTGTGTCCAGGTAGCTTTCCGTCGGCAGCCCCTCAGCAAGCACCACGTCGTGCACATCGAGTTCGACGTGCCAGTAGGTGACGTATCGCCTGTGCACCTGCGAGATCGTCGCGCCGTTCACCAGGTACTTGATCGGGATGAGCACGCCATCGATGAATATCGCATGGTCGGGAGACAACAACAGAGGGCGCCTGGGCACGCCTGTGGCAAAGGCGCCTGCCTCGATGCGGACCGGCAGCACCGCATGCGCGCGCGGATGACCGGCGGTGCCCAGCGTCCGATGCCCAAGCCATCGGACCGGCCGGAAGGCGCAGCCGATCAGTGTCGCAGCCTCGTCATCCAAGCGCAGATGTTCCACGCTCACTTCGCCGCGGCGGGTCAAAATGCGCGTCCCGGCAGCGAAGCAGGGTAACGTTACTGTAGTGCTGCTCTGGTCGGTGCTCAGCGCGAATTCACCGCTGGAGTAGCTACCCAGCAGGGCGATGCTGGCAACGGATGTGCCGCCGCTGTCCAGCGTCAACGTGCCGATGCCTGTTGCTGTCTGCGTGTAATGCACGCTGTCGGCGTTGACGCTCTGCAGAATGATCGAGGAGCCGTTGGCAAAGCCGGAGATCGGCGGCGTATCGCCCGTGTCGATCGGGCTGCCCGCGCCGAGAGCAATTTCCAGCGTCGCATTGGAACGTAGATCGACGGTACCGCCAACGCCCGGGCCGATGGTGAGCGAATCAGGCACATCGATATGGCCGGTCCCGCCGATGGTGGTCAGTGTCCCGCCGTCAGCAGTGATGGTGCCATTGTTGGTGCTGCTGCTTAACGCGGTGCCGTCGAATTCGAGACTGCCGTTGTTCACGACATCGCTCAACGCGGAGGTCGTAAGGAAGATGAAGTCGCCGTTGTTGAGCACCGGTCCGGAGATCGTGGCGGTCCCAACGGATCGCAACAGGCTGCTTGCGAAGATCTGCGCGCCAGGGTCAACAGTGATGGTGCCGGCCGTCGCGGTACCCGCGGTGCCGATCTCGAGGATGGAGGTGGGGTCGAGGCTGACGCTTCCGTCGGTGATCGTGAGATCACCGAGTTGCACGCTGGCGTGATTGCTGACATCGAGCGACCCGCTCGCAATCGGCAATGTCGGCGGCCCGGGCACCAGCACAACCGTTCCGAGGTTGAGCACGCCGCTGATGCGCAGGGCGCCGCCGTCGACGCGCAGGTCTCCGGCGGCAATTCCGGCGCTTCCCGCGGCGAGTGTCGCTCCTGCGTCGACATCGACGACGCCGGCATTCAACACCTCCGTGTATACACCCGGTTCGAGATGCAGGGCGCCAACTGTCACTGTGGTGACGACGACGTCGCCGGTCAGGGTGATGTCGCTGGTAGTCGACTGTGGTATTGGATTTATCGTGAAGGGCGGGTTCGCGACCGTGAACGAGCCTAGAGTGAAATCCCCCGCCAGCGTCACGCCGTAGTTGACCGTCAGATCGAGCGCACCTGCTGGACCCGCAACGCTGATCGCTCCCGCGCCTGGCCCGTCGATCAAGCCGGTATCGGCAGCGCCTGGGGCGACGACTGCCGCAAGTCCGGTGGTTAAATCGAACCAATTGCTGGCTGAATTCCAATTGCCCGAGCCAACGGTCGTCCAGGAATACGAGCCGCCCATGACTTCGTCCCTTCACCCAGGATGCTGGCCGGTATGACCGGGCGAGTCGAATTCACCCGATCGACGGCCGCTTTCTGTGCCATTCGGTGCCGCGCTCGTACGCCGCTGCCACGCGCAGCACCGTCGCTTCGTCGAAATAGCGCCCGACGAACTGCACCGACAGCGGCAGATCGTTGCTCGACAATCCCGCCATCATCGCCAGCGCCGGATGGCCGGTGACATTGAATGGCGTTCGCGCCTGGCGCGGATAGGTGCGAGCCGTCTCCGCCGCGTCCTCGATCCGGCTCGCCGGGTCCATGGAGCTTGCGCAGATCAACACATCGCAGTCTCGGAACACTTCCTCAACGGCGGCGATCATCTGCAGCCGCCGGCGTTGCGCCCCGACATAGTCGCCGGCGTTCATGAACGCGCCCGGCATCAGCCGCTGGCGAGACAACTGACCGTAGTCGGCGGGACGCGAACGCAGCCAGGGCGCGTGGATCGACCACGCTTCGCTGCACAGGATCACCCGGTTCACCGCGGCGAACTCGTCGAGCGACGGCAGCGTGACGTTGCGCACTTCCGCCCCCTCCGCCTGCAGCACGCGGGCGGCGTCCTCGACCGCGGCAGTGACCTCCGCGTGCGCCGGCTTGTCCACCTCGTGGAAGTGCCGCACGAAGCCCACCCGCAGATCGCGCACGCCGCGGTCCAACATGCGGCCGAAATACCGCGCATTAGTCGGGGCGCTACCAGGATCGGCCGGATCGTGGCCGGCGATTGCGTCCAGCAGCAGCGCGTTGTCCGCCACGGTGCGGGTCAGCGGCCCGACATGGTCGAGCGTGAACGACAGTGGGAACACGCCGCGGCGCGACACCAGCCCATAGGTCGGCTTCAACCCGACGATGCCGCAGGCCGAGGCGGGGTTGCGCACCGAACCGCCGGTGTCGGAGCCGAGCGCAAGTGGAAAAAACCCGGCGCACACGCCGCTACCCGAGCCGGACGATGACCCGCCCGGATGATGCTCAGGATTCCACGGATTGCGCGCCGGCGGGAACGGCAGATCGAAGCTTGGCCCGCCGATGGCGAACTCGTGGGTGGACAGCTTGCCCAGGATGATCGCCCCGGCCTGGCGCAGTCTGGCGATCACCGCCGCATCGGCCTTGGCGACGTTGTCGACCAGGATCTTCGAATGGCAGGTGGTCGGTAGGCCGGCGACATCGATGATGTCCTTGATGCCGACCGGGACCCCGTGCAGCGGTCCGCGCACGCGGCCGCCGGCGATCTCGGTCTCGGCGGCCCGCGCCGCGTCCATGGCGGCATCGGCGTCCAGTCGGATGAAGGCGTGCAGTTTCGGGTCCAGCCGCTCGATGCGCGCCAGCAGCGCGGTGAGCAGCTCGACTGGGGAGAGGTGGCGCGTGGCGAACGCACGCACCGTCTCCGCGGCGGTCAGCCACTCCGGCTCGCTCACAGCCCGGTCCCCGCGCGCATCGGCGGCCAGGGTTCGGCGGCGGGATCGGTGGGGTATTCGATTGCGCCCCGGTTGCCGAGTGCCTGTTCGGCGGCAAGCGCGACATCGTCGGGGAACTCCGCCAGCGCCTTGTCCAGACCGGCTTGGTGCGCCAGCTTCGCGATCAGTTCCTTGTCCATCTTCGCCTCCGGGCTGCCTGCACCGATCATGCGATCGGCCGCCCGGGAACGGAAGGCGGAGAAAAGAGCGGCGGTGCAGCGAGGAGCCGCACCGCCCAAGGGGGCCGCGCCGCGTTGGCGCGACATCGGGGAGGAAACAGGACACCGGCCAAGGCCGGCTCCATGACCGGCAATATGGGCCGAAGAAGCTTATGAAATGGTAACGGCGGAGTGTGGACTCGGCTAATCGCCGCCCAAATGATCACAATCGCGCAAACCAGGAGGAGAGCGCCGGATGCAAGCGCCGCCGTCGCGTAGCGGGCCGCTGGTCGGCCTGAAGGTGCTGGAGATCGGACACTACATCGCCGCCCCATTCTGTACTCGCATTCTCGCCGACCTTGGCGCCGAGGTGATCAAGGTCGAGCCGCCTGGCGGGGACCCGTTCCGCGGCTGGGGCGCATCGGTCGATGGTCACTCGGTGTGGTTCAGTGTGCACGGGCGCAACAAGCTTTCGGTGGTGTTGGACCTGAAGCGCGACCGCGACACCATGCTGCGGTTGGCGGCGCGTGCCGACGTGCTGGTGGAGAACCTGCGCGCCGGCGGCCTGGAGCGCCTGAATCTGGGGCCGGCGGCGCTGCACGAGGTCAATCCCCGACTGGTGATCGCGCGCATTTCGGGTTACGGCCAGGACGGCCCGTACCGCGACAAGCCGGCGTTCGGGGCGATCGGCGAGGCGATGGGCGGCATCCGCCATCTCACTGCGCATCCCGCCGGCACCTCGGACCTGCCGCCGCCGCGCTGCGGCATCTCGATCAGCGACGACCTCGCTGGGCTGTATGCCGCGATCGGACTGCTGTCTGCGCTGTGGCAACGTGACGTGGCTGGGACTGCACGCGGCCGGGTAGTGGACGTGAACCTGGTGGACAGCGTGTTCAGCCTGATGGAAGGAATGCTGCCGGAATACGCCATGGATGGGCGCGTGCGGCAGCCCGTGGGCGCGGCAATCGAAACCGCGGCGCCCACCAACACCTATCCCTGTGCTGACGGCAAATGGCTGTGCATCGCTGGCAACTCGGACCTGATCTTTGCCCGGCTGATGGCGGCGATCGGTCGGCCGGAGTTGGCGAGCGACCCGGTCTACGGCACCAACACTGATCGCTGCGCGCACCGAGGCGAGTTGGATGCGGCAATCGCCGCTTGGACGCGGACCCTGCCGGCGAAGGAGGCGGAGGCGCTGCTGGAAGCAGCGGACGTCCCGTGCTCGCGGCTCTACGACATCGCCGATTGCGCGGGCGATCCGCATTTCCGGGCGCGCGGATCGGTGCAGGAGGTGGCCGACCCACTGATCGGACGGACGCTACATCCGGGACCGGTCATTCGGCTGGATGGGGACGCGCCCGAAGCGGTGGTGGCGTGGCCAGGTCCGGCGGCAGGGGCGCACACGGAATACGTGCTGCGGTCACTGCTGGGGATGGCGGACGACCGAGGATAAACCTCCCGACACAGGCGCGCGAGATATCAGCGGATAGCGGCCGCTATGGCAGCGGCTGATGCGCCGGGATCGGGGGCTGCCGTGATCGGCCGGCCGACCACGATCCAGTCCGCGCCGGCTGCCACAGCATCCTCGGCAGTCATGGTTCGTGCCTGGTCGCCACGTACCGAGCCAGCCGGCCGTATGCCCGGCACGACCAGCTTCACCTGATCACCCAGCGCCTTGCGGAGCATTCTGACTTCCA
The DNA here is from genome assembly GCA_963819855.1 of uncultured Alphaproteobacteria bacterium. Classification (GTDB taxonomy): domain Bacteria; phylum Pseudomonadota; class Alphaproteobacteria; order Acetobacterales; family Acetobacteraceae; genus JAMXLO01. Next base: position 65,527 of record CAWFYC010000030.1, read on the forward strand.
GCGGGCTGCACACCAGACCGTCCGCACCGGCCGAAAGCGCCAGCCTGGCGAGGCGTACGGCCTGAGAAGCAGGGTCGCCAGCAACGCCGGTGGCTGCCAGCGATGCGGCGTCCAGACTGGTCAGCACTGTGACCGCCAGAAGCATGGGCCGCTCCGCGCCAGCGGTTTCAGCGGCACGGCGCGCGCCTTCGATCATCGCAAAGCCGCCGGAAGCGTGCAGGGTGAGCATGCGTGGCGCCAACGGCAGGACCGCGTTAACCGCGCCGGCGACCGTATTGGGTATGTCGTGCAGCTTCAGATCGAGGAATATCGGCCGCCCAGTGATTCCACGCACGCCTGCTTGACCATTTGCGAGGTAGAATTCCAGGCCCAGCTTGAACAGCCCGCAGTACGGCGCGACCGCGCGAGCCCACCGCTCGGCTTGGCTGGTATCGGCCGTATCGAGCGCGACAATCAACCGCTCGGCAGGGCTAACGGGCATCCTGGTCATCCTCGCCACACGTGGTCAGCTGTGACAGCGATATACCGCGCGCGTTTACCGTTTGCTCCACCCGAGTTTGCAGCTCATGTGGCCGGATGGCCAAAAAGTCGGCTATATCAAGATATTGTTGCATCATTCCGACAAATTCATTGATAAAGCTTCGTCAACTGCATATCGCGCCTAGGGCGCATGGCACGTCTGCTCTATTCGATCCTTCTCTTGCTCGCTCTGGCAGCCTGCGGCTCCCGCAGCCCGGACGGTCCACAGGTCGGCGACTACATTGGCGGCTCGGTTCCGCTGGACTGCGCCCCCTTCGCCCGTGCGCTGAGCGGCATCCGGCTTTCCGGTGCGGCCGCCGACTGGTGGTCGCAGGCCGACGGACGCTACACCCGCGGCGATAGCGCTTCGATCGGCAGCGTGCTGGTGCTCCGCCGCTCCGGGCGTTTGCCCAGCGGCCATGTCGCCGTGGTGTCGCAGGTGCTTGGCAGGCGCCAGATTCTGGTGACCCAGGCCAACTGGGTGCATCACCGCGTCAGTCAGGATCAGCCGGTAGTCGATGTCTCGGCAGAGAACGACTGGTCGCATGGTGCGCGTCTGGTGGCCACCCACGGGCGAGATGGGCGTCACTGATTATCCGGCCTACGGCTTTATCCGTGCCGACCGGTCGGCAACGCATGACCAACTCGTCGCAGCGACCCCGCGGGCGATCCGGCTGGCAGCGAATGAGTGACGGCGCCGCCCCGGCCGTTCAGGCTGCGTCTTCCCGACGGTCGCGCACCTTCACATAGGCCAGCTTCACGTGGTCGGAGCAGTACGGCTTTCCTGGGTCCGACGCGATGTCGCAGAACCGGAAGCTCCGCGTGCCAGGCTCGCCGATCGGCCAACAGCAGGTGACAATGCGTCCATAGGGCCGTGACGCCGCCGGCGCTATGCGGGCAGGTGGCGGCACCGAGATTGGCTTGGGAGCCAGCGCCACCATGTGCGGCGAGATCACCGGTCCTCCGCCCGAGGCGGCGATCGGGGAGGTACTGGATAGCGGCGGCAATGTCGGTCCAGCCACCCGCCGAGGCGTCGTCCGACGCGGCGCCGCCGGCCCGCTGCCGTCGCGGCGGATCGGCGAAGGCCGGGCAGGCAGATCGAGCCGATGCGCCTTGCCGACCACCGCGTTTTTCGACACGCCCAGCCGCCGGCCGATCTCCGCGGTTGACAGCCCCTCATCCCAAAGCGATCGCAGGCGAACAATTGTCTCTTCGGCCCACTCCATCTCGTGGTCCCCCCGATGGTGCAACCACAAGATACGGTATACTGGGTTGGGCTGGCGTCAATACAATAACAGCCGGCGACCACAAAAACTTGTGGACAACCGCCTGTCCAACCTCAAGCCCTTGGGGTGCAGCCGTTCAGCGGGCCGCGGTATGCTCGCGCTCGGTCGCGCCGGCCTGCCCTGCAGGGCCGGAAATCGTGCCGGTCGGCTTATCGGCGGTTGCCTCCATCGAGGCATCGTCGGGTTCCGCCATATTCTTCTTGAACGACTTGATGCCTTTCGCGAAGTCGCCCATCAGGCTGCTGACCTTGCCGCCGCCGAACAGCAGCAACACGACCAGCAACACCACCATCCAGTGCCAGATGCTGAAGCTACCCATAAGTCCTCCGAGCCACGGGGCACTCTACCGGCGCCAGTGCCCGCCGCACAACGACATGGCGCGATGGCGGGGAGGATGCAAGCGGATTTCCCCAATGGCCTGGGCGACCCAACGCCCAACCGCCATTGCCACAGGATTCCGAACGGCGGGTTACAGGACTGATTGCGATAAAGGATAGGGCCGCGTATCGTTGCCACGGCTAGGCGATACCGTCAGTCGGTAACAACAATGACGGGGGCCTGCCACAGGGGCAGGAGCGTCACGGAGGCATCTGATGCGCTCCTGTACAATTGGGCGTCCGCCCCCGCGCGGGGATGGGCAAGCCCACAGGCAGAAAGGCAGCGCGTCGATGCCAAACGGCACCGTTAAGTGGTTCAACCCGACCAAGGGTTACGGCTTCATCGCTCCTGACACGGGCGGGAAGGACGTCTTCGTGCATATCAGCGCCGTGCAGAAGGCCGGCTTGAGGAGCCTGAGCGAGGGCCAGAAGATCGGCTTCGAGGTCGAGCAGCAGCAGAACGGCCGCACCGCGGCCGTGAACCTGTCGCAGGCCGAGTAGAGTTTTCGGCCGCCGCCGGCAGTTCAGCCGGCCGGCAATATGTAGGAGAAAACATCCGCGTGGGTTCGGTCGCGGATGCGCATTGCCGCGCCCGCGCCCACTCGAGGCGTGCGATTTGTCACCCGATCCCAATGCGCCACGGGTATGGTGGGATGGCTGCGCCTGATCATGTTGGCAACAGAGGGGAAGACCACGACGTGGCCTGGTTCACACGACTGACCCGCTTTGGCGACGCCCATCTTGTCTATGGACAGGAGGCCAACATGTCGTGCGGCATCGCCAGCCTGATGATGTGCGTGTTCAAGATTAACAAGCTGACGCCGGGCGCGACCTCGGTTACGGTCGAGAAGGATATTTACCAGAAGGTACTCGCAGGTGATGGGGTCGGGCTATTCACCGGAGACCACGGGCACCTATCCGCAATATTTGGCGACAGTGCTGAACAGCTTCACCTCCGGCACCTGGCGCTGGCACAACTACGCGCCCACCGACGTGCCGCAGAAGTTGCTGGACAAGGTCGGTTTGACCGCAGGCCTGGGTGCCGTCGTCGACGTGGAGCCGGTCATCCTGGGAGTGGACTGGGACGTTGGCGGAGCGCACTGGGTTGTCGTCGACACGATCCGCGAAGCGGTCGGCAGCCAGTACGCCACGATTTGCGATCCGTGGGACGCCAATGTGCACATGCAGGCATTCAGTGTCGGCAGTCCATTCTTTTATGACGCCGCCTCCGGCGGGTTCATGTTGAACATCTGGGGCACCGCGCCCAAGGGTGACACCAAGCCCTACCAGGGAGTGGCGGCAAAGGGACAGGTCAAGAACTGGGGCATGATTTGCCGCGACTAGCGGGCCGGATGGCACCGGCATGACCAGAACGGCCGCGCTGTTCCTGCGCCAGTTCGTGCGGTCGCCGCGGACCGTCGGCGCCGTCCTGCCCAGTTCCGCGGCACTTGCCCGCGCGATGCTGGCGCCGATCGATTTCGCGTCGGCGCGAACGATCGTTGAATTCGGTCCCGGCACCGGCGCGTTTACCCGCGCGATCGCTCAGCGGCTGACGCCGGCCTGCCAGTACCTCGGCATCGACCTGAACCCTGAATTCGTTCGTGCGCTGGCGGTGGATTTTCCGCTGCTCACGTTCGTCCATGGCAGTGTTGCCGATTTGACGCAGATCCTCGCGGCGCGCGGGATCGCGTCGATCGATGCGATCGTGTGTGGGCTGCCCTGGGCCTGGTTGCCGATCCCGCTACAGCAGACCGTGTTTGCCGCCATCGACCGGGCGCTGGTTCCGGGGGGCGTGTTCGTGACCTTCGGCTATCTGCAGAGCCTCATTCTGCCCGGTGCCTGGGCGCTGCGGCGGCGACTGGGCCGGAGCTTCGCCCAGGTCGGCCATTCGCCCGTGGTCTGGGCGAACGTCCCGCCTGCGTTCGCGTATATCTGCCGAAAGTGAAAGTTGACCTGCCCCGGGAGGGGGCATGGTGGGCATCGGCCCAGTATCGGGTTACAACCCGGTAACGCCTGACGAATTGGCCTGCCCTGCTGCCTGCACGGTCACGGGAGGAAAACCAGTTACATGAGCGACATTATGGAGCGCCGCTCCCGACCGGGAGCTGCAATGGACGCCGAGGCTGTGCGTACCGCCTACCGTCGCTGGGCGGGCGTCTACGATACGGTGTTCGGCGGCGTCTGCCTGCTGGCACGGCGGCGCGCCGTGGCCCTGGTCAATCGCCTCCCTGGCCGCGACGTGCTGGAAGTCGGTGTCGGCACCGGCCTCGCCCTGCCCTACTACCACGCCGACCGGCGGATCACCGGCATCGACCTCTCCGCTGAGATGCTGGCTCAGGCGCGCAAGCGGGTGGCGGACCGCGAGATCGCCAACGTGGTGGCGCTGCGCGAGATCGACGCCGAGGCGACCGATTTCCCGGACGCCTCGTTCGACATCGCAGTGGCGATGTTCGTGGCCTCGGTGGTGCCGCATCCGCGCGCATTGCTGGCGGAGATGCGACGAGTGGTACGGCCGGGCGGCAACATGCTTTTCGTCAGCCACTTCGCCGCCGAGAACGGGCCACTGTGGTGGCTGGAGCGCGGGCTGGCGCCGGCATCGCGCGCCCTCGGCTGGCACCCGCACTTCGCCGCGGAGTCCTTGTTCGCGCCCGAGGACCTGAGGCGCATCAGCGCAACGCCCGTGCCACCGTTCGGCATCTTCAAGCTGGTCCGGCTGGCCGTGTGACGCCAGCACCGCTCCCTTGATCTCGCGCACGCGGTCCGGTAGGCCACGTAGTCGAGAGCCGGCCCGAGACGGGTCCGGGTTGGGGGACCGAAGCGGGATGGATCGGCCGATGTCGCGCTACCGGCGGCTGCTTGCCGTGCTGATGATGTTCGTTGCCGTGCCCGGCGGCGTAGCGCTGGCGCAGGTGGTCGCGGCGCCGCGGCCCTGGGAGATCGGCATGCAGCCGGCCTTCGGGCCGCTGAAGCAGCAGCAGATCGAACTGCACAATCTGGTGCTGGTGATCATCACCGTGATCACCCTGTTCGTCGCCGTGCTGCTGGTCTGGGTGATGTGGCGCTACAACGCCAGGCGAAACCCGGTGCCGACGCGCACCTCGCACAACACGGTGATCGAGATCGCCTGGACGGTGATCCCGGTGCTGATCCTGGTGGTGATGGCGATCCCGTCGTTCCGCCTGGTGTATTACGAGGACCGCACGCGCGATGCCGAACTGACGATCAAGGTGACCGGGCATCAGTGGTACTGGGAATACACCTACCCCGATAACAACAACATCGACTTCACCAGCTACCTGGTTCCGGACGATCAGTTGAAGCCCGGCCAGCGCCGCCTGCTTGACAGTCGACAACGAGCTTGTCGTTCCGGTCGGCAAGAACATCCGGGTGCTGACAGACCAGCGCCGACGTGATCCACAGCTTGTTCATCCCGGCGCTCGGTGTGCAGCGCTACGCTATCCCAGGACGCACGATCGAGACCTGGTTCAAGGTGGACCGGCCGGCAGTCATCTACGGCCAGTGCAACCAGATCTGCGGCACCAACCACAGCCGCATGCCGATCGTGGTGCGCGCGGTGCCGGAGCAGGAATTCAACGCCTGGCTGGTCGAGGCGAAGACCAAATTCTCGGATGCGGGCCAGCAGACAAGGCAGCTCGCGGCGGCGGAGGTTCGGCGCTGACCCACGCGGTCGGCGCCTGAAGGAGACGGACGATGTCGTCAACCACCCACGATCACGCTCACGATCATCACGACCACAAGCCCAGCTTCTTCGTCCGCTGGCTGTTCAGCACCAACCACAAGGACATCGGCACGCTCTATCTGTGCTTCGCGGTGTTCGGCGGCGTGGTCGGCGGCATCCTGTCGGAGATTATGCGCGCGCAGCTCAACTTCCCGGGCAACACACATCGTCACCGTCCGGGCAGGAGTGGAACACGATCGTCACGTCGCATGGGCTGCTGATGATCTTCTTCTCGGTCATGCCGGCGACTGATCGGCGGCTTCGGCAACTGGTTCATACCGCTGATGATCGGCGCACCGGACATGGCGTTCCCGCGGCTGAACAACATCAGCTTCTGGCTGCTGCCGCCGGCATTCCTGCTGATCATCACCGGCCTGTTCCTGGGTGAGTCGGGCACCGGCTGGACGCTGTATCCGCCGCTCGTCGAACATCACCTACGAACCGGGCATCGGCATGGACTGCACGCTGTTCGCGCTGCATCTGGCCGGCATCAGTTCGCTGCTCGGCGCGATCAACTTCATCACCACGATCTTCAACATGCGCGCTCCCGGCATGACGCTGCACAAGATGCCGCTGTTCATCTGGGGCGAACTGGTCACGGCGTTCCTGCTGCTGCTGGCGATCCCGGTGCTGGCCGGCGCGATCACCATGCTGATCTGCGACCGCAATTTCGGCACCGCGTTCTTCGATCCGTCAGGCGGCGGCGATCCGGTGCTGTTCCAGCACCTGTTCTGGTTCTTCGGCCACCCCGAGGTCTACATCATGATCGTGCCGGGCTTCGGCATCATCAGCCACGTGATCTCGACGTTCAGCAGGAAGCCGATCTTCGGCTACCTCGGCATGGCCTACGCGATGGTGGCGATCGGCGTGATCGGCTTCGTGGTGTGGGCGCACCACATGTTCGTCTCCGGCATCGAGCGTCGACACCCGCGCCTACTTCATGGCGGCGACGCTGGTGATCGCGGTGCCGACGGGGATCAAGATCTTCTCCTGGATCGCCACCATGTGGGGCGGCTCGATCGAGCTGAAGACGCCGATGCTGTGGGCGATCGGCTTCATCTTCCTGTTCACCGATCGGCGGCGTCACCGGCGTGGTGCTGGCCAATGCCGGCATCGATCAGGTCGTGCACAACACCTATTACGTGGTGGCGCACTTCCACTACGTGCTGTCGCTCGGCGCGGTGTTCTCGATCTTCGCCGGCTTCTACTACTGGATCGGCAAGATGTCGGGCCACCAGTATCCGGAGTTCTGGGGCAAGGTGCATTTCTGGCTGACCTTCATCGGCGTCAACCTGACGTTCTTCCCGCAGCACTTCCTCGGTCTGTCGGGCATGCCGCGCCGCTATCCGGACTATCCGGAGGCGTTCGCCGGCTGGAACTTCGTCTCCTCGATCGGCGCCTATATCGGCGGCATCGCGCTGCTGGTGTTCCTCTATGTGCTGCTACCGCACCTTCACCTCGAAGGAGCATGTGGCCGACAACTACTGGGGCGAGGGCGCGACGACGCTGGAATGGACCTGTCCTCGCCGCCGCCGTTCCACACCTTCGCGGAACTGCCGCGCATCCGCTGACCGATGAGCGAGGCGGTCACAACCCGGGCGGCCGAACTCGGCGACTGGATCGCGCTGCTGAAGCCGCGGGTGATGACGCTGGTGGTGTTCACCGGGCTGATCGGACTGCTGATCGCGCCCGGCCATCTGCATCCGGTGCTGGCATTCACCGCCGTGCTGTGCATCGCGGTCGCCGCCGGCGCGTGCGGCGCGATCAACATGTGGTACGACCGCGATATCGACGCGGTGATGCGGCGGACGCGCAACCGGCCGATCCCGGCCGGCCGCATCGAGCCGGGAGCGGCGCTGGGCTTCGGCGTCACGCTGGCGGCCGGGTCGGTCATCATGATGGGCCTGGCGGTGAACCTCGCCGCCGCCTCGGCGCTGGCGCTGTCGATCGCGTTCTATGTGTTTGTCTACACGATGTGGCTGAAGCGGCGCACCCCGCAGAACATCGTCATCGGCGGCGCGGCGGGGGCGTTTCCGCCGGTGATCGGCTGGGCGGCGGTGACCGGTTCGGTCGACCTGCTGCCGCTGGTGCTGTTCGCCATCGTGTTCTTCTGGACGCCGCCGCATTTCTGGTCGCTGGCGCTGTTCGCCAACGCCGACTACCAGCGCGCCGGCGTGCCGATGCTGCCCGTGGTCGCCGGCGCGAAGGCCACGCGGCGGCAGATCGTGATCTACACGCTGGTGCTGGTGCCGCTGTCGCTGCTGCCGTGGCTGATCGGTTTCTCCGGCGCGGTGTACGGTCTGGCCGCGCTGGTGCTGGGCGCTGGCTTCCTCGTCAGCGTGTGGCGCGTCGCGGCCGATCGGCAGGACGCATCCGGCGTCAGTCTGAGTAACGACACGCCGGCACGGGCGGCGTTCAAGTATTCGATTCTGTATCTGTTCGCCCTGTTCGCCGCGATCGCCGTCGATCGGCTCGCGGGTTGACCTCGCGGTGGCGCTCGATCCCGATGACATGCGCCGCCGCCGCGCGCGCAACTGGGCGATGCTGGTCGTGCTGCTTGCGCTGTGCGCGCTGTTCTACGCCATCACCATCGTCAAGATGACAAAATCATGAGGACCTCCAACCGCGCCATCGGCATCGCTCTTGCCGCGGTCATTGTCGGCATGGTCGGGCTGTCCTTTGCGTCCGTGCCGCTGTATCGCCTGTTCTGCGCCGTCACCGGCTATGCCGGCACACCGCAGATCGGTCCTGAGACCGCACCAGGCGCCACGCGACAACTCATCACCGTGCGCTTCAACGCCAACACCAATCCCAACCTGCCCTGGGATTTCCGCCCAGTACAGGAGGAGATCCGGCTTGCCCCTGGGCGACGAGAGGCTCGCGTTCTACACCGCGCGCAACGAGGCCGGCACGCCGGTCACCGGCGTCGCGCTGTACAACGTCACGCCCGACACCGCCGGCAGGTATTTCCACAAGACCGCCTGCTTCTGCTTCAACCAGCAGACTCTTGCCGCCGGCCAGCAGATGCAGTTTCCGCTGAGCTTCTGGGTGGATCCCGAGATCGCCAAGGACCCGAACACCGCGGACATTCACACGATCACGCTGTCGTATACTTTCTTCCGTACGCTCGCGGACGCGGAAAAATCCGGGGCGCTTGCGCAGGCCGGTCCGCATGTCGGTCCGTTGACCCGGCAGACCCCTTGAACGCGTGGGCGATTTCGTGATGATGCGGCAGCCGCCTGGGGGAATGAATTCGGCATGAGCGACGACGCGCACGGCCTCAGCACGTACGAGGACTCCGGCCTTCACCAGCCGTATCATCTGGTCGATCCCAGTCCGTGGCCGATCATCGGCGCGGCGGGCGGTCTGCTCACCGTTCTCGGCATCATCTTTGCCGCCCACTTCGGCAGCTACATCACCCTGATCGCCGGCGCGGTGGTGGTCCTCGGCACCATGTTCTTCTGGTGGCGCGACGTGATCCACGAGAGCCGCACCCCTGGTCTGCACACGCCGGTTGTGCGGCTCGGCCTGCGTTACGGCATGCTGTTCTTCATCTCGTCCGAGGTGATGTTCTTCGTCGGATTCTTCTGGGCGTTCTTCAACTTCGCCCTGTTCCCCCATTTGCAAGGCAACGGCGAGACCGTGTGGCCGCCGTCCACCATCCATTCCTTCGATCCGTTCCACGTGCCGTTCCTCAACACGATGATCCTGCTGCTGTCCGGCACCACGATCACCTGGGCACATCACGCCCTTTTGGAGCGCGACCAGAAGACGTTGGTACTTGCGCTCGGCCTGACGATCCTGCTCGGTCTCAGCTTCACTTTGTGCCAGGCGATCGAGTACTCCGACGCGCCATTCAAGTTCGTCGGCGGCGGGGTGTATCCCTCCACCTTCTTCCTCGCCACCGGCTTCCATGGCTTCCACGTCATCGTCGGTACCTGCTTCCTGATCGTCTGCTGGTTCCGCGCCCGTGTCGGGCACTTCACGCCGGAACGCCATTTCGGCTTCGAGGCTGCCGCCTGGTACTGGCATTTCGTCGATGTGGTCTGGCTGTTCCTGTTCACCTGCATCTACTGGTGGGGTGCCAGCCCGGTCACCGCGCCACACTGACGTTCGGTGGCGCAGCCAGCGCCCTCGCTGCTGCACGTGGCGCTGACCTGCCGCTGTCCTCGGTGCGGCCAGGGGAAGCTGTTCCGCAATCTGCTTGATGTACGCGACCGGTGCGAGGTGTGCGACCTCGACCTGCGCGCGCACGACGCCGGCGACGGCGCCGCGGTCGGTGTGATCCTGCTGCTTGGCGCCATCGTGGTGGGGTTGGCGTTCTGGGTGGAGTTCCGCTTCTCGCCGCCGCTCTGGTTGCACGCGGTATTGTGGCCGGTCGTGACGATACCGCTCGCTGTGCTGATGATGCGGCCAGCCAAGGCGGCGCTGGTGGCGCTGCAGTTCCGACATCGGGCGAGCGAGATGGGATTGTGAACCACAGGCTGCGCCGGTTGCTATGGCCCGGCGTGATGACGGTTGTGATGCTGGCAGTGCTGCTTGGTCTCGGCAGCTGGCAGGTCGAGCGTCTGCACTGGAAGCGGAGCGTGCTGGCACAGATCACCCACGCCGAGGCGGCCCCTGCCGTCGAGCTTCCGCCGGAACCCGAGCCGTACAGCAAGGTGCAGGTAACCGGCCATCTGCGCGACGATTTATCGGCCTCGTACGGTGCCGAGGTGCGCGATACGCCGGCGGGTACGGAGCTTGGCACGCAACTGATCGTGCCGCTGGAGCGCGACGGCGGCGCAGCGATCCTGGTCGATCGCGGCTGGGTGCCAGACAAACGGCCGCGACCTTTTGCCCACGCGGAAGGCAATGTAACGCTGGAGGGTTATGTCCGGCCGAGTGAAGCGCCCGGACTGTTCAGCGCCACCGACAATCCTGCGACCCGGCAATTCTATACCCTGGATGCCCCGGCGATCGGCGCGGCCCTTGGACTCCGGCAGGTGGCGCCGTTCGTCCTGGTGGTGTTGGGACCGGCACCGCTGGAACGCTACCCTGATCCGGCGCGTCACTTGCCACGCCCGCCGAACAACCATCTTTCCTATGCAATCACCTGGTATGGCCTCGCCATCGCTCTCGTGGTGATCTTCGTGCTTTGGGCAAGGGAGGTTCTGAGCGCATGACCGCCTACGATCGACTCGCCGCACGTTTCGACCGCATCGCGACGCTGGGCGAGACATCCGCGGTGCTTAACTGGGATGCGGCAACGATGATGCCGCCAGGCGGCGGTGCTGCGCGCGGCGATCAGCTTGCGGTGCTGGCCGGCCTGTCGCATTCGCTGCTGGTGGCATCCGCTGTCGGCGACGATCTCGCCGCAGCGGAAGCTGCCGGCGAGGCCGATCCGTGGCGCGCTGCCAATCTTCGCCTGATGCGGCACATGCATACCCGCGCGACGGCGATGCCCGTCGATCTGGTCGAGGCACGGGCCCGCACCAATTCGACCTGCGAGAAGGTGTGGCGCGAGGCGCGACGCCGGTCCGATTTCGCCATGGTGCGTCCACATCTTGAGGACGTCGTGCGCCTGATGCGCGAGGCAGCGGCGGCGCTGGCCCCGGCACTTGGCCTCGATCCCTACGACGCGCTGATGGATGGCTACCAACGTGGCATGCGCACCACCGATGTGGCGACTGTGTTCGCTGAGTACGAAACCTTCCTGCGGCGGGCACTGCCGCACGCGGAGCAAAGACAGGCACGCAACCTGCCGCCGCAACGCCCTCAGAACCGATTTCCCATCGCGGTCCAGGAGGCGCTGTGCCGCCGTCTCGCTGAGCGTCTGGGCCTTGACTTCAGCCATGCGCGGTTGGACCGGTCGGCGCATCCTTTCACCGGCGGCACGCCGTCCGATGTGCGCATCACCTCGCGCTACATCGAGACTGACTTCACCCAGGCGGTACTTGCGTTGGTGCACGAGACCGGCCACGCGCTGTATGAGCGCGGCCTGCCCGAGGACTGGGCGCGCCAACCGGTCGGCGAGGCGGCCGGCATGGCGGCGCATGAGAGCCAATCGCTGATCGTCGAGATGCAGGCTTGCCGTTCCGACGCCTTCCTGAGCTGGCTGGGGCCGGAACTGCACGCGGCATTCGGCGGCGATCCAGTACCGTATCGACCTGACAACCTGGCGCGGCTGTGGCGTCGGGTGGAACGCGGCTTTATCCGTGTCGACGCCGATGAGATGACCTACCCGGCGCATGTCATCCTTCGCTTCCGCCTGGAGCAGGCGCTGGTGGCGGGGACGCTTTCGGTGGCGGACTTGCCGGGGGCGTGGAATGACGGGTTCCAGGCCCTGCTCGGCATGACGCCGCCGGACGATGCGCACGGCTGCCTGCAGGATATCCATTGGTACGACGGCGCGTTCGGTTATTTCCCCAGCTACACGCTTGGCGCAATGGCGGCGGCACAACTCATGGCGGCGGCTCGCCGCGAGGTCGCCGGCCTCGATGCGGCACTGGGACGTGGTGACCTGTCGCCGTTGCTGACCTGGCTACGCGCCAAGGTGCACGGCCAGGGCAGCCGGTTCGAGTTCAACGCACTGCTGTCAGAGGCCACCGGCAAGCCGCTCGACCCCGCCGACTTCCAGGCGCATTTGACGGCGCGATATCTCAATTGAACGAGCGATAATGAACAACATCCGTGCTTGCCTGCGCGCGGCATTCTGCGTCGCGGTGGGCGCCTGTGCTGCGAAACCTGCCGCTCCGCCCGCTCCGCCGCCCAAGCCGCCGGAATCGATCGATGGCCAGTATCGCGGCACCAGCACGCGGTTTCAGGCCGACAGCCGCGTCTGTCCGCATCCGGGTCTGGTCCGTTTCGACGTGAGCGGCAACGCGTTCCAATACCGGTGGGACGGTGCCACCTGGGTCGATGCGACGATCGCGCCCGATGGGGCGATCACCGGCGGCGCGGAACGCATCACGCTGGTGGGCAGGCAGACCGGGCCGAAGATCGAGGGCGACGTCACCAATGGCAACTGCGGACTGCATTTCACGGTGACCAAGGTGCCGTAGTAGCCTGCCTGCATGCGCTACGTCTCCACCCGCGGCCAGGCTCCGATCCGCGATTTCGCCGGCGTGCTGCTGGCCGGCCTGGCCGAGGATGGCGGGCTGTACGTTCCGGAATTCTGGCCGCACTTCGCGCCGGCCGACTGGCGTGCCCTACGCGGCTTGCCGTACCACGCGCTGGCAGCGCGCGTGATCCAGCCGTTCGTCGGCGACGCGATCCCGTTTGCCATGCTCGCAACGCTGTGCCACGACGCGTATGCCGGTTTCAGCCATCCGGCGGTAGCGCCGTTGATCCAGCTCGACAATGGCCTATTCGTGCAGGAGCTGTTCCACGGCCCGACGCTCTCGTTCAAGGACATGGCGATGCAGCTTCTCGGGCGGCTGTTCGACCATGTGCTGGCAGCCGGTGACGCGCGGGTGACGATCGTCGGCGCCACTTCGGGCGATACCGGCTCCGCGGCGATCGAGGCCTGCGCCGGCCGCGACCGCATCGATATCGCAATCCTGCATCCGCATCACCGTACCAGCGAGGTGCAGCGCCGACAGATGACCACCGTGACCGCGCCGAACGTCGCCAACATCGCGATCGAGGGCACCTTCGACGACTGCCAGGACCTGCTCAAGGCGATGTTCGCCGATGCGCCGTTCCGCCAGGAGTTGCAGCTTTCAGCGGTGAACTCGATCAACTGGGCACGGATCGCGGCACAGATCCCGTACTACGTCGCCGCGGCGCTGGCGTTCGGTGCGCCGGATCGCGAGGTGGCGTTCAGCGTGCCGACCGGCAACTTCGGCAACGTGCTCGCCGCGTGGGCGGCGCGGCGGATGGGATTGCCGGTGGCGCGGCTGATCGTCGGTTCCAATCGCAACGACATCCTGGCGCGGTTCCTGGCCACCAACGACATGTCGATCGCCACGGTGGAACCAAGCTTGTCGCCCAGCATGGATATTCAGGTCAGTTCCAACTTCGAGCGTCTGTTGTTCGAGTTGCTGGACCGCGATGCCGATGCCACCGCTGCGGCGATGGCCGAATTCCGCCGCACCGGGAAGATGGCGGTGCCCGATGCGGCCTGGCATCGTTGCCGATCCGTGTTCCATGGCTTCCGGCTGGACGACGCCGGGACCGAGGGCGAGATCGCCCGAGTGCATAGGACGAGCGGCTACCTCGCCGATCCGCATACCGCGATCGGCATCGCCGCCGCCCACGCCAACGCGCCCGGGCAGGGCGTGCCGACCGCAGTGATGGCGACGGCGCATCCGGCCAAGTTTCCTGAGGCGATCGAGCGTGCCACGGGCCTGCATCCCGCCCTGCCGCCGCGGCTCGCCGATCTGTTCCACCGTCCCGAGCGCTTTACCGTGTTGCCGAATCAGCTTGCCGTGGTGGAGGCACAGGTGCGCGCGTTGGCAAGGCGCAACGCATGAAGATCCTCGATGCCGGGCGGACCGCGGCAGCGCTGCCGTTCGAGCGGCTGATCCCGGCGTTGCGTGATGGGTTCGTGACCGGTGCGGACGTACCGCTGCGTCACCGTCACGACATCGCGCAGCCCGATGGAGCGACCGCGTCGCTGCTGTTGATGCCGGCGTGGCGCGCGAGCGGCTTGATGGGTGTGAAGGTGGTCTCGGTGTTTCCCGGCAATGGCGCGCGCGGCCTGCCGTCGGTGTCGGCGAGCTATCTGCTGTGCGACGGCGCGACCGGGCAGCATCTCGCGCTGATCGATGGCGGCGAGATCACGCGGCGTCGTACCGCCGCGGCCTCCGCGCTGGCCGGATCGTTTCTTGCGCGTGAGGATGCCGTATCGCTGCTGGTCGTCGGCTCCGGCCATGTCGGTGGCCTGATGGCGGAGGCGTATCGCGTGGTGCGGCCGATCGAGCGGGTGATGGTCTGGAACATCCGCCCGGCCGGCGCCGAACGTCTTGCCGCCAGGCTCGGTGGCGAGGCGGTGACCGATCTCGCGGCAGCGGTGCGGCAGGCCGATATCGTTTCATGCGCAACCTTGTCGCGCGAGCCGCTGGTACGGGGCGAATGGCTGCGCCCGGGCACGCATCTCGACCTGATCGGCGGCTTCACGCCGGCGATGCGGGAGGCGGACGATGCGGCCGTGCAATGCTCGCGGGTGTTCATCGACACCGACGCGGCGTTGGCGGAAGCCGGCGACCTGCTCGATCCGATCGCCCACGGTGTGCTGCGTCGCGAGGACATCGCCGGCAGCCTGTTCTCGCTGTGCCGCGGCGAAACTGCCGGGCGCCGCGACGCGCAGGAGATCACGCTGTTCAAGTCGGTCGGCAGCGCGCTGGAGGACCTGGCGGCGGCCGGGCTGGCATATGCGGGGGAGGCGGCGGATGGGCAGGCTTGACGGCAAGGTGGCGATCGTCACCGGCGCGGCGCGCGGTCTTGGTCGCGCCTATGCGCGGCGGCTCGCGGGGTTGGGCGCGAAGGTCGCGGTGACCGACCTGAACCTGAAATCGTTCGAGGAATTCGAAGCCGAAGCCAAGGCGATGACCGCCGACAGCACGGTGGCGGAGATCGAAGCCGGCGGCGGCAGCGCGATCGGCATCGAGATGGATGTCTGCGACGAGAAGGCAGTGAACGCGATGGTGCAGCGCGTGGTCGCCGAGTGGGGACGCGCGGACATCCTGGTCGCCAACGCCGGCGGCGGGCGCGGGCGGCCGGTGGACACCAAGGCGAGCGAACTCGATCCGGCACTGCTGCATCTGGTCATCAGCATGAACCTGTTCGGCACGGTGTATTGCTGCAACGCCGTCGCGCCGATCATGAAGCAGCAGCGGTCGGGCAAGATCGTCACCGTGAGTTCGGTGGCGGGACTGTCGGCTTCGACCGACGGTGGCTACGCGCATTACGGCGCGGCCAAGGCGGCGATCGCGCACTACACCAAATATCTGGCACAGGACCTGGGGCCATACGGCATCACCGCGAACTGCATCGCGCCGGGCACCATTGGTACCGGGCGCATCCTGGCGACCGTGATCCCCGGCAGCGCGAACGCCAACCGCGACCGTGCGGAAGGTGTCGCGCTGCGCCGGATCGGCACCGTGGATGACTGCGCCAAGGTGGTCGAGTTCCTGTGCACCGATCTGTCCGACTATGTGTCGGGCGTGGTGATTCCCATCGATGGAGGGCTGCTGCGATGAGCCTCAGTCTCGACGGCGTTCGCGTACTGGAACTGGCACGCTATCAGGCGGGTCCACGCGGCGGAATGATCCTGTCCGACCTCGGCGCCGAGGTGATCAAGATCGAACGCATCGGGGGTGAGGAGACGCGCAAGCACGCGCCGATGGTGCGCGGCCAGAGCATCTATTTCACTGTATACAATCGCGGCAAGAAGAGCATCTGTCTCGATCTGCGCACGCCGCGCGGCAAGGAGGTCTTTGCCGCACTCGTGAAAACCGCCGACGTGGTGCTGGAAAATTTCCGGGCCGGCACGATGCAGGCCATGGGATTCGAGTACGAAAAGCTGCGGGCGCTGAATCCAGGCATCATCCTGGTTTCGGTATCCGGGTTCGGCCAGTACGGTCCATACACCGACCGTCCCGCGTTCGATCCGCTCGGCCAGGCGATGAGCGGGCTGATGTCGCTGACCGGCAAGCCGGTCGGCCAGCCGCTCGGCACCGCTTCGTCCGTGGTCGATCGCTATACCGCGCTGCATGCAACGATTGGCACGCTGGCCGCGCTGCGCCATCGCGACCGCACCGGCGAGGGTCAGCTGGTCGATGTCTGCCTGCTCGATTCAGCTCTGACGATGGTGGAGATCCCCACTTCGTACTATCTCGCCACCGGCGAGGAGGGCGGCGAAGGCGGCCGCCCGCCATATCGCGCCAAGGACGGCTACGTGGTGATCTCGGCCGGTGGTCGCGAGATGGCGGCGCGGCTGGCACAACTGGTTTCAGGCGAAACTGTGGGCGGTGAGCCGATCACCGCCGGCCAGGGCAACTCCGACGCGCGCAAGGCGCTGGAGGCGTGGTGCGCCGAACGGCCGGTGGAGACGATCTGCTCGGCGCTGATGGAGATCGGCGTGCCAGTGGCACCGGTGCGCACGATCCCCGAGGTCGCCAAGGATCCGCACGTCTGGGAACGCGAGATGCTGGTGAAGATGGAGGACGCGGTCGCCGGCGAACTCTACGTCCCTGGCGTGACCATAAAGATGTCGAAGACGCCGGGCCGCGTCGGGCCGGTGCCGACTCCGGGACAGCACACCGATGAAGTGCTGGGACGACTGCTGGGCTACGACCGCGACGCACTCGGTGCGTTGCGTCAGGCTGGTGTGATCGCATGAGCACTGTCGCGATCATCGGCGCCGGCATCGGTGGCGTGTATCTGGTCGCCGAATTGGGTCTGGCCGGACATCGGCTGCGGCTACACGATCTTGACGACACGCGGCTTGCCGATATCCGTGCCCATGGCGGCGTCGACGTGGAACACGCTGGACTCGCGGCGGTCGAGGCGGCGACCACCGATCTTGCCACCGCGGTCGATGGCGCGGAGGTCATCATCGTGGTGACCGGCGGCAATGCCCAGGCGACGGTGACGCGATCGCTGGCGCCGCTGTTGCACGATGGGCAGATCATCTTGCTGATCCAGGGCAATACCGGCGGTTCGTTGATCGTGCGCCGCGCGCTGGATGCGGCCGGCTGTCGCGTGGCTGTCGATGTCGCGGAGATGGACAACTATCCGTTCTCCAACTGGCGCTTGTCACCGACGCGCATCCGGCCGGTCGTGAAGAAGCGCTGGCTGCAGATCGCGACGTTTCCTGGCCGACGCATCGCGTCCGTGTTTCCGCGTCTGGCGCCGTTGTTCCCGCACGCGGTGGCCGCCCCGAGCGTGATCCACACCGGCTTTACCAATGCCAATGCCATGCTGCATGTAGCGAACTGTGTCGGCAATACAGGCAAGATCGATCGCGGCGAGAGTTACAAATTCTATGCCGAAGGCGTGACGCCGACAGTCGCGCGCTTGTATCAGGTAATCAACGCCGAACGCGTGGCAGTGGCCGCGGCGCTGGGTGCATCGGTACCGACGCTGGAGGACTGGTTCGATCGGGTCTACGGCGTGCGCGGGACAGATCTGGCGGAAACCTGCCAGCTGCTTACCAGCAACAGCGACGGGCCGTATCAGGCGACGGGTACGCCGAAATCGTTCGATCACAAATACATCACCGAGGATGTGCCGGTCGGGCTGATGCCGATGAGCGCTCTCGCGGCAGCGACCGGAGTGCCGACGCCAACCATCGATGCTCTGATCACGCTGGTCCGCGCAATGACCGGCAAGGACTTTTCCAGCGAGGCGCGCACCTTGGAGCGGATGGGCCTTGCAGGAATGAACGCGTCGCAGATCACGCGCTTCGTGGAATTGGGAAACGCATAGATGCTGTTCAGTTGCCTTCCGTCCGATGCGCGCATCCCAGGTCGGTTCCCCGGTCCACCGCATCCGCGCGGAAAGCATTTCACCATCGATATGCACTGCCACGTGCTGACCGAGGTGGCGGAAGCGATGTTCTACGCCGCCGGTCTGGTCGAACGACGGCCGCGCGATGTGTTCGCCAATCCCCGCACGCGGGAGGTCAACCGACAGCAGGCGGAACGGACGCGGGTGCAGTTCACCTCGGTGGAACAGCGTCTGGCCGACATGGACGTGATGGGGATCGACATCCAGGCGCTGACACCCGCGCCGAACCAGACCTACTACGACACGCCGCCCGATCTCGGCATCGCCACCGCGCGCGCGATCAATGACAACATCGCCGATATTGTGGCACGGCACCCTGATCGCTTCGTCGGGCTCGGCACGGTGCCGTTCCAGGCGCCCGAGTCGGCAGTGGCGGAGCTCGAACGGCTGCACAGGACTTCTTGGCCTGCGCGGCATCGAGATCGCCACCAATGTTGCCGGCGAAGATCTTTCGGCCGCCCGCTTCCGCCCGATCTTCGCCAAGGCGGAGGAACTGCGGCTGACGATCTTTATGCACCCCACCGGCTTCACCGAGGCGCGGCGCTTCGCGGATCATTACTTCACCAACATCATAGGCAATCCACTCGACACCACGGTGGCGGTGCATCATCTGATCTTCGGCGGTGTCCTGCAGGAATGCCCCACACTAAAGCTGGTGCTGGCGCATGGTGGCGGCTACCTGCCGGCCTATTCGGGCCGGATCGATCATGCCGCCAGCGCGCGCCCCGATTGCTGTGAGCGGATCAGCGCGATGCCGACCGAATACCTGAAGCGCCTGTACTTCGACTCGCTGGTCTATACGCATCCGCAACTGGAATATCTGGTGCGGCAATACGGTGCCGACCGGGTGCTGATGGGCACTGACTATCCGGCCGACATGGGTGAGGTCGATCCGATCGGCTTCATCGAAGGAGCGGCCGGATTGAGCGCTGAGGAGCGCACGGCGATCCTTGGGTTGAACGCCGCACGGTTGCTGGGGATCGAGGTTCAGGCGGTGAACCCCATCGCCTCGTCGTAGGCGCGGCGGACCGCATCGGGCTGGCCGACCAGGAAGGGAAACTCGCGACGTGGCGCGCCGGGACGTTCCCGCTCGATCTCCTCGCGCGTCAAACCTTCGACGAACTGCCTGCGGCCGATGATCGGCAGTTCGATGCAGCGGTTGACCTCCGCATCACGCACCACCGCCTGCGGCTCGCCGCCGGCCGCGACCGTGTCGAGGTCGGCGAAGAATCGCTGCCGCATCATGATGATGCCGCGGTCGCTCCGTCCCAGGTGTTCGCGCTTACGGTCGGTGATCGCACCCTGTCCCACCCAGCCGATAAAATCCTGGTTCATGATGTGGCTGGTGATCCACCGTCCGGTCTTCTCGTCGATGATCGGCGAATACCAGTAAGGGATGCTGTTCTGCACATACGGCTGGCGATCCTGCGGCACGCGGGTGAAGAACCAGCCGACGCTCAGCGTGTTGGTGTCGTCGATCGGCACGCGCCACTCGAAGTGGTTGCCGGTGAACAGCGCATTCGGCCACAGGCAGACCCGGCCAACAGTCCATAGCGGACTGCTCTCGTCGGAATCCTCGCGCACGCGGCGATAGGTGATGCCGTATTCGAACTCATCGAACGCCAGCTTCAGGTGGCGCGGCGCATAGTCGTTCCGCCCTTTCAGGCGTGCGCCCCAGTTGTCGTGCATCCACTCGAAATGCACCGGGTCGATCGAGTTCTCCTGGCACTGGAACCAGTTGCACGGCACGGTCGCGAACACGATCTGCACGAAGCCGTTGTTCCAGCAGAACGGCTCCCAGTTCGGCACCAGCGGTGCGGGCTCGGGCCCCAGATATGCCCACAGCAGACCCGCCTTCGCCTCCACGCGATAGGCGCGGATGCGGATCTGGTCGCGGAAGCGGATTTCCGGCGCGTCGGTGTCCTCGAACGGCTGCTCGCGGCAGGCGCCGGTCGCGTCGAACATCCAGCCGTGGTAGTTGCAACGCAGGCCGCACTGCTCGACGATGCCGTAACTGAGATCGGCGCTGCGATGCGGGCAGTGCCGTTCCAGCAGGCCGTAGTTCCCGGAAAGATCCTTGTACAGCACAAGGTCTTCGCCGAGCAGCCGCACCGGCTTGGTCGGCGCGTCGTCCAGTTCGGCGACCGCCGCGACCGGCTGCCAATAGCGGCGAAGCAGCGCGCCCATCGGCGTGCCCGGCCCGACCTCGGTCAGTCAGCCGGTTGCGTTCGTCGCTCAGCATCAGGCGAGCTTCACCAGCTTCTGCATGCAGCGAATGTCCTGTTCGGGTGCGATCGGTGTGCCGCGGTTGCGCATCGCGGTGCGCGATACTTCTCCCACATAGATATTGCCCCGCGAGTCGATCGCCACGCCGTGTGGCGCGATGAACTGGCTGGCGCGCTCGCGCGTCGCATCACCGAGGCGCGCAATCGGCTTGCCCTCGTGCGTCACGATGCTGACACGCGGGCCGATGCCCGGCGACTTCGCGTTCACCGCCATGCCGGGCCCGCTCTCGCCGATATAGGCAAGCGGGCTCTTGCCCCGCGTCATGCACAGTCCACAAGGGCGATGCAGATTGTTCCACTGCGCGTGGTACTTGCCCTTGCCGTCGAACACCTGCACGCGGTGGTTCTCGCGATCCGCCACGTACACCCAGCCGTCCTCGTCGCAGCAGATGTTGTGCACGATGTTGAACGCGCCCGGATCGGTGCCCGGCTCGCCCCAGGAGAACTGTAGTTTTCCGTTGGGCGAATACTTGTGCACCCGCGCGTTGCCGTAGCCGTCGGCGACGTAGATGTCGCCATCGGGTGACAACGCCGTATGCGTGCAGCGGTTGAACGGATCGCCGCCATACATCGGCGCCGGTTCGCCCGGCACGCCGATTTCCAGCAGCAGCTTGCCATCCAGCGTCAGTCGCCGGACCGTGTGGTCGCCATCATCGGTGCAGTAGATCGTGTCGTCCGGCGCCAGGTGCACGCCGTGCGGCCGGTGGAACAATCCCTCGCCCCAGGAGCGCAAAAAGTTGCCGTCGCGGTCGAATATCATCATCGGATGTTCGCTGCGTGCGAACACATACACGTTGTCCTTGCTGTCCACGCCGACCGCGGCGACCTCGCCGTAGTGCCAGCCGTCGGGCAGCTTGCCCCAGTTCTCGATCACCTCGTAGCGGTGCTCGCCCGTAGCCGACGATGATGGACATGTTCTGCCGCCTTCCGTGTCACTTTAAGGGTGTGCCGATCGAGGAACGCCAGCACGCGGCGCAACTGCTCGGCCGCGCCAGTTCTCCAGTACCTCGCTGCGTCCGACGAGACCGCGGCCTCGATCGTAATGCGCGAGCGGCCGGCGGCGCACAGCAGGACGGGATAGCCGTAGCCATGTTCCTCGTAATGGATTTCGCTGTCCGGGCGCTGCATCACGGGCATGGCGACCTCCTGTTCTCCCGGTCTCGTTCCAGCCTATCAGACCATCTGGGAGAAGGGCCAGCATGGGCGTGGCCCTGCACAACGGTGTCGCCGATGCGGCGCCGCCCGAAGTGGCCGCCAGCGAAACTGAGTCGCGTGTCCGTCCGCTGGTTGCGTCTCTTTGATGTGCTCCTTGTCTTTGAATGCGGAAGATCATACGCACGGAGTGCTTTACCGGATCGTCGCGGTATCGCGAGGGCCCTGAGCATACCGGAAGCAACATCCGCCGCCCCATATTGCTGGAATTGCGCTCACGATCTAGCCTCATCACCAAAGTGGCGAAGCGGAGCTGGCGGGCAGCCGTTCCTCTCGTGACCGGCGCACCGTAAAGGTCCGACTTCGGAAGGAATTCGACCGAAGGAGGAAGAGCCATGAGTTACGATCTGCTGATCAAGAACGCGCGCGTTGTGGATGGGTCCGGAGAGCCGTCATTCCAGGCGGACGTTGCGGTGCATCAAGGAAGAATTGTCGGCGTCGGGCGATACAACGGCGCCGCGGCCAAGCGGACCATCGACGCCGGCGGGCGGGTCGTCGCCCCGGGCTTCATCGATCACCATACGCACTTCGATCCGCAGGCGCTGTGGGACCCGTATTGCGGTTCCTCGGTGCAGAACGGTCACACCACGATCCTGGTCGGCCAATGCGGCCAGGTGATCGCCCCGGCGCGCCCCGGCGACCATGACTGGTACCTGGAATTCTTCGCCGAAGCCGAGGCGATCCCGATGAGCGTGATGCGCCAGGGCATCGACTTCACCTGGGAGTCGGTCGCCGAGTACATGGATGCGCTCGGCAAGCGTCGCGGCTGCAATGTCGGCACGCTGGTCGGCCATTCGGGCATCCGGCGCTACGTAATGGGCGAGGCGGCTTCGGAGCGCGCGGAGGCGACCCCCGACGAACTCGCCGCCATGCAGCGGCTGATCAGTGACGCCATGTATGCCGGCGCGCTTGGCTTCAGCACCTCGCCGCTGGGCCGCGGCGATCCCGCCGGCGTCGGCACCGATGCGGAGCGCCTGGCACTTGCCGACGTGCTCGGCGAACTGGGGACCGGCGTCATGCAGGTCTCGGGCGGCGCCCCCGGCGGCACCAAGGCGACCCGCCAGATGGCGCGCGACCTGGCCGCGCGAACCGGTCGCCCGACCATCTACAACCTCGTCACCCAGCCGATCGAACGGCCCGAGGAATGGCAGGAGCATCTGCGCTGGCTGGAAGATGCGTTCCACTCCGGCGCCCGCTGCTACGGTTCCTGCGTCTCCGTGGTGGCCGGACCGATCTTCGACCTGCGCCTTGGGCTCGACGTGCCGCAGGATGAGGACCTGACCAATCCGAACAGCCTGTTCGCCGGCATGCCGACCTGGGACAGGGTGATGGCGCTGCCCTACCAGGAGCGGATGCGCGCGTTCCGCGACAAGGAGACCCGCAAGGCGCTGAGCGCCGAGGCGGTCGAGGGCACGGTCGCGCAGGAGCGGCCAGGCACCGACCGGCGCGGCCGCGCGCGTGGCTTCTTCAACCGGCGCTGGGACCTGGTGCAGGTGTTCATGACCCAGCACGAGCGGAACCGGGCGCTCGAGGGCAAAAGCGTCGCGCAGATCGCCCAGGAGCAGGGCAAGAGCGTGATGGATGCGTTCCTCGACCTGTCGCTGGACGAGGATTTGCAGACGTTCTTCATCGGCGTCGACCGCAACACCGATCCGGCGGCGCAGAAGCAGATCCTCGGCTCGCCCTACACGGTGATCGGCACCAGCGACGGCGGCGCCCGTCCGCACTCGGCCGACCGCCATGAATACAGCACCCATCTGTTGGGACACTGGGTACGCGACCAGCAGATCATGTCGCTGGAGGAGGCGGTGCATCGGCTCACCGGCCGGACAGCGCTGATGCACGACATCGACGACCGCGGGTTCGTCGCCGCGGGCAAGGTGGCCGACCTCGTGTTGTTCGATCCCGACACGATCGCGTCCAGGCCGCGCGAGCCGGTCAACGATTTGCCGGGCGGTGGGGTGCGGGTGAAGCGCGATGCCGTGGGGATCGACTATGTGATCGTCAACGGCACCGTGCTGCTGGATCAGGGCGAACTGACCGACGCGCTCCCGGGTCAGATCGTGCGTGGTCCGCTGCACCGCGCGAACCACCCGTAGCCACCACCGAGCCCTTCCCGCTGGACACGCGGGAGGGGCTCACGCCACTGCAAGGACCACGGCATGAGCGAGACCAAGCACGACAGCTTCAGCTTCGCGGACTTCCGGCTGCAGAGCGGCGAGGTGCTGCCGGAGGTCACCATCGCCTACTGCACGCGTGGCCAGCTCGCAGCCGATGGGCGCAACGCGGTGCTGGTGACGCACGGCTACACCAGCGGGCATCGCATGATCGAATCCGGCGCCGGTTCGTCGGAAGGTTCATGGAGCACGCTGGTCGGTCCCGGCGCGCCGATCGATACCGACCGGTGCTTCGTGGTGTGCTCCAACATGCTTGGTTCCAGCTATGGATCCACCAATGCGGCGTCGCGCGATCCGCGCACCGGGCGGCCGTATGGCTCGCGCTTCCCGCAGATCACCGTGGCCGACATCGTCACCGCCCAGCACCGATTGTTGGAGCATCTCGGTGTGCGTCATCTGCGCGCCGTGGTGGGGCCGTCGTACGGCGGGTTCCAGGCGTTTCAGTGGGCGGCGACGTTTCCCGATGACATGGACGGGGTCGTGCCGGTGGTGTCGTCGCCCCGCGCGCAGAGCCGCGATCGCGTGGCGACATTGCTGGCGCGATTCGAGCAGAACCCGAACTGGCATGGCGGCGACTACTACGACACGCCAGGCATGTTCGACAGCCTGCTGGCGCTGCGGGCGGAGACGCTGAAGCGTTACGGCATGAACGCATCCGAAGCGGAGATCACCCGGATCGCATCGGTCTGGGCGAACGAGTTCGACGCGAATTCGCTGCTGATCCTTGGGCGGGCGATGGAGTTGTACGATGTGACGCCGGACCTGCATCGCATCCGCGTGCCAGTGCTGTATGTGCTGTCGCGGACGGACGAGCTGTTCCCGCCGAGCCTCGCGCCGGAGGTGATGGAGGCGCTACGCAACGCGGAAGTGAAGGCGGACTACTTCGAGATCGACAGCGAACTTGGGCACCTCGCATCCGGCGCCGATGCGGCAAAATGGGCACCAGTGCTGCGGCAGTTCATGGGCAGACTGTGATTACGCCGTCGCCGGCTCCGCGCTGACACGCTCGATCATCGCGACCATCGTGTCGGTGTCGATCACGTCGCAGAACGTGTGCGCCATCGCCGACAGGGTTGCGTTGTGCTCGTCATCGTTGAAGGTCGCGTTGCCGTCCGCGATGAAGAACACCTTGTAGTTCAGCATCATCGCGTCGCGCGCAGTGGACTCACAGCACACCTGCGTTGCGGTGCCGGTGATGATCAGCGTGTCGATGCCGCGCCGTTGCAGAGCCGCGTGCAGATCGGACGAGCCGGGCGCGAAGGCGCCGAAGCGACGCTTCTGCACCTGAAGGTCTGGCGGCAGTACCTCCAGGCCGGGCCAAAGCGCATGGCCGAACGCGCCAGGGGTGAACGTTTCGATCATACGCCGACGGCGCTCTGGACTGCAGAAGTGATCGAAGAACGTCGACCAGGTGGCGACAGCGATCTCATCGAACGTGTTCTGGACATAGACCACCAGACCTCCGGCGGCCCGCAGCGCGGAACTGATCCGATTGACGCCGGGTACGATTTCGCGCGCCGTGGCGATCTCGGCCACCGCGCCCGGTGCCATGAAGCCGTTCTGCAAATCGACAACGACATGTGCGGTCGCCTCGGGGACCAGATTATCGAACACCCGCAACCCGCCGCGACGTTGCTTTGCCCTGCTGACGACATCCGGATGGATGACCGGTTTGTGCATCTTGCACCTCTGCTAGGTACGGCACGGCAGTTTAGCGGCGCGGGAGCAGGCGCGACAACCACGGCGAAGATTCCAGTGGACAGCGCCCGAGGCTCTGTCATGCTGCGCTGCAGCATAACACTCAGCGGAGGCCCATGGCATGAACCCAGGCGCCAGCGAAGCAGAATTCGAGGTAATGGCGAAGCAGACCGGTCTGCCGCTCAGCAAAGAACAGAAGGCCGCGCTGTACGATGCATACTGGATGCTGGAGGCGATGATCGACACGGTGAACAAGCCGATGCCACGCGAGATCGAACCGGCGCACATGTTCACCGCAGAGGTGCGGTGATGGGCCCGATTCTCACCATCGCCGAGGCGTCGAAGCTGATCGCGGAAAAGAAGCTGTCGCCGGTCGAACTGACCAAGGACTGCATCGCCCGTATGAAAGCGCTCGACGACACGCTGCACGCGTTCATCCTGCCGACCGAGGAGCGCGCACTGGCCGACGCGCGCGCGGCCGAGGCGCGGGTGATGGCGGGCAGCGCCAAGGGGCCGTTGGACGGCATCCCGATCGGTCACAAGGACATCTACAACACCGCCGGCATCCGCACGACTGCACACTCCAAGCTCCTGGCGGACAATGTCCCGACACAGGATGCCACCACGGTGCGGAAATGGGCCGAGGCGGGCACCGTGCTGATGGGCAAGCTGTCCACGCATGAGTTCGCCATGGGCGGGCCGTCGTTCGACCTGCCCTGGCCGCCGGCGCGCAATCCGTGGAATCCGGAACATTTCACTTCCGGTTCCTCGTCCGGCACCGGGGCCGCGGTCGCGTCGGGCATGATCCTGGGCGGCACCGGCTCCGACACCGGCGGCTCGATCCGTGGACCAGCGGCGTTGTGCGGCATTGCCGGCATCAAGCCGACCTACGGCCTGGTGAGCCGCGCGGGCGTGCTGCCGCTGTCGTTCAGCATGGACCATGCCGGGCCGATGGCATGGACCGTGGAGGACTGCGCTCTGCTGCTTCAGGCGATGGCCGGATACGATCCGAGCGATCCCGCCAGCGCCGATCGGCCGGTGGCGGATTTCGTCTCCGACATCGGCAAGGGCGTGAAGGGCATGCGCATCGGCGTGGTGCGCCACTTCTTCGAGACCGACAATCCGGTCAGCCCCGCGACACTGGCGGGCATCAACCACGCGCTCGACGTGTTCGAGCACCTCGGCGCCGAGATCAGCGAGGTAAAGCTATCGCCGATGGCGGAGTACCACGCCTGCGGCTCGATCATCCTGACGTCGGAGGCGTACGCCGTGCACGAGCCGTGGCTGAAGACGCGGTTCAACGACTATGGTGAGCTTTTCCGCGACCGCCTGGCGCTGGGCGGCTTCATCCGCGCCACCGACTACGTGCAGGCTATGCGCCGCCGCCGCACGCTGTGCGAGGAGCTGAAGGCAGCGATGGCGGGCTATGACATCCTGGTGTCGGCCTCGCAGGCCACCGAGGCACCGAAGATCACCGAGGTGCCGAAGTGGAGCACGATGGATAAGCCGTCGCTGGCTATGCCGTTCAACCTGACCGGCTATCCGGCGATGAGTGTGTCGACCGGGTTTGGCGTGGGTGGGTTGCCGGTGTCGATGCAATTGATCGGCCGGCCATTCACTGAGGCGGTGCTGTTCCAGGCGGGGCACGCGTACGAGACCGCGGCGAGCACGCGCAAGCGGCGGCCGACGATCGCGCTGGCTGAGGCGGCGGCCTAAGGCCCAAGCTCGACCTACCCCTCGACAATCAACCTCGCCAGTTCCTCCGCCGCCGTCAGCATCGGATAGTGCCCGGTGTCCAGCTCGTGCCATGTCGCGCCGAGCTTCTCCGCTGCACGACGCTGATGCGGCTCGCCGGGGTTAACCGCCTGCTTGCACCAGATGACGCTGGCCTTCCAAGCCTGCTGCCAGAAATGCGGCAGTTTCACGCGGTCATCCATCGCCGCCACCGGATGCGGCGTATAGCGATCCAGCGTCCAGGCCTTCGTCGCGCCGTCGAGACTCGCGAACATTCTCCCTGCCGCATCCTCGCGCGACGGACCGGTCGCGAGATCGCTCGTTACACGTGAGGTCCGATTGACGATGTCGCCGATGCGCTCGCCATCGAACAGCGCCAGCGCGTCGGCCAGCACCAGTCGGCCGATCCGCTCGCGCGCCAGTTCCGCCGCCTTGCATGCCACCATGCCACCGCTGCTGGTGCCAACCAGCACAACGTCGCGCAGATCCTCGAAGAACAGCAGTTCGGCGATCTCCGCGCCATGCGTCTCAGTGCTGATGCCAGGCCGCAGCGCGTGGCGGCGTTCGGCGCAACCATCCAGCGACGGGGCGAACACGCGATGCCCCCCTGCCGCCAGTCGAGCGGTGACACGCTGCCAAATCCAGCCGCCCTGATACGCGCCGTGAATCAATACGATATTTGCCATTGTCGCTTCCCCCTTGGGGGCGAGCATAGTCGGCTTGTCTCGACCTCACAAAGTACCTGGGTTACGCTTCGCTGGATGATCGACAAGTTCGTGCATTCCATGGCCGATGCCATGACCGGCATCGCCGACGGCTCCACAGTCCTGCTCGGCGGCTTCGGCGATGTCGGCATTCCCACGGCGCTGCTTGACGGCCTGATCGAACAAGGAGCGCGCGATCTCACCATCGTGGTGGTCGCCGGCGGACGCGATGGCAGCGCGATCGAGCGGCTGCTGTCGCTTGGCCGCGTCCGCAAACTGATCTGCAGCTTCGTGCGTCCCGCAAGTCTCGCCGGCCGTCTGTTGCAGCGCGGCGACCTGGAGGTGGAGGTCGTTCCGCAAGGCACCATGGCCGAACGCATGCGCGCGGCCGGCGCCGGAATCACCGGTTTCTACACGCCGACCGGCGCCGACACGTTGCTCGCCGAGGGACGCGAGACACGCGAGATCGGCGGCAGGCTCTGTCTGCTGGAATATCCGCTGCCCGGCGACGTCGCGCTGATCGAGGCGTGGAGCGCCGATCGCTGGGGCAACCTGACCTATCGCGACAGTGCGCGCAACTTCAATCCGGTGATAGCGATGGCGGCGAAGCTCAGCATCGCGATGACGCGCAACGTCGTGGCACTTGGCGAACTGACGCCGGAGACCATCGCCACACCTGGCATCTTCGTCGATCGCGTGCTGCACGTGCCGCTCTGAGAGGACCCCGATGGAAGTCTCCCCGCTCGATCGCAATGGCATGGCGGCTTGGTGCGCGCGTGACATTCCCGAGGGATGGCTGGTCAATCTCGGCATCGGCATTCCGACACTGGTCGCCGACTTCGTGCCGCCGGAACACGAGGTGATCTTCCATGCCGAAAACGGCGTGATCGGCGTCGGCCCCGCGCCGGCGTCCGATGCGGTCAATCCATTCCTGATCAATGCCAGCACCACGCATATCACCCTGCGCACCGGCGGATCCTACGTGCATCACGCCGACAGCTTCGCCATCGCGCGCGGCGGACATCTGGATCTGTGCGTGCTGGGTGCGTTCGAGGTTGCGGAAAACGGCGATATCGCCAACTGGGCGCGCTCGGCCGACGAGCCGGTGAAGCAGGTCGGCGGCGCGATGGATCTCGCGATCGGCGCGCAGCGGCTATGGGTGGTGATGGAGCATACCACGAAGGAAGGTGAGCCGCGTATCAGGCAACGCTGCACCTATCCGCTGACCGCGAAGGGTGTGGTGAAGCGGGTGTATACCAACCTGGCGGTGCTCGATGTCACGCCGCGCGGCTTTGTGGTGCGTGACATGATTCGCGGGATGACCCTGGAAGCATTGCAAGCCCGGACGGAGGCGACGCTGCATTCCGCGTAGCAGGAGGAACCGACGATGACGACACCGATCAGCCGTCGACGTGCCCTGCAGATCGGCGCCGTCGCCTTGCCCCTTGTCCACATCCGCACCGCCGGCGCGGCTGGCAAGCTGGCGCTGGCGTTCTGGGATCATTGGGTACCTGGCGGCAACGACGCGATGACCAGACAGATCAATGCCTGGGCACGGAAGAACCAGGTGGAAGCCTCCATCGACTACATGAGCGCCGGTAACAAGCTGGTCATTACCGCGGCTGCGGAGGACCAGGCGAAGACCGGCCATGACGTGATCTCGCTGCCGGTCTGGGAAGTGCACAACCATGCGCATGCCTTCGAGCCGGTGGATGACGTGATGCAGCGGCTGACGTCGAAATACGGGCCAACCAACGAGGTATGCGAGTATCTCGCGAAGATCGGAGGCCACTGGATGGCCGTTCCGAGCAACTCCGGCGCGCAGAACCAGCCGCCATGCGGGCGTATCGGCGTACTGAAGGACAAGGCCGGCCTCGATCTACTGGCGATGTATCCGGTTGACAGCGAGTACACGCAAGGTGCCGATGCATGGACGTGGGATGCGCACCTGAAAGCGGCGGAAGCGTGTCACACGGCCGGCATGCCGTTCGCACTCGGCCTGTCGGATTGCGGCGACGCGGTGGACTTCCACGGCATGCTGTTCGCCGCGTTCGGCGCCGAACTGGTGGACGCCAAGGGCAACATCACCCTGCACACGCCGGAGATTCGGCAGGTGATGGAGTACGGCCAGCAACTGGTGAAATTCCTGCCAAGAGACGTGATGGCATATGACAGCGCCTCCAACAATCGCGCACTGATCTCCGGACAGAGTGCGCTGATCTTCAATCCACCCTCTGCCTGGGCGGTGGCGAAGCGCGATGCGCCGCAGGTGGCGCGCGACTGTTGGACCTTCTCCGCGCCGCGCGGTCCGAAGGGGCGCTTCGTCGCGTACAATCCGTATTTCTGGAGTATCTGGTCGTTCAGCCAGAACAAGACCGCGGCGAAGGAACTGCTGGAATATCTGTCCGAGCGCGAGCAGGTAGAGGAACGTACCCGCAAGGTGGAGGGCTTCGACGTGCCGTCGTTCGACAGCATGCTCGACTTCAAGATCTGGGAAGAGGTCGAGCCGCCGCGCGGCACCATGTTCCACTATCCGATCCGTCCGTCGCACCACGCGCGCCCGCACGTCGCGGGCACGCCGGCGCCACCAGACATCGCCGTGCAGATCTACAGTCGCGGCATCATGCCGAAAATGTTCGCACAATTGTTCTCCGGCCGATCCATCGAACAGTCGATCGCCTGGGCGGAGGAAGAACTGACCGGTTTCATGCGCTGACGGGAGACAGGCGATGATCACCGCAATCGAGATCACGACGCGTGCACCCCTTGTCGGTGGCGCCGCATTCGGCGCCAGTGGTGCTTATGAACGTCTGGATGGTGTCGCGATCGGCGAGCTCGATCCTGCGCATTCCGCCAACCGCGGCATCGTCAACATCGACAAGGCGCCGCGCAACGCACGCGGCAATGTCGAATACCGCAGCGACATCTGCATCGTGCGGCCGGCCGATCCCGAGCGCGGCAACGGCCGCATCCTCTACGAGGTGAACAACCGCGGCCGCATCATGATGTTCACCAACCTGTGCGCCGGCAAGCCGGGCAACCAGCCGGCGGCGCCGGCGGATCTCGGCAACGCCATGCCGTTGCGGTTGGGCTTCACCCTGGTGTGGTCCGGCTGGGACCCGGGCGCACCGCGCGCCAATGGCGGGCTCGGATTGGACGCGCCGGTCGCCACCGATAACGGCATGCCGATCATGCGGCGCATCCGCGAGGAATTCATCTCCGGCACGCGCGGCGGGGATTTGCAGCAGTTCCGCTTGAGCTACGAAGCGGCAACGCGCGATGACGCCGTCCTGACGGTTCGTCGCACGCAGACCGCAGTGCGGCGGACCGTGGAGTTCGAGTTCACCGATTCGCGCACGGCACAACTTTCCTTCGGCGTACTGCCGGAACCCGGATCGATCTACGAACTGCGCTATACCGCAACGAACCCCCGGGTCCTTGGCATCGGCTTTGCCGCGACCCGTGACATCGTCAGTCATCTGCGCAACAGCGCGACCGGGCGCGATCTGCTCGGCCGCCAACCGACGCATGCGTTGGGTTTCGGCATCTCGCAGGCCGGACGCTATCTACGCGATCACCTCGCGCAGGGCTTCAATCGTGACGAGACCGGCGCGCGCGTGTTCGACGGCGTGTTCACCCACGTCGCCGGCATCGGCCGCGTGTTCTGCAACACCGAGTTCGGCCAGCCCGCGCGCACACGTACCTGGCACGAGGACCATGGCTTCCCCGAGGTGGAGTTCCCGTTCGCCACCGCCGCGCTGTTGCGCGGAGACGACAGCGATCCGAAGGTCATCGAGACCAACACCTCCACCGAATACTGGCAAAAGGGCGCGTCACTGCTGCACACCGATCCCGACGGCACCCGTGACGTAGCGCTGCCGACGAACGTGCGCGGCTATTGCCTGCCTGGCACCCAGCATGGCGGCAAGGCGGGCATGCCGCGCGATGCCGGCCCGTGCACAAATCCGCGCAACTGGCACGACCCGATGCCGGCGATCCGCGCACTGCTGGTGGCACTCGACGAGTGGGTGGCAAACGGCCGCGAACCGCCACCGTCACGCTTGCCTCGCATCGCCGATGGCACGCTGGTCCACCCCGAGGCGGTGGCATGGCCGAAGCTTGCGCCGCTGGTCCCGCCACGCGCGGCGAATGATGTGACGGCACCCGGCGATTGGACCGATCCGCTGGCGTCGAGCCAAGATTGGCAAACGTTGGTGCCCCAGGTGGACGCGGACGGCAATGAGATGGCCGGCATCAGACTGCCCGACATCGCCGTCCCGCGCGGCACCTTCGCCGGCTGGAATCTTTACAAGGCGCCGCTGCCCGAAGGCGAACTTGCCGATCGGGACGGCACACATCTCGGATTCGCCGCCACGCAGATCGAGCGCGAACGGACGGGCGATCCGCGGCCATCGCTGGCGGAGCGTTGTGCGAGCCACGAGGATTATATCGCGCGTGTTGAGCAGGCGGTGGCCGCATTGCAACGTGATCGGCTTCTGCTGCCGGAGGATGCCGCGTCGTACCTGGCGAGGAGCCTGTGCACCGAGGGACCATGATGCCGCGCCGCCGTCAGTATCCCGTGCGCGTCGAACCGACGACGTAGTTCTTGCGGGGAAACTCCTCGGTGTGGCTTCGCAGGCTCTTGCCGGTGCGCGAGCCCATGTCGCGGTACGGCCGTTTGCGCAGCCGCTCAACATCGAGGTCGATGCCGTGCCCCGGCGTTGTCGGCAAATCGACGAAACTGTCCTTCACTACCAGCGGCGCGACGGCGATTTCATCGCATGCGGGCTTCAGGTTGATGAAGAACTCCGCGATCCAGAAATTTGGTATCATCGCCGCGAGTTGCACTGTCGCCGCAAGTCCGATCAGCGTCGAATTATAGTTGTGCGGCGCCACCGCCACCGCGTGCGGCTGCGCCATCGCTGCGATGTCGAGCATCGCACTGATACCGCCGCAGTTGCAGATGTCGGGATTGATGATGTCGGCGGCACGTGCGGCAAACGCCTGCGCGAAGGCTTCCTTGCTGTAGATTGCCTCGCCGGTGACGATCGGCACACCCGGCAGTGCGCGACGCACCTCCGCAACCAGCTCGATATTGTCGCACAGACACGGCTCCTCGTACCAGCCGATGTCGTACTCGGCAATGCGCTTGCCGATGCGGATCGCATGCATCGGCGCCAACCGGCGGTGCGCTTCGACCAGCAGGCCAAACTCCGGCCCCAGTGTCTCGCGCATCGCCTTGACGTAGCGGACGACGTGGTCCTCGTCTTCGCGGTGAATGAAGCTCCGCCAGGGACCCGGGAACGGATCCCATTTCAGCGCGGTGAAGCCCATCTCCTTCACCTTGAGCGCCCGCTCCAGGTTCTGTTCGATCGATTCGCTGCCGCTCGACCAGCCATTGGCGTACACCTTCACGCGCTCGCGCGACGCACCGCCCAGCAGGTTGTACAGCGGCTGGCCGGCGTGCTTCGCCACGATGTCCCACATTGCGATCTCGAGCGCGCTCCAGGCTGACAGCAGGTCAAGCGACGCACGCCGCATCGCGAAGTCATCGAACAGCACCTGCGCCGTGTGCCTGATGTTGAATGCACTGCGGCCGATCAGGTATTTCGCCATGCCCTGCAGGAGCTGCTCAATTACCGGTTCCTTGCCTGGCGTCACGTAGGCCTCGCCCCAGCCGTGAACGCCGTCCTCGGTTTCCATGCGGCAGAACAGCAGATTCTTCGCCAGACCGGGATCGAACAGGAACGTCTCGACGCGGGCGATCTTCAACTCTGGCATCAATTCCCTCCTCGGCGCATGGTTGCCGACAAGCCTACGCGGGCGCCGAAACAATGCAAGGGAAGCAGCACCATGCAGTTCGAACAGATCACCTACGAAGTGACGGGCAAGACCGCCATCATCACGCTGAACCGTCCGGAGAAGCGCAACGCGCTCAGTGCGAAGCTGCTGCGGGAATTGCACGAGGCGCTGCTGGAGGCCGACGAGTACAACCCCGTCCACAGTCTCGTGCTGCGCGGTGCCGGCCCGCATTTCTGCGCCGGCGCCGATCTGAACGAGTATTCGTCAGGCCGTGGCGAGGCGTATCGTGGCCGGCAGGAGATCGACGACGACGTGTGGCGCCTGGAACAGGGCCAGCGCCTGCGCATAACGCTGTTCGACATGCACAAGCCGGTGATAGCGCAGGTGCACGGCACGTGCATCGGGATCGGCACCGACCTCGCCTGGCTGTGCGACATGGTTATCGTCGCCGACGATGCGCGGATCGGCTTCCCGCCGGTGAGAGACCTGGGCACGCCACCCGGCAGCATGTGGCTGTACCACTGCGGCCCGCAATGGGCGAAGCGCC
Source organism: uncultured Alphaproteobacteria bacterium (assembly GCA_963819855.1). Taxonomy (GTDB): domain Bacteria; phylum Pseudomonadota; class Alphaproteobacteria; order Acetobacterales; family Acetobacteraceae; genus JAMXLO01. The sequence continues at coordinate 100,102 of CAWFYC010000030.1, forward strand.
TGCTGTTCACCGGCGACAGCGTCACCGGCGCGGATGCCGCGCGCATCGGCCTGGCGATGAAGTCGGTGCCGCCCGCCGATCTCGAAGCCGAGGTGATGCGGCTGACCGAACGCATGGGGCTGGTCGATCCGCACCTGTTGTCGGCCAACAAGCGGCTGGTCAATCTCGGGCTGGAACTGATGGGCGCGCGCACATTGCAGCGGATCGGCGCCGAGATCGACGCGCGCGGTCACAACGCACCGCTGGCCCGCGAATTCCGCCAGACGATGCGCACGCACGGGGTCAAGTACGCCTTCCAGAAGCGCGACGCTGCGTTCGGCAGAGGGTTTGCGGCGGTCGAGGGGCCCGATCCGGTGTAGCAGAACGGCCTCGCCGCACGGGTGAGGACCTAGCCGAAGTGCGTCGCAACTCCTGCTCCTGCCCACACTGTCGCTGTCCATAGCGCGAGCAGCACCGTATAGGCACGCGCGGTGAGTGCCGGCGCCGGCGCATCTTCGGAGAGCGCCCCGCCGCCGTTTAGGGCGAGCACGGTCAACGGCACATAGACCAGGAAGCTTGCCAGGCTCGCGATCATCAGAGCGGCGAAGCAGGCCTGCCAGCCGAGCACAAAGCCGGGCACGAAAGCCACCAGCACGAAAGGCAGCCCCAGCATCCGCCCGCGCGCATCACGCAGCGAAGGCCAGGCGGGATAGGGCACCGTCGATCGCAGGGAACGCATTGTCAGCTCCTCAGTTCTGGGGGCAGATCGGCGTGGAATGTGTTGCCCGCGGTGGTCGGGCGAATGTGGCCGGCACGGATCGCGTAGTCGCCGAATCGTTCGCCTGGCGCACGATGTTCAGCGTAACCGCGGAACAGCGGCGCCAGCGCGGCGACGATGGCATCGCCACCGACATCGCGGCGATACAGCTTGTTCATGCGTATGCCGTCGGACGCGCCGCCGAGATAGAGATTGTAGAGGCCGGGACTGCGTCCCACGAGACCGATCTCGGCCAGGTACGGCCTCGCGCAGCCGTTCGGGCAGCCGGTCATTCGGACGGTGATGTCGTCCTGCGCCAGGCCCGCGCGCTCCAGCTCGTCTTCCAGGCGCGTGATGAGTTCCGGCAGGTAGCGCTCGCTTTCCGCCAGTGCGAGACCGCAGGTCGGCAACGCGACACAAGCCAGCGCATTGCGCCGCAGTCCGCCGACCGCAGCGTCAAGACCGTGCGCTTGCAGCAGTGCGGCGACCTTCGCCTTGCGATCTGCCGGAATGTCCGCGAGAACGAGGTTCTGGTTCGGCGTGATGATGAAGCGGCCAACGTCGAGTTCGGCGATTGCGTGCAGCCCAACAGGATCGCGCACGCGACCATTCTCGACGAATAATGTATAGTGCCAGGCGCCGTCATCACCCTGCGCCCAGCCGAGCCGATCGCCATTGTCGGTGAAGGCGAACTCGCGCGCAGGCATCAGCGCGTGGCCCAACCGTTGCTCGAGTTCGCCGCGAAACGCGTCGAGCCCCATGCGTTCGATGGTGTATTTCAGCCGTGCGTGCTTGCGGTCGGAGCGGTCGCCGAAATCGCGCTGCGCCGTCACGACCTGCTCAGCGATATCCACCGCCTGATCGGGGGTGCAGAAACCGATCACGTCACCGGTGCGCGGGAATGTGTCGGGCTCGCCGTGTGTCATGCCCATGCCGCCGCCGACCACGACGTTGTAGCCGACGATGCGACCAGCCTCCTCGATGGCGATGAAGCCGAGGTCGTGGGCGAACACATCGACATCGTTGTGCGGTGGCAGTGCGACGGCGATCTTGAACTTGCGGGGCATGTAGGTGCGGCCGTAGATCGGTTCGTCTTCCTCCTCGCCGCCGGAGAGTTTTTCCCCGTCGATCCAGATTTCGTGCCAGGCACGGCTCTTCGGCAGCAGATGCGTGCCGATCGCCTGTGCCAGCCCCGTCACCTCGGCATGCGCCCGGCTCTGCCACGGATTGACCCGGGCAATGACGTTGCGGTTGACGTCGCCGCAGGCCGCGATGGTGTCGAGCATCGCGTCGTTGAGGCCGCGGATCGCGTGGCGCAGGTTGCTCTTGATGATGCCGTGGAACTGAATGGTCTGCCGCGTGGTCAACCGCAGCGTGCCGTTGCCGCGTTCGCGTGCGATTTGTTCCGCCGCAAGCCATTGTTGCGGCGTCAGCACCCCGCCCGGCACCCGCAGGCGCGCCATGAAGATGAATGCCTTCTCCAGTTTCTTGCGTCCGCGTTCGGCGCGCAGGTCGCGGTCGTCCTGCACGTAGATGCCATGGAACTTTGTCAGTTGCTGGTCGTCGTCCGACAGCGAGCCGGTTTCGACGCGCGTCAGGCCCTCGGCGATAGTGCCGCGAAGGAAGCGACTGTTGGCCTTGATCGCCTCGTTGGGGGAAGGGGGCCGAAGCTCAGTAGACATCGCGCAGATACCTTCCCTCGCGCCGCAGCGCATCCAGCGCCGCGACGCCATCCTTGCCGGCCGGTTCACCGAGAATGCGCTGCAGCGTGGCGTGCACATCCTTCGCCATCGCAATCGCGTCGCCGCACACGTAGATGGCGGCGCCCTCCTGTACCCACGCTTGCAGTTCGCGCCGCGCATCCCACAGCGCGTGCTGCACGTAGCGTTTCTCCGGCTGGTCGCGGGAGAACGCCACGTCGAGCCGCGTCAGCACGCCGCGCTTAAGCAGGTCCTGCCATTCGAGCTGGTACAGGAAGTCGTGGGTGTAGTTGCGATGTCCGAATACCAGCCAGTTCCGCCCACGCGCGCCGATCGCGTCGCGTTCCTGCATGAAGGCGCGGAACGGCGCGACGCCGGTCCCGGGGCCGATCATGATGACCGGTCGCTCGGGATCCTTCGGCAGCCGGAAATGCGCGTTCGGCTTCAGGAACACGCGCATCCGATCGCCGGCCTTGCGCCGCTCGGCGACGTCGACCGATGCGACACCCTTGCGCGCGCGCCCATGTGCCGCATACCGCACCGCCGCGATCAGCAGGTGCGCCTCGTCAGGCACTGCCTTGCGGCTGGAAGCGATCGAGAAATAGCGCGGAGCCAGCGGTCGCAGCCGCGACAGCAACTGCGCCTCGGTGAGCGGCTGACGCGCCGCCTCCAGCATGTCGATGACCTGCCAGCCGTCCGGATGTTTCTCGGGGCCGGTCAGCGTGGCGATGTCGAACTGCTCGATCAGCCGCGCGCGCAGCGGCGCATTGCCAGCCAGTCCCGCGGCGTCGAGCACCGCGTCAACCAGTGCCGGATCATTCTCGGGCAGGAACCCAAGCGAGTCGCCTGGCTCATAGTCGATCCCACCGCCGGCGAGCGACAGTTCGACGTGCCAGGTGTCCGAGGTCGACCGGCTGCCGGAGAGCCGGATACGTTCGGTTATCTCCGCCTCGAACGGCCGCGATCGGCTCCAGGCGGCCACCTCGGCAGGCGCACGGGCGAAATCGACATGGATCACCGCGCCTGCTTCCGGCTCGCCAAGCTCCCCCTGGAGCGTTTTCAGCGTGCCGTCGATCCAGCTCGCGGCCGGCGCCTCATAGTCCAGATCGCACTCGATGCGTTCCGCCACCCGCGTCGCCCCCAGCGCGGCGAAGCGTTCATCGAACAACCGGCCAGTCTCACAGAACCTGGCGTAGGCACGGTCGCCCAGTGCCAGCACCGAGTAGCGGACACCATCGAAGCGCGGCGCATCATCGGCCATCAGCGCGGCGTGAAAGTCGATCGCGCGCTGTGGCGGGTCGCCTTCGCCCCAGGTGCTGGCGATCACCAGCAGGTTCTGCGCGCCAGCCACCTGCGCCGGCGTCGCGTCCGCCATGTCGAGCACCCGCGCCGCAAACCCCAGCTTGCCGGCCGCCTTGCGCGCCGCATCCGCCAGTGCCTCGGCATTGCCCGAACTCGGTCCCGAACAGAATGGTGAGCGGTGCGCGCCGCGCCGGAGTTGCCGCCGCTGCGGGCTGCGGGACGGTTGCCGCCTGGTACCCTGCGAGGAATCCACTCAGCCAGGTCCGCTGCTCGGCATTGGTGCCGGACATGATGCGGTTCAGCGCGACGATCTGTTCCGCCGGGAACGGTGCGGTTTCAGGCAGCATGTCGTTCTCCCTGGGACCATGGCGTGGCCAACTGCCAGGTGGCGAGCAGCGACCGCAGCGCGACCACCGGACCGATGACGATCAGCGTCGGCGCATGCGACGGTATCGCGGCGGCGGTGCGCTCCGACTCCGCCAGCGTGGTGATCGCGACGCGCTGGCGTGGGGTAGTCGCGTCAGTGATGAAGGCGACCGGTTCGACATCGTCGCGGCCCGCCGCGCGGAGCCTTGCCGCGATAGCGCCGATGCGGCGCAGCGCCATGTAGAGCACCAGCACATCGGCGCCACGCGCCAATGCCAGCCAGTTGATGTCAGGCAGTTCGCCGCTGGCGTCGTGACCGGTGACGAAGGCGACGCTATGCGCCAGGCCGCGATGCGTCACCGGGATTCCCGCCGCTGCGGTGCCGCCGATGCCGGCGCTGATGCCAGGGACGATGCGGAAATGGATGCCGGCGGCGGCGAGCGCCAGTGCCTCTTCCCCGCCGCGGCCGAACACCAGCGGGTCGCCGCCCTTCAGCCGCACGACACGGAGGCCTTCGCGGGCCAATCGGATCATGCGCTCGTTGATGCGAAGCTGCGGCGTACGGCGCAGGCCGGCGCGCTTGCCGACCGGCTCCAGCCGCGCCCGCGGGGCGAGGGCCAGGATCTCCGGCGAGACCAGGGCGTCGTGCAGCACGACATCGGCCTCGGCCAGGGCGTGCGCGGCGTGCATGGTGAGCAGGCCCGGATCGCCGGGGCCGGCACCGACCAGCCAGACAGAGCCTGGCTCGAAGATCATGTCAGCCACCCGTTGGCATGCAGCAGCGCATCGGTGAGTGCGGCGGCATCGCGGCCCTGCTGGCGCCACGCCGCCCGCTGTTCGCCCAGCAGGGCAAGCCGGTCGGCCCATTCCGGGCCGAACTCGGCGGCGAGACGGGCGCGGATGCGGGCGGCGAGGCCCGGGCTGGCGCCGCCGGTCGATACCGTCAGCAGCAGGTCGCCCCGGCGGACCTCCGCCACGCTGTGGAAGTCGCACAGCTCGGGGCGGTCCTCCACGTTCACGAGCAACCGCTCCGAACGGGCCAACGCGGCCAACGAGATTGCCGTGTCGTCAGGCAGACCCGCGATCCAGAGCGCGCGCAGGCCGACGAGGTCGACCCGATCCGGCAGCCAGGGCCGCAGCGTCGCTGCTCCGGCTGCCTGCAGTTCGCCGAGCTGGTCGGTGAACAGCTTCAGATCGCGCGCCCCACCAGCGCGCAACGCGCGGAGGCGACGCAGAGCCGGCGAACCGCGCCCGGCAATTGCGATCGGCAGAGCGGCGACATCGAGTGCGACGGCTATCATCGCCGCACATCGAACTGGCGAAAAATGCACTCGCGGGCCATCGGCACCCCGGCACTGCTATGATCCGGATTGCAAGCACTTGGAGCGATCCGGCCCATAGCAGAGAAGCATTTTTCTTAGGAGATCAAGTGTCCCGGGAAAGAAAGGATATTATTCTCCCAGGGCCGCGGGCGAGAGGCGCGATCGTGCGCCCCGCACGCGCGCACGGTGCGACGCGCCTACTTGACCAGCTCCGGCTCCGGCACCTTCGCCTTCTTGAACGCCGGCATCACTTCCTCGGCGAAGCGCTGCAACTGCTCCAGCGCCTCGGACTTCGGCACGCCGACCGAGAGACTGACGGAAATCCGGTCCAGTGCCGGATATTTTTGCTCGAGCGCCTTTAGGTGGTCGATGATCTCCCTCGCCGAACCGGTCAGGAAGCCACCGGCGTTCACCGCGTCCTCGATCCGCGGCAGTTTTGCCCCTGGCGCGCGCTTGGGGTCGCGCATGATCTCGATCTGCTCGTCGGTCATCGCGCGCACCAGGCGCAGCTCACCGAACATCTTCATGTTCTCTTCGTAATATTTCGCCGCGCGGCGGATGCCGTCCGCCTTACTGTCGGCCATGTAGAAGTGGAAGCCGAAGCACAACCGCTCACCCAGCTCGATGTGCTTGCCCTGCTTGGCGTGCGCCTCCTGCCAGCCCAGCACCACCTTGTGCATAGCGCCGCCCTCTGCCGAGCCGCCGCCTACCATGCCCTGGATGCCGTGCTTGGCCATGAATTCCAGCGCGCGGGCACTGCCACCCTGGATCGGCTGCCAGGTCTCCACCGGCAGCCGCATCGGGCGCGGCACCAGGGTCAGCTCCTTCAGCGTGTAGCCGCGATAGGGGACTTCCGGCGGCAGCGTGTAGTGCTTGCCCTGGTGGCTGAACGATTCGTTGTTGAACGCCTTGAAGATGATGTCGGTCTGCTCTTCGTACAGCTCACGATTGGCCGTCTGATCGATCAGCGGCGAGCCGAACGTTTCCACCTCACGCGTGTGGTAGCCGCGGCCGAGGCCGAAGATCACCCGGCCGTTGCTGAGGATATCCGCCATCGCGTAGTCCTCGGCCAGACGCAGCGGATGCCACATCGGGGCGATGTTGAAACCGCAGCCGATCTTCAGGTTCTTCGTCACGTGCGTTAGGTGCAGCGCCATCAACAGCACGTTGGGGATGCATTCGGTGCCCTCGCGCTGGAAGTGGTGCTCGGCCATCCAGAACGCGTTGTAGCCGTGGCCGTCCATCAGCACCGCCATCGACTGCGCCTTCTCCAGCGCGGTGGCGAGGTGCTCGTTGGAATAGCGGCGATCGTTGATCGGGGTGCCGCCGTAGCCGACGTTGTCGAGGTCGACGTGGCCCGCGTACAGGCTGTCGAATTTCGTGATCATGCCGTTGTCCTCCGGGTGCTTGCGGCCATGCTAGTGCAGGGATCAGGGTTGGCAACCATGAACTGCCCGCAGCAACCTGATGGGCATACGGTACGACGGGAGGCAAACAATGAGCCAGACAACTTCGCCGTTGCCATCGGCACTGAACATGCGTGGCAAGCGCGCGCTGGTCACCGGCGCCGCCAGCGGCATCGGCCGCGCCACCGCCACAGTCCTTGCCCAGCTTGGCGCAGAGCTGCTGTTGGCCGATCGCGCACCGCTTGCCGACACACGTGCGGAGATTGAGCGCATCGGCGCAACGTGCACTACCACCGAAGGCGACCTGGCCTCCGACGCGTTCATGGCCACGTTGTTCGCGGCAGGTCGCCTGCACGCGGTGGCGCATTGCGCGGCAATCCTGGAAAGCCGCAACTGGCGCGAGGACCGCAACTGGCACGAACGCTTCCATCGCGTGATGGACATCAATGTGCGTGTGCCACTGAACCTGACGGCCGCCGCAATCGACCACATGGCGGAGCATGGCGGCGGATCGATCGTGCTGGTCGGCTCGGTGGCCGGCCGCACCGGTGGCACCTCGCCCAACACGCCGCCCGACTATTCGGCGTCGAAAGGCGCGGTGCATGCGCTGGTGAAGTGGCTGTCGCGCCAGGCGATCGGCCGCGGCGTGCTGGTGAACGGCGTGGCGCCCGGGCCGGTGCAGACGGCGATGACCACGGGCTTCACGTCGGGGTCGCAGTTGCCGCTGGGCCGAATGGGGCGACCGGAAGAGCTGGCCTGGCCGATCGCTTTTCTTTGCACGCCGGCCGCAAGCTATTTCTCCGGCGCTATCCTCGATGTGAACGGCGGCGCCTTCGTGGGCTGAGCGTCGCCCTACTATGGATGGATGAGCGTTTCCGTGCGGCTGATGACGAACGCTTCGTGACGTTCGATATAATCCGTCGTGACCTCGGCGAACGCCTCGGGGCGATCGGTGCTGATCGCATGCCCCGCGTCATAGACGAGCACCAGGTGGCAGTTCGGCAGCAGCGCCTTGTAGCAGCGACCCATGTCGGGCGGGATCACGCGGTCGAGGGTGCCGAACAACACCAAGGTGGGCGTGCCAAGTTCGCGCATCTCCTTTTCGAGCGCTGCGTCGCGATCGGGCCCGCGCAGACGCTCGACCAGTGCGCGGGTCTTCGCCTGCACCGCGGGATCCATTGCCGGCAACGGACCGAGCCGCTCGGGATGGGCATAAATCCGCCGCGCGATCTCCTGGGGCGTGCCGGTCGGCGGCCTGCTTCCGGCCGGACGGATGGCCGCCGGAGCCTCCAGGATCAGGGTTTGCACCCGTTCGTGTTGCCGCGCCGCTAGCCAAAGCGCCACCTTGCCGCCGAACGATGTGCCCATCAGGTGGAATTGCGCGATGCCGAGTGCAGCGACCGCCGCGCCCATCGTGGCTGCCAGTTCCAACATCGTCCGCGTCCGCGCGTTTTCCGGCGATTGCCCGAACCCCGGCATTTCAAAGACGATCACCCGGTAGCGTCGGCTCAGCAGGTCATGTGCCGGTGTCAGGCGCATGCCGCCGGCGCCGTGCAGGTGTACGAGCGGCGTCCCCTGCCCCGCTGCCATGAAGCGGATGCGGAAGCCATCAGCTTCGACGAAGCCTTCACTGAACGTCACGATCAGATCTCCCGGATGCGCGGCAAGACGTTACGCCCGAACAATTCGAGCGCGTGCATCATCGCGTCCGTTCCTCCGGCGCCGGGATCCTGCAGCGACAGATCGACCACGCCTGCACCGATTTCCTCGCGGCAGCGGCGAAGCTGATCGACCACGCGGTCAGGGCCACCGCAGAAACTGATCGGCAGTACCCCGCCGACATTCGCCGGCCGCCGCTCGCCGGCGACGTTGCGCGCGTCGGCCGCCAGCAGCGCGTCACGCAGCGCCGGTCGCACCGGGAACGCCGCCTGGCGGTCGCGCCGCGCCAGTGCGTCCTCCGCGGCAGCGTCGGTCTCGGCGAGGATCATGTTGGCGCGATAGATGATGTCGTCCGGCCCCGGCTCCCAGCCATAGCGGACGCATTGCTCGCGATAATGCCGTGTCGCCTTCGCCATCAGTTCGAACGTGCCGTACGACACGCCGAGACCGAGCCGGTTGCGCGCGGCGAATTCGCCGGCTTCAGCGCTGGTGCCAAGCGCGTAGGTTGGCGGATGCGGCTGACACTGCGGGCGCGGCCAGATCGACACTGTGCGGTACTGGAAATGCCGGCCCTGCCAGCCGAACGGCTGTGGTTCGGTCCATGCCTTCAGGATCAGTTCCATCCCTTCGTCGGTACGCTCGCGCGCCTCTTTCGGATTCAGGTCATAGCTGAGGTACTCGTTGGTGGTTCCACGCAGCAGGCCGACCACGATTCGCCCTGGTGCCAGCGTGTCGAGCATCGCCAGTTCCTCGGCGACACGGATCGGATTGCTGACCGGAACGATCGGTCCGAGCAGGGCGATCTTGATCGTGTCCACCCGCGCGGCGAGCCAGGTGGCCGACACCACCGGCGACGGCGTCAGGATGCGGGGTGAGTAATGGTGCTCGGAGAGGCTGACCCAGTCGAAGCCGATTGCCTCGACGAACTTCACCCTATCGACCATGCCGCGCAGCGCTTCTGTGCCGGTCTCGGGGTCATAGGATGCGGGCGGCACCGGCCATTCGCGCGGCAGGTCCGGTGGTGAGACGTAGCGACCGGTTTCGAAATACGAGACTTTCATGGCTCGCTCCCTGCGTCCGTCCGCATCTTCGGCCGGGTTGTGAGGTGCGTGCAAGGCGGTCGGCGGTCACGTCCCCGATTGACTGAATGGGTTCCGGATCGTCAGCCGGCCTTCGATCACCTGGCCGTCCTGCAGGTCCTCGGAGAACAGGGTGACGCAACCTGCCTCAAGTGCCGTGGCGATAATCAGCGCGTCGTATATCTGGTATCCGCTGCGTTCGGCAATCGCGAGTGCTGCCTCGTGTATGGCCATCGTGATCGGACGCGGCGTTGCGCAGAAGACACGGATGGCAGCCAGCGCCCGCCTGATCTCCGGCCAGGGCCTGCGCAGCTTGCGATGCGCGACACTGGCGAATTCGTTCAGCACCTGGACGCTGATCACGCCGCGCTGGGCCAGCAGGCCACGCGCGGCCTCCGAACGCGGGTCAGGCTGTAGTGCGGCGTACACCAGGACGTTGGTATCAAAGAAAACCTGACCGTTCATGGGCCGCGGCGGTTCGCCTCCTCGCGGGAGAAGCGAAAGTCTGATGGAAGCGTCCAGCCGAGACTGCGCAACGCCTCCAGAGCCGCATCGCGACGACGGTCGCGCGCCACGCGGAAGCGGCGGCGGTCGGCGACCTCGATCTCGATTTCATCGCCTTCGCGCAAGCCGAGCGCTTCGACGATGGCTGCGGGCAAACGGACAGCCAGACTGTTGCCCCATTTGCTGACCTGCACGATGGGCTTCCCTTGAATATACGTGAGGAATGTATATCATACCCGATTATCGTCAGCAACGAGGCAACCGATCGAACGGAGGCAGCCATGGCCATAGTACTCGATCACACGATCGTTCCGGCGCACGACAACGAAGCGTCCGCCAGGTTCTTCGCGCGTATCTTCGGATTGCAGTATGAGGGCGCGATGTCACACTTCGCACCCGTGCGGGTGAACGAAACACTGATCATGGACTTCGATACGCGCGCGACTTTCGAGTCGCATCACTACGCGTTCAAGGTCGGCGAATCTGAGTTCGACGGGATCTTTCGGCGGGTCACGGACGAGGGTCTCGCGTATGGTAGCGGACCGTTCTCACCCGACAACATGGCGATCAACCACCGCGGCGGTGGGCGCGGGTTCTATTTCAAGGATCCGAACGGTCATCTGCTTGAGGTGCTGACAGTCTGACTGTCCATCAGCACAAAGGCGATTCGTCATGAAATTCGGCTACTTCACGCTGAGCGACAACCACTACGCCGACAATTCGCGCGCACCCAACCGGTTCGTCGCGGACATCATCGACGAGGCATTGTACGCGGAACAGGTGGGCATGCATTCGGCGTGGATCGGTGAGCACCATTTCAGCACGCTAGGTGTGTTGTCGTGCCCCGATCTGGCGCTGGCCTATATCGCCGCGCGGACGGAACGCATCCGGCTGGCACCGGCAGTGACGGTGCTGCCGCTGCATCATCCGATTCGCGTCGCGGAACAATGGGCCAGTCTCGATCTGCTGAGCAACGGGCGCGTGGATTTCGCCGCCGGCCGGGGCTACGACCGGCGCGAGTACGCCCCGCTCGGCGTGTCGTTCGACGACAACCAGTCGATCTTCGAGGAAGGCATGGAGATTGTGCGCCGGCTGTGGTCGGTGGAGGGGCCGATCTCGCATCGCGGCCGGCACTATGCGTTCGACGATGTGGCGATCACGCCGCGACCGGTGCAGCGGCCGATCCCCGCGTATGTCGCGTCATTCTCCAAGCCGTCGATCGAGTTGGCGGCGCGGCTGGGCTGCGGCCTGATCGTCGCGCCGTTCGCCGCAGCGATGACCTATGGCGGGCTGAACGAGGTGCGGCAGCTTTACCATGAAACCTGCGCCAGACATGGCACAACGCCGGGTCGCCTGATGTGCAGCTACTTCACGCACTTTGCCGATGATGCCGCGCAGGAGCGCGCGGCGCGGGCGAGGCAGATCCGCTACTATAAAGAGTGCGTCATTGCCGCCTTCCCCGGCGATCCCCAAACCGCACCGCCGAGCTACCGCTATTTCATTGCCATGGTTGAGCGGCTGCGCAACGTGCGGCCCGAGGACCTGACCGAAAATTCGGTGCTGCTGGGCTCGCCCGCGCGCATCACCGACGTGCTGAAGCAGGTGGAGGCAGCGGGCTTCGACGAGGTGATCCTGTATTTTAACGTCGGGTTGAAGCCGCACGCGCAGGTGAAGGACGAAATGGCGCGTTTCATGGAGCAGGTGGCGCCGGCGTTCGTATGAGCATACAGGATCGCCTGTCGTTCTACAGCCGCAACACATTGAAGCTCGGCCTGTTCGGCGCCAACTGTTCGTCGGGTCGCGCCGTGACCAAGGTGCCCGAGCGCTGGAGCGGAAGCTGGGACGATTGTCTGCAGCTCGCGCGCATGGCGGACGAGGCGGGGATCGAGTTCATGCTGCCGGTCGGCCGCTGGAAGGGCTATGGCGGTGACACCGACTACCAGGGTGAGACGCTGGAGACCGTCACCTGGGCCGCCGGTCTGCTCGGCGCAACGCAGCGACTGACGGTGTTCGGCACGGTGCACGCGCCGCTGATCCATCCGCTGATCGCGGCAAAGCAGTTCGTCACCGCCGACCATATCGGCCGGGGACGGTTTGGCCTCAACATCGTCTGCGGGTGGAACGAAGGCGAGTTCGAGATGTTTGGCGCCACGATGCGCGAGCACGCGGCGCGTTACGAGTATGCGCAGGAATGGTTCGATGCGATTCGCCTGGCATGGTCCGATACCGAGGACTTCGACTTCGAGGGAACGTTCATCCGGCTGCACCAGGCGCGCGCCAAGCCGAAGCCATTCGGCGGTAGCCGGCCGATCGTGATGAACGCTGCCGCCTCGCCGGTCGGACAGGCGTTCGCGATCCGCAACTGCGATGCGCTGTTCTCGATGACTCCGAAGGGTAAGCTGGATGAATTCGCGTCGCACGTCGCCAATGTGAAGGCGCTGGCGCGTCAGGGTGGGCGAGAGATCGATGTCTACACGGTGGGTGTCATCACCTGCCGGCCGACGCAGCGCGAGGCGGAGGAGTATTACCGCCATTGGGCGATCGACAATGCCGACTGGGCGGCGGTCGATCGCATCATGGCGATGCGAGGTGTGACGCGCGACAAGTTCCCGGATGACTTCGAGGAGCGCCGTTACCATCAGGCGAACGGCATGGGCGGCGTGCCGATCGTCGGCGATCCGGACACGGTCGCGCGCGAGCTGGCACAGCTTGCTGCGGCAGGTGCGAAAGGGATCGCACTGTCGTTCGTCAACTATCTCGACGAACTGCCGTTCTTCCGCGATGAGGTGATGCCGCGGCTGGAACGGATTGGACTTCGCGCGCCGAACTGATCGGACGCTGAGGCAGGGAACATGCCCCGGAAACGGCTGACGGCCGGTGACTGGAGCGGTTTCGGCGTCGAACCGGACACGAGCTGCGGCCCTTAGAGCAGTTTCATGCATGGTGGAATCGCGACGGGGCGATGGGTTTCGCTGCGCTCTACCCATCCTACCGCAACCCGTGCTCGCCAATTCGTAGGATGGGTAGAGCGCAGCGAAACCCATCGAGCCAACTGACCGAACCAATTTTCTGCTCTGGCCGAAAGCTGCTCTACCCGCAATCAGACGCGATGCGTCTCGTGCGTGGACGGATGAAACAGCTCTTCAGGCGACAGCACACGCGGCGACAGTCCCTCGGCGTGATGGCGGCGCAGGAACGCGTCCAGCACATGACGGTTCGCCTCCAGTCCATAGGACCAGAAATCCTCGCCCATCAGCCGCCGCGCAGCGAGCAACTGCTCGTCCACGAACGGCAGTGTCACCTTCGACGCCGCGACATCGCCCAGCTTCGCCAGCGCCCGTGCCTTCGCCTGCTCGAACGCCTTCATCAGGGCGACCGGCAACCACGGATGCTGCTCTGCCAGCGTGCGGCGGATGCCGAGGATGTGCATGATCGGGAATATTCCCGACTTGCGGAACCATGCGGCAGCCGCGGCAGCAGGATCGGGATACAGCCAGCCCACCTGCGGATGCCGGCCGAAGCAGGACGGCGCGCGCGGGCCGATCACCGCGTCGATTTCGCCGTTCGCAAGAATTCCGGAAATGGTGGCGCCTTCCGGTGCATCCTCGACTCGCACGTCGGGCGGCAGGTGCAGCGCGATCTTCTCGATGCGTCCCGCCTGTTCGTAGCCACCACGCACCCAGGTGATGTCCGACGGCTTCACGCCGTGCTCGTCCTCCAGCACGGCGCGCGTCCAGACATTCGCGGTGACCTGATATTCCGGCACGCCGACGCGGCGGCCCTTGAGATCCTCGGGCCGTGCGATGCCACGGTCGGTACGGATGTAGATCGAGTTGTGGCGGAACGAGCGTGACGGGAACACCGGCACGCCGACATACGGACAGTCGCCGTTCGCGGTCTTCACCGTGAAACTGCTCATCGACAGCTCGCAGATGTCGAAGTCAGCGTGACGGAAAGCGCGGAAGAAGATTTCCTCCGGTTCGAGCAGCATGAACACCGGATCGACACCGTCGATCTGCACGCTGCCATCGACCAGCGGCCGCACCCGGTCGTAGTCGCCACAGGCGATGGACAGTGCGAGCCTGCTCATTCGACCGCCCCGGCTGGCAGGTCATCGTCGTTGGCTGTCTGCATCGCTCTAATCCTTGATCTCCATATCCTCATAGGACGGGAACGGGCTCATCCATACATCGGTGATCGTATGCCTGGTCACCCGCGGGCCGATCCCGTTGAGGGCGCGCAGATCCATGATCGGCGCGAACATCACCCGATCGATGGTAAGCTGCTGGATCTGGTCAAGCATCGCCTCGCGCTTGGCGGCGTCGCGTTCGCCGGCCTGACGCAGGAACAGCTCGTCGATATCTGGGTAGCCGCCGTTCGCATAGGCACCCTTGGACCAGATGAACGAATCGACCCGGCTGGCGGCATTGCCGGAGTTTCCCGACGCGACCATGTAGAGTGCCGGCAGTTTCTTCTCGAGCCAGCTCGCGTAGAACGTCGCGCGCTCCATCTGCCGGAACCTGACGCGGATGCCGACCGCGTTAAGATCGTTCACCACCGCTTCGGCCACCGTCGGAAAGCCTGGGATCGCGGCGAAGTCGCCGGCGTCAATCCCGTTGGGATACCCGGCCTCGGCGAGCAACTGTTTCGCCTTGTCCGGATCGTACGGCAGTGGCTCGACCTGAAGCGCGAATTCCATCACGCGCGGCACGATCACTCCCGCCGGCGGGCAGAATCCGAGGCACGCGGCCTGGTTGATGTCCTTGCGGTCGAGCGCGTAGTTCACCGCCAGTCGCAGCCGCTTGTCGTGCCACGGCGACTTCGGGTCCCATTGCCTGGCGAACTCGATCCAGAAGATCGAGGCATGCTTCGTCGCCACGATCTGAATCCCTGCCTTCTGCAGCCCCTCGGCATCGGGCCCGTCGAGCGCAATGCCGATATCGGCCTCGCCGGTCCTGACCATCAGCGCCCGCGTGGTGGCTTCCGGAACACTGCGCATCACCAGCGTTTTCACATTCGGCACGCGTCGCCAGTAGTCGGGAAATGCCTCGAGCACGTACTCGATACCCGGCTTGCCGCTGACAAACTTATAGGGACCAGCGCCGATTGGGTGCTTCTTGAAACCGTCGTCGCCGACCTCGGTGAGATAATGCTTCGGCAGCACGATGCCGGCCGCACTGGCGGTGGTGCCGAAGAAGGTCATGAAATCCGGCCACGGCGTGCCGAGGTGAAAACGCACGACTTGCGGATCGACGATCTCCACCTGCGTGACATGCTCGTGCAGGGTCTTCGCGGCGGCGCCACTGTAGCGTTCGAAGCTGAACTTGACGTCCTCCGTCGTCAGCCTGTCGCCGTTGTGGAATTTCAGGTCCGGACGGAGCCTGAATTCATAGATCAGGCCGTCTTCGCTTTCGGTCCAGGATTCGGCCAGGCTCGGTCCCATCTTCTGCCCGGGATACGGACGCACCAGCGCATCGTGAATCGCATACAGCATACCGAACGGCGTGATCTGCGGCGGCGCAGTGGACGGATCGAACCAACTCGGCGGGATGGTCACGTGCCAGGCCATGACAACCCGCCCTGATGGGGTCCGGTTCTCGGCAACGGAGGCGGTCGCGGTGAGGACGATCCCCGTGAACAGCAGCGCCATGGACAATACCAGGCGCCAACGCGTCGATTGCAATGACATCACGATCCCCCACAATTTTCCCGTCCGAAGCCGGATGGGCATTTTGCGTTCTTGATGACCGCGCTGCGCTCGCCGGTCAACCGCCGGATGCCTTCCCGCCGCGTGACCCTCGTCGCGATTGGGCCTAGATTTCCGCCGCGGACCAGGAGGACGTTCCTTGCAACGGCAAACCATCGCGATCGCCGGCGTCGAGCTTGAACTGTTCGAGACCGGCGAGGGCCCGCCGATTCTGTTCCTGCACAACGGCGGCGGCTTCGATCCCGAGCAGCCGTTCGTCCGCCTGCTATCCGCCGCGCACCGGCTCATCGCGCCCTCGCATCCGGGATTTGGTCGCTCGACACTGCCGGATTGGATCGATTCCTGCGACGACATCGCCTACGTTCATTTAGAATTGATGGACCGGCTCGGGCTGCGGCAGGCGGACATTGTCGGCTGCTCCATCGGCGGCTGGATCGCCACAGAACTCGCGACCAAGTCGCCGGAGCGCGTCCGCAGGCTGGTGCTGGTCTGCCCGGAGGGCGTGAAGGTGGGGCCCGCCGACCGGCTCGACATCCCGGACATCTACGCGATGCCGGAGGATGAACTGGAACGCATCTCCTATCATGATCCCGCGCCAATGCTGCTCGATCCGTCGCGGCTCAGCGACGAGCAACTCGGCATTCTCGTGCGCAATCGCGAGACGACGGCGCTGCTGGTCTGGGAGCCATATATGCACAATCCCAAGCTGCGCCACCGACTGCACCGCGTCACCGCGCCGACACTGTTCGTGCGGGGTGAGAGCGACGGCCTGGTGTCAGCCGAATATCTCGCAGCCTATGCGCGCCTGCTGCCGAATGCCCGCGTCGCGACGATCGGCGCGGCAGGGCATTCGCCGCATCTGGAACAACCGGACGCCTTTGCGCGCACGGTGCTGCAATTTCTGGAGGCGAACTGATGAGGGCCTGGCATTTCAGCGAGAACGCCTATCCCTACCTGCCGCCGGCCGACGAGTACGAGTTCGATCCGCGTCAGCCTGCCGAACCGCATCTACGATCCGGAGAAGGGTGCCGCGCTGTACGACCGCTTCCTCGATGAATGGCTGATCGCGGAAGACGAGGGCATGGAGATCATGCTCAATGAGCACCACCAGACCGCGACCTGCGTCGATCCCGCGGCGCCGCTGGTGCTCGCGGCGCTCGCGCGCCTGTCGAAGAAGGCGCGGCTGCTGATCCTCGGCAATCCGATCGCCAATCGCCGCCAGCCGGTGCGTGTGGCCGAAGAGATGGCGATGGTCGACGTGCTGTCGCGCGGCCGACTGGAAGCTGGCTTCGTGCGCGGCGTGCCGTACGAGGTGCTGCCGGCCAACAGCAATCCGGTGCGGATGAATGAACGCGAATGGGAGGCACTCGACCTCATCATCAAGACATGGACCAGCCATGACGGACCGTTCAGCCACGAGGGCCGCTTCTTTCACTATCGCGCAGTGAATATCTGGCCGCGCTGTTACCAACAGCCGCATCCACCGGTCTGGATCAGCACCACCAGTCCCTCCGGCGCGGCGCGGGTCGGCGCACGCGGCTTCGTGCAGGCGACGTTCCTCACCGGCTTCGACGGCACACGTGCGATCTACGATGCGTACCGTCGCGGCTGGCGCGAGGCCGGACGCGGCAACGATGTGCCGGCGCATCGTCTGGCCTATGCCGCGATGGTCTACACCGCACCGAACGAGGCAGATGCGCACGCCGGGGCAGAGAAGCTGCTGTGGTACATCACCTCAAACAAGGTGCCGCCGCACTTCGCCAATCCGCCGGGCTATGTGCCCGTGCAGGCCAATGTGGCGATGCTGCGTGGCGCCGAACACCCGCTCAGTGCATTCCACAAGGCCGCCAGTGTCGAGGGTGCGATCGAGGCCGGCATCATGTTCGCCGGCACGCCCGATCAGGTGCATCGGCAGATGAAGAAGCTGTACGACCATGTCGGCGGCTTCGGCCATCTGCTGATCATGGGCCAGGCCGGGTTCCTCGAGCACGACGAGACCGTGTTGGGGATTCGGACATTCGCGCGGGAGCTGTACCCGCGGCTGCGGGAGGAATTTCCCGATACGGCGATGACCGGGTTGCACCAAGATAATTAGCACGGAGTTGCACAGAGTTCACACGGAGTTTCACGGAGGTAGGCAGAATGGCGCTTCGCGCGAAGCGCATTCGTTCGCCCTCCGTGAAACTCCGTGTGAACTCCGTGCAACTCCGGTGCGCCCCGAATGGCGCGATCACCTTGTGGGTGGAAGTCCCACCCGGGCAATGGTCGGTTGGCCCGGTAGCTGGCAGGCGGCGTGGAAGGGTGACCGTCCCCGTCGGAGCCCTGCGACAAAGGCCGCTTCTGGCGGTCGAGCGAATCGACGGGCCGTAACGTGTGTGAAGCCCGAGCAGGCCTCGAAAGGGAAGTCATGGACGCCGACCCGCCCGGAGTTCGGGGAAGGCAGCACGGACCGGGGAAGCAGCCGACACATGCACCTGGACTGGTCCATCGGGGTAATGGGCACGGCACGCCGAGACAGGGGATCGCGCAAGCGGGGGAGATCCGCGCGTGACGAGGGTAGCGGCCTCAACAGTGCTGCAAGGCATTGGTCTGCGCGGAAGTCGGACAGGGTCGTAGGACCCGTCGAAGCCGGGTAATTCCGGTGGAGGAAAGGGCCCTGACTTCTGGTACGTTTTCGAAGCGAATGAGGTGAGGTGATTGGCGATGAGCCTGCAAACACCAGATGCGATCCGGACCTTGCAGAGGAAACTCTATGTCAAGGCGAAGGCTGAGCCGGGGTTCCGGTTCTACATCCTCTACGACAAGGTCTGGCGGGCTGACATCCTCTCCCATGCCTACGACCTGGCGCGCGCCAACAAGGGTGCGCCAGGAGTGGACGAGGTCACGTTCGAGCAGATCGAGGCGGCGGGGCTGGAGGACTGGCTGACCTGGCTGGGCGAAGAATTACGAACGAAGACATATCGGAGCCAACCAGTACGGCGGGTGATGATCCCGAAGCCCGGCGGTGGTGAGCGGCCTCTTGGTATCCCGACGATCCGGGACCGGGTGGTGCAATCTGCTGCCAAACTGGTGCTGGAACCGATATTCGAGGCTGACCTGGACCCCGCCGCCCACGGCTATCGGCCAAAGCGCGGCGCGGGCCAGGCGATCTGGGCGGTGTTGACCCTGCTTCGGCAAGGCTACACCGATGTGGTCGATGCCGACCTGAGCAAGTATTTCGATACCATCCCACACGATGAACTGATGCAATCGTTGGCCCGCCGCATCGTCGATCCCGACATGCTGCGGCTGATCAAGCAGTGGCTCAGAGCGCCGGTCGAAACGACCGACGGAGATGGTCGGAAGCGCATGGCGGGGGGAAAGGCCAGCAGACGGGGCGTTCCGCAAGGCGGCGTCATCAGTCCGCTGATCGCCAACCTCTACATGAACCGGTTCTTGAAATACTGGCGCCAGACCGGCAGAGGCGAGGCCTGGAAAGCGCATGTCATCAACTACGCCGATGACTTCGTCATCCTCAGCCGCGGTCACGCGGAAGAGGCGCTGGCGTGGACGGATCGCACGATGACGCGCCTTGGGCTGAGCCTGAACCGCACCAAGACCCGGCTGTGCGCGGCACGGACGGAGCGGTTCGACTTCCTGGGGTACAGCTTCGGGCTGCACCGCATCCGACAGGACGGGCGCCGCTACATCGGCGCCAGCCCATCGGATAAAAGCGTGCAGCGTCTGAAAGATAAGGTGGGCGCCATCCTGGTGCCGGGCAACATGGGACGATGGGACGACGTGCGTGCGCAACTGACCCGCCTGTTGCGGGGATGGTGCGGCTACTTCAGCCCAGGGTCGCATTACGTCACGGACCGGGCGGTCGAGGCGCACATCTATGATCGCGTACGCAACTTCCTCGTCCGGCGCCACAAGATGCCGCCGCGAAGCATCGGGCCGTTCACAATGGCAGCAGTGTTTGGCACGCTTGGGGTGCCGAGGCTGCGTCAGTGTCGGCGGCAAAGCGTCCTGTCGTGAGCCTGTCGTGAAGCCAGTCGGAAAGCCGGATGCGGGAAATCCGCACGTCCGGTTTGATGAGCGGGGAGGGGAAACGGGCCGCGCAAGCGACACCGCGCCCTTCCTCGACTCTACTGTTAATCCTTGCTTGGTCGCACCGACAGACGACCCCTAGCGATGCCGTCGCCAACGTGTAAGTTGCGACTCACGTACCCAGCCGGAGCCTGAGCGATGACGGTAACCGAAACGGCACCCACGGAAGTCGGCCGTGACTTCATCCGCGACATCATCCAGGCCGACCTCGATGCGGGGCGCGTATCGACGGTGGTCACCCGCTTTCCGCCGGAGCCGAACGGCTACCTGCACATCGGCCATGCCAAGGCGATCAGCCTGAACTTCGGCGTGGCGGAGGAATACCGCGGCCGCTGCCACCTCCGCTTCGACGATACCAATCCGACCAAGGAGGAGCAGGAGTTCATCGACGCGATCAAGCGCGATGTGCACTGGCTTGGGTTCGACTGGGGCGGGCACCTGCATCACGCGTCGGACTATTTCGAGCAGCTCTACGAATGGGCCGAGTACCTGATCCGCGCCGGCAAAGCCTACGTCGATGACACGCCGTCCGACCGGATGCGCAGCCAGCGCGGCACGCTGACCGAGCCGGGACAGAACTCGCCGGACCGCTACCGGCCGATCGACGAGAACCTCGACCTGTTCCGCCGCATGCGCACCGGCGAATTCCCCAACGGCGCCCGTGTGCTGCGCGCCAAGATCGACATGGCGTCGCCCAACATGAACCTGCGCGATCCGGTGCTGTACCGCATCCTGCACGCCGAGCATCCGCGCACCGGCGATGCCTGGTGCATCTATCCCACTTACGACTACGCGCACGGCCAGTCGGACGCGATCGAGGGCATCACCCACTCGCTGTGCACGCTGGAGTTCGAGGATCACCGGCCGCTGTACGACTGGCTGATCGAGAACCTGCCGGTGCCGGCGCGGCCACACCAGTACGAGTTCGCGCGACTCAACATCGCCTACACCGTGATGTCGAAGCGCATCCTGACGCGGCTGGTGAGTGAGGGTCACGTCACCGGGTGGGACGATCCACGCATGCCGACGCTGGCCGGGGTGCGCCGGCGCGGCATTCCCCCAGCGGCGCTGCGTGACTTTGTGCGACGCGGCGGCATCACCAAGTCGAACAGCGTGACGGAATACGCCGCGTTCGAGTATTCGATCCGCGAGCTGCTCAACCGCGTCGCGCCACGGCGCATGGCGGTGCTGAGGCCGCTGAAGCTGGTGCTCGAGAACTGGCCCGAGGGTCGCACTGAAACGCTGGAGGCAATCAACAATCCTGAGGATCCCGCGGCAGGCGCGCGCCCGATCACGTTCGGCCGCGAGCTCTATATCGAACGCGACGACTTCATGGAGGATCCGCCGAAGAAATTCTTCCGCCTGGCACCTGGCCGCGAGGTGCGGCTACGCTACGGCTACTTCGTCACCTGCCGCGAGGCGGTGAAGAATGCCGCCGGCGAGGTGGTGGAGCTGCGCTGCACCTACGATCCCGCAACGCGGGGCGGCAACTCGCCGCCCGACGGGCGCAAGGTGCAGGCGACGCTGCACTGGGTGGCGGCCGCGGATGCGATGGAGGCGGAAGTGCGCCTGTACAGCCACTTGTTTGCGCGACCCGATCCAGGCGCGGACGGCGACATCATGGCCGACCTCAACCCGGACTCGCTGGAAGTACTGCACGGCTGTCGGCTGGAACCCGCGCTGGCCGCCGCACCGATCGGCGAAGCCGTGCAGTTCGAGCGGCTCGGTTATTTTTGTGCCGATCCGGATTCCGCAACGGGCGGGCCCGTGTTCAACCGTACCTGTCGGCCTGCGCGATACCTGGGCGAAGGTGCAGGGAAAGCGAGGCTAGCATCATGCATTTCGGCGCTGCGATGTTCTTCACTGACGCCGCGATGGCGCCTGGCGAGCTCGGCCCGCTGCTCGAGCAACGTGGTTTCGAATCGCTCTGGGTCCCGGAGCATTCGCACATCCCGCTGGTGCGCACCAAGGCGTTCCCCGGCGGCCCCCAACTGCCGCGTCCGTACTACGACATCATGGACCCGTTCCTGGTGCTGACCGCAGCGGCGGTCGCAACCAAAGCGCTCAAGGTCGGCACCGGCGTCTGCCTGATCAACCAGCGCGATCCTATCCAGACCGCGAAGCTGGCAGCCTCGCTCGACCAGTTGTCCGGCGGACGCTTCCTGTTCGGCGTCGGCAACGGCTGGAACAAGGAGGAGATGGAGCACCACGGTACGAACTTCGACACGCGCCACAAGCTGTCGCGCGAACGGATCGAGGCGATGAAGGCGATCTGGGCGCAGGACACCGCCGAGTATCACGGCGAGTTCGTCAACTTCGCACCGATGCAGACCTGGCCGAAGCCGGTCCAGCGGCCATTTCCGGTGATTGTCGGCGGCGCGTTTCCGTATGGCGCGCGGCGCGCGGTCCGCTATGGCGACGGCTGGATTCCCGGCGCCGGCACCACGCGGCATGGCGATATCGCGGCGACACTGCCGCAGTTCCACAACCTGGCGCGCGAAGCCGGGCGCGATCCGGCCTCCCTGCCGGTCACGCTGTTCCGTGTCGCGGAGGATCTTGCACGGCTGCATCAGTACCGCGAACTTGGCGTCGCGCGGGTAGTGATCAGCCTGCCGGCGGCGAAGCAGGATGTAATCCTGCCGATGCTCGACCGCTGGATGCCGCTGATGCGTGCCGCCGCCTGAGGTGACCGAAGTTTTCTGTGCAACCGTCTGTCAGGTGTGATCCACTTCACTGACGGACGGCACTTTCACAGGCGAGGCTGCATTCTGCCCGAAAAAGCTGCTCGGGCGAGGGGTACGGCCAATGGACAGCGTCGTCATCGATCGGGATGCGCGGCGCGCGGCGCGCATCGCCGCCGCTGTCGCCGCGCAGGACCGTAGCGAATCGGTCCTGAATACCATCCGCGCGCAGGGCATACTGAGATTGTTGCCTGAACGGGATCTGCAGGCTCTGCTGCGTCAGTCGTCCACCCGGTTGTTGCCGAAGAGCCACGTGCTGTTCCGCGCCGGCGACGAAGGGCGCTCGGTCGTCCTGGTCCTGCAGGGCTACGTCAAGCTCTCCACCATGGCGCCAAATGGCCGCGAAGTGGTGGTGGAGATAGCCGGACCCGGATCGATCTTCGGCGAGCTCGCGGTGCTGAACGGTGCCCCACGGCAGGCGGACGCGACGACGCTGACGTCGTGCCGGGTGATGGCGTTCGACGGCGCGCTGTTCCGGCGCTCGCTCGCCGGCACGCCGGAGGCGATGTTCGCGGCGATCCGACTGCTGGGCGAGCGGCTGTCCGCGTCCAAGGTGCGGGAGATGGACGCCGTATCGCTGCCCGCGCCGGTGCGACTGGCGAAGGCGCTGCTGCATCTGGCGAACCTGCATTCGGAACGCGTCGAGGACGGCGTGCAGATCGGTTTCCGGCTATCGCAGCGCGAGCTTGGCGCGATGACCGGCCTGATCCGCGAGAGCATCAACAAGCACCTGAAGGCCTGGCGGGCCGCGGGATGGGTGGAATTGTCCGCGGGCAACGTGACGCTGCGCGACGTGTGCGCGCTGCAGGATTACGTACGCGACAACGAGGCGCCGTAGCGTCTTTCCGTCAGCGAGAGAAACCGACGCGACGAAGTGAATCGAATCACTTCGCCGATGGACCGGACGCGCCAGATTGTTGGTGCCGGATCGGCCGGCGCGAGAAGATCGCGGATTCGGTCCGTACGAAACCAATCGCACCGGCTGCCAAAGGAGGCGGCGATGATCGGGACAGTTCTCATAGCAATGGCAGCGTTGGTGATCGCCGTTCTTGGCTGCGCATGGGTGAAGCCGGTCGGGCTGAGGGAAGGTCATCACACGACGGCACCCGACGATTAGGCGGTTTCAGGCAAGGTGGTGTTGCGACGGGATGATGGGTTTCGCTGCGCTCTACCCATCCTACGGCAACGCGTGCGCAGCAACTCGTAGGATGGGTAGAGCCCAGCGAAACCCATCGTGCCAAGTAATCGCAGGTCAGGCCAAAAATGCTCTATGTCGGCGGACGTTGCGTTGTGTTCACGATGCGCTGAGCAAGCGCCGTCGCTCCTTGCCGAAGCGCCTCCAACCGGCTGGCTTGGAGAACGGCGCCCGCGTCTGCGTTGCCGGCACGGGTAAGGAACTGGCCACGAATCCAGCCCAGCAATGGCACGTACATCCGTGCCTCGATCGCCTCGGTCCCTTGCTCGGCCTCATGCAATGCCTCAAACGCTTCGGAGAAGCGGCCACTCGCTTCCAACGCTTCGGCGAGCAGGATCAAGGTATAAGGCCGCAGGATTTCGCCCTGCGTCCGGCGGTAGCCGGCAATCCCAGCACGCAATCGGACCAGACCGCTGTCTGGCTTGCCGCTCATTGTCTCGGCCCAACCAAGGAGCACCTGTGCCAGAGCCGACCAGTAAACAATGCCGCGTGCGCTGGCGATCTCCGCGGCTCGCAAAGCCAGCCGATGCGCCTCCGCGGTGTCGCCTGCCAGTTGATACACGAGCGCAGCGAAGCCAAATCCATAGGCGGTGCCGATCGGCTTGTTGGAAACCTCCGCGCGTTCCACCGCAATGACAGCGCGCTGCCGTGCCGCATCGTCACCTTCGACAAACCATGCCAGTAGCGCGAGGTTGGCAAGCCCCATGACCGACGTGTCGACGTGCGCCGCTGCGACCTGGGCAGGATCGGCCTCCGAGATGTGAGCCAATGCTGCGTCGAGCATCAATCGCGCATCCGCAAGCCTGCCACGGCACAACTGACACCAGCCTTGACGCCGCTCGGCTTCCGCGAGCAGCAGGACGTCGCCCTCCTGGCGTGCGAAATGCAGCATGCGCGCACCGAGCTCAAGGGCGCGGTGGAGCGGCCCGCGCACCTGATAGAAAGCGGTAAGTCCCCGCAATACCGGCACCAGCTCACGGGCTTCCCCAAGCGTGAATGCAATTTCGGTCGCCCGCTCGAACGCGGCCAGTACCTGCTCATTCGCGTAGCCGAGAGTGGCGATGAGCGCTTCCCCGAGCAGAACAGTGGCCGCCAGGATCGCGCGCGGCTGCGTGGCGTCGGTCACTCCCTCGGCAAGTCGAATGGCGCGGCGCGCGTGCCGTTCGGCTTCGACGAATGCACCGGCAGCCAGCGCCGACTCCGCGGCACGGCGGAACTGTGCCGTGGCAGCCGCCGGATCGCCGGCAAGTTCCTGGTGGCGCCCCAGTACCTCGGGCTCCACCGAGAGCGCCGTCCGGGACACCGTTTCCAGCCGATCAGCGATCCTGCGATGGGCGGCACGTCGACTCGCGGTCGGCAAAGCCTGGTACGCCGCCTCCGCCATCAGAGCGTGCCGGAACCCCAGAACTACGTCGTCCCCGACATGTCGTCGTGCCATCACACCGCTGTCCACAAGACGCGTGGCGAGCGTATCGAGACTAGCGGGGTCGAGATCGGATAATTCAGCCAGCAGATCCGTCGATACCTCGTTGCCGAACACCGCGGCGATCTGGGCAACCGGTCGGGCCGGACCAAGCGAATCGAGACGTGATAACATGAGCTGCGATATCGATCCCGGCAGCCGCCCATCCGAGGTGGTCTGGTCGGCCAGTGCGCGCGCGAATTCCTCTACAAACAGCGGGACGCCATCAGAACGTTCCACAATCGCGGCGCGGATCTCCTCGTCGAGCTCGTGGGCGACCGAGGTCGCAATCGCGTGACACGCATGGATCGGCAGAGCACCCAGCGAAATCGTTTCCAGATGCGGCCAGTCCTGCCAGTCGACTTTGAACTCCGGACGGTGCGTGGCAATCAGAAGCAGTCGCCTCTGCCCGATCCGGCTGCCAAGGCGGCGGAGGAATTCCAGCAGCGACGCATCGGCCCAGTGGATGTCCTCAATCAGGACAAGCATGGGGCCTTTTGCCGTAAGCGTATCGAACCAGGTCAGCAGCGCATCGAATGTCCAGCGACGAATCTCCGTCGCCGATGGCGCATCGGGCGGCAGCGGGGTACCGAGCAGAGCGGCCAACGCGGCACCGGCTTGATCCGGCGGCAGTCCCAATTCGGCTGCAAATTCCGCCGTACGACCGAGTGTTTCCTTGGCCGTCGCGTTGGAAGCGATACCAAGGGCACCGGAGATCGGTCCGATGAGGGGGTGAAATGGGCTGTCCGCCATCGGCTCGGCACAGAACAGCACCAGCGTCGTATGCGGATCTGGCGCGAGCGTTTCGGTCAGCCCAGTCAGCAGGCGCGACTTGCCGATCCCTGCCTCGCCGGACAGCAGGACGACACGCCCGTTACCGGCAATCGCGGCGATCCAGGCATCCAGCAATGCCTGCATCTCCGTTTCTCTGTCAGCGAGGGGTGTTCGAGCCATCGCGCGCAACCGGCCGAGCGGATGCTCCTTGTCCACGGGTCCGATCACGTGCGCGGCACGGATCGGCGCGGGAAGGTTGAGGTTACTGGTGTCCGCCGGTTCGATAACAAAATTGTCCCTGAGCAGCGGGAACGTGCCCTCTCCGATGACAACGCCATTCCGTCGCGCCAGGTGCTGGAGGCGGGCGGCAATGTTCGGTGCCTGGCCGATAATACCGTCGCGCTCGGCCTCATGACGCGGGCCGATCTCGCCGATCAATACCCAGCCCGTCTCTACCGCCATGCGCGCGGCCGGGTACGCGTCCAGGACAAGCGTATCGGTCTCGCTCAGGCGCTCAAGCTGCGCGCCGATCTCGAGCGCGCACGTGACAGCGGATTGCGCGTCGCGTCCCCCGGCCCGGGGCCAGCCGAATGTCGCGACAATCCCATCCCCGATCACCCGGGAGACATGTCCCCCGTGGCGACGGATCTGCTCGAATACAACATGGCGATATGCCGTCAGCACCGCCTCATACGATTCGGGGCCCAAGCGGAACAACTGTCCGGTCGAATCCTCCATGTCACAGAAGAGCACGGTAAGAAACCGATGCTCCGTCGAGGTCGGTATGACGGTGCTCATGACCATAGCCTGGTTGACGAAGATGCGGACCTGATGGCGCCGTCAGTGAGATTGCCGGCATAAATCCACGCCCGCAAGGTCAACGCGGCGACCGAGCTCGCGGGAATCACGCTTCAGGAAACGCGATGCGGCCTGGTCTCGCGCAGAACGCGGGCGATCAGCTCGGCGACCGCGCCGAGCACCGGGGGATCATGATCGCCGAATGCGATACGCAACGCCGGAATTGCACCACTTGTCGCCACGCTGTCATCGTAGCCCTGAACCGCGGTGAACGCGAAGCCGAACCCTGCCGCATTGAACAGCGGAAGACCCTGCGCGGCGGCTTGCTGGTGCAATTCCCGTGCAAGCCATCGCGCCGTTCCCGGGCCGTCGGAGTGCGCGGCCGGGGCGCCGGGGAAATCGAGCTGAAGCGTGCAGAAGCACCCGTGCGGATAGCTGCGCAAACTTGCCCGGCCCTCGGCAGGCAGTAGCTCGGCCAACCGTCGGGCTCCGACGACGTTGGCCCGCATCAGGCCAGCATTGTGCGCCGGTGTCAGCGTCGCGTCAGGCAATCCAAGCCTGTGCAGCCGACGCAAGGTGTCGGCCGATGCGCTCACGCCCAACAGCTGACAGTAGCGTGGTGACCATTCCAGAAACATCTCGAGGAACCCGGCCGCCGCAGGGAGCACGTTGGCACTCGCGACCACCGTCATCGAGCCGAGCGGACTGATCTCGAGCCCGAGCTGGTCCAGTTTGAGATGGCTGCGCAGCAGGTACAGCGGTGCAGCGAATTCGCTCCAGCAAATCGCGTCGCCGATGGGTATGCAGGTGTTGTCCCAGCCGACAGCGATCAGGTCGGCGGGTGCCGGCCTGCATTGCAGCGCGTGCAACAGAGCGACGGTGTCCAGAACCTCCGAGCTGTCCAGGAAGATCGCACACGGCCCCTTGGCATGTTCGACCGCGCGCAGGAGTGTCTCGACGGACTGGTGACATTCCCAATCGAACAGCCCTTGGCAGAACCACATCCGCAGAAACGCCCTGGTCTCCCAGTACAGTGGGGTAGTGATCAACTTGATCGGCTGTGCCGCATGCCGCGCCGCCTGCCCTAGCCCGAGCAGGAATCCGGCGATCGCGGACATGCCATTGGCCGTGTAGCGTATCGCCGAGCGCAGGCCGGGACGCCGCAGCCAGGGATAATAGCATGCCAGCGGCGAGAGCACGGGAATGCCGAGTTCCGAGCGCTGATATTCCGAGACTATGAAGCCAGCCGCATCGGATCTCGGCGGGCCGAGTCGGCTGATCGAGTCACGCCAGTGTTCGTTTCCGGCGATTCCGGCCAGCGCCGTGCGTGCCCGAAAGGCCCACTCGATCGCGGCAACGACGGAGCGCGCCCGATCGGCCCGCGGCTTGGGGCCCGGCGCGACCGCGATTCCGGCGCGCACGGCCAAGCACGTGACTTCGGCGACGATTCGCGCTCGTTGGTCCTGCTCCGGTGCCCGTTCCGCTATGGCGCCGTTTCCCGCTCGATGCGGCGCGCGCGGTCGCATAGACGCGGCTATGTCACGGGGCTTTTCGCGGCGCTCTGCCACGACGTCCTGCGGCGCCCGCGCCACCACCCGCCGCTGGTGTGGCCCAATGTGGGCGAAGCCCCACGGCACGCGTCGTGATCGTGGTGGTGAAGCCCGCCGGGGATTCGCGGTTGTGATAAAGCGTGAGGAGACGCAGCGCTTGCGCGAATTCCGACTCCACGATCCGCTCCCTGTCCCGCCACGCCTGGAAGGCGGCGTAGTCTCGATAAGCCCATAGAGTGCGATAGCGACCACAACCAGGAGCCCCGCCGGATACGACGTAATACGTCCCGAGGTATCTGACCCCATCGGGACATGTGGCCTGACCCGAGCCCGCGGCAGCCGTCACCAGGACCTTCTCCGCCGCCAGCAGGGCTTCCTGAAATCTCGGCAATTCGGCGTCCGCTACATCGAAACACCATTCCACGACGAATTCCCCGAACAGTTCCGGTGCGCCCTGTGCCATGAGGACGTCCGGCCGCATCATGCCATTCGTGCGAACCTCGATCTGCACTTCGTCGATTCTCGGAGCCGCCGCGATGAGCTGTTCCTTCATCAGGCTGGCTGCGAGGC
The DNA here is from genome assembly GCA_963819855.1 of uncultured Alphaproteobacteria bacterium. Classification (GTDB taxonomy): domain Bacteria; phylum Pseudomonadota; class Alphaproteobacteria; order Acetobacterales; family Acetobacteraceae; genus JAMXLO01. Next base: position 129,062 of record CAWFYC010000030.1, read on the forward strand.
CCACTTGCCCTCTGGATGGCATCTTCGTTCTCCTTGTTATGGTGACGTTCTGTCGCGGACCACTTCCACGAGACCCTCGCGCAAAAGGTGACGAAGGCCTTCGTCAAGCTGGCGACGCGCGCTGCTTCCTGGCAGTTTTGCCGACATGGTCGCCATATACTGCTCCTCCAATGCAGGAAATCCGACATTGGAGCACAGTTCGAATATCAACCACGCATTCAAGTTGAGCCTTATGAGTTTACGAGCCGCAACATGGTAGATGATGCAGCATTGCCACTCCGGCACCGGGCGCTCACGGATTCCCGGAGACTTCCTCAAGTAGCCGCTTCGGTAGTTCACGAAGGTCGATCCCATTGTTCTGATTAGGACAGTATGGGTCGGGAGCGTCGAAGCGGCCAGTGAAGGCGAAGGCCATGGCCCGACATCCGCCGGACGATAACTGGGTCGCGCTGCAATCGGTGCAGTGAGGGTCGACCGGCTGCGTGCGCAAGGACCGATACAGCGGATGATCCCAGGTCTTCCTGAACGGCTGCTCCTTAACGTTGCCATAGTCGACATATTCCCGCAAGTACGGACAGCCGATAGAACGGCCATCGGCACGAATCGCGGCATTCTGCCAACAACAGTTGGGATCATTGGGATGCCATGAATGCATCAGTTGCAGTCCGGGCGGCTTTTCCAGCGAACGAATTGACGTCATCATTTCGTCCACGCTGAGCGCCAGCTCCGACCACCTGCGCTTGGCCCGACCAAGGGGATAGAGGCGCAGCAGGCTGACCTTGCCAACGCCCATCGTGGCCGCAAGTTCGAAATATGCCGGCAGCTCCGCAATGTTCTTTCGGTTGAGGATGATTGTCATGATGACCGGCACTCCGGCGCGCATCAGGTGGCCAACCGCCTGGCATGCGAGTTCGAAGCTGCCGGCCATGCCGGTCATCGCATCGTGGGTCGCCGCCTGTGCGCCGAGAATGTCAACGCACACCGTTGCCGCGCCGGCGCTCTTCAGACGCGCCGCGATCGCCTCCGTGACCAGCGTGCCATTTGTCCGTACATAGACCAGTGCTCGCTTCGCGGTAAATTCCACCAGAGAGAGGAAGTCCGGCCGAACCAGTGGTTCGCCGCCTTCGAAGAAGACCTTCATCACTCCGGCATCCAGCGCCGCCTTCAGACAGGAGCGCCATTCCTTCGGGGACAGTTCATCAGGCCGGTCTCGCCTGTTGCAATCACTGTAGCAGTGAAGGCACTCAAGGTTGCACGCCTCGGTGACGCAAGCCGTAATATGAAATGGGTCGTTCAGCCGCGGCTGCAGCATTCCGAGATCCCCACATTATTGGCGAATTCAACCACCACTCCAGTTATCGTGGTGTGCAATGAAGGCGGTGTCCAGCCCTTGCGTCTGACGGTCCGCTGCGTCATCGCGGTACCGGCGACAACGTATCGACGTGGCGGGTGATCACCATTCTATATCCGTGGACATCCGTCGGTGGACCGCACAGTCTCGTTGCGTCCGTCACATGGAGAACGTCATGACAGCGACGACCTGCATCCGCAACGCCGCCTGCACCGTCGCCTGGGATGCCGCGAGCCAGCGGCATGCCTACCTGATGGGCGGCGACGTCGCCTTCACCGGTGACACCCTCAGCTATGTCGGCAGGCACTACGACGGATCGGCGGATGCGACGATCGACGGTACCGACCTGATGGTGATGCCCGGCCTGATCGACCTGCACTCGCACCCGAGCACCGAACCGTTCTATCGCGGCGTGCGCGAGGAGCACGGCGTACCCGCCATGTATATGAGCGGTCTCTACGAACGCTCGGTGGCGCTGCAGCCCGATGCGGTCGCGCGCAAGGCCGGCAAGCAGGTGGCGTTCTGCGAGATGCTGCTGTCCGGCGTCACCAGCGTCGCCGATCTATCCGGCATCGACGAGGGCTGGATCGAGTTGGCGGCGCAGAGCGGGCTGCGTGTGTTCCTCGCCCCCAGCTACGCCTCGGCGCGCTGGTATCTCGACAACGGCTGGGCGCTGAAATACCGCTGGGATGAGGCCGCTGGCCGGCGTGGCCTCGATGCGGCGCTGGCGCTGATCGAACACGCCGCCGCGCATCCCTCGGGCCGCCTGTCGGGCATCGTCTCGCCGGCGCAGATCGACACCTGCACGACCGATCTGCTGCGCGACAGCTTCGCCGCTGCGGAGGCGCGCAACGTGCCGCTGACCGTGCATTGCGCGCAGAGCGTCAACGAGTTTCTGGTGATGGTCGATCGCCACGGCCTGTCGCCGGTGCAGTTCGCGCACGACCTCGGCATCCTGTCGCCGCGCACCGTGCTTGGCCACGCGATGTTCATTGACGAGCATTCCTGGGTACGCTGGCACACGCGCACCGACCTGGGGATCCTGGTGGAGACCGGCGCCAGCGTCGCGCATTGTCCCTCGCCGTTCGCGCGATACGGGCACACGCTGGAGGACTTCGGCCGCTATCGCCGCGCCGGCGTCAATCTCGGCATCGGCACCGATGTTGCGCCGCACAATGTAATTGAAGAGATGCGGCTGGCGGCGATCCTCGCCCGCGTGGCGGCGCGCGACATCACCACGACCAGTGTCGCGGCGCTGTTCCATGCCGCTACGGTGGGCGGCGCGGAGGCGCTCGGACGACCGGATCTCGGGCGGCTGGCGGCTGGTGCGAAGGCGGACCTGGTGCTCGTGGACCTGGTCAATCCATGGATGCGGCCGGCGCGCGATCCGCTGCGCTCGCTGGTGTTCACCGCCGCCGATCGCGCCGTGCGCACGGTGTTTGTGCATGGGGCGAAGGTGATGGAGCACGGGCGCGTGCTGACGATGGACCACGAAGCTGCGCTTGCGGAGGTGGCGGAGGGGCAGCAGCGCATGCTGCGGGATGCGCCGTCACGTGACTGGGCGGCGAGAACGGCGGACCAGATTTCGCCACTGAGCCTGCCCATGCTGGAATGAGGCCAGGGACAATTTTGCTTCTGTTCTCATCGCAACTAAAATAATGTAAGGAATTGCGCTGGTTGGGCGCGAGGTGTGAGGCATGCAGGGGTTACGGACCAGGTGAAGCGGCTCCTGATTCTACTGTTGCTCGCAGTCGTACCGATCGAGACCTTTGCGCAGACGCCATCGGCGCCGGAGCGGCGGGTCGCATTCGTGATCGGCATCGGCGCCTATCAGCATGCTCCGAAGCTCGCCAATCCGGTGAGCGACGCCCGAGCCGTTGGCGAAGCGCTCCGGAAGCTGAATTTCGCGGTCGATGAAGTCTATGACCCTGATTTCCGCCAATTGACCCGCGCCTTGCGGGAGTTCGGCATCAAGGCACAACAGTCCGACGTGGCCGTCATCTACTACGCCGGCCATGGCGTGCAGGTGGCGCGCGAGAACTACCTGCTCCCAGCCGATGCGGTACTCGAGCGCGAGCGCGACCTGGTCTACGAGGCGCTGTCGCTCGACCTCTTTCTCGGCGAGATCTCGCAGGCCCAAAAGCTCGGCATCATCCTGCTGGACGCATGCCGCAACAATCCGTTCGTCGACCGGCTGACACGCTCGGTGACCATCAGCAGCCGGGGTCCTGCCTCTGCAGGTCTGGCACGCGTGGACAGCGTCCCGCGCAACACTCTGGTGGCGATGGCGACCAAGGCGGATCAGACCGCCGAGGACGGCAGCGGAAGCCACAGCCCGTTCGCCCAGGCGTTGATCGAGAACCTGCAAAAGCCGGGCCTGGAACTGAGCCTGTTCTTTCGCAGTGTGCGCGACAGCGTACTGCGCGAGACGAACAACCAGCAGGAACCGTACATCTTCAGCTCGCTGGGCGCGGAGCCGTTCTACTTCCGTCCCCGCCCGCCGAACCGGCCGCCGGTGATCGGTGCGATCCCGCCGCTGGAGGTGCGCGACAACGCGGGGCCAACGCCGTTGCCGATCCCGAAGCCGACCGACCCCGACCAGGACCCGCTGTCCGTGCGTATTACCGGACTACCGCGCGCGGGAGAGGTGCGGATCGAGGGCAGGCTGGTCACGCCGGGCGCGGTCTACAACGTCGATCGCTTCGCGACCGCGACCTACAAGCCCACCGGAAATTCCTTGGGTGACGTTGGGACGGTCGACATCCTGGTGGAAGACGGCCGCGGCGGCAGCGCCATGGGGAGCATGCCCGTCACGGTTGTCGCCTCCAATCGCCCACCGGTGACCGAACCGCCCCGTCGCCTGCGCATCTACACCGGGGCGCTCGGCATCACGCCACCCACCGATCCGGATGGCGACAAGCTGTCGGTGACGATCCGCAGCCTGCCTCGTGGGCTGGTCCGGTTTGGCGTGACCACGCTGCGCATCGGCGATCAGGTGCAGCCCGAGCAGTTGCCCGCCCTGACCTATGTGCCGGAACCCGGCTTCAGCGGTCCCGCGGGCAACTTCCAGTATCTGGTCGAGGACGGCCGCGGCGGCCGGGCGGACGGCGTTATCGAAATCGAGGTCATGGACCCCGCCGAGGCGGCCGCCCAGATGGCGGAAGGCGCGGTATGGGAACGGCTTCGTTCGACCGGGCGCCTGGAGGATGTGGATACCTTCCTGCGGCTCTATCCCACCTCGTACCTGGCAGCCGCCGCTCGGCACCGGCACGACGAGTTGGTTGGCCAGAACACGCCGCCCGCTCCCGTGCCGACGCCAGCCCAACTGCCGGCAGCTCCGCAGCCGGCCCCCCCGGCGCAGACCGCAGCCAACGTTGCGCTTTCGCCTCCTCCGCCGCCGCCGCCGGTGACGCAGCCACAAAAAGCGCCGGACAAGGTAGCGGCCCTGCAGCCGATCCTGCCGGCGGCTGCACCGCCGCCGCCGCAGCAGCGCGACCTCGCCATGATTGTGCCGCCGATTGCAGCGCCGTCAGCCGCCAGTGACGATCGGACCTTCCAGGACTGCTCGACCTGCGTGACGATGGTCCGCATCCCTGGCGGTACGCTCATGATGGGTCAGGGCTCCAAGGATCCGACTGCCATTCCGGTCCACAAGGTGGTCCTGCGTTCCTTCGCCCTCGGCCAATATCCGGTGACGGTCGCTGAGTGGAACGCCTGCCGCGCCGACGGTGTCTGTGGGCCGCCGCCGCGCATGGCGGTGGCACAGGACGCGACACCGATTCACAACGTCAGTTGGGACGACGCGCAGCTCTTCATTGGCTGGATTTCGCATCGCGCCGGCCATGCCTACCGGCTGCCGACCGAGGCTGAATGGGAGTACGCCGCGCGCGCCGGTACAGCAAGCCGCTACTGGTGGGGCGACCACCCGGGGACGGCGCTGGCAAATTGTGCCGGGTGCGGCGGAACGCAGGACCCACGGGCGCCGCTGCCGGTCACCTCATTCCAGCCGAACCCCTTCGGTCTCTACGGCATGTTGGGAGGTGTCGCGCAGTGGGTGCAGGATTGCTGGTACCCGAACTACAACGGCGCGCCGGCCGACGGATCGGCGCACCAGTCGCCAAGCTGCATGAAGCGGGTTCTGCGCGGCGGCTCGTTCCGCGCCACCCTTGATGAGATCATGCCCACCGCACGCGGCAACTACGACGGCCCGGTCCGCTACCTGGAGAACGGCTTCAGAGTGGCACGCGACCTGGACTGAACCGCGTCATCGCGGCGGCGGCGCGCGATCAGCCCCGGACGTAGATGGTGATGCGTCGGGACATCAAGGCCGGATCGTGCGGCACGTGGTCGGCATCACCCATCAGTAGTTGCAGCGTGTGCTTGCCTGGCGGCAGTTCGACGATTGCCTCGGTCTGACCGAGCCCGAAATGCAGATGGTTGCGATCGTTCGGGATCGGCTGATCCAGCGGTGGCAGCGGCACGTCGATCAGCAGGTGGTGGTGGCCGGTGTTGGCCTTCTGCACGCCGGCGGGCGCGATGCCGAAGTTGCGCGTCCCGAACCACACCTTGAACTTGGTGCCGACCGTCGCTCCATCCAAAGGCCAGCCGATGTAGACATAGGCATCATGTGGCGCCGGCGTCCGCGGCGGGTTGGTTGCGTTGGCGGCCGGGGCAGGTGCGGCGGGCTGGCCCGCGGGAGGATTGGTTCCCTGTGCGGCTGCGCCCGCCGCGATGAGGCAGGCAGAAGCGGCCGCAAGCCACAGCGTCCGGCGTCGGATCGTTGACATCGTGTCTCTCCTTGTGCGCCGGCGCCTATTGCACCACGGTAATGGTGATGCGCTTCGAGTACAGCGGTGGCTGGTGTGGGACATGGTTCTCGTCACCCAGCAGCAGTTGCAGGGTGTGCTTGCCGGGCGGCAGATCGAGACGCGCCTCGGTCTGTCCCAGTCCGAAGTGCAGGTGGTTGTGGTCGTTCGGAATCGGCTGATCCAGCGGCGGCAGGTCCACGTCCACCAGGAGGTGATGGTGGCCGGTGTTGGCCTTCTGCACGCCGGCCGGTGCGATGCCGGCCCCACTGAGCCCCATGCGGACCCAGAAGGCGCCGTGGATTACCGCGCCGTCCGGCGGCCAGACGATGTAGACCTTGGCATCGGGAGGCATTGTGGACTGTTGTGCCACGGCATTGGACGCTGCCAGCGCAATGCCTGCCAACACGACCGCGACAACCCGGATGATCCGCATGAACTCTCCTGCTCTGCCTCGCCGACATCGAAATGCCGGGCGGCCTTCGAATGTTACGATAGGCCGAGACCTTGCGTGTGGTCTAGTCGATTTTGCCGATGTGGGCGCTCGGCCCGACCAGTCGAACCCTGATGGTTCATGACGTCGATAACCCGTGGTGCCGCGGGCCCTGCGACAATCAGGAAGATCGTCGGCATGATGAACAACATCATTGGGGTCATCATGGTGCGACCATGTGCAGCGCCTGGGCCAGCGGAGTGCCGTACCGCAAAGTCTGCGTTAACGTTGTTACCACCGAGCGAATGCTCGGCGTGTCGATACGCTCTGCAAAGTTCAAGGACCCGAGCCGCGGGCCGGTTCGAATCAGCGGTGTTCTGCTTGGCCATGGCCACGGGCCGGCTCTCCCTCCGGCGGCCGCTTGTTGTTCGCCCGGTGAGGCGCGCGCTATAAGCATCTTCGGTATCAGTTTTCCGCAACCAACGTCGGTGCCTTTCGGGATAGGACCCAGGTGGCGACCGTCGGTTGTGGCTGGGGGATGTGATGCAGGAGAGGATCACGCGGCTCGACGACGCGCTGATTGACCAAGTCTGCCAGCCGATCGTGAACCGCTTGGCCACGAACATGACCGTCGACTGCTTCCGGTTGGCACGCCATTGCAACGATGCTGCCGCCTTGGCCTGGATCCTGTCGCAGGCAAGCCGTGTCTCCGATGCGTTCGCGACGGGCAACGTGGCCCTTGCCGGCGCGCAAGGAGTCCTCATTGTCATTGGCCTGGCCGCGCTGACGACGTTGCGTCGCGTGTTCGACGGCAAGCAGGGATCGCGATCGTCCAACAGCGTGCGGGCAAATCCACTTAGACCGGCCATGTTCCTGCATCGGCTGGGCTGCCTGCTCTGGCTCGGTGCGCAGATGCTCGGCGCGGTCACAAGACCACTCGGCTTCGCCGACATCCTGATCATCGGCATGAGCCTGCTGACGACCGCCTCGGTCTATGTCGGAGCCTGCTCCTCTCCGCCACCGGAGCGACGCAGCCAGACCAGTCGGGATCGGTTCTGGCGGCCAGCCGCACTCCGCCAGTCCTGAACGGCGCCCGCGGGGCTTCAACCGGCCGTGCCGGCAGTGTCGGTTGCCCGCGAATACGTGGGCAGACGGACAAGCCACGCGCCCAGCCGTCCGCCACTTGATGTTGGCGGTCCCCGTCGCGCCATATCATCGGGGAACATAGGTGACGGAGGATCGGCGTGATGGAACTGAACGGCAAGACCGCCCTGATCACTGGCTCGACCGACGGTGTTGGCCGCATGGTCGCCAGGAAGCTTGGCGAGGCCGGCGCCCACGTCCTGGTGCACGGCCGCGACCAGGAGCGCGGCAGCCGCGTCGTCGCCGACATCGCACAATCGGACGGCACGGCGGAATTCGTCGCCGCCGACCTCGCCTCGCTGACCGAGGTGCGGAGCCTGGCGGAAGCAATTCGAGGGCGAACGGACCGGCTGGACATCCTGATCAACAACGCTGGCATCGGCACCGCCGGCGCATCGCGCCAGACCAGCGCGGACGGCCATGAGCTCCGCTTTGCCGTCAACTACCTGGCTGGCTTCCTGTTGACCCACCTCCTGCTTCCCATCATTCGTCAAAGCGCACCGGCGCGCATCGTCAACGTGGCCTCGGCTGGACAGCAAAAGCTCGAATTCGCCGATATCATGTTGACGCGCGGCTACAGCGGCGCACGCGCGTACTGTCAGAGCAAGCTGGCGCAGATCATGTTCACCATCGATCTCGCCGGTGAACTCGCCGGCACCGGCGTCACCGTCAACGCGCTGCATCCGGCGACCTACATGGACACCACGATGGTGCGCCGCGCCGGCGTGACGCCGATGAGCAGTGTCGAGCAAGGCGCCGAAGCGATCCTCAACCTCGCCACCTCACCAGCCCTCGCGGAGCGGAGCGGTCGCTACTTCAACGGCCTGCGCGAAGCGCGCGCCGATGCCCAGGCATACGATGCGGCGGCGCGCCAGCGCCTCAGGGCGATCAGCATGGAGCTTGCCGGGCTTACCTAGCCGCGCTGGATCAGTTCGATCGACACGTTCTGCGGCGCGGTCAGGAACGCGATCCGCACTCCCGGGCGGATCGTCTTCGGCTCCATGGTGAACGGCACGCCCTTGCCCTTCAACTCGGCCACCGCAGCGTCGATGTTCTCCACCGTCAGGCCGATATGCTCCAGCCCCATATACGGTATCTGCGGCGGCGCGCCGGTCGCGGCTGGATCCGCCTTGGCGATGAAGATCTTCTGCCCGGTCAGGTCGAGGTCGAACCGCGTCGAGCCATCGGGCTGCGGTGTGCGGATCACCTCGGCGCCCAGCTTGTCCGAGTACCATTCCGCCGTCGCAGCAGGGTCCGGCGAGCGCAGATGGATGTGTTCCCACGTGTACCTGGTCATGGCTTCCCTCCCGATCGATACCGCGCCATTAACCTCCCGCGCCGCCAAGTCGGCAAGTATGCCTTCCCGAACCCGCCATCCGACCCCACAATACGCAACATGTCCCGGCGCACCGTCGAGATCACGGCTGACCTGATGCTGCGGGCCTATCGGCACGGCCTGTTCCCGATGGCCGAAACCCGCCGCAGCGAGCGCCTGTATTGGCTTGATCCGGAGCGGCGCGGCATCCTGCCGCTGGAGCGCTTCCATCTGCCGCGCCGCCTTGCCCGCACCGTGCTGTCGGACGCGTTCACCGTCACCGTGGATCACGACTTCGCGGGCACCATCGCCGGCTGCGCGGATCCCGCCCCCGGCCGCGACGATACCTGGATCAACCCCCAGATCGAGCGCCTGTTTGGCGAGCTACACCAACTCGGCCACGCCCACTCGGTGGAGACCCGCCAGCACGGGCATCTGGTAGGTGGCCTGTACGGGGTGGCGATCGGCGGCGTGTTCTTCGGCGAGAGCATGTTCAGCGCCGCACGCGATTCCTCCAAGGTGGCGCTGGTGCACCTGGTCGCGCGGCTGCGGCTGGGAGGTTTCCGGCTGCTGGACACTCAGTTCGTCACCGCACACCTGTCTCAGTTCGGCGCCGAGGAGTTGGTGCGGGACGACTACAAGGCGCGGCTCGCTCACGCGCTCACCGTGCCGGCCCGCTTTCCCGTCGCTCCGGCCCCGGCAGAATTGGCGGCCGAGATCCGTTGCCTGGTGGATCGCTGAGCCGATGCGGCGTGTTGCTGCTCTGGCGCTGTGCCTGTTGTGGGCACTCCCGGCACTTGCCGATCAGCCGCTGCTACGGCCGAGCCGCGACGTCGATGTGACCTACCGCGCCGCCGCGCCCCAGGGTGGCAAGCAGATCGAACAACGCGTGCGCTGGCTGGCGGCGTCGCAGACCATGCGCATCGATCCGCCCTCTTCAGGCCTGCATGTAATTATCGACTACGTCGCGAGACGAATGAGCGTGGTCAGGGATGCAACACGATCGGTGGTCGAGATGGCGGCTCCGGACAGCATGGCCGACGCTATCGCGGGCGCGGCGGCGACCGGCTTTGTCCGTCGCGGCGAAGCAACGGTGGCAGGCCGCACCTGCGTCGAGTGGCAGACCCAGGACCGCGCGGCGCACCCGGCTCTGGTCTGCATCACCGACGACGGCGTGCTGCTGCGCGCCGGCACCGCGGAGCAGGTGCGGGTGAGTGCGGTCTCGGTGGAGTACGCGCCACAGGATCCCGCCACCTTCCGCGTCCCGACCGACTATGCACACGTGACGCCGGGAGCAGCGCGGTGATCGTCCCCTGGCGCGACCGGCACGGCCGTTTCCTGCCACTGAAGGCGACGGTACTGGCGTCTGGCTTCATCCCTGGCGCAGTGCTGGCGTACTGGTGGACGAACGGCATGCTGGGCGCCCGGCCGGTGACCGAGGTGCTCCACGGCACCGGCGACTGGGCAATCCGCTACCTGCTAATCTCGCTCGCGGTCACCCCGGCGGCGCGGGTACTGAACTGGCCGCGCCTGCTGACGGTGCGGCGGATCGTCGGCCTGACCGCGCTGGCCTACGCACTGGCGCATTTCACGCTCTACGCGGTGGACCAGAAGTTTCACCTCGGCGTGATCGTGTCCGAGATCGTGCTGCGATTCTACCTGACGATCGGCTTCGTCGTCCTGCTCGGGCTTGGCATTCTCGGCGCTACCTCGACCAACGCCTGGATGCAGCGGCTCGGCCGCGGCTGGAAGCGACTGCACCGAGCAATCTACGTGCTCGGTGCGATCGCGCTGCTGCATTACTTCATCCAGTCGAAATCGAACGTGTCGGAGCCGGTGTTCTTTTCCGGCCTGGTGGCTTGGCTGCTGCTGTGGCGCGCGCTGCCGATGGCCTGGCAGCGCAGCCTGTTCGTGCTGCCGGTGCTGGCCGTGGTGGCGGCGCTCGCCGCCGCCGGGATCGAGTTCGCCTGGTATGCGCTGGCGACCGGGATCAACCCATGGCGCGTGCTGGCAGCTAGCGAGACGCTGCACTTCGGGTTGCGTCCGGCCCACTACGTGGCGCTGACCGGCTTTGCGGTCGCGGTGCTGACCGGACTGCGCCGGATCACCGGGTTGGCGAGGATGCGGCCACGCCTGGCAGCCTGACCAACTCACGCGTTATGCGGCACATCGTACTCGGCAGGACGGGTTGCTGCGAACTCGGGCCGCGCCTCGCAGCGCGCGGACAGCGCATCGAGCGCTGGATAACGATCCTGCGCGATGAGGGTGGGATCGGCGATCCGCAGGTAATGCACCATACAGACCGTGGTGATCTGCGCCTGGTCGATCCGGCCGTCGGTCGCCCAATTCTCGCTTGCCAGGGCTTCGATCGCGCCCGTCGCCTGGGTACGGCAGCGCGCGATCCACTCCTGCCAGCGATACGCCGAAGGCCGAATGAGCCGCTCGTAAGCGGCGGCCCCGGCCTTGTCGATCATGCCTGTCGCCAATGCGATCCGGCGCAACGCCCGCCGCCGCTCGGGCCCCGTCGCCGCAAGCAGCGCACGCTCCGGTCCGACAGACTGGTCGAGCCAGTCCAGGATGGCGGCCGAGTCGATCAGCGTCTCGCCATCATCGAGGACAAGCGAAGGGATGCGGCCCAGCGGATTGATGCCGCGCATCGCATCGAAATCCGCGAATACCGAGCGCGTGTCGTGCTGATAGGCGAACCCCAGTGCCCGTAGCGACACCGCAACGCGGCGGACATAGGGTGAGTCGTATTGCCCGATCAGGATCACCAGGCTCTCTCCAAGGGTCCGGCTACGAATTACCAACCGCACGCGCCCGGGCGCGGATTTCGGATGACGAGGTGTCAAGACGGAAACGGTGCTCGGGGATCTCGGTGAAGAGATCGGCATAGCGCCGCGGCACCGGGATGTCGCTGAATCCGGTCACGCGCCCCGCGGCGTCGACCCGCACGGCGACCAGAAAGTCGCACCCGGAATTAGCGATTTCCTCCAGCGCCACGTGCATTCGAACCTCGTCATCGCCATAGTATTTTGGCGCAACCAGCCGCTCCGCGGTATCCGCGCCGATCACAAACGTCGTCTTCGGAAACAACCGCGACTTCTCGACGAAGGTGGGCGCTCGCGTGAGTTCGACCGGCGACTTCCAGGCGAATTGGGCGATACGGTGTCGCACCGTTTCGCCCGACAGCGGCGGCTTGTCGACGTTGGTGACAGAGATTTCGAACGCCAAGGGCTGCTGCCTGAGCTCCTCGGCGACCCGCGCCAGCAGCACGTGTCCCTCGTGCAGCGGGTTGAACGAACCTGGCAACAGCACAGGGTGCCGCGGTGCCGACAGCATCATCTGGCCATCGGGCTGGACGGTGACGCGATCGATCTCACCAGCCAAAAGCTGATCGACAGGATCCACAGTCGCGACGACGGTCTCCGCGAAATGTTCATCCGCATCGAGCAGGCTGCGTGGCGACGGTGCGGCAACCCCACATGCGTGGGACAGCCACAGGACGATCGCGCGCGAAACCAGGTCTTCTTCAGCGCCGCGATCACGTCGGCCCTTGGCCAACACGCCCGTGCAGTGCGCGATGCCGGAGGAGTTGGCGCACGCGATGTGAAATCGATGCTCGCCTCTACGCGGGCGATCGCTTACCAGTGCCGCCGTGGCGCCGAGACCAACCGGATCGGTGTCCGCCGGCAAGAACCTGGCCGCGCGTGCCCGAGCGCTTCGTGCCATCGCGACAGCGGTATCGGAACTGCTCGCCTGCGCGGGTGCAAAGCCGAGAAACGCCTCAAGCGCCGCCATGTCGTAGGGGACCTGCGCCTCGATCAGCAGCCGAGAGCCGCCGGGAACACGAAGCAACTCGCCGATCGCCCCACTGCCGCCCCCGGTGATCGCGAGTGCAGCCTTGTGGCCGGACGCGTGCAATGCGGAGATCAATTGTTGCCACGCAGTATCCGAGGAGCCCATGTGCGTGTGTGGTCCGAAGCTGCAGAAGTGCCGCACGGATCGTTAAAGACAGCTTGGACAGAGTCAACAGAGCACATCGCCGCGCGCCCGCCTCGGCACAGCCTCTGGCCCGCGTAGCAGAACATCAGCGCTCACTGTGCCGCTTGGGCGGTCTCCGGACGGGGCGGGCATGGGGCTTCCTGTGGAACGGACCTCACGGGCGGCTCTTTTCGCGGCCGGCGAACCGTGTTCTGTTCCGGCGCGGAGGCTGCGGCCTCAGGTGACATTAGGAGGAGAGAACCGCATGTTCAGCCATGTCATGATCGGGAGCAACGACATCGACCGATCGAAGAAATTCTACGATGCCGTGTTTGGCGCGATCGGCGGCAAGCCCGGAGTGCAGGACGCCAAGGGCCGGCTGATCTATGCGCATAACGGCGGGGTGTTCCTGGTGAGCAAACCCATCGATGGCAAGTCGGCCACGTACGCCAACGGCGGCACCGTCGGCTTCACGATGGCAGGACCGGAACAAGCCGTCGCCTGGCACGAAGCGGGAGTCACGAACGGCGGCACGGCGATCGAGGACCCACCCGGCGTTCGCCCCGGCGGCGCGATGTATCTCGCCTACCTCCGCGATCCCGACGGCAATAAGTTGTGCGCGCTGCATCGCATTCCGGCTGCCTGAAAGGCGCGGGCAATAGGGCTGCCGCGAGAATCATTTCGGCGGTCGGCATCGGACGAATCAGCACGGCGGGGCCGGCCACCGCTGGCCCCGTGCATGATGCCGTGATCGTCACGCGATAGCTTCAGGGAGGGCCGGTGCCGTCTGGCGCGTCAAGCCGCAACGCGGCCGGCGTGACCGCGGGCAGGAGCCGGGCAGACAGCGGGAATGCCCGGTCGAGAATGTCCGACACCAGGCGGGCAAGGTTGCCGCCGTGCAGGATGATGGCCCGCTGCACCTCCCGCCACAGCGGATGGCTGCCGGTGATGCCGAGGTCGCGGCAGATATCGGCGATGACGGCGCCGATCGGCTTGCGGCGGACCTCGGCCGCGATCTGCTCCGGGGTGGGCAGATGTGCGAGACCCGGATCGGCCTCGGCGGCAACATGAGGGGCGGCAGGTGCCCGGGGTGCCGATCGAGCCCTGCCTTGCGCCGGTCCGGCGTCGAGCTGGGCAGCGCTGCGGAGCACACGCGCTTCGAGCGCGTTGGCGAGCTGCAGGCCGCGGGCGATGCGGGCGAATAACAGCGCCAGATCGGTGGTGCCGAAGCGGGCTTTGGCGAAGATGGGGTCGGCGGCGGTGCGCTGGCGGATGGTGGCGGCGAGTTCGCGGCCGTAGTCGATCAGCTTGCGGACCAGGTCGAGCAGGCGGAAGCTGCGGGTTGGCTCGGTGGTCGGGGGGGTTTCGGCCGCGGCGGACATGAACGTAACAAGAACACGAGCGCGCAGCGGATGTCAAGGAATATATTCTGATGGCCCCGTCCGCAGGTGCCTTTTGCCGCTTGGGGCAGACCAAGGAAATCGCCAACCCGGCCGGTTTTCCGGCAACTGATCCTAACCGCCGGCCGGCGACCGATGCAGTCCGCCGGCTGTTCAACTTCCGGCAGGCCGCAGCATCGAAACCCTGCGCGTCGCGCACGGTAATCACGAAGCAGCACGATCCCATCCGCGTGCTTTGCGTGATTTGCGGTTGAATTTTGCTTGCAGTGCTTCACGTTTGACTTGCTTGACGTGCTAGCGGGAGCGCCGTCGCGCTTCTAAGCCGACAGCATCATTGTCATCGATTAACAATCGCGCCGGGCTGGCATGCGGAGAACTTCGGTCTTCTGCATACAGAAATGACCAAGATGAAACTGCCCAGCCGCGCACCGGCGGAGCAATCCAATTATCGTGATCTGTGCATCGCGCTATCGAGCGTAGCGTTCCATGATTCGTTTCTTACACCAGATCGGAGAGATTGATGACCAAAACCTTGCAACTCCTCAGTCTTGCGGCACTGCTCACAACGGGCGCGGTAAGCGCTACACTGGCGGCTACCAACGATTCCGGATCCGCCACCAATCAGCCGACGCAGGGCACGCAGATGGCCACCCCGCCGGGCAGCGTTGTGACCACAACAACCCCGACCCCAAACGAACAGATCGCGCACGCGCCCGGTCAGCCCAACCAAGCCTTGCCAGGTGCTGGTAATGAGAAGGGCGGCAGCAGTAATTCCAGCGACAAGGGATCGAGTGGCGCCAACAAGCAATAACAGTGACGCTGGCGCCGCCCTTGATGCTGAAGGCGACCGTCGGTAACCACCGGCGAGCACATCAAGAATAACACGGATTACACGGATAGCAGGGTAAGCCACGGATTGCACGGAGAATTAGAATGGGGCGCTTCGCGCAAGAAAACCGTGGCACCGCGCGAAGCGCCTGAAAATCCTGTTCCGTATAATTCGCGACTTACCTTGCTATCCGTGTAATCCGTGTTGTTCTCGCTTGCTTATACCTCCGACTGTAGCGTCGGCCGCAATCGCAATGCTCTGTCACCCCTCCTCCGACCGGATGAACCTCATCCGCCCCTGCACCTCCGCGACATCCGCCGGCCGCTCGAACGGCGCCGGCATCGCCTCGCCAGGCTTCCGCGGGCGGCCGATGGCGCGAAACCAGTCCTCCAGGCCCGCCGGCGCGATCATCCACAGCAGGCGCATCTGGCCGGGCCCGGTGTTCTGCACCTTATGCTGCACGGCACGGCCGATCAGGACCGTTGTCTCCGGCCGCACCTCGTAGCGTTGCTCGCCCACTTCGGCCCAGCCTTCGCCCGCGTAGCAGAACAGCACCTCGTGCTGACGTTCATGCGCGTGGCGGCGGATATGCGCGCCCGGCTCCAGCACCTGGATGCCAAGCGAAAAACTGTCGTACGGCGTGTTGTACGGCGTCAGCTTGTTGACGATGTAGCCGGTCGAAGGCAGCGGCTGCCAGAACGAGTCTCCCTCCTCCGGTCCGAGCACCACGACATGCCCCTTGGCGAATGCGTCCATGCGTGTCTCCATTCCACTGTGACCCAGGGGAAGGAGCCCACACCATGTCCGCAACCGCCGCAATCTGGCCGACCGGCGCCGCCTACGTCGACGGCCGCTTCATGCCGATCGCCGAGGCGATGATTCCGGTCACCGAATGGGGCTATCGCCGGTCCGACGTGACCTACGACGTGGTGAGCGTGTGGGACGGCGCATTCTTCAAGCTGGACGACCACATGAAGCGGTTTCGCGCGTCGATGGACTGGATGCGCCTGGCTCCGCGCGAGAGCGATGATGATATCCGCGGCGTGCTGCACGAGCTGGTGCGGCGCACCGGGCTGCGCGAGGCCTATGTCGCGATGGACTGCCTGCGCGGTTCGGCGCCGGCGAACCTGCGGCGACATCCGTCCAATGCGCGCAACTATCTGCTGGCGTTCGCCGTGCCGTATGTCTGGCTGATGCCGCGCGAGGTGATCGATCGCGGCGCGCATCTGATCGTCGCGTCGACGCCGCGCATCCCCGAGGTGTGTGTCAATCCGCGGGCGAAGAACTTCCATTGGGCCGACATGACGCGGGCGCTGTTCGAGGCGCAGGACAAGGGGGCGGACAATCCGGTGCTGCTCGATCTCGACGGCAACGTGACCGAGGGGCCGGGGTTCAATGTGTTCGCGGTGACCGACGGCGTGGTGGCGACGCCGGATCGCGGCGTGCTGGAGGGGATCACGCGGCTCTCGGTGATCCAGCTGTGCGAGAAGCTGGGGCTGCGCTGCGAGGTGCGCACGGTGCCGCTGGCGGAGCTGCGCAATGCCGACGAGGTGTTCATCTCGTCCACCGCCGGAGGGGTAATGGGCGTGACGCGGCTGGACGACCGGATCATGGGCAATGATCGGCCTGGGCCGCTAACCGAGCGGCTGCACGATGCTTACTGGCGGTTCCGGCGTGAGGGCTGGTGCGCGGAGCCGATCGACTACGCGCGCGCCGAAGCGGCGGAGTAGCGCGCGCGGATGGACGATCTGGCGGCGCTGAGGCTGCAGATCGAGTGGGGGGCGGACGAGGCGCTGGAGGACGCGCCAGTCGATCGGTTGCGCGATGTCGCCGCACCCCCTCCCCAACCCTCCCCCACTCCGCGGGAGAGGGAGTTCAGCGCCCCCTCTCCCGCGGAGCGGGGGAGGGTTGGGGAGGGGGTGCCGTCACCCCGCCCAACCCCCGCCGAACGCGCGCTGCAAGCCGCTGCCGCCGCGACCACGCTAGAGGAACTCCGCGCCGCCATTGCCGCGTTCGACGGCTGCGCCCTGCGCGACACCGCCAGCAACCTGGTGTTCGCCGAAGGAGATCCCTCCGCCACCCTGCTGCTGATCGGCGATCCGCCTAGTGCGGACGAGGACCGCTCGGGGCTGCCGTTCACCGGGCCGGCAGGCGACTACCTTGACCGGATGCTCGCCGCGATCGAGCTCGCCCGAGGCCAGCTCATGCTGACCCCACTGATCCCGTGGCGGCCGCCCGGCGACCGGCCGCCCAATCCGGCGGAGCTCGCGCTCTGCCTGCCGTTCCTGCACCGCCTGATCGCCCTTGTCGGGCCGCGCCGGCTGCTGTTGATGGGTCTGCTCACGGCGCGCTCGCTGTTGCCGCAGGCCGCGTCGCGGCGTCGCCCGCGTGGGGCCTGGATGGACGCCGCGATCCCCGGCACGTCGTTGGTGCTGCCGGCGCTGCCGAGCTTCAGTGCCGCCGAACTGATGCGTGACCCCACCAACCGCCGCGCCGCCTGGGACGATCTGCGCCTGCTGCGCCGCACGCTGGATGAAGACGCCGCATCCAGCTAATTTTGGTTCCCATCAGGAGGGCAGAACGATGCCACTCGACGCAACCCGCCCCTTCATCGCGGTCAACATCGCCATCCTCACCGTGTCCGACACGCGCACGTTGGCCGACGACAGGTCCGGCGACGCGCTGGCCGAGCGGATCGCCAGGGCCGGTCATCGCGTGGCGGGGCGCGCGATCGAGAAGGACGATGCCGGCGCGATCGAACGCCATCTGCGCGGCTGGATCGCCGTCCCCGAGATCGACGTGGTGATCACCACCGGCGGCACCGGCATCACCGGTCGCGACGTGACGCCGGAGGCGTTCGACCGCGTGCTG
This sequence comes from uncultured Alphaproteobacteria bacterium, assembly GCA_963819855.1. GTDB lineage: Bacteria > Pseudomonadota > Alphaproteobacteria > Acetobacterales > Acetobacteraceae > JAMXLO01. Next base: position 147,193 of record CAWFYC010000030.1, read on the forward strand.
GAGAAGCGGATCGAAGGTTTCGGCGAATTGTTCCGCATGCTGAGCTACCAGAAGATCGGCACCTCGACGATGCAGTCGCGCGCGCTGGGCGGGGTGGCAGGCGGCACCTATCTGTTCGCGCTGCCAGGCAGTACCGGTGCGGTGAAGGATGCGTGGGACGACATCCTGGTATTCCAGCTCGACAACCGGTTCCGGCCCTGCAACCTGGTCGAACTGATGCCGCGGCTGCAGGAACATCTCAGGACCGCAGCGGAATAGGCGCTGTGCGGCGGGATGGCGACGAGCGAAGGTGGGGGCGTCAAGTACTCACGAGCTGTGCACGCGGCTCGTTTGGAGATCATCTAACCCGACATGTTCCTTTTTTCGGATGCATCGAAGACTTCACAAAGGTTGGGAAATCTGTCGCAAGCGGTATATACGTCTGCACAGCGTGTGGACGTGACGTCGCTCGACGAAGGATGTAGATACGGCAGCATGAGGGAAACGATCGTCAAAATTAGGGAGCTTCTTGGTGAGCTCGAGCAAGACGCCGAAAGCAGCGCAGACGCAACGGAACGCGCGCTTGTATCTGGCCTGGAATTGCCGGACATCATTCGCGATGTGGTGGACTTACTGTTCCCCCAACTGAAGCCCTACGAAGCATTTCTCTACATGTATATATTTCGACACTCAGTGGTTGAGACGGGGGCCCAGCTCATGCGTGTATCGCGCCGGAGACTGACATCCGGTGTCGTGAAATCGCAATTCGAAGGCACCCGGTCGGGTGGCGGCGCAATCGTCAGTACAACGACCTACAAGACGGTTCAATCGGGGCTTGACTCTTTGGAGACGATCGGCGCGATCCGCCGCGAGGCAGAGCCTACCCGCGAGGGCACATTGTATCGAGTTCCTCCTGCCGGAGAAGATCGAGGTGTGCCGCCAGGCCAGGGAGGCTCGCGCTGCCGCGCTACCCTCGCCAGCCGTCGACGAGCTACGCGAGGTCGATTACTACAACGTCCGCGAAAATCGACAGAAGGTCTACGAACGGGACAACTATCACTGCCGGTATTGCCAGAAGCAGCTCACCCGTTTCACGGCTACGCTCGACCATGTCCAACCTGTTGCCGAGGGCGGCGACAACTCATTTGGCAATCTCGTGACAGCTTGCCTTGACTGCAACTCGCGCAAGAACGTCCGCCCTCTCGGAGACTTCCTTGCCGAGAGGGTCGTGAACCCTACTTAAGCGTCTCGGCGGACTGACAAGAAGGCCAGCCGCTCTGCTACGGGAAGCCCCATTGCCATGACGATCATCGCGCTTCCCCTTACGGCGCGGAACCCTCTGCAGCGATCAAGCTTGCAACTCAGTCCACGAAGTGGGCGGCGGCTTGAACCGCAGCAGCGGCCTTCTCGTAGGGCACCACGGCATCCGGCCCGAGCTCGTAGTCGCAGATCGCTTTCAGGTCGCAGGCCTGCGGCAGGAACCGCCGCAACTGCGCATCAATGCTCGGCTCGTCGCGGGTCAACCGCGCAAATTCAGTATGTGCGCCCTTGTGGGATTTCGTCACCTTGCCGGTGCGCTCGAAGATGAGCGCCTCCGCCGCCTGGTAGCCCGCCAGATAAGCGGAACGCCCGGCGTCTTCCGTCAGATTGACGGTCAGCATCAGTCGTGCGTGCTCGAGGATCAGCCGCGCCTTCTCCAAGTAGCGTGTGGCCTCCGGTGTCACAGATCAAGGCCCTCACTACGAATCTCGTGCATCAGCGGAGTGCGTTCCTGATCGGCGCCCGCCCGATACGGCATGGCATGGATAAAGGCACCGTCGTCGTAGAGGATATCCGTGACAACAGGCACGATCCGGTCAACTTCGTTCCATCGGTCATGGAAGTCCCTGAGGAACACCGCCACGTCGTAATCGGAATCCGGGCGTGCATCGCCGCGCGCGCGCGAACCGAACAGCACAACGCGGTCGAGGCGATTGCCGTATATCTCATCCAGCGCCTTGCGGAAGCGGACCAGCACGGGATCGGTTGCGACGCTCGCGGACATCGGTTGTCCCTGGCAGCCCGGTTTTCTACTACCCGCGGGTGATCCGCGCCACGAGCACCTCGCGCTCGGCGCGTGACCCGGCATTGCGCTGTCGCACTGCGGACAACACGTCCGGCGGCGCCGTTTCCGGCGTACCCGCATCGAACGGCGGTGCCGGCGCGTATTCGATCTGCAACTGGATCGCCTGTGCCGCCTGCGGACCGGCGAGTTCGGCCGCAATCGTCAGCGCGAAGTCGATGCCTGCGGTGACGCCGCCGCCGGTGAACAGGTCGCCGTCGCGCACCACGCGGCCGGCGGTCGGCGTCGCACCGAACGCGGCAAGCAGGTCGCGCGACGCCCAATGCGACGTGGCGCGCCTGCCGCGCAGCAGTCCGGCGGCGCCGAGCACCAGCGAACCGGTGCACACCGAGGCGACATAGCGTGCCCGTTCCGCTTGCCGGCGCAGCCAGTCGAGCACCTCCGCATCCTCCATCAGCGCGTTGACCCCCGGTCCGCCGGGCACGCAGATCACGTCGAGCGGCGGGCAGTCACGCAGGGTGGCGGACGGCAACAGGCGCAGGCCGCTGTCAGCCTCGATCGGCTCAAGCGTCTTCCACAGCAGCAACACGTCGGCCCCTGGCACGCGGGTGAACACCTCGAACGGACCGGTCAGATCGAGCTGGGTCAGGCGCGGAAACAGCAGCAGGCCGATACGGGTTGGCGTCATGGATGGTCCTCCTCGGCGTCGGCAAACGGTGCAGGTCCGCCGCGGTATCCACATCGTGCAGCGTGCGCAGCATGATGACACGCCGCCCTGAAAAATTCGCCAGCGTGTCGGCTAGCGCATGTTCGGTGGACCAGCGCACGGCGGCGAACGGCTGCGCCGGACGGCGCGGCGACATCGCCACCAGCCAATAGCCGCCATCCGCCGCCGGCCCGAAGACTGCCGGCGCGCAGCCGAGTGCGCGAAAGGCCGACCACGCATCCTGCGGTCCTGCATCCGGAATATCGCAACCGATGATGGCCACCCGGCAGCGGGGAAAGCGCCGGAACGCGCGATGCATCCGCGCGCCGAGATCGCCGTGTCCCTGCGGTATCCGGTCCACCCGCACCGGCAGGCGGAACCGTGCATGGTCCGGTGTGACCGCCAGCACGGTGCGGAACCGCCGGTCGGAGGCCAGGGCACGCAGCAGGCGGGTCAGCGTCGTGACGTGGAAGCGCAGCGCCGCACGGTCGCCGATCTCGCGCGCCAGCCGCCGCTTGACCGCACCCAGGCGTGGGGCGCGGGCGAATACCACCACCGTGTCTCTCATCCGTATAGCCGCGCGATCAGCCGCGGCGGCACGCCGGCGAAGTACAGGGCCAGGCAGACGAGGTTCCGCAAGGAGCGGCGATACCAGCCATCCCGCTGCCATTTCGCCGCCGAGGTGACCGCGGCGATGTCCAGTTCAACCAGCCGCCGACGCCCGAGGCGTCGGATCAGGTCGACGTCCTCCATCAGCGGCAGTGCCTGAATCCCGCCCACCCCGGCCAGCAGGTCACGATGGATCAGCAGCCCCTGGTCGCCGTACGGCAGCGCCAATAGTCGGCAGCGCCACGCCACCAGACGTTCCAGCCGCCGCGCGCGTGGATCGTTGCTGTCTAGCGCGAAGCGGAAGTAGCCGGCGAAATCCGGCGCCACCATCGCCCGCCGCCAGCCCGCCTCGAGCCGCGTATCGGCGTGCAGCAGCAGCAGCCACTCGCCACGCGCCACGGCCACGCCCGCCGCCAGTTGTGCACCCCGGCCGCGTGGCGCCGTCACCACGCGCGCACCCAACTCGGCCGCCAGCACCTTAGTCGCATCGCTGCTGCCGCCATCGACCACCACCACCTCGTCCGCCGCCGCGACCGAGGCCAGGGTGTCCCGCAGCACGGTCGCCGCGTTCAGGGTCGGGATCACAACCGACAGCATGTTCCCTTATTGTTCTTGACCGGCAGGCCCCCTTTTGCCAGTCTCTGCCATGAACGGACGGGGAACACATCATGCGCGATCAGCCCGATGCTGGCAACATGCCCTCGCTCGCCCGCAAGGGCCGCGGTGCGGTCACCAATCCGCCGGTGCGCTTCGACAGCCAGGTGATCAGCCCGTTCGACGACGGCTGGGACACGCTGACGGCAGAATTCGGGGAGCTGCCTAAACTGGCCACGACCCTCACGCGGGATGCTACCAAGACGGCGATAAGCTGGAACAGCTCGCCGGATATCGGCTTCGACCGCGCGGTGAACCCGTATCGCGGTTGCGAGCACGGCTGCATCTACTGCTATGCGCGGCCGACGCACGCGTATCTCGGTTACTCGCCCGGCCTGGATTTTGAGACCAAGCTGACCTTCAAGCCCGAAGTGGCGGAGCTGCTGGAGAAGGAGCTGCGCAAGCCAGGCTACGTCGCGCGCACCCTCGCGCTGGGGTCGAACACCGATCCGTATCAGCCGGTCGAGCGGACGCTGAAGCTGACCCGGTCGGTACTTCAGGTGCTGGATCGATACAACCATCCGGTCGGCATCGTCACCAAGTCGGCGGGCGTGTTGCGCGATCTCGACATCCTGAGCTCGATGGCGCAGCGCAAACTGGCGCGGGTCTATGTGTCGGTGACCACGCTGGACGCGGCACTGGCGCGACGGATGGAGCCGCGCGCGGCGACCCCGGATCGGCGCCTGCACGCGATCGCCGAGCTGACCCGGGCGGGCGTGCCGGCGGGCGTGATGGTGGCACCGATGATCCCCGGGCTGAACGATGCGGAAATGGAGAAGATCGTCGAGGCCGCCGCCCGCGCCGGCGCGCGCCATGCCGGCTATGTGCTGCTGCGCCTGCCGCACGAACTGCGGCAGATGTTCGAGGACTGGCTGACGACGCATTTCCCCGACCGGGCGAAGCATGTGCTGAACCTGATCCGGGAGACGCGGTCAGGAGCATTGAGCGACGCGCGGTTCCATCATCGCTTCGCCGGGCAGGGCGTATATGCCGATCTGCTGCTGCGCCGGTTCGCTCGTGCAACTCGGCAATGGGGAATGGACGAGGCGCGCGAGGGGCTGGACTGCGGAAGGTTCGCCTTGCCCGACGACGGCAAGGCGAAGGTTACCGAGGTACAGATGTCGCTGTTTTAGCGATCTACGCGCCAACGGTTGGCCGGATGTTGTGGTTGATCCGGAACACGTTGCCGGGATCATAACGGTTCTTCAGCGCGACCAGCCGGTCGTAGTTGGCGCCATAGGCAGCGCGTGCGCGAGGATCGGCCTCCTCTTCAAGATAGTTGACATAGGCGCCGGGAACCATGAACGGACGCATCGCGTCCCAACATTCGCGCGTCCACTGGATGTTCCGCCCAGCCTCGGATGCCTCGGACCAACTCGACAACACAAGGAAATTGAACGGGTGCCGCCGATGGGCGAAGGCAGTCTCGGCGGCGTCGGTCCGAGACACCGCACCATGCACGGCCTCAAGCCATGGTCCGGTGGTGTAAGGCGAGGGTGTCGTCAGTGCGTAGCGATGGAAGATTTCGATGGCCTCGTCCGGCAGACCATGCAGGAAGTTGGCCTTCCAATAAGCCTGCCGCCCAGGCGGGAACCAGGGGTCGAACATGGTCTGCATCTGTAGGTAGCTCATCGGTCCGAACAGGTCGGCGACCGGCGAGCCGAACCGGCGCAATGGAGCAAGCACCTTCTCGCCCTCTTCCAGTGAACCGGAATAGCAGCCGGCGACGCCGATGACTGGAACGCCCTCCAAAGTGCAGATCCGCCCCATTTGCGTGCTCAGTTCGTCAGGGCCAGAGAACGCGAAGTCGCGATAGAAACGCAGCACCTCGTGGGTCTGGTCGATCGGAAAGAGTACCCCACCGCCGAAGACCGGGCCGAGCTGATGCAGCCGATACTCGAACGACGTGACGATGCCGAAGTTGCCGCCACCGCCGCGCATGCCCCAGAACAGATCCGGGTTCTCCTGCTCACTGGTCTTGAGCAATCGTCCATCGGCGGTGACGACATCCATGGCGACCACGTTGTCGCATGCCAGACCATGCTTGCCGACCAGCCAGCCCATGCCGCCGCCCAGAGTCAAACCGGCGATACCCGTGGTGGAGATCACACCCATTGTGGTTGCCAGGCCGAACGCCTGGGTCTCGCGGTCGAACTCGCCGATGGTGAGGCCGGGCTCGGCTCGCACCGTGCGCGCGGCAGGATCGACCCGAATGCCCTTCATGGCCGACAAATCGATCATCAGCCCGTCGTCGCAGATCGCCTTGCCCGCGATGCTGTGACCGCCGCCACGGACGGACACCGGAAGGTTCTGTTCACGGGCAAAGCCGACGCACGCGATGACGTCCGCCGCACCGGCGCAGCGCGCGATGATCGCGGGACGCCGATCGACGATCCGGTTGAAGACGACGCGCGCCGCATCGTAACCCGGCTCGCCGGGCGCGAATGAAACACCGCGCAACGATGCTCTGAAATCCTTGGTGGCAGCTTGCGAAGCCATCGTCGTTCGCTCCTGTTCATCTACTTCAGGTCTATTCCGGGAGTGCATTGTAGATGTCGCGATGCAGCAGCCACTTGCCATTCAACCGCTTCCATACCACCAGAAACTTGACCCTTGCCGTTTCGCTCACGCCGCCGCCCGGCGCCATTGTCATCGTCGCGCGACCGACTTCGCTTGCCAGGTCGCCGACAACATCCAGTTTGTCGGTGGTGATCCGGAAGCTCGTCATGCCGTACTCATTGATCGCGGACGCCCACAGCTGCTTGACCGCCTCATGGCCCACAACGATCGGGCTGTCCGGCGGGAGAGATATGACATCGGGCGCGAGCAGGGCGGCGATGGCTTCCACATTCCCTGTCTCGACGGCATGTTCGAAGGCACGATTGTTGGCGGCGATATCGGCTGCACTCATTGTCTCACTCCCGATTTGAGGTGTTCGGCAGTCATGAACTTGGCGGGTCGGGCGATCGTCCTTGCGCGATGCCACTGTCGGATCACCCCTGGGTAACCGGCTGGTAACAAGGTGCCTCATTGAGGTACGGTCGCTACGTGCGGGCGGGTTCGCGGGTGGCTTGGATGCGCAGCCGAATCATGGTTGTCAGTCGGGACGTGGGACATCGAGCCCATCTCGCACGACTGCTGAACGGGGGCGGTTACCGCGTCGAGATAGCGGAGAGCGCTTCGCACGCCTGCCGCATCGGCTTCGACGGGATCGCGCTGGCTGTCGTCGCGCCCGACGGACTTGGCGCCGAGGGAAGAGGACTGATCCGGGAACTGCGCGCCGCGGTCGGCAATGTCCTTCTCGTCGAATCGCCCGGCAGCAAGCGCGAGCGGCGCTCCGATCTGCTCGATGTCTCGGACGAAGCCCGGCTGCTCGGCCGGGTGGCGGAGGCGTTGGCACCGGTCGCGGAGCCCGAGGCCGAGCCAGTGCTGGAGTTTGCAGGATACCACCTGGACCTCGGCGGCCACAGCCTGGTGGATCAGGCGGGCAAACAGATTCCGCTCACGCACGGCGAGTTCGCTCTGTTGCGCCTCTTCGTGCGGAGGGCAGGACGGGTGCTGTCCCGCGAACAACTTTTGCAGCTGCTGAGCGGGCGCGGCGCTGAGGCGTACGACCGCAGCATCGACATGCAGGTCGTCCGTCTGCGCCGGAAGATCGAACCGGACCGCAAGCAACCGAGCCTTATCGTGACCATCCCCAACAGCGGCTACAAATTCGCAGCGAAGGTGCGGCAGGCTGAAGCTGCCGCGCTGGCGGAACCGGCCGTTACGCCCATGGCCAACCCTGCCGGTGCCGAACGGCGTTACGTCACGGCGCTTGCCGCAGAGGTGCTTGCGGCAGATGGGACCAGCCTGCCCGGCGATCCGGAGGAGTTACGCGTCCTAATCGATGCCTTTCGCCGCTACGCCGCCGCCGTCATCGCCCGGCATGGCGGGACAATGGCAGCGACCCGGGTTCGAGAGACGCTCGCCTATTTCGGTTATCCGGTGGCGCAGGAACACGCCGCCGAGCGTGCGCTCCACACCGCTCTCGCCTTGGCGGGGCATTTGCCCGAGGGGGACATGGCGCTTCCTGCCGGACTGACCATACGAACGGGCGTGGCCAGCGGCCTCGTGGTTGCAGACCCAAGCGGCGAGTTGCTTGGTGAGACGCCGGGGGAAGCGGTGCGGCTGCAACATCTTGCCGAACCGGGGCAGGTCATGATCGCTGCCAGCACCCGGCGATTGGCTGGTGAGCTGTTCGCCTACCGAAGGCTCGTGCCGCTTGCCGTAAAGGGTGTCGCCGGTCCGGTGCAGGAGTGGGAGGTGTTGAGTGCGAGCACGCTCGGCAGCCGCTCCGAGGCGCTCTATGTGGCAGCGGTGACGCCGCTGGTTGGTCGCGAGGATGAGTTGAATACGCTGCTGCGGGCCTGGCAGCAGGCAAAGTCCGGAGAGGGCCGCCTCGTCCTGCTGTCCGGCGAGCCAGGCATCGGTAAGTCGCGCCTGCTCGCGGCGCTGGATGAGGAATTGGCCGCCGAACCGCATGTGAGTCTGCGGTACTTCTGCTCACCGCTGCATCAGGACAGCGTGCTGCACCCGATCGTGGCGCGCTGGGAGCAGGAGGCCGGTTTCTCGCGGGGGGATTCGCCCGAGCTACGTCGGCACAAGCTGGAGGCGATCGTCGCGCCGGCCGATCTGCCGCCTGAGGATGTCGCGCTGATCGCGGCTATGCTGTCCGTCCCGACGAATGATCGTTACCTGCGGCTTGAACTCAACCCGCAGCGGCGCAAGGAGCGGACGTTCGGCGCACTGCTCCGCCGGCTCGACAGGATGGCACGAGGCCATCCCGTGCTGATGCTGTTCGAGGACGCGCAATGGGCCGATCCCAGTTCGCTCGAATTGCTTGACACGTTGATCGACCGGCTTGCGCAACTGCCAATCCTGCTGGTCATATCCTTCCGGCCCGAATTCACCGCCCCTTGGGTCGGCCGTGCGGGCGCCAGCCTGATCACATTGAGCCGGCTGAACCGCTGGCATTCCGCAACACTGGCGGCTCAGGTGACCGCCGAACGCGTTCTCAAGCATGAGCTCCTGGAACAGATTGTCACTCAGACCGATGGGGTGCCGCTGTTCATCGAGGAACTGACCAAGGCGGTGTTGGAAACATCCGTGGAATCCAATGCTGCGGCACTCCCGCTGGCGGTTCCGGGCACGCTGCAAGCTTCCCTGATGGCGCGGCTTGACCGGCTGCCGGCGGGCAGGGCGGTGGCACAGGTCGGTGCGGTGATCGGTCGGGAATTCTCACATGCGTTGCTTGCCGCCACGGCGTTATTGCCGGAGGCGCAGCTGACACGAGGGCTCGACGAGCTGATCGTCTCCGGGCTCGCGTCCCGACGTGGCGCGCCCCCCGATGCCGTCTATACGTTCAACCACGCTCTTACCCGCGATGTGGCCTATGACAGTCTGCTCAGGAGCCGCCGTCAAAGCTGCCACCGGGGCATCGCGAACGTGCTGGAGGGATTTGACGACGGTCTTGTCCGCGCTACGCGGCCGGAGTTGCTGGCGTACCATTTCCAAGCGGCTGGAGACCTCGGCAGAGCGTTCGCTTACTGGATCGCAGCCGGTGACGTTGCGGAGCAACATGGCGCCAACAAGGAAGCCGTTGCGCATTACCGAGTCGCAAAGCAACTGATCGAGCGAACCGACCCGTCCGCCTCTGAGCGCGCCCGAACCCCGGAACTCCTCATGAAACTGGGCAATGCCCAGATGCAAATGGATGGCTATCATTCCGAGCGTGTATCGCAGTGGTACGCGCAGGCGCGTGACGCCGCGCTGGCACTGGACCAGGAGGATGAGGCGGCGGAAGCCGGCATCCGGATGGCGCCATTCCTGTTCGGTAGCTGTCGCCATCGCGACGTCATGGAAATCGGTAACAACATCCTCAGGGGAAACCTTGGCCGTCTGCGCCCGGAAACGCTCGTGCACGTGTGGGTCATGTTGGGAGGGTCCACATGCCACACCGGTGAGTTCCAGCAGTCGCTCGCTTTCTCGGAGCAGGCGATCGAACTGGATGACAAGATCAACTGCACGCACAAGGCGCCCTGGGCAGCGGCAGACCCTGCCATTGTCGCGCGTGATTATGTGGAAATGGTGTCGCGGCTGACGGGCGATTTCGCGCGGTCCTTGGCGATATCCGAGCAGAGCATGGCGATCGCCGAGGATCGCGGGCACCGGTTCTCCATTGTCTGGGCAAGTGTGTCCCGGATTTTCGCTTTGGGTGGCTTCGGCCGCTATGCGGAGGCCGTGGCGTGTGCCGACCGCGCCATCGAGATCTGCGGGAAATACGGCTTCGATGCACGCATCGGCAATGTACTGCTGCATCGAGGGCCGATGTTGTTTGCACTCGGTGATGAAGAGCGGGGACTGGCGGACCTTGAGCGCGGTGTCGCCTTCTGGCGCAAGACCAGCGGCCTCTTCATGCTCGCACGCAACATGATGATGCTGGCCGATTATCAGCTCCGGGCGAATCGCCTCGACCAGGCCAGGGCCAGCCTCCAGGAAGCCGAGCGCCTCGCCGAAACGACTGAGGAAAAGGATCACCTCGCGGAAATCATCCGGCTGCGCGGCCGCATCTGGCAGAGCGAAGGTCGCCACGAACAGGCCGGACATTGCTTTGAGCGCGCAATCGCACAGTCACGCATGCAACGAGCGCGGCTGTTCGAACTGCACGCCGCCCGTGACCTTGCCAGGCTAAGCGCTGAAGCGGGCGGTTACTCTCATGCGCCGGGAGAACTGCGCGCGATTGTGGACGGGTTTCCGCCCGGCCTCGACATTCCTGTTCTCGCCGAATGCCGTGGACTGCTGCAATTGACCGCCTGAGCTTAGAAAGCTTCGAAATACTCCCGGTGTTCCCAGTCCGTGACGTGCGACTGGAAGCGTCCGATTTCGTGACGACGAACGGACAGGTAGTGATCGATGAACTCATTCCCCAGCACGTTGCGGAACATGGTTGACGCGGACAACGCCTCCACCGCCTCCACCAGGCTGCTCGGCATCAGTGGCCTTTCCGTCTGTCCATATGGATCCGCCAGCGGGCCGCCCGGATCGATTTTGTTCGCCATGCCGTCCAGGCCGGCGACGATTTGTGAGCCCATGTAGAGATACGGATTGGCTGCCGGCTCGCCGGATCGATTCTCGATATGGGTCGCCGGATCTCCCAAGCCACCGACCAGCCGGCACATCGCAGCCTTGTTGTCGTGCGACCACACCACACGCTTCGGCGCCAACGGATTGGCATTCAGGCGCTTGTAGCCATTGACCGTAGGATTTGAGAACGCGGTGCTGGCACGCGCGTGCTCGAGCAGGCCGCCTACGAAGTGCATCCCGGTATTCGACATCAGGGCGCCAGCCTCGGCGAATGCATTCCTCCCACTCGCATGATCGAGCAGAGATTGGTGAAGATGCCAGCCACTTGAAAACACGTTCGGCAGCGCGGGCTTGGTCATGAAGGACGCCAGCAAGCCCATGCGGCGGCAGACCTGCTTGACGGCCCCCCGCAAGATGATCACCGCGTCCGCAGCTAACATGTTTGCCATGGGTTCAAGCGATATTTCGATCTGGCCCGGTCCCCACTCCGCATCCACGATCCGCAGCGGCAGACCGACAGCGATCAGTGCATGACGAATGCGCGTGATGATTGGCTCCAGTTCGTCGAGACCGTTGTCGGACATGTATTGATAGCCATGGCGCAGAGCCTGTACTTCCGGCGGCACAGGCGGCTGGGTGCAATCAGCAAAGTCGATTCGCGGGTCGGTGACCTTTACGATGTGACATTCGACTTCCACGCCGCCGATATAGGTCAGGCGATGCCGGGCCAGCAGTCCGCAGGCGGTCTGCATGATCAGACGGGGATCGAACGGGCAACGTTCGCCGGATGAGAGATACAGGTCGCTCAGGACCCAGGCGCATTTATGCGCCCAAGGCAGGATGCGGAACGTGCCGAGGTCCGGGTACTGCGAACATATCCCCGGCGCCACCCATGGTATCGCGACCGAAGCCGCCATCACGAGCAAACACGTTTTGGAAGATGTTATTGGCGGAATCCATGGCGAACAGCGCGGTGGTGAACGGGACTCCATTCCGGGCGGCCTGGGCAAACAGGCGTGCCTCGACCGGCCGCACCCGCACGATGCCATGCGTATCGACGAAGCCGACCCGTACCACCTCCAGCTGTTCTTCCTCGATCTTCGCGAGAATGCAGGCCAGTCTTTCCTGACGCTCAGGTGAGTCCAGCCCGGTTTGTGCCACGAAATTGTGCCGACCGAGCGAGCAACCGGCTGCGACCTGTTGGCTTGCATCGATGTTATCGGACGTCATATCGCGCGACTCCGGATTTAGGAAACAGCACTATCACCCCGCGGCAAAGCGGCGCACCACGTTCTCCAGCAGCCGCGAGATCGGCCCCTCGAAACCGTTCCGCCACAGGCTGCCGCAGAAGGTGATCGAGCCGACCGAGAACACCGCGCCCCCGGACGGTGTGTCGAAATACACGATCTCACCGCGTGACAAATCCTCGACCGGTTCGCCGTTGATGCTGATCGTATTGGACAGCAGTTCCTCTGGCACGGTGAGGAACGAGGGCAACGGATTTTCCGAGCGCGCCAGGATCACGGTGCCGTCCGGCGTGCCCAGCATCGGGTCGGCGCGATCCAGCTCGAAACCGGCCGCGCCGCCGCCAGACAGACCGTAATCGCCCAGCACGTCATCCTCGATGCCGTCGAACATCCAGGCAAAGCGGCGCTCGCGCGAGGCCGGCAGCCGGCGGTAGTGGGTGCCCTCGAACGCCGCCTGGCAGGAGAAGCCGACACCGGTCAACATCTGCGGCGGTCGCCGGTTGCGTCGCCACAGACCGCCCAACTGGCCGTCGGTCTGGTGGTAGTACTCGCCCGGCTCCGCCGCCCAGGTGCGGATGCCGCCCTCGGCTCGGCGCAGCTCGATCAGATGCGGCGCCGACTTGTCGCGCGCGACGCGCCAGTAGAAGCCGTTGCCGCCGAGATAGCACAGCCTTCCGCCCTGCCGCGTGTAGGCGTCGAGCGCGTCGAGCGTGCCGATCGTATGGTATTCCGGATGTGAACCGGTCAGCACCGTGCGATACGGCGCGATCAGCGCCAAGCCCTCGTCGTCCAGGTCCTCGTCTGTAACGATATCGAGGTCGAAACCCTTCGCTTCCAGCCACGCCAGCAGATGCAGGTCTGCCGGATAGTGCCGCATGCCGGAGCCGCGCGCATCGTGGAAGGTGAGGAACCCCGGCCGCATTGTCAGCATCGGCCGATGCCGCGACGAAAACGATATGCCGCTGCCGTCGAGATGCTTGTTGTAGGTGGAGCGACCATAGATCGGATAATCATTGGGATTGTATGGATAGGCGCCCCACGCCGCGACGCGGTCGTAATACGCCTGATCGATGCTGGTGCGCGCGTGATTGGCATACGCCTGATAGGTGAAGGTTGACGCCAGGAACGCGATCGGCGCGAACGGCCCCCGCCGCTGCGGCAGCACGTAGAGCGGCAGCCAGTCCTCGCCGCTGTCGCAGGTCAGATGCAGCGCATAGGCGCCGCTGCGAAGGTCGTCCGGCACGGTCCAACTGAAATCCGCCCGCCAGTTGCAATCGCCCAGATCGTCTGCGTGGAAATGGATCGCGCCGTAGTCTTCTGGCGCGTGGCGCCAACATTGCTCGCGCCCGCTCCAACGCGTCCCGGCCATCGCGCGCGTCGGCATGTTCACCAACCGACCGTGGCACGCGTGCGGTCCGACGTCGTGGATGGCCTGCGTGTCGATGCCGCGCGAAAAATCCCAGCCTGCCAGCAGGTCGTCGGCAAACGACTCCAGCGGCGTGCCGATCTCAGGGCGGAACGTGACGAAGCCGCGCAGGATCGCGGGATCCTGGAGCCTGCCGGTGAAATGACGGTTCGGCGCTGTCGCACGTTCGGCTGCGAACAGCACCGTGCCCCCACACGGCAAAGCAAGCCCGGACGCCACCACTTCCGCGCTCACCGGCGCGCCGTCCAGTGGGTGCTGGCCGACTTGCACACGTCCGCTTGCGGGGTCCGCCGCCAGCCATACGCGATACCAATGCGCCGCCAGCATCGCTGTTCCAGTCGCGAGCTCGGTCGTGGCGCCGGCCGACGTGATCCGCGCGGTCGCGCCGTTCGCACCGATCAGCAGCGCGACGCCGGTGTCGCCGGCTTCCTGCGCCAGCAGCACCTGTCCGGCATCGACGACGCCGGGACGCACCAGCACGGTCCAGGTGCAGGCCGATCCGGAATCACGCGCGGGTCCCGCATCGACGATGCCGTACGAACCGTGGTGGATCGGCTGCCGGCGCCCGGTGAATGACTGATCGAAGCGATGCGACTGGTCCTCGAACCGCATGCCGGGGCCAGAGGGATTGGGGTCGCAGCTCAGCACACGCACCAATCGCGCGCGGTACGCGCCACCATCGCGCACGCTGACATGGGCGGTGAATGTCTCGCCTGGGCGATGTGAGAAGCGGTCGAGATAACCGGTGATCGGCAGTTCTGTTTCGGTCATGTGGCGAGGCTGACGGGCGGGCGTCGGCGCTGTCAAGCTGACTCGGTTGCGTGGAGCAGCCTCCGGCGGGCACACTGCATGCGACCCAGCGGAGGATGCCATGAGCGAGACGGAACTGCGCAACGCCGACATCGACACGGCGCTGACCGAGGCGAAGGAAGCCTATGTGAGGCGCAACGCGAAGAGTTTTGCCCGCTTTGTCGAAGCCACCGCGGTGATGCCTGGCGGCAACACGCGCACGGTGCTGCACTATGCGCCGTTCCCGATCGGCATCGCACGCGGCGAGGGATGTCGGCTGTGGGACCTCGACGGCGCGGAATACATCGACTTCCTCGGCGAATACACCGCCGGCATCTTTGGCCATTCGCACCCGAAGATCCGCGCCGCGCTGGATCGCGCGCTGGACGCCGGGATCAACTTCGGCGGCACCAATCTGACCGAGGCGAAGTTCGCTCGCGCGGTATGCGACCGTTTCGGGTTGGAGCGCGTGCGGTTCACCAACTCTGGCACCGAGGCGAACCTGCTGGCGATCTCGGTCGGCCGCATTTTCACCAGGCGTTCCAAGGTGATGGTATTCGACGGCGGCTACCACGGCGCGGTGTTCGGCTTCGCCGGTGGCGGTTCGCCGATCAATGCGCCGTTCGACTACGTAATGGCGCCGTACAACGACCTAGACGCGACGCGGGCAATGATCGAGCAACATGCGGCGGACCTGGCGCTGGTGATCCTGGAGCCGATGATGGGTGGCGGCGGCTGCATCGCCGCCGCACCGGAGTTCCTGAGCATGCTGCGCGAGGCCACTACCAAGGTCGGCGCGCTGCTGATCCTGGACGAGGTGATGACGTCGCGGCTGTCGCCGGGCGGCTTGCAGCAGGTACGGGGCATCAAGCCGGATCTGACGACGTTTGGAAAGTATATCGGCGGCGGCATGTCGTTCGGCGCGTTCGGCGGCCGGGCCGACATCATGGACCTGTTCGATCCGCGCCGGCCCGATGCGCTGCCGCACGCCGGCACTTTCAACAACAACGTACTGACCATGTCGGCGGGGTTGGTGGGCCTGACCGAGGTCTATACGCCCGACGCGGCGCGGGCGCTGAACGCGCGCGGCGATGCGCTGCGCGAGCGGCTGAACGCGCTGTGCCAGGCGCATCACGCGCCGGTGCAGTTCACCGGTATCGGCTCGATGCTCGCGGTGCATTTCACGCGCGATCCGGTGCGCTCGCCGGCCGACGCGGCGAAGGGCGATGCGAAGCTTAAGGAGCTGTTCTTCTTCGACATGCTGGCGCAGGGCATCTGGATGGCGCGGCGTGGGATGTTCACGCTGTGCCTGCCGATCGGCGACGCCGAGTGTGACCGGCTGGCGGCGGCGGTGGAGGAGTTCCTGAGTAGCCGCCGGTCGCTGCTCGCGGCAGCCTGATATCGAAACCACGGATGCACACGGATGAACACGGATAGGCTGTTGATCCGTGTTCATCCGTGTGCATCCGTGGTTTCAAACCATTATGGGGAGTCTGCCGCTCTTCTGAGCGCTTCATCGAAGCGTCATCGTGCCGTAATAGCTCGGCAACGCGGCATCGTTACGCCGCGTTTGAAGCGAATGGAGGACAGAGGATGAAGCGTCGTACGCTGCTCGCCGGCACTGCGGCCCTGGCCGCCATGCCAGCAGTCGGTCGTGCCGCCGAGAAGACCAAAATCATCTGGTGGCACGCGATGACCGCGGCGCTTGCCGATCAGGTGGACCACCTGGTCGACGCGTTCAATCAGAGCCAGGACGCGATCGAGGTCCAGGCGATCTATAAGGGCGGCTATTCCGATGTGCTGACCGCGACGATCGCCGCGTTCCGCGCCGGCCAGGCACCGCACCTGGTGCAGATCTTCGAGGTCGGCACCGGATCGATGCTCGCCGCCGGCAAGGCGACCAGGCAGGTGTGGGAGCTGATCAAGGAAACCGGCGTTGCGATCGATCCGGAGGCGTATATTCCGGCGGTGCGCGGCTACTATAGCCTGGCGGATGGGAGGATGGCGTCGATGCCGTTCAATTCGTCCACCGCGATGATGTGGTATAGCAAGGACGCCTTCCGTAAGGCCGACCTCGATCCCGAACAGCCGCCGGCGACCTGGCAGGACGTGATGACGGCGGCGCAGGCGATCAAGGCAAAGGACGCCGCCGAGATCCCGGTGACCAGTTCGTGGCTGAGCTGGATCCAGCTCGAGCAATACAGCGCCCTGCACGACATTCCGTTTGCCAGCAGGTCCGACGGGTTCGAAGGACTGGATGCGCAGCTCGAAATCAGCAGCGCGGCGCATGTGAAGCACATGCAGCGGCTGCTCGACATGGCGAAGGACGGCACGTTCAAATACGCCGGCCGCGACAACCAGCCGGATCAGTTGCTGCTGTCCGGCAAGGCAGGCATCCACTTCAACTCGTCCGGCGCGCGCGGGGACATGGTGAAGAGCGCGACGTTCGACTGGGGCGAGGCATTGCTGCCGTACGATCCGGAGCTGATCAAATCGCCGCTCAATTCCATCATCGGCGGCGCGAGCCTGTGGACGATGACCGCTCCAGGACGGACGCCGGAGGAATACAAGGCGGCCGCGACGTTCCTGCAGTTCATCGGCAAACCGGACAACGATGCTTACTGGCATCAGCACACCGGCTACGTCCCCGTGACGCTTGCGGGCTACGCGCTGTCGCAGCAGCAGGGGTTCTACCAGAAGAACGTCGGCGCCGATCTGCCGGTGAAGCAACTGACGCGCGGCACGGTCACGAGCAACTCGAAGGGATTGCGGCTGGGGCGGTTGGTCGAGATCCGCAACATCATCTACGAGGAGATGGAGAAGGCCTTCCAGGGCAGCCAGACCGCGCAGCAGGCGATGGACAGCGCGGTCAGCCGCGGCAACAAGGTACTGCGGGACTTCGAGAAGTCGGTGAAGGCGTAACCGCTCCGCATGGAGCGCCGCACCATCTTCGAAGGCTGGGTTCTGCCGGTGGTGCTGGTGCTGCCGCAGCTTCTGCTGACGGCGTTCTTCTTCCTCTGGCCCGCCGGCGAGGCGATCTGGTGGAGCATGACCCGGCAGGACCCGTTCGGTCTCGGTTCCGCCTTTGTCGGACTGGAGAATTTTTCCGAGCTGTTCGCCGATCCGCTCTACGTCAACTCCATCGTCCGCACGGTGGTGTTCTGCGCCGCGGTCAGCGTGCTGTCGATGAGCATCGCCCTGTTGCTTGCGGTGTTCGCCGACCACGAAATCCGCGGCCGCGCGATCTATCGCTCACTGCTGATCTGGCCGTACGCGATCGCGCCGGCGGTCTCCGCCGTGCTGTGGCTGTTCATCCTCAACCCGCAGGTCGGGCTGCTCGGCCGCTGGCTGAATGCGCATGGCGTGCCATGGGATTACACCATCAACGGCGGCCAGGCATTGCTGATGGTGGTCGTGGCCAGCGCGTGGAAACAGGTGAGCTACAACTTCATCTTCTTCCTCGCCGGCCTCCAGTCGATCCCGCGCGCGGTCACCGAGGCGGCGCGGATGGACGGCGCGAAAGGCTGGCACCGCTTCCGTACCATCACGTTCCCCCTGCTGTCACCGACCACGTTCTTCCTGCTGGTGGTGAACCTGGTCTACGCGGCATTCGACACGTTCGGCACGATCTACGCGCTGACCCGCGGCGGGCCGGGCAAGGCGACGGAGACGCTGGTGATCAAGGTGTACCGCGACGGTGTGGTGAACCTGGACCTGGGGTCGTCGTCCGCGCAGTCGGTGGTGCTGATGGCCGGCGTGATCGCGCTGACCGCGATCCAGTTCCGCTTCATGGGCCGGCGAACCAACGCATGAGTACCAATACCCCCTCCCCAACCCTCCCCCGCTTCGCGGGAGAGGGGGCGCCGAACTCCCTCTCCCGCGAAGTGGGGGAGGGTTGGGGAGGGGGTGCAAGCGCCGACTGGCTTGCCCACTTCGTGCTCGGCCTTGGCGTGTTGCTGTTCGCATTGCCGGTGTGGCTTGTCATCGCCGGCTCCACCCAGGATTCCGGCGCCATCACCCGTGGTGAACTGTCGCTGCTGCCCAGCCTCGATCTGTCCGCTTATCCGCGCGTTCTGACCCAAGGCACCATGGGCACCAAACCGGTGTGGCACATGCTGCTGGTCTCCGGCGGCATGGCGCTGGCGATCGCCGGCGGCAAGATCGTCATCTCGATCCTGTCCGCCTACGCGGTGGTGTTCTTCCGCTTCCCATTCCGTCGCACCGCGTTCTGGCTGATCTTCATCACCCTGATGCTGCCGGTCGAGGTGCGCATCATCCCGACCTACGCGGTGATGTCGGATTTCGGCCTGATCAACAGTTTTTCCGGACTCTCCGTGCCGCTGATCGCGTCGGCCACCGCGACACTGCTGTTCCGCCAGGTGTTCGTCGCCATCCCCGACGAACTGGTAGAGGCCGCGCGGATGGACGGCGCCGGCCCGCTGCGCTTCCTGCGCGACATCCTGATCCCCGTCTCGGCGGCCAACATCGCGGCGCTGTTCGTTATCCTGTTCGTCTATGGCTGGAACCAGTATCTCTGGCCGCTGCTGGTCGCCACCGACCCTGGCCTCGACACGATCGTGATCGGCATCGTCAAGATGATCGGCGTCGAGACGCAGACCGACTGGAGCGCGGTGATGGCCACCGCCGTGCTGGCGCTGCTGCCGCCTGTCGTCGTGGTGGTGGTGATGCAGCGCTGGTTCGTCGCGGGACTGACCGAGGGGGAGAAGTAGGCCACGGGCGTCTCGCGCCGGATGACGATGACCGCGGCTCCACCGTCTTCGGCATAGCCAGCGTCCGCATGAAGTGGCCAAGGTTGTAGGCAAGGGCATGAAGCTGAAGGCGAACCGCGTTGGCGGGAAGGAGCGGCACGACAGGCGCGTCGGTAGTGACGCATTCCGAAATTGCCATTGCCCTCTTTGATACTGCTCAGCGCGCTGGAGCAGGGGCCGCCTCCGCCCTAAACCGGTTGACGCCGCTCGGTCGCAGGCGCTTCGTGCCTATGGTTCTGAATATACCGTAGCGCCGGCTTCCGAATATACCGTACCGCCGGATTCCGAGTATGCCGACGAATATCGTTCGAGGCCGCTGAGCCGGTCATCTCCGCCGGACTGCTCGCGATAATTAAGTACCGGCATCTGTGCCGGGAAGCCACCTTGCAGCAACAGGTTCGCGTCGGCGCGCGTCCGCGCTGCTGGGGGGCTCATCATCTGTTGATTGTTATTGTTACGAACGTCAAGCGGCTGATTATTATTGTTGCGCAGGTCAAGCGGCTGATTGTTATTGTTACGCAGGTCGAGAGGCTGATTGTTATTGTTACGCAGGTCGAGCGGCTGATTGTCATTGTTACGACCGTAATCCGGCGACCGGTGTTGGACGACGTGCGCGACCTCGTGCGCGTCGGTTACCGTGTCAATGGCCCCACGGAGGCACACATAGGCCGTTGCCTGTAGTCCCACGTTTGCCGCGCCACCATGTCTAATGGCCTCGTTCTTGACCAACTGGATTTTATTCTGTGCTTCAGAATACGCGCGGGAAACGTGGTGCGGTGGGACTTGTGGCATAAATGGATTCTCTCTCACGGTTACGTGCGGGATCGGAACATAGGAGAGCGGCCGTTGTCAAACGCCTGGGGTATTCTCGGTTCGTGCGGCCGGGATGTATCGATCGAGCGTCGCGGGGGACACGCCGAGGCGATGCGCGATTTGCGTCACGCCGATGTCGGGATTGGCGAGCATCGCCTTGGCGGCCTCGATGTCGTCGTCGGTGAGTTTCGGCGGGCGGCCTCCGGTGCGGCCCGCGCGCCGCGCGGCGGCGAGGCCGGCTTGGGTGCGCTCCCGGATCAGGCGACGTTCGAATTCCGCGAGCGCGCCGAACATATGAACCGACATTTCCCGGATTTCCCGGCCTGTTCGGCGCGATTGTCCGTTTCATCGAGGCGTGCCGCAACATTATTCGGCCGCGACCAACTCCGTTGGCAGCGAAATCGTCGGGTTGCCCGCTTCCAGGGCCGAATCTCGTTGCGTTGGCTTCATGAATGCGCACTTCTGTCGTTGCCGCCGGCAGCACGTTCGCGGCGAGACCTCGTCGGTGGAGTTCAAGCCCGGGCACCGCTGGTACTATTTTTCCCAGCAGCAGCCCGACGAAGTCATCCTGATCCGCGTCCACGACAGCGCCAATGACGGACGTGCCAGGCTGTCGTTCCATACCTCGTTCGAGAACCCGCTGGCGCCGCCGGACGCCCCGCCTCGGGAGAGCATCGAGGTTCGCAGCCTGGTGTTCTTCCCCCCGGACGCATGATGGCCTGCTGGCGGGCCGCGGGGCCCGCCAGCCACGCCCCCGGTGGTGGTGGTGCAGCGCCGGGTGAGAACTAGCCCGCCTCGATCTCGAAGTTCAGCGTCGTGCCGGTGACGTTGATCTCGGCCTTCTCCAGGCCGCCAAGCCCGGAATGGAACATCGGCTCGCTGCGCCGGGTGACGCCAAGAACCGCGTCCACCTCGATCTGGAACCGCTCGCCGTGATGTTTCGGGTGCGCGCTGAGGTCGATCTCGCGCGTCCCCGGGGCGGCGTATTTGTCGGTCCAGTCGGTCGGCTCCTCGCCGGTCGCCAGCAAATAGATGGCGCGCACCGACATCACGAAGCCGGCGCGGTTGGCGATGGACAGCAGGTTCGCGGTGCGCGGCCAGGACGACAGGCCCATCATGACGGCCCAATGCCGGCGCAGTGCCGCGACGGGCGGCAGGTTCGACGCGGTCACGCTGAACGAAATGATCACGCTGTTCGGTGTGGCGTCCGGTTGGTGGCTGAGCGCCGCTTCGGCGTAGCGGCGGAATTCGAGCAGCCCGGCATGCTTCGTCTGGGCGGACTGACCCAGAGTGGTCAGTGTCTGCGGCATCTTGCCGGCGTCGAGCACCGGATCGCCCGGCAGCGACGATCCGAGTGCACCGGAGATCGCTTCCGCCGAGAGCAGGATCTGGCGGGTGCGGCGATATTCCCAAGTCATTGCCGGATGCAGCGTGTCTTTCCGCCAGTCGCGTATGGTGGTGGCGATGTGCTGGACCACGTACATGATCGTGGCGAAGGCTGGCCGGTAGGCCGAGCCGGGGCCCTTGTCAGTCCGTAGGCCGAAATCGAACTCGATTTTCGGCTTCTGCCCGTCGACCTGTCTGGTGTGCAGGTTGATTTGCGTGCTGATACCAAGCAAGAGCGCGTCGATCGCCGCCTCGATCTCGTCTTCGGGCAATTCGCCGCCGCCTTTGACGGACGCTTTCAGCTCGTCTTGCACGAATGCCCTGACATGCGCCTTGTCGCGGATGATGACGTAGAGGTTGTTGAACGCCAGCAGCGCAAAATAGGCTTTTAGGTCGACGTCGAGTGCCGTGTAGGCCGCATCGGCGGCGTCGGTCGCTGTCTTCAGGTCGGCAATCAGCGCCTGGAAGTCCACTTCGTCATAGTCGACGAAGCCATCGAAGTTGAGCAGGTGCATGTCCGACTTCCTCAGCTGTCGTCCGCGACGATGTTGGCGTGGACGAGCGAGCCGCGAAGCCGAAACAACGCACGACGCTTGGAGGAGGGGTCGAAGCGTGTCGTGTCCTGTGAAACCACGACGCCGCCGCCGACGGGATCGGCCTCGACACGGACCTGCGCCGACGTCGCCACCTTCGCCGCTGCGAGATCGAAGTCATGGCTCTGCGCCAACAGACGCTGCGCCGACCAGGACGACGTGCCAGTCTGGCCGTCGGGCGCGACCCATCGGATGCGGAACGCGGCGATGAGCGAGGCGTCGTTGTGCGCTTCGATAGCGGTGCACACCAGGTCGGGCTGCGGTGCCGGTAGCCGCGCAGCGCAGGCGGGATCGACGACCGCGAGCACGTCCCAGTGCCACAGAAGCTGTGCGTGCGTGACTCCCGTTGGGCCGCCGACGAGAAGAGAGTCGATCACAGCATCGGCGGTCACCGAAGCATTGCGCGCCACCGCGGAGCCGACCGCCTCGCGCAGCACGTAGAACTGGCCGTAGCGTCGCATGACGCTGCGTTGCAGATCGATAACATTATCAGTCGGGGCGGTGGCGGGTGCGACCGCAATCGCGAAATCCGGGAAGTCTCGCGCCTCCAGCAGGCGGAGCAGCCCCGCGAAGCTGACGCGCTGCTCGGCGATGGCCTTGTCGATCTCGCTCCCCGACGTGACCTGGCTGTCCCGGAACGCCTTCAGCTTGTCGATTGCCTCGTTGAGCTTGTCGATCTGGTCGTCGAGCTTATCGCGTTGAACCGCGCCGTTGATGGCGTCGAAGATGATGTCGAGGCCGATCGCGATGACGATGCCGATGCCGGTCGTGGCAATGGTGGCCCAGGTCGCGCTTTCGATGCCAAGCAGGGTCGCCTGGACGGTGACGCCTTCCACCACCGCCTCTGCCTCGATCCCTGCGATCTGCAGCACGAGGCCGGTTATCGCGTCCTTGAGTAACGGGTCGAGGAGCAGCTTCTTGGCTCCGTCGATGACGGTCCTCACTTCTTTGGTCACGATCTTCCAGGCCATCAGGTCGTGTTCCGCCCTGGCGGCCGCGGCCGGACCCAGCGCGGCGATCATGTCCTTGAGGGCATCGCCCAGGACGCTCTGCGCGGCCGGCGCCTTCGACAGCGCAGTGGCGATGGTGGCCTTCAGCTGCTGCCACGTCGCGTCATCGAGGGTCACCGCTTGCAGGGCGAGCCCCAGCACGCCGTTGAACGCGGACATCCGCCGCAGGTCGGCATAGGCGTCATTGAGCGCGGCCTCGCGACCGGCGATGTCGGTCTCGAGCGTCAGCACCTCGCGGTGCAGGTGCGTCACCTCCTGCTTGCGATAGGAGAGATGGTAGAACCAGTCGTCGAACGGCAGGATCCCCATCGGGTGCACATCCCTGATTGTCACGGGTTCGACCGGAGGCAGTGGTCGCGAAGGGCGCTGTGCAGTCTGCATCCGGAACGCAGGCGAGGCCAGCCATCGGCCTCAGTGCGGCAGCCCGAACAACGCCTGCGCATTGTGGTGCAGGATCCGCTCGGCATCCTCCGCCGGCAATCCCACCCGCGCGATGAACGCGAACGTCTCGCGGTACTCCTCGTAATCCTGCAGCACCGGATAGTCGCTGCCGGTCACCAGTTTCTCGACACCGAACGCCTCGCAGGCGCAGGTGAGCGCGGCCTTCGAGCCGTAGCACACCGTGTCGTACCAGAACCGCCGCGCCGTCACGCTCGGCAGTTCCGCCAGCCCGCCGAGATCGCGCACACCCTGCTTGTCAAGCCGGTTCAGCAGCATCGGGATCGGACCGCCGAGATGCGGCACGATGAAGCGGATATTTGGATACCGGTGCGGGATCTGTCGCGCGATCATGTGCGCGACGAACATCGCGTCCTCCACCGAGTTGCCGATTGCCGCGCGGAATCCCCAGTCGTTGATCACCGGCGAGCAGACCCCGGTCACCGATGGATGCACGAACAGGATCGCGCCACGCCGGTTCATCTCGGCATACACCGGCTCGAATTCGGCCTCGGCGATCGAGCGGCCGAGGCACGAGATGTTCATGTTGACCCCGACGCAGCCAAGCTGATCGAGCCCGCGCTCCATCTCGCGGAGCGAGGCGTCGATATGCGGCAGCGGCAGCATGACATAGGACGCGATCCGTCCCGGGTAACGCCGCGCCAGTTCGGCATAGCCATCGTTCAGCAGGTGCAGCGCCCGGACGCATTCGGCTTCGTCGGGTAGATACGGTGGCCGATGCGGTGACAGGACCTGCGTCCCCACGCCGGCCGCATCCATCAGCTCAAGCCTGCCCTCGATGTCTCCGGCAGAATCCGACACCGGGTGCCTGGCGATTCCCGTGCGCGCCGCCACGCCGACCCGCGGCGAGAAGCGTTCGCCCATGAAGTCGCTGAACGCCTGGGGAATGTAGTGCGCATGAACGTCACAGATCATCGGACGCCTCACTGGTTGTCGCAGAGCGGGCAGTCAGGCATACGGTAGCAACTCATGGTTGCAAGGCGATATGCCGTGACGAGGATCATCCTTCCTGCCTTGCTGATCCAGTTGGTGCTGGCGCCGCTTGCCATGGCTGCGGGGCTTACCGTGGCACAGAAATCCGCGATCTGCGAAGGCCGCTCAAGCTGTAAGATCGGAACCGTCTTCGACGGTGGGAGGTCGGCCACTGGATCGGCGCTGACTGTGGTCGCAGTACACCTCGGCGTCGTGGACAAGCCCGGTGATGCGCCCGACGACGGCTGCCGGGCTGGTGGCACGTTCGACGGAGGGGTCGAGTATTGGCTGCTCGAGGGAACCGCCGCACCCAAGCAACTCCTGAAGCTGTGCAACGACGGCTATGGAGCGTCAAGCGTCGGCGAGGATGCTGTCACTGTTGGCACCAATCATCTGATCCACAGGCAGACCGGTGGGTCGTCGTCGCGGTGGGACAGCACGGTCACCTTCACACTTTCGCCGTGGCGCGCGGTGACCGAGCGCGCCTGCGGTTACAGCAACCTGTCCGCGGATGACGGCAGCGTAATGGATATCGACTTCCGGACGATGAGCGCTCGCTCCATCGCCAAGGACAGCGCGAGCAAATGGGGCGACAATGTCGGATGCCCCCGCTGGCCGGCCGGCGCCTCGGAGCATTTCACTTCCGGGCCCGCGCCTGACCTGTTCGGCGGCTATAACATCATCGTCCCGATCCTGGCCGAGAACGCCGATGAGCGAAAGATTCCCGCCGGCACGGCGATCGGTGATTGTGCTCACGTCATGACCACCGCCGGGGCCAATGGCTTCGTCGTCTTCGGCCAACCCGCGCCGCCAGGACATGCCGCAGAGCTTCGGGTGATCGCAGAGACGCCGAACACTCTTCTGGTTCAGGTCTACGATCCGATGGCAGACACGCCGACGCCGGCAAACGGTTCCTGGATCAATCTCCCGCATGTCGAAATCTGGCTCGCCATGAACCTGGAATCGGTCGGGACGCGCCCGCCGATCGGCGATCTGGCGCAGATCGCCGTGGATCTGAACGGGAAGGTCTACGCCGGCGTCGGCCGGCAGGACGCGATGCCATCGGTTGAACGTTGGCCGGCGCATGATGCCGCTGGTCATCCGGTGGCCGTGCTGCGCCTGACCTGGCCCAACGACTACCAGCTTCTCAATGGGACGGCGATTGTCTACTCGCAGGCCAAAGCGGGCAGGCAGGCGCGGCTCGTGGCCACCACCGGTATCGTCAAGAACCATCCACTCTACATCCCCGCGCTGGTCAGCCTTCCCAACGGCAATGTTGAACCGCGGCCGGGCGGCTGCCACATCCGCGATGGCCGCCTGTCGATGGACGTTGGGGTAGCGTCACAATGAAATCGTCGGCTACACCATGCTCGCCGTCTCTTCGACTGACCATCGCGGGCATTTGCCTGTTGACCTCGCTGATCTGCGGCAAGGGAATCGCCTTGGCAAGCGATGGCATCGATGACTATTTCAAGCTCTATTACCAGCAGCAGACGGCAAGCGGGCAATACCAGCAGTCACTCGATTTCCTGCGGACCGCGGCCATGGCGCACGCCAACGCAGAGTTGGTGCTCAAGGCCGGACCAACGCGGTGGATCATGGTCGATCGCGACAATGGCTACCTGCGGATCGACACCGCCTCCGATTCATCGGGCACCGATGAGATCCTGACGATGGCTGCCTACCGAAAGGCGGACGGCAGCCTGCTCCTCGTTGTCGGCGGCTCGGACTGCGATGACGAATGCGAGTTCTCGGTCGAGTTCTTCATCGCATCGGCCGACCACCTGCGGCCGGTTCCGCGCGACGCCGTCATTCCCGCGATTCAACCGACCCAGTTCATCAAGCCAGGGCATCCGATCCCGCAGAAGCTCGCTGCCGAAGCGCCACGGATCAATTTCCTGCCGGTCAGGGTGGGGACGGCGCTCAGGCTCGCGCCCTGGTACGGCTACGAGACCGAAGAAACGATGAACCAGGCAACACGCGCCCTGATCCGCACCCTCGTGCTCGACTGGGATGCCAAGCAGGGACGTTTCGTCAGACCGCGCGATGGTGGCGCCAGGGTCCAGGTCACGCTGCCTCGGCCAACATTAGCCTCCGGCGCGGCACCGCCTCCAACGGCATCGCCGCGTACCGGTCCGTCACCACCTCGGTGATCGTCACTCTAGCGAACCAGATCAGCCACTTCCGTCCGGTGCGCTCGCACAGCGGCCAGCTGCGCAGCACCAGCCGCCAGTCAGACGGCGGCTGATAGAGCGCGGTGTCGCGCCCGTGGCGGAGAGATAGCCGCATGACGCATTGTCATGCGAAGCCTGATAACTTGTCGTTTGCTACGTCGCCGACGATGGCCATCTGTTGCGACACGACCCAGCAGGAGATCGCAACCATGCCGCTTGATATTACCTCGCAGCGCCAGCAGACGACGACGGCGGAACTGCACTACCTGAAGCGCACGGCGGAGAGGCCGGCGCGCTACGTGATGGAACCGCCGCCCGGCATACCGGAGTGGAACGGCATCGACGATCCGCACCTGGTGAGCATCGAAGACGCGCGAGGCCACGAGGCCGAGTTTAGCCTCGATCGCAACGGCTTCACGCTGGTCAAGGCGCCGAGCGCCGTCCGCGACTTCTATGACCCCGACCAAATCAAGTCGGTCTACTACCCCGAGGTGGAACGTCTGCTGCGCGATAAACTCGGAGCGTCGCGCGTCGTCGTGTTCGACCACAATGTGCGCAACGGCGGACGCACCGACCTTCCGCAGCCGTCACGCCGGGTGCACAACGACCATACCGTCAATTCGGCGCCGCGGCGGGTGCGCGACCATCTGGGCGCGGAGGCTGAGCCCTTGTTGCAGGGCCGGTTCGGTATCGTCAACGTCTGGCGGCCGATCCGCGGGCCGGTGCTGGACTCGCCGCTCGCCCTCTGTGACGCCCGCAGCTTCACCGACGACGACCTGATCGCCAGCGACCTGGTCTATCAGCACGTCCGCGGCGAGACCTCGTCGGTCGAGTTCAAGCCAGGGCATCGCTGGTACTATTTCTCCGAGCAGCAGCCCGACGAAGCGATCCTGATCCGGGTCCATGACAGCGCCGATGATGGTCGGGCCAGGCTGTCGTTCCACACCTCGTTCGAGAACCCGCTGGCGCCATCGGACGCCCCACCGCGGGAGAGCATCGAGGTGCGCGCCTTGGTGTTCTATCCGCCGAACGCGTGAGCATCCGCCGGCGGGCCGTCAGGCTCGCCGGCTCACGCTGCCTCCGCCAGCACCAGCCGACGCCGCGGCACCGCCTCCACCGGCATGGCGGCATACAGGTCCTTGACCGCCTCGGTGATCGTCACGCCGGCGAAGCCGGTCAGCCACTTCCGCCCGGTCCGCTCGCACAGTGGGCCACCGCGCAGCACGAGGCGCCAGTCCGACGGCGGCAGATACAGCGCGGTGTCGCGCCGCTCCACCCGATACAGCGAGGATGCCAGCAACCGGCCGATCTGGCCGAATGAATAGGGCTGGCCATGGCCGAACGGCGTGCTCTCCCAGTACGCCCACATGCCGCTGCGGTTCGGTGCCACCACCAGCAGCCGTCCGTCGTCCTTCAGCACCCGCCAAGTCTCGCGCAGCATCCGGCGCGCGCTTTCTGCCGCCTCCAGACCGTGCACCAACAGCACGCGGTCGAACATCAGGTCGGCGAACGGCAGCGCGTCCTCCTCGGACGTGCAGGACAGGCTGGGCTCGCCGGCGGGCCAGCGTGTTGCGCCCATTTGCGCCGGTGTCATCGCGATGCAGCGTGTCGCCTGCTCGCGCCACAGCCGTAGATACGGCGCCGCGAAGCCGATCCCCAGCACCGACTGGCCGCCCAGATCGGGCCACAGCAACGTCAGCCGTTCGCGCAGCAACCGGGCGGCCACTGCCCCCCGGGGTGTGGCGTAGAAGTCGGCCGCGGCGTGGGCGTCGGCTGCCATGATGGATAGCTATAACATGAACGTCGGTTTCCGGTCGCCTCGGGGGGTGCTAGGCTCCGCTCATGACAGTCACAGCACAACCCGTCCCCATCCTGTCCGACAACTATGCCTGGATGCTGCGCGACAGCGGATCCGGAGCGGTTGCCATCGTCGATCCGGCCGACGCGAAGCCGATCATCGCCGCGCTGGAACAAGCCGGAGGCAGGCTCGACCTGATCCTGCTGACGCACCATCACTCGGATCACATTGCCGGCGTGGACGAGGTGCGGGCACGGTTCGCCGGCGCCAAGGTGGTGGGTGCGGCAGCCGATGCGCACCGGCTGCCCAAGCTCGACCAGTCAGTGAAGGAAGGCGACACCGTTGCGTTCGGCAACGCGAGCGCGCGGGTGATCGACACGCCCGGGCATACCCGCGGGCAGATCAACTATTTCATCGCCGACGGCGAGATCCTGCTGTCCGGCGACACGCTGTTCAGCCTGGGCTGCGGCCGGTTGATCGAGGGCACCGCTGCCGAGATGTTCGCCTCGCTGCGCAAGCTCGCCGCACTGCCGGGCGGCACCAAGGTGTGCTGCGGTCACGAATACACCGAGAGCAACGCGCGCTTCGCGCTCAGCGTCGATCCGGGCAACGCCGCGCTGAAGGCGCGCACCGAACAGGCACACCAGCAGCGCGCGACGGACCAGCCGACGGTGCCCTCGACGATCGCGAGCGAGCTCGACGCCAACCCGTTCCTGCGCGCGCCCGATGTCGCGACGTTCGCCGATCTGCGCGCGAAGAAGGACCGGTTCTGAGGTGAAGCTTTCCTTCTCCCCGACCAGCCCGTATGTGCGCAAGGTGCGCGCCTGCGCCATCACACGCGAGATCGATAACCAGATCGAACTGGTGCCGACCGACGCCAACGCATCGCTACCTGAATTCGTCGCGATCAATCCGTTGTCGAAGGTGCCGGCACTGGTCACCGACGATGGCGTTGCGCTGTTCGACAGTCCGGTGATCTGCGAATACCTCGACGGCATCGGCGACACGCTGCCGATGTTCCCAGCGCACGGGGCAGCGCGCTGGAGGGCGCTGAAGTTCCAGGCGATGGGCGACGGCATTCTGGATGCATCGGTGCCGCGGCGCGGTGAGCTGATGAAGCCGCAGGACGAGGGGCGCATGGCGTGGATCGGGCGGCAGAAGGCGGCGGTCGATCGCACGCTGGATGCGCTGGAGGCCGATCCACCGCATCGCGCGATCGATGTCGGTTCGATCACGATTGCCTGCGCGCTCGGTTATCTGGATTTCCGCTTTGCTGCGCAGCCGTGGCGGGACGGGCATCCGAAGCTGGCAGCGTGGTACGAGGCGTTCGC
>CAWFYC010000031.1:0-228376 GCA_963819855.1 uncultured Alphaproteobacteria bacterium
GCATGCAATCCTCCTCGTTTCCCCGGACGTGCCGGCTCGCTATGCAAAGGTCGCGGTGCCACGCTGGGCAGGGTCATACCTGACGCAGAGTATGTTCAGGACTTCGCGATGCCTGCAATAAGCGATGGCGGCCAAGGATGGCATTTGCGAAACACTGTGGCGGCGGCGCCACAGTCAGTCTCAGGCCAGCGCGCCGATCGCCCCGATCGCACGGCAGTGGCGTGTCGGCAATCGCCGCAGCGAGCCGGCATCGATCCCGCCCAGCGCCGCCACGGGCACGCCAGCGCAACGGGCGAGCCGTGCCCAACGCAGCGGACCAATTGCCCTGGCTCCGGGATGACTCGCGGTGGCGAACACCGGCGAGAGGAATGCCAGATTGGCGCCCGCCCGCCGCGCCCTGGCGAGCTCGGCCGCATTGTGGGCCGAGCTGGTGACCATGCGACGCCTGACGCGCAACGGGCCCGGCCAATGCCCGGCACGCAAATGCACGCCGGCGTGCAGTGACCTCGCCAATCGCACGTCGCCGGCTACCACCAGGGTGAGGCGGCGGGCACGGCAGATCCGCGCCAGCGCCTGCCCGAGCGCCGCGCGGTGCGGATCGCCGTCGTGGCGCAGCACGATGCCCGCCAACCCCTTCGGCAGGCGAGACGCCGCAAGACGCGGATCCGGCAAGCGACGCGAATCGGTGAACAGCCACAGGACTGGCCGATCCGCACCCTGGCGTGCCGCCACGGCGTGTGCCCAGGAGAGCAGGCGTGGGTCCATGGTCGCCTGGCGTCCTCTACGATTCGCCACGAAATACCTGCTTCGATCGTAGCTGCGCGTGGCAGCTTCGTCGTCATGCCGGCAATGCCTACTTCGTTCGGTTCTCGGCGAACGCTTACTTCTCTGCCATTGAACAAGCCGCGCGTGCGTGCAATTGGCGGAATGCCATGAGCCGGCGCAAGCATCAGATCGAGGCGTTCTTCCGGCAGGGGACTCAACTCCATGCAGCCGGCCGATTTGCCGAGGCCGAGCAGGTCTATCGCCAGCTCCTTGCGGCGGTGCCTTCACATGCCGACAGCCAGCACATGTTGGGGATGCTCGCGCTGCAAGCCAATCAGCCTGGAAGCGCGCTGGAGTGGATCGATCGGGCGATCACGGCACGACCGGCCAACGCAATCTACCAAGTCAACCGCGCCAGCGCGCTGCTCGCGATCGGCGAGACGGCGGCAGCGGAGGCGGCGTGCCGCGAGGCACTGAAGCTGAAGCGGAACTCCGCCGAGGCGTGCCAGGTGCTGGGACACGCGTTGTGTGATCTCGGCCGGCCGGAGGAGGCAATCGCCGCCTATCGGGACGCGATGCGGTACAACGCCGCGCTGCCCGATCTGCCCGGTCACCTCGGCCTCGCGCTGCGGCAGGCTGGCCGGCAGGAAGAAGCGGCGGCGGCGCTGCGCCAGGCGGTGGCCCGCGCACCACAGGACATGCAGGCACTGGGAAACCTGGCGGGCGTGCTGAAGGAACTGGCCCACCTGGACGAAGCCGAGTCGCTGTACCGCGAAGCATTGAGCCGGCAGCCGGACGATCCCGCCCAGCACTACAACCTGAGCCTGGCGCTGTTGCTCGCCGGCCGGTTCGCCGAGGGCTGGGGCGAATACGAGTGGCGCTTCCGGGCCGGCGCCGCGCGCATGCCCGACTGCGCGCAGCCGCGCTGGGAGGGCGAGCCGCTCGCCGGGCGCACGCTGCTGATCCGAAGCGAACAAGGGCTCGGCGACGCCATCCAGTTCTGCCGCTATGCCCCGCTGGTGACCGGCGGACACGTGATCCTCGAGGTGCATCGGCCGCTCTGCCGCCTGCTCGGCACGCTGCGCGGAATTCAGCGCGTGGTGCCGATCGGCGATCCGCCGCCGCCATTCGATCTCTATGTTCCGCTGCTGAGCCTGCCGCGCCTGCTCGACGAGGCGGCTACCCCGGTGCCTTATCTCGGGGCCGAACCAGACCTGGTTGCCGCATGGCGCGACCGGCTGGGTTCGCACGGGTTCAGGATCGGTGTGGCCTGGCAGGGCAATCCGGCCAGCCTGGCGGAACACGGCCGCTCCTACCCGCTCGCGCACCTGCGAGCACTGGTCGAACGCCCGGGCGTACGGCTGATCAGCCTGCAAAAGTACCATGGGATGGAACAGCTCGCGGACGCCGGGTTTGCGATCGAGACACCGGAACTGGACACCGGGCCCGATGGCTTTGTCGATACCGCGGCGGTGATGCAGAGCCTTGACCTGATCGTCACCTCGGACACCTCGGTGGCGCACCTCGCCGGGGCGATGGGGCGGCCGGTCTGGGTGGCGCTGCAGCACGTGCCGGACTGGCGGTGGCTGCTCGCCGGTGAGGATTGCCGCTGGTATCCGACCATGCGGCTGTTCCGCCAGACACGGCGCGGCGACTGGGACGCGGTGTTCGCCCGGATGGCGGAACAGCTCGCATGACCCCGCGCGTGCCGATCTCCTGGGGCGAGCTGATCGACAAGATCACCATCCTGGAGATCAAGGTGGAACGGCTGCGCGCGCCGGCGGGGCGAGCGAATGCCGCGCACGAACTGGCACTGCTGCGGGCGGAGCTGGTGGAGCCGCCGGCGGGCCTGGCCACGCTGCGGGAGGAACTCGCCGCGGTGAACCGTCGCCTTTGGGACATCGAGGACGACATCAGGCAGAAGGAGGCGTCGCAGGTATTCGACGCCGGGTTCGTCGCGCTGGCGCGCGCAGTCTACCACAGCAACGACGATCGCAGCCGGATCAAGCGCGCGATCAATGAACTGCTGGGATCCGGAATCATCGAGGAGAAGCAGTATGTCGGTTACCGAGCTACCGAATGACATCGCGGCGATCGCGGACAATCTGCGCCGCGTGCGGGAGCGGATCGCCGCTGCGGCGTTGAAGGCGGGGCGGCGGCCGGAGGACGTGACACTGGTCGCTGTGAGCAAGACCAAGCCGATCGAGGCGGTGCGCGCGGCACTGGCGGGCGGCCAGACAGTGTTCGGCGAGAACCGGGTGCAGGAGGCGGCGACGAAGTTTCCCCAGTTGCGGGCTGAACATCGGTTTCAGTTGCACATCATCGGCGGGCTGCAGACCAACAAGGCACGCGACGCGGTGCGGCTGGCCGATGTGATCGAGACGCTGGACCGGCCGCGGCTGGCCGAGGCGGTGTCGGCGGCGATGGCGAAGGAAGGCCGTGCTCCGAAACTGCTGATCGAGGTGAACACCGGCGACGAACCGCAAAAATCGGGGGTGGCACGCGCGGATGCGGATGGCTTCATCGGTGACTGCAAGGCTCGGTTCGGAGCGGGGCTCGTCGGGTTGATGTGCGTGCCGCCGCTCGACCAGGACCCTCGGCCGCACTTCGAGTGGCTCGCCGAGCGGGCGGCGCGGCACGGGCTTGGCGTGCTGTCGATGGGAATGTCGGCGGACTTCGAAGTGGCGATCGCGTGCGGCGCGACCTGGGTCAGGGTTGGTAGCGCCATTTTCGGGGATCGGTAGCGCAGGGCGGCACATGACCTGATGGGTTTCGCTGCGCTCTACCCATCCTACAGCTGGCGTGCACACGTTGCCGTAGGATGGGTAGAGCGCACAGCGAAACCCATCATGCCATATGCCGCACCACCACCTGCGCCAGCACCTCGCACCCGGCGCGATCCGCCTCGTCGAAGCGCGCCAGCACCGGGCTGTCGAGATCCAGCACACCCAGCAGCGAACCACCGGCCAGCAGTGGCACCACCAACTCGGAGCGCGACGCGGTGTCGCAGGCGATGTGGCCAGGGAACGCCTCGACATCCGGCACCAGGATAGATCGCCGCTCCGCCGCCGCCGTTCCGCAGACACCCTTCCCCAGCGCGATACGCACGCAGGCAGGCCGGCCCTGGAACGGCCCCAGCACCAGCTCGCCGGCGCGCGCAAAGTAGAATCCGGCCCAATTCAGCTCGGGCAGCGCGTGATAGATCGCCGCCGCCGCGTTGGCCGCATTGGCGACGGGATCGGTTTCGCCGGCCAACAGCGCGTCAAGTTCACGCGTCAGCTCACGATAAAGGGACACCTTGTCCGCCTCACGCAGGACCGACGTCCACGGCGAGGGTCGGGTTGGGTCGTGCATCACGCGGACTCCCCGGTGGCGGCAGCGCAATGTTACCGCCATCAGGGGAGCAGTGTCAGTGCGTCGACGCTCGCGCCTCGGTGCCGGCACGTTGGCGCGCCGGCGCCGGGTCGACGGTGATCCGCATCGCCGTCGCCGCATCGCGGAGAATGGTCCGCAACTCACGCAGGAATGCCATACCGGTGGCGGTCCGCTGCACCAATACACTGCGGCGATCCAGCGGGTCGGTCTTGCGGCGCACCAGGTCGAATTCCGACAAGCGGTCGAGGGCCCGGGTGATCGCGGGCTTGGAGACACCGAGTTTCGCCGCCAGGCCGCGCACCGTCTGCGCCTCGGTCTCCAGATAGCAGGTCAGGAACACCCCGAGTTGCCGCGCCGACAGATCGGGGCCGTCCCGCCTGACCAGTTCGACGATCGCGGTTCGCAGAATGCCGGCCAGACCGTCGCTGACTTCGTTTGTAATCATGTTCGGACCTTTCCTGATCGGAATGGCGGTTGTCCGCACAACCGCGTGACAACCATCCGGGGAACCCTGTCACAAGTGATGGATTCAAGTCGCGTAACGAGTGGGTGACAGAACCAGTTACCGCTGCCTGCAATGGCGCAAAATGCGAGCCGGCCTGTCTAGTCGCGCGCCGCCAGGGGAGCAGCCCTGCAACCAGAACAGACCGGCCGACATCCTGCGCCTCCCAGCGGCAGGACCGCCACACTGCGCCGTGCGGCCTGTCGAAAGTCATGCCGCTACATTACGAAACCGTCAGGACAGCGTCTGGTGCGGGTGAAATAGTCACATTTTCGATAGCAGACGGAGCGCGCCGTCAGATCGCGACCCGTACCCCGAGTTCAACCACTCGATCGTAGGGAATCCGAAAGAATTCCGTCGCCGGCACTGCGTTGCGCGCCATCACCAGAAACAGCCAATGGCGCCACCAAGGCAGCTTCGGCACTGTCGCCGGCACCAGCACGTCGCGGCCGAGGAAATAGCTTGCCTGCATCGGATCGAATGCAACGCCGGACGCGGTCAGCTCTTCGAGCGCGCGCGGAATGTTCGGGCTCTCCATGAAGCCGTAGCGCAGGATCACGCGGTGGATGCCCGGCGCGAGCTCGGCCACCTCCGTGCGCCGTTCCGGCCCGACCTCCGGCTCGTCGACGTTCTGCACGGTGACGAACAGCACCCGGTCGTGCAGTACCTTGTTGTGCTTGAGGTTGTGCAGCAGGGCGGTCGGCACGTAGTCCGGCTGGCTGGTCAGAAACACCGCCATGCCCGGCACGCGCACAGTGCGCGACTGCGGCAGCCGCGCCAGGAACGGCGCCAGTGGCAGGCTGTCCTGCCGCCATCGCGCGAGCAACAGATCGCGCCCGCGCTTCCAGGACGTCATCAACGCGGTCAGCGCGATGCCCAGCACCAGCGGTACCCAGCCGCCCTCCAGTACCTTCAGCGTGTTGGCGGAGAAGAACACGAGATCGATCAGGAAGAACAGACCGAACACCGAGATCGCCGCCGCGCGTGACCAGTGGAACTGGCGGCGGAACACCACCATCGCCAGCACGCAGGTGCACAGGAACGTGCCGGTCACCGCGATGCCGTAGGCGGATGCGAGGCTGTCCGAGGTCTTGAATACCAGCACCAGGATCAGCACACCGATCGCCAGCATGGTGTTGACCTGCGGCACGTAGATCTGACCTTCCTCGGTGTTCGAGGTGTGGCGCACCGTCATGCGCGGCAGGAAACCCAATTGCATGCATTGGCGCGTCACCGAATAGGCGCCCGAGATCACCGCCTGGCTGGCGATGATCGTCGCCACCGTGGCCAGGATCACCATCGGCAGGCGCAGCCACTCCGGCACCAGCAGAAAGAACGGGTTGCTGACCGCGGTCGGATCGCTGATGGTAAGCGCGCCCTGGCCGAAATAGTTCAGCACCAGTGACGGCAGCACGAAGTAGGTCCAGGTCAGCCGGATCGGGTGGGCGCCGAAATGGCCCATGTCGGCATACAGCGCCTCGGCGCCGGTCACGCACAGCACCACTGCGCCCAGCACGATGAACGCCAGCCCCTTGTACTGGATGCACAGCCCTACCGCGTAGCTGGGCGAGATCGCCATCAATACAAATGGATGTTTCACGATCTCGAATATGCCGATAACACCGATCGCGACGAACCACAGCGCCATCACCGGACCGAAGATGCGGCCGACGCTGCCGGTGCCGCGCCACTGCACGGCAAACAGCAGCACGATGACCGCCACGCTGATCGGTAGCACGTATTGCTTCAGTTCGGGCGTGGAGACCTCGAGGCCCTCGACCGCCGACAGCACCGAGATCGCCGGCGTGATCACGCCGTCGCCGAAGAACAGGCAGGCGCCGGCGATGCCGACCAGGGTCAGCGCGTGCCGCATGTTGGTGCCGACCGAGACGCGCTGGGCCAGCGCCATCAGTGCCAGGATGCCGCCCTCGCCGCGATTGTCGGCGTGCATCACCAGCGTCACGTATTTCACCGTGACGATCAGCACCAGCGACCAGAAGATCAGTGACAGGATGCCCATGACTTCGGTCGGGGTGATCGGCACGCCGCCGAATAGCTGCATGCTGGCCTTGAAGGCGTAGAGCGGGCTGGTGCCGATGTCGCCGTAGACCACGCCGAGTACCGCGAGCAGCATGCCGATGGCCGGCATCGGCTTGCGCAGGCCTCCTGCCGCGGCAGCCACGGTCATTGCGACGAATGCTCCGCGATCATGACCGGACGCATACGCGCCCCGCCTGGGTGAAACAAGCGTCGGCTGCCGGGCCAGGTTGCGCGGGCGGCACATTCATCGTTAACGTTCGGTCCATGAGCGACCTGACAGCATCCGCCGACCATCTTCGCCCGCAAACCAGGTGGGGCTGGTTCGTCGCCCTCGGTATTGCACAGCTTGTACTGGGCGCCGTCGCCTGGTTCGACGTCGTCGCCTTCACCATCGCCGGCGTCATCTTCATCGGCGCGCTGCTGGTGGTGGCCGGCGTGTTCCAGATCGTGCACGCCTTCATGGATCGCGAGTGGGGTGCGTTCGCGCTGCATCTGTTGGTGGGCATTCTCTATGTGATCGGCGGCTTTCTGCTGATGGACGAGCCCGTCCAGGGATCATTGATCATCACGATCCTGGTGGCGGCAGCGCTGATCGTCGGCGGCATATTGCGCATCGTCATCGGCGTGCGGCATCGGCATATGCCGGGATGGGGGTTGCTGGTGGCGGGCGGCCTGATCAGCCTGGTGGTCGGAGTGATGCTCTATCTGTCGCTGCCGTGGTCCGGACTGTGGGTGGTCGGCACACTGATAGCCGTGGAGTTGATCATGCACGGCGTATCGTGGATCCAGTTCGGGCTGACGCTGCGCAAATCGGCGTAGCGCATTCACCTCTCCCGCAAGCGGGCGAGGTCGCGCCGGGTGAGGGTCTATGGCCACGCGGTCGCGAACGATTCCGGCCCAGCGTCCTTGATCACCAGCGACTTGCCCGGCTTCAGCTTGTGGCCGTCCCAGCGGAACACGTTGATCTCGCGATCCGCCATGCTCTGCACGAGAATGGTGTGACCATCGCGCGAGAACGCGATCGCCTCGTTCCATGGCCCGATCGGCGCCTGGTCCAGCTTGCGCAGCGTCTTGCCCTCGACCGCAAACATGGTCAGCAGCCCCTTGTCGTGATGGAACGGATGGCTCGGCGGCTTGGTAGTGCCATTCTCCGCGCCGACCGCCAGGAACTTCCCATCCGGCGACAGCTTCAGTGGTTCCGGGCTAGGCGGCACACCGACAGTCTCCACGACGCGGAACGGCGTCGAGGTCAGGTCGATCAGGCTCACCGAATCCTGGTCGCCATCCCCGCGTCCCATGTTGGACACAACGGCAAGCGTTCCCGCTCCGTTGACGTCCATCGTATATGGCGCCATCCCCGTGGTGAGCGGTCGCGGATCGACGGTGACGTTGCTGCCATCGATGTTCAGCACACTCACCATATTGTCGCCGCCGCGCGTCAGCAGCGCGTGTTTCCCGTCATGGGCAAACACGATGCCGCTCGGCAGCGAGTTCTTGTTACCGAGGTCGATCTTGCCGACCGCGGTCAGCTGTTTGTTCGCGACAGTGAACACCGAGACGGTACCCTCGGTGCGGTTGGCGATCAGCGCCAGCTTGCCGTCGGGCGAAACCCGCACTGTGGTTGCGCCGGCGCCGGCAGTCAGGTTCTGGTTGAATTTCGGCGGACTGGTGGTGAGGTCGATCACGCTCACCCGGTCATCCGGCGCGATGCCGTCCTTGGCCTGCGGATCTGCTTTGGTTGCGGAGGTAACGATCGCCCAGCTTTCGTCCTTGGCCACCCATGCCGCCGTGGGCGGACCGACCACGCTGCCCGGCACCTCGACCGTGGCAGCGATGGTCGGCGGATAGTGTGACACATCGATGATGCTGACAGTGTCGGAATGCACCTCCTTGGGCGCCACCAGTCGCTTCTGGTCATCCTGCACCGTGTGGCCGTCGTTCGATGACAGCACCACGTCCGCGCGGGCGGCGGCAGGCAGCGCCACCAGCATGGTGGCGGCAAACAGTCCGTGCATATGTCGTTGCATTCGTTTCCTCCCTCACGCGTCAACCGTCAGCAGAATCAGCTCGTGATCGCTCAGCACGCTGGCATCATCGCCGAGCGCCGGCACGATTGCGGGATCGCACACGCGCATGCCGCGGGTGCAGAACCAATCGAGTTGGCGCGTGCCTTCGCTCCGGCTCCAGGTGCTGGTGCGGGTCGTCGGCCGCGCCAGGTTGCACGTCGCCCAATCGTAGCCGCGCGACGTGGCCAGCGCGAACAGCGGTTCGGCAGCATCGGCGTGGCCACCCGGGCCGACATGCGTGTTCAGATCGCCACCGATCAGCACCGGCACCGACTGCGCGTAGGCATCCAGTGAGTCGAGCAACGTTTGCATTTGCCGCGCGCGGCCGATGCCGTCGGTGCGGTTCTCCAGATGCACTGCGCAGGCAACGAAGCGGATGGCGCCGGCGCTGAAGGTGGCGGCGATGGCCATGCGGTTGCCGATGCGGCGCTGGCGGTCTCCGGGCATATACCAGTCCGCCATCTCGTCGAGGCGGATGACGATCGGATTGTGCATCGGCAATGACGCAACGATGCCGTTGCCGTGGTAGCCCTCGGTGTTCTCGCTGCCGTTACGTGGGAAGTCCGGCGGGGGCGCCATCGGCACAAGTTCGAGAAACTCCAGTCCGTAGCAATAACCGTGGCCAAGCCCCGCGGCGATGCGGCCGATCGTGTGCACCTGGCCGGTGCGCAGCACGCCGACGTCCAGCTCGGTCAGCAGCGCCACATCGACGCGATGCCGCAGTAGAATTCGCGCCGCCTCCTCCGGATAGAGGCAGCGCTCCAGGTTCCATGCGGCGACGCGAACGGCGGCCGGCGAAGTTGGCGCGGGAGGCTGTTGCAGCTCGATCTGGTGAAATGCCGCGACCGAGGCATGCGCCTCGGCGTGCGCTTCCCGCATCGGCGGCAGGGCGAGGAACCCCTGCCGCTCCCCAAGCGGCACCGGCGTCAGCCGCTCCACCGCTTCGCGCCAGACGCCTACAACCTGGTCCATGTCACGCGTAGGTCCGATGAAAGACATGGTCAGTCACTCGGGGTCATGCCGGCAAGATGCGACGGAACACGGCGGGCGAGCCTTCATCGAGCCGCACATGGGGGCGCATGCGGGCATTCCACGGATTGCCGGAGCGGGCGCGCGCCCATTCGGGTGTGTCGGGGACACCGGCGTTCTCAAACTCGTACACGGTCAGGTATTTCGGCTGGCCCTCGACGGCGAGATAGCGGCGGGCGCGGATGCAGCCCGGGACAGTGAGATAGCCGGGAATGTAGGCGGTATTGTACCAGTCGTTGAACTCCTCCTCCATCGCCGCCGCGATGTCGATGCGGCCCATTTGCAGGAACGGCGCCGGACCCATCGTGTTGTCGATCGGGTCGGTGCGCGCGGGGAAAATCTGCCGGTAGCCGTTCAGCAGGTAGTTGCGGCCGACATAGCCGCCGGAGAAGCGGCTGCGTTCGGGCGAAGGCTGGTAGCGCACGGCATCGAGGAATGCGGCGCTGCGCAGTACGTTATGGTCCTCGAGTTCGTACATCGCGAGATATTTTGGTGCCCCGCGCAGCGCAGCATAGCGCGCGGCAGATAGGAAACCGGGGATCGCCAGCAGGCGACCGATGTGTTCCTCGTCGTACCAGCGATTGAAGGCATTCTCGTGCGTCGGATCGACATCCATCCAGGCCATCAGCAGCCCGGTGCCGCGGGTCTTGGGCATGCAGGTTGATCCCCTTTGTTCACCTGGACAGATGCTACAGGATCGATGCTTGCGGCCCAAGTTGCAGCTCCGCCGAGGGCGGAGGGACCGAAGCTGTTATCGATGCTGGATGTTCCTGCCCGGATGGATCAGAGATTCGGTGGTGGGTTGAAGCCACCGAATTCGCGCTCAATCAAGCCCGCGAACGCAATCGTCGTGCGGTCCTCCAGGTAGCCGCCGATGATCTGCACGCCCACGGGCAGGCCGCTTGCATCATGCCCGATCGGCGCGACTGTCGCCGGCAGGCCGGTCAGCGTCGCGACCGCCGCCCACACGATCTGGTCATCGTAAGAGATCTTCTTACCGTCGATGTCGAGCCGCCGCGTCCATTGCGGCGAGTGATCGTGCGGAAAGGCCGTGGTCGGCGTCGGCGGACAGATAATGACATCGACTTCCTGAAACAGAGCCTGCCAACGCGCCCGAATCCCACCCCGGATACGGCTCGTCTGCGCCCACGCCGATTGGCTCATGGTCGCGCCACGCAGGAACGCGGCTGTTAAACTCATGTCATCCGGTGACAGCGCCGTGGCGGCGGCTTCAGTCCGTGCACGCTCGTCGGGTGACTGGTCGACGCTCAAGGCGGCCGACAATAGCTCGCAGTAATTCCGCGTGGTGCGCGCCAGGTCGGGCATATCGGGGCTCGCGCGAACGATTGTGCACCCAGCCTTGGCAAGGCGGTCGCTCAGACCGTCGAGCGCCGCTTTGACGCCTGTGGCCGTCGGGCACAGCGGATGCGCATCGATAACCAGCACACGATAATCCGCAAGTTTGTCGTGACGCGGTTCAGGCAGCGCAAGTTTGTAGCCGATGCCGTCCCACAATTCGTCCGGCCCCGCCAGAACGCCGAGTTCGAGCGCAAGATCCGCGGCACTGCGCGCCATCGGACCGATCACGGACAAATCGCCATGAGCCACGATAGCGGGGGTCTCAGGTGGTCCCGATCCGCGCTGTGGTATCAGCTCGAGGCTGGGCTTGTGTGAGAACACGCCGCAGAAGTGCGCCGGCGCGCGAAGCGACCCGCCGATGTCGGAGCCAAGCTCCAACGGAACGAACCCGGCGGCAAGTGCGGCCGCGGCGCCGCCCGAGGAACCGCCCGGCGTGCGGCCGAGATCCCAGGGGTTGTTGGTGGTACCGTAGACTTCATTGAAGCTCTGCCAGTCGCTGAGGCCCATCGGAACATTGGTCTTGCCGATAATGATTGCGCCGGCGGCCTTGAGCCGCTGGACGGCAAGCGCATCGGTATCGGGGCGCCAGTTCCGGAATTTCGGGAAGCCCCAGGTGGTCGGCAGGCCGGCGACATTGAACTGTTCTTTGACCGTCATCGGCAGGCCGAGCAACGGACGGCGCTCGCCGCGCGCCAGAGCAACATCGGCGGCATCGGCAGCCGCACGCGCCCGGTCGAAATCGCGCACGACAACAGCGTTGATCTTTGGGTCGAGCGCTTCGATGCGGGCGATTGCAGCGTCTGTCAGCTCACGCGCGGAGACCTGTCGGGCCAGGAGCGATTGCATGAGGTCGGTCGCGCTGCGATAGGTCGCGGAGTCATCGCCCGCGACGGCTCGCGCCGGGGCTAGGGCCATCGCGGCAAGCCCCGTCAATACACAGCGGCGGCCCACGTCGGTTGTCATCGTCCGCTCCCGCATCGCTGCCCTTGCACGCAGGGAGCACCCGCAGCCACGGTAGCAGAGAAATCGAGTTAGAGAAGGGCGCCCTGGGGCGGCCGAGATGGGCGGCAAGCCATGCGACGCCCCGCCCGTCGTTGACAGCGCATGCGTCACCGCAGCCGGGAGAAACCATCCGCGCTCCAGTCCTCGCTGCCGACCCCATGATGGACAAAGAACAGCCCCGCTGGATCGTACTTGGTCTTCATCGCGCGCAGCCGGCGATAGTTCGGACCCCAGAACGCGTGCTGCCAGTCGCGCTCGAAGTAATCGCTTTCGGACACGTAGGAACCCGCGTTCGGTACCATCTTTCGCAATTCGTTTCCGGCGCTGGCGATCTTTGCCGCGTTCGCGCGCGCGGTTGCCAGATTGGATGGCGGCTTGATCAGATCGGCATAGGCGGCAGGATCGCCAAACGCGATGATCGCCAGCGCAAAGGCAGACAGCACCGCCGGGTTCATCGCAGTGTCCCGCGCCGCCGCTACATCCTCGGCGCTGGCGCCCGCCAGTCCCTTGTTGAAATGCAGCATGACCGCCCAATGCCTGGTAGCCGCGAACAACGTCTCGGCAAACCGCTGCTGCTGTTCTTTGTGCAGCAAGGATTCCGGCAGCCAAACCGACTGATATCCGTGGATGAAGACCCCAAGTTCGGTGTTCTGCTCGGCAAACCAGACATTGTCCTCCGGAGCATCCGGTCGCTCGTCGAAGAACCCCCGCCTGTGCGGGTTCCGCTTCAGGTTTTCGGCGCTCCACCAATTCCGCGCGGCCATGGCAGAGAAGCCGAATGGCGACATCACGGTGAAGTCGTCCTGTGATGCGGCGATCCAATCGACAAACGGCCGCCATGCGTCCGCTGCCTGCTGTCGATCCAGGCCCTGGAACACCATCGAGGCCGCAAACGTGTTGTCGGCGCCGAAGGTAACGCTCTCACCCCAATGCGCATTCAGCAGGTTGTCGCGATAGAAGCCGATGAACTGCTTGATCAGCCGGCGATATGCTTGGTCGGATGTCGCCTTGATCGTGACGCTCGCGCCACCGAATTGAGCGGGAAGCTCGCGCGTCCTGAGCGTCAGCCTGGTGACCACGCCCAGGCTGCCGCCACCGCCGCCCTTGAGGCCCCAGAACAGGTCCGGGTTGGTGCAGGCGTTGGCGATGCGCACCTGCCCGTCGGCGGTGA
The DNA here is from genome assembly GCA_963819855.1 of uncultured Alphaproteobacteria bacterium. Taxonomy (GTDB): domain Bacteria; phylum Pseudomonadota; class Alphaproteobacteria; order Acetobacterales; family Acetobacteraceae; genus JAMXLO01. The sequence continues at coordinate 13,310 of CAWFYC010000031.1, forward strand.
CCACCTCGGCTTCCAGCAATCCGCCGGCCGCGCTCCCATAGTTCTTTGAGAAGCTGCCGAACCCACCGCTCTGGATCAGCCCGGCGACACCGACCGTGGCACAACCGCCGCCCTGGACGTAACGGCCGCCCTTCGTGGTCACGGCGTCGTAGGCATGCATCCATACCGCGCCCGCTTCGACGCTGACGGCAGGCTGCGGCGCGTGTTGCCCCGCGCAGCCCTGCGCGACAAAGGCGTCGTGCAGCACGACCTTGTTCATTGGCCGCGTCCAGATCAACAGCGAATCGGCGGCATCGGAGGTTCCCTGATAGCTGTGCCCACCGCCCTTGACGACCAGGCGCAGTTTGTTGTCGCGCGCGAAGTTCACCGCGGCAACGACATCGGCGGTGGTCTGGGCCGCCACTGCATAGGCGCTGGGTGCCGACATCCAGGCGTCGACCCAGCCGGCGGTCTGGGTTCCGGCAGGCTGATCGCCGACGTAATAGGGATTTCGCAACAGCTTGAGCAGGTCCTGGCAGGGCGCGGTGTCGGCCGCATTCCTGCACGCCGCGACCAGCGGCTGAACCTTGATCAGTCTGCCGCCGATACTTTGATTGAGTTTCTCCCAACTCGCCTGGCTCGGCCACGCCGGGTCGGATGGGCGCACACGACGGAACCCAGCCGGCAGGGATATGCTCGCAGCCTGTGTCGGCGAGCCGATCAGCGACACTGGGGTCGCCGCAGCCAGGGCAAGCAGGTCTCTTCTGTTCATCTCGGCAGGTTCCTCTCTTGCGGGCTATATGGCCCAGGATCCGATGTTGTCCACGCCGACCTCGATGAGATGCCCTTTGATTGACGGCGTGCCCGTCGCCACACCAGGATGTCGCCAGGAGGAACCCGCAATGGCCAAGCTTGTCGCCGCATTCGGTTCGTCGCACAGCCCGATGCTCGCCTCGCGGATCGAGGATTGGCAGTCCGGCTTCCTCGCCCGCGACAAGGCGCGCCAGTTCGTCGATTTCGACGGCAATCCGTGCGACTACGACACGCTGCTGACACGCGCGCCGACCGACGCGCTGGAGCGGATCGCGCCCGCGCACCTGGCGCGACGGCATGGCGAAGCGATGACAGCGATGGCGCGGCTGCGCGACGATGTGGCGGCGGCGCGGCTGGACTCGGTGATCGTGGTGGGCGACGACCAGGAGGAGCTGTTCCAACACGACAACATGCCGGCGATCGGGATCTACTACGGCGAGACGATCTTCGGACGGCTGCCGTATCAGAAGGAGATCGTGGAATCCCACTATCCATGTGACGCCGATCTGGCACGGCATCTGATCGCGGCGTTGCAGCGGGACGGGTTCGATCTGTCGGCGATGCGCTCGCTACGCGAGGACAAGCGCGAGGGGCACGCGTATTCGTTTGTACACCGGTTCTATCTGCCGGACGGCGTGCCGATCGTGCCGGTGTTCCTCAATGCCTACTATCCGCCGAACCAGCCGCTGCCGGCACGCTGTGTGGCGCTGGGCGAGGCGCTGCGGCGTGCGGTTGAGGCGTTCCCGGGGGATGCACGCGTCGGTGTGATGGCGTCGGGCGGGTTGAGCCACTTCATCGTGGACGAGGCATTCGATCATGCGGTGATCGATGCGCTGCGGCGGAAGGACGCGGCGTTCTTTCGCGATGCGCCGCTGACCAAGCTGATGTCGGGCAGCTCCGAGATCCGCAACTGGCTCTGTCTGGCGGGGACGCTCGGGGCGCTGGAGCTTGACTGGGTCAGCTACGTGCCCGGCTATCGCACGCCGGCGCTCAGCGGCACGGGGCTGTGTTTCGCAAGCTTCAGCTAAGCGACCGTGTCATCCCTGTCATTGCGAGGAGCGACGCTCCCAAATACTACTGTGGGCGCAGTGGGATTAACAAGAAACCGCCCCCCGTTGTCATTCCCGCGCAAGCGGGAACCCAGGGCGAGATCCGTGCGGTAGCTCTGGGTTCCCGCTTGCGCGGGAATGACGATGGGGACCGTCATCGGCCTGTTTCGTCCACGGTCAGGGTCAGATCCCGTCCAGCTTCACCTCGCCGTCCAGCACCACCAGGCGGTGCTTGAACAGCCATTGACCATCGACCTTCGCCAATCTGCAATCATACCTTCCGGGCGGCATCAGCTCGGCCTTGCCGTTGCGCGTAATGACATTCAGCAGATAGCAGGTCGCCCTTGCCGCATCGCCGTCCACCTGCACCGCCAGGTTGGAGATGAAATGCCGCAACTGCGATCCGCGCTCGCGGAACTGCGCGAAGCGTTCGGCGAATTCGCGGATTGCGTCCCGACCGGCGTATATACCGACCACCGGACTTTCCAGCGCGCCGTCTGCGGTGAAGCAGCCGACGATGGCTGCCACATCGCCGGCATCCAGCGCGGTGGTGTAGCGCACGAACAGGTCGTTGATCATCTGGCGGTCGTCCATGCACCTGCGTACCTTGGCTCGCTTGCCGAGTCGAGGCCGCGCGCACTAACGTCGCCACATCCACCGCAACGGGAGGCGACCGATGATCATCGAAATGCGCACCTACACGCTGAAGCCGGGCAACATCCCAACCTTCGAGGAACGCTTCGGCGGCGCGCTCGCCATTCGGGAGAAGTTCTCGAAGCTGGCCGCGTTCTGGCACACCGAGGTGGGGCCGCTCAATCAGGTGATCCATGTCTGGCCGTATGACAACCTGGACCAGCGGGCCAAGGTGCGCGCCGAAGCGTCGAAGGCCGAAGGCTGGCCGCCGAACACTCGCGAACTCACGCTGGAGCAGCGCAGCGAAATCTTCATGCCGGCGCCGTTCTCGCCGCCGCTGGAGCCGCGCACGCTGGGCGGCATCTATGAGATCCGCATGTACACCTATGCGCCGGGTACGCTGCCGGCGGTGATGGAGCGCTGGGCCGAGAAGGTGCCCGGGCGCATCGCGCTGTCGCCGCTGGTCGGCGCCTGGTACTCGGAACTCGGCGGGCTGAACAAGTGGTGCCACATCTGGGCCTACAAGGACGCCGGTGAACGCTCCCGTATCCGCGCCGAGGCGGTGGCCAAGGGCGTGTGGCCCCCCGGTGGCCCGCCGGGCGCCCTGCTGAAGCAGGAGAACATGCTGGTGGTGCCGGCCGCGTTCTCGCCACTGAAGTAGCGTCTGGCACGTTTGATGCACCGCCTCCCGCGACCCAGTCACGGGAGGCGTTTCATGTTCCCGATCGCGATCATTGCCGGCGTCATCGGTGCCGTGGTTTCCGGCGCCCAGGGTGCATCCTGGGTGTCGAACCACCTCGGTTCGTCGGATGCCGCCGCCTCGGTGGGCGGCAAGGGCGAGGCCAAGCCCTCGACCGATGCCAAGGCGACGTCGTTCGACGCGACCCTTGCGGCACAGGTTGCCGGGCAGAGCGTGCCGGCCAGCCCCGCTACGGCCACGGCGGCGCCGAGCCATCTGCCACCGCCACAACACGCCACCACCTACGACACGCTGGCGCGCACGCAGGCCGGCATCGTGGCCTACAGCCGTGTCGGCGAGCATCGCGGCAACCACGCCCGGCCGAAGCCCGGCGACGGCGACGACCAGGCGGTTGCCAGTTCGTAGCCGGTCAGGATCGCCACCGCGTGCTTTCGCGGAGGATGGACAGGATCACGCCGACCCCGATGCCCCATGCCAGCTGGATCACCAGCACCACGACCATGCTCTGCCACGCCCAGCCGCCGGCGGCCGGCTCCCCTTTGAGCGGCAGCACGATGAACCAGAACACCAGCGAGGCGATCACGCCCAACAGCAGGCCAGAGACCCAGGCGGGCACGGGCAGCTTCGGTGCCGCGAGGCCGTAGGCGGCGCCATACAGGCCGCCCCAAAAGCAGAAATCGACGATCTGCGGCACACCCCAGGGCGGGATCGGCGTCGTCGGGTAGGGCGGTGGCATCAGGCCGCCAAGGCAGAACAGCGCCCAGGCACCCTGGTGGAACACCAGGACGGAGATCGCACCGGCAATGAAGCCGAGGACCGCGCGCATCTGCCGGTCAGTCCTGGCCGTCGGCGGCACGCGGCGAACCCAGACGCCAGGCGGTGAGGCAGGCCAGTCCCGCCACCGGAAGCGCGGCGACAAACACCCAGACCCCTGCCGCACTCGCCGCGGGCACCGAGAAGCCGCCGGCGAAACCGACCAGGTTGGCAACCGCCGCGGCCGTTGCCGCTCCGGCGGCGGCGCCGGTCAGCCGCACCGTCGCGATGCCCGCGCCGCCGATCGCCCGCTCGTCATCGCCAAGGGCACCAAGGATGCCCTGGCTCATGAACGCCCACGACAGGCCGAACCCGGTGCCGACCAGGCCGCACGCAATCACCACCCAGGCAATATGGCTGTTGTCGAACACCAGGGCGCAGACCAACAACCCGGCAAAGACGGCGACGACCCCGAGCCGGATCAGGCGGCCCGGCCAGCGGCCAGTCAACCCGGACACCGGAAGTGCGGCGGCAGTCCAGAACACGGCCTCGGCGCCAACCACGTAACCGGCGGCCAGCGCCGAAAGACCCCGCAGTGTCTGCAGGACGGCCGGACCATACACCACCAGCCCCATCGACGCGGCATTGAGCAGGAACATGGTGGCATACCCGGCACCATGGACGGTACGCAGATCGCCCGATCCGCGCGGCAGCAACCGCACCGCGCTGCGCCCATCCAGCCGCAACGCGAGCAGGAATGCCACGACGCCAGACGCGGTCAGCGCGGCGGTGCGGGCGAAATCGCTGGCCAAGTCCGCCGTCGCGATCAGCATTACGCCGAGAGCGATGAGGCCCAGCTGCGGCCACGCCACCGGTACTCGGAACGTCGGCTGCCTCCGCCGCCGGCAGCATGACCCTCGCGGCGGCGGCCACAGCCACCCCCTGGACCGCAAACAGCCAGAACACGGCGCGCCAGGAGCCTGCGTCGGCGAACAGCCCGCCCAGCAACGGCCCCACCAGAACCGCGATACCCCAGACCGAGCTGATCGCGCCGTAGACGCGCGGCAGCAGGCGATTCGCGAACAGCAGTCCGATCGCCACCGAGCACAGGCCGACCACCCAGCCGCCGCCGACCCCCTGGAGGACGCGTCCCGCCAGAAAGGTAAAGATCTCGGGTGCGACCGCGCTCAACGCGCACCCCACCGCGTAGAACAGCGCCGCTGCCGCGGTGGCAGACCGCAGGCCGAACCGCAGCGCCAGCACGCCGGAGCTAGCGCCGGCCAGCACCGAGCCCAGCAGATAGCCGGCCGTGGCCCAGCCGAAATAGGCGTAGCCACCGAGCGAGCGGCCGACACTTGGCATGATGGTGGCGGTGATCAGGCTGTCGGCGGCGTTCAGCCAGACACCGAGGCAGATCAGGGCGAACAGCGGCAGGCGGCCCTCGCCCACGACATCCGCCCAGCTCCCGCTCGTCGGCGTCGCCGCGCTCAATGGACAACTCCTGGTTCCGCGAATTGGGCGGTCGGGACAGCAGCACCATGCTGGCCGGTTCCCGCCGTTGCCGCTATCTGGTGGAGCCGATCGATCACTGACGGGGGATGCCACCGATGGACGATGTATCGCAATCCGTGGACCAGCGGTTCTGGACGCGCGCGCGGCGCCACATGCTGGGCTATGGCGGCGACTTCGTCCCGTTCGTGCCGACCCGCGCCGAGGGCGCGTTCCTGTACGACACGGCCGGCCGACGGGTGCTGGACTTCACCTCCGGCCAGATGAGCGCGATCCTCGGCCACTCCCATCCGGAGATCGTCGCCACCGTGCGCGAGGCGGTGGGCCAATTGGACCACCTGTTCTCCTCGATGCTGTGCGAGCCGGTGGTGGCGCTGGCCGAGACGCTCGCCGGACTGGTGCCGGACCTGCCTCGGGCGATGTTGCTGTCCACCGGCGGCGAGGCGAACGAGGCGGCGATCCGGCTGGCCAAGCTGGTCACCGGCAAGTGGGAGGTGGTGGGGTTCGCGCAGTCCTGGCACGGCATGACCAGCGGATCGGCTTCGGCGACCTACAAGGCGGGACGGCGCGGCATCGGGCCGATGATGCCGGGCAACTTCGCGATCCCGGCGCCGAACACGTACCGGCCGCGCTTCGCCGGCGTGGGCTGGCGCGAGGAGCTGGAAGATGCGTTCGAGTGGCTGGACCGGACGTGCACCGGCAACCTGGCGGCATTCATCGCCGAGCCGGTGCTGAGCAGTGGGGGCGTGATCGACCTGCCGGTGGGCTACCTGAACGCGCTGGCGGCACATTGCCGGGCGCGCGGGATGCTGCTGATCCTGGACGAAGCGCAGACCGGGGTGGGGCGCACCGGGCTGATGTTCGCGTTCGAGCGCGACGGCGTGGTGCCGGACATCCTGACGCTGTCGAAGACGCTGGGGGCAGGGCTGCCGCTCTCGGCGGTGCAGACGTCGGACGCAATCGCCGTGGAGGCGGAACGTCGAGAATTCCTGTTCTACACCACACACGTGAACGACCCGCTGCCGGCGAGCGTGGGGCTGAAGGTGCTGGAGATCGTGCAGCGCGACGGGCTGGCGGAACGAGCGAAGCTGATGGGCGCGCGGCTTGCGGCCGGACTGCGCGGCTTGCAGCAGCGATTTGACTGCGTCGGCGATGTGCGCGGGCGCGGGCTGCTGCTGGGGCTGGAGTTCCGCGACGCGGGCGGGCGTGACGCAGCTGCGATCTCGGACGCGGTGACGGATCTGGCGCTGGAGCTGGGGCTTTCGGCCAATATCGTGCGGGCGGGCGCGTCCGGCGGGGTGATGCGAATCGCGCCACCGCTGACGGTGAGCGAGGCGGAGGTGGATCTGGGGGTCGAGCTGCTGGGCGAGGCGGTGGGGAGGGTGATGCGTACCTCGTGACGCGACAGCGGTGCTCCTTTGCGCTCTGACAGCTCTCCGCCGCGGCGAACCCCGTTGTCCGCTTGAAGCGGACTCGTCGGCAATCTACATTGCCCTGTGGAATTCGGCTGGGACCCGGCCAAAAGTGAGAAGACACGCTGGGAGCGTGGCTTTGGTTTCGACTACGCCGCGCGGATTTTCGCCGGCCGCACGGTCGAGGCGATCGATCGGCGGCGCGACTATGGCGAAGAGCGGATCAGGGCAATCGGCGAAATCAGTCGCCAAGTCTATGTGGTGATCTACACCGATCGCCCGGGCGTGCGCTGGATCATCAATGCGTGGAAGGCAAGCGGCAAGGATGTCAGGACATGGCGAAGCAACGAAGAATGACCCTCGACGCCATCATGGAACGCAGCCCGGACGTCGATCTCGCGAAAATCGACGCCACGACGGAAGCGGACATCCACCGCCACATGCGCGAGGATGGCTATGACCCGGACGAGTCGATCCGTGACGAGGACATCATCTCGCCGGCGGTGATCCGCAAGCGGCTCGGCATGTCACAGCGGCAGTTCGCCGCGGCCATCCATGTGCCTGTCGCGACCTTGCAGAACTGGGAACAGGGCCGCACGCTGATGGACCCAAGTGCACGGGCATTGATGACGATCCTGGCCCGCGAGCCGAAAGCCGCGTTGCGCGCGCTCGGTCACAAGTGGGCAGTCTGAGCGGCCAAAGCATGAATACGCAGGCCGGGTCAGGAATCCGCACGTTGTTCGGCGGACTTTGCACGTCGATTCGCTGCGCTTCGTCGATGCGGCGACAACGCGCACGGTGCACCAGCCGCAAGCCGCCGCGCACGCTGGTCCTGCCGATTTGCGCGGTAACCCCGCAATCATCGGGTCGCGGCGGCTGGACACCGGTTTGACAGATTTCAGCACCCGAAACATGGTTAATCGCTTGGCCATCCGAACGACGACGCGTCGCACATAGGGGGGCCAGGCGACAGGAGGGAACGCATGTCGGGGAGCGCCTTCACCTGGTCAGGTGCCGATGGCGGCTCCTGGAACGCGTCGGGGAACTGGGTGCAGGGGACCACCCCGGCTATCCAGGCACCGGGCTCGCTCGATCTGACCCAGTTCGTGTCGTTCTCCGGCACGGTCACCGGCAGCATCGGCTCGCAAATCCTGGACATCGGTCCGGGCAGCGCTCTCTCGCTGGGTGGCAGCGGCTTCTTCAGCAATATCACGATTGGCCAGGACCTGGCGTTCGACACCGGGGCGGCGACGCTGGCGATCGATGCGGGCGTCGTCGTGTCGGCGACGTTGTTGAACGTAGGTAGCGTTGGTGGTGGTGGCGGCACCCTGGTGGCCGATGGAACCTTCACGACGACAGGCGGGATCAACCTGGGGTCGCCGGGCTTCGCGGCGACGATACAGGTCGACTCGGGTGGCGATGTGCAGGACTCCGCCAGCAACCTGACGATGGGCAACGGCGGAACGATCTCCGTCGCACAGTCCGGCGAACTAGTGCTCGGCAGCACCGGCGTCGGCGGGGCGTTCTCCATCAACAGCGGCCACGTGTTCTCCGGTATCGGCACGATCGCGGCGAACGTCGTGGACAACGGGTCGCTGGCCACCGCCAATTTCGGGAACTCCCCGACCGTGCTGGCGATCACGGGCGATGTGACCGGGACGGGGACCCTGTCAGCGGTGCAGGAGCTCGATATCGGCGGCAGTATCGGCAGCGGCATCGATGTATCGCTGTTCGGCAACGGCGGAACCAACGCAGGCTTGTTGCGCCTGGCGCAGCCGACCAACGATGCCGGCACGCTGGTGACGATGTCGACCGACAGCACGATCGCGCTGACCGGACTGACCTTCGACAATGCCGTCTGGACGCCGGGCTCGCTGACCGTGACGGGCGCGTCCGGAACGCTGACGCTGGCGACGTCGGGAGACCACTCCCATCAGATATTCATGACGCAGCCCGACGCCGTGTCCGGTACCGACATCGTCGTGCTGGCTTGTTTCGCCGCCGGCACGCGCATCCAAACCACGAACGGCCAGGTCGCCGTGGAGGACCTGCGACCGGGCGATCCGATCCAGGCTCGCTTCGGCGGCGTGATGCCGGCGGTGTGGATCGGTCGCCGCCGGGTCGACTGCCGCCGGCATCCGCGCCCGGCCGAGGTCTGGCCGATCCGGATCTGCGCCGGCGCATTCGGCGACGGCATCCCCGTGCGCGATCTGCTGCTATCGCCGGATCATTCTGTGTTCGTCGATGACGTGATGATTCCGATCAAGCACCTGATCAACGGATCGACGATCGGGCCGGAACAGTGCGACGAAGTCACCTATTTTCATGTCGAACTCGCGCGCCATGACGTGGTGCTCGCCGAGGGTCTGGCGACGGAATCCTACCTCGATACCGGCAATCGATGGAACTTCGAGAACGGCGGCGGCCCGGTGGTACTGCATCCAGACTTTGCCTTCCGCCTGTGGGAGGCGATGGGGTGTGCCCCATTGATCGTTACCGGCCCCATCCTCGCGGCGGTGCGCTCACGTCTGCAGCGGCGCGCGGCGGGGAGGCTATTGGCAGCTCACCGGCGGTAATCCGCGACAGATCGTGCGGCTGGCGCCGCGTGGCGCCGCTGCCAGAACGCGGAGTCGGGCCAGCGCTGTTCGCGGCGGTAATTGGCGCGGCGGTTGTTGAGGAACGTCCGGAATTCCTGCGCGGTCGCTTCGGCAAATGCATCCACCGCATCGGGCTCGCCCGCCTGGTGGGCCGCGATTGCCTCCGCGGCAGCCAGGGCGGACTGCAACGCTTTGGTCAAACCCTGCCCCGAGCATGGATCGTAGCACAGCGCGGCATCGCCGATTGCCATCCAACCCGGTCCGGTGAAGTGCGACAGGCATCCGCTCGACGCAGCGACGATGTGCACGGCTGACCAGTTCCGCGCGGCAGCCGTAAGGCCGGACACAAGCTCGGTTTCGCGAAGCATGCAATCCCAGGCCTGGGTGCGATCCGGCGGCAGCAGATCGGAGTCGGTGAAATACGCGACAATGACCCGATCCCTGGGCAGGGCAGCGGCATACCACCAGCCGCCGGACCGCGCCTCGATGAACATCCGGTCATCGGAGCACTCGAGCGAACCGAACCTCACCAGCGCCACCAGCCGATCGAGTGAGTGGCGCCTGATTCCATGACGCCGGGCCAGCCAGCTCGCTCGCCCGGTTGCGTCGATGATCCAGGGCGCCTGTGCCTCCACGTCAGCCGCCGCGGCAAGGCGCACCTCGGCCCCCGCGGCTTGGGCAGCGCAGAGCAACATGCCGTCGAAGCGCTCGCGATCGAGATGCCAGCCCGTCCCGTATGGGTTGACGATGAACTCGCTCTCGAACGGCTCCGCGTTGCCCCAGATCACGACAGTGCCCGGCGATGGCCGATGGCCGGCCGCAACGAACGTCTCCCACAGGCCCAATCGAACCAGTGGACGCATGATCGACGGCGGCACGGTTTCGCCGATCAGCGGGTTGGCTCCGCGCCGGTGCGCAAACAACGCGACGGCAAGGCCCCTTTCTGCCAGCGCAATTGCCGCGGCCGCACCCGCGGGGCCACCGCCCACGACGATCACGTCATGGCGGAACCGCGACAAGATCGCCGACTACACGTCCCTCGGGAACTGCGGGTCGCGATCGGCTTCCACGAATACGCGCTGCCCGCCTGCCTGCGCCGCGACGATGAAGCCAAGCTGCAGGACGTGGTCGACCATGCCCTGGTGATCGCCTTCCGGAATCGGATCCTCCCAGTTCGCCTGACTGCCGGGAATTTTGTTGCCGTCGGTCATCGCGATGTCCGGCCGCTGCGACGGCCACCACTGACCGCCGTCGCAATCGCGGAAGTCCGCCTGCCATGGCACCGCCATGATCTCGCTCAGGCAGCCGGGATAGACCTTGCCGGCGTTGGTCGGGTCGAGCCGCAACGGCTGCGCGTAGATGTCCTTGTCGCGCAGGTTGATGCTGGCCTCGATGCCGGGAAAGAAGTTGTTGCCGACGCAGGCGTCGAGCGCGGCGCGATCGAGCTGATCCGGAACCGGAACCACCGGGTCGGCGCCGGTGAGATCGGCAACGAAATCGCCGTCCGCCCACTGCCTGACATAACTAGCCATGAACGCCGGCATGATGAAGTCACGCAGACCGGGCGACTGGAGCCGCTTCGCCACCTTCGACCGCGTGGCGGCGTTGCCGGCATCGGTGCTGCCCAGTGCCTGCCAGTCGATGGCGGCCAGATCCTGCCAGCGGGAAAAGTTGTTAACCCAGCGCAGGTCCGACGCGCGCTCGATCAGCGGCTTGATGTGGCGACGGAATGAGGGTCTGGGCTCCGGCTTCAGCGCCCCCTTCTCGACGGCGGCGCCGAATGCCACGTCATACAGGGTGACGATGGAGTTGATCGCCGGCGCGAAATCCGGTGGCGCGACGACCACCCACGACGCATCGTGCACCGCAATCGGCTCCTGGCCGGGCAAGGTGACGACGGCCGTTACCGGCCCGTCCGACACATCGTCGTGCCAGCGGTCATTGTTGGCGAATTCCGGCAGGTCCTGGCCGGGCGGAACCGATTCACTGACACCGCGTCCACCGAGAACGATCAGCCGGCCCTTGGTGTCGGTTCGCAGTTCGCCGAGGTAGACTTCCTTCCCCATGAAGCGGCCATTGAACGGTCGCGCGTCCTGGTTCGCCCCGGAGATAGTCACCGGCTGAGGGTTGCGGACCACCAGGCTGTCTCGGTCCGCAATATCGGTGTTGCGGGGACGCGCCGGATGGCTCGGGTCAGGGCTGTGATCGAGCGCCGCCTTGCGATTGACGAGGTCCACGTGCCACTCGATCTGTGCTTCATCGGCGGTCACCTCGCCGATCAGGGTGCTAGCCCCGGCCGCATCCTGCTGGTAGCGGAACACGCGAAACCGCGCCGCCTGGCGCTTGACGCGGCCCTGATCCTTGTAGCGGACGATCGGCGTTTCGACGCCGCCGGCGCCGATCTCCACGCCGGGGGCATCGGGAACCTCGGGGCCGACAAAGAACGCGCTAGGGTGATTGCCCACCCGGGCCACGCCGATGGCCGGATGAATCCTGTAGATCACTGCCACGGTTGTTCCCCCCTTCAGGCTGCGGTCGCGCCGATCTTGCGGCTCATGATCACGTCCAGATTGTCGATGACCTTGAGTATCCCCTTCTGTTTCGGGCTGGGATTGAGAGCGGTCTGGATCTGGGCGCGGAGCTGTATCGATTCCGCGACGCGGTCGCGGAGATACGCGATCTGGGCGGCGGTGTCCGTCGGCAACGCCTGCTCCGGCAGTTCGAACGGTAGACCCGCTAACGCCGCGCCCGCTTCGGCGGTGAGCGGCATCTGCCGCAGTTCCTCGGACAGGGGCTTTATGTTGGCCAGCATCTCGCGGAACGCCCAGCCGAGAACATCGGTCCTGGTCGCCTGGATCGAGGCAAGCGTGCCGGTCGATCCGGCCGACAGCGACAGCGCGATGTCGCTGAGCAGCATCTGATAGCGCGCATTGCCGAGTTTCGCCCACACCAGCGTCGTGGGGTGCGATATCGTCGCGCTGCCGCCGAGGCCGGTGCGCGGATCGTCGGCCTGGTTGCGCATGAAGGCCGGTGCACCTGGTTGCTGGCTGACCGCGCGAAGTTCGCGAAAGATGCGCAGGCACTTGTCGAAATGCGTCACGCCGCCGTCGCCGATCGGCCCTTCGCCCTGGATGCCCAGGGCGTGGATCGCCACGCGGGCGGACGCCTTGTCCTTGATCGGCAGGACATAGATCGCGGTGTCCGGCGGTTCATCGTCGCCCTGGCCACGCCATTCCGCAGAGGTCGCCTGGCGATCCTGATTGAAGCCGAGTTTGGCGGGATCGACGTGCCAGTCGGGCCAGTGCGGGAACGGGTTCTGCAAATCCGGCCAGGGATCCTGCGGGGCGTCGCCATCCTGGAACAGGTAGAACAGCCGCTCGTAGATCTGCCCCGCCCGCGGCAGTTGGCCGCCGGTGACCTTGGCCTCGCGCTGCGCGTCGGCCAGATCGGACTGATCCGCTGCCGCCACATTGCGCGGCGCTTCCGCGCAGACGTAGCGCGCAATCGTTGCCAGACGCACCGGCTGAAGTCTGAACGGGAACGGATACAACGGCGAGGCGGTGGGGAAGTTCTCGCGATCGAGGTGCGGCGCGGATTCAAGGCCGAGCAGGAGGTTCTGGAGCGTGATCAGATGACCCATTTCCTGTTTCGCAAGCACCCGCATGACATCGTACCAGTCATCCGACTGGATGGCGTGGTCGAACCCGGGCAATTGAATGCTGACGCCGGGAAGCAGTGACCCCGCGGTGAACAGGTACTGAGGCACCAGCGCCCCCTCCACCTCCGCGGCAATGCGCAGCAGCGCGACCGCCTCCTCCTCGGCGCTGGCGGGCATCGGATCGAGCCGCGGCAGATCGGCGCTCGCCGCGGCGGTCGTCGCGCCGGGTGCAGGCGGCACGCCAACAAGAGGCCCGATCGACGCTTCACCCCAGATGATCCTGCGTGTGGCGCTCTGCTTCATGCCTCATCTCAAGCGCGCTCGGTCGTAAGGGGGATCGCCCCCGTGCCATGCTACCAGGATTGCGGGGCTGTCATCAGTGTCAAGATTCTTGTGTTCGTTCGACCGGTTCCGGATAGCGCAAGGTGGCGGCGCATGGCACAAGTCTTGGTACGAAATCTGGACGACCAGGTAGTGACCGCATTGCGCCGCAAGGCCAAATTACACGGGCACTCGCTCGAACATGAATTGCGCCTGGCGCTGACGGCGGCGGCTCGGCTTACGCCTGTCGAACGTGTCGCGCTGGCGCGGCGCATTCGCGGCCTCACCCCCGAAAACGTCAGGCAAAGCGACAGCGCCGAGCTGATCCGGCAGGATCGCGACACGCGGTGACGCTGGTCGTCGATGCCAGCGTCGCCTGCAAGTGGCTTATCCTGGAGTCGCGCAATGTCGCAGCCGAGGCATTGCTGGCGGGCGGGCGAACGCCGCTGGCGCCCGATCTTATCGTTCCGGAAGTGTGCAATGTCGCCTGGGCGAAGCTGCGCCGTGGCGAGATTGCCGCGGAACAGGCGACCGAGATGGTGCGAGGGTTGCCGGATCTGCTCGATGAACTGGTGCCCTCGGTCCGGCTGTCGGGCCGCGCACTCGAGATTGCCAGCGCTTTGGGTCACCCCGCCTACGACTGTTTCTACCTTGCCCTGGCAGAGCTGCACAGCACCCAGGTGGTAACGGACGACCGGCGATTGCTGACCCGTCTGGCGGCGACCCCATGGGAGCGCTTGGTTGCCCCGCTCGGCGACATCGCGACCGAAGGGTGATCCCGCCGGCCGCCGCTCGCAAACAACTGGCCACGGCCGCGCCGCCTGTGACACTAATTCGGCCATGGGACTGGTTCCGTCACCAACGGTGCTGAGCGTCGATGAAATGGGCCGCATCGCGCCGCCGATCTTCACTTCGGTCGGCCGCAACGCCACCAACGCGCCCGGCGATGTGTTCGTCATCCAGTCGCTGCTCAACGACCGGCTGCCCAAGCCGCACGCGCCGATCCCGGTCAACGGCGTGGCCGATGTCGGCACCACGCTGGCGATCGAAACCTACCAGGCCTCGATCCTGCAGATGCTGCCGCCGTCCGGGCGCATCGATCCGGGCAGCCCCACCTACTACGCGCTCGCTGCCAGGCCACTGGTCGAGAATGTTCCCCTGCCTGCGTCGACCGGCCACTTCGGTGAGATCCCGCCCGACGTGGCCGACGCCGCCATCGCGTCGCACAAGAAATGGACGGTACCGGCCTCGGTCACCGTCGCGCAGTGGGCGGTGGAAAGCGCCTGGGGCGCCGCCATCCCGCCTGGCAGCAACAACCCGTTCGGCATCAAGGCGGTCGGCGACCAGCCCGCGGTGGAAAGCCCGACCCGCGAGGTGATCAAGGGTGAGAACGTCACCATCAACGCCAAGTTTCGGGCGTTCGACTCGTTGACGCAGGCGTTCGACGAACACGGCCGCCTGCTGGCGACCGCGCCGGTCTACAAGGACGCCATGAAGCAGGCCGACAATCCCGAGGCATTCGCCGACGCCTTGACGGGGGTGTATGCGACCGACCCGAACTACGGCTTCACGCTGAAATGGGTTATGCAGAACTACGGCTTGAGCCAGTACGACCGGTAGCGGCGGACAAATGCCCACGGAGCGAGGGCCAGTGAGCGACAACCCATTCTCCGAACCGGCGGACAACGATCGGACGGTGATCCGCCCTACCCCAGGTGGTCGTCGACCAGTCGCGACCCCGCGCGCCCCGGCGCCTGCCCCTCCGCGCCCCGCCACACCGACGGCCAAGCCGGCGCCGTTGCCCGCGGTTGATCCCTCCGCGCCACCGGCGATCAGCGTCTCTCCGCTGACTGTCGCCGCCTCGCCACTGCTGCAACTGCTCAACCGACTGCGCGGGATGCACCGCGCACCGGACATCAGGGCGCTGCGCGACCGCGCCGAACAGGGCCTGCGTGCGTTCGAGCGCCAGGCGCGCGACGCCGGGATCGCAATGGAGGTGCTGCGGCCGGCGCACTACGCGCTGTGCGTCAGCATCGACGACGTCGTGCTGAACACGCCCTGGGGCGCCGCCAGCGGCTGGGCGGACAAGACCTTGGTGGCGAGCCTCCATCCCGGCGCGCGCGGTACGGACCAGTTTTTCGAACAACTCAGGCAGATGCAGAAGACGCCGGGCAAGTTCCAGCCGGCAATCGAGCTGATGGTTCTCTGTCTGTCGCTCGGCTTCGTGGGCCGGTATCGACGGGCGGGCGGCGAAGCGGAGCTCGATCAGGTCCGCGCGGATGCGCATGCCGCGATCGCGGCGCAGCGTCAGGCGGCCGATCCGGAGCTGTCCCCGCGCTGGCGCGGTATTGCGGCACCGTACCGGCCGGGGCGGGGCGGGGTGCCGGTCTGGGTCGCACTGGCCGCTGCGGTCGCAGTGTGCGGCGGTCTGCTGTTCTGGTTCTCCACCAGCCTGAATGCGGCGTCCGACGCGTTGCAGGCCCAGGTCCTTGCTACGCCACCCACACGAATGCCGCAGGTGACACGGGCCGCCATCCTGGAGCCGTTGCCGCCGCCGGCTGCGCCCGAGCCGACCGTGCTCGACCGACTGAGTGCCAGCCTGCGGCCGGACATCGACCGAGGCGCGGTCAGCCTGCTGGGCACACCGGCGACGCCGGTCGTCAGAATCGCCGACCACGCGATGTTTGGGCCGGGCAGCGCGGTAGTGCAGGCCACATCGGTGACGCTGCTGGAGCGGATTTCCCTGGCGCTGCGCAATGAAAGCGGCGCGCTGCGCGTGATCGACTACACCGACAACCAGCCGGTCCGCACCGTGCAGTTCCCCTCGAACTTCCAGCTCTCCGCCGCGCGCGCCAACGCCGTGCGGGCCATCGTTGCGCGCAATGTGGGCGATCCGGCGCGCGTGAGCGCGGAGGGGCGCGCCGATACGGACCCGATCGCGCCCAACACCACCGCCGAGGGCCGCGAACAGAACCGGCGGATCGAGATCGTGCTGCACCGTGACGCAGGCTGATCGCCAAGGGGCTTTGCCCCCTGGTCCCCCAGCAAAGGCGGAGCCTTTGCAATCCATCCGTTTAGGCCCGGTGCAGTGCCCCGATCCTACCGGTCTTACCCGATGATCCTCCGCTGGGGCATCAGCTTCATCGGCACCGCCTTGCTCGCGGGCCTGGCGTGGTTCTTCGCGCCACTGCTGCCGGCGTTCGAGGACTCGTTGCCGCGGCTCGCCATCATCGTTGTCCTGCTGCTGGCGTGGGGTGGGGCCAACGCGCTGCTCGATATCCGTCGCCGCCGTCGCGACGCGGCGCTGACACGCGGCATCGCGGCGAGTTCCCAGGAGGAGACCGAGGAAGCGCGGGCACTGCAGGCGCGGTTGACCGCCGCACTGGACCTGCTGAAAAAATCGCTGGGCAGCCGCAGCTATCTCTACGAGCAGCCGTGGTACGCCATCATCGGCCCACCCGGCGCAGGCAAGACTACGGCGCTGCTGAACGCCGGACTGCGCTTTCCGTTGGCGGAGCAGATGGGGCAGGGCGCCGTCGCCGGCATCGGCGGCACCCGCCTGTGCGACTGGTGGTTCACCGAGGACGCGGTGCTGATCGACACCGCCGGGCGCTACACCACCCAGGACTCCGACGTGGTGGTCGATCGCGCCGGCTGGGACGCTTTCCTTGACTTGCTGAAGCAGACCAGGCCGAAGCAACCACTGAACGGCCTGCTGGTGGCGTTCCCGCTCAGCGACATCGCCCTGGCTCCGGCAGCCGAACGCGCCGCGCATGCGGCGGCGATCCGTGGCCGCATCACGGAGCTGCAGGCGCGGTTCGGCGTGCGTATGCCGGTCTATATGCTGTTCACCAAGGCGGACCTGGTCGCCGGCTTCACCGAGTTCTTCGACGACCTCGACCGCGAGCGGCGGGCGCAGGTATGGGGCACGACGTTCGACCTGGCGCGGCATGACGATGGTCCTGCCACCGTGTTCGCCGGCGAGCTGCGCATCCTGGTGCAGCGGCTGAACGATCGGTTGTTCAACCGCCTCCAGGCCGAACGCAATCCGGAGCGGCGTGCGCGGATTGCGATGTTCCCGGGTCAGGTCGCCAGCCTCGAACCGCTGCTGATGGAGTTCCTGCACGCGGCGTTCGACCGCACCCCAGACGATCCGGCGCCGCTGCTGCGCGGGGCGTACTTCACCTCGGGTACCCAGGAAGGCACGCC
The DNA here is from genome assembly GCA_963819855.1 of uncultured Alphaproteobacteria bacterium. Lineage (GTDB taxonomy): Bacteria > Pseudomonadota > Alphaproteobacteria > Acetobacterales > Acetobacteraceae > JAMXLO01. The sequence continues at coordinate 30,943 of CAWFYC010000031.1, forward strand.
GTTCGATCGCCTCACCGGTGCCCTGGCTCGCGCGCTGGGCGTGGACCAGACCCGGACACAGGCGCTGCAGCCGGCGCAGGGACGCAGCTATTTCCTGGAGCGGCTGCTGAAGCAGGTGATCTTCGGGGAGGCCCTGCTGGTCGCCCACAGTCCCGCCGCCACGCGCCGCCGCCTGGTGCTGCGAACTACCGGCTATGCCGCGGCCGCAATGCTGGTGGTGGCGACGGCTGCGGTGCTTTGGCAGGTGCGCAACTCCGGCCAGCGCGAGATCGACGCGTTGGCGACGGCGCTCGCCGGTTACCAACAGACCGCGCACAGCCTGCCTCTGGACCCGGTCGCCGATGACGATCTGGCGCGGCTTGCCCCGCTATTGGACCAGGCACGCACGCTGCCGCGCGGCGCCGATGAGCCATCATGGCTCCCGGCCGGCCTGTCGCAGCGCGACAAGCTCAATGCCTCGGCAAGCGCCGTGTATCGCCACGCTCTGCAATGGGCGCTGCTGCCGCGGCTGATGTGGCGGCTGGAGACGCAACTGCGCGGCAACCTCAACAATCCCGACTTCCTCTACGAGGCGACGCGCGTCTATCTGATGCTCGGCAACGCCGGCGCGCTCGACGCCTCGCTGGTGCGCGAGTGGATGAAGCTGGACTGGCAGACGGCATATCCCGGTCTCGGCTTTGTCCCGCTGCGCGAGGCGCTGCTGCGGCACCTCGACGCACTGCTGGCCGAGCCGCTGCCGCAATTGCAGCTGGATGGCGAGCTGGTGCGTACCGCGCGCTTGCGGATCGCCACGGTGCCGCTGGCGCAACGCGTGTATTCGCGCATCCGCCCTTCCGCTGCGGCACAGCGCCTGCCCGAATGGCGGCCAAGCGACGCACTGGGTCCGGCGGGCGTTCCGCTGTTCATGCGGGCGTCGGGCAAGCCGCTGACTGATGGCATCCCGGGCTTCTTCACTGTCGATGGCTTTCATAAGGTCCTGCTGCCTTCGCTCGCCGATGCCGTGAAAGCCGTGGTGTCGGAAAGCTGGGTACTCGGCAATCGCGTGGCGTTCGATCCGAACGGACCGCAGATGCAGGTTCTGGCGCGCGACGTGGTCACGCTCTACGAGGCGGACTACGCACCGACCTGGGACCTGATGCTGGGCGACCTGAACGTGGTGCAGCTTCGCAGCCTGTCACAGGCGGCACAGGACCTCTACATCCTGGCATCGCCCGAGTCGCCGCTGCGCAAGCTGCTGGTGTCGATCAGCCAGCAATTGACCTTGTCAGCACCGCCGGGCGGCACGCGGAAGGTTCCCGAGCCCGAGCCGTCTGCGAGCAGCACGCAGCTTCGCCTCGAGGCGGTGCTCGGATCGTCGCAGCCTGACGCCCAGGCGGCTTCGCTGCCGCCCGGCCACGAGATCGACGAACGCTACCAGGCGCTGCGCGACCTGGTCGCCCACGGACCGAATGCGCCGATCGATGTGCTGCTGCGGGAGGTCGGTGACGCGCAGCAGCAGATCGCCAAACTGGCGGCGACTCTGCTGAGCACCGGGTCGGCGCCAACGGCGCCTGGCGGCATTGACCCGCTGCTGACACTGAAGACCGACGCAGCGCGCCAGCCGCAGCCGGTTGGCCGCTGGCTCACCGAGATCGCGACCGGCGCCATCGCGCTGCGCAGCGGCGACCCTCGGCTGCAACTGGCGACGATCTTCAACCTGCCCGGCGGCCCGAACGAGCTGTGCCCGGCGGTGGTGAACGGCCACTACCCGTTCGCGCCGACTGCGACCGATGACGCACCGATCGCGGACTTCGCGCGACTGTTTGCGCCCGGCGGCGCGTTCGACGGCTTCGTCAACACACTGCTGCGACGTTATGTCGATACCTCGGCCAAGCCATGGCGGCTGATCTCGGCCGATGCCGCCGCGGCGCCGGTGACGGCCGCGGACCTCGCGCAGTTCCAGCGCGCCGCCACCATCCGGGACGCATTCTTCGCCGAGGGCGGGACGCGGCCGCGGTTCCGGATGGACATCACGCCGGTCAGCGCCGATGCGGCGACGCAGCGGGCGACGCTGGATCTGGATGGCACGATGATCGCGTATACGCGCGGCGTGCAGCGGTCGACGCAGGTGACGTGGCCGAGTTTTTCCCTGCAGCCTACGATGCGCCTGGTGTTCGAGCCGGCGCCTGCCGGACGCGCCGGCGCGGTGCAGGAGAGCGGGACGTGGGCACTGTTCCGGCTGTTCGGCCGCGGACGGATGCAGCCGCAGGCCGGGGCGACCGATCGCTATGCGCTGACATTCCAGCTTGGCGAGCGGCAGGCCGTGTTCGACGTGCGGGTGCAGGGGTCAGCCAATCCGTTCGCGCCCGGGATGCTGCAGGACTTTCGCTGTCCGAGCGTACGGGCGAACTGAGCGCTCGATCAGCTGATGGGTTTCGCTACGCTCTACCCATCCTACGAGTCGCCGCGCGCGGGTGTAGGATGGGTAGAGCGCAGCGAAACCCATCGGACTCGCCTCCCCCTCGACCTCGATGTCACGGCGAAAGGTGCTTGGCGGCGGCAAACGGTCAGCTGACGCGAATGTGCCGCGTTATCTGGCCGTTGCTTTCCCAATAGGTTTTCTTGTTGGCGATCGATGGATCATCCATGGCCGGCTGGATGCTGCCGCCCTTGTCGATGGCCCGCGACGTAATGGTGTGCTCGCCGGGCGCAGGCGACCAATTCAGCCGCCAGGATCGCCAGGAAAAATCCGACTTGCTGTCGTCAAGCGTCGCCTTCATCCACGGCCCACTGTCGATCTTCACCTCGACGGCCGCAACCGGCGTGGGTCCCCATGCCATCCCTTCAATCCGATAGTGCCCGTCGCCGAACGCCACTCTCGCGGGTGCCGATTTCAACAACATGCGGCCCACGGATGTCTCGGTCACGGTCGTCTTGCCGTCACGCTCTACCTCGCGCACGGTGACGTAGTCGCGACCCATGAACCGTCCCAGGTAGCGGGTGTCGCGCAGTTCGATGCGGCGCAGCCACTTGACGTTGCAAACGCCAAACCAGCCTGGGGCGATGAGGCGCACCGGAAACCCGTTGGCGGCCGGCAACGGTGAGCCGTTCATCTCGTAGCACAACAGGTTTGCCGGGTTCATCGCGTCGTCGAGCGACATGCTGCGCGCGAAGGTGCCGTTGAACTTGACTTCAAGCGGCGTGTCCTTGTGCACCACTTCCTCGCCTTGATCGCTACCGTAGAAGACTACTTCGATGGCACCGTGCTTGATCTGTGCCGTCTGAAGTATCCTGGCGAGCGAGGCTCCCGCCCATCGCGCGTTGCCGATTGTACTGACGGCGAACGGCAGACCGTTGTTGCCGGAGCATTCCAAAGTGCTGGTGACTTCCTGCCGGGGCAGGGCCTTCAGGTCCGTGAGCGTCAACGTCGATGGTTTGGCGACCATTCCGGCCACATCGAGCCGCCAGGCCTTCGCATCGATGACAGGCCGATCATAATGGGCGATGCTGAAGAACTTGTCATTGGGTGTAATCCACGCACTCAGATCCTCCCAACGCGTTATGCCCTTGGCCACATTCTCCAGCGGCGGTGGCACCGGCGGTGGCTGATCGGTCCAGGGAATCACCGTCTGGTTGGCCCCCGGTTGGGCGAACGCGCGGCCTCGAAGCAACGCGGCGCCGGCGATGGCACCCCCCAGTACGGCGCGGCGGTGCAATTCTGGCGTCATGATTTTCCTCCCAAGAATGACGTCGAACCGGTGCTCGCCGTGCTGATGAGGTTTGGGCATTCGCACCGGTTATTCGGTCCAGCGTTTCCGGGTTCCTCCGTATTTACTAGTCCAGAATCTGGACTGGCCCGACTGATCGAACGATGTATGGTCGAGGCCCGCGATATGCGGGGGGAGAGGTCATCATGCATTACGGTCAATTTTGTCCGGTCGCCAAGACCTCCGAGAGCGTCGCCGAACGGTGGACTCCGCTGGTCATTGCCGAGCTGCTGGCGGGCAGCACACGCTTCAGCGACATTCGCCGTGGCGTGCCGCTGATGTCGCAAACCCTGCTGTCCACGCGCCTGAAGGAGCTGGTGCGCGTGGGTATTGTGGAGCGCCGCGGCGATAACGGTCGGGCGCATGAATGGCACCTGACCGAGGCGGGCGCCGCCCTTGGCCCGGTGATCCAGCAACTCGGTGAGTGGGGATTGCGCTATGCCCAGGACCCGTTGGGGCCAGGCGATCTCGACGTTACTGGTCTGGTATGGTGCGGCGACCGAGGACGCAACGGTGGTACCGCGCGCGGCCGCGGTTGCGCGAGGACGGGCGACGTCCCGATCGGCAGCCATGGCCAGCGAGTGAACCCGGGCTCGCGGGTACGCGCAGGCTTAACCGGCAGTTAAGCCGAGTGCGATAGGCTCGGTAGCTGTGCGATCCGACGCGCGAGCGATCGGACGCGAATGCTGACGGAGAGCGAGGACATCCTCTCGTGACCATGGAGGTCCGCTACATCGTTTTCACGCCGGAAGAGACGCGGAGCGCCGTGACCGCGTTCGTTCAGAAGCAGGGCCAGATCGTCACCGCTAATGACGTCGTGGCGATGGAGGTGGTGGGACCCAATGAAGCTCCTACCGCTGTGATGCGACTTCAGCCCTCGCTGGCAACCGAGCCGATCAAACTTGGCGCACAATATATCGTTGCGGCGTTGCTGCTTTATTGCATCGACCGTCGCATCCCGATTCCCAAGCAGGCCGAAAAGAAAGTCGAGCTGTCGGTCAACGGCCTGACCTTGATGCTGACATCCGATCGGTCGCAGGGATCGCCAGCCTTGGCAAGCAACCAGGTGACCTACGGCGACCTGGCGAATCGCGCCACCCACAGGCTCGGCACGATCCAGGAGGAGCTGGCGCGGGCCATCGCTCGTGCGGACTACGCCGAGAGCCTGGTGGCCCAGGCCGATGAACGGGCGCGAAGGGCCGAGGCGGCTCGCTCCAGGTCGACCTCGCAGCTGGTTGCCGTCGCGTTGGTGCCGGGGATCCGCGGATGGGTCGGCCGTCGGCTGGTCAAATTCAAGCGGGCCGCTCTGAACGATTGCGTCTGAGCGGACTATTGACACCCGTCGCGGGCACAGCCTGATCTAGCGATCGACGCGCACCCGCGCACGGGAGACACCTCATGGACCGCGACCTCGACGCCGCTCTCGGCTTCGCGCCGGATTACGACGCGCCGATCCCCTATATGCAGCGCACCCGCGAGTACTACGCGGCGATCGGTTACACCACGCCTTATCGCTGGGCGCACCACGTCGAGGCGCCGTTCACGCCGCTCCGCAAGCCGCTCGCTGCCGCGCGCCTGACCATTATCACCACTGCGGCACCAAACCGTCCGGACAAGGGCGACCAGGGACCTGGCGCCCCCTACAACGGCGGGGCGAAGTTCTACCAGGTCTATTCAGGCGACACCTCGCAGCCTCACGATCTGCGCATCTCGCACATCGGCTACGACCGCACCCACACCTCGGCCGAGGACAGCGGCACCTGGTTCCCGTTGCCGGCACTGCTGCGCGCCGTGGCGGCGGGCCGCATCGGCGCGGTCGCCCCGCGGTTCCATGGCGCGCCCACCAACCGCAGCCACCGCGTCACGGTAGAAACCGACGCACCGGAGATCCTGCGCCGCTGCCGCGAGGATGGCGCCGATGCAGCCATCGTGGTGCCGAACTGCCCGGTCTGCCATCAGACGTCGAGCCTGGTCGCACGCCACCTGGAGGCGAACGGTATCGCCACCGTCCTGATGGGCGCCGCCAAGGACATCGTCGAGCACGCCGCCGTGCCGCGCTTCCTGTTCAGCGATTTTCCGCTCGGCAACAGCGCCGGCAAGCCGCACGACGTGGCCTCACAGGACCGCACGCTGGAGCTGGCGCTGCGCGTGCTGGAGGCGGCGCCGGGACCGCGCACCACCATGCAGTCGCCGCTGCGCTGGAGCGAGGACGCGTCGTGGAAGCTGGACTATCTGAACCTGGAGCGGATCCCGGCGGAGGAGCTGGCACGGCGGCGGCGCGAGTTCGACGAGCAGAAGGCGATCGCGCGGACGTTGCGAGTGGAGAAGGCGGCGTAGACTCAAACGACCGGATTCCTGTGTTCGTAGCTTGATTGGCTAGAGCGGCTTCAGACAGAGTGGAATCGCGACGGGATGATGGGTTTCGCTGCGCTCCACCCATCCTACCGCAACGAGCGCGCAGCAATTCGTAGGATGGGTAGAGCGCAGCGAAACCCATCGAGCCAGATGACTACGCGGGTTTCCAGTCAGTCTGAAAATGCTCTAGGAGGGCAGTGACACTCCCGCGGTCATGGCTCGTAATGAATGATCGGGATCACGTCACAACCAGGTTTTGAGCGAGGCTGAATTTTCTTTAGTGTAGGTCACCCGTCCTATTCCAGTGCAAGAGCCACACGGGTTGGGTAGTCGGTAATATCAAGGATTCAACACGGAGGCCGATCGAGGACCACGGAGGGCCACAGGAGTCCAAAGATGGTCAGGCGCGCCTTCTCCGTGGCGCTCCGTGGTCCTCGATCGGCCTCCGTGTTAAAATCCTTCCGCTGCTCAATGGCACCAGCCATCCACCCGATTGCTCTGCTTGTGTAATCGATTATCCCTCCGGCTCTGACTATAAAGGCCTCCTGTGACCCCCGATCCCCGTCCGTTCGCCAACGTCCGCGTCCTCGACTTCACCCAGGTCCTGGCCGGCCCGTTCGGCAGCTACCAACTCGCGCTGCTCGGCGCCGATGTGACCAAGGTGGAACGCCGCGAAGGCGAGGACATGCGCCGCACCCCGCTGTCGCGCGAATGGGCCGAGCGCGGCATGGCGCCGGCATGGCTGGCGATCAACGGCAACAAGCGCAGCCTGACGCTCGACCTGCAGCAGCCCGCGGCAATCGAGATCGTCAACCGCCTGGCCGCCAAGGCCGATGTGGTGATGGAGAACTTCCGGCCAGGCGTGATGGAGCGCCTCGGCATCGGCTACGACGCGCTCCGCGCAATCAACCCGAGGCTGATCTATTGCACGATCTCCGGCTTCGGCGCCACCGGCCCGTACCGCAACGAGGCCGGCTATGACGGCAAGATCCAGGCCCTGTCCGGCATCATGTCGCTGACCGGCCACAAGGAGATGGGGCCGACGCGCGCTGGCTTCGCGGTGTGCGACGTGCTGTCCGGCATGACCGCCGCGTTCGCCGTGTCGTCCGCGCTGTTTCAGCGCACCCATACCGGGCAGGGCCAATTCATCGACGTGTCGATGCTGGAGGCGAGCCTCGCCTTCCTTTCGACCCAGGTCGCCGACTTCACCGTCGCCGGCCACCGCCAGGAGCAGTTCGGCAACCAGGCGATCAGCCGCAAGGTCACCGCCAACCTGTTCCGCGCCAAGGATAGCTGGCTGCTGCTCGCGGTGAACAACGACCGCCAGTATGAGGCGCTGATGACCGCGATCGGTTGCGCCGCAGCACTGGACGAGCCGCGTTTCGCCGACTGGTTCCTGCGCAAGGAGAACGAAGCAGCGCTGCGGGCGATCATCGAGGCCGCGCTGGCGAGCGCCGATGCCAAGACCTGGGAGCAGCGCCTGAACGCTGCCGGCGCGCCGTGCGCCAGTATCTGGCGCATCGAGGAGGTGATCGAGCATCCGCAGATCGCCGCCCGCGATGCCGTGCAGACGGTGGATACGGAGTACGGCCCGCTGCGGCTGATGGGTTCCGGTTTCCAGATGGCACATGGCGGCGGCAGGCTCGACCACGCACCGCCGCCGCTCGGCATGCACACTGACCAGGTGCTGCGTGAGGCCGGCTACACCGCGGACGAGATCGCCGCGCTGCGCCGCGATGCGGTGATCTGACCGCGAACCGACCTACGATGCTGTAGTAACGGTGAGTGATTGACTGGCCTTGCGCGGGCGCCATAGGATCGGCCAGGCGCGGAGAAGCGAACGATCCTCAGCCAGGCAATAATCTGACGCCATCAGCAAGAGCAGAACCGCATTTCGCCGGGGGTATCGTGAAACACCTAGTCGCAGCCGTAATTTTTCTCACGTTTGCCGGGATCGCATCGGCTCAGCCGCAAACGCCGGAGCAGGTCAGCCGGGCGAACCAGGGTACCGTCGGCGTCATCACCGGCATGGAAGGCGGCACCTATGCCCAGACCGGCGCAGACCTGACGATTCTGGATGACGGTACGATCCGCGTGCTGACCATCCTCGGCAAGGGCTCGCTACAAAACCTTACCGACATTCTGTACCTGCGTGGCGTCGACATCGGCTTTGTGCAGGCCGATGCACTGACCTACGCGACCCAGCACAACCTGGCCCCGAATCTCACCCAGAGCATCCGCTATATCGCAAAGCTGTACGACGAGGAGGTTCATGTCCTCGCGCGCAAGGATATCACGGCTCTTCAGGACCTGAACGGCCAGCGCGTCAACGTCGATGTCCTCGGCAGCGGCTCCGCAATGACCGCGGAGATCGTGCTCGACGCTCTCGGGATCAAGCCCAAGCTCGAGCACCAGAAGCAGGTCAATGGCATAGAGGCGCTGAAGCACGGTGATATCGCGGCGGTCATTCATGTCGGCGGCGCACCGATCCCGCTGTTCGCGAATGTGCCGGGCGACCTGGGTCTGCATTTTCTTCCCGTCGATCTCAATCAGACCCTCGAACAGACGTACCTGCCGGATCGATTCACCCATGACATCTATCCGGCGCTGGTCCCGGCAGATGCCCCGATCGCGACGCTTGCGGTCGGCGACGTGATGGCGGTGTTCGCATGGCAGCCGCACACCGAGCGATACAACAAGGTCGCCCGCTTCGTGGACGCATTCTTCAGCAAGTTCGACCAGTTCCAGGTGCCGCCGCGGCATCCCAAATGGCGCGAGGTCAACCTTGCCGCACAGGTGCCTGGCTGGACGCGGTTCGCGCCCGCGCAGGACTGGCTGGCGCAACACACCGCCGCGGGGACCGCGAGCGCCGCGACCCAGGCGCGGTTCAACACGTTCCTGGCGCAGACCAATCCCACGGTGAGCGCCAATCTGACGGATGCGGCAAAGCAGGCGCTGTTCCAGCAGTTCCTCGCCTGGGACAAGGCGCAGCCGGCCGGGCGTTGATCGCGGGCGGCCGGCACGCACCTGCGATGAGCTGGCCGCGCGAGTAGCGACCGGGTTCGGCGACCACGCAGGGATGCCATGCCAGGAACGCACCCTTCCGTAGCTGGCAGGTGGCGGAATTCTTCTGTAGTGCGGGCAGGTTGAAGAAGGTCGAAGGCATGTTGCCGTCCCGGCTCGCAAACCTGTTCTCCGGCCGTGTGCACTACGCGTGGATCGTGCTGGCCGTCGTGTTCACCTCGACGCTTGCCGGCGTCGGCGTACGTGCCGCGCCGGGCGTGATGATCGTCCCGCTGCAGCACGCGTTCGGCTGGGATGTCAGCACCATTTCGGGCGCCATTTCGCTCAATATCATCCTGCTGGGCGCTACCGGGCCGTTCCTTACCGGTCTGATGCAGGTGATCGGCCTGAAGCGCACCATCCTGGCGTGCCTGGCAGTGCTGATGGCCGGGACCGGGCTTTCCACGTTCATGACCGCGCCGTGGCAGCTGTTCCTCACCTGGGGCCTGATGGTCGGCATCGGCTCCGGCGCCGGCGCGGTGGGTATGGCCGCTACAGTGGCGAACCGCTGGTTCGCGCGGCGCACCGGCTTCGCCATGGGACTGCTCACCGCGGCCAACGCCGCCGGGCAACTGATCTTCCTGCCGCTGCTCGCGCTGCTGGCCGAGCGCTACGGCTGGCGCGGCGTCGCCGTCTGCGTCACCCTGGCGATTGCGGTGGTGCTGCCGATCGTCGCGATCATGCTGCCGGAGTCACCCGCCCGGATCGGTCTGAACCCATACGGCAGCACGGCGATGCAGGTGCCGGTATCCGACCACGCCGCCGGCGGCAATCCGTTCGCAGTGGCGATCCAGGCACTGATCCGCGGCTCGCGGTCGATGGATTTCTGGCTGCTGTGCCTGACCTTCGGGGTGTGCGGGTTCTCCACCAACGGGCTGATCAACACCCACCTGATCGCCTACTGCGCCGACCACGGCATCGCCGAGGTCAACGGCGCGTCGATCCTGGCGGTAATCGGCGTGTTCAGCCTGATCGGCTCGGCCGCCTCCGGCTGGATGTGCGACCGGTTCAACCCGCGGGTCCTGCTGTTCTGGTACTACGGGCTGCGTGGGTTGTCGCTGGTGGCGGTGCCGTTCACCTCGTTCGATCCGATCAGCCTGTCGGTGTTCGCAGTGTTCTACGGGCTGGATTGGGTGGCCACCGGGCCGGCCACCTTCGCGCTGACCAACGAGGTGTTCGGCCGCCGCGACGCGCCGGTGATCGTCGCGTGGATCTTCGCGGCGCACCAGGTCGGCGGCGCGCTGGCGGCGTTCGGCGCCGGTACGGTGCGCAGCCTGGAGGGCAGCTATCTGCTGGCCTTCGTGGCCAGCGGACTGGCCTGCCTGATGGCGTCGCTGCTGGTGCTGCGGATCAGCCGGCCCGCCCCTGCTCTGGCGCCGGCGGAGTGATGGACCTTCGTCTCGGCGACAAGGTGGTGCTGATCACCGGGTCAAGCCTCGGCATCGGTCTTGCCACAGCCAAGGCGTTCGCCGCCGAGGGTTGCAGGCTGATGCTGTCGGCGCGCACGGCCGAGGCGCTGCGCGACGCCGAAGCCGCGCTACATGCCGAGGGTGCCACGGTGGCCAGCGTTGCCGCCGACGTGACACGGCCCGACGGTGCGGAGAAGCTGGTGGCGGCCGCAGCGGCGACGTTCGGCGGCATCGACATCCTGGTCAACAATGTCGGCGGCGGCGGTGGCGGGCGAACGATCGCCGACAGCACGGACGAGGACTGGCGCGGCACGCTGGAGATCAACCTGCTGCAGACCGTACGCATGATGCGGCTCGCGTTGCCGCACATGCGCGGCCGCACGGGAGCGGCGGTGGTGAACGTGTCCTCGATCTCCGGCTGGTCGCCGCAGCTTGTCGGGTCGGGTCAGTACGGCGCGGCCAAGGCGGCGCTGATCTTCGACACCGAGCGCTGGGCGCTGGAGTTCGTACCGCACGGCGTGCGGGTGAACACGGTGTCGCCCGGCTCGATCCTGGTCGAGGGCAATGGCTGGGACCGCTACCGCATCGCCAGCCAGGCCAACTACGACGACTACGTGCGGCACGGCTTCCCGATGGGCCGCCTCGGCACCGCTGAGGAAGTGGCCGATGTCATCGTGTTCCTGGCCTCGCCGCGTGCGCACTGGATCAACGGGCGGAACATTCCGGTGGACGGGCTGGAACAGCCTTACGCGGCGCTCGACCGACGGCCGTTTTGAGGACGCTGCTGATCGTCTATCACTCGCTGACCGGCGGCACGCGCCAGATGGCCGAGGCGGCGGCACGCGGTGCGCGGTGTGAGCCTGATATCGATGTGCGTCTGCTGACCGCGCCGGAGGCCGATGGCGCGGACGTGCTGGCGGCGGATGGCTACATCTTCGCCACGCCGGAGAACCTCGCGGCACTCGCGGGCAAGATGAAGGACTTCTTCGACCGCAGCTACTATGCCGCGCTGGATCGCATCAACGGCCGACCCTACGCGACGCTGATCTGCGCCGGCAGCGACGGCGAGAACGCCGCGCGGCAGATCGCGCGCATCGCCACCGGCTGGCGGCTGCGCGCGATCGCCGAGCCGCTGATCGTGTGCACGCGTGCGCAGACGCCGGAGGCGATCCTGGCGCAGAAACGGATTGGCGCCGCCGAGCTCGATCGCTGCGCGGAAGTTGGAGCGGCGATGGCCGCGGGGTTGGCGGCTGGCGTTTTCTGACCTGTGCCAGTGGCCATACCCCCTCCCCAACCCTCCCCCACTGCGCGGGAGAGGGGGTTCGGGCGGCGGTCAGTTCGTCAGATTGTAGAACTTCGCCGCATTGTCGCAGGTGATCTTACGGATGTCCTCAGCCGCCAGACCCTTGAACTGCTCGTCGATATACTTGGTCGATTCCGGCCAGATGCCGTCGGTGTGCGGATAGTCCGACCCCCACATCAGCGTATCTGTCGTCATCAGGTTGTTCACGTTGAGCAGCTTCGGTCCGATCGGATCGAACTGGAACGTCGCCTTGCACTGGCGCTGCCAGTACTCCGACGGCTTCAGCTTCATCAGATCGCGAAACCGGTCCTCGAACTCGAAATCCATGCGATCGAGCGCATACGGTATCCAGCCGATGCCGCTTTCGCCGAACGACACGCGCAGGTTCGGATAACGCTCGAACACACCGGCGCCCATCATCGCGGCCAGGATATGGATCAGCCCCATCTGGAATGCCGACACGCCGGTGAACATCGCGGCGCGGCGAACCTGACCGGACGTCATCTCGCGCGCACGCGGCGGCGTGGTGGGGAAGGTGTGGAAGTGCAGCGGCAACTGCACCTCGTTGACCGCCTGCCACAGCGGCTCCCAGCACGGATGCCACATCGGCTCCATGTCCCACGAGCACGACAGCTCCAGCCCCTTCAGGCCCATTTTGGCGCAGCGATGGATCTCCTGCACCGCCCAGTCGACATCGCCGTACGGCAGACACGCGAGGCCGATGTGGCGATCCGGATAATGGCTGCAGAAATCCTTCAGCCAGTCGTTATAGATCCTGAACATCTCCGCCGCTGCCTCGTGGTCCTTCAGCTTGGACGCGGAGCCCAGGATGCCGAAGATCACCTCGGCGTCGACGCCGTCGCGGTCCATGTCCTTGACGCGCAGATGCGGATCACTGACGCGGCGGATGTCCTTGGCCCCGTCGGCGAACAGGCCGGTCTCGGCCATGATGTCGACGCGGCGGTTCTGGCCGGGCACCAGCTTGGCGCCGCTCGGGCCGACGCCGTTCTTGAGACCGAATGTGGCGCCTGCTTTGGTGACCCACATCGGCCCGTCGGGGCTGTCGGCCACGTAGGGCATGCGGTCCTTCAGCTCCTGCGATGCTTCCGAGACGAACAGAGTCGGCGGCATCCACGGCATGTCGAGATGGCAGTCGGCGGAAATTCGATTGTAACGCATGGTATTTCCTTCCCACGATGCTGGTCCAGTTTGGCGGCAAGCTTCTGCCTGTCCGGGACGGCTGGCAAGCAGTAGCGCGCAAGGCGTCCATGGCCTGCGAACCGCGCCGAGCCATTAACGTGTTCAGCGTGCATCTTGTTCTGATCTGCGTTTGGACCTTTCTTGTCCAGGAACGATGCGGCGGCGGACTAGTCCGGCAGCCCCGAGATCAAATAAACCGTTTCCAGCATCGATCCAGGTTGGGGGTTGTTGCCGAAGGTGTGCGCGAAGATCGCGTTGATCTCGCCGGAACCGTAGACATGGCTGAGCGCACGATCGACTTCGAGTCGGAAATCGTCGTCACCGCGCGGCAACGCCAGCGCATAGGTCTCGATCGTCAGGTAAACGTCGGCCAGCCGCAATTTCTCGGGCGCCTTGCTGGTCGCGATCAGTGCCAGTAGGATCGAGCGATCCGCGAAGTAGGCCGATGTCCTGCCGTCATCCAGCATCGCGAGACCGTCCGAGTGGGTCTTGGCTGGAATGACGTCCGCGGTGAGCCCATTCTGGCTGAGGGACTTGCGCAGCTCCTGCTCGGTCGTCGTCCCGGCCAGCACGCCGATCTTCCGTCCGGCCAGCTCCTGCAGATCGTGTGGTCCATCCTGGGTGATCATGAGGCTGGCGCCGTCAACGAACGTCGCAACCGAGAAATCGACCAGCTTGCGGCGCGACAAAGTGCTGCTGGTCGGCTCGCAGAGCAGATCGGCCTTGTTCTGCTGGATCGCTTCGAAGCGATCGGCGGCGTTGACCGTCACGTAGCTTGTTTTCAACGTTGGCAGCTTCAACTGCTGTGCCAGCTGCCTTGCCACCGCCTGGCAGAGCTCGACCATGAAGCCGGCCGGCTCGCCGTTGCCGTTCTTGAAGGAAAACGGCGGCGCATCGGCGCGATAGGCGATGCGGATGAGATTGTCCTGGTGAATGCGGTCGAGCGCCCCCGCGAATGCCGGACCGGTCAAATGCACCGTTGCCAAAACCAACAACGCCGTGAACAGCGTTGCCCTCAGCCGATGCCACCGCATCTTGATCATCATGGTCGCCCCCCGTTGAGCCAGCCCCATGATGGACGCCGTGCGAGGCCAGCCACAAGGCTGATGCGGCCGGAGCTGGGAGCGAACAACGACGGCATCCGGAAGCCGGGCAGCTTTGCCGCCGCCCGCTGACGATCGGGCCGTCACGCTCCAGTTTGATAACGCAGCTGTGTACTGTGCACGGCCATGAACAGTGATCGAGATCACAGCCCGCGGATGCCCGATACGTCACGATGCGCTATGCGCCTCGTCACACGAACCGAGCTGCTGGAGATCGTGCCCGAACTGCGGGCCATGGCCGCCGTGGCGAAGACGGCGACGGTGCGGGAAACGCTCCACCTGCTCGCGAACCGGTACGCCGCGATTGCCGCGGTCCGCGGGGATACGAGTCCACATGAAAACGTTACGCGCGACAGCCCCACTGCTTGACCTCGACCGGCTGCCTGCTTCGGGCATGGCCCTGCCCGCGAAAACCTCCTGACACCGCCTCGATTCCCCGACGTGACGACGTGCCCTGGTCGGGTCGCGCTGGCGCTGTAGATCGTGCAGCTCGCGGCGTCTCCGACTTGTGCTTGTTACCGACTGCCCACTGGCAGAGGTGCAGGCCACCAAGGTGGGCCATGCCGCAAACTTCATGGCGCGATTTCGATAGATCATGGGCGACACTGGTGGAGCCAAGGGGAGTCGAACCCCTGACCTCCTGAATGCCATTCAGGCGCTCTCCCAACTGAGCTATGGCCCCGGCCTAGCGGAGCGCGGCATATAGCGCCCGCCGTCCAGGCCGATCAAGGGGCGTGCCGATGGCCGAAATCCTGTATGCGCCGAACCGGGAAAAGGTGGTTACCAGCAACGCCTGGGGATTCATGCAATGGTTGCGGACAGGTACATGGCGCCGACCTGGATAACTGGGCGGACCTGCAGCGGTTTTCCGCGGAGCACCCGGGCACCTTCAAGACCGCGCTGGCGGCGTTCGCGCGGCTGCCAAACGAGCCACTTCGCCTCGCGCGCCGATGCGGGACGCCGGAGGCACTGGTGCTCCGCCTCGCGGATGGCCGGCGCCTTACGTTCAGCGGTGAGGAGAGCCGCCACCTCGGTCTGGGCACCCTCCCGCCGGAGGTCGCCGCCCCTCTCGAACGCCTTTGGCCACCGGCCGCTCTGATCCGCCCGCTTGCCGATCTGCTGCTGCACGCCGACCTGCGCCGCGACGATCGGCTATTGGTGACCGGCCCCGCCTGGCCGTGGCTTGCCGCGCTGTTGGAGGGGACCACCGTCATCCTCACGGCGGTGGACCCCGCCGCCCTGCTGCCCACCGTCGCCGAGGAAGGTGCCACCGTCGTGGTGGCTCCCGCGCAAACCCTGGCCGAAGCTGCATTCCGGCGCCCCCGCCATCGCCCACACCTCGGTCACCTGCGCGCCATCGTAGCCACCGGCGGACCGCTCTCACCGGAGGGCCGCCGGCGCATCTACACCTGGATCAAGTCCGACCTGATGCTGCTCGCCCGTACCGGCGACACGCTCTGGGGCAATCCGCTGGAGCCAGTGCTTGCCCAGCCCCCCGCCACCCCGGCCCTGCTCACGCCGCCAGCTTTAGCTCCGGGGATACCGTGAACCCCGCCTCGGTCTTCGAGCGGATTTCCTCCACCGTGACCTCCGGCGCGATATCGACCAGCCGCAGGCCGCCATCGCCCACCTCGAACACGCCGAGGTCGGTGATCACCAGATCGATCACGCCCGCCCCGGTCAGCGGCAGGTTGCAGCGCTTCAGCAGCTTGGGTTTTCCCCCTGCAGTGTGCTCCATCAGCACCACCACGCGCTTCACCCCCGCCACCAAGTCCATTGCGCCACCCATCCCCTTCACCATCTTGCCGGGGATCATCCAGTTGGCGAGGTCGCCGTTCTCCGCCACCTGCAAGGCGCCGAGGATCGAGATATCGATGTGTCCGCCGCGCACCATGGCGAAGCTCGCGGCGCTGTCGAAGAAGCTGGTGGTCGGCAGCTCCGTCACCGTCTGCTTGCCGGCATTGATCAGGTCGGCGTCCTCATCGCCCTCGAACGGGAACGGGCCCATGCCGAGCATGCCGTTCTCCGAGTGCAACTGGATCGACATGCCCTCGGGGATGTGGTTCGCCACCAGCGTCGGGATGCCGATGCCGAGGTTGACATAGAACCCGTCGCGCAACTCGCGCGCGGCACGGGCGGCCATCTGATCGCGGGTCCAGGGCATTGTCGAAATCTCCTCAGTACCGCTTGCGCACGGTGCGCTGTTCGATCCGCTTGTCCACGGTCTCCAACTCCACGATGCGATTGACGAAGATGCCGGGCGTGATGATGTGGTCGGGATCGATCTGGCCGTAATCGACCACATCCTCCACCTCGACCACTACCTGATCGGCTGCGGTCGCCATCATCGGGTTGAAGTTGCGCGCCGTCTTGCGATAGATCAGGTTGCCTTCGCGGTCCGCCTTCCAGGCGTGGATCACCGCGAGATCGGCACGTAGGCCGCGTTCCAGCACATAAGTGCGGCCGTCGAACTGCTTGGTCTCCTTACCCTCGGCAATCTGCGTGCCTGCGCCGGTTGCGGTGAAAAAGCCGGGAATGCCGGCGCCGCCGGCGCGAATGCGTTCCGCCAGCGTGCCCTGCGGATTGAATTCGATCTCCAGTTCGCCGGCGAGATACTGCTGCGCGAAGGTGGCGTTCTCGCCCACGTACGAGCTGATCATCTTCCGGACCTGCCGCGTCTTCAGCAGCACGCCCAACCCGACATCGTCGATGCCCGCGTTGTTGGAGACGATGGTAAGCCCCTTCACGCCGCTCTCGCGAATCGTGTCGATCAACACGGCCGGAATGCCGCACAGGCCGAACCCGCCCGACATGATCGTCATGTCGTCACGCAGCAGCCCAGCCAGCGCAGACTGCGCATCGGGATAGACCTTGTTGACCGCCATCGTGCCCCTCCTGCGCGCGCACCGTGCCACCGGCGCGGCGCGCGAAGCAAGGGGCCTATCGCCTGGTCAGTTCGGCATGGATTTCCTCAGCCAGTCCAGGATTGGCGCGGCGAATCTGGCTCGCACGCAGACAGGCGGCAATCCCGGGGCGGCGCTGCGTCTGCCAATCCTCGAGGAACAGCAGATCCGCCGCCGCCGCCTCGTCATGCACCTGCCGCAGCGCGCGACGCAGCGCGTCGGTGCGCGGTCCATTGGCTTCGCCTTTGTTGTCTTGCATCGACATCCCTCTCCCGGACGTGGCGCACCCGCAGTTAGGCAACTCGCGCCCGCTTCGCCAGTGGAGTAGAATGACGCTCCGGTTAATTAAACGTGTTCGGATAAAGCTGACGCTATCCGCGCAAGTGGCACGCGACCCAGTGGCCCTCGGCGGTCTGTCGCAACGGTGGCTTCTCAACACTGCACAGCGGCAGTTCCCGGATCGGACACCGCGTGTGAAAATGACAGCCCGGCGGTGGACGGATCGGGTTCGGGACATCACCTTGCAGGCGAATCCGCTGGCGCTTCATCGTTGGGTCCGGAATCGGCACCGCCGAGAGCAGCGCCTCGGTGTACGGATGCAGCGGCGAGTCGTAAAGATCGCGCGCCGGCGCGATCTCTACGATGCGGCCGAGGTACATTACCGCGACACGCGTGCTGATGTGCTCCACCACCGACAGGTCGTGCGCGATGAACAGATAGGTCAGGCTGAACTGCTCCTGAAGGTCCTCCAGCAGATTGATCACCTGCGCCTGGATCGACACGTCCAGCGCTGACACCGGCTCATCGCACACGATCAGCTTCGGCGACACCGCGAGCGCGCGCGCGATGCCGATGCGTTGACGCTGCCCGCCGGAGAACTCGTGCGGGTAGCGCCGAATCTGATCGGCGTTCAGCCCGACGATCTCCAGCAGTTCGGCCACGCGATCCTCGTAGGCCTGGCGGTTCTTCGCCAGCCCATGGATGGTCAGCGCCTCACCGATGATCGCCCCGATCGTCATGCGCGGATTCAACGACGCGTACGGATCCTGGAAGATGATCTGCATATCGCGGCGCAGCTTCTCCAGTTCGGCATGACCGAACTCGACGACGTTGCGCCCCTCGAACCAGACCTCGCCCGCCGTCGGTTCGATCAACCGCAGGATGCAGCGCCCAGTGGTCGATTTGCCACAGCCCGACTCGCCGACCAACCCAAGCGTTTCGCCGGCAGCAATATCGAAGCTGACGTGATCGACCGCATGCACCTCATCGACCGTGCGGCGCAGCACGCCGCCCTTCACCGGGAAGTTCTTCACCAGCTCGTTGACGCGCAGCAGCGGTTCGCTCATTGCCTCGCTCAATACAGGATGCAGGCGACCTTGTGGCCCGCCTCAGCCGCACGCAGCTCCGGTACCGCCTCGGTACAGGCGGGCTGCACGAACCTGCAGCGCGGCGCGAACCGGCAGCCCGGCGGCGGATCGATCAGGCTGGGCACCGTGCCGCCGATCGCCTCCAGCCGCGCCTGCTTTCCCGCGTCCTTGTCGATGCGCGGAATCGAGCGGATCAGGCCCTGGGTGTACGGATGCAGCGGGCTGGCGAACAGCCGCTCGACCGTCGCTTCCTCAACCACGCGGCCGGCGTACATCACCACCACGCGCTGCGCGGTCTCGGCGACCACACCCATTGCGTGGGTGATCAGCATGATCGCCATGCCGAGACGCGACTTCATCTCGGCCAGCAGGTCGAGGATCTGCGCCTGGATCGTGACATCCAGCGCTGTCGTCGGTTCGTCGGCGATCAGCAACTTGGGATTGCACGACAGCGCCATCGCGATCATCACCCGCTGGCGCATGCCGCCCGAGAACTGGTGCGGATAGTTGTGTGCCCGGCGTTCCGGCGTCGGAATGTGCACCAGGCGCAGCATCTCGACGGCGCGATCCATCGCTTCTCGCCAGCTCAGGTCCTCGTGCACCCGGATGGTCTCGGCGATCTGATGGCCCACGGTGTAGACCGGGTTCAGCGAGGTCATCGGCTCCTGGAAGATGATCGCGATTTCCTTGCTCCGGATCTGGCGCATTTCGTCCGCGCCGAGCGGAACCAGATCACGCCCCTGCCACAGCACGCGGCCCTCGGCGATGCGGCCAGGCGGCATCTGGATCAGCTTCAATACCGTCATCGCGGTGACGGTCTTGCCGCAGCCCGAACTCGCCGACCACGCCCAGCGTCTCGCCGCGGTCGATGACAAGATCGACGCCATCGACCGCCCGCACCATGCCCTCGTCAGTCTTGAACTGCGTCTTCAGTCCGAGGATTTCGAGCAGCCGTTCAGCCATGCGTCACATGACGCGGCGCGGATCGAGCGCGTCGCGCAATCCGTCGCCGATGAAGTTGATGGCAAGCACGGCGAGGAAGATCGCGCCACCGGCGAACAATGCCCAATGCGGCGCGACGTCGATGGTATCCTTGGCGTCGAACAGCAGCCGGCCCCAGGTCGGAATGTCGGGCGGGAAGCCCAGGCCAAGAAACGACAGCGTGGATTCCGCGATGATGGCCGCGGCGACGTCGATGGTGCCGGCAACGATCACCGGACCCAGCGCGTTCGGCAGGATATGCCGCACCACCAGACGAAACCTCGAGGCGCCAAGAGCGCGTGCCGCCTCGACAAACTCCTTTTCGCGCAGCGCGAAGAATTGGGCGCGAACCAGCCGTGCCACGGTCATCCAGCGAAACGCCGCGATGCCCACGACAATGAGCAGGAAGATGCCGAGCTCCGGGCCAACATAGATTTTCAACGTGTCGCGAAACAGATAGATCAGCAACAGCAGCACGGGAAGCTGCGGCAACGACAGAAACAGGTCGGTCAGCCACACCAGGCCGGCATCGACAACGCCGCGTGCCATGCCGGCGATCGCACCAACTATCGTTCCGACGCACACCGATACCGACATCGCCGCCAGACCGACCGCGAGCGAGATGCGTCCGCCGTACAGCATCCGCGCCAGCAGGTCCTGTCCAAGATCGTCGGTGCCCAGCGGATGCGCCCAGGTCGGTGGCTGCAATTGCGCCGAGAAATCGATCTCGTTGATCTGCACTCGCCAGATGAACGGTCCGAATGCGACGGCGAGAATCATCGCAAGCAGGACCACGCCGCTCGCCACCGCGAGACGGTGACGGCGAAACCGCCGCCAGGCATCGGACCAAGGCGTGACCTGCCGCGCCCGCGCCCGTTCCACGGCGATAGCGGTTCGCGCGTCAGCGGTAGGAGATGCGAGGGTCGAGCCAGCCATACAGCAGATCCGCAATCAGGTTGAACAGGATCACCAGGCACGCAAACACAAAGGTCACTGCCATGATCACCGGCGTATCGTTGGCCTGGATGGCGCTGATCAGCAGCGAGCCGACGCCGGGAATGCGGAATATCTGCTCGGTGACGATGGCGCCGCCGAACACGATCGGCATCTGCAAGGCGATCAGCGTCACCACGGGGATCAACGCGTTGCGCACGATGTGCTTCAGCACCACGCCGTGCTCCGGCAGGCCCTTGGATCGTGCGGTGGTGACGTAATCCAGGCGGATCACATCAAGCACCGCGGAACGCACGAAGCGTGTCCAGGTCGCGCCCTGGAACAGCCCCAGCACGGCGACCGGCATGATCGACTGCCTGATCTCCTCCCACCACCATTGCAGGCCGGTGGCGGCAAGGTCCGCGCGGAACACGAACGGCAGCCAGTTGAGGCTGACGCTGAACACCAGGATCAGCACGATGCCGGTGAAGAACGTCGGCAGCGAGAAGCCGATCAGCGCGAAGGTGCTGGCGACCTGGTCGAACACCGAATAGGGCCGGGTCGCCGCAAACACGCCGACCGGCAGCGCGATCAGCAACGCCAGCACCTGCGACACGCCGATCACCGCGAGCGTGGTGGGCAGGCGTTGCAGGATCAGCGTATCGACATCTACCCGGCTGACGAAGGAAAATCCCCAGTCACCGTGCAGCATGGCGGTCAGCCAATGCAGGTAGCGCACCATGATCGGGTCATCCATGCCGAACTTGGCACGCAGCGCGGCCTGCACCTGCGGCGGGATGGCAGGATTGGTGGCAAGCTCGCCGAACGGATCGCCCGGCGCGAGCGCCAACACGGTGAACAGGACGACGCTGGTGCCAAGCAGACTCGGTATCGCGATGAGCAACCGTCGGATGAGGTAGCGGCTCACTCCCGCCTCAGGCGTCGCGATACCAGTCGTGCAGTCCGTAGGTGTTGGTATCCCAGCCGCTCAGCGGCGCATGGAGGTTCTTGGCGATGGCCACCACGGACGGGCGCGTCACGACCGGAATGACCACCACGTTCTTGATCACCATGTCGTTCAGGGCGATCAGCATCGCGGCGCGCTTGACCGGATTGATCTCCTTGTCCGACTGCGTCCACAGTTTGTCGTAGTCGGCGTTCTGCCAGCGGACGATGTTACGGCCCTGGAACTTGTTGGCCTTGCTGGCGACCTCCTCCGACAGGAACTGCCGCATGAACTGGCCGGGATCCGGCTGCTGCATGGTCGTGGTGTACATCTGCAGATCGCAGGCAAAGTGCGGGTAGGTGTCCAGGTTGGCGACGTCCGACGAGAAGAACACCGACGCTGTGACCGACTTGATCTCGATCGAGATACCGGCCTTCTGACAGGCCTGCTTGACGATCTCCTGGGTCTTCTGACGCGGCGCGTTGATCGAGGTCTGATACACCGCGTGCAGCTTCACGCCGTTCTTCTCCCGCACCCCATCGGCCCCAGGCTTCCAGCCGGCGTCATCCAGCAGCTTGATCGCCTTGTCGACGTTGAACTCGTAGCTGGTGTTCTTGGAAGCGAACTTGTCGGGGGCGACGACGAAGTTGGCGCTGTCGTCGCCGGTGCGGCCGTAGATGAACTTGTGGACCGAGCCGCGATCCACCAGCAGGTTGAACGCGTTGCGCACCGCCGGGTCGCTCAGGTACGGATGCTTGGTCTTGATGCTCGACCGCTCGCCGTCCACCTCCGTCCAGGGATCGGTGTTGTTGAGCTGGATGTGTTCGATGCTGCCGGCCGGCAGGATCACCACCGAGCCCTTGCCGCTGGCCTCCAGCCGTTTGAGGATCTCGTCCTCCACCTGCATGTTCCAGGCGAAGTCGTACTCGCCGGTCTGCAGCACGGCGCGTGCCGCCGAGACCGCGTCGCCACCGCCCTTCATCTCGATGGTGTCGAAATACGGCCGGTTCGCCATGTGGTAGTTCGGGTTGAGCTTGCCGTGCACCACGTCGCCTGGCTTGAAATCGACGAACAGGTACGGGCCGGTGCCGACCGGGGCCACATTGGCGGGTGCCTCACGTGATTTGGCACCCTTGTACGGGTCGAACACGTGCTTGGGGATTATCATGCCGAAGGCGCCGACGAAGGCATCCGCCCAGAACGGCGACGGCTTGGGAAAATCGACCCTGATCGTGTGGTCGTCCACCTTGGACACCTTGATGTCCTTGTAGGTGCCGATCGTTACGGCGGCCGTCGCGGAGTCAGACGAATATTCCCAGTTGAAGACGCAATCATCGGCGGTGAACGGCTGACCGTCGTGCCACTTCACGCCCTGCTTGAGCTTCCAGGTCACCGACGAACCGTCCTCGGCCAGGCCGCCGTTCTCGACGGTCGGGATCTGCGCCGCCAGCACCGGCACCAGGTTACCGTCCGGGTCCCAGCCGGCCAGCGGCTCGTAGAAGATGCGCGAGGCGTCCTGATCCTTGGTACCCGTGGCAAAGTGCGGGTTCAACAGGGTCGGAGCCTGCCACCACAGCACCTTCAACGCCCCGCCGCCGCCGGCCTTGGTCGGCTTGTAGGCGAATGGCTCCGCCGCCACGGCCACGCCGGAATACGCCAGCATCTGCGTCGCCAACGGCGCGGTGAGGCCCAGGCCGATCATCGTGCGGGTAAAGGCGCGTCGCGACAGCTTGCCGTGGCGCACGTCCTCGATCAGACCGCGCAGATCATGCTCGTTCATTGTGGTTCCCTTTGCTCCCAGAGCCCCGTTCGTGCCGATGCTAGGCAGCATCGGAACGGCGCACAACCGATATGTGCCCAGGAGCGGTGGGCGCATCCATAGAATTCGTCTCGTGATGGGTTTCGCTGCGCTCTACCCATCCTACGTGGTGCGCGCCATTCGTAGGATGGGTAGAGCGCAGCGAAACCCATCGAACCGTCGCCGGGGATCGCTTAGTACCGGTAGAGATCGTGCTTGAATGGCCCGGAGGCGGGCACCCCGATATACTCCGCCTGCTGCGGTGTGAGCCTGGTCAGCTTCGCACCGACCTTCGCCAGGTGCAGCGCCGCGACCTTCTCGTCCAGCGACTTCGGCAACGTATAGACCTGCCGCTCGTAGCGTCCGGCCGGCGCGGTGAACAGTTCGATCTGCGCCAGCACCTGGTTGGTGAAGCTGGCGCTCATCACGAAGCTCGGATGTCCGGTCGCGTTGCCCAGGTTCACCAGCCGCCCCTCGCTCAGCACGATCAGCCGCTTGCCATCGGGAAACACCACCTCGTCAACTTGCGGTTTGACATTTTCCCATCGGTAGTTGCGCAGTGACTCGATCTGGATCTCGGAATCGAAGTGGCCAATGTTGCAGACCACGGCACGATGTTTCATCGCCCGCATGTGATCCAGCGTGATCACATCCACATTGCCTGTTGCGGTCACGAAGATGTCGCCGATCGGCGCGGCATCGTTCATGGTGGTGACCTGATAGCCTTCCATCGCCGCCTGCAGCGCGCAGATCGGGTCCACCTCGGTCACCATCACGCGGCAGCCGGCATTGCGCAGCGACGCGGCCGATCCTTTGCCGACATCGCCGAAGCCGTTCACCACGGCAACCTTGCCGGCCATCATCACGTCGGTGCCACGACGGATGCCGTCCACCAGCGACTCCCGGCAGCCATACAGGTTGTCGAACTTGGATTTGGTCACGCTGTCGTTCACATTGATCGCCGGCGTCAGCAGCTTGCCGTCGCGCGCCATGTCGCGCAGGCGGTGCACCCCGGTGGTGGTCTCCTCGGAGACGCCGCGTACGTCCTTCAGCATCTCCGGATACTTTTGATGCATCAGCAGCGTCAGGTCGCCGCCATCATCCAGGATCATGTTCGGCGTCCAGCCGTCGGGTCCGCGCACCGTCTGCTCGATGCACCACCAGAATTCGTCCTCGCTCATGCCTTTCCAGGCGAACACCGGCACCCCGGCCACGGCCACCGCCGCCGCGGCGTGGTCCTGGGTGGAGAAGACGTTGCACGAAGACCATCGAACCGTGGCGCCAAGCGCCTGGAGCGTCTCGATCAGCACCGCGGTCTGCACCGTCATGTGCAGGCAGCCCACGATCCGTGCGCCCTTCAGCGGCTTGGAGGCGCCATATTCCTCGCGCGTCGCCATCAGGCCGGGCATCTCGTCCTCGGCCATGGCGATCTCCTTGCGGCCCCATTCGGCCAGGGAGATGTCCTTCACCTTGTAGTCCTCGGTCGCCATGTCCGCTCGCTCCTGCTGCGTTCGGCGGCTATATAAAGATATCTGCATGTTTAGCAATCGCCGTCGGATGGTTGCCTTGCCGGGTGAACTGTCGCAAAGGGACAGACATGGCCGAGCGACAGCGTGTACTTCTGCTGACCGGGGCGAGCCGGGGCATCGGCCACGCCACGGTGAAGGCGTTTTCGGACGCGGGATGGCGCGTGCTGACCATCTCGCGCCATCCGTTCGATCCGCGCTGCCCGTGGGATGGGGCCGGGAACCATATCCAGCTCGACCTGGCCGACATTGCCAACGTGCAGGCGGAGATGCCGCGTCTGCGCGACATCGTGGGTGACGGGTTGGACGCGCTGATCAACAACGCCGCCGTTTCGCCAAAACGGACCGATGGCGGGAAGATCCAGGCGCTGGCGATGGCACACGCCGACTGGCTGCACATCTTCAACGTGAACTTCTTCGCCTGCGTGGCACTGGTGCAGGGGCTGCGCACGCCGCTGGAGGCGGCACAGGGGACGGTGGTGAACATGACCTCCATCGTTGGCTCCCGGGTGCATCCGTTCGCCTCGGCGGCCTAT
This sequence comes from uncultured Alphaproteobacteria bacterium, assembly GCA_963819855.1. Lineage (GTDB taxonomy): Bacteria > Pseudomonadota > Alphaproteobacteria > Acetobacterales > Acetobacteraceae > JAMXLO01. The sequence continues at coordinate 56,112 of CAWFYC010000031.1, forward strand.
GCGGCCTCGAAGGCGGCGCTGTGGGCATTGACCCGCGAGCTGGCGGCCGATCTTGGGCGCGCCGGCGTGCGGGTAAACGCGGTGTCGCCGGGTGAGATCGACACCGGCATCCTGTCGCCTGGCACCGACACCATCGTCGAGCGCGACATCCCGTTGCACCGGCTGGGCAAACCCCGGGACGTGGCCGACCTGCTGCTGTTCCTGTGCTCGAATTCCGCGACCTATATTTCGGGGTCGGAGATCCACATCGACGGCGGGCAACGGGTGTAGTCCAACAAGGCCGCCGCAAGAAACTGAACCGGAGGAAACACCATGACGTTGCGCAGCACCGCCCTGGTCACCTGCCTTGCGTTGCTCGCCGGCCAGGCTGCCCACGCCAGCACCAACGACATCCTGATCGGGCTGGACGCGAAGATCACCTACGGCCCCGATGGGCAGGTGAACGGCGCTCCCGGCAACGACGCGGTGCTGGTGATGGACGTATCCAACCCGGCGAAGCCGAAGATCCGCGCCAGCCTGCCGCTGACCAATTCGCTGCTGGGCCCACCGACCAATCTGCAGATCACGCCGGACGGCAAACTCGGCCTGGTGGCGAACTCGGTGGTCAACGTGCAGGACGGATCGGCCTGGAAGACCGTGCCGGACGACAAGCTGTTCGTCATCGATCTCACTGCCAATCCACCAAAGCTGATCGACACGGTGATGGTCGGCAAGCAGCCGTCCGGACTGTCGATTTCGAACAAGGGCGATCTCGCGCTGATCGCCAACCGTGCCGGCAAGAGCGTGTCAGTCGTGTCCATCCAGGGGAACACGGTGAAGACGGTGGGCGAGGTGCCACTGGAGCAGGAAGCCGCGGCCGTGGTGATCACGCCGGACGGCAAACGCGCCTTCGTTGCCATGAACCTGGTGAACAAGGTCGGCGTGCTGTCGATCGACGGGACGAAGGTGACCTACGACAAGACGCTGGATATTCCGTCCGCGTTCAACCCGTACAACATCGACATCACGCCGGATGGCAAGTTCGCCGTGTCGTCGCACACGGGCGCACAGGGGATCAACGCGGATGCCGAGGTCAGCATCGACGCGTCGGGTGCGCATCCGCATGTGGTGGACATCACGGCGCCCGGCACCGGCGCCGAGGGGTTCGCCATTGCGCCGAATGGCAAGTGGGCGGTGACGCCGCTGATCGAGGGATCAGGCGCGAAGCCGTCGGCGTGGAATTATACCAAGGGCGGACATGCGGCGCTGATGTCGGTCGGCCCTGGCGGCAAGCTGACGGTGGTGAACAAGGCACCGATCGGCGCCCTGCCGGAGGGCCTCGCGTTCAGCCCAAACAGCGAATACGTCTATATCGGCAATTACATCGACAAGAACCTGCAGGTCTTCCGCATTGCCGGCGGGAAGCTGGTCGCGGTTGGAACGATGGCATTACCGGGTCAGCCGGCGTCGATGCGAGGACCGGCGAGGTAGCGCGGTCGGGACAAGCGATGGGTTTCGCTGCGCTCCACCCATCCTACGTACGGCAGACGACGCGGCTGGCCGTAGGATGGGTAGAGCGCAGCGAAACCCATCATCCCATCGTTCAGGTATTCATCGCATCGAAGAAGTCATTGTTGGTCTTGCTGTACTTCAGCTTGTCCAACAGGAACTCCATCGCATCCACCGTTCCCATCGGGTTCAGGATGCGGCGCAGCACCCACATCTTCGACAGCGTGCTCTTCTCGACCAGCAGCTCTTCCTTGCGCGTGCCCGACTTGGTGATGTCGATCGCCGGGAAGCTCCGCTTGTCAGACAGCTTGCGGTCCAGAATGATTTCCGAATTACCGGTGCCCTTGAACTCCTCGAAGATCACTTCGTCCATGCGACTGCCGGTATCGATCAACGCGGTCGCGATGATGGTCAGCGACCCGCCTTCCTCGATGTTGCGCGCCGCACCGAAGAAGCGCTTCGGCCGCTGTAGCGCATTGGCGTCCACGCCGCCGGTCAGCACCTTGCCGGAGCTGGGCACCACGGTGTTGTAAGCGCGCGCCAGCCGCGTGATCGAATCCAGCAGGATCACCACGTCGCGCTTGTGCTCGACCAGGCGCTTGGCCTTCTCCAGCACCATCTCCGTCACCTGCACGTGCCGCGTCGCCGGTTCGTCGAAGGTCGAGCTGATCACCTCGCCCTTCACGCTGCGCGCCATGTCGGTGACTTCCTCCGGCCGCTCATCGATCAGCAGCACGATCAGGAACACCTCGGGATGGTTGCCGGCGATGGCGGTGGCAATGTTCTGCAGCATCACCGTTTTGCCGGTGCGCGGCGGCGCCACGATCAGCGCGCGCTGGCCCTTGCCGATCGGTGAGATCAGATCGATCACCCGCGGCGTGTAGTCTTTGCTCGGACCCTTCGCGACCGACTGGAAGTTCTCCACTTCCATCTTCAGTCGCTCGTCGGGATACAGCGGCGTTAGGTTGTCGAAATTGATCCTGTGCCGCACGGACTCCGGCGGTTCGAAATTAATGGAATTGACCTTGAGCAACGCAAAGTACCGCTCGCCATCCTTCGGCGCGCGGATCTGGCCTTCGACCGAGTCTCCGGTGCGCAGGCCGAAGCGGCGCACCTGGCTCGGGCTCACATAGATGTCATCGGGTCCCGGCAGGTAATTGGCTTCCGGGCTGCGCAGGAACCCGAATCCGTCGGGTAGGATTTCCAGGGTGCCCTCGCCGTGAATCGCCTGGTCGTTCTCGGCCAGGTTCTTCAGGATCGCGAACATCATGTCCTGCTTGCGCAGCGACGATGCGTTCTCGATCTGCAGCGATTCGGCGTAGCTCAGCAGGTCGGAGGGGGTTTTAGCCTTTAGTTCGGCAAGATGCATGGACGCAGTCCAATTGATGATGCGGGACAGGAGCAGAAAGCCCTGTGTGTCGTTGCCGGCCATCGCGTTCGATGGCCAGGTTCGGTCCCGTCTGGTGGGGGAATCGAGGTGGCGGTCTGACGTCACCTCGCGGAGGGAGAGCCGGAAGCTAGGCGCACCGGCCGCCCTCCGTCAACCGGCAGGTGGGACGATCAGCGGGGAAAGTCAAGGGCTTCCCGCGCGGCGTTGTCAGAACGGCCGGACGATGACCATCACCACGATGACGATCATCAGCAGCGTGGGCACCTCGTTGGTGAAACGGTAGAAGCGCTGCGACCGCCGGTTGCGGTCCTCCAGAAAGTCACGCCGCCAGCGCGACATCGCACCGTGGAAGCCTGACAGCAGCAGCACCATAAGCAGCTTCACGTGCCACCAGCCGGCGGACCAGTTGATAATCCCTGGCGTCAACACGAGCAGAACGCCGAACGTCCAGGTGGCGATCATCGCAGGGTTGATGATCTGCTTCAGCAGCCGGCGCTCCATCACCTTGAAGCGTTCGCTCTCGGCCGATCCCGGGCGCACGTCGCAGTGGTACACATATAGCCGAGGCAGGTAAAGCATGCCGGCCATCCACGCGATCACCGCGATGACGTGGAGCGCCTTGGTCCACGGATACAGCACGGCGAGGAACCCTATCGTCATGCCAGCGGACACAGGCTGCGATCGGCCGGACAGATGCGTCCGCCGGCATGGCTGCACAGACCTGTGCCATGTGCTCGCGCCCGCCGGACCAGATCCGCCAGTGCCGCGATGAACGCGGCGTCCGCATTCGGCGTGGTGACACGGAAATAGCCCGATACACCGAGCCGTTCCGCCAGTCCTCGATAGTCGATGTCGAGCTCGACCAGCGTCTCGGAATGGTCCGAGACGAACGCGATCGGCACCACCAGCACCGCGACGCCGTCATGCGCGGCACGTTCGATCTCCGCCTCGGTGCTGGGGCCGATCCAGCGCTGTGGCGTCGCGCGCGACTGGTAGCAGATTACCCAGTCGGCCGCCTGGCCCCACTCCGCCAGCACGTGCGCGACGGTCTGCTCGATCTGCCACTGGTACGGATCGCCCGCCTGCACGATCGATTCCGGCAGGCCATGCGCGGAGAACAGCACGCGCAGTCCAGTCGTCGCCGGAAGCTGCTCGCGTGCCGCCTGCCACGCGGTACGCAGCAGGGTCGCGATGGCGGCGATGTAGGCTGCGTCGGTCGGGTAGCAGCACAATACCGTGGTGTCTGCCACCAGTCCGGCGCGCGCGGCCGCCTCGCGCCATGCGGTAAGCGAGCTGCCGGTCGTCGCACTGGAATGCTGCGGATACAGCGGCAGCAGCACCACCGCATCCGGCTTCCAGTCGCGCACCGCACGGGCAGCCTCGTCGCTAAGCGGCTGCCAGTAGCGCATGGCGATGAAGCACTTCGCATCGAACTCGGTCAGTTGCGCTTCCAGTGCAGTTGCCTGGGCGCGGGTAAGTTCCAACAGCGGCGATCTGCCTCCCAGCGCGGCATAGGCCGCACGCGCCGGCTCGAGCCGTGCCGCTGCGATCCGGCGCGCGAGCAGCGGCCGGATGAAGAACGGCACGCGCAGGATTGCGGGATCGGCAAAGATATTGAGCAGGAACGGCCTGATCGCCTCCGGCCGATCCGGTCCGCCCAGGTTGAACAGGACGACGGCGACCCTAGGCCGCACGCACCTGCTCCACCAGCGTGGCGACATGCTCCGGTGGCGTCTGCGGAACGATCCCGTGGCCAAGGTTGAATATGGCAGGCCGGCCCTGCAAGGCGGACAGCACCGCCATTGTCTCGCTCTGCAGCGTCTGGCCGCCGGCAACCAGCGCCAGTGGATCGAGATTGCCCTGCAACGCCACACCCGGCGGTATGACGCGCGACGCAAGCCCCAGATCCATCGAAGTATCCAGTCCGACGCCGTCGACGCACGCCGCAGCGGCGTAGTCGCCGATCAACAGGCCTGCGAGGCGTGGAAATCCGATTACCGGGACATTGGGATGGCGCGCGCGCAGCGCCGCGCGAATCGCTTTGGTCGGCTGGACGACATGGCGATGGAACTGCGACGGAGGCAGGATTCCCGCCCAGCTATCGAACAGCATCACCGCCTCGGCACCGGCCTGGATCTGGCCCGACAGATAGGTCACCGTTGCCTCGGTCAACAACGCGGTCAGCCGGTCGAACAGCTCCGGCTGGCTGTAGGCCATCGCGCGGGTTGCCGCGAAATCACGCGAGCCGCCACCCTCCACCATGTAGCAGGCGACGGTGAACGGCGCCCCGGCAAAGCCGATCAGCGTGCATTCGGCAAATCCCTCGTCGGCTAACCGGGCACGCGCCAGCCGCACCGTTTCCAGGATTGGCGCGACCGCTCCGGCCACCCGATCCAGCCGCAAGGCGTTCAATGCAGCTGCATCACGCAGCGGCGGCAACACCGGCCCTTCGCCTTCGCGATACTCCAGGCCCTGACCCAACGCCCAGGGAACCATGGGAAGATCGCTGAACAGGATCGCCGCGTCGAAGCCAAAGCGGCGGATCGGTTGCAGCGTCAGTTCCGCGGCCAGCGCGGGCGTGGTGCACAGCGCGATGAAGTCGTCCGCCTTTGCCCGAATCGCTCGATACTCGGGCAGGTAGCGACCGGCCTGGCGCATCAGCCAGATCGGCGGCGGCCAGACCGGCTCGCCGGCCAGTGTCCGCAGCAAGGGTTTCGCCGCTGTCTCCATGGCTATCGCTTAAACAGGAAAGAAAGATAAAGGAATGGATGAAGGGGTGATTGGGCCTGTGAATCCCGGGGACCGTATTCTACCTCGGTCCCGGCGCCGATATTCACGGCAACACGACCCTCGAAGTGATTGACTCGACCATATTGTGCGAGCCTGTCCCCATATCCCCATCGTGTCCCGCGGAGTCCTCCACAGTACCCGCGACGGCACACGCCATCCCCGATCTGCCATGCCGGAGGCGGACAATGTGCTGGCGGTCCCCGCTATCCCCGCTATCCTCAGCTCCATGCCTGATCACCGCATCAATCTTCACCTGGTCTCCGACGCCACCGGCGAGACGCTGAATGCCATCGCCCGTGCCACCACGGTACAGTTCGAGCATGCCGACATCTTCTATCATCGCTGGAGCCTGATCCGGACCCGCTTCCAGCTCCACCGTGTGCTGGAGGGCGTCGAGCACGAACCGGGGCCGGTCCTCTCCACTCTGGTCGACCGGGCGTTGCGCACCGAACTGGAAACCACATGCCGGCGTCTGAACGTGCCGGTGGTCAATGTGCTCGATCCGGTGATGAACCTGCTGCAGGACTATATCGGCGAGGAGGCCGCGGCGCGCCCTGGTCGTCAATATGCCTTGAACGCCGATTATTTCCGCCGGATCGATGCGATGCACTACGTGCTTGCGCACGACGATGGCCAGGCGCAACCGGGGCTGGCCGAGGCTGACGTGGTGTTGGTGGGCGTGTCGCGCAGCTCGAAGACGCCGACCTGTTTCTATCTGGCCAATCGTGGCATCAAGGCGGCCAATGTGCCGCTGGTGCCGAACCTGCCGGAGCCGCCCGGGCTGGAGACGGTCGAGTGCCCAGTGGTCGGCCTGACGCTTGACCCCGATGCGCTGATCGAGATCCGCCGCCATCGGCTGCGGCTGATAGCCGCCGGCGATGCGGTCGCCATCGCCCGGCAGAACAGCACCGAGTACATAGATGAGGACGCAGTGAAGGCGGAGCTGCTGTGGGCACGGCGGCTGTGCAATCGGCGCGGCTGGCCGGTGATCGACGTGACGCGGCGCTCGATCGAGGAGACCGCGGCTACGGTGTTGCAGCTCATGGATGGGTGGCACGAGCGCCGGCGCAAGGATGCCGCGGCCGCGAAGGCCTGATGTTTCAGCTTCCGACGCCACGGCTGGTCCTCGCCAGTGCTTCCACGTCGCGTCGCGCCCTGCTGACGGCGGCAGGCCTGACCTTCGAGGTCCGTCCGGCGGATATCGACGAGGCGGCGGTCAAGCGCGACGCTCGGGCCCAGGGCATGGGAGCCGAGGTGGCGGCACTGCTGCTGGCCGAACTCAAGGCATCGGCGGTTGCGCTGGGCGAGCCCGGAGCGCTGGTGATCGGCGCCGACCAGATCCTGGTGTGCGACGGTGTCTGGTTCGACAAGCCGGCCGACGTCGCCGCAGCGCGTGGGCAATTGCGCGCACTGCGTGGGCGGAGCCATGTGCTGGCGACCGCCACGGTGTGCCACCAGGGAGACAGGCGCATCTGGCACGATGTCGCTGCGCCTTGCCTTACGATGCGTGACTTCAGCGACGATTTCCTCGAGCGCTATCTGGCGGTCGAGGCGGATACTGTCACGAGTACGGTCGGCGCATACCGACTGGAGGGCCATGGAGTGCACCTATTCGACGCGATCGATGGCGAGCAGTCGGCAATTCTCGGTCTTCCATTGCTGCCGCTGCTGTCGTTCCTTCGTCGGAATCATGTCGTCATGGTATAGCGGCACGCTGTACATGAGTTCCCGATCGGGCCGAAGAAGTTCTGGCGCGATTTTCAGGTCATCGTGACGTATCTAGTGCACGCCCGCCGGCCGAAAACCGGCAATCAGCTCCTCGATTTTCGCCGGATCCGACTGTTCCATCACATGCCGCGCGAACCGCGCGCAGGCGTCGATCTCGACCGACCGCACCGCCTGTTTCACCCGCGGAACGGCCGAGGCCGCCATGCTGAAGCTGCGCAGCCCAAGTCCCAGCAGCAGAGGCGTCAGTCGCGGGTTGGCCGCCATCTCGCCGCACACGGAGACCGGCATCCGCATGCGTAGCGCGGCCTCGGTGGCGAACTGCACCAACCGCAGGACCGCCGGGTGCAGCGGATCGTACAACTCGGCGACATCGGTCTCGCCGCGATCCACCGCCAGCGTATAGGCGGTCAGGTCATTGGTTCCGATGGCGAAGAAATCAGCCTCCAACGCCAGCGCATCGGCTGACAGCGCGGCACCGGGCGTCTCGATCATGATCCCGAGCGGTGGCAGCTTGTCCGGGATGCGTTCGCCACGCCGCCGCAGTCGCCGTGCCACCCGCTCGTACACGTCGCGCGCCGCGCGCACTTCGGCAACCGTGGTGACCATCGGCAGCATCACCCGCACCGGCCCCGCAGTGGCGACGCGCAGAATGGCGGAAAGCTGCGTCTCCAGCAGCTCCACATGGCGCAGCAGCAGCCGGATTCCGCGCAGCCCGAGTGCCGGATTGGCATCGGCGATGTCGGGCACGATCCCAGCACTGGCCAGCGCCTCGATGTCCTTCTCGCCGCCCCAGTCGAGCACCCGGATCGCCACCGGATCGCCGCCCATCGCTTCCACGATGCTGCGGTAGGTGTCGGTCTGGGTATTCTCGTCCGGTACCGTTTCGCGGTTCATGAACAGGAACTCGGTGCGCAGCAGGCCGATCCCGACCGCGCCCGACTGGGCGATCAGCGGCAGCTCTAGCGGCAGCTCCAGGTTGGCCTGCAATTCCACCGTCTCGCCGTCCGACGTCTCGGCAGGTAGCCGGCGCAGCTTGGCGAAGCGCTGGCGTTCGCGAGCGAAAGCGGTGACCGCCCGGCGCGCGGCGGTCAGCGTCTCCGGCCCCGGGTTCAGCACCACGCTGCCGGTCGCACCATCGATCACCACCATGTCACCAGGCTGAATCGCATGGGCGAGGCCCGCCGCTCCCAATACGGATGGCACGCCGAGTGCCCGGAGCATCACCGAGGTATGGCCTTCGGCGCCGCCCTCCTCGGTCGCCACGCCAGCGAGCCGCGACGGATCGAGCAGCGCCGCGTCCGACGGCCGCAGCAATTCGCTGATCAGCACCGCTCCCTCCGGCAGGCCCGCAAAGCTGCGGTATGGGGCCCGGGTCAGATTGCGCACCAGCCGCCGCCCGATCTCGCGCACTTCCTCGGCCCGGCGCATCAAGGCGGCACGGTCGTCCGCAGGCATGCCGGGTTCGGCCTGCGCCATGATCGTCGCGGCGATCGCCTCGACCTCATCCACCACCGCGCTTTCGGCCGACAGCAGGGTCTCTTCGATCCGCCGCCGCACGGCGCGGATCAGACGCGACGAGCTCAGCATACGGATATAGGCGTCGATCAGCGGCGCCAGCTCTGCCTGGCTTTCCTCGGGCAGCACGGAGAGCCGATGACGCAGCTTGGTGAGCTGCTTGCGCGACTGCGCGATGGCGGCATCCAGCCGGGCGCCCTCCGCGGCACTGTCCGCTGCCTGGATCTTGTGCCGGGTGATCTCCGGTGTCGGCTCCGACGCGCGGAACACCGGTCCGATCGCGACGCCGGCGGACACCGGGATACCGCTGAAGCGCGCCTCCGGCCGGGCGTTATCGGGCCGTGCACGGCCAAGGCGTCTGTGCTGGGGTGGCGGCGGGCTAGCCCTGTTCATCGAAGCCGGACTCGACCAGCGAGGCGAGGGCATCGAGCGCTTCCTTGGCGTCCCATCCCTCGGCGCGCAGCTCCAACACCGCGCCTTTGCCGGCCCCCAGCATCATCAGGCCCATGATCGATCGCGCCGGCACCGACTGCCCGTCACGAATGACATCGACCGCGGCGCCGAACCTCTCAGCCATCATGACGAACTTGGCGGCAGCCCGGGCGTGCAGACCCCGTATGTTGGGGACTGTGACGTTGCGGGTCAGGACCGGGGCGTTGGAGGCCGGAGAAAAGTCTGTTGAGGACGGGTCTCCGTCCTGCGGCGTCATCCGCAGCAGCCGTTGAGCTTGCAGCCGGGCAGCACATGTGAGGCGGCGGCAATGTACTTCCGCCCCGCCTCCTCGGCGCAGTTCACCGCATCGGCCAGCGGTTGCTTCGATCGCACCTTGGCGAGCTTCACCAGCATCGGCAGGTTCACCCCGGCGATCACCTCGACGCCCTGGCGCTGCATCATCGAGATCGCCAGGTTGGACGGGGTGCCGCCGAACATGTCGGTCAGCAGCACCACGCCATCGCCGGTGTCGCACCGGCCGATACAGGCCTCGATCTCGGCGCGGCGGTTCTCGATATCGTCGTCGGGGCCGATGCAGACCGTATCGACGTTCCGTTGCGATCCGACCACATGTTCCATGGCGGAGCGCAGTTCCTCGGCCAGGCGGCCGTGGGTCACCAGAATCATGCCGATCATTTTCGCTGACGGGCTTTCCTGGCGGAGAGTGGTACCGGGTCGGTCATGGTGTGGTCTCAGGCCTCCTGTGCCTGAACCGGCGCGGCCGTCGCGGCCGCGTCGCGAAATCCCGAGGCACTGTCCGTCCACGGCACCGGCCGGTCGGTCAGATAGGCCGCCTCAAGCCCCTCGCGGGCCAGCTCGCGGTGCGTCACGTGCAGCCGCCAGCCAAGACCCGTATCCCCGGACGCCCGTGCGGTCGCGATCCGGTCCGCCAGATGCTGCGCGAGTTGTTCGACCAGAAACACCGAACGGTGCCGCCCACCAGTACACCCAATCGTGATCGCCGCATATTTCTTGCCCTCTTGGACAAACCTCGGCAAGAGCATGTCAATCAAATCCGCCATCTTGGCGAAGAATGTCGCGAAGTCCGGGTCCGCTGCAATGAAGGCGCCAACCTCGGCGTCCAGCCCCGTCCGCTGCTGTAACATAGTGTCATAGTGTGGGTTTCGCAAAAAGCGTCCATCGAATACCAGATCTGCTTCCCGCGGCAGGCCATGCTTATAGGCGAACGAGATCAATGACACCACCAGCCGGCTTTCCTCGGCATCGCTGTCGGCGCCGAAGTGCCGGTAGATCAGCCGACGCAGCGCCGCGAGCGGCAGGTCCGAGGTGTCGATCACCAGGTCGGCGCCCTCGCGCAGCGGGGCGGTGAGCTGTTCCTCACGCCCGATGGCGTCGGTGATCCGTCCCTGCGGCGCGAGCGGATGGCGCCGCCGCGTCTCGGTAAAGCGGCGCAGCAGCGTGGTCTCGTCGGCCCAGACATATACCAGTTCGGTGCGCAGCGTCGGGTTGGCGCGCAGGCGGCCCATGGCCTCCAGCACACGGCCGGCACCAAAGCCGCTGGTACGGGTATCGACGCCGATCGCCAGCTTGCGCTCACTGCGCGCCACCATGTCCTCGAGCATGGGCAGCGGCGCATTGTCGACCGCCTCGTAGCCCAGGTCCTCCAGCTCCCGCAGCACCGATGACTTGCCGCCGCCCGAGAGGCCGCTGACCAGCACGACCCGGAGGCGGTCGGCACTCATGCCATGAAGGCTCCCGCGACCTGGCTCACACGGCCCAGTGCGCAGTCGAGCGCCAGGGCGACGCGTTCCGGTGCGGACGCGGCGTGGGGATCGATCTGGACGAGTTGCAAATCGAGCCGATCGTCGCGCGTCGGAGGCGGCAGCCGCGCGGCGGGGGCGATCAGTTCGACCGTGAGGGCGAGTCGGGTCGAGGCGACGTAGGGCAGGCGAACAATTCCCAGCCCGCGGACTTCAAGCAGCCCGGCGAGGGCGGCGACCGGACGGGCAATGCCGTCCACAATCTCGACGCGGTCATCCGCCACCAGTTCGAAGCCGCGCGCGAGCAGGCGCAGCAGCAGGTCGGACTTGCCTGCGCCCGGTGGACCGATCAGCAGCACGCCATTGCCGGTGCGGCTGGCGCAGCTCCCGTGGATCTGCATGACCGCCCATCTTGGGCCGGTACGGGCCGGAGGGGAAGCCGCCTTGTCGGTACGGGGGGGAAGTGCCAGCGTCGCCGCCATGATCAGCCGCAGCGATATTGCCGCCGCCGCCGTCCGGATCGCGGGCCATGTCCGTCATACGCCGCTGTTGCGCCTGGCCGCCGCGGAGCTGGACCTTGGTTTCCCGGTGACGCTGAAGCTGGAACTGCTGCAGCACGCCGGCAGCTTCAAGCCGCGTGGCGCGTTCAACCGACTGCTGTCGGCGCGTGTACCACCGACCGGCGTGATCGCGGCGTCGGGCGGCAATCATGGCGCGGCGGTTGCCTATGCGGCACGCGCGTTGGACGCCAGGGCGGAGATATTCGTTCCGGCATTGACGCCGCCAATGAAGGTGGCGCGCATCGCGGGTTATGGCGCGCGCGTGGTGCAGACCGGCGCGACCTACGCAGATGCGCTGGCCGCATCACGCGATCGCCTGGCGGAGATCGGCGCGCTGGAAGTACACGCCTACGACCATCCGGATGTGCTGGCGGGACAGGGCACGGTAGGGCGCGAGTTCGAGCAGGACGCGCCGGAATTGACCCACGTGCTGGTGGCGACCGGCGGCGGTGGTCTGATCGGCGGCGTCGCCGCTTGGTACGCAGGCAGCGCGCGGGTGGTCAGTGTAGAGCCGGAAGGATGTCCGGCACTGCATGATGCGCTGCGCGTCGGACACCCGGTCGATGCGCCGGTGGGTGGACTGGCGGCGGACAGTCTCGGTGCACGACAGGTCGGGGGTCTGATGTTCCCGATTGCCCAGGCATATGTCGCTGCATCCGTGGTGGTACCGGATGCCGCCATCGCCGCGGCGCAACGGCTGATCTGGGACCGGCTGCGTTTGGTCGCAGAACCAGGCGGTGCGACCGCGCTTGCGGCACTGCTGTGCGGCGCATTCACGCCGCCGGAAGGCGCGCACGTTGGTGTGCTGGTGTGTGGTGCCAACACCGATCCGGCAAAGGTCGTCGACGCATGACGTTCAGGTTCACCACAGACGCTCGCGGGATTGCGACGCTGACGCTCAACCGGCCCGAGGTGGCGAACGCCTACGACGAGGACCTGCTGCGCGCCATGACCGCCGAGCTGGAGAGGGTCGCGAAGGACGAAGCGGTGCGCGCGCTGGTGATCCGAGGCGCCGGGAAGCATTTCCAGGCGGGTGCCGATATCAACTGGCTCAACCGCCTGTCGCGCCAGGGGCCGGAGCAGAACCATGCCGCGTCGATCGTCACGGTGCGGTTCAGCAAGACGCTGAACGAGCTGCCGAAACCGACCGTGGCGGTGATTCACGGTGCGTGCTTCGGCGGTGGCGTGGGCATCGCGTGTTGCGTCGATGTGGCGCTGGCGACGCCGGATGCGCTGTTCGCGATCAGCGAAGTGCGGCACGGCATCGCGCCGACGCCGATCTCGACGCACATGGTGAATGCGATCGGGCTGCGGCAGACGCGACGTTATGCGCTGACCGGCGAACGGTTCGGGGCGGAGGAGGCGGCGCGTATCGGGCTGGTGCACGAGGTCGTGGCGACGGACCGGATGGAGGCGCGGTTGGCCGAGGTGCTGGACGCGACCTTGCTTGGCGCACCGGGGGCGATCGCGCGGACCAAGCTTTCGGTTCTTGGGTCCAATGGACTGCTGCTGGGTGAGCGCGAGGTCGAGCTGCTGGCACACGAGGGCTGGATGCAGCGGCAGTCGGCAGAAGGGCAGGAAGGCACGACAGCGTTCCGCGAGAAGCGGCGGCCGGGGTGGTATAAGTAATTACACCTCTCCCGCTCTGCGGGAGAGGTCGCGCCGCTTCAGTGGCGCGGGTGAGGGTCGATCGACCGCACAAACATCTTTTGTTCACCTGCGCTCCGCACATTCCCGGCATGGCAAACGACCGCGCCAGAGATTTCCGGCGGTACCCGACAAATGTGGAAGCGTTGCTTTGGCGATTGCTTCGTGATCGTCGGCTTGCAGGCCATAAGTTCCGACGGCAGCACCCTATCGGGTCGTTCATCGCCGACTTTGCGTGCGTCGAACTCCGCCTGGTGGTGGAGGCCGACGGAGGACAGCATGCCGAACTCGGCATACGATGGGTGGCGCACGGCATGCCTGGAAGCGGAAGGTTGGCGCGTCATCCGGTTCTGGAACAACGAAATTCTAAGTAATACCGAGGGAGTGGTGGAAGAACTCCTGAGAGAGATGGCAGTGTGCCGCGGGTGGCGCCCTCACCCGCCGCGCAAACGCGCGGCGACCTCTCCCGCGCAGCGGGAGAGGTGTTAATGTGACCTGGTCCATCCTCGTCCGCGATCCTGCCACTGGCGCACTTGGCGCAGCCGTTGCGTCGCGCTTCTTTGCCGTGGGCGCGATGTGCATCCACGTCGAGGGCGGCGTTGCGTCGCTCTCCACCCAGGCGCTGGTCAACCCGATGTACGCCGTGCATGCGATGCCCCGCCTGCGCACCGGCGCAGCAGCAGAAACGGTGCTCGCATCGCTGGTCGCGACCGATCCCGGCGCCGACCAGCGCCAGTTCCACATCATCGATGCGGCGGGGCGCATCGCTCAGCACACCGGTCCGAATTGCGTCGCCTGGGCCGGCCACGTGCGCGGCCAGGACGTTTCTGTCGCCGGCAACATGCTCGCTGGACCGCAGGTCGTGCAGCGCACCGTCGAGGCCTATCTGGGCGCCACCGGCACCATGGCCGAACGCCTGATCCACGCCCTCGAAGCCGGCGAGGCTGCCGGTGGCGACAAGCGTGGCAAGCAGTCGGCGGGACTGAAGATCTGCACGCGCGATCCCTATCCGGACCTCGACATTCGCGCCGACGATCATCCCGACCCGCTGGCCGAACTGCGCCGCCTGTATCGCGTCAGCCTCGAGCGCTTCGCGGTGTTCCGCCGTCACAACCCCGGCCGCGACAGCGAATGGGGCACGCTGGATCGCGCCGTCATCGACGCCGCCATTGCCCGGGACCGCGCGCCACCCGCATAGTTCCGACTGCATGCCAGGGAGGCAACCATGCGCCGGCTCGCGCTCGGGATAGTCTGTGTCGTGTCACTGGCCGCGCACGCCATGGCGCAGGAGCGCATCCTGCATGTCGGCCTGCGTCAGGATCCCGATCTGCTCGACCCCACCCTCGGTTCTTCGTATGTCGGCCGTATCGTGTTTTCCGGCCTGTGCGACAAGCTGTTCGATATCGATACCAAGCTGAACATTGTTCCGGTGCTGGCCACCGGCTACGAGTGGAAAGACCCGACCCACCTGGTCATCCGCATCCGCGGCGGCGTGCAGTTCCAGGACGGCGAAAAGCTCGACGCCGATGCGGTGAAATACAAACTGATGCGCGACCTCAATGCCAAGGGCAGCATGCGCCGCGGCGAGGTGAGCTCGATCGACAGCATCGACGTGATCGATCCGCTGACCGTGCAGCTCAACCTAAAGGCGCCGGCGGCGCAACTGCTGGCGCAGCTCACCGACCGTGCCGGCATCATGATCTCGCCCAAGGCCACCGAGGCGACCGGGGAGAAATTCGGCCTGCATCCGGTCTGCGCCGGACCGTTCAGCTTCGACAGTCGGGTGGCGCAGGACCGCATCGTGCTGAAGCGGTTCCCCGGCTATTGGGATGCGAACAGCATTCATTTCGACCAGGTGATCTATCTGCAGAATCCGAATTCCTCGGTGCGGCTGGCCAATTTGCAGGCCGGTGCGCTTGACCTGGTCGAATACATTCTGCCGACCGATGTGCCGGCAGTACAGAAGGATCCGAAGCTGAAGATCGTGATGGACGATTCGCTTGCGTACAACGGCATCTCGATCAACACCGGCAACGGGGCGGCGCAGGACAGCGCGATCGGGAAGAATGCACTGGTGCGCCAGGCGTTCGAGCTCGGGCTGGATCGCACGGCGATGATCGAGGTTGTCTACAACGGCATGTTCACGCCCGTGGTGCAGGCCAACCCGCCGAGCTCGCCGTACTATTTTCCGGGACTGAAACCGCCGGCGCGCGATCCGGAGCGGGCGAAGGCTCTGTTGAAACAGGCGGGAGTGACGCTTCCGGTGCCGGTGACGCTGACCATCACCAACCAGTCCGATGATCAGCAGACCGCCGAGGTGATCCAGTCGATGGAGCGCGACGCCGGGTTCGACGTGAAGATCAAGACGATGGAGTTTGCCGCATCGTTGCAGTCCGGTTATGCGGGGGACTTCCAGGCCTACATGATCGGCTGGTCGGGCCGCGCCGATCCGGACGGCAACATGTGGCAGATGCTGCATACCGGCGGCACGTTCAACTACGGCCACTACAGCAATGCCGATGTGGACCAGGCGCTGGATGATGCACGGACGGTTGCCGCGGCGGATCAGCGGCGGGCGTTCTATGCCAAGGTTTGGGACCAGCAGCGCAAGGATCTGCCGCTGATCTATCTGTGGATCGGTAAGAACATCGTGGGGATGAGGAAGTCGCTGACAGGTTTCCAGCAGGTGCCGGACGGATTGATCCGGCTGCAGGGAATGGAGATGGCGCCCTAGCCTGCGCCCAGGGCGAATCGGAATCGCGGAACCGCCCGTTGGCTGGTCCCGTTGGTCAGGCTCCGGCGCGACACATTCAGGGTGGGCCGGTGGACGCGGGTTCCAGGGCTGGCGGCAGGGCCGGCGTCGGCGGCGCGTAAAGCGCGGCCATGCGCTCATGCCGCGCGGCACGCGATCGCTTGAACATGTCGTTGAGGAAGCCGGCGAGGTTGCCGCCGTGCAGGATGATCGCCGTATGCAGTTCCCGCCACAGCGGATGGTCCGCCATGATGCCGAGATCGCGGCAGATGTCGGCGATGACGGCGCCGACCGGCCGGCGGCGGATCTCGGCGGCGATCTGCTCCGCCGTCGGCAGGCCGGCCAGGCGGGGCTCGGCCTCGGCCGGTTCCCGTGGTGCCTGTGGCGCGCGCGCTGAGCACTGCGATGGTGCGCGCGGCGGCTGAGGTTTCGGGTCCGGTCGGGCGGCACTGCGCAGCAGCCTGGCCTCGAGCGCAGCGGCGCGCTGCAAGGCCAGGGTGATGCGCGACAGGATCAGCGCGATGTCGCTGGTGCCGAAGCAGCAACCGGCGAGGGCGGGATCATTCGGGAGGCTGCGTTGCCCGACCGCGGCGGCCAATTGCTTGCCGTGGTCGATGAGCTTGCGGACCAGGCCGAGCAGACGCGCGAGGCAGCCGCGCCGGTCTGTGCTCGCTGGCCAGCGGGCGGGCTGGTTGGTTGGACCGGGTGCGGTGGCCGCGGCGGACATGAACATAACAAGAACACAAGGCCGCGGTGAGTGTCAAGGAATATTTTCATAGAGACTGACGCAGCAGCTCAGCTACAACATCGCGGTTGGCGAGTTCGCGACTCGCTTGTCGCGCGACCAGAGGCTCGCTACCCGCGGTTGCGGATCGACCGGGGACCAGCCATGTTGGAAGTGGCCTTTTGGGAGACTACGGCAGCAGATGCGAGTTCCCCCGAACTGGTTCGTTGACCTTGCGAATGCCTCGGCCAGCGGTGAGCGGTGCGTGCCGCGCGGCGTCGCAAAGGCATTGCAGTTCATGCGAAACAACCTGGCTACACATCTCGGCGATAGCGTGATTGCGACAGCGGCCGGCGTTCCCCAGCGTACGTTGCGCCGGCAGTTTCGGGCCTTCACGGGACACGCGCCGGTCGCGCTTCACCGCAATATGCGGTTGGACGCGGCGCGCCGGGCATTACAGGACAACCTGTCCGGCTTGGATGTAACTCCCGTCGCTGCAGCGCACGGCTTCGGTAACTTCGGTCGTTTCACGGCCCAGTATCGACGCCGGTTCGGCGAATTGCCGTCGGAAACGGTCGGCAAGCGCCGGCTGAGCCTGGTGCAATTGCCACCGCAGGCGCTCCGCGAACGAGTGACACTTGCGGTTCTTCCGTTCACCTGTAGCGATGCATCCGTCGACCCGACCCTTGCCGGCGTGACGACCGACCGTGTCATCTCGGTGCTTGCTAGAACGCATTGGCTCAATGTGCTGGGGACAGAAGGCAGCCGGGCCGCCACCCACCAGCCTCACCTCGCCGCTCCACCGCGCGCGCAATATGTCGTGCGCGGCCGTGTACAGGCCTTGGGTGACCGTGTTCAGATCACGGTGAGATTGACCGAGGCCGTGACCGGGCAACATGTCTGGGGGAATTCGTTCGACGGCGCGCCCGAGCGCATTCCAGAACTTCAGGCCTGCGTCGAAGCGGGCGTCGCTCGCAACCTGCCGGCCAGTCTGCACGACAGGGCAAGTCGCGACAGACCTTTGCCCGCCGGCGATCCGGCTGCCGCTCAGCTCGTCATGCGGGCCTTCGCTGCGGCCTCGGAGATCACGTTGTCCGCGAATACACGTGCTCTTGAATACCTCGATCAAGCCCGCCGCTCGATCGAGCCCGAGTCTCCTCTCGCCACGGCATTGGCCGCATGGTGCGGCTGCCAGCGGGCCGTATGCTTTCTCGGGGGACGATTGGACAGCGCGCGTGACGAAGCGCGGCGCCTGACCGCGCTTGCCCTGTGCTCCGACAATGACGATCCGCGGGTGCTTGCTGTGCTGGCCCACGCCAACACCGGCTTCGGCGACCTGGACTTGGGCGAGGCATTGATCGAGAAGAGTCTCGCTATCGATCCACATAGCCAGATGGCTTGGCAGCGACGCGGCTGGATTGCGATCTATCGAGACCGCAGTTCTGCTCTTGCGGATTTCGGCCGGGCGCTGGCACTGAACCCGCATGGTCGGGATAGGTTCAGTACCATGCTGGGGACAAGTCAGGCATATTTCCTGATGGGCCGGTATGACGAGGCTACCAAATGGGCAATCAGGGGCCTTGAAGAGCGGCCGTCGGAGACCTGGGCATACCGCATCGCGGTGGTCGCGCAGGCCTGTTCCGGACGAATTGTCGAAGCACAACGGAATGTAGTGCGACTGCGGCGGCAGTATCCTGACGCCAGCATTGGCGCAATGGTCAACGTGTGGGGGCGGATTATGCAGCCGGAATTCCTTGCCCGCAACGCAGAGGGGTTGGAATCGGCGGGCTTGCCCATCTAGCCTGGAACCCTCCGCCCAAGACGGAAACGTCAATGTCCGCCGCGAACTGCAGTTTGAATCATGCCGTATTCGGCCAGTGGTGGCCGCAACGGGATAGCGCCGCGGAGTGAGCATTCGTTAGCTTCGCCTGGCTGCGGGCAAAGAAACTCGCGGCCTGCGTGGTCCCCGGCGATCTCATGCCAACGACGCCTGTACACACCCACGACAGACAAGGCAGGGCTCTTGGCAGGAGGTTTTGATGCGCCTCGTCTGGTTCGTCATTGCATCGCTGATCGGCGTGTCCGCGTATGCCGCTCCGCCGCGCGACGCGACTGGTCAATTCAGGGATTGGTTTCGCGCCCTGACTGTTCCAGGTGTTCCGGGCGCACCGTGCTGCACGGTCGCTGATTGCCGTATGGTCGATGCCAGATGGAATGATCGAACTCAGCATCACGAGGCCAAAGTGGACAGCGAGATATTCAGTGACGTGCGAACGAGGCCGAGTTTGTCCCTCGAGGACGACGAAGCATATCAAGCAGCAAGAAGCGCCTGGATGAAGCGTTGGATTGGCCGATATGGGGACCGCCCCTATGTGTGGATCGAGATCTCCGAAGCCAAGATCAATCCGGTGCAGAATCCCACCGGGCGTGCAGTGTTGTGTTGGTCGGTCTTCAACAGCGAATTCAACGGTGTCTACTGTTTCGTGCCATTCACTGCCGCCATCAATGAGCGCTTCGAGCCGACGAATATGGTTGTCTAGCCTGGATTTCTCAAACGCGAGCTCGTACAGGTCGATGAAATCGAGTGCCACGCGGCATCTTGATGGTGCGAGCGATCGGGTCGGCTGACTGACGAATGAGATTCGCGGCTGACGCGCATGGCAGGCTTTGGTTGCGCGTAATGCGAGTCCATGATGGCGCGCGCCGTCGAACCAATGAGCACCCCCTGGTGTTTTGGTTGCCTGCTATGTCTCAAGCGGAGCTGAAGGCGCGCTGGAGGTAGCAGTGCGCGAGCGCGAACTCGTCCTTGTTCGGGCAACCCGAGGCGATGGCGAAGTGGATGCGGCGCACGCTGCTGCGCACCTGCGCCCCGAGCTTCAGCAGCTTGAGGCGAATGGTTGCGACGGCGGCGTCGGCGAACTGGCCGTGGCGAAGCCCGACACGGCGCAAGGTGTCGACCAGAACATAGGCCATGGCCGAGAACCACATGCGGAGCTGATTGGCCGCCATGGTGGCCGACGAGGCGCGATCGGCGAACAGCTCGAACTGCTCGCCGACGCGGTTCTCGGCCTCACCGCGGGCGCAATAGAGATCCTCGTACAGCGCGCGCGCATCGTAGCCGACGCGGGTGCGCTTGAGCGAGGTGACAATGAAGCGGGGATTGGCGCCCTCCATTGTGTGCTCGGCCTTGCCGACGACGCGCCGGGTGCGGCTCCAGCTGTCGAGCGTGCGATACTGCAAGTCGCGGAACACGCGCGCCGGCCGACCCGAGGCGATGCATAGACGCCTGGCCTGGGCGAGCGGTTCGACCAGCACCGCCTCCAGGCGACGATTGCGCGCCAGGCCGAACACGTAGTCGACGCGGTTCGCCTCGCACCACACCATCAGCTCGTCATTGGAGAAGCCGCTGTCGGCGCGCAAGATGATGCGTACCCGCGGCCAGCGCCGGCGGATCTGTGCGACAATGCGCGCCATCTCCTCGACCGCGCCATCGCAGCCCGCAACATTCGCACGCCTTTGGCGGGCCAGCAGCAGGTGCCGGCCGCAGAATACGTAGAGCGGCAGATAGCAATGCTCCTTATAGTAGCCCTGGTAGAACCGGCCTTCCTGCATCCCGTGCAGCGGGATGTCGGTGTTGTCGAGATCCAGTACGATCTCGCGCGGCGCGCGCCGATGCGCCTCGAGGAACAGATCCACCAGCAACGCATCGACCTGCGCGCCATCGCAGTCGATCCTGTGATACTTCGACGCATGGCGCCGCGGCGTGTGCTCCAGACGATTGAGCGTGCTCTTGCCGGCCAGCGCCTCGCAGTCCGTCCGGAGCACCGGGCTCAACTTGCCCGCCAGCACCGCGAACGTCGGATCCTTGCGCAGCTCGTCGTGATCGTTGAGGTCCTCATAGCCCAACGCCAGGCCGAAGATGCGCTGCCCCACCAGCGTCGCGACCCGATGCTCCACATAGCGGGCGTCACGCCGATCGATGAAGCAGTCAGCGAAGCGGCGCACCAGCCCAAGGCCGCGATCGACCTGTCCCAGCAGCAGCGCACCGGCGTTCGAGGTGATGTTCCCGCCATCGAACCCGGCCACCACCGCACGCCGCGCAACCGCTTCAAATTCGAACCGCTTCGGCGTACACTCTGTCGGCATCGGGGCATACCTCGGATCGTGGAGAAACTGTTGCTGCACAACGCTTCTCTCAGATTCGCAGCCCCGATGCACCCGCCGTGTTTGAGAAATTCAGGCTAGCTTCCACATCCCGCCAGGCATCGCTGTCCCTTCAGCGACATTCCGGTCACTGCGACATTGACCGGAGCGGGTCGAGAGCTGCCACCGACAGAACCTCCCACGAATATCTCGATGTGTGAGGGTTTGGCAGGCGACAGGTGCAGGAAGCAGGACAGGTCGAGAGATTTGCGACGCATTCGGATCCCAGACTGCCCCGACCGGCGTGGGCGCTCGTTACCCGGCAGACTCAGCTAGGCGTCGTGGGCACTTCCAATCCCCAGTGCCGGTCATATGATTGGCAGATCGACTCCGGCCTCGCGGCAGGCGGCGATCCGATCGCGGCAACGTTCGACCGGGCCGAGCAGGCAAATGGCATCGAGCACCCGATCGCTCAACGCGTCGTCCTCGCCACCTTGCTCGGCTTTGTCCGCTTCCGTAACGAAGCGGCGGCGGCCCGTGACGCATCGAGGTCCCCCACTTGGTCATTCGGTCGGCGCGGACGACGCCTCCGAAGCGGACGTCTTAGCAAAGCAGCCGTTCCACTCCGGATTTTCAAACTGACCCATCGCCCTGTGCGGCCATCGCTTGACCAGGACGCCCGGCCCGTTGGTAATCGCTCGGGACCGCGCAGTTGCGGTCCAGGAGACGCACCATGCCGACCGTCCATCCGCAGCTACAGAAGGCTCGCGATCTCATGCCGCTGATCGCCGCGGCCTCGGACGAAAATGACGATATCCGGGAACTCACCAGACCAGTCGTCAAAGCCCTGATCGATGGCGGGTTCTTCACCATGCTGAAGACTAAATCCGTTGGCGGAATGGAGCTGAAACCCTCGATCTTCGCCCGAGTGACCGAGGCGCTCGCCAGCGCGGATGGATCGACCGGGTGGGTGGTGTCTCAGAGCAACGGCTGCTCGACCACGAGCGCGTATCTCGATCCACACATTGCCCAGGAGATTTTCGGCAGGCCGGACGGGATCGTCGCCTGGGGCCCGCCCGGTTCGCCATACGAGGCGACACCGGCCGAAGGCGGGTATCGCATCACTGGTAAGTGGCGCTTCATGAGCGGCAGTCAGAACGCTACCTGGCTCGGTGCGCATCTCCGGGTGGCGGGCACCAAGGAAACGAAGACCTTCCTGTATCCCAAATCAAGCGCCACATTCCACGATATCTGGCACACACTGGGACTGCGCGGCACCGCCAGCAACGAATATTCCGTCGACAATCTGTTCATCCCGCACGAGCGCGCCATCTATCGCGACGATCCGCGCGATCGCCGGACCGACAGCCCACTGTATCGTTTCACCAGCAACCAGCTCTATTCGATCGGGTTCGGCGGCGTGGCACTTGGTATCGCCCGGGGCACGATGGACGCGTTTCTGGCGCTGCCGCGGGAAAAGACCCGCCGCGGCGCGGGCAAACCGATGGTCGAAAACAACGTCGTCCAGTCGCACGTGGCGCAGTCCGAGGCGAGGTGGCGGTCCGCGCGCTATTTTCTGCACGCGGCGGCCGACGAGGCGTTGGAAACGATCGAGGAACACGGCGCGATGGAACTCGATCAGCGCACCCGCCTACGCCTTGCCTCCACCTGGGCCATTCAATCGTCACGGGAGATCGTCAACATGCTGTTTCACGACTGCGGCTCAATGGCGGTGTTCGAGGACAATCCGTTCGAACGCCGTCTGCGCGACATTGACACGGTCGCGCAACAGGGCCAGGGGCGGATACTGCACTACGAGACGGTCGGTCAGGTCATGCTCGGCCTGTCGCCGGAGAATATTTTCTAGCGGGGGTTTGATTATACCAGCTCCCGGAGCTGGCGACGCATTGACGGGACAGCCGACGACGGGGGGCGAAGGCCGTTACCGCCGCTCACTCTGGGCAATCCGGTCGCGATATCGGACAATGGGCGGAAAGGACAGGAGGATCGCCATGCCAGTGATCGACGTTCAGGTCCATCCGTTCGATCGAAATCATCCCGGCCGGCCGTGGGCCGGTCCCTCGCACGGACTGGCCTCCGCCACGGGCGAGGAAATGGTCGCCGCCATGAACAGTGTCGGCGTCGACGGCGCGATCATGGTGTCGTCGTTCAGCGCCTACGAGTACGATCCGAGTTACGCGCTCGAGGTTTACCACACCTATCCGGACAAATTCCGGGTCGTGACGCCGGTCGACGCGACCGATCCGGCGATTGACGATGTGGTGGCCAAATGGGCGGCGACGCAAGGCGCGCGCGGAATTCGCATTCGCATGCGCGAGGGCCTGCCGATGGCCGCCGACCATCCCGGCCTGAACCGCGCCTTCGCCGCCGCCGCCAGACATGGTTTGCCGGTCAACCTGCTGTGCTGGGGCATCCTGGACAAAGGCCTGCCGCACATCCAGCGACACCCAGACACGGTTATCGTGATCGACCATCTCGGCCTGCTGCAACCCGCGCGGCCACCGGTTCCGGCCGACGTCTGGGCCGATCTGCCGAAGCTGCTCGGATTGGCCCAATACCCGAACGTAAGGGTGAAGATCAGCGGCGCCTGCACGATGTCGCACCTGCCGTTTCCGTACGACGATATCTGGGCTCCGGTCCTGCGGGTCATTGACGCATTCGGGCTCGATCGCTGCATGTGGGGAACCGACTGGACCCGAACGATCGGCATGCTGACCTACGAGCAGGGCGTCGCGCCGTTCCGCGACACCAAGCGCCTGTCCGAGAGCGACAAGGCGGCGCTGATGGGCGGAACGTTGCAGAAAGTCTACAAGTGGTGATGCGATCGCTGCGACGATCGGGCAACGTCACCCGCCGATGGCTAAGGCAATGATCGGATAGTTCAGGAGGCGGTTGTGGCGTTGCTCATCGTTGATCTCGACAAACATATCGGTAACGCCACGGCATGGCGCGACACGTTTTGCGAACAACTTCCCGATTTGGCAATCCGCATCTGGCCTGACGCGGGGAATTTGGCGGATATCGAATATCTCGCCTTCATGCATCCCGATTTCGGGGCTCTTCCCAATTTTCCGAATTTGAAAGCCATGTTCAGCCGCTCTGCCGGGGTTGAATCCTTCATCAACCACCCAAAGCTGCCGAAGGTCCCGCTATGCAAGGTCGAGCCGCCAGGCGGCGATCCGATGATGACGGAATACGTCGTGATGCATGTGCTTCGTTTGCATCGTGACATGCCCGGGTATCAGGCGGCTCAGGCCAATCGGGAGTGGCGCCGCACCACAATTATGCGACCCGAGCAAAGGCGTGTCGGATTCCTCGGCTTCGGCATGATGGCGAAAGCGCCGGCGCTCGTGTTGAAGTCGCTCGGGTTCAAGGTCTCGGCCTGGGTTCGACGCAAGCGCGACGAAGGCGACGTTTCGATCTATCACGGCCCCGACCAACTGGAGCCGTTTCTTCGGCAGACCGACATCGCGGTTTGCCTGTTGCCGCTTACCAGGGAAACGGAGGGCATATTCTGCGCGCGCACCTTTGCCATGATGCCGCGAGGGGCGATGCTGGTGAATGTCGGGCGCGGCAAGCATGTGGTGAATGAGGACCTGATCGCCGCGCTCGATTCGGGGCAGTTGTCATACGCCGCGTTGGACGCGCTGTGGCCTGAACCTCTGCCGCCAACAAGCCCGCTTTGGCTGCACCCGAAAGTCACCGTGATGCCGCACGTCGCGCGGCGGCCGACAGTTGCTCAACTCGTGACAGAGATCGCGGCGAGTGTCCGAAGCTTCGAGGCGGGGCGGGGGCTTCTGCAGGTGGTCGATATCGCAGTGGGGTACTAGGCCAGGCAGTTCACCTCCTTGCTTCACGGCTGATATCATCCCTGCCACCACATCTCGACCCGTCTGCTGCGCCGCCATGAACACGCCGACCCCTGACCCGAGGACACACCATGACCAAATATCTGCACACCATGATCCGCGTCAGTTCGCTGGAGGAGAGCATCGCCTTCTTCGAGGTGCTCGGCCTGCACGAGATCCGCCGCCGTCCGGACGAGAAGGGCCGCTACACCAACGTGTTCCTTGCCGCCCCCGGTGACGAGGCGGCTGCCTTGGAACTCACCTACAACTGGGACCCCGAGCCTTACGCCGGTGGCCGCAACTTCGGGCATCTCGCCTACGCCGTGGACAACATCTACGACACCTGCAACGCCTTCATCTCCCGCGGCGTGACGATCAACCGCCCGCCGCGTGACGGCCGCATGGCCTTCATCCGCACGCCGGACGGCATCTCCATCGAGCTGCTGCAGGCCGGCGGTGCGCTACCACCTGCCGAACCCTGGACCAGTATGGCCAATACCGGCGCCTGGTAGCGCCGGGACCTGGAGCTTACTGCGCCGTCATGCCGCCATCGATGACCAGCTCCGAGCCGGTGACCCAGGATGATTCGTCGGACGCCAGGAACAGCACGCCATTGGCGATATCCAGGGCGGTGCCGAGCCGGCCCATCGGCGTGCGATCGAGCAGCACCTGGCGTACGGCCGGATCGCTGAAGCGCTGCTCGGTCAGCGGCGTATCCGCATAGCCCGGATGCACTGAATTGATGCGGATGTTCTCCCGCGCATATTGCAGCGCCGCCGACTTGGTAAAGATCGCGATGGCGCCCTTGGCGGCCGAATAGGCCGGCGAGGTGGGACTGCCGACGATGCCCATGACAGACGACGTGTTGATGATCGACCCGCCACCGCCTTTGCGCATGGCCGGGATCGCCGTACGGGTGCCGAGGAAGACCCCCTTGGCATGGACGTTGAGTTCGCGGTCCCAGATTTCCACCGTGATGTTTTCGACGTTGCCGGGAAACGAGACACCGGCGTTGTTGAACAGGATATCCAGCCGTCCGTGCGCCGCCATCACCGCGTCTACCACCTGGGCCCAGTTCTGTTCCGATGTCACGTCGAGATGCAGGTAACGCGCGTCATGGCCCTCGGCGCGCAGGGAAGCCGCCGCGCGCTCGCCCAGCTCATCGCGGATGTCGGTCAGCACCACTTTCGCGCCCTCGCGCACGAACAGATGCGCTGCCGCGCCGCCGAAGCCCATCAACTCGCCGTTGATCGCAGCCGCCGCGCCGGTCAGCAGCGCTACCTTGCCCTGGAGCCGCATTGTGTCCTCCCGTTTCACCGTTGGTCGCCGGGATGGTGCGCCCTTTCGTGTCCGGCCTCCATCGCGGAGCGATCCGGCCTGGAGTGACGGCGAAGCGGCCATACCGGGAATCTAGACTGAACCGCGACAAATACGCATTGTTTCTCCGTCGGGTTGACTGACGCTCCCCTGATTGGGGGTGCGTCATCGCTGTTCCGACGTCCACGTCTGACAGAGACGCACGAGACGACAAAGGGAAGCTCCATATGTCTGCAACGATTCGAGGATCAGCCGTGCCCTGGTGGAAGGAACCCACCAAGGACCAATGGTACGCCTATACAGCCGCATGGCTGGGCTGGACGCTGGATGCGTTCGATTTCACGGTCTTCCTGCTGATCATGGCGCCGATCGCGCAGGAATTCGGCGTGCCGCTGATCGATGTAACCGCGATCTTCACGGTCACCCTGATCATGCGTCTGAGCGGCGCGACGGCTGCTGGTTGGTTGGCCGATCGCCTGGGACGCCGGGCGCCGCTGATGATCTCCATCCTGTGGTACTCGATCTGTAACCTCCTCGCGGGCTTCTCGCCCAGTTTCGCATTCCTGTTCATAGTCCGGGCTCTGCTGGGCATCGGCATGGGTGCGGAATGGCCGGCTGGCGCGGCGCTGGCCATGGAGTCCTGGCCGGCTCGATCGCGCGGCTTCATGTCCGGTGTGCTGCAAGGTTCATGGGGACTGGGCTTCGCGCTGTCGGCGGCCGCTTTCGGGCTGCTGTACTCACCGCTCGAAGCCTGGCATAAAGGCTATGGCTGGCGTGGCATGTTGATCCTGGGCGTGCTGCCGGCCTTGGCTGTCGTTTGGATCCGGATCTACGTAAAGGAGCCGGAAGTCTGGGCCGAGAACAAGAAGATCCAGGACACGACCCAGCAGCAGGCGTCGCTGCCGCTGTTCGCCATCTTCAAGCCGAAATACCTGTTCAACACCTTCACCGGCTGCCTGTGGATGGCCGCGAATTTCTGGGTCTACTACGCGATCTGGGCCATGCTCGGCACCTACCTGACGAAAGAACTGGGCTGGACGCCGGCCCAGGCGGCGGTCCCGGTGTTCTGGGGCAATATCATCACCTTCCTCTCCTGTGCCTTCTGGGGAGGGATGTCGGAAAAGATCGGGCGCCGCTGGGCGCTGATGATCCCCACCTTCATCGCCATCTTCATCGCGCCGCTGTATCTTATGACGACGGATCCCACCATGTTCCTGATCCTGTTCATGCTGATGATCTGTTTCGTCGGCGGCAAGGATGCGCTCAACCCCGGCTGGTTGTCGGAACGCTATCCGACGGAGGTCCGGGCGACGGCAGCGGGCTTCGTGTATCACCAGGGTGCGGTGTGGGGCGCATTCGTCGCCCCGGTGCTGACCTATTTCGCGGTCAATCAGCAGATGGGGTTCGCCAAGCCGATGCTGTACGCCACGGTCGGGTCACTTATCGTGTATGTCATCGCGGTGTTCCTGGGACCGGAAACCAAGGGCAAGGAGTTGACCGCCGAACTGGAAATCTTCGGGCAGGAGGAATACCCGTAACATTTCGCGGTAGCGTGAGGATAGCGGCCGGGGCTTTGGCTCCGGCCGTTTTCCTGTACGGGTGCGTGACCTGCCGAACACCAGGCTGGATAGGCCACAGAACTGGTCATGTTGTGGAGGAATTGCTTGCAATATCCTCGCGGCTGTCCCAGGCCGATTATTTCCGGAGCGAACGGAAGCCCGCGCGAAGCTCTTCAGTAAACAGCTTCGGCTG
This sequence comes from uncultured Alphaproteobacteria bacterium, assembly GCA_963819855.1. Taxonomy (GTDB): domain Bacteria; phylum Pseudomonadota; class Alphaproteobacteria; order Acetobacterales; family Acetobacteraceae; genus JAMXLO01. The sequence continues at coordinate 84,000 of CAWFYC010000031.1, forward strand.
TTCCCAGGCAGCGAAATGACCGCCCTTTTCCACCTTGTTGTAGTGGATGAGATTCGGATAGGCCCGCTCCGCCCAGTTCCGCGGCGTCTGGTAGAGTTCGTCGGGAAAGACGCTAACGGCAGTTGGAACTTTGACGCCCTTGGGAACGAAAAAGGCGAGCTTGTTCTCCCAATAGAGCCGAGCCGACGATACTCCTGTATTGGTAAGCCAGAACAGCGTGACGTTGTCGAGGACATCGTCCGGCGTGAGTCCTTCGGACTGCCCGTCGAACGAACGTGCAATCAGCTCCAGACTGCGCGCATCGTGGTCGAGCAGGAAGGTTGCGAGGGCGATGGGCGAGTCCGCTAACCCGGTCAATGTTTGCGGGCGCGTTCCCATAAAGAAGGCGTAGTAAACGTGCTTGTAGAAGAAGACGAGCTGTTCGTACGTGCTTCTCTCCTCAGCAGAGAGGTTGGATGGCACCGGCGCACCCGCGAGAGATGCCTGGTTGATATCGGCAGGAATTGCGCCGGGCATGTTTGTGTGGATACCGAGCAGTTCCGGCGGTGCCTGCACGCCGATCATGTCGGTGATGACCGCACCCCAATCGCCACCCTGCGCGACAAAGTGCTGATAGTCGAGGCGCCGCATCAGCGTGACCCAGGCCTGCGCGATCCGTTCGGGTCCCCAGCCGGTCGTCGTCGGTTTGCCGGAAAACCCATAACCGGGCATCGACGGGATCACCACATGGAAGGCGTCCGATGCGCCCCCGCCATGTGCCGTGGGATTCGTCAGCGGCTCGATGATTTTGAGCTGTTCGATGATCGAACCGGGCCATCCGTGCGTCAGGATCAGTGGCAAGGCATTTTCATGCTTGGAGCGGACGTGGATGAAGTGGATGTCCAGCCCGTCGATTTCGGTAATGAAGTTTGGCAGGGCGTTGAGCCGCATCTCGACCTTGCGCCAGTCGTAATCGGTCTGCCAACGGCGCAAGAGCTGCTGAATGGTCTTCAACGGTACACCCTGGGAAAAGTCGGCAACGGTCTCTTTCTCTGGCAAGCGCGTCTCCTCGAGGCGTCGGCGCAGGTCGGCCAGGGCAGCTTGGGGCGCCTCTACGCGGAAAGGGCGGATGGCGTCAGATGTCTTTGCCGTCCTACCTCTGTCCTCGAGGCTGGGTCATTGGTTGAACGGACCGGCTCTCGGCCGCAATCTCAAGGCACCGGCACCCCGACCGACTTCAACCGCGCCTGTGCCCGCCCGGCGCGTGCCTTCAGGCCATCAAGATAGGTGCTGACGTCGTTGCCGGGCAGGTTCAACACCTTGCACCCAAGCCGCCAGTACTCCTCGATCTGCGCCTCGGTTTCCGCAGACCCTCGAGCAAGTTTTCCGTGCGCACTGCAGGCCTCCGCAATCCGGCGCACGGCTGCCTTGAACGTCGGGTGCTCAAGCTGGAGATGAACGCCCAAGCGCGCACTGAGGTCCGAGTGGCCGTAGGCGATCATGTCGATGCCCTCCACGGCCGCGATCTCCTCGACATTCTCCAGACCCTCGATCGAACTCGATCGACACGCAGACGATGATGTTGGCATTGGCCCACGGCGCATACTCGGACGCGTGACGGGCGCCGTAGCTCCGGTATCCGGTGTGCATCCCCTGCCCCGAGATACCGCGATGGCCGATCGGCGGAAATTTTGCCTCCCGCACGATCGCCTGTGCCTCCTCGGCGTTATCGACTTCCGAAACCTGCACGCCCATGATCCCCTGATCGAGGATCGCAGGGATCAGATGCGTGAAGGATTTGTGGATGCGCACGATCGCCGAGACGTTGGTGGCCTGAAACCACCCGGCGAGATCCGCGATCGTCTCGAGGTCGAAGGCGCCATGTTCGTGGTCGATCATGCAGTAGTCGAAGCCGGAGGCCTCGATGATCCACGGGACTCCGCGCGACGCGAACTCCTTGAGCCCGGTTCCAAGCGCGGCGCGCCCCTCGCGCACCGCCCGCCGTATGCTGTTCTCTTTCATGGATCGTACGAGGCTCCCATCGCGACACTGGCCCGTACCGTCTGGCGCGGCTTGGCCCCGCCGCCGTGATCATGACCGCTCCCGCTCGCCGATCATGATGGTAGGCGCGTTGCTGTTGGTCGATGCTCCCTAGAAGAAGACGAAGGACCGCACCACAACGTTCTTGCGGCATCTTGCGTCGCGGGGCGCGGTCGGGTCGATACAGGCGGTGTGGAAAGACCAGCGCGAGACCGAGCCGTCGGTCACCGAATCATAGCACTTGAGCATTGAAACCTCGGTGGGCGTCTGCTGGGGAAACCAGTACCACTCGTGATCGGGACGGTAGGTAAAGCGGGTGGTCTCGCCGACGCGGTCGTCGTAGATCCGGTAGTTGGTGATGTACGGCTGGTCGGCGAACGAGGGCCAGGCGCACAGCACGAAGGGGAACTGCTCGACTGTCTCGATCGGCTTGGCGAGATTGATCGACACGAACCGCCGCGACATCTTCGCGTCGGCCTCTTCCTCCGTATAGTGCTGTGTGCGCCCGAAGTTCCGCAGGTTCCTGGTGAGCAACTCGCGGCAGCGTACGCGGCCGCTGTTGTCGTTCAGGTCGTTGTGCACAAGGTTGGCGTAATTGGCGTTCACGCCCGGGTTGTTGCTGTCCTGATCTTCCGTGCGGTCGCCCGTGTAGTCCTTGTCGAAGACGTCGTGGTTGTAGACCAGTGCATCGGTCGCGTCCGGGAAGAACTCGAGCAGGAGCTTCTCGATCTCGGGGTAGAACACGCGCTCCACCTCCGCCGCATCGTAGATGTTCGTGCACTTGGACTCGAGGTGGGCTAGCGAGACACCGAGCCGGTCCATGCATTCGGGGCTGTTGGGCGAGAGGCCCGGATAGTACTCGCCGATGCGCCGCGCGTCGCGCATCACCTGCGGGAAATAGAGATTCTGCCGGCGGTTGTCCTGCTCGTTCTTGCGCAGGATCAACGCCACGTCGGCGCGTGCCGGGTCCCGCCAGACCGCGTTGGACGGGACGACGGAATAGGTCGGCCGCTCGTAGACGGTATAAGGCAGCGGCAGCGCCAGGCCGCCTTCGGGGGCCTTGATGGCGTTGTTCTTGCGTATGTAGTCCACGCACTCGTCGTAGCTGCGGAACCCGAGGCCCCACTGGGTCTTGATCGGGCCCGGCGGGGCCTTTTCGATCATGTCGGCAACCCGCTGGCCTTCGCCGTCAGCGATCTCGCTGAGCGCGTCCTTGAGCGCCGCGGCGGTTCCCGCATCGCCCTCCCGGTCGAACGACATGTAGGACAGGCCGCCGTTCGCCGCGATGGGCGGCGGCTGCCCTTCCGTGCGCTGCAGCGACGGCACATAGGCCGATGCAGCCGATTTCGTATCCGCCGTAACGTTGTGGTCGGCCACCTCGAGCTGGCTCATTGCACACCTCCGAGTATTTCGGCCGCACGGTGGCACATAGAGCCCTGGCTTTCCAGACCATGATTTTCTGGTCATCCGAACGTGCGCTGGGCGGACGCAACGCCTCGCAGAGGTTGTGCGCGGCGCTGATGACCGGCAGCATGCCGTGTGCTGTGGGAGGAAGGAGCACAAAAATCATGACCAAGCGCCAAGGTTTTGTCGAGGTCGTGAGTGCCGCGCTGTTCGGGATTGTTCTGGCGATCGCCGGCCCCGGAGGCTCTGCCCGGGCACAGACCCCCGGTCCGGCTCAGCCATGGGGTCTACCGCCACTGCCGGCGGGTGTCGGTCCAGTTGAGAAATTCGCCGACGTCAGCAACACCCCGCAGGGTCAGTTCCTCGAGGGCGGAGCGTTCGACACTCAGGGCAATCTGTGGTTCGTGGCGATCGGCAGTGGGTGGGTTTCATATCTGACACCGGACGCCAAGTTGGTCCCGGTATTCAATTGCAATCCCCCGGCCGATCTCGGTCAAACCTGTGAGCCGCAGGGTACGCGGTGGTACGACGGCAAACTCTACCTCACGTCGCGGCACCGCGGCATTCTGGTCTACGACCCGCAGACGAAGCAGGTCAGCACCCTGGTTTATACCTACCGTAACCAGTTGTTCAAAGGCCCTAACGATCTCGACTTCGATGCCGAAGGCAATCTGTTCTTCACCGATCCCTGGGGAACCGGTCCCGGTCCGAGCGCGGCTGACCGTACGGGAGCGGTCTATCAGTATTCGCGTGACGGCGTTCTGCGCCGGGTAATGGACAGCGGTTCGTTCCCGAACGGCATTGCCGTGTCACCCGACGATGCCGTAGTGGCCATCGGCGACTGCAGGGAAGGCCGCATCTGGTACAGTGCGTTCATGACCGGCCCCACGATGGGCTGCCCGCAATGCTCCAAGGATCCGCTGCATCTGACGTTTGCTGGGGTGAAGGCGGGCAGCTATGTGCCTGGCAACAGCTGTCCCGATGGCATCCATTACGACACCCATGGCAATCTGTGGGCGCAGTTGGGTAGTCTCGGCGGCATTGTCGAGATCGATCCGCACGGCCTGATCGTAGGCTTCGTGCCGATCCCGAATGGCGACGCCGCGACGACCAACTTCGCGTTCGGTGGGCCAGGTAATCAGTACATTTACTTCGAGGGCGCCATCAGCGGGACCTTCTGGCGCTTCAAGGCGCCCTATCCCGGCTTGATCGGTCCGGGGGGTGTTCGCCTGCCGGTGCAACCGTGAAACGCATGGCCACGCAACCTGTCAGCGCTGGGCCGGTTTCCACCCTTTGCCCCGCTACACCCTCGGCAGCGTTACCACGAACCGCGCGCCCAACACTCGGTTGCCGATCCCCCGGCGGTTCTCCGCCGATATTCGCCCCCGCAGCGCCTCCACGATCTGCCGGCTGATCGATAGCCCCAGCCCCGAGTGCTGCCCGAATTTTTCCCCAGTCGGCCGCTCGGAATAGAACCGCTCGAACACGTGCTCGAGGTTCCCCTCGGGAATTCCCGGCCCTTCGTCCTCGACGCTGATCTCCGCCATGCCGCCCGCCTCGTGCGCGCTCACGGCGATCCGGCCGCGCGGCGGGCTGAACGACTGCGCGTTGGCGATCAGGTTGCGCAGCACCTGCACCAGCCGGTCCTCCACCGCCCACACCGTCAGGCTGGCCGGCGCCTCCACCACCAGCCGCGGATCGTTCTCGGCATCCCGCGTCGCCTCGTCGAGCTCGCGCAGCGTGTTCAGGATCGGCACCACATCGACCGGTTCGGCAGTGATGCGCGACAGCTCGGCATCCAGCCGCGACGCATCGCTGACGTCGCTGATCAGCCGGTCCAGCCGTGTCACGTCCTGCGCGATGATGGTCAGCAACTGCTTCTGCCGGTCCGGGTCCTCGATCCGGCGCAATGTCTCGATGGCGCTGCGGATCGAGGACAGCGGGTTCTTGATCTCGTGCGCCACATCGGCCGCGAACTTCTCGATCGCGTCCATGCGCGCGAACAGCGCATGCGCCGAGTCCGACAGCGCGGTGGCCAGTGCCCCCACCTCGTCGCGCCGCGCCAGCAGCGGCGCCGGCACATGGCCGGTCCGTCCGGTCCCCTCGCGCATCTCCGCCGCGGCACCGGCCAGCCGCAGGATCGGCCGTGCGATGGTCAGCGACAGGTACCACGACAGCAGCACCGTCAGAGCCAGCGCCAGGCCGAACAACGCCAGGATGGAAATGCGCACCACGAACAGGCTGGTCTCCACCTCGCGCGCGTCACGCGTCAGCAGGATGATGCCGACCGTGTGGCGATCGCGCTCGACCGGCTCCGCCACCGTCACCAGCAACTGGTTGTCCTTGGTGCGGCGGATATAGGGCGGCATCTCGCGGCTTTGGCCGGAGCTGTTGAGCCGCAACTCCTCCTTCACATCCGGCTGCCACTCCGGGCCGCCCGCGCCTGGCGTCATATCGACCACCAGCGGCGTCGGCGTCTCGTGCGGCAGCAGCGTCAGCACCTTGTCATAGACCCAGCCGATTGCGCCCACTACCGGACCGTGCTCGACCGCCGGCGGCAGCGGCTCGGTGCTGACCGCGCCGCTCGGTCCCTCGCGTACCCGGGAATCGGCGATCACCGTGCCATCGGGCGCATACAGTTTGGCCTGCGCGCCCGGCGTCGGATCGGTCAGCCGACGCAGCAGCGGGCGCGCGATCTCCGGCACCAGCTTCGGGTTGTCCGGATCAGTCATCCGCACCGCGCTTTCGCCCAGCGCGCCGGCATAGATGCGCGCCTGCTCGCGCAGCGCCGATACCTCGGCTTCCAGCAGGCCGTTCTGGTACTGGTCGAGATACAGCAGCGCAGCCACCAGCAACGCCAGCGGCAGCGCGTTCACCAGCAGGATGCGGCGCAGCAGCGGCGACACCCAGCGCGCGCGGAACCGCTTCTGCTGAGGAACAGCAGGCGGCGCCAGCGCGGTCAGGGTGATGCCGTCGGGCATGGCGGCCGGTCAGTGCTCCTTGTAGCGATAGCCGATGCCGTACAGCGTCTCGATGTGGTTGAAGTCATCGTCGCCGGTACGGAACTTCTTGCGGATGCGCTTGATGTGGCTGTCGATGGTGCGGTCGTCGACGTAGATGTTCTCGCCATAGGCCGCGTCGATGAGCTGGTCGCGGCTTTTTACCATGCCAGGCCGCGCCGCCAGCGCCTTCACCAGCAGAAATTCGGTGACGGTGAGCTGGATGTCCTGGCCATGCCAGATGCACTGGTGCTTGGTCTCGTCCAGCGTCAGCTCGCCGCGCACCATGACCCCGCCGGGGGCCGCGCCGGAACCTTCGGCACGGCTGGCCTCGTTGCGCCGCAGCAGCGCGCGGATGCGCTCGAGCAGCAGGCGCTGCGAGAACGGCTTGGTGATGTAGTCGTCGGCGCCGAGACGCAGGCCCATCAGTTCGTCCACCTCTTCATCCTTCGAGGTGAGGAAGATCACCGGCATGGAACTGCGCTGGCGCAGCCGCTGTAGCAGCTCCATGCCGTCCATCCGTGGCATCTTGATGTCGAGCACGGCGAGATCGACCGGGCGGGCGTTCAGGCCCTGCAGCGCGCTCTCGCCGTCGGTGTAGGTGCGGACCTGGAAACCCTCCTGCTCCAGCGTCATCTGGATGCTGGTCAGGATGTTGCGGTCATCGTCGACCAGGGCGATGGTCTGCTTCATCGAGGTCTCCCTCGGGACTGCGGTCATGGCCGGGCTCCGTTATTTCAATGCGGCGACCGTGGCACCAAATTGTGGCGCATTGCGGACGGGAGGTGAACAGATCATGGCGGATGCCGAATTTTTCCAGCCCCGTCGTTTTCGTTCCGCAGCACAGCACTATCTGGCAGGGCGGCCAGCCTACGCGCCCCGGCTGATCCAGCATGTGGCAAGCTTCACCGGCCTGGCGGCGGATCACCGGTTATTGGACCTCGGCTGCGGGCCGGGGATACTCGCGGGAGCATTTGCGCCGCTCGCGGGCGCGGTGATCGCCGTGGACCCCGAGCCGGAGATGCTGCGCATCGCCGAGGCGGAGTTCGGCGGCACCGGGCGCATCCGCTTTGTCCGCGGCAGCTCGTTCGACCTGTCGCCGGCGCTCGGACGATTTCATCTGGTGACGATGGGACGCGCGTTCCAATGGATGGACCGCGTCGACACGCTGCGGCGGCTGGACGCAATGATCGAGCCCGGCGGCGCGGTGGTGCTGTTCAACAGCGGGCACCGCGATGCTTCCGCCACCGAGTGGATACCGGCGTATCGCGAGCTGGTGCGCCGCTATGCCGAAGACGACCGGAGCCATGTGAGGCGCCAATCCGGCTCCTGGGTGGGCCACGAGTCGATCCTGCTCGGCTCCGCCTTTGGTTTGCTGGACGAGATCGCGGTCATCGAACAGCGCACCGTGTCGGTGGTGCAGCTCGTGCATCGGGCGTTGTCGCGCTCCAGTACGACACCGGACCGGCTCGGCGACGCGGCCTCCAGGCTTGCGGCGGAGATCGAGGCATTGCTGCAACCGATGGCGACCGACGGCGCGCTGACCGAGGTAATCGCGACCAGCGCACTGATCGCGCGCCGCCCGGGAGCGGAAGCGTGAGCGAGCCCTCGCCCGGCTGGGAGGCACGCAAGCTGTTGCGCGCCTCCCGCGTCGGTACCTTGGCCAGCGCGGCCGACGGGCAGCCGTTCGCCTCGCTGGTCACGCCCGCTTGTGCCCCCGACCTGTCGCTGTTGCTGCTGCTGTCCGATCTGTCCGAGCACACGCGGCATCTGCGCGGCGAACCGCGCTGTTCAGTGCTGGTGACCGGGACGCCGGAAGGCGCCAACCCGCAGACCGCGCCGCGCGTCACGGTCACCGGACTGGCGGAACGGATCGCCGATGCGGCGCTGAAGGCGCGCTACCTCGCGGTGCATCCCTACGCGGTGCAGTACGCTGACTTCGGCGACTTCGCGCTGTGGCGGGTCCGGCCGCTGGGCGGGCTCTACGTCGGCGGCTTCGCCCGCGCCGCCAGGCTGCGCGCCGCCGATCTCGCGCCGGAACCCGCTTCGGCCGCTGCCATCATCGCGGCGGAGGTCAGGGATCATGGCGCATTGCAACGCCGATCACCCGGACGCCTTGACTGCGATCGCCGGGGAGCCTGGCGACTGGCGGATGGTCACGGTCGATGTCGACGGCTGCGACCTGGCGTTGGGCGCGCGCGTCGTCCGCATCCATTGGTCCGCCCCGGTGGCCGACGCGAATGGCGTGCGCCGCGAACTGATCGGACTGGCCCGCGCCGCGAGGGCCGGTTGATGGCCCCCACCGCGCGGCAGTAGCGTGCGCCGGACAACAGGAGACGCATCGTGCTCAAGCTGGGATACAAGGCCTCGGCCGAACAGTTCGCCCCGTCGAAGCTGCTGGCGTTCTCGGTGCTGGCCGAGCAGGTCGGCTTCGACTCGGTGTTCGTCAGCGACCACTTCCAGCCCTGGAACCACACCGACGGCCACGCGCCCAACGCGCTGGTGTGGCTCGGTGCGCTCGGTGCGTCGACCCAGCGGGTGATGATGGGCACCTCGCGTGCTGACGCCGACGTTCCGCTATCATCCGTCGGTGGTGGCGCAGGCGTTCGGCACGCTGGGCGCGATGTTCCCCGGTCGCGTCGTGCTGGGCGTCGGCACCGGCGAGGGGCTGAACGAGGTGCCGTCCACCGGCATGGCGTGGCCCGAAACCAAGGAACGCTTTGCCAGGCTGCGCGAGGCCAACCAGTTGATCCGCAAGCTGTGGACCGAGGATCGTCTCAGCTTCGAGGGGCAGTTCTATCGCACCGACAAGGCGACGATCTACGACAAGCCCGCCAGGCCGGTGCCGATCTATGTCGCTGCGGCGGGACCGCAGGTGGCGAAGTATGCCGGCCGCTCGGCACAGGGCTTCATCTGCACGTCGGGCAAGGCGTGGAAGCTCTACACCGAGACGCTGCTGCCGAACGTCGAGGAGGGGCTGAAGCTGGCGTCCAATCCACCCGCAGACTACGACCGGATGATCGAGATGAAGGTGTCGTTCGACACCGACCGCGAACGCGCGCTGCAGGACACGCGGCATTGGGCGGCGCTGGCGTTGACGCCCGAGGAGAAGATGTCGGTCGAGGATCCGATGGAGATGGAGAAGCTGGCCGCGGCGCTGCCGGTGGAACGGGCGGCGAGCCGCTGGATCGTCTCGACCGATCCGGACGAGCACATCGAGAAGATCCGCCCATACGTCGAGATGGGGTTCCGGCATCTGGTGTTCCATGCGCCTGGGCCGGACCAGGAGCGGTTCCTGCGGCTGTACAGCGAGCAGGTGCTGCCGAAGCTGCGGCGGCGGTTCGATTAGGCTGTCATCGCTCGCAATGACAATGGTACGGGCATGAGTTCCGCACTCGAGCTTGTGGCGCTGTCCGGCATCCCGATGGTGCGCGAGGGCGATGACCTCGCCGCGCTGATCGTTGTTGCGCTGGAGCGCACGGAACTGCGCAACGGCGATGTGATGGTTGTCGCGCAGAAGATCGTGTCGAAGGCCGAAGGCCGCACCGTCGATCTCGCCACCGTCACGCCATCGCCGGATGCGGAGAAACTTGGCGCCGAGGTCGGCAAGGATCCGCGACTGGTCGAGGTGATCCTGTCGGAATCCACCCATGTCGTGCGTTCGCGGCCGAACCTGATCATCGTGCAGCACCGGCTGGGCTTCGTCATGGCGAACGCCGGCGTCGATCAGTCGAACGTCGCGCCGGCCGATGGGGTGCATCGCGTGCTGCTGCTGCCGCGCGATCCCGACGCCTCGGCCGAAGCCCTGCGCGCGAAGCTGCAACAGCGTTACGGCGTCTCGATCGGCGTGATCATCAGCGACAGCTTCGGCCGAGCCTGGCGGCGCGGCACCTGCGGCATCGCGATCGGTGCCGCCGGCCTGCCGAGCCTGATCGATCTGCGTGGCCAGCCCGACCTGTTCGGCCGCACCCTGGAGGTCAGCATCATCGGCTTCGCCGACGAGATCGCCGCCGCCGCCTCGCTGCTGCAGGGCCAGGCTGGAGAGGCGCAGCCCGTGGTGCTGGTGCGCGGCCTGAACTGGTCGGCGCCGATCGCGCCGGCCGCGGACCTGGTGCGCCCGTTGGAGGAGGATCTGTTCCGGTGACCGTGGTCGCGCTGTCCGGCGGTGTCGGCGGCGCCAAGCTGGCGCTCGGCCTCAGCCGCGTGCTGCCGGCCGACGAACTGCTGGTGGTCTGCAACACCGGCGACGATTTCGAGCATCTCGGTCTGAGCATCTCGCCCGATATCGACACGGTGATGTACACGCTGGCCGGCGTGGCCAACCGCGAACTCGGCTGGGGCCGCAGCGACGAGACCTGGTCGTTCATGGAGACGCTGGGCACGCTGGGCGGCGAGACCTGGTTCCGCCTCGGCGACCGCGATCTCGCGGTGCACATCGAGCGCACCCGCCGGCTGCGCGCCGGCGAGACGTTGTCCGCGGTCACCGCGGACCTGTGCGCGCGGCTCGGTGTCGTCGCCGCGTGTGCTGCCGATGAGCGACGATCCGGTGCGCACGCGGGTGCGCACGGACGAGGGCTGGATCGACTTCCAGGAATATTTCGTGCGCCGACGCTGCGAGCCGGTGGTGCACGAGCTGGCCTTCCATGGCGCCACGACGGCGCGCGCCCAGCCCGAGTTCCTGGCGGCGCTGACCGATCCGCGACTGAAGGCGGTGGTGATCTGCCCGTCCAATCCGTTCATCAGCATCGAGCCGATCCTCGCGGTGCCCGGCGTGCGCGCCGCACTGACCGATTGCGCGGCGCCGGTGGTCGCGGTGTCGCCGCTGATCGGCGGGCGCGCGATCAAGGGGCCGACGGCGAAGATGATGGCGGAACTCGGCATGACTCCGAGCGCCGGCGGCGTGGCGCGTCGCTACGGCGATCTGATCGACGGCTACGTCTGCGACTTCGCCGACATGGACCAGGTGGCCGGCATCAGCGCCAGGGTCACGCTGGCGCAGACGTTGATGACCACGCTCGACGATCGCGAGGCACTGGCGCGCACGGTGCTCGGCGCGGCTCGCGTGCTGCGGCGATGACACCAGATGTCTGGGCGGCGGTGCCGGTGAAGGAGTTCGCCGGTGCCAAGCAGCGCCTTGCGCCGCTGCTGACGCCGGAGCAGCGGCAGGCGCTGGCGGCGGCGATGGTGGAGGATGTGCTGGCGGCGCTCGCGGATGCGCCGCTGGCCGGCATCCTGGTGAACACGGTCGATCCGCTCGCGACCGAGCTGGCGCGCCGCTACGGCGCCCGGGTGGTGACCGACGGCGCCCGCGACGGCCATACCGGCGCGGTTGCCGCCATGGCGCGCATCCTGGCGGCGGAAGGGCGGCAGGCGATGCTGACCGTGCCCGGCGATATCCCGCGCGTGACGGCGACGGAGATCGCGGCGGTCATTGAGGCGCGGCGGCCGGCGCCGTCGCTCACCATCGTGCCGGCGCATGACGAACGTGGTTCGAACGCGGTGCTGTGCTCGCCGCCCCTGGTGATGCCGCTGCGCTTCGGCGACGACAGTTTCCTGCCGCATCTGGCGACGGCGCGCGCGCTTGGCATCGAGCCGACGATCGTGAAGCTGCCGGGCATCGGGCTGGACATCGACCAGCCGCTCGACGTGGAGGCGCTGCTGTGCGCCGAGCCGCGCATGACGACGCGGGCGGTACGGCTTTTGGAGGCGCATGCCTCGACGTCAGAGCGCGTGAGTGGAACCCCGATGGTGAGGTGATGGGTTTCGCTTCGCTCTACCCATCCTACGAAGTGCAACGCGCGTTGCTGTACCGTTGCTGTAGCCATGCGCGCTCAATTTTGAAAATGCTCCGGCCTACAGGCCCTGAATCACCAGCGCCTGATAGAACTGTCCGGCCGCCCGGTTGACGCATGCCGAATCCGGCTCTGTTCCGGCCCACATCGGCGGGATCACCTGACCGAACACCGCCTGCTGCTGACCGGACTGGAAGATCGTATAGGTGATGTTCATGCAGTGTCCCTCGCCGCGCAGCCAAGGCGAAACCAGCAGCTTGCCGCCCGTCCACGCGTTGAAGGCGTACCTGTTGCTGTCATCGCCGACATAGACGATCTGGACACCCGGCATCGCCGCCAGGGTCGCGATGAACTGGTTGGTGAATGGCAGCTGGGGCTCCGGGTCACCGCGCATCCGCTCGATGCCGAACATCCAGGACTGCCGCAAAGCGGTCGCCCCCGGCACGCCGATCGGTTGGCAAGCCATCGTAATCGCCGCCAGCGCGGGCCAGACGCGCCGGACATGTTTGGTAGGTGGCATTGGGACACCTTGCCGCGCCGCAGTCGAAGCACGCCGCCATTTCTAGCGGAATGTCGTAAACGATGTATTTCCTGGCCAGCATCCGCCATTGCTCGCTGAGCATCGTCCCTCCTCGCGGGCTGCGCGCGTGTGGCCGCTCCGACAGCCTGATGAGAGCACCCGAGTGCAGGCGTATGTCGTTGATCTGGATCAATCGATACGGCGGCGATCGATCCTGCGCGCTACTCCGCCGCCAGCACCTTGCGAGGCGGCGTCTGCACCACCGGCGCCAGCTCCGGCGCGTCGAATGACGCGACGCGCCGCTCCTGCGCTGCGGGCCGGTACAGCGTATCGCGCTGGACGGGGACCCGGCCGATCGAGCGGATCAGCCCCTCCATCGCCTCGGGCGGAAACTCCTGCCCGTGCTGCGTGCCGGCGGCGCGGGAGATGCTCTCGTTCATCAGCGTGCCGCCGAGATCGTTGGCGCCGGCATTCAGGCACAGCGCGGCGCCGTCCGGCCCCATCTTCACCCACGAGGTCTGGATGTTGGTGATCAGCGGATGCAGCGCGAGCCGCGCCACCGCGTGCATCAGCACCGCCTCGCGCAGGGTCGGTCCCTTGCGCGCCTGGCCGCGCAGATACATCGGCGCCTCCATGTGCACGAACGGCAGCGGCACGAATTCGGTGATGCCGCCGGTCTCCGCCTGCAGGTCGCGCAGCACGCAGCAGATGCCGCGCCCAGGATACCGGCCGTTCCACATGGCCGTACATGATCGTCGATGTGGTGCGCAGACCGAGCCGCATGCGCCGTGCGCACCACCTCGAGCCACTGTGCGGTGTTCATCTTGTCCGGGCAGATGATCGCTCGCACCTCGTCGTCGAGGATCTCGGCCGCGGTGCCCGGCAGCGTGCCAAGTCCCGCATCCTTGAGTTGCGCCAGGAACTCGTGCAGCGACAGACCGAGCGTCGCCGCGCCCTGCGTCACCTCCAGCGGCGAGAACGCGTGGATGTGCATGTCGGGCAGCGCCTGCTTGATCGCGCGGCAGATGCCGAGATAGGTCGCGCCGGTGTAGTCGGGATGGATGCCGCCTTGCAGGCACACCTCGGTCGCACCGCGGTCCCACGCCTCTTGCGAGCGCCGCACCACCTCGTCCAGCGCCAGGTCGTACGGCGTGCCGCGCAGCGCCTCGTGCGTCTTGCCCTTGGAGAACGCGCAGAACCGGCAGCGGTAGTAACAGATGTTGGTGTAGTTGATGTTGCGGTTGACCACGTAGCGCACGATTTCGCCGCTGACCGACTGACGCAGCGCGTCGGCGGCGGTGATGACATGGTCGTAGTCGGCGTCGCGCGCCGCGAACAACCGCACGATCTCGGCCTCGTCCAGCCTTGCGCCCGACACCGCCTTCGCCACCGCCTTGCCGACCGTGGGATCGATCCGGCGCAGCATCGCGTCCCGCTGCTTCGGCAGCACGGTAAGGCCGGGCGCCCAGTCGTCCTCGCGCGCCCAGCCCTCGGCGTCGATCGCGCGGCGCACGCGCGTGGCGATGTCGGGCGCACACCAACGGTCCGCGGCGAACGCATAGGTCGGATAGACCGGCAGTCGCTGCACCAGCACCTTGCCCATCGCGGCGGTGCGCTGTGCCAGCGCCTCGATCTGTGGCCACGGCGCCTCGGGGTTCACGTGGTCGGGCGTCACCGGCGACACGCCGCCCCAGTCGTCGATGCCGGCGTCGATCAGCTGCTGATACACGCCCGGCGACAGGTTCGGCGGCGCCTGCACGTGGACATCGTCAGGCAGGATCAGCCGCGCCGCGGCGATGCTCCACAGCAGGTCGTCGAGATCCGGTTCCGGCGCCGCGGCCCGCTTGGTGTTCGGCTTGGCGCGGAAGTTCTGCACGATCACTTCCTGGATGTGGCCGTAGCGCGCGTGCAGGTCGCCGATCGCGAGCAGCGACTCGATCCGTTCCGCGCGCGTCTCGCCGATGCCGATCAGGATGCCGGTGGTGAACGGCACCGCGAGCTCGCCGGCCAGCCGCATCATCTCCAGCCGCACCGCGGGCGCCTTGTCCGGCGAGCCGTAGTGCACGCCGCCCGGCTCGCACAGCCGATCGCTGCTGGATTCCAGCATGATGCCCATGCTCGCCGAGACCGCGCGCAGCGAGGCGATCTCGTCGCGCGACATGATGCCGGGGTTCACGTGCGGCAGCAGCCCGGTCTCCTTCAGCACCAGCGCGCACATCTCGCGCAGGTATTCGATGGTTGTCGTATGCCCGAGCGCCGCCAGCGCCTCTCGTGCGGCGCGATAGCGCAGCTCCGGCTTGTCGCCGAGGGTGAACAACGCCTCGGTGCAGCCCGCCTCGGCGCCGGCGCGCGCGATGTCCAACACTGCTTCATGCGACAGATACGCGGCCCGCCCGGCGCGCGGCCGTTCGGCGAAGGTGCAGTAGTGGCACACGTCGCGGCACAGCTTGGTCAGCGGAATGAACACCTTGCGCGAATACGACACCAGCCGCCCATGCGCGGCGTCGCGCTTGGCCGACGCACGCGCCATGAGTTCCTCGAGCGGCGTGGATTCGATATCGGTTGTCATGCCTTGCGTGCTCCTGGCTCCCGGCGGCGGATCGTGTGCTATCGTTATTGCCGACGCAATTCAAGCGGGAGGAACAAATGCAGATCGGGTGCAGCGCGCCGAGCAGTGGACCCCTGATCGCCCCGGACAGCTTGGTACGGATCGCCACCGAGGCCGAGATGCTGGGCTTCGACTACATCACCGTCAGCGACCACGTGATGATTCCGAAGAGCATCGCCTCGCGCTATCCATACAGTGAGTTCGGCGAGTTCCCCTCCGGTGCCGGCGCGGCGCGGCTGGAACAGCTCACCACCGCCGCGTTCATCGCCGCTGCCACGTCGAAGCTGCGCATCGTTACCTCGGTGATGGTGGTGCCGCATCGCCCGGCGGTGCTGACCGCGAAGATCCTGGCAACCATCGACTATCTATCGAAGGGGCGCCTGACGCTGGGGATCGGTGCCGGCTGGTGCAAGGAAGAGTTCGAGGCGATCGGCGCGCCGCCGTTCGAGGATCGCGGGACCGTCACCGACGAATGGATGATGGCGTGCAAGGAGCTGTGGGCGAACGACGATCCGAAGTTCGACGGGAAGTACACCAAATTCTCCGACGTGGTGTTCACGCCGAAGCCGGTGCAAAAATCGATTCCGATCTGGGTCGGCGGCGAGAGCGGACCGGCGCTGCGACGGACCGCGAAGTACGCCGATGCGTGGTATCCGATCGGCACCAATCCGCAGTTTCCGATGGATACGCTGACGCGCTTCAAGGCCGGCGTGGCCAGGCTGCGCGATCTGACCGCGAAGGCCGGACGCGATCCCGCGGCGGTGACCGTCGCCTATCGCATTTCGTCCAACGCGGAGGCGCAACCGAAGGGCACGGTGGACGGCGAGCGCAAGCTGTTCACCGGCGGTGCGGCGGATTTCGTCGGCGACATCAAGGCGTTGGCCGAGGCGGGTGTGACGTCGTTCGATTCCGGCATGTTCGCACCGACGTTGGCCGGGACCATCGACAACATGCGCCGGTTCAAGGACGAGGTGATGGCGAAGGTGAAGTGACTTCGCGGCACCCCCTCCCAACCCTCCCCCGCTTCGCGGGAGAGGGAATTCAGCGCCGGCAATACCCCCTCTCCCGCGAAGCGGGGGAGGGTTGGGAGGGGGTGCATCAAAGGAGGGCATATGCAAATCGGTTT
The DNA here is from genome assembly GCA_963819855.1 of uncultured Alphaproteobacteria bacterium. Classification (GTDB taxonomy): domain Bacteria; phylum Pseudomonadota; class Alphaproteobacteria; order Acetobacterales; family Acetobacteraceae; genus JAMXLO01. Next base: position 100,468 of record CAWFYC010000031.1, read on the forward strand.
CAACGCGCCCACCACCGGCGCTCTGATCGAACCTGACAGCCTGCGCCGCATCATCACCGAAGGCGAGGCGCTGGGCTTCGACTACACCACCGTCAGCGACCACATCATGGTGCCGCGCAACCTCGACTCGAAATACCCCTACACCGACGGCGGCGAATTCCCGGCCGGCACCGCGGCGGCCTGGCTGGAACAGCTCACCACCACCGCCTACATCGCCGCGTTGACCACGAAGCTGCGCTTCGTCATGTCGGTGATGGTGGTGCCACATCGCCCCGCCGTGCTGACCGCGAAAATCCTCGCCACCATCGACTATCTGTCGAAAGGCCGCCTCACCCTCGGCATCGGCGTCGGCTGGTGCCGCGAGGAATTCGAGGCGATCGCCGCTGCTCCGTTCGACGACCGCGGCCACGTCACCGACGAATGGATGATGGCCTGCAAGGAACTGTGGTCGAACGACAATCCGCGCTTCGACGGCAAATACGTGAAGTTCTCCGACGTGGTGTTCACGCCGAAGCCGGTGCAGCAGCCGATCCCGATCTGGGTCGGCGGCGAAAGCGCACCCGCGCTGCGCCGCATCGTGCGTTATGCCGATTGCTGGTACCCGGTCGGCACCAATCCGCAATTCCCGATGAACACGGTCAGCCGCTTCAGGACCGGCCTCGCGCGGTTCCGCGGCTTTGCCGAGAAGGGTGGGCGCGATCCCGCCAGCCTCCAGGTCGCCTTGCGCGTCCTCATCGGTCCGTCGGCGCGGCCGCGCCGCATGATCGACGGCGAGGGCGAGATGTTCACCGGCGGCACAGCCGACTACGTTGGCGACATCAAGACGCTCGAGGAGCTGGGCGTCAGTGCGGTCGATGTCCGCCTGTTCGCCACCACGCTGGATGGCACCATCGACAACATGCGTCGCTTCCGCGACGAGGTGATGGCGAAGGTCCGATAGGAGGAGAGAGCCAATGCCAATGCAACTCGGCCTGACGATGCGGATCAACGGGCAGACGCCAAAGCTCAGCATGGACGAGGTGCTGGAGGCGGAACGCCTCGGCTATGTTTCGGTGTGGTCGGGCGAGGCCTGGGGCACCGATGCGGTATCGCCGGTCGCCTGGGTGCTGGCGCGCACCACGAAGATCAAGGCTGGCACTGCGATCATGCAGATGCAGGCGCGCACGCCGTCCTGCGCGGCGATGACCGCGATGACGCTGAACGCGCTGTCCGGCGGGCGGTTTCTGCTGGGCGTCGGGCCGTCCGGGCCGCAGGTGATCGAGGGCTGGCACGGCGTGGCGTACGGCAAGCCGCTCGGCCGCACCAAGGAATACATCGCGATCATCCGCAAGGCTCTGGCGCGCGAGGCGCCGCTGACCTGGCAGGGCGAGCACTACCAGATTCCCTATGTCGGACCCGGCGCGACAGGGTTGGGCAAGCCGCTGCGCAGCATCGTGCATGGCGATCCCACCATGAAGATCTACACCGCGTCGATCACGCCTGCCGGGCTGCGCACCGCGGGCGAGGTGTCGGACGGCACGCTGCCGATCTGGTTCTCGCCGGAGCAGGCGGATCAGGTGGTGCAGCCGGTGATCGATGGCCGTGCCAAGGCGGGGAAGTCGCGCGACCTGGACGGGTTCGATATGGCGCCGTACGTCAAGATCGCGATGGGCAACGATCTCCAGGCATGCCGCGATGCGCTGCGGCCGAACCTCGCGCTGTACATCGGCGGAATGGGCGCGCGGTCGAAGAATTTCTACAACGACTTCGCGGTGCGGCTTGGCTACGAGGAAGCGGCGGCGAAGATCCAGGACCTGTATCTCGACGGGCACAAGAAGGATGCCGAGGCGCTGGTGCCTGACAAGCTGATCGACGAGATCGCGCTGGTCGGGACGGCCGATCGGATCAAGGATCGCCTGCAGGCGTGGCAACAGGTGGCGAAGGACGGCAAGCTGACCACGCTGGTGCTGACCGGCGCCTCGGTGGACGCGCTGCGTGTGGTCGCCGAGGCGGTGCTGTAACGCCGGCACACCCCGGATCGGCATTGCGGCGGATACATGAACAGGCTTTTCAATTTGACGTGCGACTTTTGACAAGCCGTGCGGTGGCCCCAAGTCTGGGCTGACCGAAATCGGGCGCTGGTTCCCGCACCTGACCTCAAGGAGGTGGCGATGGCGAAGATGCAGGCAGTGCAGGTGGCGCGCGCCGGTGCGCTTGAACTCGTCGAGCGCGACCTGCCCGAACCGGCGCGCGGCGAGGTCCGCGTCCGTGTCGAGGCCTGCGGCGTGTGTCATAGCGACAGTCTCACGGTCGAAGTGCAGTGGCCCGGCCTTTCCCTTCCGCGCATCCCCGGCCACGAGATCGCCGGTGTGATCGACGCTCTCGGTGCCGGCGTGGCCGGCTGGCGTGTCGGACAGCGCGTCGGCGTCGGCTGGTTCGGCGGGCATTGCGGTTATTGCGAGCCGTGCCGGCGTGGCTGGCTGATCGACTGCCGCAACCTGCGCATCCCCGGCATCTCGTACGACGGCGGCTATGCCGAGGCGATCGTGGTCCCGGCCGATGCGCTCGCCGCGATCCCCGACGACAGGGGCGCCGCCGATGCCGCGCCGTTGCTGTGCGCCGGGGTCACCAGCTTCAATGCGCTCCGCCACAGCGGGGCGATGCCGGGCGACGTGGTGGCGATCCTGGGGATCGGCGGCCTCGGCCACCTCGGCGTGCAGTTCGCCAACAAGCTCGGCTTCCGCACCGTCGCGATCGCCCGCGGCGCCGACAAGGAGCCGCTCGCCCGCAAGCTTGGCGCGCACCACTACATCGACAGCGCGGCCGAGGACGTGGCTGCTGCACTCAATCGCCTCGGCGGCGCACGGGTCGTGCTGGCGACCATCACCAGTGCCAAGGCGATGTCGCCAGTGATCAACGGCCTCGCGGTGCGCGGGCAGCTCATCGTGGTGGGTATCGACGCCGAACCGATCCAGATATCGCCGCTGCAACTGCTCGTCTCGAGCCGCAGCGTCGTGGGCCATGCCTCCGGCGCGTCGATCGACTCGCAGGACACGCTCGCGTTCAGCGCGCTGTCGGGCGTGCGGCCGATGATCGAGACCATTCCGCTGGCGCGTGCGCCGGAGGCCTATGCGCGGATGATGCGCGGCGACGCGCGCTTCCGCATGGTGTTGACGATGGCGTAGTCGCAGTACTTCCGCAAATCTGGTTGGCGCCGGCACGAATGGCAGATCACGGCACGGTTCGGGAGATCATCCACACCGTCGGCAGCATCGGCCGGGCGCTGGTCTCACGTCATGAGCCGAACCAGGAGCTGCACGATCTCGCAGTCGAGTTGCGATCGTTGGAAGCTGACTTCGTGGCTGGCCAATTGCCCGTGGCGAGGCTCGAAACTGTGCTGAAAATCATCGCGGGGTTCGAATACACGCCATGGCGGATGCCCACGGTGGTCGAGGATCTTTACAAGATGTGGACGCTGCTTGGCATGTTGTAGTTGCACGCCGGGGTCGGCAAACAGGGTCGGCCCTACCACCAGTCGCGGCTTTCAGCCTGGGAGTGTTTGCTGGTGCAGTTCCCTCAGAATGGCGGTTGCCTTTGCGGCGCGCTTCGTTACGAGATCGCCCGCGTGCCGATTGCGGTCTACACCTGCCACTGCACCAACTGCCAGCGCGTTTTGGGCAGCGCATTCTCGTTGTCGTTAATCGTCGCTGACGAGGCCTTCCGGCTCTCGGGAAGCGAGCCGCGGCCGATCCAGCGCATAACCGACAGCGGGCGCACGGCGATCCGGTGGATCTGCCCGGAATGCGCCACGATCATCTGCAGTGGGTCAAAGCCTGGACAGCCCTCACCAATTGCGTTTCGCCGTGTGCAGGCCGGAACCCTGGACGACACCTCCTGGCTACGGCCGACGGCGCATTTCTGGACACGCAGTGCGCAGCCCTGGGTCGTGCTGCCTGCGGACGGACAGAGGTTCGAGACGCAGCCAGCGGACACCATGGGGTTCTTGTTATCGCAGCAGGCGAAGGGAAGCGGCCTTTGACAGCTTGCCCAGGGGGGGATAGCGCCGGTTCCGGTTCCGGTTCCGGTTCCGGTGCCGGGATCGCGGTACACCGTTCAACGAGCGTAGCGGCGGCGTCCATCGTCCCGGCCGGCGCAGTGCCCAGTGGCCACGATAGGCCACGGCGGCCAGATGATGGGAGGTCATCGAGAGGCTCCCGGCCGGCAGGTTTCGCTACTTCCTGATCTTCCCGGTCTGAACCATTTTCGGCCAGGCGCATTATTGGTGCGCAAATCGAGGATGTTCAGCCATGAGGTTATCATTGTTCACGACAGCGTTGGTATTCACCGGTCTTGCCGGAGTAGCTTTCGCTCAAACTCCACCCGCCACGAACGTGCCGGCTCCGCCGCCAACCGTGACGGCTCCCGCGGTCGTGCCCGGCGCCCCTGTCGCAGCATTAACGCAGCGGGATGCGGAGTTCATCGCAACACAACTCGAAAGTAATATGGCAGAGGTGCTGGCTGCTCAGCGGGCCTTGGAGCACAGCCAGAATCCCAACGTGCGCGGCTTTGCACAAAAGATGATCACTGACCACAACTACGCGCAGGGCACCCTGGAGCCGATCGCATCGATGCATCAGATTCCGCCTCCCGCGCTGAGTGATCATCATCGTGAAATGCTCGATCGGCTGAGCCGGCTCTCTGGTCCAGCATTCGATCGAGAATATGTGAATAGCATGGTCAACGAACATGCTCTGGAGATTACCGAGTGTAATACCGAGCTGCCGGTCGTCGTGGACGCGCATGTCAGCGCCTGGGTTCAGAACACCCGACCCATGCTGTTGCAGCACCACGAAATCGCCCAACAGCTTCTCATCAGCTTGCCGGCGGCGGGATAAACGACGGCGCCGATGACGGTACGGCGTTCGAGGCACCCCATTCCGGGAATGGTGCGGCGGTACGGGGAAAGGGTGTGTCTGCCTACCCCGCGTCACCGTACTTCGTGCCGTCCCAGATTTGCCGGTTCCCATCTTCGACGATCAGGTCCGGCATGCCCCGATGATGCGAAGTCGCAATCCGCACAGCGCCGCCCACCGTATCCATGATCTTGACCCACCGGCCGCCCGTGTATCTGAACGACACCGTGCTGCATCCAGCCGACCCGCACTCGCCGGACGACTGGAGCTGCACAAACAATAGCTCGTCCACATCGTTCAGGCGCGCCATTCCGACCAGCACCAGTGGGTCAGGTTCGTCGGCACGGGCTCGCTCGATCTCGCGCCGCATCAGTTGTCGCGCGAGCCTGTCGGCTTCGCTGCCCGGCCTGGCTGCCATCTCGACTGGCGCGCCGTCGGTGGTGCCCAGCCGGGACATGGTGCGCTCGACGCGCAGGCGTCCGTAGCAGGGTTTTTCTGCCGCCGTCACGGTCGATACGAGAACAGCGGCCAGGCCGCCCAAGGCGGCGCGGATGATCGGTTTCATGCGATGGTAACTTCGAGTAGTGCCTAAGAGTTCGCTCACAAGCAGCTGAATCACTGATGCGCCGAACATCGGAGCGGCGTGCGGTCGTACAATTTGTCCCGCACATTTGACCAGACCGCGAGCCCTGGGGCGAGCCTGTCCCCGCGTTTAGAGATGATGGTCCGTGGACATACAGAAGGAGGCCACCATGCCGCGGGGAGACAAAGCGAAGTACACTGATAAGCAGGAGCGCAAGGCCGATCACATCGCGGAGAGCTACGCAGAGCGGGGTGTCTCGGAGAAAGAGGCGGAGCGCCGAGCCTGGGCGACGGTCAATAAGGATGACGGCGGCGGCAAGCGCGCCGGCGGATCCGGGCGTGGGAAGGTGACCGGGCATCCGGCCGCACACAAGGGCGGTAAGAAGGGTGGCGCGGCCGCTGCGTCGCGACCGAAGGCAAGCCGCTCAGCGTCTGCCCGGAAGGCCGCTGCCACCCGCAAGCGCAACGCCGAACGTCACGCTCATGCGTAATGCGCGCGTGGCATCTTCCCCGGGAGGGCGGCCAACACGATGAAGTCCAAATTGGTATTGGAAAAGGCCGGCGAACGCATCTTTGTGCTGGTGCTGGACAGCGGTGACGAAGCCGTCGCCGAGATCACAAAGTTCGCGAAAAGAGAAGGTTTGCGATTCGCCTCCTTGACGGCGCTCGGCGCGTTCCAGAATGCGGTGGTCGGCTGGTTCGACATCGATGCGAAGGCCTATCATAAAATCCCCATCGAACAACAATGCGAGGCATTGAGCCTGATCGGTGACGTCGCGGAGAGCGATGAAGGACAGCCGAGCCTGCACGTCCATGCTGTACTCGGCCTCAGTAATGGATCGACCCGTGGCGGCCACCTGCTCGAAGCGATCGTGCGACCCACGTTGGAGGTAACCATTATCGAAACACCGGCGTTCTTGCGCAGGAAGCATCGTCCGGATCTAGGTATAGCGCTCATCGCGTTGGCCTAGGACAGCAAAGTCGCAGTTGTCACGCGCCCCGGCCACGAAGTCGGCACGGTCGGTTGCTGCGCAGCCGCTCTCCTCACAGCCAATAGGTTCCTGCCGCCCGCCGACGCCGTCGCTTCCTCGATCATGCTCGCATCGCTGCGCGCTGCCTCGAACTGGCGTGAGGAATGACAGCTTGCTAAGACCGAGCAACCATCTGAGGGCGCATTCCATGCGAGCTTCGTATGTACGCTTGTTCGCGGACGCGTCGGGCGTTTCCCACTTCGAAGACCTGGAGGTCGAGATGGTTCCGGAATTTGCGGCACCTACCGCCGAGCCGCTTTATCACGCGCAGTTCATGGCGACCTCGAAATGCTCGTGGATCGGCGGGAGGTCCGATTGGAAGGGAGATATCCCGCACCCCGCCCCGTATCGTTTCCTGCTCGTCAATATTCGGGGAGAATTTCAGGTTACGGCGGGGGACGGCGCCGTTCGCGACGTGGTGCCCGGCAGCGTGATGCTGGTCGAGGACACCTGGGGCACCGGGCACTCAACTCGCAGCACGAGTGGTGACGAGGGTTTGTGCCTTTTTTTCGAGCTTCCAGACTCGACAGGATAGAAGCCCTCTATAACCGGTTGGCAAAGCGAACGATCGGAGAGAACATGAAGCCGACAGGTCGTCCGGATGGCGAGGCAGCTGTAGCGAACATCACCAAGCGGATTGAGGAGCTGGGAGATTGGCGAGGAGAGACCCTCGCTCATGTCCGTCGGCTCATTCACGATGCCGACCCCGACATCCAGGAGGAGTGGAAATGGCGGGGAACCCCCGTCTGGTCGCATGACGGCATCGTCTGCACAGGGGAATCGTACCGGCAGGTCGTGAAGCTCACCTTCGCTCGCGGCGCCTCCATCGCGGACCCGAACAAGCTGTTCAATTCCAGCCTGGAAGGGAACACGCGGCGTGCGATCGACCTCCACGAAGGGGAGAAGATCGACCAGGCTGCCTTCAGGCAACTGATCCGCGCCGCGGTGGCGGCCAACTCCGCAGCGCGCGCAAAACGGGTGGCCAAGAACAAGTAAGGCGGACCCTTAGAGGCATGACGTGCCCGGCATGGTTCCGGCTTGACGCCCACCATCCTGCCCGCCATAACCCGCCGCTTCCGATCGGATCGAGGTCCTCCATGTCTCGCCGCTGCCAGATCACCGGCAAGGGCGTGCTGACCGGCAACAACGTCAGCCACGCCAACAACCACACCCGCCGTCGCTTCCTGCCCAATCTCCAGGAAGCCTCGCTGCTGTCCGATGTCCTCGGCATAGCGGTGCACATGAGGCTGTCCACCCGGGCGATCCGCACCATCGAGCAGAAGGGCGGCATCGACGCCTATCTTCTCGCCACGCCCCCTAGCCGCCTGTCGGTCGATGCCAAGGCCCTGAAGCGCCGGCTGCTGCGCGCCCAGGCGAAGCGGACGGCCAGCCAGGCCGCCTGAGCCACACGGTTCGAGCCGCGATCCGCCTCGCCGCCGACCGGCTGCGGCGGGCGGGGATCGACGATCCCCGGTTGGAGGCACGGCTGCTGTTGGCCCATGCCTGCGGCGTCACGCCGGCGGTGCTGCTGCGAGATCCCGCGGCACCGGTGGATACTGCCAGGTTTGAACCACTGGTCGCCCGGCGCGAGGCACGCGAGCCGCTGGCGCTGATCCTTGGCCACCGCGAGTTCTGGAGCCTGGAGTTCGCAGTCTCGGTCGCCACGCTGATCCCGCGCCCGGAGTCGGAGACGCTGATCGAGGCGGCTGTCGCCGCTTTTGCCGGCCGCGGGCCACCGCGTCGCGTGCTGGACCTCGGCACGGGGACTGGCTGCCTGTTGCTGGCGGCACTGTCGGAATTCCCCGCCGCGTTCGGCGTCGGCGTTGACCGCTCGGCCGAGACCGCCGCGATGGCCGCACGCAACGCCGTCGCGCTGCATCTGGCGGATCGGGCGCACTTCGTGTGTGGCGACTGGGCCGATGCACTGGACACCCGGTTCGACCTCGTCCTGTGCAACCCGCCGTATATCCGGACCGAGGACCTCGCCGGCCTGATGCCCGAGGTGGTGCGTTACGAGCCGTGCGCTGCGCTGGACGGCGGCGCGGACGGATTCGCGGCGTGGCGACGGCTGCTTCCCGCGCTTCCCCGGCTTTTGAACCCAGCGGGCGTCGCGGTGCTGGAACTCGGCGCCGGGCAGGTGGAAACGGCCGTCCGGCTGGCCCGGCAGGCTGGCTTTACTGCCGAATCGCGGCCCGACCTGGCGGGAATTCCGCGTGCCCTGGTGCTCCGGGCGGCGCTGTCGTGAAAAAACCGTTTGGCAGAACTGGATAGGCAGTCTAGCTTCTACCCTGGCAGGGCGAGCCGCGCAGTGGCTTGCCCCAGGCACCTTGGCCGTTGGTCGAGGTACTCGCCGGAACCAGTGCCGATGGATTGAGGCCAGGCCGAGGGGGCATCACCCGGGACGCCTGCGGGGTGTCCCGCGAGTCCCAGCAACCTCCGGCCCGCAACCGAGAAGGCTCGACAGCATCAATATGAACATGAAACGCATGCGTGGACGCGGCCACCGACCGGGTGGCGGCGGAGGTGGCGGCGGTGGGCTGCGGCATCACGGCGGAGGCGGCGGCAGTGGCGGCATTCCGCTCAACCGCAACCACGTGTTCGACAGCAACGGCCCGGATCTGCGGATCCGCGGGACGTCGCAGCAGTTGTTCGAGAAATACCTCCAGCTTGGCCGGGACGCGACCGGTGGCGGTGATCGGGTGATGGCAGAGAGCTACTTCCAGCACGCCGAACACTATTTCCGCATCCTGAACGCGATGAACCAGGCGGCGCAGCAGGGCCAGCAAAACGGCCAGCAGCAGCAAGGCGGCCCACGTCGGCCATATGGCAACGAGGAAGGCGCCCAGCCGTCGGAGGAGGGCGGCGAGGAAGCCGAGGTGCGCGCGCCGGGCATGGGCGATCAGCCGGAGGCGCGCGAAATCCCGATCGCGGCGGCACCGCCGGAAGCCTGATCAGGGCCGGGGCCAGCCCCGGATCAAGTCCGGGGCCAGCCCCTGCCACGGCTGATCGCGGCATTGCCGAAGCGCTGGCGCAGCGCGTCTATTGCCGCCTGGGTGGCGGCGCGGCGCGGCGTCTCGGTGTCGGCTAGGTCGCCGTGATCAGCTTCGGCCAATGGCAACAACGGGTTCGCGCCTATGCCGATCAGGCGGAACGCGGTCCCGGTTGCCTCCCGCATCAGCAGCGCGCTGGCGGCGTCGAACAGCCGGTCGGGCAGCACGGTCGGGCCGGCAAGGCGCGCGGCCCGGGTGCGGATGGCGAAATCCGTGGTCTTCAGCTTCAGCACCACGCCGCCGGCAGCGAGTTCGTTCTCCCGCAGCCGTCGCGCCAGCTTTTCGCTCAGTCGCCAGAGCTGGCGTTGCAGGTCGGCCAGTCGGGTCAGGTCGGTATCGAACGTGGTCTCGGCGCTGATCGACTTGGTCTCGCGTCCCGGATCGACCCTGCGCACATCCTCGCCGCGGGCGCGCGCGGCCAGCGATGGGCCATCGTCGCCCAGCCGCCGCCGCGCCTCGCGATCGCTCAGCACCTGGAGATGGCCGAGCAGGGTAATGCCTTGGGCGGCGAGCCGGCGGGCCAGCGTGGGGCCGATGCCAGGCAGCAGGCGGACCGGCTCGGGTGCCAGCAGCGATGCGGCCTCCCTGGCGCCGATCACCGCGAAGCCGCGCGGCTTGTCGCGGCCGGCCGCGATCTTTGCCAGCAGCCGATTGGCGGCAAGGCCGATCGACACGGTCACGCCGACGTTCGCTTCCACGTCGCGTGCGAAGCGGGCAAGCACGACGGCCGGCGGCGCGGCATGCAGCGCCTCGGTGCCGGCAAGATCGAGCACCGCCTCGTCGATCGATAGCGGCTGCAGCAATGGCGTCAGCTGCGCCATCATGGCGCGGATCTGCCGTCCGACCGCGACGTATTTGGCGAAGTCGGGGCGGATCACCACGGCGTCGGGGCAGGCCTTCAACGCCTTGAACATCGGCATGGCGCTGCGCACGCCGTAGATGCGCGCGACGTAGCAGGCGGCGGTGACCACGCCGCGCACCCCGCCACCGACGATGACCGGTCTGGCCGCCAGCTCCGGGCGGTCGCGCTTTTCGACGCTGGCGTAGAACGCGTCGCAGTCGATGTGAGCAATGGTCAGCGAGTACAGTTCGGGATGGCTGAGGATGCGGGCGCCGTCGCACTCTCCGCATGTCGTCCCCGCGGAAGTGGGGACCCAGGCCAGTATATCAGGTGCCGCTGCCCCTGGGTCCCCGCTGTCGCGCGGATGACGATCGCTTATCGTTGCCAGACAGTCGCGGCAGAAGGCGGGCACCGCGTCACCCGGTGGGCCACAGCCAGGCTGCGCCGCGCACGCCGGACGAATCGCCGTGCTTGTTGCGCACGATCGGTGTCTGCACGAAGTCGCTGAACACGTAGCGGGTGACCAGCGGCGGCAGCGCGCCGTAGAGGTGGTCCATGTTGGACAGCCCGCCCCCCAGCACGATCACATCGGGATCGAGCAGGTTGATCACGTGGGCCAGCCCGCGCGCCAGCCGGTCGGCGTGGCGATCCAGCGCCGCCCGCGCACGCGCCTCGCCGGCTGTGGCACGGGCAGGGATGCCGGAGGCGTCATGCGCCCCCTCGCCGTCGCAGTCGCGCGCCAGCGAGGGGCCGGCGACCCAGGTCTCCAGGCAGCCCAAATGGCCACACCAGCACTTACGGCCCGGTAGTTCGTCGGGTTGCGGCCAGGGCAACGGGTTGTGGCCCCATTCGCCGGTGACGTGGTTGCGCCCGCGCAGCACCTTGCCGTCGATCACCACGCCGCCGCCGCAGCCGGTGCCGAGGATGACACCGAACACCACGCCATGGCCGGCGCCGGCTCCGTCGCTCGCTTCCGACAGGGCGAAGCAGTTGGCGTCGTTCTCCACCCGTACCTCGCGGCCGAGCAGCGCGCTGATGTCGCGATCGAAGGTATGGCTGTTCAGTGCGATCGAGTTGGCGTTCTTCACCAGCCCGGTGGCAGGGCTGATCACGCCGGGGATACCGATGCCGACGGTCGCGGTGACGCCGAGTTGCGCCTCGGCGTCACGCACCAGGCCGGCGATGCCATCGAGCGAGGCCTGGTAGCCGTGTGGCGTATCGATCCGGTGGCGGTGGCGTTCGCTGCCGTCGGCAGCGAGGACCGCGATCTCGATCTTGGTGCCGCCCAGGTCGATGCCGATGCGGTGCTGGGTCATGAGAGTTGGGTCTCCATGCGGCGACTGCGCGAACGCTAGCACGTGGGTCACCGGCTGCCGATGGCCACCTCAGCCTTCACTCGTCCCGACCGGACTTGACCCTGCGCGATGCACTGTGCCGTAATATCAAGCCGTGCATAACGCCATGTCGTTCGATGGGACAGCACAATGACCGAGCCGTGCTTCCGGTCGCTCGATGCCGTGCACGGCGTCGGTCGAACGGGGAAGTAGAGCATTCTCGGCCTGATCGGAAATGATGCGATCACCTGGCTCGATGGGTTTCGCTGCGCTCTACCCATCCTACGAGTTGACGAGTAAGGGTCGCAGTAGGATGGGTAGAGCGCAGCGAAACCCGTCGCCTCGTCGCAATTCCACTTTGCGCTCCACTCTGCACAACTCAGTGTACCGACCGCGGCGTCGTCTCGTGCGGCCCGCCATACGTGGCGACCGTGGCCATGCCCTGCGCCTGCCAAGGCTTGATGCTGAAGGAAACCGTCAACCCCTCCGACGTGCACAGCGTCAGGATCATGCCCTGGCCGTCTTCGGCAAGCGCCATGTTCCACGAGCCAAGCGAATGCGCCGTTCCGGTCGCTACCTGCCGCGGCATCGCCGCCAGCATCGCGCCGAGGCAATTCGTCGGCAGCGAGACCGAAACAGGCTGCCCTCCCGCATCGCGAATCAACAGGAGCAGTCGCGAGCCATCCTGCGTCAGCCGAACATCGTGCAGCTCGGCCGCGTCGATGCGACTACGATCCGTCATAGCGCGGCGGCGACTGCCTTGGTCTCGGTGTAGAGTTCCAGCACCTCCTTGCCCATCTCGCGGCCCCAGCCGGACTGCTTGTAGCCGCCGAACGGCAATGCCACATCGCCGAAGTTATGTGTGTTGACCCACACCGTTCCCGCCCGGATGCGGCGTGCCAGTTTGTGCGCGATGCCAAGATCGCGCGTCCACACGCTTGCGGCGAGACCATAATTCGTGTCGTTGGCCTGCTTCGCGATGCGGTCCAGGTCATCGTCGTCGAACGGCATGGCACAGACGACCGGGCCGAAGATCTCGTTGCGCACCACTGACATCTCCGGACGTGTATCGGTCAGCACGGTCGGCGCCACGAAGTAGCCGGCGTTGCCGACGCGCTCGCCGCCTGTGACGACCCGCGCGCCCTCCTTGCGCCCGGACTCCAGGAAACCGGTGACCCGAGCGAACTGCTCTTCCGACACCAGCGGACCCATTTGTGTTTCCGGATCGAGGCCCGGTCCCACGCGGATTTTCCCGGCCTCCGCCGCAATGCCTTCCATCAACCGGTCGAATACGCGCCGATGCGCGAACAGGCGCGAACCGGCGGTGCAGCACTGTCCCATGTTGAAGAAGATCGCGCTTGCCGTGCCGCGGATCGCGACATCCATGTCGGCGTCGGGAAACACGATCGCCGGCGACTTGCCACCAAGCTCCAGGGACACTTTTTTCAGGTTGCCGGCCGCCGCCTGCAGGATCAGCTTGCCGACTTCCGTCGAACCGGTGAACGCCACCTTGTCCACGTCGGGATGCGCCGCCAGCGCTGCGCCGGCGGTTTCGCCGAAGCCGGTGACGATGTTCACCACGCCTGGAGGAAAGCCGACCTCCTGAATCAATCGGCCAAGCCGCACCGCCGATAGTGGCGTCTGCTCGGCCGGCTTCAACACGATGGTGCAGCCTGCCGCCAGCGCTGGCGCCAGCTTCCAGGCAGCCATCATCAGCGGGAAATTCCACGGAATGATCTGTCCGACCACGCCGACCGGCTCGCGCAGGGTATAGGCGTGCCAGTTTCCGGGCGCCGAGACGGGCACGGTCTCGCCGTCCATGCGCGTTGCCCAACCCGACATATAGCGGAACATCTCGTACGAGCCAGGAACATCGACCGCGCGTGCATCGCGGATCGGCTTGCCGTTGTCCAGCGCCTCGAGCACGGCGAATTCCTCGGCATTCGCTTCGAGCGCGTCACCCAGGCGATAGATCAGCTTGCTGCGCTCCAGCGGCGACATACGCGGCCACGGGCCGCTCTCGAACGCGCGCCGCGCGGCGGCGACCGCGGCGTCGATGTCGGCTGCGTCGCCGGACGCCGCCTTGGCGATCGGCCGACCGGTCGCCGGATCGAATATGTCGAATGTTGCGCCGGACCTGGCATGCGCCCAATCGCCGCCGATCAGCAGTTGCAGCGGCTTGGCAATGAATCGAGCTGCGAACTCCGGCACCGGGACCGGATGCGCCATGACATTCATCGGCTTCCTCCTCGAATGCCACGTAATTCCCGTTCGAATATAGCGCAAAGCGGTCGAAGGCGCCATCCCTGCGTCGACACCCGGTCAGACTGCGCCGCGGGACGCCTGAATCGCCTGCCAGATGCGGAGTGGAGTCGCCGGCATATCGATATGCCTGATACCGAATTCCGACAGCGCATCGACCAGCGCATTCATCACTGCCGGCAGGGAGCCTGCGCATCCGGCCTCGCCGCAGCCCTTGACGCCGAGAGGATTGGTGCGGGCGGGCACCGGATGGCTCTCAAACCCCAGGCCTGGCAGATCGGACGCGCGCGGCAAACCGTAGTCCATATAGGAGCCGGTCAACATCTGGCCGTCCTCGTCATACACGACATTCTCCATCAGCGCCTGGCCAACGCCCTGCGCGATGCCGCCGTGCGCCTGTCCCTCCACGAGCATCGGGTTCACCAGGACGCCGAAGTCGTTCACTGTGGCGTAGCTGACGATCTCGACTGTGCCGGTGTCCGGATCCAGTTCAACCTCGGCAATGTGGCAGCCGTTGGGAAACGCGGAGGGCACGCCCTTGAAGACGTGACTGACATCCAACGTCCGCGGCACATCGTCCGGCAGCCGCACACCGGCGCGCAGCCGTGCTGCGAGCTCCATGATGCCGATGCCGCGATCGGTTCCGACGATGCTGAACCGGCCGCGGAAGAATTCGATATCGGCGACCGCGGCCTCCAGAAAGTGCGCTGCGATCTGCCTGCCCTGTTCGATGACCAGGTCGCTCGCGGCGATGATGGCACCGCCGCTCTGCATCATCGATCGCGATCCGCCAGTGCCACCGCCGGCGATAAGTTCGTCGGAGTCGCCTTGCAGGAGCATTATCCGATCGAACGGGACACCAAGCCGATCCGCCAACACCCGTGCAAACGGCGAGGCGTGACCCTGGCCGTAATCCAGTGTGCCGGTGATGATGGTGACGGATCCATCGCTCTCGAAACGGATTCCGCCCATCTCGTTGCCTGCGTCCGCGGTCACCTCCAGGTAATGGCCGATGCCCCGGCCACGCACCTTGCCGCGTGCGCGCGTTTCGGCCTGGCGCACGGGATAGCCCTCCCAATCGGCCGCCTTCAGCGCCTTGTCCAGGACCGTGGGAAATTCGCCGCTGTCGTACAGCATGCCGGACGGCGCCCGATACGGCATCTGTTCCGGTCGGATGTGGTTCCGCCGGCGCAGCTCGATGGGATCGATCCCGAGTTCGCGGGCAGCGGTCTCAACCAGGCGCTCCATATAGTAGTTGCCTTCAGGCCGTCCCGCACCGCGATATGCACCGACAGGGGTGGTGTTGGTGAACACGCACTTCGACGACACCTCGATCAGTGGCGTGACGTAGACGCCGATGATGTTCTTCACCGTGTTCAGCGTCGGTGGAATCGTGGTGGCATTGCTGAGCCAGGCACCGAGATTGCCGTAGCCGGTGACACGCAGCGCCAGGAATTTCCCATCGGCATCCAGCGCCAGTTCAGTGGTCATCTCATGGTCGCGCCCGTGGCTGTCGGAGAGAAAGCTCTCCGATCGTTCGTCGGTCCACTTGACCGGGCGGCGTAGCGTCCGCGCGGCGTGTAGCAGGCAAATGTATTCCGGGTAGGCTGACGCCTTCATGCCGAACGATCCGCCGACGTTGCCGGTGAGAACGTGCAGCTTTTCCACCGGCACGCCGAGGATCGAACTCAGCTGGTTGCGCTGTCCGAACACGCCCTGACAGCCAAGGCGCAGGATCAGCCGATCCGCGTCAGGATCATACTCGGCGATGGCGGAGCGCGGCTCCATCGGCGACACCACAATACGATTGTTGCGTAACGACAGTGTCGTGACATGCGCGGCACGCGCAAAGGCGGCGGCAACCTGCTCGCTGTCGCCGTAGTGAAAGTCCAGGCATACATTACCGGGGGCTTCCGCATGCAGCAGCGGCGCACCTGGAGCGACCGCCGCGCTGGCGGTCGTGACGGCGGGCAACTGATCGATGTCAACGTAGATCGACTCCGCCGCGTCCCTGGCAAGCTTACCGGTGTCGGCAACGACCATGGCGATCGGCTCGCCGACATACCGTACCCTATCCGTCGCCAGCGGTCGCTGCGGCGGGCGCGGGGTCGGCGTTCCGTCACGATGCTTCGCGGCGGCCGCCGGCATGTTGCGGATCCCAGCGCTGTCCAGGTCCGCCACCGTGATGATCGCGCGCACACCCGGCATGTCGCGCGCGATGGCGACGTCGATCGCGCGCAGCTCGCCATGCGCCACTCGGCTGCGTACCACCACGCCGTACAGTTGATCGGGACGGTTGAGATCGTCGGTATATCGTCCCTCGCCCCGCAGCAGGACCGGGTCTTCCTTGCGTGAGACCGGCTGGCCGACGGCAAATTTCTCGTTCATCAGCGACGAAGGGATCGAACGGCGCATTCATCGTGGAGCTGCCTTCGTGACACTGGCGCGACTACCCGCTCGTCATATCCAATAGTATATAACGCGACGGTGCAACCTGTGCTGCGACGGCAGCGGTGGCGGCCTCAGGTGCTGTCGGCCAGCGCTATGCCGATGTACCTGAACTGGTGCACCACGTCGTTCACCGGATGCGCGGTATCCTGCTGCACCTGGAACACGCTGACCACGCGCGAGCTGATATCGCCGTTGGCATCGAACGAGATCGGGCCTTGCAGCGTCTCCACCTTGCCGGCCTGGATGGCGTCGCGCACCGCGCCGCGGGTGACCGGCGCGCCTGACTTCGCCACGGTCTCGATCGCCGCGAGCACTACCAGGGCCGCGTCGTAGGCGGTGATCGAGTAGTCCGCCGGGGGCGTGCTCCAGCGCTTCTGGTAGTTCCCTAGCCACCCTGACAGTTTCGTATCGTCCAGCATGTGCGGCGCGGCGATGGTGCTGTACCACCCTTGTGCCGCCGGGAACCCGGCACCGGAGAGGATCGATGCCTGGTGCAGCCCGTCGCCGCCGGCCTTGATCATGTCCGGCACGAGCTCATAGCTCTGCTTCACCAGCTTCACGCCGGCCAGCGCGCTCGAGCCGGCGTAGAGCGCCTGCGGGCCGAGCTGCTTGATCTTGGTCAGCAGCGGCCGATAGTCGCTGTTCAGCGGATCCATGCGATCGCGGCCCATCACCTGCATGCCACGCTTGGCGGCCTGCGCCTGAAACGCGTCGGCGAGGCCCACGCCGTAGGCTCCGGTGTCATCCACCACGAACACTGACTTCACCTTGAGTTGGTCCGCCATGAAATTCGCCATGTTCGGGCCCTGGAAGGCATCGGTGGTGCAGGTGCGGAAATAGATCGCCTTGCCGGCCGGCCGGTATATCTCGGCAAACTTCGGATCGGTCAGGTCGGGGTTGGTGGAAGAGGGCGTTATGGTCGCCAGATTGCCCTGGCTGAGCAGCGGCGCCATCGCCTTGCCGCTGCCGCTAGCCTGCGGGCCGACCGCCCCGACGACGGTGGGA
The DNA here is from genome assembly GCA_963819855.1 of uncultured Alphaproteobacteria bacterium. Taxonomy (GTDB): domain Bacteria; phylum Pseudomonadota; class Alphaproteobacteria; order Acetobacterales; family Acetobacteraceae; genus JAMXLO01. The sequence continues at coordinate 117,916 of CAWFYC010000031.1, forward strand.
TCGGACACCATCTTGCGCGCGTTGATCGCTGCCTGCGCCGGATCGTATTGCCCGGCGGTCGCGGTGCCGTTGTCAAGGACGAGCGTCCTCACCTCGTAGCCGCCTGGTCCACCTTTGGCGTTGGCTTCCTCGATCGCGAGCTGCGCGCCATGTAGTATGTTGACCGCGTCCTCGGCCCCGGCGCCGGTCAGCGGTAAAGCGATGCCGATGGTCACGAACTTGTCGGCGGCACGTCCCGGCCGGACCAGGCCGGCGAGGGCGGATGAGCCAAGCAGGGCGATGGCGGAACGTCGGGCGACGCGCATGTGAGCCTCCATTGGTTATTGCGGCCTCGGCGTCCGGTCGGTGCGGATCGCGCGAAGCTTCGTATAGGGCGACCGTCATGCGATCCACCGTGGATAAGATAGGGCAAGTCTCATGCCAGCGGAACCTGACCGATACGGTCTGAAGGGTCTGTGCCGAGAGACCGCACCGTGTCCGTAGCTTCCCTCATCAGCTGCCCTCATCAAGGATACCCGCGGGCATTGATCCCGCGGGCATTGATATGGACAGGGCAACTCACCGCGGTCAGCGTGCGAAGGATGGGCCGCGCGTTGACCATCCAGTGCCCGCATTTCTTGGCCAAGGCCATGAGCTGAAAGCTCTCGCCGGCCACGGCATTGGCGCTGTAGCGAGGCCTGCTCGCTTGATCGTCTTGAGGATTGGAGACAGCCCATGCAGCTTTGGACCACCACGGTCGCCTCTCCGCGCGCCACGGCCCGCACCGCCCGCGAACGAGAGGAGGCTGGCTGGCACGGGCTGCTGGTGGTGGACTCGCAGAACCTGTCCGGCGATCCTTATGTTGCGCTCGCCGTGGCGGCCACGACGACAACCTGCCTTGGTCTCGGCACCGGCGTGACCAACAGTGTGACCCGCCATGCCGCGGTTACCGCCTGCTCGATCGCCAGCGTGCAGCGTCTGTCCGGCGGACGCGCCGTGCTGGGCATTGGCCGCGGCGATTCCGCACTCGCGCATCTCGGGCGGGCGCCGTCCCGGCTGGCTCCGTTCGAGCGCTACCTGCGGCAGTTGCAAGCCTATCCTGCGTGGCGATGCCGTCCCGTTCGACGACATCGACATTCCCGCCACCGTGGCGCCGCCGATGTCGGAACTGGAGCTTGCCGACGCGCCGACCGCGAGCCGGATTGGTTGGATCGCCGAAGGTGCAGCGAAGGTTCCGGTGGAGGTGGCGGCCAGCGGGCAGCGCGTCATTGCGATCGCCGCCCGCCATGCCGATCGCGTCATGTTCGCCCTCGGCGCCGATGAGGAGCGCATCGCCTGGGGCATCGATCTCGCGCGCAGGACACGACAGGAAGCCGGCCTGGATCCCGACGGCATCGCCTTCGGTGCCTATGTTCCATGTGGCTGCCATATCGACGTGACGGCCGCCCGCGATCTGGTCCGTGGGTCGCTGACCACGCACGCCCGGTTCTCGGTGATGCACGGCTCCGCCAGCGGGCCGGTTTCCGACAGCGATCGCGCCGTGCTACAGGACCTGCGCACGTCCTATGACATGCGCGCCCACACCCGCGGCGACTCGCGTCAGGCGGGCGTGCTGACCGAGGCGTTCATCGATCGGTTCGCCATCGCCGGCACGCCGGACCACTGCATCTCCCGCCTGAAGCGCCTGGCCACGCTGGGATTGGACAAGGTGGCGCTGTCCGGATCGATGCGCGGCGTCTCCGAAACCGCGGCCGCGGTGTCGCAGCGACTGCTGGAGGGCGAGGTGCTGCCCGCCATGCGGGACTGATCCCCGGCGGCGAGAGCGGGTTGGTATTTGCTCGCCCGGCCATGATACGTTGGTCGCTATGATGGAGAAGATTTCCGCGATGGCGCTGGCCATCGCCGCCCTTTCATTCACGTCGCTCGATGCATCTGCCCAGCCGCTGCTCCGGACCGTCCTGTCACCGCCGGTGACACCGGCATGTATCTCGTCGTCGTTCGGCCCCCGCGTGTTGCCGAAGGAGCCAGGTGCCGGATCCTACCACTACGGCATCGACCTTCCCGCGGCCGAGGGCTCGGGGGTATTCGCGATCGCGCCCGGCACCGTGATCCGAATCCAGCGCAACGGCCCCGGCGGGCTGGAGATGCTGGTCCAGCATGACGGCTTCGTCGGCGTCTACAGCCATTTCGGCATGATCACGCCGGCATTCGCCGAGGGAAAGCGCAACGTTGCCGCGGGCGAGAAGCTCGGGGTGGTCGGGATGACCGGCGTGACCTCGGGTCCGCACCTGTATTTTGAGATGATCCTGGCGGGAAGGCCGGTCGATCCCGCACCGTACCTCAAAGTGGCGCAATGCGACGGTTCAGTTCGGACCGCCGCACCGGTCAGGCCCGACGATGGCAGCATCATGATCGATGGGCGGAAGTACTGGCAATTCTCCCTCCCGGCGCGACAGTACATCCAGTGGCACCAGAATTAGACTAGGCCGAACCGGCGAGTGAGCTCCAAGCCGGCGTCTCTCTCGACGCTCCCATGACCTTCAAGGTGCAGACAAAGGCGGCCAATAACCGCCGCGTCTGCCGTCTTGCCGCGGCAATGCCCACGCCGCAGGATGGGCGTATGAGCGAGACCCTGCTCGACATGAAAGGCACCGCCTGCCCGATCCCGGTGCTCCGTGCCAACCGGGCGCTGCGCGGCATGGCGCCGGGCGAGCGGCTGCGGGTGCTCGCCACCGACCGCGCCTCGGTCGCCGACTTCCAGGCGTTCTGCCGCGAGACCGGCCACGCGCTCCTGGCGTGGTCCGAGGAGAGCGGCGTGTTCAGCTTCGTAATCCGCCGCCGCGCCGAAGATCCGGTCCAGAAGGACGCCTGAAGCATGCCCACGGCGTTGATCACCCACCCTGCCTGCCTGAACCACGACACCGGCCCGTATCACCCGGAGTGCCCCGATCGCCTGCGCGCCGTGCTTGCAGCCCTGGAGACCCCCGAATTCGCCGACCTGCTGCGCGAGTCGGCACCGCACGCCACCATCGAGCAGCTGACCCGCGTCCACCCGGCGAACTACGTGGACGCGATCCTGTCGATCCGCCCGCCCGAAGGCGAGATGGTGCAGCTCGACGCCGACACCGCGATGAGCGCCGGCAGCGCCGAGGCCGCGTTGCGCGCCGCCGGCGCCGCGGTGGCCGGGGTGGATGCGGTGATGGAAGGCTGGGCGCGTGCCGCCTTCGCCGCGGTCCGCCCGCCAGGCCACCACGCAGAACCTGGCCGCCCGATGGGCTTCTGCCTGTTCAGCAACGCCGCCGTGGCCGCGATGCACGCGCGCGCCCGCTGGGGAGTGCAGCGGGTCGCGGTGGTGGACTTCGACGTGCACCACGGCAACGGCACCCAGGCGATGTTTGCCGCCGACAAGGACCTGTTCTACGCCTCCTCGCACCAGCATCCGTGCTATCCCGGCACCGGCGAGGCCTGGGAGCGCGGCACCGCCAACAACATCGTCAACGCACCGCTGCGCCCTGGCTCGGACAGCGCGGCATTCCGTGCCGCCTGGTCGGACACGATCCTGCCGGAACTCGACCGCTTCGCGCCCGGCCTGCTGATCGTCTCGGCCGGCTTCGACGCGCACAAGGCCGACCCGTTGGCGCAGCTTCGGGTGGAGACCGCGGACTATGCCTGGATCACCCAGGAACTGCTGCGCATCGCCGCGGTGCATTGCGGCGGCCGGCTGGTCTCGGTGCTGGAGGGCGGCTACGACCTGGAGGCGCTCGCCGCCTCGGCCGCGGCGCATGTGCGCACGCTGATGCAGGCGTAGGGGGCAAGAGTGTCCGGCAAGAACACCGATGTCAGCGCGCTGTCATTCGAGGACGCGCTGGCGGAATTGGAGCAGATCGTCCGCGGCCTGGAAAGTGGCCAGCAGAAGCTGGAGGACGCCATCACCGCCTACGAACGCGGCGCGGCGCTACGGCGGCACTGCGAGGCGAAGCTGGCGGAGGCGGAGGCGCGGGTGGCGGCGATCGTCGAGCGCGCCGACGGAACGCTGACGACGCGGCCGGTGGAGTGACGCTACGCCGCCAGCGTCCTTGCCCGCTGCGCCTCGTAGGTCGCCAGATGCGCATGGGCCATGCGCAGCACCGGATACGCCGTGACCCCGCCGCCGCGCTGCAGCAGATCGCCCAACATGTGCTCCACCTCGGTTCGCGCGCCGCGCTCGACGTCGCGCAGCATCGATGCCGCGAATGGCGATCCGGCCGCGGTAATGATCGCCCGGGTGCGCTGCATCGAGGCATCGCTGGGCGGCGCGCCCTCCCGCCGGGCGATCGCGGCGCATTCTTCGAGCAGCGCCACCGCGATGTCGCCGACGCCTGCCGCGACTATGTCGCCGATCGGCGCACGCATCAGACAGGTGATGCCGGCGACGGCGGCGATGAACACCCACTTCTCCCACATCTCCTGAACGATCGCGTCGCTGACCCGTGCGTCGAACTTCGCGCCGGCGAACGCGTCGCTGATCGCCGCGATGCGCTGCGTGGCGGAAGCATCGCGTTCACCAAACAACAGGCTGTGGCTGTCATTGAGATGCAGGATGCGGCCATCCGCGTCGAGCGTGCTCGATATCGCGCACCACCCGCCCAGCACAGCGCGCGCGCCGAAGCGCTGCTGCAACGCGTCCAGATGCCGCATGCCGTTCAGCAGCGGCAGGATCGCGGTATCCGGGCCGACCGCCGGCGCGAACGATGCCATGGCATCATCCAGGTCGTATGCCTTGCAGCTCAACAGGATCAGGTCGAACGGATCGCGCAGTCCGTCGGCCAGCACCGTCGGCGCAGCCAGCCTGGCATCGCCGAAACGGCTGCGAATCGATAGGCCGTCGCGCGCCAATTGTTCCGCTCGGCGCGGACGCACCAGGAAGGTGAGGTCACGCCCCGCTTCGAGCAATCGGCCGCCGAAATAGCCGCCGATTGCGCCCGCGCCGACTACCAGAATGCGCATGTCAGGCCTGATAGCGTGCGGCAGGGTGTTCCTGGCGGAAACCAGGGATCATCGCCTTGCGTGCCTGCGAGAAGGCTTCCCATTCGGCAGCATCGGGCAATGGCGGGATCGTCACGGCCTCGCGCCGATCGAAGCCGACCAGTGCCGCATCGACCAGTTCATCCGCGTCCATCACTCCGGGAATCTGGTTCACGTCGCGGCCGGCACGTTGCCAGATCTCCGTGCGTGTTGCTCCTGGCAGCACCGCCTGGACATAGACGCCGCGCGGCCCTAGCTCGGTCTGCATCGACTGCGACAGGGTCAGCACGAACGCCTTGGTCGCCGGATAGATCCCCGGGAACACCTCTGGCGCCAATGCCAGCACCGACGCGAGGTTGATGATGGCCCCACCGCCTTCGGCCAGAAAGCGCGGCACTACCGCACCGGCCAATCGCGCCACCGCGGTGACGTTCAGGCTGATCAGCCGCTGCAACGCATCGAGATCCGGCGCACTGAAACCGCCCGATATCGTCGCACCTGCGTTGTTCACCAGCAGTCCGATGCGTGCATCATCTCGCAGCCGTTGCTCAACGCGGGCGAGATCATCGGCAACGGTCAGGTCCGCCGGCAACACATCGATAGCGACGCCGGTCGCCGCGCGCAGCCGCGCAGCGATGGCAGCCATGCGGTCCTTGTCGCGCGCCACCAGCACCAGGTCATGACCGCGGCGGGCCAGCCTGTCAGCGTAGGTCGCACCGATGCCGGACGAGGCGCCGGTGATCAGAGCGGTTCTCGAGAGAGTCAGCGGACATTTTCGGGCTCCGTTGCAAATTCATGCGTGGCCTGACGCGATCGCCTGTTCGACGTCGCGCAAGCTGTCCTTGCCGAAGTAGATTTCGTCGCCGACGAAGAAGGTCGGCGATCCGAACGTGCCGCGTTCCACCGAACGCTGCGTGTTGGCGAGCAGTTCATCCTTCACGTCCTGGGTCTGCACCAGCGCGAGAAGTCTCTCGGCATCCAGGCGCGATTCGGTCAGCGCCGCCCGCAGCACCTCAGGATCGTCCATCTGCTTCGGCTCGGCCCACATGTGGCGGTAGATTTCGTCCATGTATCGCGCGAACACGCCCAGCCGTTGTGCCGCGATCGCACCGCGCATCAGCACCAGCGTGTTGACCGGAAAGTACGGGTTCGGCGCGAACTGCGTGATGCCATGACGCTTCACGAAGCGCGCGGTCTCCAACCGCTGGTATTCCGGCTTGTTCCTGATGCCGGCAAGGCTTTCGGCCGGCGAACGGTTGTTGGTCAGCTTGAACACGCCACCAAGCAGGACGGGGATATAGCTAAACCGCGCGCCGGTCCGGCGTTCAATGCCGGGAATGACGAGATGGCTCAGATAGGCGTTCGGACTGCCGAAGTCGAAATGGAATTCTACAGTGCTCATTGCTGTCACCACTTCTCGCCAGACGGACGGATGTCCATTTCGAACGTCCACGCGTCGCGCGGCTGCCGGTAGAGCTGCCAGTACGCATCGGCGACCGAGGCCGGCTGCATCAGCCGGTTGGGATCGAGATTGCGCAGACCTTCCTCGCCCTCGCGCGCCTTGATCCGGTCGTGCACCCATTCGGTATCCACGCCGGCATCGATGACCAGATGCGCGACGTGGATATTCTTCGGCCCCAGTTCGCGCGCCGCGCTCTGCGCCACCGCGCGAAGTCCGGCCTTGGCAGCGGAGAACGCGGCATAGCCGGCACCGCCACGCAGGCTCGCCGTCGCTCCGGTAAAGAAGATCGCGCCGTGGCCATGCGGCAGCATCAGCCGAGCCGCCTCGCGCCCGGCGAGGAAGCCGGCATAGCACGCCATCTCCCACACCTTGCGGAACATGCGCTCGGTAGTATCGACCAGCGCGAAGTTGACGTTCGCGCCGATGTTGAAGATGCAGACCTCCAGCGGCGCCTCCTGATCAGCGGCGCGCAGGAATGCCGCGATATCGTCCTCCCGGCGCGCGTCGAGCGAACGGGCGACGATGCGCCCACCATGAGCCTCGACGTCATGCACCAGCGGTGCGAGCTTGTCTCCGTTGCGGCGTCCAGCGAACACGGTGAAACCTTCGGCGGCGAATTTCCTGGCGATCGCGCTGCCGATGAAGTCCCCGGCGCCGATCACTGCCGCGGTGGCATGCCTTGGTTCCATCTCTCCCTCCTGTGTGTCAGTGCGCATCGCGTGACGGCGCCACGGGCGCCGTGAGCTTGCGCATCAGCGGCACCATCGTTGTGGCAACCACGAAGCATACCGCGATGACCATGAACGCGTCGGCAAAGCTCTGCGTCTGCGCCTCGCGCAGTGCCAGCGACCACAGCACCTTCAGCGCCGCATCATGCCCGTGCAGCGCATCGCCGACGCGCGCCATGGTCTCGTTCGTCGCCAAGTGCTGAACGAATTGCAGCATCGCCGGATTGCCGCTGTTCAGGTGCTCGGCCAGGCGCTCGAAGTGCAGGTTGGTGCGGTCATTGAGGATCGTGCCGCATACCGCAATGCCGATCGCACCACCGAGATTGCGCATCAGGTTGAACAGGCCCGACGCCAGCTTCAGCCGCTCCGGTGCCAGCCCGCCCAGGGTCAGGGACACCGTCGGCGCCACCGCGAACTGTTGCGAGAAACCGCGGAACGCCTGCGGCAGCAGCAGCTCTCGTCCGCCCCAGTCATGCGTGATCGGGGTGAAGTTCCACATGCTGGCGGCGAAGCAGGCGAGGCCGAACATCATCAGCCAGCGCAGATCGATGCGTCGCGCCAGCACCGTGTAGAACGGGATCGCGCACACCTGGAACAGCCCGGTGGTGAACACCGCCTCGCCGATCTGCAACGCGCTGAAGCCGCGCACGTGTGCCAGGAACAGCGGCGTCAGATAGATCGTGGCGAACACGCCGATGCCGGTTACGAACGAGAAGAAGCAGCCCAGCGAGAAATTGCGGCTCTTCAACGCGCGCAGATCGACCACGGGCTGGCTGAAGGTCAGGCTACGCCAGATGAAGGCAACTCCCGCCACACCGGAAATCCAGGCCGTCGTGCGGATCGTGGCGTCGCCGAACCAGTCCCAGCGCGGCCCTTCCTCGAGCGTGTATTCCAGGCAGCCTAGAAACACCGCCATCAAGACCATGCCGGGATAGTCGGCACCGCGCAGCAGCGACAGGTTCGGCCGGTCCACGCGCACCAGCAACGGCACCACGATCGACACGAACACGCCGGGCACCAGGTTGATGTAGAACAGCCAGTGCCAGGAATAGTTGTCGGTGATCCAGCCGCCGATGGTGGGCCCGAGCGTCGGCGCCAGCGAGGATATGCAGCCGATCGTCGCCGCTGCGATCACCCGCTGCTGGTTGTTGAAATAGATGAACGCGGTGGTGAACACGGTAGGGATCATCGATCCGCCGAGGAAGCCTTGCGCCGCGCGGAACACGATCATGCTCTCGATGTTCCATGCCCAGCCGCACAGCAGGCTGGTGATGGTGAATCCCACCGAGGAGACGCAGAACAGCCAGCGGGTGGACATCACGCGTGACAGCCAGCCGGACAGCGGGATCACCACGATCTCGGCTATCAGGTAGCTGGTCTGCACCCATGCGACTTCGTCGGTTCCGGCCGACAGCCCGCCGCCGATATCGGCCAGCGAGGCGGCGACGATCTGGATGTCGAGCAGCGCAATGAAGAAGCCGATGCACATGCTGGCGAAGGCGAACACCTTCGTCGCCATCGGCAACTCGCCAGGTGCGAGTGCCGGCGCCAGGCGGACAGCGGCAGTCGTCGCGCTCATCGTTCGTCGACGTTGGCGGTGACCGACAGGCCCGGCCGCAGCATCGCCAGCGTGTCGGCATCGCCATCGAGTTGCACGCGCACCGGCACGCGCTGCACGATCTTGGTGAAGTTGCCGGTGGCGTTCTCCGGCGGCAGCACGCTGAACACAGCGCCGGTCGCCGGTGCCAGGCTCGTGACGTGGCCGTGCAGCAGTTCGCCCGGCAGCACATCGGCCTCGATTGTCACCGGCATGCCGGCGCGCATGCGCGCAAGCTGGCTCTCCTTGAAGTTTGCGTCCACCCAGAGCCCGTGCGCCGGCACCAGCGAGATGAGCTGCGCGCCCACCGTCGCGTAGGCGCCGTTCCGCGCGCTGCGATTGCCAACCGTGCCGTCGATCGGTGCGTGCAGCTCGGTGTAGCCGAGGTTGAGCTGCGCGGTGTCGCGATCGGCAACGGCGCCGGCGAGCGCTGCGACCGTCTGCTGCTTTTGGGTGTCGATCACGTCGAGCTGGCGTTGTGCAGCTTCCAGTGCCGCGCGTGCCCTGGCATCGGCAGCGAGCGCCTTCTGGTAGTCGGCGTCCGCCTGCTGGAAGCGCTGCTGAGTGCCGAATTGATCCTGGGCCAGTCGGCGATAGCGATCGACATCATACCTGGTGCGCGCGATCTCCGCCGCGGTCGCGGTCAGCTCGGCCTGTGCCTGCGCGATCACCGCCTCCTGCAGCCGGTGGTTCGCATCCAGGTTCACCAACGTTGCCTGTTGCCCTGCCACGGCGGCAGCGGCCTTCGCCAGCGCTGCGCGATAGTCACGATCGTCCAGCTTCACCAGCAGATCACCGGCGTGGACCGCCTGGTTGTCGGTGACCGCAACATCGGCGATGAACCCGGCCACCTTCGGCGCGATCACCGTCACGTCGCCGCCGACATAGGCGTCGTCCGTACTCTCGATGAAGCGGCCGACCGTCCACCAGTGGTGGCCGTACCACGCAGCACCGATGCCGATCAGCAGCGCTGCGCCGGCCAGACCGATCTGCTTGCGGGATATGGTGGCGTGCCGCGCCGGTGGCCGCGCGACGATGTCGCGCTCCAACACCTGAGCGCTCATGACACGCTCCTGTCCGCCGCCGGACCGGGCACCGAGCGGAAGGCGGGTTCGACCATAACCTTGCCGCTGCGCCGGTCGACCAGGACGGGGTCCGCGGCCTCGCCGGTTTCGCTGTCGACGACGATGACGCTGGCGCCCTCAGGCGCGAAGTGCCGGTTGCCCCAGGCGAGCAGCGCCCACAGCACCGGCCGGAAGTCGCGGCCGCGCTCGGTCAGCAGATATTCGTGACGGGGCGGGTGTTCGCTGTAGATCCGGCGCTCCAGCAGGCCTGACTCGACCAGGGCACTAAGCCGGCGTGTCAGCATGTTCGGCGCGATTTCCAGGCTCTTCTGGAACTGGTCGAAACGGGTCAGCCCGCGGAACGCGTCGCGCAGGATCAAAATGCTCCACCACTCGCCGACGCGCTCCAGACTGCGCGCGATCGGGCAGGTCATGTCTCCAAAGCTCTTGCGTTGCATGGTTTGCTCCGACAGTCACATGCATGATGAAAGCCGCATATAGAACAGTGACTACCATGATGCAAGAGACAATTTGCAGAAACCGGACGCCCCCTCCCCAGACCCCCTCCCGCAAGGAAAAGGGGAATGCGAAACTGGAACCATGAGAGCGCGCGCCGATCAGTTGCTGGTGGATCGCGGGCTGGCGGAAAGCCGGTCGCGCGCACAGGCGCTGATCCTGTCCGGCAAGGTGTTCAGCGGCGAGCGCCGCATCGCCAAGGCCGGCGATGCGCTGGAAGCGGATATAACGCTGGAAGTGCGGGGCCAGGACCACCCGTGGGTGTCACGCGGCGGACTGAAACTCGATCACGCGCTGCGGCATTTCGGCCTGTCGCCGGCGGGCCGCACCTGTCTCGACATCGGCGCCTCTACCGGCGGCTTCACCGACGTGCTGCTGGCGCACGGCGCGGCCAAGGTGCACGCGGTCGATGTCGGCCACGGTCAGCTTGCCTGGAAGCTGCGCAGCGATCCGCGCGTCGCGGTGCATGAGAAGACCAACGCGCGTCACCTGACACGCGAGACGATCGCCGATCCGATCGAGGCCCTGGTGTGCGATGCCAGTTTCATCGGGCTCGCCACGCTGCTCCCGGCGCCACTGGCGCTATGCGTGCCGGGCGCCTGGGCGGTGGCGCTGATCAAGCCGCAGTTCGAGGCTGGACGGGAAGCTGTCGGCAGCAAAGGCGTGGTGCGCGACCCGGCGGTTCACCAGGCGGTGCGCGAGCGGATCGGCACGTGGTGGGCGACACTGGCTGGCTGGCGTGTGCTGGGCATCGTCGAAAGCCCGATCACCGGGCCGGAAGGCAACCGTGAGTTCCTGATCGCCGCCGGAAAGACCTGACTGTCACGCAGGGTTCAGTCCGACCTGCCGCGCCGCAAGGTCCCGCTGCGCGATTTCGGCCAGCAGCGACCACACCCTCGCGGGCTCCATCGGCACGTCCGGGTCATTCAGCAGTCGATCGAGCTCGTCGAGTTTCCGGGCGTACTCGGCGTCCGTCATTTCCGTCTCTCCAGTGGCGTCGGCCATACCAAAGCACCCCAGCAACGTGGCGGTCCTGGGGCGCGTTTATGGCAACGAGAAGCTTACCATTGGATTACCGTAGCGAGCCACTTAAACCGACGACTGGATGGCCGGTGCGAGTGCGGCGACCCTCGCCGAGGGATGGGCCGTGTTGCGAAACCGCAGCTCGCCTCCCTCGGCTGCGCCGTCCATGCCGAACAGCTCCAACCGGGACGCACAGGTCACCGCGATCACCGGCCGCGCCGCCTTGTAGGCAAGAAACTGCCGCGCCTCGCCTTCCAATTCCAACCGGTCGCGCATCCCGCGCCACTCGCCGCGGTCGGTATCCTCGATGAACATCGCCAGGATGCCGGGCCGCGTGCCGCTCAGCCGCGTGGGCACAATCTCGAACAGGCGCCGGCGCACCGCGACCGCTACTTCGTCGGTCCGGCCAGCCCTGGCCGCCATCGCGAGCACGCCGCCACCCTCGGCAACGACAGCCAGGTGCGCTTCCGGTCCAAATTCGTTCCGGAGCGACAGCATCAGGCCGCCATCGGCATTGCCGCCGGCCAGCAGCAGTGGATCGAGCCGCAGCACGGCGCTGTCGTCGTGATCGCGGCGCCCCCTGGTATCCAGCAGGCGGCGAATCCGGGCGTGCATGTCCTCGAGAGCATTGCTCGACAATCCCTGTGGCAGCGTCATCTTCAGCAGGTAGCGGCCAGGACAGGCGGCGAGCCATGCGCGCAGGTCGGCGTCGACGCGGTCAGCCAGATCGGTCCAGGCGCTGCGTTGCACCAGTCGTCCGTCCTCGGCCGAGACGACCTCGCAGGCAATCTCCGCCTCCAGCGCACCGTGGGCGATCAGCAGATCATAGGGGGCCGCGGACTCCAATCCGGCGAAGGCGATGCTGAAGCCGCGCGAGGCCTGCAGCGCTGCGGTCCGCAGCAGATGGAACACTGGGACCAGCGTGCCGCTGCCGACCAGCGCCATCCTCACCCGCTCGCGCAGCCGCGCCTTGCCGCGTGCACGTAGCGTCCGCGCCAGCGCCACCGCGTCGCCGGCCAGCCGCGCGGCGTGCAGTTCGGCGGTGGAGGGTGGTCGCGTCAACGTGCCGCGCAGCCGCTCGATCGCCAATTCCAGCGCGTGACGCTGCCGCGCCGCCTGCCCTGTGCGCGGCCCGGATGCCGCACGTCGGGCGATCTCTTCCATGCGCGCCGCCCATAGGGGCGTGCCGACCAATGCGACGAACGCATCAAGCGCCTTGGGGTCGTACGGAAGCGGCTGGGGCTGCATCGCGGGCGGGGTCCACCGCAATAGACGCGCATTCCCGCGCGTTCATTCCCGCCGCTCAGTTGCGCGGCAGACGAGTAGTGGAGGGTGCGTCAGGGTTCTGTGCCCGATGGCGCAGCAGGTGGTCGGCCAGCACGCAGGCCAGCATCGCCTCTCCCACCGGCACGGCGCGAATGCCGACACAGGGGTCGTGGCGGCCCTTGGTGCTGATCTCGATGTCCTGGCCGGCCCGATCCACCGCGTGGCGCGGCGTCAGGATCGAGCTGGTCGGCTTCACCGCGAACCGGGCCACGATCGGCTGGCCGGTGGAGATGCCGCCCAGGATGCCGCCGGCGTGGTTGGAGGCGAATGCCACCATGCCGTTGCGCATCCGCATTTCGTCGGCGTTGGCCTCGCCGGACAGCGCGGCAGCGGCGAAGCCCTCGCCGATCTCGACCCCCTTCACCGCGTTGATCGACATCAGTGCCGCGGCGATCTCGGCATCCAGCTTGCCGTAGATCGGCGCGCCCAGGCCGGGCGGGATGCCCTCGGCCACCACCTCGATCACCGCCCCGGCCGAGGAGCCGGCCTTGCGTACCTCGGACAGGTATTTCTCCCACTGGGTCGCGGTGGCCGGGTCAGGGCAGAAGAACGGATTGTCGTCCACGGCGTCCCAGTCCCAGCGTGCCCGGTCGACGGGATGCGGGCCGATCTGCACCAGCGCGCCGCGGATGCGCATGGTGTCGCCGAGCACCCTGCGTGCCACGCCGCCGGCGGCGACCCGCATCGCGGTCTCGCGCGCCGACGACCGACCACCGCCGCGATAGTCGCGGATGCCGTATTTCAGTTCGTAGGTGAGGTCGGCGTGACCGGGACGGAACTGCGCGGCGATCGCCGAGTAGTCGCGCGAGCGCTGGTCGACGTTGTCGATCTGCATGGCGATCGGCGTGCCGGTGGTTTGACCCTCGAACACGCCGGACAGGATGCGGACCTGGTCCGGCTCCTGCCGCTGGGTGGTGAAGCGCGACTGGCCGGGACGGCGGCGATCCAGCCAGGGCTGGATGTCGGTCTCGGACAGCGTGATGCGCGGCGGGCAGCCGTCCACCACGCAGCCGATCGCCGGCCCGTGGCTTTCGCCCCAGGTGGTGACGCGGAACAGGTGGCCGAAGCTGTTATGAGACACGCGATCTCAGCCAAGCAGCTCGTCCAGCGTCATCGGACAGGTCGGAGATACCGGTTGCGGCGGCTGGCCGTCCATGGTGTCCGGCATGGCGTGCAACGCATCGGCATAGAGGCTCGCTAGGTCGAGCCGCTGACGCATCGATGGACTGAATGCTCGTCGCGCCTGGGCGCGGAACAGCAAGGTGTCGGACTGCCACACGGAAACAGACAACGAATTCGGCCATGCCTGCACCTTCAACATGTGCATGATCGCCTGGAGCAGGAGTGATTCCACGGCGCGAAGGTCGCTGCGTCCCACGCTCTCGACTTCCTCGATGATGTTCGTCCAGTCAGGCGGCTCGTTCACCGGTTCTCCCGCGGCGATTCGGCGCAGCAGGTCGCCCTGACGTTCGCTCCACAAGAGAATGTCATCGTCGTACAGCTCGCTCATCAATACCTACCCTTCGGCGATCGCGATATCCGGCGCGGCGGGGTTCTTCATACCAACGATATGGTAGCCGCAATCCACGTGGTGAACCTCACCGGTCACGCCGGCCGACAGGTCCGACAGCAGATAGACCCCCGCGCCGCCGACATCCTCGATCGTCACGTTGCGCTGCATCGGCGAATTCAACTGGTTCCAGCGCAGAATATAGTGGAAATCGCCGATCCCGGCCGATGCCACGGTGCGGATCGGCCCCGCGCTGATCGCGTTCACCCTGATGCTTTGCCCGCCCAGATCCGCCGCCAGGTACCGCACCGACGCCTCCAACGCCGCCTTCGCCACGCCCATCACGTTGTAATGCGGCGTCCAGCGCTCCGCGCCGACATAGCTGAGCGTCAGCAGGCTGCCACCAGGCCGCATCATCGCCACCGCCCGCTGTGCCACTGCGACAAACGAATAGCAGGAGATATCCAACGCCTGGAGGAATGCCTCACGCGGCGTATCCAGATAGCGCCCCCGCAGATACTGCTTGTCGGCGAAGGCGATCGCATGCACCAGGAAGTCCAGCCCGTCCCAGTGCTCGCGCAGCCCTGAGAACGCGGCATCGATACTGGCCTCGTCGCCCACGTCGCACAGGAACAGCCGATCGGTGCCCACTGACGCTGCGAGCGGCCGCACCCGGCGCCCCAGCGCCTCGACCTGGTAGGTGAACGCCAGCTCCGCCCCCTGCGCGGCGCAGGCGGCGGCGATGCCCCAGCCGAGTGAGCGGTCGTTGGTCACCCCCATGATCAGGCCGCGCTTGCCCTGCAAAACTGTGCCTTTGGCCGGGGCGCGGTCGGGCATGATCCATCCTTTGCGGCTGCGTCCGTGAACTTCGGTGGTGGCACAGGCTTGCGTTGTGCGGCAAGTGGCTTGGCGCGCCGGACCCGCGGCGGCAGAGTGCGCCCGATCGCAAGGAAGTTCGAGCCATGCCCGACAGCGCCCCCCTGCTCGCCGACCCGTTCGCCCGCTTTCAGGACTGGATCACCGAGGCCTGGACACACGAGCCGGACGACGCCAACGCCATGACCCTGGCGACCGCCACGCCCGACGGCACGCCCTCGGCGCGTATCGTGCTGCTGAAGGGCGCCGATGCGAGGGGCTTCGTGTTCTACACCAACCTCGAAAGCCGCAAGGGCGAGGAACTGGCGGCCAACTCGCGCGCTGCGCTGCTGTTCCACTGGAAGCCGCAGGGCCGCCAGGTGCGCATCGAGGGCCGCGTCGAGCACGTCACGGACGCCGAGGCAGACGCCTACTACGCGACACGGGCGCGCATTTCGCGGCTCGGCGCGTGGGCGTCGGACCAGTCGCGTGTGCTGCCCGATCGCGCGGAGCTGGAGCGTCGGCTTGCCGCAATCGAGGTGAAATACCCAGGCGAGGACATCCCGCGCCCACCCAATTGGTCCGGCTTCCGCATCGTCCCGGCGCGCTTCGAGTTCTGGCAGAACATGCCGTTCCGGCTGCACGACCGCACGGTGTACACGAAGGCTGAGAACGGCGGCTGGTCGCCGGGCAAACTGTTCCCCTGACACGCCGATGACCGCGCCGCCGGAGCAGGCGGAGGTGGCGGAATTCCTGCGCGGACTCGCGCGATCGGTGCCGCTGGAGACGCATATATCGCTGGTATTCGTCGGCGCCGACACGGTGTGGAAGCTGAAGAAGGCGGTGCGCCTCGCGTTCCTCGACTTCACCTCGCTGGAGGCGCGGCGGCGCTTTACATTGCGCGAACTGGAGCTGAACCGACCGGCGGCACCCGGTCTGTATCGCGATGTCGTGGCGGTTGTGCGCGGTGCGGACGGCACTTTGGGTTTTGGCGGACCAGGGGAACGACCGGTCGTCGACTGGGTGCTCCGCATGGCGCGGGTGCCGGCCGGCGATTTTCTCGATGCCATCGTAACGAAGGGCGAACTTACCCCGGAACTGCTCGACGCATTGGGCGACGCCGTCGCCGATTATCACCGGAACCTGCCACACCCTCCCCGACCCTCCCCCGCTTCGCGGGAGAGGGAGTTCAGCAGCAACAGCACCCCCTCTCCCGCGAAGCGGGGGAGGGTCGGGGAGGGGGTCGTACCTGCAATGCGACACGTCGCCGCAGGCAATGCCCGATCGGCGCGCGATGCCGGCCTGCCCGAACCTGCCGTGCAGGCCTGGCAGACGCACATCCTGGGCGCGCTGGACGGCATCGCGCCATGGCTGGCGCAGCGCGAGCGCGACGGCTTCGTTCGTCGCGCGCATGGCGATCTGCATCTGGGCAATCTGTGCCTTTGGCAGGGCCACCCCGTGCCGTTCGATGCACTGGAGTTCGACGAGGCAATGGCGACCATCGACCTCGGCTACGATCTCGCCTTCCTGCTGATGGATCTCGATCAGCGCGTCACCCGCGCGGCGGCGAACCGGGTGCTGAACCGCTACGTCGCGCGCACCGGCGACGCGGTGTTGACCCGCGGGCTGCCGGCATTCCTGTCGCTGCGCGCGATGGTCCGCGCGCATGTCGAGGCGAGACGCGGCAACGCCGAAATCGCCGCGCACTACCTGTCGGCCGCTTCGACTTACCTACAGGCGAAGCCGCCGGTGGTACTGGCGATCGGCGGCCTGCCCGGCACCGGCAAGTCCACGCTGGCGCGTGCGCTGGCGCCGGAACTCGGCAACGCGCCCGGCGCGTTGGTGCTGCGCAGCGACGAGATCCGCAAGCGCCAGCATGGCGCGGCACCCGAGGAGCGGCTGTCGCAAGCGGCCTACAGCGACGCCGCAAGCGAGGCGGTGTTCGCTGCGCTTGCAGTATTGTTGCGCGAAACCGCGAGCGGCGGGCATGCGGTGATTGCCGATGCAACCTTCATCGATCCGCGCCATCGCACGTTGATCGAGACCGCCGCCCAGGCCGCCGGTGTTCCGTTTCTCGGCGTCTGGCTCGAGGCCCCACTGGCCAAACTCGAGGCGCGCATCGCCGGCCGCCGGCGCGATGCATCCGATGCGACGATTGCGGTACTGCGGGCGGCCAGTCGAGGCAATCCGGGTGCCGGTGACTGGCTGGCGATCGATGCCACAGCGACCACCGTCCAACAGCGTGCGCGTGACGCTGTCCGAGCGATGATGTGACGCTGGCGCCGCGGATGAGCGGCGCTCACCGAGGTGTGAAGCACTTCAGAGCGGCGGGGCGGCCCGCATGCGATTTCCGGGCTGTCGACCAAGCACCGCCACGGGCGGAAACCCATAGGAGTTCACCATGAAGACCTTGTTCGCAGCCCTGACCGTCCTGACCCTGGTGTTCGGTACCGTCGCTCTAACCGCTCCGGCCAGTGCCTCCACCACCAGCCTGTTCGCGCCCGCGTCGAACGAGGGCAGCAGCAACTGACACGACACTCCAGCCGAGCGCGCGAAGCATCCCGCACCCTCGCGCTCGGCATGACTGCTGAAAGCCGACGCCGCCAAGAGGGCTGATCCCACCGGGTCGGCCCTCGTGGCGTTCGTCGCGGTGTGTGCGTTGTGCTAACCTGTTGATCGTGAGCGCAACGGGCATCGGTTCCGATCTCGCCGGCAGGGCCGCGGGCGGCCGGAAGTTGATCGCTGTCGTCTATGCCGACATGGTCGGCTACAGCCGTCTGATCGGACTGGACGATGCCGGCACGCTGCACCGCCTCCGCGTATTGCGGCGTGCGCTGATCGATCCCGCGATTCGCGAGCATGGCGGCCGGGTGGTGCAGACGGCGGGCGACTTGCTGCTGGTGGTGTTTGACAGCATCGACGGCGCGGTACGCTGCGCGGTGAAGGTGCAGCAGCAGGTGCCGGTCTATGATGGCGACCAGCCGCCGGACCGTCGCATCCGCTTTCGCGTCGGCATCAACATCGGCGACGTGATTTCGCAAGGCACGGACCTGCACGGCGACGGCGTGAACATCGCCGCCAGGCTGGAGGCGGAGTGCCCGGTGGGCGGCATCTGCGTCTCGCGTTCGGTGCGGGATCATGTGCATGGCCGGCTGGATCTTGCGTTCGAGCCGGTTGGGCCGCTGACGCTGAAGAACATCGCGCGGCCGGTGGAGGCGTTTGTGCTGCGGCTCGATCCGGCCGTCCAGGACCTTGCAACTGACGCGGCAGCAACGGGCGCACGGGCTCGCTCGCGTGTGGCGCTCTTTGCCGGGCTTGCGGGACTGCTGTTCGCTGGGGTCGGAAGCGCGGGGTGGTGGCTATATCGAACGGTCGAGACCACGCCGCCTGCAACTCAGGTCCCGCCAACATCACCGCCTGCGACCACGCAGGCTGACACCACGGCGAACATCGGATTTTCCAAGGCGCCGCGTCTGTCAATCGTCGTGCTGCCGTTCGAGAACCTGAGCGGCGACCCCAAAGACGATTACCTGGCTGAGGGCATCACTGAGGATGTCACGACCGATCTATCGCGCGTGCCCGGGATGTTCGTCATCGCGCGCGAGTCCGCCTACACCTATCAGGGTAAGGCCATCAACGTGCGCAAGGTCGGTGAGGAACTCGGTGTGCGCTATATCCTCGAGGGCAGCGTACGCAAGCTGGGCGACGCGTTGCGTGTGAATGCGCAACTCATTGCCCCGAAAGCGGAGCGCATCTTTGAGCGGAACGCTGCGACCAGAATTGGAACGATCTCAGCGCCGGGCAGACGGAAATTGTCAATCGAATAGGCCAGACCTTGAACGTCGCCCTCACGGACCTTGAGAGCGCACGCAGCAAGCGAGAGCGGCCGACCAATCCCGACGCATTCGACCTGATCCTCCGCACGCGGTCGCTGGCACTCCATCCCATGGGCCGGGGGAGCATGCGGAACGCCGGGTTCTGCTGGAACAGGCGCTACGGCTTGATTCCAACTCTATCTACGCGATGACCGAACTGGCCATGGAACTTGACAGGGGCCAGAACGCCGGGAGCACCAATGAAGGCGAATATGCACGTGCAGCGAAACTCGTCGACGCCGCCGCCGCGATAAACCCGAATGACCCCCATGTACTGAATGCCACCGCTTATCTGCTGTTTAACCATGCCCGTTACGAAGACGCAATGGCAGCCTATCAGCGCCTCCTGGATGAATACCCGAATGCCAATTATGCGTACCATATGATCGGGTCTTGCCTGATCCACTTGGGCCGGTTCGGGGAAGCAGTTCCGATGCTCGAAACGGCGATACGGCTCGATCCGAGGAATGCGTGGAGTTTCGATCGATATGCGGGCTTAGGTCTTGCCATGGAAGTGCTCGGAAAGTACGAAGAATTGATCGTCTGGAACCAACGTGCCCTGGCTGCGGTCCGGACCAGCTATACGACCCTCCGTGTGCAATACAACCTCCGAATCGCCGCAGCCTATGCGCGGCTTGGGCGTTTTGACGACGCACATCGTGCGGTCGCCGAGGCGAACCGGATTTGGCCCTATGACACGGTACGGAGCCACTATCCCGGAGATCCATCGAACCGAGAATGGGCGGCGCTGATCGAGCGATACCAGACCGCACTCCGCCTTGCCGGGCATCGCGACCATGCCGTGGAAGACGCCGATTTCGGCGTGCCGGCGGATGGCAACCTGCGTGAAGACTATGCCGGGCTGACGCCGACGACCGTGCCCGGCGCCACGACAATCCACACCGCCGAGGTTCGGCGTTTGCTCGACGAGCGGAAGCCGATCATAATCGATCCGTTGTTGTATTGGTGGGGTCGGTCGATTCCCGGCACAGTCGGGCTGAAGAACGCGGGGCACGGCGGCAGCACGTCCGACGCAATGCAGGACCGTCTGCGCCAGAAGATGCAGGCGTTGACGAAGGGCGATCTTTTGGTGCCGATCGTCGCGGTCGGCTGGAACTCGGAGCGATTTGACGGCCGCAATCTCGCGCTCCGTCTCGTGGCACTCGGCTACACCAACGTCTATTGGTATCGCGGCGGGCGCGAGGCGTGGGAGGTGAATAACATGCCGGAGACCGAAGTCGACGTGCAGGACTGGTAGGTACGCCGGCGTCAGCCGACGTCGGCGCCGACCAGCCGCTGCATATCGGCTTCCCGGCAGATGGTAAGCTGCGCCCGGGCGGGGTCGTAGACGACGAGACCGTCCGCGCGCCAGGCGTTCAGAATGGTGATGATACTGCGGGTGGTGGCGCCCAGCAGGTCGGCCAGGTCGCCCTGCCGGAGTCGGCCCCCGAGCTGACGGCCCTGCTCGGTATTCCGCCCGTCGGTCCTGGCGAGGTAAAGCACCTGCCGCGCCAGCCGGACCTCCAGGCTTCCGAACGTCGCGTCGCGGAACAAACCCGACGTCCGGCGCAGCCGGCCAGCAAGAATGCGACAGAGGTTGGCGCCCAGTACGGCGTGGTTGTTGAGGGCGTCGAGAAACACGGAGCCATTGATGCGCAGCAGCCGCACGCGGCCTTCCACCACGGCGTCGGCGGTGCGGGTGCTGTTCTCGATGACCCCGATTTCGCCGAAGATTTCACCGGCGCCGAACACCTCGTACATCAGGCCCTTGCTGCTGCGGTCGAGCGAGCCGACGCGAATGTGCCCCGTGCCGGCGACGATGGCGTACACGGCGTCGGCGGCATCGCCCTCGGCGCAGATTCGCGTGCCGTCGCGCGGCTCGAGCATCCGGCTGCGTGCTTCGATCCGGTCGAGCTCCGCGGGATCCATCCCCTTGAAGGCGGTGACACTCAGCAGCGCTGTCATGGTTGCCCGCGCATCGTTCCGAGGCAGAACGCTTCTGCCACATCGTGACATTCACGTAAATGATGCCGTGTTCCCGGCGATATAGGTAACTTCTGCATCCGATCCAGGTCTGTACCGAGGCCACCGCCACCGCAGGGGCATCGTCATTCTCGTTGCGAAGTGGTTGCGCCGATCGAGCGTGCCGGCTGCCGAGGTGTGAAGCACTTCAGAGCGCCCCGGGCGGCCAGCGCTTAATTACCCGCCTGTCAGCGAGAGCCAGCCACGCCAAGGCTGACGGAGACAACCAACCCCCGCCGCAGGCGGAAACCACAGGAGTCCACCATGAAATCCTTGTTCGCAGCCCTCACCGTCCTGACCCTGGTGTTCGGCACCGTCGCCCTCACGGCTCCGGCCAACGCGACCAGCCTGTTCGCGCCCGCCTCGAACGAAGGCAACAGCAACTAAGACCGTACTGCTCTGAGGGGCAGTCGAGTTCGGCCAAGAGGAGATGACAATGATCGTCACGGTTCTGATTGCGGTGTGCGCCCTGACGATCGCTGTCATCGGCCGCGCCGCCCTGGATCCTTACAGCTAGCTCCAGGATACAACGACGCCAGGAGGGCCGGTCCCGTTGGACCGGCCCTCGCCTCGTCTGGCTTGTGATGTATGACCGGCTCATGACGTGCTAGAATCGCAGCCCTGACCTGCAAGCGAGGAGGCGTGCCATGGCCATCCGCAAGCTGCTGCTGCCACTGACGGGGACCGCCGCCGGAGAGGCGGCGCTTGCCACCTGCCTGATGATCGCCCGCCACTGGAACGCCCATGTCACCGCGCTGCACGTGCGTGTGGACAGCCGGGACGTCGCGCCGCTGGCCGGCGAGGGCCTGTCCGGCGCGATGATCGAGGAGATGATGTCGGCCACCGAAAAGGAAAGCAGCGAACGGGCGCACGCCGTCCGTTCGATGTTCGACCGCTTCGTGCTGCAGCACGATGTGATCCTCTCGGAGGCGAGGCCTGGCGCCGAGTGCGCCACTGCCAGCTTCGCCTCGGTCACAGGGCGCGAGGAAGACTTGGTCGCGCAGCAGGCGCGCCTCGCCGACCTCACCGTGGTGCCGCATCCCGACGCCGGCGAGGACGTGTCGTCGTCCGATGCGCTGCACGCCGTGCTGTTCGATTCAGGCCGCCCGGTGTTGATCGCGCCGCGGACCGTCCCCACCACGATCGGCTCGCGCGTGTGCCTGGGGTGGAACGGCACCGCCGAGTCGGCGTCAGCCGTATACGCGGCACTGCCCTGGCTGCAACGCGCCGATGGGGTGCGCATCCTGTCGGCCGAGGGCTACCAGCGGCGTGGCCCTGCGGCGCCGGATTTAGCCGCCTACCTCGCGCTGCACGGAGTGCATGCCGACATCGTGATGTTCCAGTCGGTGAGCAACTCGGTCGGGGCCGGCCTGCTCGCGGCGGCGCGCGACTTCGGCTGCGACCTGCTCGCGATGGGCGCCTACTCGCACTCCCGCCTGCGCCAGCTCATCCTCGGCGGCGTCACCCGGCACGTGCTGGAGCGCGCCAACCTGCCGGTGATGATGAACCGCTGAAGCGCAGGGTCGCAGTGGCGGCCCGACCGCGTCACGCGGTATCCTTGCCGCGCAACCACGCCGAGGAGGGCCGGGTCGTGCGCCTGCCCCGTTTTGTCGCGCTTTGCCTGCTGCTGGTCGCGCCGGGCGTCGCCCAGGCCGACGATATCGGCCCGGCGCAGGCGCAAGTGCTGCAACAGCAACTGAAGGATTGGCTCGGCAGCCTGCTGGGGCCATCGGTCAAGCTGCCGGAGCTGCCGTGGCACGTCACCGGCGAGCACGACCACTATGTCATCACCTGGCCGATCCCCGGCCTCACCAGCCCGGCCGGGGAAGTGGCGACGACTGCGAATGTGCGGCCCTTGGATGGCGAGCGCTGGTCGATCGACGCGATGAAGGTGCCGCCCGCGGCAACGTTCACCATGAACCTCCCGCAGAGCGGCGATCCCAGCACCAGCGTGCCGGTGAAGGTCGATTTCAGCATCGGGCGTCAGGACACCCACGGCGTGATCGATCCGTCCCTCGCCACTGCATCGACGCTCCATACCAGCCTCGGCGACCTCGTGCTTGCTACGGAGAGCGCGGATCAACGACAGGAGCAGCGGTTCGATAGCTATGTCGCGGACACGACGCTGGCGCCAGCCCAGGACGGTCGGCTCGACCTCACCACAGACGCGACCGTGAACGGCTGGAAATCCGCCTCGCAGATCGGCGGCGGCACGCCGGTGGCGATCGGCGTCCAGGCGATGCGCGGGTCCGGCCGGATCAAGGGCGTGAACCGCGAGAGGGTCGCGGGACTGTTGGCCGCGACCGGCGGTCTGATCGGCATGCTGCCTCCCGACCTCGCGACGAAGCGGGACAAGGCTGATCTGACCGCCCCCGCCAGAGCTCAGTTGCGTCTGATCGTGGACTCCTTGCAGGACATGCTGACCGAGATGAGCCTTCAGGAGACGGTAGACGGGCTGCAGGTCGAGATCGCCGGCATCGGCGGGCTGTCCATGAAGCACTTCCTGTTCGGCATCGGTGGTGAGGCACCAGACGGTAGGCTGCACGCCTGGATCGATATCGGTCTGGACGAGCTCGCCAGTCCAAGCCTGCCGCCGAAGGTCGCCGTCTTCCTGCCGCATCACGTCGAAATCAAGCCGAGCCTGTCGGGTGTGTTGACCGCGGATCTGCACAAGCTGGCGCTGGACGCGACCGAGGAGGGCGCCGACAGCGACAGTCTCGGACCGGCAATCGCCGCGATCTTCTCGCATGGCGGCGTCAATCTTGGCGTGGAGACGCTGTCGTTCGACCTCGGGCCGGCGAAGGTCGACGGCACCGGCCACGTCACGGCACTATCGCCCGACACGTGGCACGGCGAGGCGCACCTCGTCGCCACCGGGTTGGATGACCTTGTTACCCAGGCGCGCAGCAATCCCGATCTGCAACAGGCTCTGCCGGTGCTGATCATGCTGCGCGGTCTGGCCAAACCGGACGGCAAGCGGCTGGTATGGGACGTCGTGAGCGACGGCCCGACGGTGACGGTGAACGGTCTCGACCTGTCGAAGCTGGGCGGTGCCGACAAGCCGAAGGGCAAGCCAGGTCAGAAGCCGAGCCGGTAAAGCGTGACCTGCCGCTCGGTGCTGTCCTCGAGTTCCAGGGTGGTCGGCACACGATAGCTGGCGAAGGCGGAGAGACCGTCGCGGGGCAGATAGGCACGGCCGGGATCGGCCAGCCAGACTTCGGCCTGGCCGGCCATCCGCCGCAGCCACGGCACGATATGCGCGGTCATCGGCGCCTCGTAGCAGACGTCGCCGCACAGGATCAGGTCCCAGCGGCAGTCCATCCCGACGATGTCGGCGGAGGGAAGGGCGATCGAGACACGGTTCGCCGCGGCGTTCAGCCCGATGGCGGCACGTGCCAAGGGGTCGATCTCCGCCGCATCGACCGATGCCGCGCCGGCCAGCGCGACGGCGATCGCGGCGATCCCGCCGCCGGCGGCGAAGTCGAGCACGCGCCGTCCGGCGACGCATGACGGATGGTCCAGCACGTAACGGGCCAGTGCCTGTCCACCGGGCCATGCGAACGCCCAGAACGGCGGTTCCACGTTGCGTTCGGCAAGCCAGAGCTCGGTGGCCTGCCAGATCGGGGTGATTTCGCTGGCGAGATGCAGAGCGATCTCAGGGACGAGCGGTGCGCGGTCCAGAGCGGTGTGGCAGGAGACAAAGCTGTCCGCCTCGCCGCTCGGCATCGGCATCACACCCACCCAACCAAGATTGCCCCCGCCGCGGCCAGCCCCGCCTCGCGGTTCGCCTTGAACAGCCGCAGGCAAAGCGCCGGATCGTCGATGTCGAGCGCCGCAACCTGTCGCGCCAGCAACACAGCAGGCAATGCCAGCGCCGGATAGAACCAACTCCCCAGCCCCGCGAGCCAGCCGGCCAGCGCCAGCAGCAGGATCACCCCGCCATAGCAACCAGCAAGGAACGGCGCGGTCCGCTCGCCGAACAGCCGCGCCGTCGATCTCACACCGACCAGCGCATCATCCTCGCGGTCCTGATGTGCATAGATCGTGTCGAAGCCCAGGTCCCACAGGATCGCGGCGCCGTACAGCGCCGCCCAGGCCGCGTCCAGCCGCCCCGCGCCGGCGGCGTAGCCCAGCGGTGCGCCGAAGCCGAACGTGACGCCCATCATAAGCTGCGGCCACCAGGTCACCCGCTTCGCCAGCGGATACAGCGCCACCAGCAGCAGCGACGCGGCGCCCAACAGCTGCGTCAGCGCATTCAATTGCAGCAGGATCACCAGTCCCACCAGCAACAGCCCCACCAGGAACACCAGCGCCTGCCGCGGACGCAGCATGCCGGACGCGAGCGGCCGGGCAGCGGTACGTGCCACCATGCGGTCGATGTCGCGGTCCCACAGGTCGTTCACCACGCAGCCGGCGGCGCGCATCACCAGGGCGCCGATGGCGAACAACACAATCAGCCGCACCGCCTCTCGCGGGGTGGGGCCGGACAACAGGATCCCCCACAGCCCAGGCAGAAACAGCAGCCAGACGCCGATCGGCCGATCAACGCGCGCCAGCAGCAGGTACGGCAGCCAGGGTCGCGGCAACCTCGTCACCCAGCCGGTGGCCACAATGTCGGTGTGCGCCTGCATCGCTGCTACTCTGCCCACCGTCATGACCGGGTCAATCCGCCTCCACGTCGCGCCAGCGCTGTCCGAGGGCAGCGTCATCGCCGCGACCGCTGCACAGGCGCACTATCTCGGAACCGTCATGCGCCGTGGCCCGGGCGACGGAGTGCTGCTGTTCAACGGCCGCGACGGGGAGTTCAGCGCCCGGATCGAGACCATTGGGCGTGATCGCGCCAGTTTGCGTGTCGAGTGCCGTACGCGGATCCAGGCGGCGGAGCCCGATCTCTGGCTGGCATTCGCACTGCTGAAGCGGGACGCCACCGACCTTGTGGTGCAGAAGGCGACGGAACTCGGCGTCGCCGCACTGCTCCCCGTCATCACGGAACGTGGCAATACGCATCGGATGAACGCCGACCGCCTCACCGCGATCGCGATCGAGGCCGCCGAGCAGTCCGAGCGACTGACAGTGCCGGAGCTGCGTCCGCCGCGGGCACTCGCCGTCCTGCTGTCCGGATGGCCGGGAGAGCGCCGCCTGTTCGCCGCCATCGAGCGCAGCCGCGCGCCGCGCGTCGCCCCGGCACGCGGCCAGAGCGCGCTGCTGGTCGGTCCCGAGGGGGGCTTCACGCCGACGGAGCTTGACGCCTTGCGGACGCATCCCTTTGTAACGCCGGTATCGCTCGGTCCCCGCATCCTGCGAGCCGACACCGCCTGTATCGCCGGCCTGGCATTGTTGCAGGGGGTGGACTGCCGCTAGTACCATCAAACGCAACCCGCCACGCCTGGGAGCAGCATGTCCAACCCCGGAGACGCCGACTCGACGCCGATCACCTCGCTGAAGCAACTTGCCGACTACATCGTGGCCGGCTGCAAGCCGGCGGAGCGTTTCCGCATCGGCACCGAGCACGAAAAATTCGGCTTCCGGCTGGCCGACCTCGCCACGCCTCCGTACGAACCTTCCGATGGCCAGCCCGGCTCGATCCGCGGCCTGCTGGAGGGCATGCAGCAGTTCGGCGGCGAGCCGATCACCGACGCCGGCAACATCATCGGCCTGAAGCAGGGCGACGCGGCGATTTCCCTGGAACCCGCCGGCCAACTCGAACTGTCCGGCGCGCCGGTGGAGACACTGCACGACACGATGGCGGAACTCGAGGCGCACTATGACCAGGTGCGCGGCGTCTCGCGCGATCTGCAGATCGGTTTCGCGCCACTCGGCTTCCACCCGCTTGCGACACGCGAGCAAATGCCGTGGATGCCGAAGGGCCGCTACGCGATCATGCGGCGCTACATGCCGAAGGTCGGCACGCGCGGCCTCGACATGATGACGCGCACCTGCACAGTGCAGGTCAATCTCGACTATGCCTCGGAACAGGACATGCTGCGCAAGCTGCGGGTCTCGTTGCTGCTGCAACCGCTGGCCACCGCGCTGTTCGCCAACTCGCCGTTCTCCGAGGGCAGGCCGAACGGCTTCCTGTCGTACCGTGCGTACGCCTGGCTCGACACCGACAACGATCGTTCCGGCATACCGCGGGTGATGTTCGAGCCGGGGTTTGGCTTCGAGCGCTATGTCGAGTGGCTGGTCGATCAGGTGCCGATGTACTTCGTCTATCGCGACGGCAGCTACATCGACGTTGCCGGCGCATCGTTTCGCGACTTCATGGCCGGACGACTGCACAATGTCGCTGGAACCGTTGCAACGGTAGGCGACTTCGTCGATCACATCACCACGGTGTTCACCGACGTGCGGATCAAACGCTTCCTGGAAATGCGCGGCGCCGACGCCGGGCGCGCCGACATGATGGTGGCGCAGTCGGCATTCTGGGTCGGTCTGTTGTACGACGATGCGGCACTGGCCGCCGCCGAGGCGCTGCTGCGTGACGCCACCTGGGACGATGTCAGAACGTTGCGCGCCGCGGTACCGCGTGAAGGTTTGGCCGCATCCTGGCGCGGCGGCAGCCTGCGCGACCTGGCGCGCGACGCCATCGCCATCTCGCGTGACGGCTTGCGTGCCAGGGGCCGCACCAATGCGGCCGGCCTCGATGAGTCGATGTATCTCGTTCAACTGGAGGCGATCGCGGCTGGGGAACCGACCCAGGCAGAACAGTGGCTGGCGCGCTACCATCAGGCGTGGCAGGGTGACCTGAGAAAGATCTTCCCGGAGGCGGCAATCTGAAACGTGACCGCAGCAATCGCCGTGCCGAGACCGGGCCTGAACAACCGATTATTGCACAGATGACGCAATGATGGCCGGTACCTCTCACCGATCCTCGGCCCACGTGACGCCGCCGAGTACAGCGGGACAGGTTGTGGTCCGCCTGCGGTTGATCGGTCAGATGGAAGCCTGGACGCTGACCAGCGAGAGTGTGCTGCCGGCTGGGCGCAAAACCCGGGCGCTGCTCGCAGTGGTCGCTCTGGCGTCGCCTCGGGCCGCACTGCGCGGCCGCTTGGCGGAGCTGCTGTGGAGCAGGCGGCCGGAAGAACAGGCCCGCGCGTCGCTGCGCCAGGAAATTCATCGGCTGCTCGAGACGCTGTCGCCGGCCGGAACCGAGGTACTACTGGTCACCCGCGATCACATCTCGCTGCGTCCGGGTGTCGTCTGGGTGGACGTGGAAGAGGTGATGCGGGCGACCACCGACCAGCCGGCCTCGTTGTCGCTGCTGGACGGCGACCTGCTGGAGGACCTGGACGGCATCGATCCCACCTTCGACACCTGGCTGACCACCGAGCGCGAGCGGGTGCGCGACCGTGCCCGCAATGTGGCCGAGGCGCTGCTGCGCGAGCAGGTGGAGCCGGAGGCGGCGATCCCCGCGGCGCAGCGCCTGTTGCAGATCGACCGCGCCCACGAGGGCGCCTGGCGTGCGCTGATGCGGGCGCACGCGGCACGCGGCGAGCGCGGCATGGCGATTCAGGCGTATGACCGCTGCCGCGCCGTGCTGGCGGACCTGCTGGACGCCTCGCCCTCTCCGGAGACACAGAAGCTGCTGGCGGAGATTCGCGGCCCGTCCGGCAGCCGCATGCCGCTGCGGCCACCGGCGCCCCCTCCGCCGCCCGAGCCGATCGCCGAGGAACCGGACGAGCCGCCAGCGATCCTGGAGCCGCGGATCCACGAGGTTCATCCGGCCCGCGGCGGCGCCCATGTCGGCGTGATGCCGCTGCAACTCGTCGGCACCACTGATGAAGAGGCGCATCTCGCCCCTGGCCTCGCCGAGGAGATCACCACGGCGCTGGCGCGGTTCCGCTGGCTGTTCGTCGTCGCGTCCAATTCGCTGCTTCGCTACGCCTCCGAGACGCGGGACGAAACGGCGATCCGCCGGACCTTCGGCATCGACTTCCTGGTGGACGGCACGATCCAGCGCGTGCGCAACCGGCTACGTATCACGGTGCGGCTGTTGGACCTGCGGGCGGGAAACCAGGTGGTATGGGCGCGCCGCTTCGACCGCCAGTCCAATGATCTCCTTTCCCTGCAGGACGAGATAGCCTCGGAGGTGGTGGCGCAGATCGATCCGGAGATCCTGCTGATCGAGGCCAAGCGCAGTGCCAGCCGCACGCCGGTGGATGCCACCGCCTATGACCTGATGTTGCGGGCGATCCCGCTGATCGCCCGGATGGAGCGCGGCCCCTACATGATGGCAGGGGAATACCTCGCGCACGCGATCCAGCTGGAGCCCGACTATGCGGCGGCGCACGCCTGGTACGCCTACTGGCATATCTTCCTGGTCGGCCAAGGCTGGTCAGACGACCCGGAGGCAATGATGGAGGAGGCGGGCGACCTGGCGGAACGCGCCATCGTTCTCGATCCTTACGATGCCCGCGCGCTCGCCATCGCAGGTCATGTGCGCTCCTTCCTGCACCGGCACCTGCGTGAGGCCCTTGCGCTGCACGAGCGTGCATTGTCGCTCAACCCGAATCTCGCGATGGCATGGGCGCTGTCGGCGATCACCTACGCGTATATGGGCGATCCGGAGGAAGCCGAGCGCCGCAACAACCGTTACAAGAAGCTGTCGCCACTCGATCCGCACGCGTTCATTTTCGACGGCTTCTTCACAGTGATCCATCTGCTCAAGCGTGACTATGAGTCGGCGGTGGCGGCTGGTCGCGCGGTGACGCAGATGAATCCGTCGCTGTCCGCCGGATTCAAGCCCTACCTGTCGGCGCTTGGACATCTTGGTCGATCGCAGGAGGCAGCGGTGGTGCTGCGCCGGCTGATGGTGATCGAACCGGACTTCACCGTGGAGCGCTTCAGTGCGACCTCGCCACTGGAACGCGAGAGCGACCGCAATCACTATGCGGAGGGGCTGCGGCTCGCCGGCGTGCCCGAAGGCGCAGCCGAACCGACCAAGCGGATGCACGCTCAGGCGGCGCACTGATACCAGTGCCGCCGCGCTCGCCATGACAGCGTGCCGGCGGTATCGTCGCGATCCGCTTCTGACAGGGCCGCGCCGATGATGCAGCAGGCATTCCGCTTCGATCCGGTAGAATTGCCGCCGGTTGCCAAAGCGCTGCGCCAGGACGTGCGCGCATTCCTCGACGAACAGCACGCCTCACTCGGCAACCGGCGTGACCACGACCAGGCGTTCAGTCGCAAGATGGCCGAGCGCGGCTGGATCGGCATGACCTGGCCGAAACAGTACGGCGGCCATGAACGCACCGCGTTCGAACGCTACGTGGTGATCGAGGAGATGCTGGCGGCCGGAGCGCCGGTCGGTTTCCATTGGACCGCCGATCGGCAGAGCGGGCCGAACATCCTGCGTTACGGCACCGACGAGCAGAAGGACTACTTTCTCCCGCGTATCGCGCGCGGCGATCTGTCGTTCTGCATCGGCATGAGCGAGCCCGATTCCGGTTCCGATCTCGCCGGCACGCGCACCCGCGCGGTGAAGGTGGATGGCGGCTTCCGGATCAACGGCAGCAAGCTGTGGACATCGAACGCGCACCGTGCCGACTACATGATCCTGTTCTGCAAGATGGCCGATGCGGGGCAGGAGGAAGTCGATCGCCATGCCGGCGCCACACAGTTCCTGGTGGACCTGAAGAATTCTCCTGGTATCGAGATCCGGCCCGTGATCAACCTGATCGGCGAGCATCACTTCAATCAACTCTTCCTCACCGACCTGTTCGTGCCCGACAACCGGCTGTTCGGCGAGATCGGCAATGGTTGGCGCCAAGTGTCGAGCGAACTCGCATTTGAGCGCAGTGGACCCGATCGGTTCCTGGTGCTGTTCAAGCTGCTCACCGAGATGGTGGGCGTCGCCGGTCCCAATCCCGACCGCGCGACGGCGGCGGCGCTCGGGCGGCTGGTGTCGCAGCTTGCCACGCTGCGGCGGATGTCACTGTCGATCGCGGGCATGTTGCAGGAAGGCCTGCAGCCACTGAACGAGGCCGCCGTCACCAAGGACCTCGGCACACGCTACGAGCAGGACCTGCCGGTGATCGCACGACAACTGTTCCCGGCCGAGCCGGAACTGGCCGCTGTGGATACATACGTATCCATGCTGGCGCGCGCCACCATGAACGCGCCGCGGTTGTCGATCCAGGGCGGCACGCGGGAGATCCTGCGCGGCATCATCGCGCGTGGCCTCGGTCTGCGCTGACGGAGGCGGACATGCGCGATGAAACCCGGATGCTGCTCGAGAGCATGAACCGCCTGTTCGAGGACCATTGCTCCAAACAGGTCGCCGACAGCGCCGAGACGGGCACATTCCCTGCCGCGCTGTGGCAAGCGGTGAGCGAGACCGGTGTGCCGCTGGCTGCATTGCCGGAGTCCGCCGGGGGCGCGGATGCCGAGTGGTCGGATCTATACGCCGTGCTGCGCCTGGCCGGACGATACGCTGCGCCAATCCCGCTGGCGGAAACGATGCTGGCGGCATGGGTGGCATCGTCCGCTGGACTGGCGGTGAGCGAACAGCCGATGACCGTGGGTCCGGTGCGGCCGGAGGACCGGCTGACGCTGGAGCGCGACGGCAACGGCTGGAGGCTGTCAGGCCATGCCAGCCGGCTGCCCTGGGCGACGAACGCGGCGCGCATCGTGCTGCTCGCCGATGGGCCGGATGGCGCGATGGCGGTGGCGCTGGACGGGATCCCCGGGTCAAGTGCCCGGGGACAGGCTGCGGGCGCGGAGGTGGCGATGGGGCGCAACATGGCCGGTGAGCCGCGCGACACGCTGGCCTTCGCCGGATTGCGGGTCGCCGGCGATGCGGTGGCGCCGACAGCGACGGGGGTCGATCGGGCGGCGCTGTACCGGCGAGGCGCACTGGCACGCGCCGTGCTGATGGCCGGTGCGATGGAGCGTGCGCTGGATACTGCGGTGACCTATGCCGGCGAGCGCAAGCAGTTCGGCCGGCAAATCGGAAAATTCCAGGCGGTGCAGCAGCAGCTTGCGGTGATGGCGGGGCAGGTCGCCGCCGCCGGCGCGGCTGCCGATTTGGGCGTGGAGGCGCTGTCGTTTGACGATCCGGCGAAGCAGGAATTCATCATCGCGATCGCCAAGACGCGGGTAGGGGACGCGGCAACGCTGGCGTCGGAGATCGCGCATCAGGTGCATGGCGCGATCGGCTTTACCAAGGAATATTCGCTGCAACTGAGCACGCGGCGACTGTGGTCATGGCGCGACGAGTTCGGCGGTGAGACCGAATGGGCTGCGAAGGTCGGCGCCTATGTATGTGCCGGCGGCGCCGATGCATTATGGCCGACGCTGGCCGATGGCTGACCGTCGACTTTGTGTCTGGTGAAAACGGGGAGAAACACGATGACCTGGGTTACGCGCCGTTCCATGATCCGCCTCGCCGGGGTCTCCGCCGCCGCCGGTGTGTTGCGCCCATATCGCGGTTTCGCCGCCGACAAGGCGGTCACTCTCGGCATCGACCTATCGCTCACCGGCGCGGATGCCGAAACGGCGGTGCTGATCCGTGACGGCTTTCTGCTCGCGATCGACGAAGCGAATGCCAAGGGCGGCGCGGCGGGCTATCACCTGAATGTCCTGATGCTGGACGACGGGACCGCCACCGCCGGACAGTACGATCCGGCGCAGGGGGCCACCAATGTGCGTAAGATGGTCGCCGACAAATCCGTCGTCGCCTCACTCGGCCCGATGAGCAGCACGCCCGGCAAGGCGATGTCGCCGATCTACAGCCAGGGCAACCTCGCCACCATCACGCCTACCTCGACCAACCCGGACATCACGGATCCCAAGTTCGCCTCGCTGTACCGCCCGGCCGGCAAGGCGGTCTATTTCCGCACGGTCACCACGGACGCCTACCAGGGTCCCAACATGGCGAACTACTTCGCCGACACGCTGAAGGTGAAGAGCGTCTACGGCCTGGACGACAGCGGCGCCTACGGCATCGGCATCGCCACCGCGTTCGAGGCGCAGGCGAAGAAGCGCGGCATCGAGGTGCTAGGACACGACCGGCTCGATCCGAAGGCGGCCGACTACTCGCCGGCGCTGACAAAGATCAAGGCGACCGGCGCGCAGTCGATCTACTACGGCGGCGACGCGCAGGCCGGCGTGAAGCTGGCCAAGCAGTCCTACGATCTGGTGCCGAATCTGATCAAGGCAGGCGGCGACGGCATGTATGGTCCGTCGATCCTGCAGGGTGCCGGTTTTCCCGCCGCCGAGGGCTGGTATGCGACCGTCGCCTGTCCGCACATGATGGAGGACGCGGAACTGGCGCCCTGGGTCAAGCGGTTCACCGCCAAGTCCGGCCGCCCGCCGTCCGACTATTCGATTACCGCCTACGACGCTGTCCAGGTGGTGATCGACGCGATCGAGCGCGTTGCCAGGTCTGGCAAGCCGGTTGATCGGGTCAACGTGCGGGACGCGATTGCGGACACCAATCTCAAGACGCTGCAAGGCGACGTCAGCTTCGACGAGAACGGCGATCTCAAGCAGAAGGTGATCGCGGTGTTCCAGGTGAAGCACGACACGGCGCACCCGGTGGACGACCTGATCCACCAATACAGGTATGTCGGGGTGGCGCCGCAGGTGTAGCGGGAGTCTGGCATTTCAGGTTCCCCACCGGCCGGCCGGTGGGGAACCCGCAGACACTACCGACGGCTGCCACTATCCCAATGCCCGCGCAGCGGCGCGAATCCGCTGCAGAAATCGGTGCAACTGCGCCGGCCTCGCCCGGTCCATGTCGTAGTGGACGCACCACCTCACCCGGCAGCCGCGCGCGCATAGAGCACGCAGCGCTCGCCCGATCAGCTTGCGCGCCGGATCGCCAAGCGCGACGCGCACCATCCACCATGATGCGCCATATGTGGTGACCACCATGATCCGCCTGATATGTCGCAGGCGCTCGGTGTTGACCTTGCCATCCGGTGCGACGTCGAACGCCACTCCCGGGAGCCATACGCGATCGAAGTAGCCCTTCAGCATCGCCGGCATGCCGTACCACCACGCCGGATAAACCAACACGATCGCCTCGGCTGCGGCGAGCTGGTCGTCGTATTTTCTCACCAGCCGTTCGTTGCGCGCCGTGTTGAGATAGTCGAGCCGCTCCTGTCGGCTCATGACCGGATCGAAGTGTTCCGCATAGAGATCGACATCGGTGACTTCATGCCCGCCGTCGCCGAGGGCCTGAAGCACGGTCGAATGGGCGGCCGCGGCGAAGCTCTCCGCCACCGGGTGGCAGTAGATGACCAGAACACGCATTCGGCCGATCTGGGGTTGGCGATCAGCCGGTCGAAACGGCCCCGCGCAGACTTGATCTCCCGCCAGTGCCAATGCCGCGCCGGTCTGCTCCTCCGCCACTGCGCCTTTGCCCTCTGGCAGAGTAGCGAAGTTTACCGCCTAGACATAAGGATATGCTTATGTCATGGACATAGCATGGAACGCCTGCTGGCCAGCCTGCGTGCCGCCGCCGAACCGACCCGCCTCCGCCTGCTGGCGCTGGCCGGCCGCGGCGCCTTCTGCGTCTCGGAATTCACCGAGATCCTCGGCCAGTCGCAACCGCGCCTGTCCCGTCACCTGAAGCTGCTGTGCGACTGCGGCCTGCTGGACCGGGTGCGAGAGGGCGCCAATGTCTGGTTCGCGTTGCCGCACGGTGCGCCTGGCGCGCTGGCCCGCGACCTGGTCGCTCGCCTGCCGGACGACGATCCGATCCTGGAGGCTGACCGTCGCCAGGCCGCGCGCGTGCTCGCCGAACGCGCCCGCGTGGCGTCTGAGAGCTTCCGCCGCCAGGGCGCCGACTGGGACGAGATGCGCGCGCTCGACCTCCCGGCCGCGGCGGTCGAGGCAGCGCTGCTTGCCCTGGTGCCGGACCACGACGCCGGCCGGCTGCTGGACATCGGCACCGGCACCGGACGGGTGCTGGAACTGCTGGCGCCGCGGATCAGCCAGGGGGTCGGTGTCGACGCCTCGAAGGCTATGCTGGCGTTGGCGCGCTCGCGGTTGGCGCGCGCCGGGATCAGTCACTGTTCGGTGCGGCTTGCCGACATGTACCGACTGCCGCTGGCCGAGGCTTCGTTCGATGTCGCTGTGCTGCAGATGGTGCTGCACTACGCCGAGGACCCTGCGGGCGTTTTGGCCGAAGTCACAAGGATATTGCGGCCTGGCGGGCGGCTGATCGTGATCGACATCGCGCGGCATGACCGCGACGAATTGCTAACCAGGTTGGCGCATCGTTGGCCCGGGTTCACCGATGAGGGGATCCGCGGCCTTATGGAAGGTGCCGGCATGCATCAGGGTACGCCACTGACGATCGACGGGCCACTCGCGATTCGCCTCTGGCCCGCCACGCGCGCCGCTCAGGCGCCGATCGCGCAGTCGCGCGAACTGGCGATCTGAATGTCGGTCCTGGACACCTTCATCCACGGCCTGCCGAAGGCCGAATTGCATATGCACCTGGAAGGCAGCGTCGAGGCCGAACATCTGCTGGCGATCGCCGTCCGCAACGGATTGCGACCGCGCTGGGACAGCGCGCAGGCACTGCGTGCGGCATACCGCTTCCGTGATCTGCAGGCGTTCCTCGATCTCTATTACGAGGGCTGTCGCGTCCTGCAGCAGGAGCGCGATTTCTACGAGATCACCCGCGCCTATCTCCGCCGCGCACATGCCGATGCGGTGGTGCGTGCCGAGATCTTCGTCGGCCCGCAAAGCTTCACCGAGCGCGGCGTGGCGATCGACATTGTCATGGATGGTGTGCTGGCGGCGATGCGCGACGCGGCGCGCGACGACCACATCAGCGCCGGCCTGCTGGTCAGCGCGCAACGCCATCGCAGCGAGACGGAGGCGATGCAATTGCTCGACTCCGTCATGCCGTGGGCGGACGAGATTGCAGGTTTCGGTCTGGGCGGAGCGGAAATCGGCAATCCGCCTGGCAAGTTCGCGACATACTTCAGCGCCTGCCGCGCGCGCGGCTTCCGCATCACGGCGCATGCCGGTGAAGAGGGGCCGGCGTCCTACGTCAGCGAGGCGCTCGACCGGCTTGGCGTGGACCGCATCGATCACGGCATCGCCTGTATGGCCGACCCGGCGCTGGTGCATGCACTGGCAACGCGGGCGACGCCGCTGACGGTCTGCCCGCTCTCCAACGTGCGGCTGAACGTGGTCTCATCGCTGGCATCGCATCCGCTGCGCGCGATGCTGGATGCCGGCCTGTTCGTCACGCTCAACTCGGACGATCCCGCCTATTTCGGCGGCTCGATCAACGACAATTTCGTGCAATGCCAGTGCGCGTTCGACCTCTCGCAAGACGAGATCGTGCGGCTGGCGCGCAACAGCATCAGCGCATCGTTCACACCTGCAGGAAAAACGGCAGCCAACCTCGCGCTGCTGGACGCCTACGTCGCCGACCACCCCGCCTAGCCGCATAAGGAAGTCCCATGCCGCGACCCCACCTGCTCGATGCGCTGCGCGATACCGTGCTGCTGTGCGACGGCGCCGTCGGCACCCGTGTTCTGGGCATGCCGCTGGACGTGGAGCGGGACTTTCTCGGCAAGGAGAACTGCACGGACGTATTGAACATCTCGTGCCCCGATGTCGTGCGCGACATCCATCGCAGCTACTTCGAGGCCGGCGCGGACATGGTGGAAACCAACACGTTCGGCGGCTCGCCGGTGACGCTGGCGGAATTCGACATCGCCGACCGTGCCTTCGAGATCAACCGGCGAGGCGGCGAACTGGCACGCGAGGCGGCGGAGCTGTTTTCCGATGGCCGCCATCGCTGGGTGATCGGGAGCGTCGGACCGGGCACCAAGCTGCCGAGCCTCGGCAACATCGCCTATGATCCGCTCGAGGCCGCGCTGACCGAACAGTGCCGCGGACTCGTGGCCGGCGGCGTCGATGCCATCCTGATCGAGACCTGCCAGGACCCGCTGCAGATCAAGGCCGCGGTGAACGGCGCGAAGATCGCCCGTGCCGCGGCCGGCAGCGACATCCCGATCTTCGTGCAGGTGACGGTGGAGACCACCGGCACGCTGCTGGTCGGACCGGATATCGCCACCGCCGCCGCGATGGTGCACGCGCTGGATGTGCCGCTGATGGGGATGAACTGTGCCACCGGCCCGCAGGAGATGGCCGAACATGTGCGTTGGCTGGCCGGCAACTGGCCCGGGCTGCTGTCGGTCCAGCCGAATGCCGGCCTGCCGGAACTGGTCGATGGCGAGACGCACTTTCCGCTCGGCCCGGCGGAGCTGACGAGCTGGCTGGAGCGCTTCGTCGAGGAGGATGGCGTCAACCTGATCGGCGGCTGTTGCGGCACCAATGCGCAGCACATCGCCGCGCTGAATGCGATGCTGCGCCGGCGCGGCGGCTCGCGCCCACCGCCGGTGCTGCGCAAGCCGGTGTGGATGCCGTCAGTGGCGAGCCTGTACCAGGCGGTGCCGCTGCGGCAGGAGAACGCGTTCTTCGCCATCGGCGAGCGTTGCAACGCCAACGGCTCGAAGAAGTGGCGCGAAGCGCAGGAGAAGCACGACTGGGACGGCTGCGTTTCGATGGGCCGCGAGCAGATCGGCGAAGGCTCCAACGCGCTGGATATCTGCACCGCGTTCGTCGGGCGCGACGAGATCGGCGAGATGAACGAGGTGGTGCGCCGGTTCACGTCGTCGGTTAACGCCCCGCTGGTGATCGACAGCACCGAGACGCCGGTGATCGCCGCGGCGCTGAAGCTGCACGGCGGCAAGCCGATCATCAATTCGATCAACTTCGAGGACGGCGAGAGAGCGGCTGCGGATCGGCTGAAGCTGGCGAAGCAGTTCGGCGCAGCAGTGATCGCGCTGACCATCGACGAGATCGGCATGGCGAAGACCGCCGCGCGCAAAGTAGAGGTGGCACGGCGGCTGGTTGATTTCGCCTGCAACCGTTATGGCCTGCCGCAGTCGGACCTGATGATCGATCCGCTGACCTTCACCATCGCCACCGGCAACGAGGATGATCGCAAGCTGGCGCAGTGGACACTGGAGGGTATCGCCGCAATTCGGGAGGAATTCCCCGACATCCAGATCATCCTTGGCCTGTCGAACGTCAGCTTCGGTTTGAACCCGGCGGCGCGCGCGGTGTTGAACAGCGTGTTCCTTGATCACGCGGTGCGCGCCGGAATGACCGGTGCGATCGTGCACGTGTCGAAGATCCGGCCGCTGCACGTGATCGCGCCGGAAGAAGTGAAGGTCGTGGAAGACCTGATCTTCGATCGCCGCGCCGAGGGTTACGATCCGTTGCAGCGCCTGCTGGCGATCTTCGCCGACCGCAAGGCCGCGGACGCCACCACAAAGAAGCGTGCCGACACGGTGGAGGGAAGGCTGAAGGATCGCATCGTCGATGGCGACCGCAAGGGCCTGACGGATGATCTGGACGACGCGCTGAATACACTGTCGCCGCTCGACATCATCAACAACGTGCTGCTCGGCGGCATGAAGGTGGTCGGCGACCTGTTCGGCGCCGGCAAGATGCAGCTCCCGTTCGTGCTGCAGAGTGCCGAGACGATGAAGGCCGCGGTGGCTTACCTCGAGCCGTTCATGGAACGGGCGGACGGACAGGAGAAGGGCACCATCGTGCTTGCCACGGTGAAGGGCGATGTGCACGACATCGGCAAGAACCTGGTCGATATCATCCTGACCAACAACGGCTATCGCGTGGTCAACCTTGGCATCAAGGTACCGCTGACCGACATGCTGTCGGCCGCCAGAGACCATCATGCGCATGCCATCGGCATGTCGGGGCTGCTGGTGAAGTCCACCGTGGTGATGCGCGAGAACCTGGAGGAAATGTCGCGGCAGGGACTGGAGATTCCGGTCGTGCTGGGCGGGGCCGCGCTGACCCGCGGCTACGTCGAGGATGACTGCGTCCGTGCCTACGCCTGCGGCCGCGTCGCGTACGGGCGCGATGCGTTCGACGGACTGCACCTGATGGACAAGGTGGTCGGCAACGCGTTCGACGATTATCTGGCTGCCGTGCAGGCGAAACGCGTCGGCAAGGCACGCAATCCGTCACGCACCCTGGGCCAGGCCGATGCACGCGCGTTTCGGCCGGTGGATGTGGGCATCGTGCGGACGCGGCGGCGGCGGCTGACGCGTGACGTGCCAGTGGCCGCGCCGCCGTTCTGGGGCGCGCGCGTGATCGAGGCGGCGCCCAAGGCGATCGTGCCGTTCATCAACGAGCGCAGCCTGTACCAGTTCCAGTGGGGCTTCCGGAAGCAGGGCCGGTCGCTGGATGATTTTCTCGGCTGGGCGAAGCAGGAGCTGCGCCCGGTGATGCGGCGGATGCTGACGCTGTGCGAGGCCGAGAGCATCCTGAAGCCGCAGGCAGCGTACGGCTACTGGCTCGCGGCGGGTCAGGGCAACGACCTGATCATCTTCGATGCAGACGGCAGCACGGAGCTTGCCCGCTTCACTTTGCCGCGCCAGCCGAAGGAGGACGGCGAGTGTATCGCCGACTTCTTCCGCGACGTCGATGACGCCGAACGCGACGTGATCGCGCTGCAGATCGTCACGGTGGGGCAGAAGGCGTCCGACTTCGCGCGCGCCTGGTTCGAGGACAACCGCTATCAGGACTATCTGTATCTGCACGGCCTGTCGGTGGAGATGGCGGAGGCGATGGCGGAATACGTACACAAGCGCATTCGCGCCGAGCTTGGCTTCGCGGGCGAAGACGACCGCGACATGGAGAAGATGCTGTCGCAGGGCTATCGCGGCTCGCGCTATTCGTTCGGCTATCCCGCGTGCCCAAGGCTGGAGGACCAGGCGCCGATCCTGTCGCTGCTCAATGCGGAGCGGATCGGGGTGTCGCTGTCCGAGGA
Organism: uncultured Alphaproteobacteria bacterium; assembly: GCA_963819855.1. GTDB lineage: Bacteria > Pseudomonadota > Alphaproteobacteria > Acetobacterales > Acetobacteraceae > JAMXLO01. The sequence continues at coordinate 157,715 of CAWFYC010000031.1, forward strand.
GTTCCAGTTGCATCCCGAGCAATCGACCAGCGCGATCGTGGTGCTGAACCCGCACGCGAAGTATTTTTCGGTGTAGCGCCAGACGGGCGCGCTCATCGTCATGGCCGGCCGCAGGGCGCCTCGATAGGTTCGGCCAGCAAGTTGGGAGGGCGAGCCTGCCGCTTGATTTCTTGCGGGCTTTGCCAGCGCGTCAGTATGCCCGCATCGTCGTATCCGGCATCAGCTAAACCCGATCGAGTATCTTGGGACGGCATTCGTGCCGCGATTTTCTGATCTCAGCGACTTAACGGATGTGTGCTCTGGGTGGCTTGCTGCCGAAACAGCGTGTCGATCGTCTGCTTCTGTTGGTCGGACAATACCCCGTACAGGGCCTCGAACGCCACCGACAGTTTCTCGGTGTCGTCAGCATAGGTGTGTACAACCTGAGCATACGATTTCATATTGTCAAGCGCGTTCATTGACTGGGTGGCGTGGGCACGTTGACGGAACAGGGCGTCAGTGCTGGTGGCATTGTCCCGCATCGCCTGGGCGAACGCGCTCCACTGCGGCGCCTGTGCATCGGTGATGTGGAGTTCCGCCTGCAGACCCTGGAGACGCTGTTCGGCAGCTTCCTGTGGTGATGCCGGCGCAGCGCTCTGCGGCGGTGCCGGCGCAGTTTGTGCCAATACATGCGGGCTGAGTGCCAGCACAGCGGCGATGACGATGATGTGTCGAATCAACGGCGATGATCTCCGCCACCACCAGCCCAGCCACCGCGACCAGCCCCGCCCCGCGCCTGTGACCATCCGCCCCAATGACCCTGTGGGCCGCCGTGCCAGCCGCCGTTCCACGCGCCCTGCGACACCTGACTGCCGCGCCAGCCGCCGTTCCACGCGCCACGCGACACCTGACCGCCACCGCCCCAATGACCCTGCGCCTGTGACCATCCGCCGTTCCAATGCCCCTGTGCGCCGCCGCCCCAACCGCCGCGCCAGCCACCATTCCACGCGCCATGCGACACCTGAACGCCCCCGCCCCAGCCACCGGCGCCGCGCCAACCCCAACCGCCTCGCCAGCCGTTCCATCCTACGTTCCACGCGCTCCAACCACCGTGCCAGCCACCCCAGCCGCCCCATCCAAATGCAAATCCAAACACTGGCGCGACGACAAACAATGGCGGTGGTGCCGCCGCTATCAGGATAGCGGGCTCCGGTACTACGACGATCGGCGGTGGTGCCCAGTCGATCAGTTCAGGAGGTGCAGCAACAACCGGCGGTGGTGCAGCAACTTGCGAGGCCAGTACCCCACCAATTCCGACTCCAACCAGGACCGGCCGCGGCGCAAAATAGATCGGCGGCGGCGCATAATAGACTGGCGGAGGCGCCCAGATGATGGGCGGCGGAGCGATAGCAATCCCGATCCCGCCGCCCCAACCCCAACCGCCCCATCCGCCCCATCCGCCACGCCAGCCCGCACCGCCGCCGCCGTGCCAACCGCCGCCGTGCCAGCCACCGCCGTGCCAACCGCCACCGCGCCAACCGTCGCCCCAACCACCGTGCCGGTCACCCGCCTGTGCGGAACTCGCGGCTGCCAGTGCCGACGTGAGCCCGAGTGTCAGGGTGAGCATCGACGCGATGATGCGGCGCTTCGCTGTGCTGATCACGTTTCGGTTCCTTCGCGGCCAACGGCTAGTACGTCGGTGGCGGTGGCGGAGGTGGTGCATAATAGGCAGCCCGTGGCGGCCGTGGTGTCGTCACCGCTCCAGTCACTGCGCCAACTGCACCGCCGGCCAATGCACCAATCGCGGCGCCGTGCCAACCGCCGGCAAGTCCGCCAATCAACGCGCCTGCGCCCGCGCCGATCCCGGCTCCTCCAACCGCGCGCTGGCCCGGATCGTAAGGATTACTGCACGCAGAAAGGCCCAGAAGCACGGCACACACTGCTACGATCGGTCCGGTACAACGCCGCATTATCCCTCCTCGTTGAGGATGTGAACGAACAGCTAGGGAAGGGAACGTGGCAGAACAATCTAGGTCACAGATTTCTCACAGCCTGTGACACAGCCGATGGTTGCGCCCTTGGCTGAATTCTCGCGTGCGGCAGCCTTGGATCGACAGCGGTCATCGGTTTGGACGACGGATGTTGTCAGTCCGATCCCTCCATCTTCTGCATATCGTCCTGGATCGATTTCCGTATCGGATCGACCGGATCTGAAAATACTGACGGCGACGAGCTCGGCGACGCGTAAGCGCCCTGGCCGGTCCGCTTGTCCCACGCATCCCGGTCAGCCTTGTCCTTCGCCGCCTGCGCGGCATCGCTGGCTCGCTTGTCCGCGGCGGCGCGATCGGCGGCGGCCCGGCGGTCCGCAGCATCCTGGGCGTCGCGCTGCTGGTTGACCGTCATCATGCAATGCGCGAACGCGTCGCTGCCAGGCGCGAAGCCGAACCCGGCACACTTCTGCTGATCCATCGCATGGCGCTCTTCCGGTGACGGGCCACAACCGGTCAACAGCACAACGGCGACCGCAGCCAAGCAGGTGTATGGTCCTCACGTGTCTTTCCCCTCATGTGAAGCTGTTACAGCAGACGCCCTATCGCCAGCACGTACAGACTCGCAACGACAAGTTGGGCGAGCGAGATCGGCAGGCCGATCGACAAAAATCGCATGAAGGTGATTTGCTCGCCGGCGCGCCCGCAGATGCCACTGGCCACGATGTTGGACGAGTTGCCGATCATGGTCGCACCGCCGCCCAGGGTCGCGCCGAAGGTCATGGCGATGAACACCGGCAGCGTCCACAGCGGCCAGGTGCCGAAGCCGGCACCGGCCGCGGCCTCCGGAACCAGGCCGCTGACCACAAAATACCCCTTCACCACGAAGGTCATCGCGAGCACCAGCGGTATGTTCGCCACCAGCGCGGACACCGCGAACACGATCAGCAGAACGGCGAGCGACACCAGCGTCAGATTGGTGCCGAAGTCCGCGAACAGGGAGCGCGACAAGCCATCGAACACCCCGGTCTTGGTGGTAGCCGACACCATGCAGAAGATGCAGCTCAGGAACACCAGGGTGGACCAGTCGATATCGCCCAGCACCGCCTCGACGCGCTCGAACTTGGTGCTGTTGACCAATAGCAGCGCGAGCGTCGCGCAGAGAATCGCGGCGGCAGGCGGCACCAATTCGACGGGCAGGAACGGGCCGACCAGGAACAGCGCGATCATCAGCACCAGGACCGACAGCGCCAGCGTCAGCAGCCATGGGTGCTCCAGATGTGGGCGCTCGATGTGCTCCGCGATGGGGCGCTGCGTGTGCCAGGTTTCGCGGGCAACGAATGGCAGCACCGGCACGATCGCCAGCAGCGACAACAGGCCGCCCAGGCTCGCGTATTTCAGATAGGCGTTAAAGCTCAGCCCGATCGAGCTGCCGACAATGAACGTGGCGGGATCGCCGACCAGCGTCAGGATGCCGGCGGTGTTGCCCACCAGCGCGCACAGGATCACCGGCGTGACGAAGTCCACCTCCAGCGCGCGCGCCAGCCGGATAATGATGGGCGCGGTCAGGATCACCGTGGTCGCGTTGGGCAGGAACGCGCAGATCGGCGCGATCATGACGATCAGGCCAATCAGATAACGCTTGCCGCTGCCGCGCACCGCGTGCACGAAATAGTGGCCGGCGAGATCGAAGATGCCAGTCGGCGTCAGCACGCGTGCGACCACCATGCCGCCGAACAGCAATGCGAGCGATTCGCCGCCGCCCTGCAATGCGTTGAGCAGGTCGCGATCGTCGAGCGCGCCGGTGACCAGCAGCAAACACAGGCCAAGCAGCGCGGTGACTGCGATGTCCAGCAGGTCGAAGGCGATGACGATGATCACCGCGACGAACGTGCCGATGATCAGCAGGCTTTGCGTGGAGCCGAAATCCATTACGACGGTTCCCGATCGACCCGGTGGCGCGTCACTGGAACGGCGGCGCGTAGAGCAGGCCGCCCTGATTCCAAGGTCGGTTCGGTCCCGGCTCCAGCTTCAGCCTGCTGTCCGCACCCAGATTGCGCGCGAACATCTCAGCGTAGTTGCCGGCACTTGCCACCGCGAGCGCCGCCCAGTTGGGTGCGATCCCAAACGCACGCGCGATGCCGGCGGTCTGCGCGAGGTAGGCGGACTGCGTCGCGTCGCCGCCGGCGCGGCCGATCGCCTGCGCCTGCACCTGGGTCAGCCCGCGTTCGTCGGCATCGAGCAGCGCGGCGTACACCGCGCGCACCAGCGCCAGCCACTTGCCGTCGTCCCACCGCACCGCCGGTCCCAGCGGTTCCTTGGTGATGCGCTCGGGACGCATCACGAAGGCGGCGGGGTCCGGCATGCGCAGCAGCATCTCGTTCAGCGCCGAGATGTCGTCGGTCATCACGTCGCAGGTGCCGGCCTGGAGGTCCTTGCGTCCGATGCCGAAATCCGCGGCCTCGAGAGGCGTGACCCGCCAACCCTTGCGCCGGACGAAGTCGCGCAGGTCCTCGAGCTGGTTGCTGCCCAGTTCGACGCAGATGCGCGCGCCGTCCAGTGTGTCCGCGTGGGCGAATCGGCTGTCGGCGCGGGCGACGAAGCCCTGGCTGTCGTAATATAACACGCCGACGAAGATCACCGCGAAGGTCGCTTCGCGTTCCACGCTCCAGGTGGTGTTGCGCGCCAGGATGTCGATCTCGCGCGAGGCCAGGGCCGGGAACCGCGCTGTCGCGCGCAGCGGCAGGAACCGCACCTTGTTGCGATCGCCCAGCACGACGGCGGCGACCGCCCGGCAGAAATCCACGTCGATTCCCGACCACGTCCCCGCCGCGTCGCGTGACGAGAAGCCGACGATCCCCTCGCTGACGCCGCAGCGCAACGTGCCGCGCGCACTAACCAGACGAAGTGTATCGCCGGCCTCGGCGTGTGCCGGCTGCAACGGAGCAAGCAACGACAGTATCGCCAGCAAGCCAAGGCCGAATCGCAGCGGACTGCGCTGCTGCGCAGGCGTTCTCACGTTGCGCGGCACGGCAGCTTCAATTGTGGCAGCTGGTATGCGACGTGATGGTCGCGTCGTTGGCGCTGCCAATGATGCTGTTCGTGGAGGAGCAGTTCATCCCGTCAGTCGGCGACGGACCGAATCCGGCCTTGGCCGCCTCCGCGTTCTCGACATCCTCGCCGTGCTTGATGTTGCGAAGCGTTTCGGCATCCTTGTCGGCGGCGGTCTGGTCACCGGGGCTGCCCATCGTTGGCGGACCGTTCATGCTGCCCATGCCGTTCTGGCGGTTCCACTCGGCCTGCTTTGCCGCAAAGTCTGCGACTCCGCAGCCCGCGAGCAGCCCCAGCAAAGTGAGGAGTGGCAGCAACGACTTCATAAAGGACTCCCGCTGCGAGGCCGCATAGGTCGCGGCGGCACGATTGATTCGATGCGTTGCCTAGAGCCGGCCATTGCGGAACGTCAACCCCAAATGTACCAGTCATGCGCAGACATGAGCGTGCCTTGCGAATGCCGCGATTGCGCTACATCAGGCGGTGTCGAAGCCAACGAAGGAGCCAGCAGTCGATGACCAAGCATCTGCGGATCCACGTGATCGCGGCAACAGCATTGCTGCTGCAGGCCTGCGCAGAGAGGGCACCGGCTCCGCCATCGGCACGGGTGTTCGCCGCCGATATGACCGGCGCGGCAAAGGCCTGCACGGTGCCGCCGGTGACCCCTGCCGCGGGCCAGACGGTCGATGTGGCGATCAAGGTCGGCAACGACGGCGGATGGTGTGCCATCACGGTCAACAACAACGGCAGGCCGTTCGACGCAGGTCTCATCGTTACGGCGCCGGCACACGGGAAGCCGGTGATCCATACCGTCGGCAACGACACGCGAATCGACTATACGCCGACCCCGCGTTTCACCGGCTCCGACGCGTTCAGCGTGCGGCTGATCCCCGGCGACGCGACGATCCGCGCGACGGTGACCGTCACCCCCTGATCATTGATGTTTGGCGGCGGTCTTGACCGGCTTGCGCGCCGGCGCCTGGGCCACCTGCGGGCACATATCCAGCGTCGTCGGCACCAGGTCCTTGCCCGCGGCATAGGCGGGCAGGTCGGCGGCACTGTGCAGTGCCATCACCTCGGTGAAGATCGCGCTGTTGCGCGCGCAGAAATCGGTGCCGAGATGCATGCCGGCGGATGATTCGCCGTTGGCGAGGTCGGTGGTGAACCGGTCGTGTTCCTGTTGCCCGCGCTTGCCGTACATGCGCTTGAACACGTCCGCGACCGCCCGCTCGTTGCCCATCAGGTCGGGCTGGTATTTGCGGATGAAGGCGTTGTAGCGTTCGTCCTGACGGCACCCGGTCGCCAGCACCATGAGTTCGCTGCGCAGCGCCGCCACCTCGACGACCGACCGTTCCTGGGGCTGCAGGCAGTCGAGCTCTGCCTGCGCCTGCTGAATGGTGAGCAGTGACACGGCGGCGAGACTGGACAACAGACGACGCATGGACATCCTCCAACGGGCCTTGCGCCGACATACGGCAAGTTGCCCTGTCACGGCAATATCCAAACGCTTGATCCGGGGTTTATAACATGGAGTTGGTACCAAATCTCAGGAACCGTGTCGCCATGGTATCTGGAGCGTCGCGCGGCATCGGGCGGGCGGTGGCGCTCGCGCTCGCGGCGGCCGGAGCCGACGTCGCGGTGAACTATCGGGAGCGAGCGGCGGATGCCGGTGAGGTTGCCGCCGCGATTCGCGCCTTGGGCCGCCGCGCGATCGCGGTACAGGCAGACGTGTCCGACAGCGACGCTGTCGCCCGCATGATGGGCCGCGTCGAAGCCGAGCTCGGCGCGGTCGATGTACTGGTGAACAATGCCGGCATCGCCATCATCCGCGGCGTCGATGACCTGACCGAGGCGGAGTTCGATCTCACGCTGGCGGTGAACCTGAAGTCGGTGTTCCTGTGTACCCAGGCGGTGTTGCCAGGCATGCGCGTGCGGCACTGGGGCAGGATCGTCAACATCTCATCCGGTGCGGCGCGCGGCGCCGGCGGCATCGGCGTGCACTACAACGCCTCGAAGGCAGGGATGGAGGGGCTGACGCGCGGCTACGCGGCACGATTGGTGAAGCAGGGCATCACGGTGAATGCCGTGGCGCCCTCGTTGATCGATACCGACATGATGAACGCGCGGCGCGATCAGTATGTCGCGCTCCCGAAGTAATCCGCGAGGTCGGCGTCAACGACTTCCGGATGGCCGCGGAACAACAGTTCCTCCACCTCGATTATCGCCTGTTGGGCGTTACGCCCAGGACGGTAAGCGTATAACTCGAGTGGAAGGTTGGCTTCGATGTCCGTGAAGTCCCGACCATCCATCCCCGATGCGCCCTTGTTGGAGCGGCACTGGGCATAGGCATGCGCCAGGATGCCTTCGCGGCTGATCTTGTCGTACTGGGCGTAGAACCGATAATCGGCCTCTGCCTTCGCTTTCGCGTGCAACGCCATCTGCAGCTTCTGAACACTTCTCGGAGTTGATAGGTTGCCCAATCTCCAGGTCCCTCACCACGTCCTGCGTCTGTCTTGAGCTGAGGTCCCTTCCCTCCGCCAGAATTACGGCTTCAGCGGTACTACGAACCTCTCCGCCACCCCAGAGCGTCCGGCCTGTCCCTCGCGGGCGTCCGGTTGGTCATCCCTGACCACGCCTTGGGGCTTCCCGTGTCGCGTACGCTTTCCTTGTGTACATGCTGCCGCCACCGCCCCAGTGCAGCGCCTGGACGTACTCTTCGCTCGTCTCGCCCAGCCATATTAGCCTTCCCCGAAAGGGTTGTCGGGTCGGCCTGCACATCGTCCATTTCGAGGTTTGCTCGGCGTTCACTGGTGTTACGGCCTGCACACTCGCGCGGACACCAATTCGTGGCCCGCTATACCGAAGGCTTCAGCCATTTCGTCACCTCCATGACTGCTCCGTTTGCTTCCGGCTGGAGCGAGTCGCCGGGTGACCCTTTCACCCACTGGAAAACGCCGCCTTCTCACGGTGCACAACCATGGCTGACATTGCTACATTTCGACGGCCTGCAGTCACCCTATCCCATAGGACCTGAGGCAGCCTTCAAAGCGCGCTGGATGGCGTCGGCCAACTGCGTTTCGCCGAACGGCTTGGCGAGCCGGGTCAGCCCCGCACCCTCGCCGGATGGCAGCTCGGCGTAACCGGTTGCCAGCACGATCGGGAGATGCGCCCGCTCTGCGGCGACCCTCTGCGCGAGTTGCGCACCGGTCATCCTCGGCATTGCATGGTCGGTGATCAGCAGGTCGACCGTTTCAGTCCTGGCGAGCACTCGCAAGGCAGCCTCGCCGCTGTTGGCCTGGATGACCGTATGGCCGAGCTCTTCGAGCATCGCGGCAGTGTTGAGCAGGACCAACTCGTCGTCGTCCACCGCCAGGATTGTCAGCGATCTGGAAGGCTCTCCGGTCGCCGGCACATCGATCGTAGCCTTGGCGGGGTTGCCTGCCGCCACTGGCAGCCAGAGTTCCACCTCGGTGCCGACGCCTACGCTGCTTTTGAGGCGCAACGTTCCACCGGATTGCGTCGTGAGTCCGTGAATCATCGCCAGGCCGAGGCCGGTTCCCTTGCCGATCCCCTTCGTCGTGAAGAAAGGCTCGGTGGCACGCGCAAGGATCTCCTCGCTCATCCCTTCTCCCTGATCGACGACCGCGAGGCGGACATAGTCACCCGGCGCCAGGTCCAGGACGCCAGGGCCGACACGCTCGCGTCCGGCGGTCAGGGTGATGGCGCCGCCGCGCGGCATCGCATCGCGCGCATTGATGATGACGTTCAGCAACGCTGATTCGAGCTGAGCCGGATCCGATTCCACGGACGGAAGACGCGGCGCGATTTCGATGCTCAGGTCAAACAATGGCCCTAACGACTGGTTGAGCAGGTCCTCCATACCCAGCACCAGCGCGGCGACGTCGATGGGTTCTCGCTTCAATTCCTGGCGGCGCGCGAACGCCAGCATGCGCTGGGTGAGCGTGGCGCCGCGGCGCGCGCCTTGGATGGCGTTGCCGATGAGGCGGTTGATTCGTGGGTCGTCGGGGAGGCGCTTCTGGGCAAGCTCGAGACTTCCGAGCACAGCCATCAGCAGGTTGTTGAAGTCGTGGGCGACACCACCGGTAAGCTGGCCGATCGCTTCCAGCTTTTGCGACTGGAACAGCGCCTCCCGCGTCTGCTCCAACGCACGTTGGGCCTCTTGCCGCTCAGTGACGTCCCGCGTGATCTTGGCGAAGCCGATCACCTCGCCCTCATCGCCGCGAATCGCATCGATGACCACGTGGGCGCGAAATCGCGTGCCGTCCTTGCGCACGCGCCAGCCTTCGTTCTCGAAGCGGCCTTCGCGTCTGGCCAAGTCAAGGCCGCGCTCGGGCAGCCCGGCGGCGCGATCCTCCGCGGTGTAGAACTTCGAGAAATGCTGCCCGATGATCTCCTCGGGCAGATAGCCCTTGATACGCTCCGCGCCGAGATTCCAACTGCTCACGATGCCGTCAGGATTTAGCATGAAGATGGCGTAGTCGATGACGCTTTTAACCAACAGGCGGAACTGTACTTCGTTGTGATTGGTCGCCATCATCTCTCGTAAACGCGCCTCGCTCTCCAGTCGGGCGTTTTCAGCCACCACGCGATCTGTGACATCGGAGCCCTCGACGAAGATGCCGGTGACCGCTCCGCTCAGGTCCCTGATCGGCTGGTACACGAAGTCGATCAGACGCTGCCGCGCTGGGCTGTCAGGGGTCGCCTGGAGTGTGATCGGCGCGCCAAACGTCGAGTAGGCCTCGCCCGACACGAAAACGCTGTCGAGCAGCTCGAAGAAACCCTGGCCTCCGAGATCGGGGAACACCGCGCGGACCGGTTGGCCAATGAGGTCGCTGCGTCCCGCCAGCCTGGTGTAGGCCGGATTGACCAGTTCGAACACGTGATCCGGCCCGCGCAGCAGCGCCATGAATCCTGGCGCTTGATGAAAGAGCTGCGCGAGACGATCAACATCCCGGATGGCTTGTCGGCGCGAAAGCACCTGCTCGGTCGTCTCGGTGCAGACCACAAGCACGCCCCCGACGCCATTGGGCGCGGCGTCGTCATCGATGGGTCCGTAGCTATAGGTCCAGTAGACGTCCTCCCGCCGGCCATTGCGGGTGATCGGGACCAGGGCATTTTCCTGCCAGGTGGCGCCGCCCCCGGTCATCACCTGCTCGATCTGAGGCCCGATGATGTCCCAGATTTCCGCCCATACCTCACGCGCGGGCCGGCCAAGCGAACTGGGATGCCGTTCGGGACCTATCGAGCGCCGATACGCATCGTTATAGAAGCACAGCAGGTCCGGCCCCCACCACACGTACATCGGATGCCCGGTGTTGAGCAGCAGGCGGATGGCGGTGCGCAGCGGTTGGGGCCAGTGCTCGGGAGCGCCGAGAGACGAGTTGGTCCAGTCATGGGCCCGGATGAGCGCGCCCATTTCGCCACCGCCGCTTAGAAATGCCGGGCTGGCCCGCAGACCCTTCGCGCTCGCGCGAGATTTAATCATACGACATTCCGGGCCCAGCAATGGCGAAGGCTAGCGCAAGCATCGATTGGGTCGCGGACACTGCGCGGTGTGCCGCGATACCAGCTACGATAGGCTGGCAACTCGCTGACCGCCAGCGCCGTTGCACAGCAGGTTTGGCTGGCTTCCGCGTAGTGCGCTCCACGAGATGGCCGGCAAGCCGCATTTGAACTGGGGTACCGACGCGCCCCCAAATTATCTCAGGGCCACCACTCCGGCCGAATTGGCGGGAAGCAGGAATGACTGGCGAACTTGGTCCTCCAACATGTCCGGTCCCGATGCAGCATTCACATACGTCACAAGTTTCGTTCCGTCGAACGTACAGGCGCCGCAATAGGCAGCGAAGGCACGCTTGCGTGCCAGGCAGCAGAGTTGTGTGCGTCAATTCTGTCTATGCGCGGTGAATCGCGGGATCGGCGACCAGATAACGACGCAGCACCTCCAGGTCCGGATCGCGGCCAAGGCCGGGGCCGTCTGGCACCGTCACCCTGCCGTCATTCGCCACCACCAGGTCGTGCAGCGGGCTTGCCTCCAGGTCGATGAACAGCCGCTCGAAGGGTGCATCCGGCGCGATGGTCGCGTTGACATGCAACGAGGCGAGGAAGCCCGGGCCGAAATAGGCATTGTGCGGCACCACGCGCACGCCGAACGCCTTGGCAAGTGCGGCGATCTCCAGCATCGCCGATGGCCCGCCGATCTTGATGACGCTGGGCTGCGCCACGTCGATCGCGCCGGCCTCGAATTGGGCGTGGAAGTCGTGCAGGCCGGCGGCATTCTCGCCGGCGGCGATGGGCACCCCACCGTCGCGGCGGACGCGGGCGAGGCCGACGTGGTCGCCGGGCGGCGACACCGGCTCCTCCAGCCAGGTCAGGTCGAACTCGCGCATCCGCCGCGCGATGTCGATCGCCTGCCAGACCGTCCAGGGGCAGTTGGTATCGACCATCAGCCGGGCCTCGGGGCCGATCGCCTGGCGCGCGGCGCGAACCTCAGGGACGGTGATCTCGTGCAGCTTTATGTCGCGATAGCCGCGCGCGATCGCGCGTTCGCAGGCGGCGGCAACCATTGACGCCTCGCCATAGCGCAGCAGGCTGGCATACGACCGAAGCTGCGCCACCGGCGTCGCGCCGAACAGCCGCCACAGCGGCAGGCCGGCGGCCTTGCCGGCGATGTCCCACAGCGCGATGTCGAGCGCGGACAGCGCGAACACGTGTGCGCCGTTGCGACCAAAGCCGTGGAACGATTTCGACAGGCGCGCGCGCAGCCCGGTGATGTCGCGTGCGTCCTGGCCCAGCACGGCCGGTGCGAGCTGGGTATTCAGCACCGCCATCGTGGTTGCGGCGGAGGCGTGGCCGAAGCCCTCGCCCCAGCCCTCCAGCCCCTGGTCGGTGACGATGCGCAGCCAGACCGTGTTCATGGTCTGCCAGTTCAAGCCCCCCGCCGTGGCGGGCTTGCCGCCCATGTCGAACGGAACGCGGGTCCACCAGGTCTCGACGGCGGTTATTTTCATACTGCGGCCTCCCGCTGGATATCTTGCGAGCATCGGCGGCCCGAGGCCAGCCGAGCAGGATCAGTGCTCCTCGGTGGCGGCCGGTGACAGCGGCTCGTCGGAAGCGCCAAGCGGATCGTGGGCGAGCGGCGCCGCCTGCGGCGCCAGGATTTCGAACGGCCGTTCCAGGTGTGACGGGGCAGTAGTCGTCATACTCCCCGCCGCGGCAACGATGGCCAAGAGGACCGCGACAGCGGCCATGAAATAGAACACGCCGTCGATATCGAAACGCGCCATCAGGGCGGTGCCGGCAAGCGGACCGATCACCGAGCCGAGTCCGCTCACCAGGATGAGCTGGCCGCTGACCGCCACCACGCGATCGGCCGGCATGCGGTCGTGGGCGAAGGCGACGCAAACGGGGTAGAGCGTCGACATGAAGCCGCCAAGCAGGGCCGCCAATGTCAGCACCACCGGCCGCGAGTGGGGCAGCAGCACCAGAGCCAGGGCGGCGGCCGCGAAGCCGAGGCTGAGCGCGGCCAATACGATGCGGCGGTCAAGGCGGTCGGAGAGCCGGCCGATCGGGACCTGGAACGCAAGCCCACCCAGCACCGCTACCAGCATGAACAGCGCGATCGTTGCGCGATCAATGGATTCGCCCTGCATCCATGCCGGCACGAGCGAATAGAATGCGCTGCTGACCAGCCCGCTGACTGCGCAGCCGGCAACCGCCACGGGCGCCGCACGCGAGAGTACACCGTACCGAAGTGTCGCCGCGGCGGTGGTCCGAGGTGGTTCCGCCCGGGTCGCGCTAACCATGACCAGCGCCACGGCGAACAAGGCGACAATCGCATTGAACGGCCCGGCCGTCCCGATCTCGACGCGGCCGATCAGGAGCTGTCCCACCGCAAGCGCCACGAAGGTTCCGACCATGTACGCCGCGAACACCCGCCCGCGCTCCGATGGCTGGGCCTTGGCGTTGAGCCAGCTTTCGGTGGTGACGAAGATCCCGGAGCAACCGAACCCGATCACCGGGCGCAGCACCAGCCATGGCCACGCGCCGACCCAGAGCGGCATTGCCGCGGTCGCGGCGACCACGAGACCGCAAAAGGCGGCGTAGGCGCGGATGTGTCCAATCCGCTCGATGATCTGTCCGCAGCGCACAGCCCCCAGCGTGAAGCCGGCGAAATAGCTGCTGAGCACCAGACCGGCCATCGTCGCGCTAAAGTCCTCGGTCGCGACCCGCAAGGAAATGAAGGTGCCGAAGAAGCCGTTGGCGAGCTGGATGGCGCTGGTCGCGATGACCAGCGTTCCGATCTGCGCCCGCATCGATCCACTCGGCCTCATGTGGCTCAGCGCAGCAGGTTGGTGCGGGCCAGGTCGATCACTTCAGTACACCTGCCATTCAACACTGCCTTCATCATCCACAGACTGAATCCCACTGCCTGCTCAAGTTCCGTCTTCGGCGGCATCACCAGTTCCTGCCGTGCTGTCACGACGTCGAGCAGCGCCGGACCATCGTGCGCCAGCAGCTCCCGTGTGGCAGCTTCGAGCTCCGCCGGAGCCTCGACCCGGCGCGCCAGCACGCCGGCAGCCCGTGCGATGGCCGCGAAATCGGGGTTCACCAGTGCGACATCGTGGTCGAGGAAACCGCTCGCCTTCATCTCGAGTTCGACGAACCCCAGTGTCCCGTTGTTGAACACCACGACCTTCACCGGCAGTTTGTGTTGCAGTATGGTGAGAAAATCGCCCATCAACATGCTGAAGCCGCCGTCGCCGGACATCGAAATGACCTGCCGGCCGGGACAGGCAGCCTGGGCGCCCAGCGCCTGTGGCAAGGCGTTGGCCATCGACCCATGCGCGAACGAGCCGATCAGCCGGCGCCGACCGTTCATCCTGAGGTAGCGCGCCGCCCAGACCGTCGTCGTGCCGACGTCGCAGGTGAACACCGCATCGTCCGCCGCGATGTCGCTGAGCATGCGGGCAACAAACTGCGGATGGATCGGCTTGTGGCCCGGGTGGCCGGCGGCGAGATCGTCCAGACCCTCACGGGCCTTCTTGTAGTGCGCGAGAGCACCATCCAGGTGGGAGCGGTCCGGCTTGGCGCGCAGCCGCGGCAACAGCGCCTCGAGCGTTGCGGCAACGTCGCCGACCAGTCCGAGATCGATCCGACAGCGGCGACCGAGGTTCTCCGCGCGCAGATCGACCTGCGCGACCTTCGCGCCGCTGGGATAAAACTGGCGATACGGAAAGTCGGTTCCCAGCATCAGCAGCATGTCGCAGTCGTTCATGGCGTGATAGCCGGAACTGAAGCCGATCAGTCCGGTCATCCCGACATCGTACGGGTTGTCGTATTCGACGCCCTCCTTGCCGCCCAGCGCGTGCACGATCGGGGACTTCAGTGCTTCCGCCAGGCGCATCAGGTGGTCGTGGGCGCCACGGCAGCCGCGGCCGCACAGCAATGTCACCCGCGTCGCGGCGTCGAGCATGCCGGCCAGCGCTTCGATCTCCGCGTCGTGCGGCCGCACCAGCGCGGCGGCGGGCAGCAGGAACGGCGACGGTCCGACGTCGGACGGCATTCGCGTCAGGGCGACATCGCCGGGCATCACGATGACCGCCACGCCGCGCCGGCCGACCGCCACCCGCAGCGCGGTTTCCAGGACACCGGGCATCTGGGCAGGATTGGCAATCATCTCGCAGTAGTGGCTGCATTCCTGAAACAGGTTCTGCGGATGGGTCTCCTGGAAGTAGTTGCGGCCGATTTCGGCGCTGGGGATCTGGGCGGCGATGGCCAGCACCGGGACGCGCGAGCGATGGCAGTCGAACAGCCCGTTGATCAGATGCAGATTGCCGGGTCCGCAACTGCCGGCGCACACCGCGATGCCGCCGGTCAGGTGCGCCTCTGCGCCCGCGGCGAACGCGGCTGTCTCCTCGTGCCGCACATGGATCCATTGCATGTCGGTGCGGCGACGGAGCGCGTCGGTAAAGCCGTTCAGCGAGTCGCCGGCAACGCCGTACACTCGCCTGATGCCGGCCGCGTGAAGGGTATCGACCATCAACTCGGCAACGGTCTGTGTCATCGCACTTCTCCCGACCTGTGATTGTCCAGACTGGTTCGGCTGGCAGGCCAACCGCAAGCGTCGGCCAACGGACTGGCGCCCTCATCGAAATGCGATTTCAACAGGATTCGACAATTGTGATCCATCAGGTGACGAAGTGTTGAATCCAAACTTTGCTTTGCTCCATCCGTCAGCTTCACGTGGTCGTCCACGCTCACTTGCGGAATCTGTTCGAGGTGGCCCCGGACATCGCCAGCGCCGGTGCCTGCAACCTGACAGCAAACACAGCTTGTCATTGCGAGCCTTCCGGTAGTCCTGAAGTTGCTCTTTGGATGCCGCGCCCTTGCTGCTCCGCCGCCGGCGACCGAGTATCCGACCAGATCGTCAGAGAAGTCGGCTTCGACGCACACCACCGCAATCGTCGGAGGTCCGATCCGCCCTACGTACGAAAAGTGATGGCGATCGTCGACATCAAGGGGCTGCGATAGCGATCCGATCGGACTACCTGGAAAACGTCGCACCCGAGGCCGGCTTCGTCTGCGACGCGCCGGCGATTGCCGACATCGCCATCGCGGTGCATTTCGCCAACTTCCGGTGGTCGCGCACGGGCGTCGATCTGGCGGCATGGCCGCGGACCACGGCCTGGATCGACCGGGTCGAGCAGACCGCGGCGCTCGCACGTCCGTCCACGCTGGCCGAGCGGCGGCCGCTCCATGGCGAGATGGGCATCGAGCTGACCGAGACCAGCTTCGCCGGCCAAGGGTTCCGCAACGGGCCGACGAGCGTCTGACAGTGGCCGTGGCAACGCCGTGCTGGCGCGGCTTCACGCATGACCGGCCGGCGCAAGTACGTCCTGCCCGCCCACCCGAACGACCGCAGCGAACAGGCGCAGCGCATCAGGACCGCCACGGTCAGCGAGACTGCCACATTCCATCTCGTCCGCCAGCACCTCCGCCTGAGCGGCAATGGTGGCGGACGCTCGGTGCAATGCCTCACACGAAAGGGCGATCTGGAGCGCCTCGGGCAACTGATTCCAATCCGCGAACATGACACGGCCTCGTGTCGGGCCGTCCTGGCCGGGAGCGGGTCAACCCATGGGACCCTTTGCGAGAGGCAGTATCGTGCGGCTTACTTAATGGAACGTTAGGAGAACACGTAGAATCAGCCCAGACGCACCTGCACCGGCGGCAGCGGCGAGAAATCAACCGTGACGCTGGCGGGGCCGGTCAGCCAGACCGGCGGGGTTACGCTGCCGAGCATAATGACCTGCCCTGTTTTCAGCCCTCCGAATGCCGCGGCCACGGACGAGCCAGCCAGCCAGGCCAGGCAGTTCATCGGGTGGCCCATCAGGTCGGCACCGACGCCTTCGTCACGCTGGTGTCCGTCCACCACCAGGCGCCCGCGCAGGGCGCCGATGTCGAGCGAGCGCCAGTCCTCGATACCCGGTTCGCCTAGCACGGCCGCGGCGTGGAACACCTGATCGGCGATCAGCGTCGGCACGCCCAGCTCCAGCAGTTCGCCATAGCGGTTCTCGACGATCTCGATGCCGGCGAACAGGTCACCGACTGCATTGGTTGCCTGCTCCGGGGTGCAGGGGCCGGGTGGGAGGTCGCGGGCGAGACGCACGGCCAGTTCGCACTCCACGCCGGGACGGACGAAGTCGGCAAACCGCACGGCGGCGGCGTTGCGGTAGATATTTCCCAGCGCCATGAAGCCGGCGGCGGGGCCGCTGAGGCCAAGGTATTCCTGCATGCGCCGGGCGGTCGCACCGATCTTGAAGCCAGCGGGCGACGCGGCGCCGGCGCGATGGGCCAGCGCGCGCTGTACCGCTGCGCCCTCCGCCTCGGTGCGCGGCGCGATGTCCGGCGGCAAGGGTGCGACCTGTTCGCGGCGCCGGCGGGCGTCGTGCAGGGCGGCGGCCGCCTGGTCCGGCCGATAGCTGGTCATGTGCGCCTCGTCAGTTCGTAGAGTGCCACGGTCGCGGCGGCGGAGACATTGAGGCTGTCCATCTTGCCCGGCATGCGCAGTCCGGCGATCTCGTCGCAGGTCTCGCGCGTCAGCCGGCGCAGGCCTTCGCCTTCGGCGCCGAGCACCAGGGCGACGCGGCGGTCCCCCAGTGTCGGGCCGGACAGCGCCGCGCCGCCGGCGTCGAGGCCGACCGTCCAGATGCCGGCCGCCTTCAGCGCGATCAGCGTGCGGGCGATGTTGACCGCGCGCAGCAGCGGGATGGTCTCCAGCGCGCCGGACGCCGCCTTGGCGAGCGCACCGGTCTCGTCGGGGGCGTTGCGGTCCTGGGTGATCACCGCCGCGACGCCGAACGCGGCGGCGGAGCGCAGGATGGCGCCGACGTTGCGCGGGTCGGTGACCTGGTCGAGCACGATCAGCGGTCCGGGGCGCTCCAGCGCGTGCTGCAGGCTGGGCGTTGCCAGCGGATCGGCCAGCAGGGCGGCGCCCTGGTGGGCGATGTCGCGACCGAGCAGATGGTCGAGCCGACCGCGCTCCACTTGTTCGGGCGGCAGCGGCCAGGGCGGCGGCTGGCGCTGGGCCAGGGTCTGCTGCGCCTCCTCGGTCAGCATGAGATGGCGGAGGCGGCGGGACGGATTGGCGAGCGCAGCGGCCACCGCGTGCAGGCCGTAGAGCCAGATGGCGCCGCGCGGGGTGTCCGGGGCGTGCTGGCGGGGGGCGTGGTCGCGCTGGCGGTCGGGGCGGTAGTCGTTGCGGGGGCGGTCGCGCTGCTGGTTGTCCTGAGGGCGGTTGTGGAACGGTTTGCCCTGGGGGCGGGGTCCGTCCTGGCGCGGGGGTTGGGGACCTTGCGGGCGGGCATGCAGCGTGTTGCTGCCCTGGTTGGGCCGCTGCTGGCGGTCGTTGGGCTGGCCGGAATGGCGGGAGGGGCCGCCTGGGCCGCCACCGGAGGGCGGTCGGCCGGAGCCGCCATGGCGGCCGGAGTGGGGAGGTTTCATTGGCGGAGGATATAGACCGCGTGGGGGCCGATGGACAGGCGCGCTTGGCGAGAGCGTTGCTACGGCAGGGCCTCCAGGGTCACCGTGTACAGATCACGCAGGCAAATATCGGCGATCTCGGCATTGCTTGGGCGCGGACGCTCGAACAGCGGCTCCGAGGATGCCCCGGCGATGCCCATGTCGGTGCCATATGGCTCGCTGATCTGCTACGATGTCGTTCTCCGGATCGGCAAGCTGGGAATAGAGGTAGGGACGTAGCCGAGCCCGCCCATCCTTCTCGGAGTCTTGCTTGTTGGCGACAGGCCCACCGCAGATATTTCACCCGCTTGGTGCAGTTGCGGAGGACATGCTGCTCCACTGTGAACGCTTCCGGCTCGTCCAAAGGATCGATGGTACCGATGAGTGACCGGACGCCTAGTTGGTCTCCGGTCTCGCGGCTCTGAGTTGTTGGCGATAAGCGCGGACATCCTGGACCGTTATGTAACCCTTCTGTTGGCTGTCGATTGCGGCGAAATGCTGCGCCAGCCACGGCATGTTTGCAGCCTGGGCCTGTTGCAGCGTCAGCCGGCCATCATGGGTGGTGTTCGCAGCATTGAAGCGATCGAGGAACCGGCGTGCCTGCTCTCCGGTCGTCTGGGAGGAGTACGCCTGGAATGGAGCCGGCGGAATGGTCTGAGCAGCGAGAGGTGGGCTGGCCAGACCTCCGGCCAGCAATCCGGCGAGCAGTCGAGGAGAGAAGCGCGGCATTGGCGGGCCCCAGGCATATTGTGGGGGATTTCTAGCTTCCGCACGTAACCCGGGCTTTGCGCTACGGTAATCGACTGTTACCGCAGACGTTGACCGACAGCATCTCGGCACATAATCCGCCCAGCGGCCTTCGCGCATGATGGCTGTGAGGGTTGCTCGAATCGAAGCGGTACAAGCAGATTCGGTGATCCTTGCAAGGTTTCGCTGTCATGAGACTTCGGAACGTGACGTTATCCGCCATGTTTGCCTGGGTGTTCGTGGTCGTTCCGCTTTGGTCTTGCGGCGCCACGGCGGCTATGGTCTCGGTGGCAAACCCGCTTGGCTCGCCGCAAGGCGATGGCGGGTTCAATCCAACCCTGCCGGTCGCCGATAGAACGATTGTCCCGACCCTGTCGTCCCATCACCCGACGCCACGACATTACAAGCCAGTGCGGCACAACAACAGGCAGGGCCAGCAGTACTACCAACCGTCGCGGCAATATTACCAGTGGCAGGTCCATTAGGATCATCATGGTGGTTGGCCCGGATGTCTTTCGAAGGCATCAACCGACCAAGTAGCCGACCGCCTACTTCACAGAACTGTGAGCGACATCACATCGGCCGCTCGCTTGCTGCCAGTAACAACCGCTACGGCCGATCCGATCGGCTGGGAAGCAGACCGCAGATACGATCGGCCGGCGGATGCGATACGAAGCGCGCCCCGGACGCCCGCCGTCACGCATGCTATCCCGATCGATAATCGTCCCGTATTAGGCTGCGGAAGAGCCGATCACTTCAGTACCGGCGAAATGCCCGCTGGCCGCCGGGAAATCGCGGTGAGGCACTCGACAGATCGTGCTATTCGCCGCCGGCGACTATGCTGTGCTGTTCCTATGTTTGGATGAACGCCATGACCGACACCCCAACGACCACACCCACTGCCCAGGTGATCGCCGCCCCACCGCGACGGCAGGCGCCCCCACCGGGGCCTTGCGCCATGGTGATCTTCGGCGCCAGCGGCGACCTCACCCACCGCCTGCTGGTCCCCGCGCTGTACAATCTCGCGCGCACGGGTCTCATCCCCGAACACTTCGCCATCATCGGCGTCGATATCGCCGAGCGCAGCGCCGAGGACTGGTCCAATAGCCTGCGCGCGATGCTGCAAAGCTTCGTCGGCAACCCGAGCAGCGAGAACCGCATCGATGCCATCGACGATGCGGTGTGGCAGCGTCTGACCGGCGGCATCTCCTATGTGCAGGGCGATTTCAGCGACAGCGGCCTGTTCGAGAAGCTGAAACTGCAGCTGCACGAGGTCGCGCACAATCTTCAGACCGAGGCCAACTGCCTGTTCTATCTCGCGGTCGCCGACCGGTTCTTCGGCCCCATAGTCGACCAGCTCGGCCATGCCGGCCTGCTGGATGAGGAGCTGCGGGACGGCAAGCCGCAGCATTGGCGGCGCGTGGTGATCGAGAAACCGTTCGGGCACGGCGTCGATTCCGCACAAGAACTCAACACGCGCATCCGCCGCGAGCTGCGCGAGGAGCAAATCTTTCGCATCGACCATTTTCTCGGCAAGGAGACGGTGCAGAACATCATGGCGTTCCGCTTCGCCAACGGTCTGTTCGAGCCGATCTGGAATCGCGACCGGATCGACCACGTTCAGATCACTGTGGCCGAGACGGTCGGGGTCGAGCATCGCGGCAGGTTCTATGAGGTCACCGGCGCACTGCGCGACATGGTGCCTAACCACGTGTTCCAGTTGCTGGCGATGATCGCGATGGAACCGCCCGCCGGCTTCGACGCGCGCTCGGTGCGCGATCGCAAGGCGGACGTGTTCGCCGCGCTGGGCAAGCTGAAGGAAGACGATGCGGTGCGCGGCCAATACGGCCCGGGAACTGAGCTGCAGGCCGAGGTCCCCGGTTACCGGGCGGAACCGAACGTGGCGGCCGACTCCAATATCGAGACCTTTGTCGCGATGCGGCTGACGATCGACAACTGGCGCTGGGCCGGCGTGCCGTTCTATCTGCGCACCGGCAAGCGCATGTCGCGCCGCTATAGTGAGATCGCCATCCGCTTCAAGCATGCCCCCTATGCCCCGTTCGACGATACCCACGTCGAGGAACTGCCACCCAACTGGCTGGTCCTGCGAATTCAGCCGGACGAAGGCATTTCGCTGCAGTTCGAGGTGAAGCGGCCGGGTCCGGTGGTGGATCTCGCCGCAGTACACATGGACTTCAGCTATCGCGACTGGTTTCCGCGCGAACCGAATGTCGGCTACGAGACGCTGATCTACGACTGCATGATCGGCGATCAGACGCTGTTCCAGCGCGCCGACATGGTCGAGGAGACCTGGCGCGTGGTGCAGCCGGTGCTGGATGCCTGGGCCGCGAAGCCGCCGGCACATTTTCCCAACTATGCCGCCGGCAGCGACGGCCCGAACGCCGCGGACCTGCTGCTGCAGCGCGACGGCCGCGCATGGCGGCCCGTCTGACCAAACGGAAGCTGCCTGACTGATCCGCGACCTATGAGGGCGCGAGCCGCTTTGGCGGGGTTCGCGACGTTGCTGCTGTTGGCGCTGGCAAGCTGCCCGCCGGATGCAGCATGCGATCTCGTTCAAATCGCTCAGGTGCCGCTCGAGTTCACGAATCACATCTTCGTCGTCCCGGTCACCGTCAGTGGCCACCCGATCGACATGCTGTTGGACACCGGCGCGCAGAGGAGCCTGCTCGGCGAGGCAGCGGTTCAGCGGCTGAACCTGGCTCGCGATGCGCGATCCTATACGTCCCTAATGGGTCTGAGCGGCAGTTCGGCAACACCGGATGCCCGCATCGACGGCATGTCGATCGGCGCCGCAGCGCTCCCGGTGGACCGACTGCCGGTGAACTCGTTCGGCGGCAATCAACCGTTCGAGGGCATCCTCGGCCTGGACATCCTGCGCGAGTACGATCTCGACATTGACGGGCCGAAGCGGGTGCTCACGCTGTATCGCGTCCGCCGGTGCGACACGGCCGAGCCGCCGTGGGACCAGCCGGCCGTGCCGATCGCCGGGTTCTCGACCCGAACGGGAGCGTTGAAATTGCCGTTCAGGCTGGATGGTATCGAGGGAACCGGGTTCCTCGATACCGGCGCATCCAACACGGTGATCACGCCGCACATGGCGCAGCGGCTGGGTCTCACCGATCAGGTGCTGGCGAATGACCGCATGATCAAGCTTCACGTCATCGCCGGCGATGACACGCCGTCACACGTCCATTGGTTCGATGGCATGCAGATCGGTCCGGTGGCGGTGCGGCACCCGTACGCCTATGTGTTGGCAAAGGAGCCACGGCCGCTTGATGGCGATCGAAGCTTCGGCGATGGCGTCATCGGTCTCGACTTTCTGGGCAGCCAGCGCATCTGGCTTTCGATCAGCACCGGCCGCCTGTATCTGGCGCGCAATCGTGGTGGTTGAGAATCCCGAGATCGGAGCGATGTGGTCGTAGCGGCCTGGCGGGAACGCGGCCAAGATGGTGGGTTTCGCTTACGCTCTATCCGCCCACGGCAACTCGTGCGCGCCAACTCGTAGGATGGGCAGAGCGAAGCGAAACTGATCACAGCCGACGCGGCTCCCACGCGCTCCGGGCCACCCGGAAATTGCTCTAAATGCGCTTCTCGAAGAACACACTGGTGCCGATCGCTGCTGACGGCATCGCGGCATATGCCCCGAACGCCGGGCAACGGTGAAATCCAGCGCGCGCATAAAGCCGCATCGCCGCCTCCTGCCGATCTCCCGTCTCCAGACGCACCACCGCAAGTCCTGCCGTTCGCGCTTCCATCTCGATGCGTGCCAGCAGGGCCTGTGCGACTCCTTTGCCCCGTGAGGTATCGCGCACGTACATGCGCTTGACCTCGGCAAAATCAGCGAACAGTGCCACGCCGCCGCACCCGACCGCCCGACCATCCAGCCGTGCAATGAAAAACCGAACGTGCGGCTGAAAGATCGCGTCCAGCGCCAGGCCATGCCGCTGTTCCGGTGGGTATTCCGCCGAGAGCGTCCGATCGAGCTCGTCGATCAATACGCGCACCTCATCGGTTGCGGCCGTTACCGGCGCGATCATGATTTGCTCGCGTTCGCTCATCGCTTACCAACCTCGAGGACACGTCAGGACTATTTTGACGGCTCGGTGCTGTCAAGCTAACCTTGACAAAGTTCCGGAGGATCTGATGCGATGGCGTCCAGAACAACCCGGCGGATGCGGTGCTCGTTCTGCGGAAAGTCGGAGCGCGAAGTGTCCAAGCTGCTCGCAGGACCGAAGGCCTATATCTGCGACGGCTGCGTCGCCGTGTGCAATGCGATCCTGGAGGCCACTCCCGTGACATTTGCCGGTTGGGACGCGATGACAGATGACCAGTTGCTGGCCGCATTGAAGCCGGCGGCCGCGAGCGTCGACGGAACGCGCGCTGTACTGCGGTCGCAGGTGGACACATTGAGGCAGCGAGGCACGAGTTGGGAATTGATCGGCGGCGCACTTGGCATCTCCCGCCAGGCGGCGTGGGAGCGGTTCACGTCATGACCATTCAGGTCGCCGTCCGCCGCCTGGCGCACAACACCGACCTGCCGCTTCCCGGCTACGCCACGGCGGGCGCCGCCGGCATGGACCTGCTGGCCGCGGTCGAGGCCCCCGTCACCATCGATCCCGGCAAGCGCGCGCTGATCCCCACCGGACTCGCGATTGCCCTGCCGCCCGGCTTCGAACTGCAGATCCGCCCACGTTCCGGCCTCGCGCTGCGCCACGGCATCGTGCTGCCGAACTCCCCGGGGACGATCGACGAGGACTACCGCGGCGAAATCCAGGTGATCGTGCTGAATGCCGGCGACGCGCCGTTCACCATCGAGCGTGGCGCGCGTATCGCCCAGGCAGTGCTGGCGCCGGTAGTGCGCGCCCGCTGGCACGCGGTGGACAGCCTCGATGCCACCCCCCGCAACGACGGCGGCTTCGGCAGTACCGGCCACACCTAGCGCGGCGCTCCGCGGCAGTTTACTGCGGCAGCCCCTCGACAACGAAAACGTTCGAGGTGACAGCCTTCGGTCGCTCGGGGACCTGGTCCCTGTGCGGCGGCATTGCAACGGCGAGGCGGCGTTCGGCCGCCCCATAGGATGCTCACTGCTGTCCCGGCGGTTTGAAGGCCGAGCGGATCTGCCTTGCCTTCTGCCGGATGTCGTTAATCTCCTCCATCGTGAACAGCCGCGTCATCTCGACATTGTGGATCGTGCCGGCCGATACGGCGACACCGCAGACAGCCGGTGCCATCGCCGGGTCGGCCACATCGAAAATCAACAGGACACCGGGGCCATTGGCAGCCCTGCCGTACATCGAGACAAGTTTGCCGCCGGCAGCCTCAAGCACCTGTTCCACCGCTGCTTTGCGGTCGGTATTGGGGTTTTCGCGCATCGCGTTCAGGGCTTGCGGGGTATATTCCGCCGTCAGACAGAACAACATCCGTTTAACCTCACTTGGCTTTTGTTTAGTGCCAGGCACCCTAAGGCAATCTGTTGCTAAACCCCAAGTGAACCTTTGCCGCCAAGCCTGCCGCTGTTGCCGATCGTGGTCGCGTCGCCGATCAGCGCCGGCGTCACGCGATTGCCACGACCAGGGGGTGACTCGGCGCACCGGGCCGGGGTAACAGGGCACGCCGCAACACCGCCCGAGCCAGATGTCAGCCACCATCCAGCCCGCTTTCACCCAGGGTAGGCGCCTGCCGAACCTGTGGGATGCCGCCGCGATCGTCTGCGTGTTCGCGGTGCTGATCGGCGTGGCGCAGGTGGCGCGCGGCACCTTCGCGCCGATCACTGCGCCGGGCGCCATGGAGGTCAGTCTCGACCCGGCGAATCTGCCGAACTACGCGATGCGCACCACGCTGCGAATGTTCGCCGCGTTGGTGGCGTCGCTGCTGTTCACCTTCACCTATGGCACCGCCGCGGCGAAGAGCCGTCGCGCCAGCCTGGTGCTGGTTCCGGTCCTCGACATCCTGCAGTCGGTGCCGATCCTGGGTTTTCTGACCTTCACCGTGGTGTTCTTCATGAGCCTGTTCCCCGGCAATGTGCTGGGGCTCGAGCTGGCGGCGATCTTCGCGATCTTCACCAGTCAGGCGTGGAACATGGCGTTCAGCATCTATCAGTCGCTGAAGACGGTGCCCGCCGATCTGAAGGAAGCGGCCGACAGCTTTCACCTCACCGCATGGCAGCGCTACTGGCGGCTGGAGGTGCCGTTCGCCGTTCCCGGCCTGGTGTGGAACACCATGATGTCGATGTCCGGCGGCTGGTTCTTCGTGGTTGCGTCCGAGGCGGTGTCGGTCGGCGACAATACCTGGAAACTGCCGGGCATCGGCTCTTATGTCGCGATGGCGTTGGAACATCGCGACATCCTCGCGGTATTCTACGCCATCGTCGCGATGCTGTTGGTGATCCTGGCGTACGATCAGTTGCTGTTCCGCCCGCTGGTTGCCTGGTCGCAAAAGTTCCGCTTCGAGACCACCGCGGGCGCGACCGCGGCCGATCCCTGGCTGCTGCGGCTGATGCGGCGGACCAGACTGCTGAGCCGGGTCGCCGATGCGGTGGGCGACGCCGCGACTGCACTCGGCGGGCTGCCGCTGCGACTCCTGCCACGCCATCGAGGCGTCGCCAAAGAGCGGTCATCGCGTTTGGTGGATGTGGTACTGGTTGTGTTGCTTGCCGCGGTGGTCGCCTGGGCGGTGACGAAAATCGTTACATTTGTCTCCGGCGAGCTGAATTGGGGCGACCTGTTGCAGGCGTTGATCCTCGGGTTGTTCACGCTGCTCCGCGTCCTGGTCCTGATCATTCTGGCAACCTTGATCTGGGTGCCGATTGGCGTCTGGCTTGGGCTGCGTCCGGTCTGGGCGCGGCGGGCACAGCCGCTCGCACAGTTCCTCGCCGCATTTCCGGCCAACCTGCTGTTCCCGCCGGTCGTGCTTTTCATCGTGTATTTCCACCTGAGCGCCGATATCTGGCTGACGCCGCTGATGATCCTCGGCACCCAGTGGTACATCCTTTTCAACGTCGTCGCCGGAGCCGCGGCGTTTCCCGGCGATCTTCGCGAGGCGGCGAACAACTTCCGCGTCGGTGGCTGGCTGTGGTGGCGCAAGGTAATGATCCCGGGGATCCTCCCGTATTACGTGACCGGCGCGATCACCGCCTCGGGCGGCTCGTGGAATGCGGCCATCGTCGCGGAAGTGGCGTCGTGGGGTGATACCAGGCTGACAGCGCATGGTCTCGGCGCCTATATCGCCGCGGCGACCGACAAGGGTGACATGGCGCGCGTCGTGCTAGGCGTGGCGGTGATGTCCGGATTTGTGCTGCTGTTCAACCGGTTGCTGTGGCGGCCGCTCTACGCTTATTCGGAACGGCACTTGAAGCTCGGCTGAAGGAGAGGCGCGGATGGACACCACCGTCACCCAACAGTCGCTGCTCGAGGTGCGAGGTTGCAGGCAGGCCTATCACAAGGAGGCAAGCGCCGACCTGGTGGTGCTCGATGACGTGAACCTCAGCCTGCGCGAGGGCGAGATGGTGGCGTTGCTGGGCCGTTCCGGTTCCGGCAAATCGACGCTGCTGCGCATCGTGGCTGGCCTGTTGACGCCGACCGCCGGCGAGGTGCTGTGGCGCGATCGGCCGGTTGAGGGGCCGGCGGAAGGGGTCGCGATGGTGTTCCAGAGTTTCGCATTGTTCCCTTGGCTCACGGTACAAGAAAACGTGGAACTTGGCCTGGAAGCGCGTGGCGTCGCGCGCGCCGAGCGCGAGAACCGAGCCGAGGGTGCGATCGATATGATCGGCCTGGGCGGATTCGAGAGCGCATATCCGAAGGAGCTGTCCGGCGGCATGCGCCAGCGCGTCGGACTGGCCCGTGCCCTGGTGGTGCATCCCGACCTGCTGCTGATGGACGAGCCGTTCAGCGCACTCGATGTGCTGACCGCCGAGACGCTGCGCACCGACCTGATCGATCTGTGGTCGGAAGGGAAACTGCCGGTGAAGTCGGTGCTGATGGTGACGCACAACATCGAGGAGGCGGTGCTGATGTGCGACCGCATTCTGGTGTTCTCGTCGAACCCCGGCCGCGTGGCGAACGAGCTGCGCGTGCCGTTCCCGCATCCGCGCAACCGGCTGGATCCAGCGTTCCGCCAGATGGTGGACGACATCTACGCGCTGATGACGCGCCGCCCGACCCCGGCGCGCGCGGTAGCCGCGGCGCCACCGAGTATCGCAATGCCGCTGCACGCTATCGGCACCAACCAGATGGCCGGTCTGATGGAGGCGCTGGCAGGTCCGCCTTACAACAGTCGCGCCGACCTGCCGGCGCTGGCGGCCGCGCTTCAGTATGAGGCGGACGAACTGCTGCCGCTCGGCGAGACGCTGCAGTTGCTGCATTTCGCCGTTCTGGAGGAAGGCGACATCACGCTGACCGACGAAGGCCGCCGCTTCGCCGCCGCCGACACCGAGGAGCGCAAACAGCTGTTTGCTGGGGCGCTGACCGCGTATGTGCCGCTGGCGCGCATGATCCGCCAGGTGCTGGACGAACGCTGGAACCATCGCGCCTCGGCGGTCCGCTTCCGCGACGAGCTGGAGGACCACATGTCGCCGGACTACGCGGAGGACACCCTGCGCACGGTCATCGCCTGGGGCCGCTACGCCGAACTGTTCAGCTACGACGAGGAGGCGGAACAGTTCAGCCTTGAGGACATCGGCTAGCTGTCGCTGCTATAGAGGTTGTCCCTCCGGGGCTGGGGCGAGAGGCTGTGGTTGCCAAACTCGCAACCCCTGCGCGGAGGCCCCGGATGGACATTCATGATAATGCCCGCACCACACCGCATAGTCGATTGCTGATGGCGCAACGCTTGAGGAGCGGCTGGACGGTGGTCGCCCTCGCCGAAGCGCATGGCGTGACAGCAAGGACCGTTCGCAAATGGCGTGATCGTTATGCCGCAGAGGGTGCAGCCGGCCTCATCGACCGCTCCTCGCGCCCGCATCGCAGTCCATCTCGGCTGGGCGAACCGGCGGAAGACGCGATACTCGCTCTGCGCCGTCAACGCCTGACCGGCCCCAGCATCGCCCGCCGGCTCGGCCGTCCCGTGTCCACCATCGGCGTCGTGCTCCGCCGGAACGGGCTCGGGCGGCTGCGCTCTCTCGACCCGCGGCCAGCCGTCATCCGCTACCAGCGCGAGCGACCGGGCGAACTCATCCATATCGATATCAAGAAGCTCGGTCGCATCGACGGCATCGGCCATCGCATCACCGGCGATCGCACCGGTCAGAGCAACCGGCGCGCGGTCGGGCGCGGACTTGGCTGGGAGTATGTGCACGTCGCCGTCGACGATGCCTCGCGGCTTGCCTACAGCGAGCTGCTGCCCGACGAGCGCAAAGCGAGCGCGGTCGCCTTCACCGCCCGTGCCATCGATTGGTTCGCCAGCCACGGCGCGCGCGTCGAACGCGTCATGACCGACAACGGTTCGGCTTATAAAAGCCACGTCTTCCGCGACCTGCTCGCCACCCGCGGCATCCAGCACAAGCGAACCCGACCTTACACGCCGCGCACCAACGGCAAAGCCGAGCGGTTCATCCAAACAAGCCTGCGCGAATGGGCCTATGCGCAGCCGTTCGCCAGCTCCGCCGAGCGCGCCGAGGCGATGCTGCCCTGGATTAGCGATTACAATCGCGATCGGCCGCACTGCGCTCTCGACGGCAAGCCACCGCTGCGCTGGATCGCCCATTGGAAGGCCACTGCGGTGACCACACCTCCAGCCAAATCCGATCCCCAGCCAGGCTTCGTCGGAGCGGCCGGGGTCAAGCCTCGCGTAGCGACCGCCGCAGGCGGCTTGGGCTTGACGCCGGCCACTCCGACGCAAGCAACATCAGCGATCGAATGGGACAACGTCCTTGGCAACGCAGCAGTTCTAAATCCCGTTCCTCCGTGTTTTTTCGTGTTGATCACCGTTACCCCCATGAGTTGATTGTGTGACGTTCGGCGCGCGGCTCAGGGCGGGCGTATCGCGGCTGCGGCGATCGATTGGAGCAGATGGTCCCAGTCCTGGAATACGACGTAGACGGTGACTGTGCGCAAGTGTTCGAAGAACCGGTATGTCGCTCCCCGTGCGGTGACAGCATTCCGCCATGCCAGCACGGCGAGCCTGGCGGCGGTGTGGAACGCGAAGGCGAGCAAATTGAGAACCACGAGCACCGAGGCGAGAGTTTGCTTGCCGTGGCCGAAATTGTGCTCAAGGTTGTAGCCGCCGGTCTTCAACACGTTGAAGGTCTCATTCTCGATCTTCCAGCGTGCGCGGCCACAGGCGGCGAGTTCGGCCACAGTGGTGGCGACGACCGGCATGTCGGTGACGAAGCTGTTGTAATAGGTCCGCTTTCCCTTGGCGTTCTGAATTTCGACCGAGAACCAATTCACCATCAGCGCGTCGTCGGTGGCGCGCAGCGGCACGTCGGGAAGCCAGCGGTGGATCGTGGTGGTGCGTTTGCCGCGGGTGACGGTTGTTTGACGGTGTTCTTCCAGTTCGGCGCCGTGCAGATATTCGGCGATGGTTTTATGCGAGGCGGGCTTGCAGGTCAGGATGAAGTTGCCGCCCGCCTGTTGGATGGCGATGGCGATTGGCTGGCAGGCGAACAGATCATCGCCGAGAAAGATCGGCTGGTGCGGGGCCATGGCGGGGCCATGCCGCTCCAGCCAGCGCTTCGCGGCATTGCGTTCGCAATCCTGCTTCTCCGCTCCGTCCTGAGGCACGATGAACTCCGGCGCCAGCGGCAGGACCTGTTGGTGACCGGGGGCGACGATGGTGGGCCCAGCAAGGCGTGGAAGTATTCCGTGCCGCCGTCCGAGCGTTTCCGCGTCGAGCAACGCTGGCAATGGATGTTGCGGGAACAGAAGTGTTCCGTGCCATCCAGCGCGATCAGCACGCGCCCGCCCAGGCGCCGGAACGGGGCGAGGACGCCCTCGGTTTCGATGGTCCTGATGAACAGCGGATCGAACGCGGCGGTTGGAGCCCCGTCTAGCCTGAATTTCTCAAACACGGCGGGTGCATCGGGGCTGCGAATCTGAGAGAAGCGTTGTGCAGCAACAGTATCTCCACGATCCGAGGTATGCCCCGATGCCGACAGAGTGTACGCCGAAGCGGTTCGAATTTGAAGCGGTTGCGCGGCGTGCGGTGGTGGCCGGGTTCGATGGCGGGAACATCACCTCGAACGCCGGTGCGCTGCTGCTGGGACAGGTCGATCGCGGCCTTGGGCTGGTGCGCCGCTTCGCTGACTGCTTCATCGATCGGCGTGACGCCCGCTATGTGGAGCATCGGGTCGCGACGCTGGTGGGGCAGCGCATCTTCGGCCTGGCGTTGGGCTATGAGGACCTCAACGATCACGACGAGCTGCGCAAGGATCCGACGTTCGCGGTGCTGGCGGGCAAGTTGAGCCCGGTGCTCCGGACGGACTGCGAGGCGCTGGCCGGCAAGAGCACGCTCAATCGTCTGGAGCACACGCCGCGGCGCCATGCGTCGAAGTATCACAGGATCGACTGCGATGGCGCGCAGGTCGATGCGTTGCTGGTGGATCTGTTCCTCGAGGCGCATCGGCGCGCGCCGCGCGAGATCGTCCTGGATCTCGACAACACCGACATCCCGCTGCACGGGATGCAGGAAGGCCGGTTCTACCAGGGCTACTATAAGGAGCATTGCTATCTGCCGCTCTACGTATTCTGCGGCCGGCACCTGCTGCTGGCCCGCCAAAGGCGTGCGAATGTTGCGGGCTGCGATGGCGCGGTCGAGGAGATGGCGCGCATTGTCGCACAGATCCGCCGGCGCTGGCCGCGGGTACGCATCATCTTGCGCGCCGACAGCGGCTTCTCCAATGACGAGCTGATGGTGTGGTGCGAGGCGAACCGCGTCGACTACGTGTTCGGCCTGGCGCGCAATCGTCGCCTGGAGGCGGTGCTGGTCGAACCGCTCGCCCAGGCCAGGCGTCTATGCATCGCCTCGGGTCGGCCGGCGCGCGTGTTCCGCGACTTGCAGTATCGCACGCTCGACAGCTGGAGCCGCACCCGGCGCGTCGTCGGCAAGGCCGAGCACACAATGGAGGGCGCCAATCCCCGCTTCATTGTCACCTCGCTCAAGCGCACCCGCGTCGGCTACGATGCGCGCGCGCTGTACGAGGATCTCTATTGCGCCCGCGGTGAGGCCGAGAACCGCGTCGGCGAGCAGTTCGAGCTGTTCGCCGATCGCGCCTCGTCGGCCACCATGGCGGCCAATCAGCTCCGCATGTGGTTCTCGGCCATGGCCTATGTTCTGGTCGACACCTTGCGCCGTGTCGGGCTTCGCCACGGCCAGTTCGCCGACGCCGCCGTCGCAACCATTCGCCTCAAGCTGCTGAAGCTCGGGGCGCAGGTGCGCAGCAGCGTGCGCCGCATCCACTTCGCCATCGCCTCGGGTTGCCCGAACAAGGACGAGTTCGCGCTCGCGCACTGCTACCTCCAGCGCGCCTTCAGCTCCGCTTGAGACATAGCAGGCAACCAAAACACCAGGGGGTGCTCATTGGTTCGACGGCGCGCGCCATCATGGACTCGCATTACGCGCAACCAAAGCCTGCCATGCGCGTCAGCCGCGAATCTCATTCGTCAGTCAGCCGACCCGATCGCTCGCACCATCAAGATGCCGCGTGGCACTCGATTTCATCGACCTGTACGAGCTCGCGTTTGAGAAATCCAGGCTAGCATCTGACGGATATGCGCATCGGTCGGAATGGCGGAGAGGCCGAACAGGGTCTGACAGTTCGACCGGCCGTGCCCGTCCTCCAGCGCGCGCTGGTACGCCAGGAATGACGGGCTTCCCATGAAGAACAGCGAGAACGCGGAGAGGCCAATATCCGCCATCGCGTAAACACCGTTCCCCGATCCTTTGCGCCGGTCGGGAAGACTGCCGCAAACCCCACGCAGCTCGCCGATCAGGCACTCCAGAGCATTCACGGCGCCATCGAATCGGCGATCGAGCCGCGCCGCCAGCCAAAATCAGCGCGGGCATCCGAATCAACCCGAGAAATCCACTCCATGTTGCATTTTGGACTCGCTCAGGTCCGAGCCGGAACGCGGACCGGAGCCAGCAATGCGAACTCGCTCGCGTTTAGAACCGCTGTTGGCAACGACAGCTAGTTGTTTAAGCCGGTGCCGATGGTGCAAACTGTTCGGCCATGTCGAATCCAACCGTGTCTACTGACCGCCGGAACCTGACCCCGCAAGGGGAGCGCAGCCCGACCGTCGCCGTGCTGATCCCCTGCTACAATGAAGCCGTGGCGATCGGGAAGGTCGTGGCGGATTTCCGCGCCGCCCTGCCTGACGCGACGATCTATGTCTATGACAACAACAGCACCGACGGCACGGTCGACCAAGCCCGGGCGGCCGGTGCGATCGTGCGGCTGGAGACCCAGCAGGGCAAGGGACACGTGGTGCGGCGCATGTTCGCCGATGTCGAAGCCGACATCTACCTGCTGGTCGATGGCGACGACACCTATGACGCGGCCGCCGCGCCCGACATGGTGCGCATGCTGTTGGAACAGCAGCTCGACATGGTCGTCGCGACTCGCGCGACCGACCAGCAGGCTGCCTACCGGATGGGGCATCGCTTTGGCAACGCAATGTTCACCGGCATCGTTCGCCGCGTCTTCGGCAAGCGGATCAGTGACGCCTTGTCGGGCTATCGCGCGTTCAGCCGCCGCTTCGCCAAGTCATTCCCGACCCTGACCGCGACCGGGTTCGACGTGGAAGCGGGTTTCTCGATCCACGCGCTGGAGCTGAGGCTGCCGATCGGCGAGTTGTCGACCGCCTATCGCGCGCGACCGGAGGGCTCGGTATCGAAGCTGCGAACCTATACCGACGGCCTGCATATACTGGGCGAGATATTTCTGCTGATCAGGGATGAACGCCCGCTGCAGTTCTTTGGCATCGCCGGCCTGGCGCTGCTGGCGGTCGGACTTGGTTTGGGCATTCCTGTGGTGTTCGGGTTCATCGAGACAGGATTGGTGCCGCGGTTGCCGACCGCGATTCTGGCGGCCAGCGTCGTCATGCTGGCGTTCCTGTCGTTCGGCTGCGGCCTGGTGCTGGACTCGGTGGCACGGGGCCGCAAGGAGAGCAAGCGGCTCGCCTATCTCGCTATTCCGGGTGTGTTCGCAGCCGACCCGCGCTCCGGCGCTTCGTGGCGGTGAAGATCTGGCCGTCGCGGACCGCACTGTGGCGGAGACGCTGGCACGCTGCATCAACAAGGGGTGCGTGTCGTGGCCGTGCCGTTACGTTATGGACGATTCCGACGACAGCCACGATCTCAGCCGGCTCGATGGCTCCCTGTGGAACTACGGAGCGGCTTTCAGCTCACGCTGGGGGCCTGGCTGATCGTCAGCGGTGTGCTGGAGATCCGCTCGGGCCGAATGAATGGCTGATCCCACGCAACTTCGGCAGCTAGTCCGAGCTTCCTGAGTGGTAGACGCGCAACCCATTGAATTGGCGATGGAATGGCTCGTCCACTGGGTGTTTTACTGGCTACACTGTGACGCCGAGCAAGGTGAATGCCTTGTGCTGGATGTTTGTCGGCCTGGTCACCACGGCGAGTGGATAATTTGGCGTAATAGCGGTGATGATGGTGTTGCGTGTCACTGTCGCGAGGTCCGCCATCAGTGAGTGGAAGCTGTGCACGGGCAGGCCATCCTCGGTCAGTCGAGTGGCCTGCTTGGTGACAGCGGCGGGTGAGCGTCGGGCCTGTGCCACCACGCTTGTGCGGAGCGCTTCGGCAGCGGCCTTGTCGGTGTCGTCGAACAGCATCGGTGCCAGGCGCTGACGCATGTGCCATTCGAGATAATAGGCCAGCATGCAGAGCAAGACATGCGCGCGCACGCGATCAGCCAGCCGGTGATAGACTGGCCGGACGTGGAGATCGACGGTTTTGATGCACCGGAAAGCGCGTTCTACCAGAGCGAGGGATTTGTAGCTGCGCACCGTGGTCGCGTCGTCGAAGGTGTCCGCCGGCAGGCTGGTGCGTATCACATAGACGCCGTCGGTGGCGGCCTCGGCGGCGATCTGTTCGGTCTTGCGTGCGAAGGCAAAGGCGGCATCGGTAATAGCGAGATCGAAATGCTTGGCCATCTTGTGCTTGTTGATCACCGCGCCGACGGCGAGACCGATCTCGGCGGTGCCACGCAGCGGGTTGCGTCTGCGGACGACAGCGGCCTGGATGCGGGCGAGGTCGCGCTCGGTGGCGGTGAGCAGTTCCTCACGCTTGCGAGACCGTTCGGCCGCAAGATCGGGGTTGCCGCAGATCACCAGGCGCTCGGCGGGAAAGTCAGGCGCGGTGATGCTGGCTAGATCGCGCTGATCGAACAGCGAGAGCTGCAAGGCGCCGCTGTCCACCAGCGCCTTGATTGCCGGCGCACGCAGCGCCGTGATCCAGTCGAGGCCAGCCGACTTTATGTCCTCGGTGATACGTGCCTGGGTGATCATGCCGCGGTCACCGACCAGGACCACGTGGTCGAGCTGGAACCTCTGCTTGAGCTTTGCGATCTGCACGGCCAGCGTCATCGGATCGGCGGTGTTGCCATCGAATACCTCGATGGCGACCGGACAGCCGTCGGGCGCGCAGAGCAGACCGTAGATGATCTGTAGCGTGCCTTTCTTGCCGTCGCGGCTGTAGCCACGCTTGGCGAGCGGGCAGCAGTGTCCCTCCATGTAGCTGGACGACACGTCGTACAGCACCAGCGTGCCGTGAGTGAGGTGGCGTTTGGCCAGTGTGGCCTCGATCGCCGGCTGGCGTTCCAGCAGCCAGTCCAATGCGGCGTAGAGTTCGTCCTCATCGACGCAACCGAGCCCGAGCGCTTCGCCAAGGCTTGATGCGGCGGTGGCAGGCGAAAGCGCACGCGCGACCGCGAGCTTGGAGGCGGGATCGAGGATCCGGCTGACCAGCAGGGCAAGAACGAGATCGCGACGGCGGTCGCCATCAGCGCCGAGGATACGATCGAGGCCGATCCGTCGCGCGGTGCCCAGCGCCGCGGCGACGTGGCCGTGCGGCAGGCTGCGGACGACCGTGAAGGCGTCGCGCTCGGCGGGTATCACCGTGCCGCCTTTGAGCACGCCGCGCAGGCCCTCGATGTGGGCGGTCGGCCAGTCGGAGAGGTTGCACAGCGTGCGCTTACAGACCTTGCCGTCCTGGCGATAGCTCTCGCGCAGCAGGATGGCAGGCGGTGAGTTCCGATTCGGAACGGCTTCGATGTACATGCCGGATGATGCGCACATCCGGCGAGGAAGTACAAGTCTCAAATAGGGCGTTACATGGCTACATATGAGACGCCCCCAACAACCATCGCGAGTCTTTTCAACCGCTTATCGCAATCGCCCGCCGGAAGCTCGGACTAATGAGGCGTCTCGATCGGCGCGCAATTGGTTCGTCCCGATGCCACGCAGTCCTGAATCTGTGCCGCCTGATTGAGCCGGTGCACGATGAACATCACCGCGACGATCAGCCCGACGATCGCCAGCAGTCCGACCAGCGCGCGACGTGGGTTCGGCTCCGGCGGTTCACTTTCGCTCACGGTCCGCCCCTCAATGATCGACCGTCAGGGCTTCCTCGGCCACGGCCCACTCGTTGATCAGCGTATAGCCGATCCCCAGCAATACCGGCCCCAGGAAAATGCCAAGCAGCCCGAAGGCGATCGCGCCGCCCAACACGCCCAGTACCGTCAGCAGGAACGGAAGCCGTGCCCCTCGGGCGATGAACCACGGCCTGATCACCGAGTCGGCACCGGACACGGCGACCACGCCGTAGACCGCCAGGAAGATCCCCCAGCCGAGATGCCCGCTGCTCATCAGCCAGAGTGCCCCGGGAATCCACACCACCGGGGCCCCAATCGGCAGCACCGACAGGAACCCGGCCACCGCGCCCAGCAGCACCGGCCGTGGCACCCCCGACAGCCACAGGCCGAACGCGGTCAGCATGCCCTGCACGATGGCGGTCAGCAGGATGCCGTACACCACGCCGCGCACGGTGGCGCCGGTGACGGCGATCAGCCGCCCCGCCCGCGGACCGGCGATGCGCTGCAGGATCACGCGCAGCCGCGCCGAGATCGGCTCGGCGTACAGATAGAAGAAGAACGCGATGAACAGCGCCAGCACGAACAGCAGCACGCCGTTGGCGAGGCCCAGCAGCAGGCCCAGCCCGCCTTCCAGCACGATACCGAAATAGGGACGCAGCGCGTCAACCATCACGGTGATGTCGGCGGCCCAGCGATTCCAGAGGTCGCCCAGCGTCTGGCCGACCAAGGGGATCTCGAACACCCACGCCGGCGAACCAGGCAGCCCGGCGCGCAACGCGTCCTCGATGACGCCGCGCAGGTGGTTCACGTCGGTGGCGCCGCCGGGTGCGGCCAGAGCCAGCGGCAGCACCAGCACCACCGCGGTCAGTGCCACCATCACGCCGGCCGCCGCGCCGCGGCGCAGGTGCGCGTGCTGGTGCAGCCAGTCACACACCGGCCAGGTGGTGAACACCAGTATCGCCGCCCACAGCACCGACGAGAAGAACGGATACAGCACCAGCACGCAGCCGATGCCGATCCCGCCGAGCAGCAATGCCAACAGCACGCGTTCCGCGGTCATGCGCTGGTCAATCCCCCCGCGCGCTTGTAGCCTCCCGCCGCTGTTCCGGGGAGGTCCGCGATGCCGCGCCTGGCTGCCAACCTGTCGATGATGTTCAATGAGGTGCCGTTCCTCGACCGATTTGCCGCCGCCCGCAAGGCGGGGTTCGACGGCGTGGAGTTCCTGTTCCCCTACGAGCATCCGCCAGCGGAGCTGCGCAAGCGGCTGGACGGCGAGGGCCTGGCTCAGGCGCTGTTCAACATGCCGCCCGGCGATTGGGCGAACGGCGAACGTGGACTGGCCAGCCTGCCGGGCCGACATGCGGAGTACCGCGAAGGCGTGAAGCAGGCGCTCGATTACGCCGCCGCTCTCGGCTGCAAGCTGGTGCACAGCATGGCAGGCATCGTGCCGGCAGGCGTGTCGTCGGTGACGGCCGGCAGCGTGTACGCCGCAAACCTGGCCTGGGCGGCGGAGCAGGCGATGGCTGCCGGCGTGAAGCTGGTGATCGAGCCGATCAACCACCGCGATATGCCGGGCTACTTCCTCAACACCGAGGCGCAGGGGGCGGCGGTGGTCGAGGCAATCGGTCGCGACCGGCTCGGCCTGCAGTTCGACGTGTACCACTGCCAGACGACCGAGGGTGACGTCACCAAGCGCATGGAGCAGTTCATGCCGGTGATCGCGCACATGCAGATCGCCGACGTGCCGGCACGCAACGAGCCCGGCACGGGCGAGATCGGCTGGAAGTTCGTGTTCCGACGGATGGATGAGCTTGGGTATCGGGGCTGGGTCGGGTGCGAATACCGGCCGGCCGGGGACACCGTCGCCGGCCTGACGTGGCGGCAGGAATTTGGCATCTGAACCACTTGCGGGAGGCTAGACATGAAAATCGGCTTCGTCGGTCTCGGCATCATGGGGCGACCCATGGCGCTGAACCTGCACAACGCCCAACATTCGCTGCTGGTGTACGACCGGGCAACGCTGCCGGACGACATTCGCGCCGTGGCCGAGGTCGAGCCGGACGGCAAGACGGTCGCCCAGGGGTCCGAGGTGGTGATCCTGATGGTGCCGGACACGCCCGACGTCGAGAACGCGCTGTTCGCGCCGAACGGGGTAGCCGAGGGCCTGAAGCCCGGCACCCTGGTGATTGACATGTCCTCGATCAGCCCGATCGAGACCAAGGCGTTCGCCAAGAAGATCAACGCTCTCGGCTGCGACTACCTGGACGCGCCGGTGTCGGGCGGCGAGGTGGGCGCGAAGCAGGCGACGCTGACCATTATGGTGGGTGGCCCCGAGGCTGCGTTCGCCCGCGCCAAGCCGCTGTTCGAGCTGATGGGCAAGAACATCACCCATGTCGGCCCCGCCAACGGCGACGGCCAGACCTGCAAGGTGGCGAACCAGATCATCGTCGCGCTGAATATCCAGGCCTGCGCGGAAGCCCTGGTGTTCGCCGCCAAGGCCGGCGCCGATCCGGCCAAGGTGCGGGCGGCGCTGATGGGCGGCTTCGCGTCCTCGCGCATCCTCGAGGTGCACGCAGAACGTATGCTGAACGGCACGTTCAACCCCGGCTTCCGCATCCGGCTGCACCAGAAGGATCTGAACCTGGCACTATCGGCGGCAAAGGAGCTGGGTCTGTCGCTGCCCAACACCGCGATCGCGCAGCAGATGTTCACGTCCTGCGCCGCGCACGGTGGGTCCGATCTGGACCATTCGGCATTGGTGCTGGCGATCGAGGGTCTGGCCGACTTTTCTATTCGTGAGAAGAAATAAGCGACAGACGTGCGGGCGCGACGAGTCGCAGTAGCTGGACAAAGGTTGAATTTACGAGCAGGCTGGTCATAAGGCTCGCTGCCCGCGTCGATTCTGAGACTCAGGTAACGTACGTTGTATGGCGGGCCCACGGCCAAGGGGGAAGGCCCGATGTCCATGCGTTTCACCGAGATCGGCCAGCAGTTGCGTGCCTATCGACTGGAGTCCGGACTGCGCGCCGAGGAAATCGCGGCGCGCCTCGGCGTCTCACGCGCCGCGCTCTATCGCTACGAAAAGGGCGAGGTGATCAAACTCGACACGATCAAGCGGTTGGCGGAGCTGCTCAAGATTTCACCGCTGTCGCTGCTGGGGATCGGGGTCGAATATTACAACCGGCCAATCGGCTATTTCGAGCGCGTCCGCCAGGTCGAGGAGACCGCGGACCAGATCCTGCAGCTGTTCGGGCCGGTGTGCTACCTGACCACGTCCGATGCATATGACAATGCACTGGCACAGGTGTTCGACGAAGCTGCCGACCAGGTGACGGCGGAGCGCGCGGCGATGCGCTCGATCGCCGAGCAGGTGCTGGGTATCCTGACCGCCCGCAAGCGCATGTATGCGATGCGCCGGCCAGGGATCATTGCCATGGTGTCGCTGTCCTCGGTGCAGCGACTGCTGGAGACCGGCGTGGCGGGCGGCATCCAGGTCTCGGACCGGTTGCGCCGGATCTGCCGCGACGTGGCGGTGACCGAGGTTGAGAACATGGCCACGCTGATGGAAACCGAACCGATGGGCCTCCAATTCGGGTTGTTGACCGGGGCGCAGCCGTCGTCCGCCTTCAAGATCCTGCGGGCGCGCGACCGGGTGAGCCTGGCGATCAATCCGTTCCGGCCGGACACGCATCCGTCGGCACATACCGGGGTGGCGATGATTACCGGCGCCGACGAGGCGATTGCGGCGCACCAGCGGGTGGCGGAGGCAAGCTGGCGCGATGCGCTGAAGGGTGCGGCCGGGGCGAACCGGCTGCGGCAACTGGCGGCGACGTCCGTGCCGGCCTGATGGGCGGGTCGAGCCCGCCTATGACGATTGAAGACCAGGCTAACGCCCGGGACCACAAATAACACCAGGGGTGGGCGCTGCCACGCCGCTTCGCTATGCTGGCCGCATGGCGTCCCGCTCGTTCCCTGCCCTTCCCGCGCATCCCGGCGTCGAAGTTTGTTCCGAGCAGCGCGTGTGGAGCGGCCGGTTCCCGCTCGACGTGGTGCGCTTTCGCCACCGCCGTTTCGACGGCGCCACATCCGGGGTGAAGACCTGGGAGGTGTGGCGGCGGGGCCGCGCGGCAGCGGTGCTGCCCTACGATCCGGTGGCGGACGTGGTGGTGCTGATCGAGCAGTTTCGGCTGCCGGCGTTGATGGCTGGCCTAGATCCGGTGCTGGTTGAGCTGCCCGCCGGCCTCTGCGACGACGGCGAGACCCCCGAGGTGACGGCGCGGCGTGAGATGATGGAGGAGATGGGGCTCGGTGTCGGCACACTGCGGCGGATCGGTGGCGTGCTGCTGACGCCGGGCGGCGCGGACGAGGTATGCGAGCTCTACGCCGGCCATGTGCGGGCGCCGGAGGCCGATGGCGACGGCATCGCCGGCCACGCCGGCATGGAAGATGAGCACGAGGACATTCGTGTGCGGGTCTGGCCGGCCGAGCGCGCCATCGCGGCGGCGCTGGGCGGGCAGATGACCAATTCGGTGACAATGATCGGGTTGCTATGGCTCGCGGCACAGCGCGACACGCTGCGGAAGGAATGGATTGCGGCATGACGGAGAAGCTGTTTCTTGACGACCCGCGGTTACGGTCCGCCGCCGGCACGGTGCTGGTGAGCGGACCGGAGGGGATCGTGCTCGATCGGACGGTGTTCTACGCCCGCTCCGGCGGCCAGCCCGGCGATGTCGGCATGCTGCGCTGGGAGGGCGGCGAGACCGCGATCACCGACACGGTGAAAGG
Organism: uncultured Alphaproteobacteria bacterium; assembly: GCA_963819855.1. Taxonomy (GTDB): domain Bacteria; phylum Pseudomonadota; class Alphaproteobacteria; order Acetobacterales; family Acetobacteraceae; genus JAMXLO01. The sequence goes on from CAWFYC010000031.1 coordinate 197,876, forward strand.
CGAAGGAGAGACGATCCTGCACCTCCCCACGCCGGGTGCGGCGCTGCCGCAAGTCGGCGCGGTGGTGGCAGGTGAGATCGACTGGGACCGCCGCTATCGGCTGATGAAGATGCATACTGCGATGCATCTGCTGTGCAGCCTGATCAAGGGCGCAGCGGTGACCGGCGGGTCGGTTGGCGCCGACCGCTCGCGGCTAGACTTCGACCTGCCCAATCCGCCGCCCAAGGAGCAGATCGAGGCAGGGCTGAACGCGCTGATCGAGGCGGACCATCCGGTGCGGATCGAATGGGTGGACGAGGCGGTGCTGGATGCCGATCCGGGGCTGGTGCGGACGATGTCGGTAGCGCCGCCGCGCGGCACCGGGCGGCTGCGCCTAATGCGTATCGGCGAGGGCGACGCGCTGGTGGATTTGGAGCCGTGTGGCGGCACGCACGTCGCGCGCACCGGCGAGATCGGACGGGTGGCGGTGCTGAAGATCGAGAACAAGGGCCGGCAGAACCGCCGCATCATCATCGCGCCGGCGGGGTAACGAGACCAGGCTTGGTCGCCATGGTGCGCAATGACCCACCATCCCGATCATTGCTGGTGCGCCTGGATTACCGCAATCCGTAGGCGCCCTATGCTGGCTCCACCGGCATCCGCGCAATGCCTAGCCACGCGATCGGCACCCCCGCCTGCTCTGCCGCCTGCGCCGGCGGCAGCGAGGCATCCCAGTCCATCGCCACGAAACGCCGCGCCGTAACCTCCGAAGCCGCGTCCGAGATCAGCCACAACAGCGGCGGTACCATGATCTCCGGTTGCAGCATCCGCGCCCGGTCGCCAGCCTCGTCGCCGACGATGGCGGTGTTGGTGACGCCGCCCGGCACCAGCACATTCGATGTAACGCCGGTGCCCTTCAGGTCCGCCGCGAGCACCGCCATCGCGGCCTCGGCTGCCGCCTTGCTGGCGCCGTACAGCAGGTAACCCCCTCGTACCATCGTACCGAGACTGGTGGTGACGGTGATCACCCGCCCCGCGCCTGCTGCCAGCATGTGCGGCACCACCGCGCGCGCCATCATGATCGGGCCGGTGGCATTCACCGCCAGAAAGCGCTGCCACTGTTCGTGCGTAATCTCCCACATGCGGATCGGATTGCGCCGCTGGTCCGGCTTGATCGAGGCCTGGCCGATGCCCGCGTTGTTCACCAGCACGTCGATCCGGCCGGAACGGCTCAGCACCGCGGAGACGATCGCATCGAACGCCTCGGGCTGTGCAAGATCGGCGGGGATCGTCTGAATCGTGCCAGTCTTGTCGTGCCCCGCCGCTGCCAGCGCGGCGAGCCCGGCCTCGTTGCGATCCACCGCGGCCACATCGATGCCGGCGCCCACCAGTCCGAGCGTGATCGCGCGGCCGATACCGCCCGCGGCGCCCGTCACTATCGCGATCTTCTTTGTTGCCATGGCCGCGTCCTCCGAATTCCAGCGCCGACTGTCGCGCGCGACCGCTCACCGCGCAACGCCTCGCGCAGCTCACGTCACAGCGGATGGCATGGCAGAATGCCGAGGTCGCAGCAGATATCGACAGCCACGGCGCCGATTGGCTTGCGGCGGACCTCAGCGGCAATCCGCCCCGGCGTGGGCAGGAGGCGGTGGCCTCAATCTGACGCGGGGTGGGGGCGGCGCGCGGCTGGCGCTGGGACGGAACGACTCTGGGTTTCGCGTCAAGCCTGGGCGCGATGCCCTCGAGCCTTGCTTCCAGCGCCTGGGCGCGGAGCAGGCCTTGGGTGAGGCGAGCGATGATCAGCCTGACGTCGTTGGTGTCGAAGTTGCGGGCGCGGGCCGCGAAATCGATCTTTCCGGTGCGCTGCATGACTGCGGCGGCGAGCTTCGAGCCGCGCCTTGGTCATCGGGGCATGGCCACATGCGGCCCAGCGCTAATCAAATCCCGAAGCCGGCGGCGCAGGATCACGTGCGTATGCCCTGGAGGGCAATCCGTTAGCTCGGCTTGCCGGTCGAAACCGAACTTCTCGTAGAAGCGCGGAGCCTGAAAGTCGTAGGACGCCACCCAGACAACCCGACAGCCACGGGCAGTGGCTTCAGTCACGGCGGCATGCAGCAGCTTTTTGCCAAGGCCTTTACCGCGGTGTGCTTCATCAACCCAGAGTTGTTTGATTTCAGCCATACCCGCCCAGGTGTAACCGGCGATCGCACCTATTTGGGCTCCATGTGCGTCGACAGCAGCAAAACCCAGCCTCCGGCCGTCGTCCGATCCGGCGGCACGGCTGTTATGCTCGTAAAGCCGATCCTCGCGGTAATCGACATCGGCGATCGACAGATCATGCCGCACCAGTATTTGGGGCTGCGCGATGCTCACGTTCGCCCCTCCGTCACTGCTACCCGGCAATTCATCCTGCCAGAGTAAGCCGGGATGGCTAAGAGTGACCGGATCTGAGTTCACCGGATTGTAGCCGCCTCCGGCCTTGACTGTTGGCGCTCGGAATCGGACCGGCAGAAACCACCCATAGCCGAACTTCGCTTGACCCCGTTCTTTCAAACAGTTGTGGGTCCCGGAAGATTTGATCGAAAACAACCCCTCCTTCCCAGGCACATTGTGGCTGGGCGCGACTGCCCGACGTACCGCCAACTCGCCCTAAACCTGGAAGTCGGCCGCAACCGGCCGTGCCACCGCCTGCGGCAGCCACACGCTCACCGTGGTGCCGACCCCTTCTTCGCTCTCGATCGTCAGCTGTCCACGATGGCGGTTCACGATGTGCTTGACGATGGCCAGACCCAGCCCGGTGCCACCGGCAGCGCGCGACCGTCCCGTATCGACGCGATAAAACCGTTCGGTCAGTCGTGGCAGGTGTTCACGCGGGATGCCGGCGCCCTGGTCGGCCACCGTCACCACCACGCCTGTCCTCCCCGGCGGCGCGAGAGCAACATCGAGCCGCACCGTGCCATTCTCCCGGCCATACTTGACGGCGTTGTCCAGCAGGTTCTGCAGCACCTGCGTCAGCTGGTCCGCATCGCCGATCACCGCCGGCAGTTCCTCCGTAAACCGCAGGTCCAGCGCGACGGATCGTTGCTTCAGTCGTGGCTCGAATCCCGCCACCAGCCGCGTCACCAACCCGGGTAGTTCGACGATGCCGGAGGGTGCCTGATGCTCGATCAGCTCGATGCGCGACAGGCTCAACAGGTCGTCGATCAGCCGGTTCATCCGCGCGGCCTGCTCACCCATGATGCCAAGAAAGCGTTGTTGTGCTGGCGGATCATCGGCTGCCGGACCGCGCAGCGTGTCGATGAAGCCGATCAACGATGCCAGCGGTGTGCGCAGCTCGTGGCTGACATTGGCGACGAAATCCGCGCGCATCCGCTCGACGGCGCGTTCGCGCGAGCGATCCGACAGCACCACGACGGCGCGGCCGCCATCGGCGATCGGCGGATCCATCGGTACCACCGCCGCATGCACCTCGCGCGGCACGGGAACCGGCAGCGTCACCTCGGCAGTCTGCGTCAGACCTGAGACGAACGCACGATCGATCGCGGCGCGCAGGTCAGGATGCCGCAGCACCGCCGGTACGTCGGCACCGAACGCCGCCCGCGCGGCGGAATTGGCGCGGCGCACGGCACGATCCTCGGCCAGTACGATCAGCGGGTCGGGCAGCCGCTCCACCACGGTGCCGTCGGCACGGCGGAGCTGCTCGATCAGCGCCGATCGTACGGCCGCACGACGCGCGAGGCGTTCGAGGTCGGTGCCGAGTTGTTGCATGCCCGGCAGCATCGGCGAACCGTTCGGCATTGGTTCGTCCGCCGCAATACGGCGTACGCGGTCCGCCAGCAGATCGAGATCCCGCGACCAGCGCAGCGCCATTACCAGGGCCGCGAGGAGCGTCGCACCGATCGCCAGCAGCAGGGCGGCGACCGGCACCCATCCTACCGAAGCCAGCAAAACCAAAGCAGCGATCGGGACACCGGCGATCGCCGCCCCGGCCGCCAGCGTCCGCATGTCTATTTGCCGGAGTCGAAGCGCTGGTGGCGGGCGCGCGCACCCCGTTCGATCGCCGCAGCGACCAGCGCGTCGAGCTGAAGTTCGCTGCGCACGAAGTCCAGCATCTCCAGTGTCCGCTGCTTCGCCACCGGGTTCGCCGCGACCACCTCGCAGGCCAGCGCATACGCGGTCTCACGCAGGCGCGGTTCGAGCGCGCCCCGCATCAGTCGCGCGGCATGCCGCAGCCCGTCCTCCTCGTTGAGCAGCTCGACCGCGGCGTCGGTGACCGCGCTGAGCTTTTCGGTGGTGAAGTCATGGAACACCGGCAGCGTCTGGACCTGACCGGCCATCGCGCCGATCTCGCGGTCGGTCATGCCACCATCCGCCGCGGCGACCAGGACCATGGTGAGCACCAGTGCCTCGGGCGCGTCCAACGCGTCACGCGCGCGCATTGTCAAACTCCGTGTCGTGTGGCGGGAACCTGATCGAACCGCCCGGATAGTTCAAGCGGGTGGAGGCTCGCCCAGGAATGCGCTCGTCTGCCGTACCGCTTCCGCCAAGCCAACACGCCGCACCGCCACACCGGCGGGAAACGCCGACAGCAGCCGCGATGGCGTCTGGCGGTCGAGCAGCACGAACACGCCGCGGTCGGTGGCGCGCCGGATCAGCCGGCCGAACGCCTGGCGCAGCTTCAGCCGCGCAATGCGATCGTCGTATGCCTTCGGATCGCCATCCGAGAGATGGATGCGCCGTTCCCGATGCAGAATGTCGGGCCGTGGCCAGGGAACCTTCTCGAACACCACGAGGCGCAACGCGCGGCCGGGCACGTCGACGCCGTCGCGCATCGCGTCGGTGCCGAGCAGGCAGCTCGCCTCCTCGGTGCGGAAGATGTCGACCAGCGTGCCGTTGCCCATCGCATCGACGTGTTGGGCGTAGAGCGGGATGCCGGCCTCTTCCAGCTCGGGCGCAATGCGCGCGTGCACCGCCTGGAGGCGGCGGATCGCGGTGAACAGCCCGAGTGCGCCCCCACCGGCAGCAATGAACAATGCGCGATAGGCGGCGGCGAGTTGGGCGATGTCGCCCCCCCACACGTCGGTGACGATGAAGGCGCGGGTCTGGGTGGCGTAGTCGAACGGGCTGGCGACGGCGGCGCGGATTGCCGGCGACGGGAGGTGCGGCGCGCCGACCCGCGCCTCGGCGGACTCCCAGGCAGCTTCTGGGTCGGCATCGCCGGCGTCGCGCAGTGTAGCGGAAGTCACCAGCAGGCCTTGCGCCGGCGCCGCCAGAGTGGCTGCGAACGGGATGGTGGGATCGAGCCAGTGGCGATGCAGGCCGACATCGATTTCGCGTCCTCCGTCGGCCCGCGCCACCCGCAGGAACAGGATCTGACCCGGTCTATCACCGGGCTCAGCCGGTAGTTCGGCCAACGAATGCAGCATGTTCTGCCAGGCGGAGAGCGGCATCAGGACGCGACGGTTGAGCGAACGCCCGGCGGCCTCGATCCGGTTGCGGGTCGCGGCGTCCATCTCGTCCGCCTCCTCGTCCAGGCGCGCGAGCAACCGTTCACGCAGCGTGGCGATCGGTTCGGCGATGCGCGCATAGGCGCGGGCGAGCCGCTCCGCCGCTTCGGCTACACCAGGGCCGACCGGGAAGACGTCGCATTCCAGCGCGCCCCAGGCGGCATCGTTTCCGGCGGCGCGAGCGTGCACCTGGTGGCGGATCAGCCGCAGATACGCCTCGGTCGGATTGGGCCGTCCGGCATCGCCCCGGTCGGCATGATCGGCGGCGATGCGGCTGTACCAGCCGGGCGCTGGCAGCCCACGCGCCGCCTGCAGCGCCGCGTCCAACGGCGTCTCCAGCAGCGGGCGGGCGGCGACCAGCTCGTCGATCCGCCGCTTCAGGCCACGGGCGCGCGATCGCCCACCTTCGGCGCCCAACAGCCAGCGGCGCAGCTCAGCGGTCTCCAGACCAGACAGCTCGGCGGAGAAGGCGCTGTCCGCAGCGTCGAACACGTGATGGCCCTCGTCGAATACGTAGCGGCTTGGCACCACGCTGTCGTCGAGCCCGCCCCACGCGGCCTGGGTCATCACCAGGGCGTGGTTGGCCACGACAAGCTGTGCCGTGCGCGCGCGCCGGATCGTGTGTTCGACGAAGCAGCGCCTCCAGTGCGGGCATGCAGCATGGATGCACTCGCCGCGCCGGTCGGCCAGGCTCAGGATGGTGTTGCGGTCGAACAGCTCCGCCAGCCAACCAGGCAGGTCGCCGCCCTGGATGTCGCCATCGGCGGTTACCAGCGCCCAACGGGCGATCAGGCCGAGTGGGATAATCGACGCCGGCGTCAACCGGGATGTGCCGGGGACGAGAGCGTCTTCCAGATTGAGCAGGCAGAGGTAGTTCTCGCGGCCCTTGCGCACCACCACGCGCTTGTGGCGGTCGGAAGGATCGGGAAACAGATGCGCCAGCTCGGCGTCGATCTGACGCTGGAGGTGGCGGGTGAAGGTGCTGATCCACACGCCGCCGTGATTCTTCTCGGCCCATAGGCTGGCCGGGGCCAGGTAGCCCAGCGTCTTGCCGGTCCCGGTGCCGGCCTCCGCCAGCACCAGATGCGGATCGCCGCGGGTCTCGCGTGGGGCGAAGGCGGCTGCGGCTGCGCCGGCGTAGTCCGCCTGGCCTGGCCGCTGTTCGGCGTGCGGTCCCAGCATCGCCGCGAGCCGCGTCCGGGCCTCGGATTCCGCCACCGGTAGCGACGAAGGCGGCGGCAGCGGCGCGGTATCCTCCCACTCCGGCAGGCGCTTCCACACCTTCAATGCCTCGCTGGACGGCGCGGCATCCGGCTGGCCGAGCGCGGTGCTGACGAACGGTGCCCAGCCCCAGCCTGCCTGGCCCATCCTTGCCGCCAGCCCGGCAGCGTCGCGGTTCAACGCGATGTCGCGGCCTTGGGCGAGGCGATGCAGCAGGGCGGCAACCAGTTCCGGCAGCAGCGCCGCCGCCGCTTCCAGGCCGCCATGCGGTGGTTCGAAGTCGAGCGCCAGGGCGAGACCTCGAGGCGTCGGCGCGGCAGTCCGTGCGGGCAGCGCGAAGGCGAACAGTTCCAGCAGATCGAATGCCGGCACGCCGCGCAGACCGAGGCGGCGAAATGTCGCCGGCGCATGCACCAGCAGCGGCGCCGGCAGGCCACGCAGAAAGTCGGCGGCTTCCGCCGCGGGCAGCAGCAAAAGTTCACCATCGACGGTGAAAATCGCGGCGCGGCCGTGGCCGGCTACGACGGACGGCGCGTCGGGCAGGACAATGCGCGCCATGGCTCTCGATGCGATGCGGTCACCTGTGACGCCTAAAGCAGATTTCGTCGCGCCTGGAAACTTTGTCGCTCCGACCACGAATTGGTGAGGGAAGGAATTCGCATCGCGGTCGGTTCGTCCACCGGTTGATCAGTCTCAGGTCGGGAGAGCGCCGCATGTGCAAGTTCGGAAAATCCATGGTCGCGGCGTGCTGTGTGTTGGTGCTTGCAGCTTGCGCGGCACCGGATGGCAGCCACGCCGGGACACCGCGACCGCAGCCGAGTTGGGCGGCGATGAGCCCATCGGGCGGCGGTGGCAACGGGGGATACTAACGCTATGCCTGGTGCCATCCGCGCTGCCTGCCTCTGCCTCGCGCTTGCCGGTGCGGGCTGCGCCGTCGCCAGCACGCCGGTGGCGCAGTTCGCTCCGGCTGCGACTGGTGGTGGTGCCAACGGCGGCGGCGGTAACGGCGGCGGCAGCGGCATGTAGCCGCCCCAACAAAATTCCCCGCCGCGATTGACCGGGCACCCGCCGGTTTCTAGCTTCCGGCGAATGCCCGAAATACTTCGCAACAACCAGACGGCCCATCCAAAAATCTGGCCGTTCGAGGAAGCTGCCAAGGTCGCCCAGCGTCTTGCCGCATCTGGCAAGGGCGAGGCGCTGTTCGAGACCGGCTACGGTCCGTCCGGCCTGCCGCATATCGGCACGTTCGGCGAGGTGGCGCGTACCACCTGGGTGCGGCACGCATTCACCGTGCTCACCGGGCTGCCTTCGCGGCTGATCGCTTTCAGCGACGACATGGATGGGCTGCGCAAGGTGCCCGACAACGTGCCCAACCGCGACCTGTTGATGCCGCATCTGGGCAAGCCGCTTACCCGCGTCCCCGACCCGTTCGGCTCACACGACAGCTTTGGCGCCCACAACAACGCGCGCCTGCGTTCGTTCCTGGACTCGTTTGGTTTCGAATACGAATTCGCCTCGTCCACCGACTACTACGCCGCCGGCCGGTTCGATGCGGCGCTGATCCGCGTGCTGGAGTGCTATGAAGAGGTGATGGCGGTCATCCTACCGACGCTGGGGCCCGAGCGTCGCGTCACCTATTCGCCGATCCTCCCGCTGCATCCGCGCACCGGCCGCGTCATGCAAGTGCCAATGGAAAGCCGCAATCCAGTGGCAGGCACCGTGGTATGGCGCGATCCGGACAGCGGCGAGGCGTTCGAAACCACGGTGAGGGGCGGCGGCTGCAAGCTGCAATGGAAGGCCGACTGGGCAATGCGCTGGTACGCGCTCGACGTCGATTACGAGATGTCGGGCAAGGATTTGATCGACTCGGTGCGGTTGTCGGGACGGATCTGCCGCATTCTCGGCAGCATGCCGCCGGCAGGCTTCACCTATGAACTGTTTCTTGACGAACATGCGCAAAAGATCAGCAAGTCGAAGGGCAACGGGTTGTCGGTGGAGGAATGGCTCCGCTACGCCCCGCCCGAAAGCTTGTCGCAGTTCATGTTCAACGCCCCGCAACGCGCGAAGCGGCTCTATTTCGATGTCATCCCGCGCGCGACCGACGAATACCTCGCGAATGCCGCGCGGCTCGCGGCGCAGCCGGAGGGGGAGCAACCGCTCAATCCGGCGTGGCATATCCACGCCGGCCGGCTGCCGAATCATGGCGGCAGCCCGGTGTCGTTCGGCATGCTGCTGAACCTCGCCTCGGTGGTGAACGCGGACACGCCTGCCATTCTGTGGGGGTTCATCCGCCGCTATCGGCCGGACGCGACACCGGAGACGATGCCGTTCCTCGACAAGCTGGTGGACCACGCAATCGCTTACTACCGCGACTTCGTCCGGCCGGAGAAACGTTACCGCCATCCGACCGATCTGGAGCGCGCCGCACTTGCCGATCTGGCCGAGACGCTGAAAGGCATGGACCACGGCGCCGATGCCGAAGCGATCCAGACCATCGTCTACGAGGTCGGCAAGCGTCATCCGTTCCCCGAGCTGCGGGCCTGGTTCGGCTGCCTGTACCAGGTGCTGCTTGGCCAGCAGGAAGGTCCACGCTTCGGTGGCTTCATCGCGCTGTACGGCGTCGACGAGACGGTGGCGCTGATCGAGGCCGCGCTGTCGCGCCCGGCGGACGCCGCCTGACCGCGATGCTGAGCCAGCGCGCACGCGGCATCGGCAAGGCGTGTCTGCGCCAGTTGCCGCCGATCCTCGGCGTGCTGCTGCTGATCGGCGCGATCTATGTCGTGCAGAAGGAATTCCGCCACCTGCGGCTGCACGACATCAATGTTGCGCTGCATGACATTCCGTTGCACGCGCTGGCGATCAGTTTCCTGTGGACCGTGCTGTCCTATGCGGTGCTGACCATCTACGATCGCCTCGGCACGATCTACGCGGGACACAAGGTGTCGTACAAACGCGTCGCGTTCGCGTCGTTCTGCGCCTATGCGCTGTCGCACAATCTGGGCTTCGCCGCGGTGTCCGGTGCCGCGGTGCGCTATCGCCTGTACGCGCACTGGGGACTGACGCCGATCCAGATCGCCAAGACCGTGGCGTTCTGCAGCCTCACCTTCGCACTCGGCGGCATGGTGCTGGGCGGCACGATCCTGTTCCTCGAGCCGCAGTCGATTCCGTTCTTCGGTGAGCACATGCCGGCCGGGGTGATGTACGCGGTGGGCGCGCTGCTGTGGGCGATCGTGGTCGGCTACGTCACCCTGTCGCGCGTCCTCGGCAGCGCATCCCTGTTCGGCCACAAGATCGCCTTGCCGGGCTGGCGAATGGCGATCCTGCAGGTGGTGCTGGCGACGGTGGACGTCGCGATCACCGCGTCGATCTTCTACGCACTGCTGCCGGCCACGCCGCATCTCACCTGGCCGATCTTCCTGGGCGTCTATGTCGCGTCCTACACCGCCGGTCTCGCCGCCAACCTGCCCGGCGGCATCGGCGTGTTCGACACCGCCATCCTGATCGGCCTGGAACCCTATGTGAGCGCGGCGCACATCGTCGGTGCGATCGTGGTGTTCCGGCTCTACTATTACATCATCCCGCTGTTCCTCGCCGGCTTCCTGTTCACCGGCAACGAGATCCTGCTGCGCGGCAGCGTCCTGCTGCGCCGGGCCGAGCGCCTGGGCGGACTGGCGCGCTGGAGCGAGCCCGACTTCGCCGTTGCGAGCGCCACCGGACTGGTCGCACTGAGCGGCGTGATGCTGCTGTGCGTCGGCATCCTGGCGCCGCAACCGGACTTCTCGTGGATCGATCCGGATTTTGCCGAGATGGCCACCCAGGCCGGCCAGTTCGTTCCGTCACTGATCGGTGCCGGCCTGATCGTGGTGGCGCTCGGATTGTCGCAACGGGTCAACCTGGCATGGGGCGCGACGATCTTCCTGCTCGTCGTCGGTGCCGCCTTCACCGCGACACAGGTGGAGCGGTTGTGGATTTCCGGCGTCCTGGTGGTGGTGGTCATGCTGGTGGCGCCGTTGCGTCGCAGCTTCTACCGCCACGCCAGCCTGCTGACCGGGCCGCTGGAAGCGTCCAGCGCGATATCGCTGTTCGCGCTGGTGATCTGCCTGCTCGCGCTGTCGGGCACGCGGCCTCGCGTGCATCTGCTGACCAACAACGCGTGGTGGGCGGTGGTGATGTCGGACGACGTGCCGCATTCGCTGCGGCTGACCGTGGCGCTGGCGGTGGCGCTGGCGCTGATTGCGATCTGGCGTCTGCTGCGGCCCGGCAAGGTGCGCTGGCTGCCGTGGAATGCGGCGTCGCGCCAGCGGCTGGCGTTGCTCGGCGGCACAATCCCGCCGGCGAGAGCCGATGGCCTGGTGCTGGGCGAGGCGGAGCGCGCCGGCATCCCGTTCCGCCGCTGCGGCCGCGTGTTGCTGGGGTTGGGCGATCCGATGGGGGCGGAAGGCGACCGTGTCTCGGTGATCTGGCGGCTGCGCGATCTGGCGCAGCAGGAGGGATTGGATCCGGCATTTTGGCGTGCCGGACCGGGCCTGCTGAAGGTGTATGGCGATCTGGGGCTGACGGCGTTGCCGCTCGGGGCGGATGGTCTGCCGCTGCCGGAGTCGCCCGATCGGACGCCGGAGGCGCGGCAATATCTGGTCTGCGTTGCCGAGCGGGACCTGACGACGCTGCTGCCGCTGCTGCCGCAGTTGGCCACCAACCAGGATGTCGTGCCGGCAGCCGCCTAGACGGCGGATGCCTGCCACCCGGCACCCGCCAGGCCGGCGCTTACCAACGGTGCCCGGCCGTCGGCGAAGTCTACTGCGACGGCTACGCCGTTCCTTAGCCGCAGGCACAGCAATTCGTCGCATTCGACCTGACGCAACACCGCCGCACCCAGGTCGCGTGCGACCGGGATCTGCTTGCCGTCGGTCAACGTGATCCGTGTAACCGTGCCCGCTGTCGATGGGGATATCGAGTTCGGCAAAACCGACCACCAGCGGAAGGTGGCAGCGGTCGATCCAGGCCTGGCATCCTGCCGTTGCTATCCGAGCCATGGGGCCTCCCAGGTTGCTTCGCCGTCCTGTAGGTAGGTTGGCAAGGTTTCAACTCGGCTATCGGAGTGTAACAGCGTGCGACTCGCGCCGGTCGCGGCATAATGGCGCGCACTGGACGGGAACACGGCAATGCTGACGGACCTACTGGCCGCGCTCGCCGCAGTTGCGGGCATTGTGACGTTGTTGGTCGTGCTGCGGCAGGCCGGGCTGCTGCAGCGGCTGCGCTTGCTAGCGGAACAGGACATCGCCGGCACGCGCGGCGAGGCGGAGACCACCCGCGCAGCCCTGTCGCGCGAGCAGGGCCAGCAGCGCCAGGAGATCGGCGCACATTTTGAGAGCGTCCGTGCCATGCTGGAAAGCAAGCTGCGCGAGATGCGTGACGGGAATGAGGCAAAACTGGCGGAAATTCAGAAGACCGTGAACGAGCAACTCCACGCCGCGGTGGAGAAGCAAATGAACGAGAGCTTCAACCGCGTGATCGATCAGTTCACCGCGGTCCAGAAGGCGATGGGCGACGTGCAGGCGGTCACCGCGCAGATCGGCGACATCAAGCGGCTGTTCTCCAACGTGAAGACGCGCGGCGGCTGGGGCGAGACCCAGGTGCGCGCAATGCTGGACGACATCCTGCCGCCGGGCGAGTACGAGACCAACTGCAAGGTCCGCGCGGACAGCAACGACGCGGTGGAGTTCGCCGTGCGCATGCCGATGAAGGGCGCGGACCGCCCGCTACTGCCGATCGACGCGAAGTTCCCGGTGGAGGACTACGAGCGACTGCTCGCGGCCTCCGACGCCGGCGATGCGGAGGCGGAACGCGCGGCGTCACGCATGCTGGAACGACGCATGCGCGACGAGGCGAAGAAGATCGCGACGAAATACATCAACCCGCCGGTGACCGTGGAATTCGCCGTGCTGTATCTGCCGACCGACGCGCTGTACGCCGAGGTCGCGCGCATTCCGGGCTTGATCGATGAGATCGGCCGTGAGTGCCGCGTGCTGGTGATGGGGCCGAGTTTGTTTCCGGCGCTGCTGCGCACCATCCATCTTGGCTTCATCACGCTGGCGCTGGAGCAGAAGGCGGATCAGATCCGCGACCTGCTTGGCGCCACGCGCACCGAGATGCTGAAGATGGACGATGTGCTGGAACGCCTGGGAAAGCAGGCGGGCGCATTCAGCAACACGATCGAGGCGGCGCGGCGGCGCACCCGCGCGGTCGGACGGAAGCTGCGCGGCGTGGAGGAGATCGAGACGGAACGCGCCGAACAGTTGCTGGAGCTGGAAGGCGAGACCTTGAGTGAGGAGCTATAGCAGCAGCTGCCGTCACGTTTGACGGTGGCTGCCTCTTGTCCGCATGTTCCCGGCCAACATGCCGGGAGAAACGGTCCACCACGATACGCCCCATCGGGCGATGATCACGGCGTGCGCGATCGGCGCCACCGTGCTGCAGTTGCTCGACCAGACCATCGCCAACGTGGCACTGCCGTACATGCAAGGCAGCTTCTCCTCGAGTTTCGACGAAATCACCTGGGTCCTGACCTCCTACATCACCGCGTCGGCGATCATGACCGCGCCGGTCGGCTGGCTGGCGGCGCGCTATGGTCGCAAGCCGCTCTACGTTGGCTGCATACTGGGTTTCACCATCGCCTCGATGCTCTGCGGCGCGGCCCAGTCGCTCGGCCAGATGGTCGTATTTCGCGTGCTTCAGGGTGTGTTCGGCGCCGCCCTGGTGCCGTTGTCGCAGGCCACGCTGCTGGATATCTACCCCCCGGAGCGGCGTGGCTTCGCCATGGCGATCTGGGGTGTCGGCGTGATGCTCGGGCCGATCATGGGCCCGACGGTCGGCGGCTGGCTGACCGAGACCTATAGCTGGCGCTGGGTGTTCTACATCAACCTGCCGTTCGGCCTGCTCGCTGCCGCCGGCCTGATGATCTTCCTGCCGGGCGGCGGCGAGCAGGGACGTCTGCGCTTCGACTGGCTCGGCTTCAGCGTGCTGGCGATCGGGATCGGCGCCTTGCAGTTGATGCTCGACCGCGGCCAGGACCAGGACTGGTTCACCTCCCGCGAGATCATCGCGGAGGCGGTGTTCGCAGGCCTGGGAGTCTACCTGTTCCTGATCCACGTGTCGTCCACGCGCCAGCCACTGATCCGTCCGGCGCTGTTCAAGGACGTTAATTTCGCGTCCGGTGTCCTGCTGATGTTCATGGTGGGCATCTTCATGGTGTCCAGCCTTGCACTGATGACGCCCTGGCTTCAGGTGTTGAGCCATTACCCGGTGGAAACCGCGGGGCTGATCATGGCGCCGCGCGGGTTTGGCAGCCTTGTGACCACCATGCTGACGGGGCGCATGGCGGGCCGCATCGACGCACGGCTGCTGGTGGGGATCGGACTGCTGATGCTCAGCTACTCCTATTGGCTGATGACGCACTGGACTCCCGACGTGTCGCAGCGAGAGATCATTATCGCGATCGTGATCCAGGGCGCCGCGATGGGGCTGTTGTTCACCCCGCTCCAGGTGCTGGCGTTCGTCACGCTGGCGCCGTCGATGCGGACCGAGGGTGCGGCACTGTTCAGTCTGCTGCGCAATCTCGGCGCAGCGATCGGCGTCTCGGTCGCGACGTCGATGCTGGCGCGTAACGCCCAGGCGATGCATGAGATGATCGGGGCCTCGGTTAACCCTTTCAATCGGGCCTTGCAGGCAGCCGGGCCCATGCATCAGTGGCTCGATCCCGCGACGAGGCACGGCGCGGTATTCCTGGATCGGATCATCAACGAGCAGGCGCAGATCGTCGCCTATGCCGACAACTATGTGTTGCTGATCATGATGACATTGCCGGCGTGGCTGCTGCTTCTGATGATGCGCCTGCCGCGGAAAGTGATCAAAGCGGCAGCGGGATAACCATCTCGTGGACTCGGTGTGAGCCGATCGGGCGCGAATGGCCCCCGAAGTACAGCAGCGGTCGGTCCGACTGTCGGTGGCGTCGTCCTGCTGCGGTGGGCACCCCGCCTACTCGGTGAGCAGGGCATCGGATCCGACGCGACCGATGCAGTCGCCTGGGTATTCGACTCTCGACGCGCTTAACAAATGAATCCGGCTCACATCAAGGATGAGAAGTGATCCTTTGTCATCGCGGTTGGCCCCGCCTAGTTACCCGACGGACGATCAACCGCTTCCGATGACCGTTATGGTTAGCATTCAGGAGATTGTGATGCGCCAGCAGACGTCTCAGGCGGCTCGGCGTCGAACACGCAGCTTACGGTGCGAGGCTTGCCGGAGTGGCAGGCCGAACTCGAAAGAGAGACCATGAGCGCCAAGGAAATATCGCCGGCGATGTCTAACGCCGGTGTGCGGCGGCTGGACGCTGGCGATCTGGCCGCAATAGAACGGCATCTCATCGAGCTCGACCCGGTCTCGCGCAACTGCCGCTTCCATTCCGGCTTCAGCGACGCAGCTGTCGCAGCCTACGTGCGCAGTCTCGATGTCACGACAGACATTCTATTCGGTGCAATCGGGGAAGCCGACGGCCGTATCATTGGGTTGGCAGAAGCACGTCCGGCAGCTTGGCTAACCGTCGATGTCGGGACATCGGTTGTTCCGACCCACCGCAGGCGCGGCCTGGCCGGCGAGCTCGTCGCGCGTGCCATTGCAGTTGCCTTTGCGGAGGGCGTGACTGCTGCTCAATTCCTATTTGACCCGACCAACACTGCTGCGGCGCGAACCGCGGCCAGGCTCGGTGCCAAATCCAATTCGCCTGGCCGTGCGGTACTGCACGCCTGGTCGGCAGATGATTCCACACCGCCGACTACCGATGAGCATGCGCGTCGCATTGCAAACTAACCCTGGACCAAACGTAGAGTTACTGGCAACCAGTGAGCGGGTCCACGAGCCTGCGCTGGTCCGGAGTATTCACCACTTATCAACGGCCACCGCAGTTCGATGGAGCTTCAGTCATGTTACGCAGTACTTTCGCTGGCACTCTTACCCTCGTCATTTCGGTGGCACACGCGCAGACGCCGGACGCGATCGCCACTCCGGGACAGGTCAGCATAGCGCAATTTCATGCCGAAGGAGCACAGATTTATGAATGCAAGCCAGACGCCGTGGGCAAACTGGGCTGGCGGTTCCGCGAGCCCATTGCCTCCCTGCTGGCTGACGGCCAGACGGTCGGACGCCACTTCGTGGGGCCAAGCTGGGAGCTGAACGACGAAAGTCTTGTTGTTGCCAAAGTTGCTGGCAACGCCCCGGGCGCGACCGCGGCCGATATACCCTGGCTAAGGCTCGACGTCACTTACGGCAATGGTCGCCTCGGACGCGTCACTACCGTTCAGCGGATCAACACCAGGGGCGGCAATGCGCCCGCCACTTGCACGACCGCGGGCAGCTTTCTCAGCGTTCCCTATTCGGCGGAATACGTGTTTCTGCGTCCCCAGTAGGGTTCGCCCGGTTTACAGCGCCTTCGCCTCGCCGGACCGCCGACGACGCACCAGTCGACAGCATCACCCGGCGCCGCTGTTCCGCTCTGGGATCATGGTATCGCCGATGGTGCATATCCAGGGTGGCCGTTGATGGCGGCGATCAGATCCTGCACCTGGTCCCGCGTCAGGCGCTGACCGGGCCTGGTGTGCAGGTTCAGACGCGCTTCGATTTCGCTCGCGGCGCCATAGATCCTGGCGGCCGCGTCCGGCGCTGTGACGATGCGGGCGAGGCCGCCGGCGCGGAACCAGACGGTCTCGCCCAAATAGGCCGCCGCCTCGTCAATCTCATTCGGCGGGTGCTCCCCGCCGAGGTCGAAAGCAGCATGCACTGCCTCGTGAACGATCTGTGATCGCCAATTGTCATCCGGCTGGAATTCGGACTTTCCCAAGGTGAAATGTCGATTGGGGCCGCTCGAATAGGCGGCAGCGAAATTTGGTCCGGTGTTGCCGACTTCGACACCGACACGACCGTCCCCAACTGCCGCGGCGACGCCCTTCAGTTTGGCAGCGGAGACGCTGAAGCCCTCAAGTGAGAAGTTGACGGCGCCCAGGCGCTGCTGCGCCAGGGCATCCGTCGGATCCAAAGTTCCGACAATCTGCGCCCGCAGTCGGACCGACGGCATTTTCGGAACTATGCAGACCCAGGGCATCGCCATGGCAGAATCTCCGACTCGCGGCGTGCCATAAACTATAGGTGCGGCGACATGGACACGCCGGTCAAATCGCCGCCGCTGACTGCCCGCGAGCTGTTAACCGCAGCAGCGGCGAAGGCGGCGCCGGTCGGGCTGCCGTCACACATTTGTCCCACGATACCGCCGGACCAGACCCAGGCCAAACAGCGCGGCGCCCAGGATGGTCAAAGTCGCCGGCTCTGGGACCGCGGCCTGATTTCCCGAAATAGAACCGATCAAGACATTGCCGGTCACAGCCTGGAAGTTGAAGAAATCGAACCCGGTCGGGAGCAGGTGCGAGGTCAACTCGTCGAAGCCGATCAGCCCCGGCAGCTGTGCTCCCAGTGAAGTCGCCGAGTTGGAGCCGAACACCCGCCAGCTGTCACCACCTGTCGTGCACGGAACCGCGGTGCAGCCGGTACTGCTATCGATGGTAAACGAGAAGCCGGTCACGCCTGCACTGACCGCGTTGGTGACGTTCAATTGAATCCAGTTGGTGCCATGAAGCTCGTGTTCCGAGACCCCTCCGTCAAGCGTCGGATCATCGTTCAGACCAAGCCCTGTCTCGTCACCGCCGGCAGACTTACCGAAAAGTGCGGTTTGATTGGCGGCGACGAAGTTGCCATTTGTGAAGCCCGTCGCTGTGATTGTGACCGGGGGCGCACCCGCAGTGTAGTCTTGCGATACGCCCAGAAGCCCTGACGGCGCCCCCAGATCCCAGGTTATTACCGCGGCATTCGCCGGCGCCAAGGCGAGCAGACCGGTCCCGACCAGAGCGGTCGTGAGGCGCATTTTTCGTAACATGTGGAGATTCCTTTTCTAACGGAACGCGCACCGTCAGAGCTGGCCGATGCGCGTTGGATCGTTTGGTTCGATGCAAGATACCGCAGCAGTGGCTGCGGATTATCTACTGCAGGCGGTGGGATTTACCGTGCGCCAATGACGGCGGAGGTCTGCCGCAACTCGTTTGTGTGCGTGAAAGCGGGCACGACGGGTGCTCCTCTCGGGAAAGTCCGACCTCAATTGGACCGTTGAGAGTGCTCCGACAAACGATACTTTCTCAGCTGTCGCATGAGCAGGATTTGTGTCGGGCAGCAGATCCCCCGGGCCAGGCATTTTCGGCCTGACGAGAAACTCCATGCGATCCCTTGGCTCGATGGGTTTCGCTGCGCTCTACCCATCCTACGAGTTGCTGCGCGCTCGTTGCCATACTTGCCGTAGATGGGTAGAGCGCAAAAACCCATCTCGACTTTGCCTGAAACCGCTCCAGGGCGCAGCGACGTGCCATGGCTCGCCTTCATTTGGTGACAATGCGCGCCCGCAATGTGCCGATAATCGGCGACCGTATCTCGACAACATCGCCGGCCTTGAGAAACCGCTCCGGAGCCAACTGGCCGTCAGCCAGCCGCGGACTTGAATCCGCGGCGGTGCCGGCGGCAGTGCCTCCGCTGATGATGTCGCCAGGATACAGCGTGAGGTCACGTGACAGATACTCGATGTACTCCCAATACGAGAACACCATGTCCCGTGTGTTAAACTGCTGGCGGCGCTCGCCGTTGACCCAGGTTTCGACCTCGATGTCCGACGGATCCAGTTCGCCGACCACGATACATGGCCCCAGCGAGCACGACTGGTCGAAGTTCTTGGCCATGCCGAACTTGAGCGGACCTTGCGGTTCTGCCGGACTTCGGATGCTCCAGTCGCCCAGCAGCGTGACGCCCCACACCAGCTCCCTGGCTTCGGCTGCCGGCACATCCTTGCCCTGCTTGCCAAGAATGATCGCGACCTCGCCTTCGTAATCGAGCCGGTTGGCGCGGCTCGGATACGGCAGCTCGGCGTCCGGACCCGCCGTGACGCGTCCGACCTTCCAGAAGCCCCAGATCCCGCTGTCCCTGATCCTGGCCGCAGCTTCGTCGACCGACATGGCGCCAGCACCGGGCAACAGCCCCATCGCCGCCATGCCCGCGAGATGATCGGCAAAATTCCCGCCGGCACAGGCGATGCGCGAGCCGTTCGGGCGTGGCGCGTGCAGGCGCACCTCGGAGGCCGCGTGCACCAGCGTCTCCCCGTTCGTGCCGAGCTGGTCGAAGGCTTCGCCGAACAGATACTCCAGTGCGGTTTGCGCATGATCGAGCGCGCGCCTGCCAGCTTCGATGAACGTTGCCAGATCGCCTGGCACCAGAGCTGCCGCCAACAGCACCGCCTGCCGCTCGTTCTGGCGTTCCTTTAGAAACTTTGCGCAGGCGAGCGACAGGTCGACGACCAGTTCCCCGCGCAGAACGCCGACGCGTTGTTCCGGACCGAACACGACGATCTTCATGAGACTATTTCTCCAGTTACGTCCGCGCCGCGATCAGGCCCTCACGTTCCAGCACGGGATAGACGCCGCCGCCCAGCATCATCGCCAGCAACTGCTCTGGTACTGGCGATACCTGCAACGTCTGGCCCGTGCGCGGATTCCGTGCCGTCCACGTGTCGATGTCGAGTTCGGCCGTATCGCCTTCCTCGAATGCCGTGGACACGCCCGGACATTCGCACGCCAGCAGCCCGTAGTTCACCGAGTTGCGGAAGAACAGACCATTGATCGTCTCGGCCAGCAGGAACCCCACGCCGCAGAGGCGCAGGCTGCGCGCCGCCGGACGTGACGAGCCCATGCCATAATTGAAGCCTCCGACGATCGCGTCGCCCTTCCGCACCTGGTCCACCCAGCCCGGTCGGTTGTTCATGAACACCGCGCGCGCCTGCGCCTCGGCGTCGCGATACAGGTACGGACCCGGCAACATCAGGTCGGTGTTGATATTGTCGCCGAACTTCCACACGCGTCCGCCTCTCACGACACGTCTCCCTGGAAAAATTCGGCAGCGCCGGCGATCTGCCCGGCCAGCGCCGATGCGGCCACGGTGGCGGGCGAGGCCATGTAGATCCGCGCCGACGGATCGCCCATGCGGCCCTTGAAGTTGCGCGTGCTCGCTGTGATGCACACTTCGTCCGGGCCGAGCACGCCCATGTGGCCGCCGACGCAGGCGCCACAGGTCGCCGGCGTCACGATCGCGCCGGCTTCCATCAGCGTCGCGACATAGCCCGCCGCGAGAGCGGCGCGATGGATCGCCTCGGTGCTTGGCGTGACGATGAAGCGCGTGCCGGGGGCAACCTTGCGGCCCTGCACCACGCGCGCCGCGACCGCCAGATCATCCAGCGTGCCATTGCAACAGGCGCCGATGAACGCCTGATCGACCTTGCGGCCGGCCACTTCGCTGATCCCAACAGAATTGTTCACCACCGCATCGGGCAATGCCACCAGCGGTTCGATCGTGCCGAGGTCGATAGCGCGGCGCTCCTTGTACACCGCATCGTCATCCGGCATGGTCGGCGTGAACGGCTTCGCATTGCGCGCCTTCACGTAGTCTGTGAGCGTGTCGTCTGGTTCGAAGATCACGAACTCGGCGGACAATTCCGTGCCCATCGTGGTCAGCGTGCGGCGCGCGTTCAGGCTCATGCTGGCCATGCCGGGGCCGCCGTATTCGATGTTCTGGTTGACATGCGCCCCCCACTTTCCGGCGATCGTCAGGAAGATGTCCTTCGCCGAAACGCCAGGGCGCAGCTTGCCGGTGAGATCGTAGCGAATCGTCTCGCCGATGCGGAACCAGGCCTTGCCGGTGGTGACGGCATACAACATGTCCGGCCCACCGACACCGCGCGCCGCGCAATTGAACGCGCCGGCGCTGCAGGTGTGCGAGTCCGCGTTCACCAGCACGGTGCCAGGCAGCGCGTACGCCTTGTCGGCGATCACCGCGTGACTGATGCCCTGGTCGGGACCGACATCGTGCAGCCGCTGAATGCCGAACTCACGCGCGAACGCACGCCCAGTCTGCATGCACTCGGCTGCCTGCGCGGTCGGCGCGGGAACCAGGTGATCGAACACGATCACCACCTTGGAGGGATCGGCGACCTTCAGCACCTTGCGCCAGCCTTCCGGCAGGAAGGAGAGATCGATCAGGCACGCGGTCTCGACATCGACCACGGCGACGTCGCCGGGCGACACTGTCGCCAGCCCGCCGGCACGCGCCAGGATCTTCTCGGTGATTGTCATGCCCATGGTCGTCCTCCCTGGAATTGGCCGGCATTGTCGCCCGTCTTGGTGTTCTGTCCAGCGACCGCTAGATTTCGTTGCCCGGTTCTGCATGGATTCGCTCGCGTGAAACTTCGCATCGTCACCTGGAACATCAATTCACTGCGTCTGCGCCTGCCGCTGCTCAAGGAGCTGATCGCGGCGCTCGAGCCGGACGTGATCTGCCTGCAGGAGACCAAGGTGCCGGACGAGCTGTTCCCGGCCGAGGGGCCGGCACAGCTCGGGTTTCCGCATGTGCTGTTCCGCGGGATGAAGGGGTACAATGGGGTGGCGATCCTGTCGCGCCGGCCGATCCTGCTGCACGACATCGCACCCGATTGGTGCAGCAAGAGCGACTGCCGACACATCGGCGTACTGCTCGACATCAAGGGCGGGCCGGTGGAGCTGCACAACTTCTATGTGCCCGCCGGTGGCGATATTCCCGACCGTGCACAGAACGTGAAATACGGCCACAAGCTCGACTTCATCGCGGAGACGCGCAACTGGTTCGCTGCCCGCACCGCGCTGGCGCGCAGTGTCATCGTTGGTGACCTCAACATCGCCCCGCTGGAGCACGACGTGTGGAGCCACCGGCAGTTGCTCGATGTGGTGAGCCATACGCCGCCGGAGATCGAGGGGCTGACGGCGTGGCAGAACACCGGCTTCGTCGATGCGGTACGGCACTTCGTACCGGCGGATCAGAAGCTCTACACGTGGTGGTCGTACCGTAACCGCGACTGGCGCGCGTCCGATCGCGGGCGGCGGCTGGACCATATCTGGGTGTCGTCTGATCTGGTGGGCAGGCTGAAGCGGCAGGTCGTGCTGAAGGACGCGCGCGATTGGCCGCAGACGTCGGACCACGTGCCGGTGTGCGTAGAGCTGAGGGTGTGAAGTCCGCTCACCGTCAGCCGCTGGGGCTCAGGCGTAGTCGCCGGCCACTGTCACGTCCTTGTGGCGGTCCGACGACACCGCGTTCAGCACCAGCGACAGTACCACCGCGACCGCGACGTTCACCACCAGCGAGGCGAGCGCGATGTAGCACGGCACCGTGGTGCCGAAGATGTGCAACGGATAGATCGGCGCGAAATTCACCGACGCGGCCATCCAGGTGCCGAGGCAGAATCCGCTCCCCCAGCCGATCAGCAGCGCCCAGCCGTTCAGCATCCGTGTGTAGAGACCGAGGATCACCGCAGGCAGCGTCTGGATGATCCACACGCCGCCCAGCAGTTGCAGATAGAGTGCGAACTGGAATGGGATGGCGAAGATGAACACCAGCGCGCCGGCCTTGATCACCAGCGACACGATCTTCGCCATCTGGCTTTCCTGGGCGTTGGTGCAGGCCGGGTTGATGAACTCGCGATAGATGTTGCGGGTGAAGGTGTTGGCGGTCGCGATCGACATGATCGCCGCCGGCACCAGCGCACCGATGGCGATCGCCGCGAATGCGACGCCGACGAACCAGGACGGGAAGATCGCCAGGAACAGCGCCGGGACCGCGAAGTTGTTGCTGTAGCTTTTGAACCCGCCAGCGAACTCCGGCATCGACTGCACACCGACCGCGATTGCCATGAACCCTACCAGGGCGAGCAGACCGAGCATCAGCGAATAGGCCGGCAGGGCCGCCGCGTTGCGACGCACCACGCGCGCGCTCGAGCTGCTCAGGATGCCGGTGATCGAGTGCGGATACAGGAACAGCGCCAGTGCCGAGCCAAGGGCGAGCGTGGCGTAGGCGCTGAAGCTGCCGAGCGAACCGGCCGGCGGCGGGGCGAGCAACAGCTTGGCTGGCGGTATCGCTGCGAACATTTTGCCGTAGCCGCCGAGATGCAGTGGGACCACGATGATCGCCGCGATCACCGTGATGTAGATCAGCAGGTCCTTCACGATGGCGATCATCGCCGGTGCGCGCAGCCCGGAGGTATAGGTGAAGGCGGCGAGAATGACGAAGGCGATGATCAGCGGCAGATCGCCGCTGAGACCGCCGGTCTCGATCCCCATGGCGCCGAGTACCACCTGGATGCCGACAAGCTGGAGCGCAATGTAGGGCATGGTCGCCAGGATGCCGGTGCAGGCGATTGCCAGCGCGAGCCAGCGATTGCCGAACCGGCCGCGCACGAAATCGGCAGAGGTGACGTAGCCGTGCTTGTGCGCGACCGACCACAGCCGCGGGAACACGATGTACAGGATCGGGTAGATCATTACCGTGTACGGTACGGCGAAGAAGCCGATCGCGCCGGCGCCGAACATCAGCGCCGGCACCGCGATGAAGGTGTAGGCGGTGTAGAGGTCGCCGCCAATCAGGAACCAGGTAACGACGGTGCCGAAGCGGCGCCCGCCAAGCCCCCATTCATGCAGCATGGTGAGATCGCCGCGCCGCCAGTGCGCGGCGATGAAGCCGATCCAGGTGACCAGGCCGAACAGCAGGATGAAGACGATGAGGGCGGTCCAGTTGATCATGCGCCGCGTCCCGCTTAGTGCTCGAGGCGATAGACGAAGGCGATGATCGCGGCGCTCAGGATAATCCAGAGCAGCTGGTACCAATAGAAGAAGGGGATGCCGGCCCAAGCGGGTTCGACGCTGTTGTAGAACGGCACCCAGAGCACGGCGATAAACGGGATCAGCAACAGCAGCCGAGCCCACGCAACCGGGCGCGCGGGCAAGTGCTCATCTGGCCTCGCGGACATCGAATCCTCCCGAGTATTACGGATGGATTATCGCCTGATCGGATTCGATGCAACGGCGCGCCGGGACGACAACCGGGTCGACCCGCCCTGAATGAAACCGGAGTTGCACCGTCGGCGCCGGCTCTCGCCGGTCATTCCCGCGCAAGCGGGAACCCAGGAAGCGGGAGGTCCATGCCGTCGCCCTGGGTTCCCGCTTGCGCGGGAATGACGTGTCAGTAGGGCAGCGCGACGACGATGCAATCCAGTACGGAATGCACGCAAAACGCTGGATCTGCCGGCGCACCTACCAGGAGCGCAACGCCCGCAGCCGTGCGGTCTTCTTCGACTGGTGCTCCATCATCCGTCGCAACAGACCCCGCAGAGTGGTGATCGCCTCGCCCACGTTCGGCCCCTTGTTGAGCATGACGCACTCGGCGCGACCCGCCATCGCCGCGTCGGTCATCTCGCCGCGCGTCGGCAGGCCCGACTTCACCATCTCGTCCAGCACCTGCGTCGCCCAGATCACCGGCACGTGCGCCGACTCGCACAGCCACAGGATCTCCTCCTGCATCTCGGCGAGCCGCTCGAAGCCGATCGCCACCGCGAGATCGCCGCGCGCGATCATAACGCCGAACGGCTGGCGGCCTGCGGCGCGCACGATGATGTCGGGCAGGTTCCGCACCGCCTGTGCCGTCTCGATCTTGGCGATGATGCCGAGACGCTGCCAATCGGGCCGGCGCGCAGCGAGTTCGTCCTGCAGGCGGGTGACGTCCTCGGCGCTCTGCACGAACGAGAAGCCGATCAGGTCGGCGTGCCGGGCGACGAAATCGAGATCAGCCAGATCGACCGCCGTCAGCGGGTCCAGATGCAGGTCGGCGCGCGGGAAGGTCAAACCGCGTTCCGGCTTCATCTTGAAGCCCTTGCGCTGCGTCTGCGTCACCCGCACCAGGACGTTGCCCTTCCGGCTTTCCTCGACCACGCCGCCCAGCTTGCCGTCGTCGAACACCACCTCGGTGCCGACCGCGAGATGATCCAGGATATCGCCCGGCTCGCAGGCGGCCTCGATCATGGCGTCGCTGCCGAACCCAGCGGCGTCGGCCACCATGCGGAACCGGTCGCCGGCCAGCAGACGCTCGCCGGCCTGCCGCTTGACGTCGCCGATGCGGAACTTCGGTCCGGCGATGTCCATCAGGACCGGAATGCGACGATCGACCGCGTCGCCCGCCTTGCGCGTGTTCTCGATCAATGCGGCCCAGGTGTCGGCGTCGTCATGCGCACAGTTGATCCGCACCACATCGGCGCCTCGCCGCGCGATCTCCAGCAGGTAACCCGGGTCCTGCGCCGCCTCGCCCGACAGCGTCACCAGGATGCGGCCGCCACTGTGGTCGGCGGTGCCGCCCAACAAAGTGTGCGTGTTCGACTGCAATCGCGCCTCGCCGCTGAAGAACTGTTCGCCGGAGGGCGGCCAGCCCAGGGCGGCATTTGTACCGGACAGCAGCGCCGCCATCGCGTCCTCCACCGTCTGCAGCGTGATCAGCACACGGCTTTCCAGCCTGCCGAGTGACGACAGACCGTGGCGCATCAGATCAAGCTGCAGGTCGCGCAGATCGTGGTGGCGAAACGCCAGATAGTGGGCGAGATTGGCGGCGCTCGCGGTGAAAGAGGCCAGCTCGATGTCGCCCTTCCAGCGCTCGATGCGCTTGGCGGCCTCGGCCGCGATCGACTGGCGGAGGTCGCGTAGCGCCGAGAGCAATTCACTGCCGGATTGAGACATCGGTCACCTCAGGATCAGCGCTCATAGTCCACATCGCAGTGCGATCTGGATGACGCTTTTGTGGAAAGTGCCGGTGTCGCTACAGGGATTCGCCGAGGGGTCGCCAGTCCAGCAGGTCCTCGGGCGCCTCGATCCGTCGGTGATCCCAGGCGGCAAGGCCCGAGCGATGCCGAGCCACGGCCCTGGCGGCCTCGTCCGGCGATGGCCAGCGGCCGGATTGGCTGCCAGCGAAGTGCAGCAGCCAACGGCCCTGGACCTGTATCAGGCGGACGGTGCCCGCCGCGCTTGGATATTCGTATGCCATCGGGGATGCCGACCCCTGGTTCTGTCCCGGTGGGTCAGATGGTGCTGATGAAACGGTAACTTGTCTAGGTCCGGCGCCCGCGGAGATGTGCCTCGACCGACTGCGGTGGCTCGGGTAAAGCAGTGGCCGTCGCGGGTGTAGCTCAATGGTAGAGCTCCAGCCTTCCAAGCTGGCTATGCGGGTTCGATTCCCGTCACCCGCTCCAGGCAAGCCCTGCAAATCACGTCATTCCCGCGCAAGCGGGAACCCAGGGGTCGAGCCCGTGCTGGTGCCCCTGGGTTCCCGCTTGCGCGGGAATGACACGGGAGGCGATTGCGTCGGTGAACTGGCGTGACGGCCGCCCCTTGACACCGGATCGGCTGCACCCTTTCTACGCGCCCTGCGCAAGGCGCGGTCCAACTCGCCATGCAGGGGTGTAGCTCAATTGGCTAGAGCGCCGGTCTCCAAAACCGGAGGTTGGGGGTTCGAGACCCTCCACCCCTGCCAGCGGCGCGCGGGCGCGCTATAGTCCCCGGCAACTGGGTTCTGGAGAACAACGACGTGGCGGTCGATCCGGCGAAATTCGTGCGTGAGGTGCGGTCAGAGATGGCCCGCGTCACCTGGCCGTCGCGCAAGGAGACGCTGGTAACCACCGGCCTGGTGTTCGCCATGGTGGCGCTGGCGGCGATGTTCTTCTTCCTGGTGGATCAGTTCGTCGGCATCGGCATCCGTGCCCTGTTCGGCATGAGCGGCTGAGGAGAGTTTTCAGGCAATGGCCAAGCGTTGGTACGTGGTGCACGTCTACTCGGGCTTCGAGAAGAAGATCGCCCAGCAGATCAAGGAGCAGGCGGCGCAGAAGGGTCTGGCGGACCAGGTGGACGAGGTCCTGGTACCGTCCGAGCAGGTGGTGGAGATGCGCCGCGGCCAGAAGATCAACGCGGAGCACAAGTTCTTCCCCGGCTATGTGCTGGTGAAGATGGAGCTGACCGACGATGCCTGGCACCTGGTGAAGAATACGCCGAAGGTGACCGGCTTCCTGGGCAGCAAGACGAAGCCCAGCCCGATCAGCGACGCGGAAGCCGACCGGATCATGAAGCAGACCCAGGAGGGTGTGGAGCGTCCGCGTCCGGCGGTGCTGTACGAGGTGGGCGAGCAGGTGCGCGTGGCCGACGGCCCGTTCACCAGCTTCAACGGCACGGTCGAGGAGGTGGACGAGGAGAAGGGCCGGGTGAAGGTCAGCGTGTCGATCTTCGGCCGCTCCACGCCGGTGGAGCTGGAGTATGGACAGGTGGAGAAGGTCTGAGCCGGACGCCCGCGGCTCGACCGATATCTGCGCGACTGGCGGTTGCAATCGGACGGAAGCCTGATCGAGACCCATACGAGCTGGCTCCTGCCGGTGCGACAAGCGGGCGATACCGCGATGCTGAAGGTCCTCAAGCAAACCAGCGACGAACAGGCTGGCGCCGAGGTGCCGCGCTATTTCGCCGGTGCGGGCGCGGTACGCCTGCTCGCGTCCGATGCCGGCGGTTTGCTGATGGAGCGGGCGGACGGCGATCGGTCCCTGGTGGCGATGGCGGGGCGACGAGCAGGCGGCCGGCATTCTTGCCCGGTGCGTCTGGCAGCTTCATGGCGCGCGCGATCGATCCCAAGGGGCTGATTGGCGAACGCACGTACGAAGTGGCCAATTTGCTGTGCAATCCGCAGCCATACGGCGACATCGTCCATCGTCCCGAGCGGATGCTGCGGCTGGCCATGCTTTATGCGGAACGGCTCGGGCTGGACGTCCAACGTGTGCTTGACTTCGCCTTGGCACATGCCGGGTTGTCGGCGGCGTGGTCGTTGCAGGATGGCAGGGATGCGGGCTATCGCGTGCGGTTTGCCGAGGTACTTGATCCATTGGTCGCTTGACGCAGTGCCGCGACAGCCGAGCGTGGGTGCTATAAGCATCGACGATCATGGACCGGTTCTACCAGAATGCCGCCTCCCTGTTCGTGCGTGCCTACGACGCGTTCTATCAGCACGCGCCGCCGCAGATCGCCGGCGACATCGCCTTCTACGAGCGCCTCGCGCGCGAGACCGGCGGCCCGGCGCTCGAACTGGCGTGCGGCACCGGTCGCATCGCGCTGCCGCTGGCGGAACGTGGGCTGGACATCACCGGCGTCGATGTCTCGGACGGAATGCTGGCGATCGCTCAGCGCAAGAGTGAGACGCTGCCGGCTGCGGCGCGGCAGCGCCTCGCCCTGGTGGCGCAGGATATGTGCGAGCTGCGCCTGGACCGGCGCTTCGGCTGCATCGTCGTCGCCTTCCGGTCGTTTCAGCATCTCCTGACGGTCGATCTGCAGCGCAAAGCGCTGGCGGCGATTCGTCGCCATGTTGTGCCCGAGGGGCGATTGGCGCTGCATCTGTTCGATCCTCGGCTTGATCTGCTGATCGATGGGGGCGCGCGACCTCCGACGCTGGACGGCATCGATCCGACGACACACCGCCGCTATGTCGGCGAGATCCTGCGGACGAATTTTGACCATCTGGCACAGATCCGCCGCGATCTCTGGCGCGACACCGAATTCGCCCCGGATGGCGCGGTGTTGGACACCGACACACGCGAGATGGCGCTGCGCTGGACCTGGCGCTGGGAGCTGCGGCACCTGCTGGAACTGTGCGGGTTCGTGGTAGAAGCGGAATACAGCGACTTCGACGGATCGGCCCCAGCGTACGGCAAGGAGCTGATCGTGGTCGCGCGGGTCATCGGGTAACGGAGCGCAACAATGGATCGCAGTTCTGTCGACTGGAAAGGCTACTGGATTGCAGCGCCGACGCCATTCACCGAGGCCGGCACGCTTGATGAGCCGGCGTTCCGCGCAACGCTGCGGCTGTATCACCGCCAGGGCGTGCACGGCGTCCTGGTCAACGGCACCACCGGCGAATGGTTCGCGCAGACCGACGCCGAGCGCCGGCGCGTGGCGGAAATAGCGGTCGAGGAACTCGGGGGCGCCATTCCGGTGGTGATCGGCTGCACCACATTCACGCCATCGCAGACCATCGCGCTCGGCCGTCATGCACGCGAGGCCGGTGCCGATGGGATCCTGTCCACACCGCCGCCCTACGCCGCGCCGACGCCGCGGGAAATTGTGGCGTTCTTTGCGGCGATCTCGGACGGCGTGGATTTGCCGATCATGGTGTACAACTGGGCGCGTGGCGTCGCGGTCGAGATCACCTGGGAAACCGCGCTGGAACTGACCAGGATCGACCGCGTGGTGGCCATCAAGGACAGCACGATGCATACGGCGCAGGCGTTGGCCACGCTGGAGCAGGTCGGCGATCGAGTCCGGTTCTTCGGCGGCTTCATCAACCGCCTCGGGCTCTCGGTGCTGCGCGGCCTTGGCGGCGACGGCAACATCGACGGCGGCGGCCTCGGCGCGACATTCGCAGTGGCGTTCTACGAAGCGTTCTGGCGCGGCGATTTCGCGGCGGCGGAGCAGGCAGCCAACCGCTACCAGGCTTTGATGACGCGGCTTATTCGCCCCGACTGGAGCGGTGTGTTCGGTTCGCCGCAGTCGCAGATCAAGGCATGCATGAACCTGCTGGGTCAGCCTGGCGGTCACGTGCGCCCGCCGCTGCTGGCGATCGACGATCCCAAGCACTTGGAAACGATGCGCCATATTCTCTACGAAGCCGGACTGTTGGAGACCGCGCTGCCTTCAAGGACGGCCGCCTGAACGTCGCGCGATCGGACCGCAACCGACATCGGGCAACGGCGAAGCGCGCTACAGTCCCTGTTCCACCATATCGAGCACGCGCTGGCCGATCCGCTGCGTCTCCGCGCGCGTGAGCCTGCGCAGCGGGCCTTCGAGTACCAGCATGGCGAGGCCATGCACCGCCGACCATGCGAGATACTCGGCACCTGCCCGTCGTTCCGGTGGCAGCATACCGCCCTCGACCATGCGGTCGAGCGCGACACCGAGCAACTGGAACGGATTCAGGCCGCTGCGGCCTGACTTCGCCGGACTGCCCGCGGTATCCGGATCGCCAGGCACGGCGAAGGCGGTACGGAACAGGCCGGGTTGCGTCAGCGCGAACCGCAGATAGGCAGTGCCGAACGCGCGCAGGCTGACGCTGGGTCCGCCATCGCGTGACCGCGCCAGTTCCTTCTCCATCGCCACCGCCAGCGCTGCCAGCGCCGCCGAACGCACCGCCTGCAGCAGCGCGTGCCGGCTGGCGAAGTGGCGGTATGCCGCGTTGGGCACCACGCCGGCGCGACGCGTGGCCTCGCGCAGCACCACCGCATCCGGTCCGCCGTCACGCGCCAGGGCGATGCCCGCCTCCAGCAGCGCCTGCCGCAGATCGCCGTGATGGTATGTGCGGCGCGAGCGTAATTGGTCCGTGGTATCCATCATCACTGCTCCGCGAGCATGTGGACACTGTCCATCGACGCCGCTATGGTCGTGTGGACAGTGTATACATTGCGCTGTGGCTACGACACAAGAGGAGGAGTCATCATGCAGGTTCAGCCCTATCTGTTCTTCGACGGCCGCTGCGAGGAAGCGATCGAATTCTACCACCGGGCGCTCGGCGCGCAGGTCGGAATGATGATGCGATTCAAGGACAGCCCGGAGCCATGTCCGGAGGGCACGATTCCGCCTGGCAGCGAGAACAAGGTGATGCACGCCTCGCTCCAGATCGGTGGCACCACGGTGATGGCCTCGGACGGACACGCCAAGGGAGCGCCCAGCTTCCAGGGATTTTCCCTGTCGCTCGACGCGACCGATGATGCCGAGGCGAAGCGGCTGTTCGACGC